>NC_008786.1:1200000-2400000 GCF_000015565.1 Verminephrobacter eiseniae EF01-2
GTGCGTTCAAGCCCCAGATTGCCTACTTTGCCGCCCATGGCGCGGAAGCGCAGCTCGAACGCCTGATGCAGCACATGCGCAGCAACGCGCCCCAGGTGCCGGTGATCCTGGACGCCAAGCGCGGCGATATCGGCGCCACCGCCGAGCAGTACGCCAAGGAAGCCTTCGAGCGCTACGGTGCCGACGCGGTCACTCTGTCGCCGTTCATGGGCTTTGACTCGATAGCGCCTTATCTGGCCTACCGTGGCAAAGGCGCTTTCCTGCTGTGCCGCACCTCGAACCCGGGCGGTGATGATCTGCAAAACCAGCGCTTGGCCAGCGTCGCCGGCCAACCGTTGCTGTACGAGCATCTGGCCAGCCTCGCGCAAGGCCCCTGGAACCGCAATGGCCAGTTGGGTCTGGTGGTGGGCGCCACCTATCCGCAAGAGATCGAGCGCGTGCGCAGCCTTGCCCCGACGCTGCCGCTGCTGATCCCCGGCGTGGGCGCCCAGGGGGGCGATGCAGCCGCTGCCGTGCGCGCAGGGCTGCGCAGCGATGCGCCGATCATCGTGAACTCGTCCCGCACCATCCTCTACGCTGGCGCTGGCGCGGACTTTGCTGGCGCAGCACGCGCCCAGGCGCTGCGCATGCGTGCGCTGCTGCAAGCCGCCCGGCGCTGACCCGGCCATGGTCGGCACGGCGGCCACCCTGCGGGCACTGCGGGTGCAGCCGGGCGGGATGAGAAACTGCCATGGCCGCCCATCCCGCACCCTCCATCCCCTCGTCAAGGAATCCCATGCCCTGCTCCCCGTCCCTGCGCCGCACTGCCCTGCTGGCCCTGTATGCCCTGCTATGCGGCTTGGCCGTCCCTGCAACCCCTGCGCTGGCGCAAGAGGTCTATCCCTCCCGGCCCGTCAGCATCGTCGTAGGTTACCCGCCGGGTGGCAGCGTCGACCTGGTCGCGCGCACCTTGGCCGTCGAGTTGGGCCACAGGCTCGGCGTGCCCATGGTGATTGAGAACATCGGCGGTGCCGGTGGCGCCATCGGCGCCCAGAGAGTGGCCAGCGCTGCACCCGATGGCTACACGCTGCTCGTAGGCTCGATCAATGAATTGGTGATCAACAAACTGGTGACCAGGGCGGTCAAATACGATCTGAAGGATTTCAGCGCCATCGGCCACATCGTCTCGCAGCCGCTGGTGCTGGTGGCTTCGCCCGGGGTGGGGGTGCAGAATTTGGCCGAATTCACGCAAAAGGTCGCGCGCAACCCGGGCAAGTTCAGCTATGGCAGTTCGGGCGTGGGTACCTCGCTGCACTTGGCCGGTGAAATGATCAAGGAGCAGGGTCGGTTGTTCATGACGCATATCCCGTACCGCGGCGTGGCGCCGCTGGCCAGTGACCTGTTGGGCAACAACCTGGAGTTCGGCATGTTCGCGCTCTCCAGCGGCCTGCCGTACATCAAAAGCGGCAAGCTGATCGCGCTGGGCACGACCGAGGCCAGCCGCTCGGCCATCACGCCCGACATCCCGGCGCTGGCCGAGTCGCCGCAGTACAAGAACGTGGATATAGGCGGCTGGTTCGCCCTGATGGCCCCTGCCGGCCTGCCCCGGCCGACGCTCGACAGGCTCAGGAAGGCGCTGCACGACAGCTTGCAGTCCGGCGAATTCCGCCAAAAGATGCAAGACAATGGCGCCACCGTCGCCGCCACCAAGCTGGACATAGACCAGTTCCTGGCGGCCGAGGTGGCCAAGTACCGCAAGATCATTGCCTCTGCCAGGATCGAAGAATGAACCTACCGCACCCGACGGCCCGAACGACCCCGACTTTCGCCCTGCCGGTGCCGGACTTGGCGGCTTGGCGCGCAGGCAACACCGGCACCGAAGGCGTATGGCACTTCGACTCGGGCCAACCCGGGCGCCACCTGATGATCAGCGCCCTGGTGCACGGCAACGAACTGTGTGGCGCCTGGGCCGTCAAGGGTCTGCTGGAGGCCGGTCTGCGTCCGCAGCAGGGCCGGCTCACACTGGCCTTGTGCAACCTCGAAGCCTTCGACCGTTTCGATGCCGCCCGGCACGACGCGGCGCGCTACATCGACGAAGACCTGAACCGCCAGTGGCTCGACGAGCGCATCGCCGCAGCCGACACCCGCGAAAGACGCCGCGCCGCGGCGTTGCGGCCTTTCGTGGCGCGCGCGGACTGGCTGCTGGACATCCACTCGATGCACGAGCCCTCGGCGCCGCTGCTGCTCACCGGCACCCGGGCGCGCAACCTGCAACTGGCGCAGGCCCTGCGCACGCCCGAATACATCGTCGTCGATGCCGGCCACCCCCAAGGCGTGCGCATGCGCGACTATGGCCGCTTTGGCCGCCCGGACGCCGAGGGCGGCGACACCCGTTCGTTGCTCATCGAATGCGGCTTCCATGGCGACCCGGCCAGCCGCGCCGTGGCGCAAGACCTGTGCCTGCGCGTGCTCGCCCAATCCGGCCTGCTGAGCGCTGCGGCCCTGGCGCAACGATTGCCCGGCTGGCGCCTGCCCGATGCACCACGCCAATGGGTGCTGGAGGTGACCGCCCCCGTGGTCGCCAGCAGCAGCGCCTTTCGCTTTGCCGCGCCCTACACCGGGCTGGAGCGGGTCGCAAAGGCCGGCACCGTGATCGGCGATAACGACGGCGTTGCCGTGACAACGCCCTATGACGACTGCGTGCTGGTCATGCCCTCCACCCGGCAGGCGTGTGCCGGTGTCACCGTGGTGCGTTTTGCGCGCTGCCGGTCGATCTGAAACACCCTGCCCCCGAGGCGCTGATGCCTGCGCGGGCGATCTGCATGACCGATACCAATGACCAATGGGTCCAGCGCCATCACGACACCGGCGCGCAGGCGGATCACCCGCAAGGGGCGCAGCGCCTGTCCCTGCGGTGGCCGAGGGTATGGTCGCGAACTCCAGCGGGGGCGGGCCATGGATCCGCTGCGTTGCCCATCACGCCATGCGGCACGGCGGCGCTTGTCACGTCCCCGGTGTGCCCCGGTGCGCGCGCCATCACCTGGTGTCGCGTCACGGATCAGATGTCGTAGGCTGCGCGCAGCCATCGGAGCGCAACGCAAGGCGCATCGCGCAGCCCATACCGAGCGTATTGGCAAGCGATGCAACGCCGCGATGCGCTTCGATGGCCAGCGCAGACCGACAGATGATCGGTGACGCGACACTAGCAGACAGGCGGCGGTAAAATCCGGCCCTGCACAGAGGTAACCCGCCCATGTCCATTTTCCGCCGCCCCGACTACCAGTCCGACACCACGCAATTCATCAACCAGCTCAAGGCCCGCCTGCCCGGGTTGGAAAAGCAGCAACTGGCCGGCCGTGCCCTGCTGTGGGACAAGAACGTAGACCGCCAGCTCTGGGCCGAATTGCGCGCCGCCCGGGTGCCGCAAAAGCCCTATGTCTACCAGACGGACAGCCACTGAATCGCGCAGCAAAACGACCGGTAGCGCATGCTCTCCATGCCCCTGCGGCCACCTGGTTGGGGCCATCGATGACCACGGCAAGCCCCGTCGATGCGCCCGGCATGCCGGTGGTGGTCGACCAAGTGGCGCTGGCGCGGCTGTATGGCGAGCCGCTGTTTGCGCTGCCCACCGATCTGTACATCCCGCCCGATGCGCTGGAGGTCTTTCTCGAAGCCTTTGAAGGCCCGCTGGATCTGCTGCTGTACCTGATCCGCAAGCAGAACTTCAACATCCTGGACATCCCCATGGCGGGCGTCACGCGCCAGTATCTGGCGTATGTCGAGGAGATCCGCAGCCGCAATCTGGAACTGGCCGCCGAATACCTGCTGATGGCCGCGATGCTGATCGAGATCAAGTCGCGCATGCTGCTGCCCCCCAGAAAGCAAGAGGGCGGCGCAGAGCCCGAAGATCCGCGCGCCGAACTGGTGCGCCGCCTGCTCGAATACGAGCAGATGAAGCTGGCCGCGCAGCGGCTGTCGCAGATGCCGCAGCATGGGCGCGATTTTTTGAAGGCCCAGGTGTTCATCGAGCAAAGCCTGCAGCCGCGTTTTCCCGCAGTGCAGGTGCGGCAGTTGCAACAGGCCTGGCGCGACATCCTCCAACGCGCCCAACTCGTGCAGCACCACAAGATCACGCGCGCCGAGCTTTCGGTGCGCGAGTACATGAGTCGGGTGCTCAAGACGCTGCAAGGCCGCCGCTTCGTCGCGTTCGAAGATCTCTTTGAACCCGGCCAAGGCCGCAGCGTGCTGGTGGTGATCTTCATCGCGCTGCTGGAACTGGCCAAAGAGGCGCTGATCGAGATCACCCAGGCCGAGGCGTTCGCGCCCATCTACCTGCGGCTGGCGTACACACCGGTGTAGCCTGCCGTCCGGCACATCCTTCACGTCGTTCGCTCTTCACCGCCTTGGCCGCTGGCCATGGCAGCCACCACCACCGCAAGCCATGGCAGCCCACGATTTCGACGTTCTCATCGCCGGCAGCGGCCTGGCCGGTCTGTCCGCCGCGCTGCACCTGGCGCCCACGCACCGCGTGGCCGTGATCACCAAGCGCCAGTTGCAAGACGGCTCCAGCGGCCGGGCCCAGGGCGGCATCGCCGCCGTGCTGGCCGATGACGACAGCTTTGCCGCGCATATCGAAGACACCCTGGTGGCCGGTGCCGGCCTGTGCGACCTGGCCACCACCCGCTTCGTGGTGGAGAACGCGCCCGCATCGATTGCCTGGCTGCGCCAGTTGGGCGTGCCTTTCACGCTCGAAGGCGAACTGCTGCACCTGACCCGCGAGGGCGGCCACAGCGCCCGCCGCATCGCCCATGTCACCGACGCCACCGGCGCGGCGGTGCAGCGCACGCTGATCGACGCGGTGCGCGGCACGCCAAACATCACGCTGTTCGAGCACCATACGCTGGTCGACCTGATCAGCACCAGCAAGCTGGGCCTGCCCGGCCACCGCTGCCTGGGCCTGTACGCGCTCGACAGCCGGACCGACACCGTCATCACCTTGCGCGCGAGCCAGACCATTTTGGCCACCGGCGGCGCGGGCAAGGTCTACCTGTACACCACCAACCCCGACACCGCCACCGGCGACGGCATTGCCGCCGCCTGGCGCGCGGGCTGCCGCGTGGCAAACATGGAGTTCATACAGTTTCACCCCACCGGGCTGTACCACCCGCACGCCAAGTCCTTCCTGATCAGCGAGGCGGTGCGCGGCGAGGGCGGGCTGCTGCTGCTGCCGCCTGCGGCCGGGGGCACGCGCTTCATGCCCGAGCATGACCCGCGCGCCGAACTGGCCCCGCGCGACGTGGTGGCCCGCGCCATCGACTTCGAGATGAAGCGCCATGGGCTCGACTGCGTGCACCTGGATATCTCGCACCAAAGCCCGGCGTTTTTGCAGGCGCATTTTCCGAACATCCTGGCGCACTGCGCAGCACTGGGCATCGACATCACGCGCGCGCCCATCCCGGTGGTGCCCACGGCGCATTTCACCTGCGGCGGTGTGCTCACCGACCTGGCGGGCCGCACCGACCTGCCCGGCCTGCATGCCGTGGGCGAGGTGGCCTGCACCGGCCTGCACGGGGCCAACCGGCTGGCCAGCAACTCGCTGCTCGAATGCCTGGTATTTGCCCGCGCCACCGCGCAGGCCATTGCCGCCGCGCCGGCCACCGGGCGCCCCGCCTTGCCCGTCTGGGATGACAGCCGCGTGACCGACGCCGACGAGGCGGTGGTCATCTCGCACAACTGGGACGAACTGCGCCGCTTCATGTGGGACTACGTGGGCATCGTGCGCACCAACAAGCGCCTGGAGCGCGCCGCCCACCGCATTGCGCTGCTGCAAGGCGAGATCGACGAGTTCTACGCGCACTTTCACGTCACACGCGACCTGCTGGAACTGCGCAACCTGGTACAGGTGGCCGACCTGATCGTGCGCAGCGCCCAACTGCGCCGCGAAAGCCGCGGCCTGCACTACAGCCGCGACTACCCCGCGCTGGCCGCCCCCGCCGCCCCCACCATCCTGGTGCCGCCGGCGGCCTGATTCCATTTCTGAATCGTTCGTGAACGCGAGGCGCAGCGCAGACAGTACCAATGTGCGGCCAGCGAAGCCGACAAAGTGCACGGATGATTGGGAAATGGAATGAACTACCGCGCCCCGGCGCCCCGACCGATGACCTACAGCGTCAAGGAAATCTTCTACACCCTGCAAGGCGAAGGCGGCCAGACCGGCATGCCCGCCGTGTTCTGCCGCTTTGCCGGCTGCAACCTCTGGAGCGGCCGCGAAGCCGACCGTGCCGATGCGCTCTGCCGCTTTTGCGACACCGACTTCGTGGGCACCGACGGCACCCTGGGCGGCAAGTTTGCACAGGCCGATGCGCTGGCCGAGCGGATCGCCGCACAGTGGCCCGCCGCCGACAGCGCGCACCGCCTGGTGGTGTTGACCGGCGGCGAACCACTGCTGCAAGTCGATGCCGCCCTGCTGGCAGCCCTGCATGCGCAGCAGTTTCGCATCGCGGTGGAAACCAATGGCAGCCTGGCCGCACCGCCCGGCATCGACTGGCTGTGCGTCAGCCCCAAGGCCGGCGCGCCCTGGGTTCAGACGCAGGGGCAAGAGCTCAAGCTGGTGTGGCCCCAGGCCGGGATGGATCTGGCGGCCATTGCCCGCACCGGGCAGTTCACCCACCGCTTCCTGCAACCCATGGACGGGCCCGATCAGGCCGCCCACATCGCCATCTGCATCGCCGCCTGCCTGCAACAACCGCTCTGGCGCCTGAGCTTGCAGACGCACAAGATCAGCGGCATCCGCTGACGTGCCGTCCCGCCAATGGCTGCACACATCTTGGGTCCTCGGGCAAGCACCGCGAACAACACGCTCCGCGATCAGGTCAGTGCGTCGTCGGACACCGCCCGCATGTGGGCGGGCCTGGGCCTGGGCTTGGCGTCGGTGTCCGGCGCGTGGACGCACCCGTTGATGATCACGATTGCAAATCCGTTGTGCGCAAGTCCTGCTAGTGTCGCGTCACCGATCAGATGTCGTAGGCTGCGCGCAGCCATCGGCGCGCAGCGCAAGGCGCATCGCGCAGCCCATACCGAGCTGTATTGGCAAGCGATGCAACGCCGCGATGCGCTTCGATGGCCAGCGCAGACCGACAGATGATCGGTGACGCGACACTACGGGGAACCCCAGGTTTGGAGGGAAGTGCAATGGAGCGCCTGCGAACTGCTCGGTGCAACGCTCAATAGTCATGCTCGACAAAGCGCTCGAAGCTCTCCTTGAGTTGGTGCTGCCACAGGCGTTTGTCGGCGTTGCCCGCGAAACTCGCCTCGAAGCTGTTGAACGCCAACTGGTAGGCCTGCCGGGCCGTCAGTCCTGTCGCGGCGAACACCTGGGTGAAGTTTTCGTTGATGTAGCCGCCAAAGTAGGCCGGGTCGTCCGAATTGACCGTGGCTGCCAGGCCGGCATCGAGCAGCCGGCCCAGGTTGTGCTGCGCCAGGCTGGGGAACACGCACAGCTTTTGGTTGGACAGGGGGCACACGGTCAGCGCAATGCGCTGATGCGCCAGGCGCTGCATCAGCGCTGCGTCATGCACGGCCTGCACGCCGTGGTCTATGCGCTCGACCCGCAGCACATCGAGCGCGCTCCAGATATAGGCTGGCGGCCCCTCTTCGCCGGCATGGGCCACCAGGTGCAGGCCGCGCTCGCGGCAGCGCGCGAACACCCGGGCGAACTTTTCCGGAGGATGGCCCTGCTCGCTGGAGTCCAGCCCCACGCCCACGATCTTGTCGAGCAGCGGCTCGGCCTGCTCCAGCGTCTCGAAGGCCGCCTTTTCGCTCAAGTGGCGCAGAAAGCAAAGGATCAGCGTGGCGCTGATGCCCAACCCGGTGCGCGCCTCTGCGCAGGCGCGGTGCAGGCCATCGATCACGGTCTCGATGGCCACGCCGCGTGCGGTGTGGGTCTGCGGGTCGAAGAAGATTTCGGCATGCAGCACCCGGTCCCGGGCCGCTCGGGCCAGGTAGGCGTGCGCCAGGTCATAAAAGTCCTGCTCGTGCCGCAGGACACTGGCGCCGGCGTAGTAGATGTCGAGAAAGCTCTGCAGATTGCAAAACGCATAGGCGCTGCGCAGTTCGGCCACGCTGGCGTAGGGCAGTTGCAGGCCATTGCGCTGCGCCAGCGCAAAGATCAGTTCGGGCTCCAGCGAGCCCTCGATGTGGATATGCAGTTCGGCCTTGGGCATGGCACGCAGCAGCTCGGGCAGGCGAGCGGCACTGACGGGGGGGATTTTGAACATCGGCAGACTCCAGCGGTGATGCCGCTCGCACGCAGCAGGCGACGGCAGGCGGTAGGCGGTAGGCGGATGATGCCTCGTCGGCCGGCACTAGTGTCGCGTCACGGATCATCTGTCGGTCTGCGCTGGCCATCGAAGCGCATCGCGGCGTTGCATCGCTTGCCAATACAGCTCGGTATGGGCAAGCGATGCGCCTTGCGCTGCGCTCCGATGGCTGCGCGCAGCCTACGACATCTGATCCGTGACGCGACACTGGTCTGGCCGCAAGCGCTGCATGCCGATTCGCCTGCGGTCCGGGGCCCGGTTCGGGGGTACCCGCCCGGCGCCGCTGTGCAAGATCGGCGCCTCAGCCGTGGTGCTGGTGCGTGGCCAGTGTGTGCGGCTTCATCTCTATCGAGTAGCCCGGGCGCTGCGGCGGCATGTAGGCGGCGTTGCGGATCACGCAGGGATCGACGAAATGCTCGTGCAGGTGATCGACATACTCGATCACGCGGCCCTGCTTGCTGCCGGCGATGCACAGGTAGTCGATCATGGCCAGATGCTGCACGTACTCGCACAGGCCCACGCCGCCGGCGTGCGGGCAGACCTTCAGGCCGTGCTTGGCGGCCATCAGCAGCACGGCCAGCACCTCGTTGACACCGCCCAGGCGGCAGGCGTCGATTTGCACCACGTCGATGGCCTCACGCATGATGAACTGCTTGAACAGGATGCGGTTTTGGCACATCTCCCCGGTGGCCACCTGCATGACCCCGCTGAGCGCCTGGCGAATCCGCCGGTGGCCTTCGACATCATCGGGGCTGGTGGGTTCTTCGATGAACCAGGGCTTGGCAAAGGCCAGTTGCTGCAGCCAGGCGATGGCCTGATCGACCTCCCAGACCTGGTTGGCGTCCAGCATCAACTGGCGCTCGGGCCCCAGCACTTGGCGCGCAATGCGCAGGCGGCGGATGTCGTCTTGCAGGTCGCGGCCCACTTTGAGCTTGAGGTGCCTGAAGCCGGCATCCACCGCTTGCTGTGCCAGGCGGCGCAGTTTGTCGTCGTCATAGCCGAGCCAGCCCGCCGAGGTGGTGTAGCAGGGGTAGCCGTTGGCCAGCAGGTCGGCGATGCGCTCCTGTTTCCCGACGGCACGCTCGCGCAGCAGCGCCAGTGCCTGCTCGGGCGTGATGCAGTCGCTGAGGTAGCGAAAGTCGATGGTTCGGACCAGTTCTTCGGGGCTCATCTGCGCCACCAGCCGCCACAGGGGCTGGCCTTCGGCCTTGGCCCACAGATCCCAGACGGCGTTGACCAGCGCGCCGGTCGCCAAGTGGATCGCGCCCTTGTCCGGGCCGATCCAGCGCAACTGGCTGTCGGAGGTGATGTGGCGCCAAAAGCGCCCCATGTCCCGGGTGATCCAGGCCAAGTCCAGCCCGATCACCAGATGCTCCAGCGCGCGGATCGCAGCGCAGCAAATCTCGTTGCCACGGCCAATGGTGAATGTCAGGCCATGCCCTTGCAGGGCGGGCTGGTCGGTCTCCAGCACCAGGTAGGCGGCGCTGTAGTCCGGGTCCGGGTTCATCGCGTCGGAGCCGTCCCGCTGCGCGGAGGTGGGAAAGCGCAGGTCCAGCACGCGCAGGGATCGGATGGTGGTCATGGGTCGGATGCGTTGCGGGCGGAAGAGGGCTCCGGCGAATCAGGCTTGCACCGTGCGTTGCCGCTGCTCGCCCAGCCCGCTGATGCCCAGCCGCATGGTCTGGCCGGCGACCAGGTACAGCGGCGGTTTTTGTCCCAGCCCCACACCGGGCGGGGTGCCTGTGGAAATCAGGTCGCCGGGTTGCAGGCTCATGCATTGGCTCAGATGGCTGATCAGTTGCGCGACACCGAAGACCATGGTGCGCGTGTTCCCGTTTTGAAAGCGCCGGCCATCGACCTCCAGCCACAGGTCCAGCGCCTGCGGGTCGGGCACTTCGTCGGCGGTGACGAGCCAGGGGCCGATGGGGCCGAAGGTGTCGCAGCCCTTGCCCTTGGCCCACTGGCCGCCGCCGCGCTCGAGCTGTAGTTCGCGCTCGGACACATCGTTGACCACGCAGTAGCCGGCCACATGCTCCATGGCCTCGGCCTCGGGGATATAGCGCCCGCCTTTGCCGATGACCACGCCGAGTTCGACCTCCCAGTCGGTGCGCTGGCTGCCGCGCGGAATCTCGACCGCATCGTCGGGCCCGACGATGGCGCTGGTCCACTTGGCAAAGACCACCGGCTCGGTCGGCACGGGTTGGCCCGATTCGGCGGCATGGTCGGCGTAGTTCAGACCGATGCAGACGAACTTGCCGACCTGGCCCACGCAGGCGCCCAGGCGCAGGTCCTGCTGCGCGACGCCGGGCACCAGCGGCAATGAGGCCGCGTCCAGCCGGGCGATGCGCGCCAGACCGGCGGGCGTCAGCGTCTGGCCTGCGATGTCGGGCACCACGGCCGACAGGTCGCGCACCCGGCCTTGCGCGTCGAGCAAGCCCGGTTTTTCCATGCCCTTGGGGCCATAGCGGAGAAGTTTCACAGCAGGGTTCCTGGTGGGGTGGTCTGGATCGATCGTATGAGGATCAATCGTACAAAACGGCGGCGATCTTGGGGTCGTCGATATTGTTCTTGTCGTACCAGTAAAAGCCGGTGTCGATCACCTTGGGCAACTTCTCGCCCTTGAGCGCCTTGACGGCGGCCTCCACGGTCTTGTAGCCGATGCCCACCGGATTTTGCGTGATGGCGCCGGCCATCAGGCCGGCCCTGATCGCATCCTTTTGCTGCTTGCCCGCGTCGTAGCCGATGACCACCAGCTTGCGCTTCATCTCTTTGACGCCGTTGATCACGCCCACGGCCGAGCCTTCATTGGTGCCGAAGATGCCCTTCAGATTCGGGTTGGCTTGCAGGATGGACTTGGTGATTTCGGTGGACTTGAGGTGGTCGCCGCCGCCGTACTGGATGCTGACGATCTTGATGCCCGGGTAGCTGGTCTTGATGCGCTCGACGAAGCCGTCACGGCGGTCTATGCCGGTGCTATTGGTCTGGTCATGCACGACCAACGCGATCTCGCCGCTCTTGCCGATCAACTCGGCCATTTTGTCTGCCGCCAATGCGGCCGCAGCCCTGTTGTCGGTGCTCGCCGTGGTCACCGGGATGTCGCTGTCCACACTGGCGTCGAAGGCCACGACCAGCACCTTGGCGGCCTGGGCCTTTTTGAGCAACGGGACCACGGCCTTTTTGTCGAGCGCTGCCAGACCGATCGCTTTCGGGTTCTTGGCCAGAACGGCGGCCAGCATGTCGATCTGCTTGTCGATCATCGCTTCCGACTCTGGCCCCTCGAACGTGACTTTGACATCGAAGTCCTTGCCCGCCTGCTCCGCCCCGGCCTTCACGGATTGCCAGAACTGGTGCTGAAAGCCCTTGGACACCAGCGGTATGTAGACCTGCTGGGCGCTGGCGGCCAGGCTCGCGCCCAGCGCAATGCCAATGCCCAGGGTGATGCGCCATAGTTGTTTGCCGGACATGCTCGCTCCTTTGGGTGGTGTGGAAAAACGGGGTCAGCGCGCAGCGCGGCTTCGGCGCCGCAGGATGTCGGTGTAGACGGCCAGGATGATGATCACGCCGGTCACCACCGTCTGCCACTCCTGCGCCACGGACAGGATGCGCAGCCCATTGGTCAGCACGCTCATGATGAAGGCGCCGATGATGGTGCCCAAGATGGTGCCCGTCCCGCCCGCCAGCGAGGTGCCGCCGATGACCACGGCGGCAATCGCATCGAGTTCGTAGCCCTGGCCCAATGCCGGTTGCGCCGAGTTCAGGCGCGATGCAATCAGCAAACCGGCGATGCCGCAGATGGCGCCACTGACCGTGTACACGACGATCTTCCAGAAGTCGACATTCACGCCCGACAGACGCACGGCTTCCTCGTTGCTGCCCAGCGCAAAGGTGTAGCGCCCCAGGATCGTCCGGTTCAGCACCAGGCTCGCCGCCACGGCAACGACGAAGAGGATCAGCACCGCGTTCGGGATCGGCAGCGCCGGAATCAGCGCGGCGATCAGCGAATCTTGCGAAATCGCGCTGAAGCCCTCGGTGTCGTTGAAGTAAATCGGCCTGGTGCCGGAGATCACCAGCGACAAGCCCTTGAGCAGCATCATCATGCCCAGGGTGGCAATGAAGGGCGGAATTTTCAGCTTCGCGATCAAGGTCCCCGAGGTGAGACCGCACAGCGCTCCGGTGAGGATGGCCGCAGCAATGCCCAGCGGCAGTGGCCAGCCCAGATGGGTGAGCACCACGCCCGTCATCACGGCGCAAAAGGTCATCAGCGTGCCCACCGACAAATCGATGCCCGAGGTGATGATCACGAAGGTGCAGGCAATCGCCAGCACCCCGTTGACCGCAGTCGCCTGCAAAATGGCCACCAGATTGTCGGTTTGCAGGAAGTTGCGCGAGGCCATGCTGAAGAACGCCATCAGTGCCAGCAGGCTGGCAAAGGCCAGCAGTTTCTGGCGCATCTCGGGCCGAAAGAGCCGGGCTTTGGTCCATCCTTCGGTCGGCAGCGGGCTGAGAGTCTTTTGCATGGATCGTCTGCGGGAAATCAGTGGACGACGTGGCGCGGCGCGGCCTGGCGCCGGGTGGCCAGCGCCATGATGGCTTGCTGGGAGGCTTGGGCCCGCGTCAGTTCGCCGGTCACCCGGCCTTCGCACATCACCAAGATCCGATGCGCCAGGCGCAGGACCTCGGGCAGTTCGGACGAGATCACCACGATCGCCTTGCCCTGTCCGGCCAGTTCGTGCAACAGCTTGTGGATTTCGGCTTTGGCCCCCACGTCGATGCCGCGTGTCGGCTCATCGAAGAACAGGATGTCGCAGTCGCACAGCAACCACTTGGCGATCACGATCTTTTGCTGGTTGCCACCCGACAGCAGCCGCACCGGCTGCGCCACCGACGGGGTCTTGATGCCGAGCTGGCGCACATAGTCCTGCGCCGTCTTGCGCAGCGCCGCCCGGTCCAGGAAGAAACCCGGTTTGACAAAGGAGCGCATGGCCGACATGGCGATGTTGCTCTGCACGTCCATACCCGTCGCAAGACCAAAATGCTTGCGGTCTTCAGACAGGTAGCCGATACCGTGGGCAACGGCCTGCTCGGGCGATCGGATGGTCACGCGCTGACCCCGAACCCGGATCTCGCCGGCGTCTATCGGGTCGGCCCCGAAGATGGCGCGCGCGACCTCGGTCCGGCCGGCCCCCATCAGCCCGGCAAAGCCGAGGATCTCGCCACGGCGCAGCGTGAAACCCACGTCCTGGATGGCGGCGCCCCGCGTCAGGCCGCGCACCTCCAGCATGACCTCGTTGCCGCTGCTGTCGGGAATCTGCCTTGCGACCTCCTCCAGCGGGCGCCCGACCATCATGCCGACGATGGTGTCTACGCTGGTGCTGGCCATCGGCATGGTGGCGATGTAGCGGCCATCGCGCAGCACCGTCACCCGGTCGGCGATCTGCCGCAACTCGTCCATCTTGTGCGAGATGTAGACGATGCCCACGCCTTCGGCCTTGAGCTGGCCGATGATGCGAAACAGATCGGCCACCTCCTCGTCGTTCAGCGCGGCCGTGGGCTCGTCCATGATCAGCACCCGGGACTGAAACGACAGCGCCTTGGCGATTTCGACCATCTGCTGCTTGGCCACCGTCAGGTCGCCGACGGTGGTGCGCGGGTCCAGCTTCAGGCGCATGCGCTCGAAAATGGCTGCGGCCTGCGCATCGAGCGAGCGCTCGTCGAGCAGCAGGCCCAGGGCATGGCGCGGCTCACGGCCAATGAAGATGTTCTGCGCCGCCGTCAAATGGTTCATCAGGTTCAGTTCCTGGTGCACGATGCCTATGCCCAGGCTTTGCGCGGCGCGCGGGCTCGGAATGTCCACGGCCCGGCCCGCGACCAGTATCTCGCCCTCGTCGGGGGCATGGATCCCGGCCAGCACCTTCATCAAGGTGGACTTGCCGGCCCCGTTCTCGCCCATCAGCGCGTGGACTTCGCCGCGCTGCAACTCGAACTGCACCTTGTCCAACGCCGGCACACCGGCAAAGGCTTTGGACAAACCGCAGATCGAGATCAGTGGCGCGGCCATGGCGTCGTCGCGCGTCAGATGCTCGTGCCGCCATCGACCGAAACCGCCTGGCCCGTGACGTAGCGCGATTCGTCGCTGAGCAAATACACCACCTGCGGCGTGATGTCATCGACCGTCGCCAAGCGCCCCATGGGCTGGCGCGCGATGAAATCTTTTTCCGCCTGCACCGGATCGGCGGCGCTGGCGATGCGCTGGCGCAATGAAGGCGTATCGACGGTGCCGGGGCACAAAGCGTTGCAGCGCAAACCCTGGCGCACGAAGTCGGCGGCGATGGCCTTGGTCATGCCAATGACCGCCGCCTTGGTGGTGCCATAGACGAAGCGCCTCGGGAAACCCTTCATCGACGACGCCATCGAGGCCATGTTCAGGATCGAGCCGCTGCTGCCCGTGCGCGCCATCTTGTCCAGCATGCCCGCAAGAAAAGCGCGCGTCATGCGGTAAGCGCCCTTGACGTTCAGATCCATGCTGAAGTCCCAGGCCGCCTCATCGCAGTCCAGGATGCTGCCGTTGTGCACGAAACCGGCGCAGTTGAACAGGCCATCCAGGGCCGGCAGCCGGGCCGCCAGCGCCGTCACGGCAGCGCTGTCGCGCACATCCAGCAACTGCGTCGTCAAGCCGCTGGCCTCGGCGGCCAGTCGCTCCAGCAGCGCCGCATCGATATCGGTGGCGATCACCTGCGCACCCTCGCGCACGCAGGCCAGCGCACTGGCGCGGCCTATGCCCTGACCGGCCGCAGTGATCAAAATGCTTTTGCCTTGCAGTCTCATACGAACAAGTCCTTCACGAACGCCAAACAGGTGCCAAGCAAGTCTTACAGATTGCTTCAAATATGAATTATTTATTCATTGGAGAATTAATGTAAGAGGCAGGAATCGGCTCGCCAATCCGTGATTACCCTGATGCAAGCTCTGTTAAGGTTTGGCCCGGCTACGGCCCGCCCATCCCCCCATGGCCCATCCCAACGACCGCTATCGCGCCCCCGCCCTGGACAAGGGACTGGACATTCTGGAACTGCTCGCCGAGCAGCCGCATGGCCTGACGCGCGCCGAGATCGTCAAAGCCATGGGCCGCAGCCCGAGCGAGATTTACCGGATGCTCGAGCGCCTGGTCGCGCGGCACTACGTGACGCGCTCGCAGCAGGGCGACCGCCATGCGCTCAGTCTCAAGCTGTTCGAGCTGGGCCACCGCCATCCCCCCATCGAGCGCCTGGTGGCGCAGGCCCTGCCGGCGATGGAGGCTTTCGCCAAGGCGTCCGAGCAGTCCTGCCATCTCGGCATTTACAGCCGCGGCAACGTGACCGTGGTGGCGCAGGTCAACGGCCCGGGCAATTGGGGGCTGACCCTGCGCCTGGGTGTGCGGGTGGGCCTGGTGGACACCGGCTCGGGCCATGTGCTGCTGGCCTTCCAATCCGAGCAGCGGCGCGCCCAGATGCTGGCAGAGCATGACGCCCTCGATGGCGAGCGGCCCATGCCCGAGCCGCAGTTGCAGCCTCTTTTGCAGCGCGTCCGCGCGCTCGGCTACTGGCAGGGCGACAGTCAGCAGGCTTTTGGTGTGGTCGACATCTCGATGCCGGTGCTGGGGTTGCAAGGCAATGCGCTGGCGGTATTGACCTGCCCCTTCGTGCGGCGCATCGACCGCCCGCAAGGCCCCGGCCTGGATGCAGCGCGGCAATTGCTCGCCAGCGCCGCCAGCGAGCTATCGATTGCCTGATCGCCCGGGCGTCCCGACCGGGCATCCGGCAAGTGTGGCGCGCAACGCGGTGCACCGTCCCCGCACCGCGCTGGCCGAAAACCGCCATCTGCCCCGCGCCTGGCAAGGCATATCCATTGTCATCGCACCCCGCTACGCCAGCACCGGATCAGCCGCCGCCGGCACCGCCGCAGCAGCAGCCACCGGCATACGGATCAGATGCTCGAACGCACTGAGCGCCGCCTTGGCCCCGTCGCCTGCGGCGATGACGATCTGCTTGTACGGCACCGTGGTGCAGTCGCCTGCGGCAAACACGCCGGGCAGGCTGGTCTGGCCCCGGGCATCGATCACGACCTCGCCGGACGGGCTCAGCGCGACCTGGCCCTTGAGCCAGTCGGTATTGGGCACCAGGCCGATCTGCACGAACACGCCATCGAGCTCCACGCCATGCTCCAGGCCGGTGGCGCGGTCCCGGAACCGGATGCCATCGACCTTGCCGCCGGCGCCCGTGATGCAGGTGGTCTGCGCGTTGGTGTGGATGCTCACGTTGGGCAGGCTCTTGAGCCGGTCGACCAGCACTGCGTCGGCCTTGAGCTGCTCGGCAAATTCGATCAGCGTGACATGGGCCACGATGCCGGCCAGATCGATCGCGGCCTCGACGCCGGAATTGCCACCGCCGATCACCGCCGTGCGTTTGCCCTTGAACAGCGGGCCATCGCAATGCGGGCAATAGGTCACGCCCTTGTTCCGGTACTCGGCCTCGCCGGGCACATTCACATTGCGCCAGCGGGCGCCGGTAGACAGGATCACCGTCCGGGCCTTGAGCGCGCCGCCATTGGCCAGTTGCACGGTGGTCAGGCCGCCGGGCTGCGCGGGCGCAACCAACTGGCCGGCGCGCTGCAGGTTCATCAGGTCCACGTCATAGGCGCGCAGATGGGCTTGCAGCGCGCTCGCATACCGGGGGCCGTCGGTCTGCGGCACCCCGATGTAGTTCTCTATGGCCAGCGTGTCGTTCACCTGGCCGCCAAAGCGCTCGGTGACCAGGCCGGTGCGCAGGCCCTTGCGGGCCGCATACACCGCAGCGGCAACGCCGGCAGGGCCGGCTCCGACGATGAGCATGTCATAAGGGGCCTTGGCCGATAGCCGGGCCGCGTCACGGGCGGCGGCGCCGGTGTCGAGCCGGGCCAGGATTTCTTCCAGCATCATGCGGCCCGAGGCAAAGAACCGGCCGTTCATGAACACCGTGGGCACGGCCATGACCTCGCGCTCGCTCACCTCCTGCCGGAAGGCGCCGCCTTCGATGACGGTGGTGCTGATCCTGGGGTTGAGCACGGCCATCAGCGTCAGGGCCTGCACCACATCCGGGCAGTTGTGGCAATCCAGGCCCATGTAGACCTCAAAGCGCAGGTCGCCATCGAGCGCCTGCACCTGCTCGATCAGTTCCTGCCCGACCTTGGGCGGATGGCCGCCGGCCCACAGCAGGGCCAGCACCAGGGAATTGAACTCATGGCCCAGCGGCAAGCCGGCAAAGCGCAGTTGCATCTGGCTGCCGGCACGGCGCAGGCTGAATGAGGGCTGGCGCGCATCGCTGCCGTCGGTGCGCAGATGAATCATGTCGCTGCGCAGCGCAGCGATGGTTTGCAGCAGTTCCCGCATCTCGCGCGCGGTTTGGCTGTCGTCCAGGCAGGCCTGCAGTTCCAACGGCTGCGTCACGCGCTCCAGATAGGTGGACAGTTGGGTCTTGAGTGTTTCGTCGAGCATGGGACGCTCCTTTGCATGGTCAGGGCGAAAAAAAACCGGACGGCATGGCGCCGAGGGCGCCATGACGCAGTCCGGCCGGGTGCCGAATCGATCAGGCGTCAGATCTTGCCGACCAAGTCCAGCGAAGGCGTCAGGGTCTTGGCGCCTTCGTTCCATTTGGCGGGGCAGACCTGGCCGGGGTTGGCGGCGGTGTACTGGGCGGCCTTGAGCTTGCGCACGGTTTCCTTGACATCGCGGGCGATCTCGTTGGAGTGGATCTCGGCGGTCTTGATCAGGCCATCGGGGTTGATGATGAAGGTGCCGCGCAGCGCCAAGCCCTCTTGCGGAATATGCACGCCGAAAGCATGGGTCAGTTGGTGGGTCGGGTCGCCGACCAAGGGGAACCGGGCCTTGCCGACGGCTGGCGAGGTTTCGTGCCACACCTTGTGCGAGAAATGCGTGTCGGTGGTGACGATGTAGACCTCGGCGCCGGCCTTCTGGAACTCGGCGTAATGCTCGGCCGCGTCTTCGATTTCGGTGGGGCAGTTGAAGGTGAAGGCGGCGGGCATGAAAATCAGCACCGACCACTTGCCCTTGAGGCTGTCGTCGGTGACTTCGATGAATTCACCCTTGCCGCCACGGTGGATGAAAGCAGTGGTCTTGAAGGGTTGGATGGGGGTATTGATCAGGGACATGGTTGTTTCCTCGAAGGGTTGATGGACGGAGCGAAGCTGGAGTCTAGACCTTTGCAGATCATCCATCCAATGAATTGATTGCATTCAATCAATTGTTTATGACTATGATGACATTGCCGTGTCATAGGGCAATCGCCTTGACCCAAGTCCCAGGGCGGCCTCGCGCACGAGCGCATCGCGCGCAGCCTGAACATCTCCAAGGGGGCTGTGGCCAAGTACCTCGGCTTGGCCAGTGCCGCCGGAATCGATTGGAAGGCGGCGGCCGAGTTGGACGAGGCCTCGCTGGAACGCAGGCTGCCCGGACGCAGCACGAGCGAGGCGCGCGTGGTCGAGCCCCACCACGCCCTCGTGCCATCGGGTTGCGCCGCAAGGGCGTGACGTCGATGCCGTTGTGGGGTGAGTACCGCGCGGCCCATGAGGGCTGCCGCACCTCTGGCCCACACCCGGTTCTGCGGGTACTACAAGGCGTTCGCCAAGAAACCCGATTCGATGCGCCAGCACCGGCGCGCCGGCGAGAAGCTGTTCAAATTGTGCTTAGTGTCGCGTCACCGATCATCTGTCGGTCTGCGCTGGCCATCGAAGCGCATCGCGGCGTTGCATCGCTTGCCAATACAGCTCGGTATGGGCTGCGCGATGCGCCTTGCGCTGCGCTCCGATGGCTGCGCGCAGCCTACGACATCTGATCCGTGACGCGACACTAGGCGCTGGGCATAGAGCAGCGGCTGACCCAAGCCCAGGACGCCGAGAACCAGCGGCATGGTCGAGAGGTTCGATGGCCGCATAGCCGATGTGCTCAAGCCCCACAGGCTCAACAGCCGCGAGGACATGGAGCAACCTTGCCGCGCTACGTGGCCCTGTACAACCACCAGTTGCCGCAGTCAGCGCTGGGCCGCAAGACGCCTGTGCAGGCCATGAAGGAGTGGTAGAGAGCCTCCGCAACGGTTCCACGAGAGGCCATGTAATCGTCCGGGACTTTAAGTGCAAACTGTTGACAATCTACGATTCGTTCGCAAGAATGGCTGCATTCAAACCAAAACAGTGCGCCGCATCAAATCAGTGCATCAGGACCCCATGGAAAAGCCCAGTACCTTGCAACTGATTCAGTCACATTCACTGACGACGATCATTCAGGAAGAGGTGGAAAAAATGATTTTGCGCGGTGAAATCAGCGTCGGCGGGCGGCTCAACGAGAGCGAAATGGCGCAGCGTTTCGGCATCAGTCGCGGCCCCATCCGCGAGGCCTTCCGCGGCCTGGAGGAGTCCGGCCTGGTGCGCCAGGAAAAAAACCGCGGCGCCTTCGTCCGCGAAATCTCCATCGCCGAAGCCGATGAAATCTACGACCTGCGCGAAGCGCTGGAAGAATTGATCGGGCGCAAGCTGGCGCAACGTATCTCCGCCGAACAACTGGCCGAACTCGAACGCCAGATCGGGCATATGGAAAAAGTCGCTGCCAGCAAGGACGCCACGCTCTATCACCCGCTCAATCTGCAATTCCATGACACGCTGGTGAGCTTCATCGGCAATGGCAAGCTGACTGCGGTCTATCGCAAACTGACCAAGGAGTTATTGCTGTTCCGCTTGCGCAGCCTGTCGGCTGTCGGCGGCATGGATGTCTCCATCGAGGAGCACCGCGAGATTTACCAGGCCATCGCCAAGCGCGATGCAGAAAAAGCCGGCGCCGTGTTGCGCCGCCATTCGGAACTCAGCCGCGCGCGCATGCACCGCGCAATGTCTGCATGAATTCCAGCTAGTGTCGTGTCACCGATCAGATGTCGTAGGCTGCGCGCAGCCATCGGAGCGCAGCGCAAGGCGCATCGCGCAGCCAATACCGAGCGTATTGGCAAGCGATGCAACGCCGCGATGCGCTTCGATGGCCAGCGCAGACCGACAGATGATCGGTGACGCGACACTAGCAAAATGCAAGCAGGCGGTCATGCCATGGCCGCACCCACCCACCGGACAAAGGACAAAGGAAGCAATATGAGCAAAACCGTGAATGTGAACCAACGCCGCTACCGCTGGCCCGATGTGCCGGTGGTCGTGGTATGCGTCGATGGCTGTGAATTCGACTATCTGACAGCGGCCGTTGCCGCCGGTGTTGCCCCCTTCATCGGCAGCATGCTCGAGGACGGCAGCCGCTTCATCGCTGACAGCGTGGTGCCGACCTTCACCAATCCCAACAACCTGTCCATCGTCACCGGCGTGCCGCCAGCCGTGCACGGCATTTGCGGCAACTATTTCTTCGATCCGGCCAGCGGTGAAGAAGTGATGATGAACGACCCCAAATACCTGCGCGCCGATACCCTGCTGGCCGCTTTCGCCGATGCCGGCGCCAAGGTCGCCGTGGTGACAGCCAAAGACAAACTGCGCAAGCTGCTTGGCCACAAGCTGAAGGGCATTTGCTATTCCTCGGAAAAATCCGATCAGGTCAGCATGGCAGAAAATGGCATCGACGACGTGCTCGGCATGGTCGGCCTGCCCGTGCCGTCGGTGTATAGCGCCGGCTTGTCCGAATTCGTCTTCGCGTCGGGCGTGAAGTTGATGCAGCGCCACCGCCCCGACCTCATGTACCTGTCCACCACGGACTACGTGCAGCACAAGGCCGCGCCCGGCACACCGGACGCCAACGCTTTCTACCAGATGATGGATGGCTATCTGCGCCAACTCGATGCCATGGGCGCCGTCATCGCCTTGACCGCCGATCACGGTATGAATGCCAAGCATGGCAAGGATGGCGCGCCGAACGTGATCTATCTGCAAGACATGCTCGACCACTGGTTCGCCGCCGGCACGACACGCGTCGTCCTGCCGATCACCGACCCCTATGTGGTGCACCACGGCGCGCTCGGCTCTTACGCCACCATCCACTTGCCAGCCGATCTCGATGTCCGGGAATTGATCGCCCGTCTCAGCGCGCTTGCCGGCGTTGAAGTGGTGTTGGACCGCGCTGCCGCGGCTGCGCGCTTTGAATTGCCGCCAGACCGCATTGGCGACATCGTGATCGTGTCGCAGCGCGACACCGTGCTCGGCACGGCGGCTGCGCGCCACGATCTGTCGGGACTCGACGCGCCGCTGCGTTCGCACGGCGGCCTGTCCGAGCAGCAAGTGCCGCTGATTCTGAATCGCCGTGTCGAAGGCGTGGCCAGCGAGCGCCGCCTGCGCAATTTCGACGCCTTCGATCTGGCACTCAATCATGCCGTCGCCCTCCGCGCCAAGAGTGCCGCATGAACGCCGCCGCCACCCCCACCACTCCCGCCGCCCCAGGCGAAGCCAGCGCCATCCTGCACGAAAGCCTGCGCATCGACGGCAATGAAATCGCCTGCGAGCGCCGCATCGAAGTCCGGCACCCTTACACGGGCAAGGTCGTTGCGACCATTCCCAAGGCCAGCGTCGAGCAAGTCCGCCAGGCTTTCTCCACCGCTGCGGCCTATCGCTCCAGACTGACGCGCCACGATCGCTACCGCATACTGATGCGCGCCGGAGAGTTGATCGCTGCGCGCCGCGAGTCGTTCGCGCGGCTGATCACGCTGGAGTCCGGCCTCTGCCTCAAGGATTCGATGTATGAAACCGGTCGCGCTTCCGATGTCCTGCTGTTCGCCGCGAATCAGGCACTCATCGACGATGGACAGATTTTCTCCTGCGACCTGACCGCGCACGGCAAGAGCCGCAAGGTCTACACGCTGAAAGAGCCTTTGCTCGGCGTGATCTCGGCCATCACCCCCTTCAATCACCCGCTCAACCAGGTCATCCACAAAGTCGCGCCGGCCATCGCCACCAACAACCGCATCGTGCTCAAGCCCAGCGAAAAAACGCCGCTGTGCGCATTTGCCCTGGCCGATGTGTTGTACGAAGCCGGCTTGCCGCCGCAAATGCTATCGGTCGTGACCGGCGACCCGAGCGAGATTGCCGACGAATTGCTGACCAACCAGCACATCGATCTGGTCACCTTCACTGGCGGCGTCGCCATCGGCAAATACATCGCCGCCAAAGCCGTCTACAAACGCCAGATTCTGGAACTTGGCGGCAACGACCCCCTCATCGTGATGGAAGATGCCGATGTCGAAGAAGCAGCCACGCTGGCGGCCAGCGGCTCCTACAAAAACTCCGGTCAACGCTGCACCGCGATCAAGCGCATGCTGGTGCATGAGCATGTCGCCGATCGATTCGTCGAACTGCTGGTGAAAAAGACCAAGGCGCTGCGCTACGGCGACCCCTTCGATGCCGATGTCGACATGGGCACCGTGATCGACGAAGCCGCGGCCAGCCGCTTTGAAAGCGTCGTCGACCAGGCCATCGCAGCAGGCGCAAGACTCCTGGTTGGCAATCGACGGCAAGGCGCCTCCTATTCACCGACCGTGCTCGATCGCGTCACGCCGGAAATGACCGTGGTGCGCGAAGAAACCTTCGGCCCGGTGTCGCCGGTCATCCGCATCTCCGGCATCGACGAAGCGATCCGCATTGCCAATGGCACCGCCTACGGCCTGTCGTCGTCAGTCTGCACCAACCGGCTCGACTACATCACGCGCTTCATCACCGAACTCAACGTCGGTTCCGTCAATGTGCGCGAAGTCCCCGGCTATCGCCTCGAATTGACGCCTTTCGGCGGCATCAAGGATTCCGGTTTGGGATACAAGGAAGGCGTGCTGGAAGCGATGAAAAGTTTCACCAACACCAAGACATATTCGCTGCCTTGGTAAACCACCACCGTAGAGGTTTTTCATGTCACTGAGCCTGCAAGACATCCAGGCGCTATTCCGGCAACATGGCGCAACACAATACACCGGCGAACCAGTCACACAACTGGAACACGCCTTGCAAACCGCCGCACTGGCAGAGCAGGAAGAAGCGCCGCCCAGCCTGATTACCGCCAGCCTGCTGCACGATCTCGGCCACATGCTCGAAGACAACGGCGACACGCCCACCCTGGCAGGCATAGACGATCTGCATCAATACCGCATCCTGCCCTTTCTGCGCCACCTGTTCGATGCCGACGTGCTGGAGCCTATCCGCCTGCATGTCGACGCCAAGCGCTATCTGTGCGCACGGGAACCGGCCTATTTTTCCTCGCTGTCGGAAGACTCGGTGCGCAGCCTGAAACTGCAAGGCGGCATCTTCGATGCCGGGCAGGCCGCCGCCTTCATCGCCCTGCCCTACGCCGACGATGCCGTGCGCCTGCGGCGCTGGGACGACCTTGCCAAGCGGGCCGACTACCAGACGCCGGACTACGACTACTTCGCGCGTTACATCGGGCGTTGCGTGCGCGCATGATGCCCGCCGCACGCCAGCCATGACACTCACGCCCGGCATCACCCTCATCATCCTGTTCGCCGCCTTGCTGCATGCCAGTTGGAATGCCTTGATCAAGAGCGGCCGTGACGTGTTGATGGACACCGCGCTGGTGGCTGCGGGAGCAACCGTGGTGGCAGCCCCCCTGCTGCTCATCTTCCCGCCGCCGGCGCTGGCAAGCTGGCCCTATCTGCTAAGCTCCAATCTGCTGCACATTGGCTATTACCTGACCCTGGTCGGCACCTATCGCGCTGGCGACATGAACCTCGGCTACCCGCTCATGCGCGGCCTCGCCCCGTTGCTGGTCGCCCTGTTTGGCGCCATCGTGCTACAGGAATCCTTAAGCCCGGCGATGTGGCTAGGCATCGCCAGCATCTCCGGCGGCATCATCAGCCTAAGCCTGCTGGCCGGCAATCTGCATCGCGGCGTCGGCAAAGTGATGATGTTCGCCCTCGCCAACGCCTGCCTGATTGCGATTTACACCATGGTCGATGCCGCCGGCGTGCGTCAGGCTGGCAATGCGGTCAACTACGTGCTGTGGATGTCCTTTCTGGAAGGTATGCCGTTTGCGCTGCTGGTGCTCTGGATGCGCCGCCACGCCTTCATTGCGCATGCGCGCCTGCACTGGCAACGCGGCATGATAGGCGGCACCTTCTCCATGCTCGCCTACGGCATCGCATTGTGGGCCATGACCAAGGCGCCAACGGCTGCCGTTGCCTCGCTGCGTGAAACCTCGGTCATCTTTGCCGCCTTCATCAGCGCCTTCCTGCTCAAGGAAAAGCTGACCGCCACGCGCTGGCTGGGCGCCGCAATGATCCTCGGCGGCATCGTCGCCTTGCGGCAATAAACTGGCGCACCATCCCTCGCCTTGTATCTTTACGGTTTGATTTCGGACTGGCTCATGCAGCGCATTACCGCTGTACTGCAAGCGGACCAAATCAATCTTGTGCGAATGGTTCTTGTCCAAGTCGGTGTCGTCTAACACGATGTAGCCATTGGGATCGGTTTTCATCGCATCCTTGATCTGCTCCCAGGCAATCGCCGGCGTTACGTCGTCATTCTGCAAATAGCGATTGATGGCGTCATGCGAGAAATGCTGATGATGACCAGCGAGGCAGGTTTGCGTGTAATTTGCCTGCGTCGAGATGAGAAATTGGCAATAATCCGAGATTTCCCATTGGCCCCAATTTCTAATGGAAGTCATTAGCGCAAGTTGTTGATAACATTGAGGTTTAGGGCATTTCTCACTGAATCCAGGCGAAATACGGTGATGCTGGCCTACGACCTGATGAGTTTGCTGCGCCAGGTACTACTCACAACCAGCACGGTCAAGCACACATCGAACACGGTCCGGCACATCGTGCAAACACTGCGCCACAAATCATCCGCAAAGCCTGCTTACATCACCACGGAAAGCCGAAAATCCACCTTGCATTTGGCGATGGCGATGCAACGGTGCGCATGGATGCAAGGCTTGTGGGATGCCGCTCAAACCTTCGATTTGCCCGCTCGGTTTTCTCCCGTTTCTTCGCCTTGAGGGTTTTCCAATGGAAAATTTCGGTTCATTGCCGATGGCGCCCCGATGATCCACGGAATGCGCACAGGCATTGTGTTAGAACATGTCCACGATCTGTAGCGAGAGGCCATCAGCCCGGACAGAGCACCGGAATGTACTTCAGTGCATGACTGATCGCGATGATGTCGGCTTGCCGCACCAACTCTTTTGAATCGCGTCGGACCGATTCAATCTTGAACCGATTGGCGCCGCTGGAGATGCGCCAGGGAGCCATATAACTTCTGCAGCAAGGCGTACTCCGCAGTATCGAAGAAATGGCAGGTGCCACGTGAAAATTCCTTGGCCACCTCGACGGCGAATTTGCTGGCCAGGGCAATGTCGGTTTCATGGCTGGCCCCTGTGCCACAGCCCGGCACCACGCTCTCCGCTGTGATGGCCACGCCCACCACCGGCGCAGCAGTGGCAATCGACGGCTGCAGGATGCTGTTGAGGTGATAGACACCATTGCCGTAGGGTGTAATGTCCTGCGTGGTAATGGGAAACGTCACTGCAGGCTTGCCGGAGGACATCTCCATGATGCGCAGCAGGTCGTCGGAAACGCGCAGGATGTAGCCCTCCTTGACCGTCGGAGAAATCGCATACCCCTTGTGGTTGATGATGCGGTTGCCCTTGGTCGTATCAATCGACAGCACCGCATCCATCTCGGCGCTGACTTCCTGCTCGTTCATGTCTTCGGTGTCGACCGGCGAATCCATGAAGTCCACCGGTTCGTGCGGGCGGGTGGGCGCGTCCGGGCAGATATGTGTGGCAATCACAACGTCTCCCGGCAAGCTGTCACCCTGCGTTTGCATGTGCGCCAGTTTGAGCGCGGCGGCAATGGCCGCCACTGCGCCATCGGCATCCGACACCAGTCCGATGCGAGCGGGGCGCGCCCCGATGCCGCCGAGCCGCCCGACGATGCCCAGTGTAGGCGCGGTGCCATCGACGAGTTTGCCCGCTGTCCCCGGAATCACGATGCGCACGAAATCGGTTGCGCCTTTTGGTCCGCCGATCCGGGTGACAGTGACTGTTGGACGGCTGTACGCTGAAAGCAGCTCCACGACGGTTTGGCCGCTGGCATATACCGTGTCGAGCGCTTCAAAAACTTGCAAGGTCTGGATAAGACTCATGGGAGTGTTCCTTTTGGCAGGTGGACGTGATGACTCAATGGATTTATTTCTTGCCGAACTTGACCACCGCGTTGAAAAAACTGAACAGCGCATCGCCCGCAATGACGCCGCCGGCGAAAACTTCCATGCCGTTGCGCACTTTGTCACCGCCGAGCCTTTCGAGCAACACGCGCAGAGCGATGCCAACTGCCACAGCCCAGCCGGCCATCGGGTTAAGGATCAGCAAGCCAGTGGCCAGCAGCACGCCGAGTTGGCGCTTAGGCCCGCCAATCCATTGAATGAGTGCGCCAGGAATGGCCCAGATAAAAAGCTGCTGCGCGATACCAGGCACCGCGCCCGCACTGATGGTGGTCGCGTACACCTTGGCCACCGGCGGCACCATGCCTTGCGAAAAATAGATGCCGTGCGCGATGTAGACCACGGGAATGGCGATGACGAAGGCCAGCATCGCGGCGATCAATTGCTGCTTGCGGCCTGCAAGCTCGAACGCCGAATCAGAACCATGGCCGCGCAGTATGAAGCCAGCCTTGAGGTCATAACCCATATCGGCAAAGGCTGGACCGGTGGCGACCGAAAAGCCGCACAACACGACCAATGCCGTCACCGGAAAACCCAACAGCAGACCCAGCAGCAAGGTGATCAGCGCCACCGCAAAGGCGGGAAACCAGCCCGCGTGCATTGCGGCGATGCCAACGATCAGTTCATGCATGAAGGCAGCGAATGCGGCATACAGGATGAAAGCGATGAGCATGCCCATCGACATCTCGACATACAGTCCAGCCAACAGGGAGACACCGGCAGCCAGCAGGATGTAGGCCGCTGTCCCCAGGCACAAGGTGGTGCCAGCGTGGCGCTCGGCTGTGGCTTCAGCTTTCGGCGATTTTTTGATCAGTACCACGCTGATCTGCACCAACGCAACCAAACCGGCGCCGATCATTACGCCGTGAGGTATGTAGGCTTTGTTGATATCGAACGGGATGTAGCCGCGCAGCAGCAGACCGATACCGAACATGCCCAATGCCCAAATGTTGCCGATGAATGCGGTGCCAAACGCAGCCATCGGAATCTTGCACCATGAGCCGATGGCCCCCACCAGCATGCCAGCCCCGAGCAGTGCTGCCTGCTTTCCTCCCTTGTCGCCAGCCGCGATGGCTTGCGCCGCTGCCACGCCCGGAGGCCATGCGCCCGAGGCCGGAAAAATTTTGGTGTCGAACAGTCGGTACAGCAAATAGCCATCCAGAAGCATGGCCAAGGAGACGCCGATGAACATCGGCATCACCAGATCAGGCCGGCCCATGAGAAAGGGAATCGCAATCGGCAGCAGCAGGCTGTTGGCAGCGCCGAAAGTTGCTGATGAGGTTGCGCTCTGCGCAAGATTCTGGAAATGGATGGAGCGGTAACCCGCCAGGATCTGAAGCGGAATCCGCGCCAGAATCATCGCCACCAACGCACCGATGATGGACGTGTTGGGTGTGATGCCCAGTGTCACCAGCAATTGAAGACCGATCACCGCGCCAAAGACACTCAGCAGCGCCAAAAACAGCAAATTGGCGCCGGACAGCGCATGCGGGTGGAACTGCGGTGTGAAGTGTGCTGCAGTGCTGACGGAACCCTCAGGGGCGCCGGGTTGGGACGATGCTGGCATGGGAGCCTCTTGAATGGTTGGTTGAAAGCGCATCGGCAATCTCTGGTGGGCCCATCTGCGGTGTGGCGAGAGTTGCGCGTTGCCTCGGCCATGAACTATCCGCGCCTGGAGTCTGGTGGTATCAGCCTCGACCGCGATGGCTTCGTTGAGTGCATAGGCATGGTGCGAGGGAGTAATGTGTGCCAGAAAATGGGGCGTTGTCTTGATAATATGGGCAGTTGAGCAAATTTTGTGCCACAAATGCAAAGATCAGTTCATGCTTCTCGCAGAGAGCCTGGGCAACTGCCATCGTCTACGGCAGTGCGAACATTTCGTTGCACGCTTTTTACAGTTTTCCCAATGAAAATGGCGGATTCTGTGGTTTCGTCTCACGATAATAAATTATCATTTCTTTATATGCAGGTATGATTCATGAATGCAGATTACCTCAAATTAAAGCAATGCCCGCAACACCAAATTTCAGATTCAAATCACACATCATAATATCATCCCCGCCAGCATGGGATATGGATAGATGAACACACACATCGAATCCCGACATCATCGAGCGTCTCAAGCGTGCCGAAGGTCACCTCAAGGGCATCATTGCGATGCTTGAGCATGAATTGGCACATGCCAAGGACATCCGGCGGTGTTTTGGCGACGGCAAGGCAAGCAATCGCCAGATCGTGCTCTTTGGCATCACCAGTGGATTGATTCCCTGCCCCGTAGTGATCACTGTGTTGCTACCGTACCTGCAACTCAAGCAAGTCGCGCCAGGGGGAACATTGGTGCTTGCTTCAGCATCGGTCTGGCGCTGACGATGGTATTGTCTGGTGTTGTCGTTGCCATCAGCGTTCGCCATGCTTTCAGGCGCTGGTCAGGTTTTGGTGAATTTGCGCGTAAGCTGCCCTATTCTCAAGCGCCCTGATCGTGTTGTTTGGACTATACAGCTATCACGGCTGGATGGCGCCATCGATTGAGCGACAAATCGCCCGCGTTTGCTGGTAGTCGTGATATCCAGCTACCGATGGGACGGACGCCCGTTCCTGATGAACAGCGGCGGCTCGCATCACTTCGGGCTTGCATATGTTGTAAACGATGTCCAAAGCCGCTTGAAACAGTTGCCGTGTGGCCGAATCGATATTTCCGGCAGTTCAAGATGCCGGTCATTTCGTGGCATGACCCAAGGACGATACATGCTGTCTCTGCTTCCTTATATGCAAGGTCTGACGCTGGAGATCGGGTTGATTATCGCCGTCGCTCCAAAGGACGCATTCGTCATTCGGCAAAGTCTGGTCGGGCAGCACCCTGGCGTCGTGCTGGCGATTTGCGTCGTGTCGGACGTGATCTTGATCATGGCGGGAATTCCTGATTGGCGCTGTGGGTGGCACGAAACTGCTGGCCGAGCGCATTTCGTTTGCACTCGGTGCCGCATCGGCTTCGTTGATATGGTTCGCCGCCCTGATCGGTGGATGCCGAATGGTCGCGCCATTGTTTCAGCGGGCAAGCATGTGGCGTGCTCTGGATGCCGTTATCGCTGCGATC
This sequence comes from Verminephrobacter eiseniae EF01-2, assembly GCF_000015565.1. Classification (NCBI taxonomy): domain Bacteria; kingdom Pseudomonadati; phylum Pseudomonadota; class Betaproteobacteria; order Burkholderiales; family Comamonadaceae; genus Verminephrobacter; species Verminephrobacter eiseniae. Next base: position 1,229,623 of record NC_008786.1, read on the forward strand.
ATGTTCGTGATGGCAGCTACGACCATCCGGTCAGTTTTCCCGGCAGCCGCATAGTCGGCGCTTTTGATGTGGTGGGTAATCAGTGCAGGTATTGGTGGATCGGAAACTGCCTGCACTGGTTTTTCGGATATCGGAATATGCCTGCCCTGCGGAAAAATAGTATTTCAGCAAACTATCGCTCCAGCCCGGCGCGATGCTTGTGCCACTTCAGCGCCGAAACCACGGCGATACGGCGAATCGGATCAGGAGGCAGCCAATTGGGCCGCTGCAAGCCGAGTGCATCGCTCAGTTCGGGGGAGTGGTGGCCGGCCGCCATTTCTCCGAGCAGTTTGCCGAACATCGTGCCTTTGAGCACGCCTGCGCCGTTGCAGCCGAGCGAGACGTAAAGGCCGTTTCTGACCTCGCCGAAATAAAGGGCGCCGTTGCGTGTCAATGCGGTGGCCCCGCCCCAAACATACTCGAACGCATGCGCGGCCATGCCCGGATAGCGGCGCCGGTAGCAGTCTTGCAGCATGTCCCGCACTCTGGCCAGGGGTAGCTCTGCCTGGTAGGAATATGCGCTGCGGACCATCAGTCGCCCGTCCCGGGTTTTGCGCAGCGTGGTCCCGAGCCGGTTGGCGGGGATCAGCCCCCACTCGCTGTCCGGGCCTTGCTTGGCGCGCTCGCGCTCGGCAAGCACCGGCGTCAGCGCCGCGTAGGTGTAGATCGTGAAGATGCGGTCGCGCGCCAAGCCCAGCCGGGTGGCAAAGCCGTTGTTGGCCACGATGACGCGGCCCGCCCGCAGCGTGGTGCTGGCGGTTTGCACCTGAAAGGGGCCTGACCCTCGAAGTCCCGTCACCGGCTCGCCTTCCCAGAGGTGCACGTTGGCCGGAAGGCTGTCCGCCAGCCCGCGGCTCAATGCGGCCGGTTGCACGAACACGCTGTGGGCCGAGTGGTAACCGTAGCGGTAGTAAGCCGTTCCGAAGGCGTCGTGCAATGCGTCGGCATCCAGTTCGCGGTAGCCGACGCCCCACTGCCGATACTGTGCCAGCGTGGTGCGCAGGCTGCGCTCGCCATCCTTGGTGGCCGCCGCATGGAATTTTCCGGCCGGGCTCCAGTCGCATTCGATGGCCTGTTGCGTGACGATGCCGTGCAGCCACTGCAAGCCCATGTCATACAGCCGGATCTGCTTGCGCGCCACTGCGGCGGGGCTGCCGTGGCCTGCCATGCCGGTGTTGTGCGGCAAGCTGATCAGAAAGCCGGAATTGCGGCCCGATGCGCCGTCGCCGATGGTTGTCGCGTCGACCACCAGCACGCTGGCCTGGGGTTGCAGTTGTGCGATTCTGCGGGCTGCCGCCAAGCCGGTGAAGCCGGCGCCGATCACGATCGCGTCGAAATCCCGCGCGCTCGGGGCGGTGGTGTGTGCCAAGCGTGGCGCCAGCATCAGGTTCCACCCTGAGCCGGCCCGATAGCCGGGGTGGCTGCGCCTGATTTTGTCGGGTTGATCGTTCATCGCGGCACCGGCGCTCAGGCGGCCCGGCTCTCCAGGCTGCGCATGACTTCGGCCTGCACCTGGTTCCAGATCTGCGACTTCAGCGCGTTGTAGCGCGCCGAGAGCTGAATGTCCGCCGTGCGCGGCTGTGGCAGGTCGTTGCGGATGTCGCAAGCCACGCGGCCGGGGCGGGCGCTCATGATCAGCATTCTGGTGGACAGCAACAGGGCCTCGTCGATCGAATGCGTGATGAAGACGATGGTCTTGCCGCTGTGGGCGTAGATTTGCAGCAGCTCTTGTTGCAGCACTTGGCGCGTCATCGCATCCAGCGCAGCGAACGGCTCGTCGAGCAAGATCACGTCGGGGTCGTTGGCCAGCACGCGCGCGATCGAGACCCGCTGGCGCATGCCGCCGGACAGCGCCTTCGGATAGTGGTGCTCAAAGCCCTCCAGCCCGACCATTGCGATGAAGTGCTGCGCCGTCTGGCGCCGCTCGGCGCGCGCGACGCCCTTCATCTTCAGCCCGAAGCAGACGTTGTCCAGCACGCTCAGCCACGGAAACAGCGCGTATTGCTGAAAGACCATGCCGCAATGCGCGGTGACGCCCTGGACTTGCCGGCCATTGACGAGCACGCGGCCGGACGAAGGCGCATCGAAACCCGCGATGAGGTTGAGCAAGGTGGATTTGCCACAGCCCGATGCGCCCAGCAGCACCACGAATTCGCCCGGCGCAACCTGCATGTCGATGCGATCGAGGGCCTGGAACAGGCCATAGCGCTTGGCGACCGCTTCGAGCGCGATCATTGCGTTCATGGCTGCCACCTCAGCAGCTTGCGCCCGATGGCGCGAAACACCACATCGGTGAGCAGCACGGTCAGGCTGATCATGACCATGCCCAGGACCACGACCTCGGTCTGAAAGAACTCTTTGCCGTTCATGATCAGAAAGCCAAGCCCTTCGCGCGCCGCGACCAGTTCTGCGGAGATGACGCAGGTCCAGGCCAGGCCCAAAATGATCTTCAGCCCGCTCAGAATCTGCGGCAGGCTGCCCGGCAGAACCACTTCGCGCATCACCTGCCAGCGGCTGGCGCCCAGGTTTTGTGCTGCGCGAATGAGCACAGGGTCGACATTGCGCGTGGCTTCGATGACGTAGACCAATGCCGGCGCAAAGCAGCCCATGAAGACGATGCTGTACTTTTGCGTTTCGGTGATGCCGAACCACAGCAGCGACAGCGGGATCCAGCTCATCGAAGGCAGGGGCCGGAGCAAGGAAAGAATGGGATCGAAGGCTGCGCGCGCATAGCGCGACATGCCCAGAAAGATGCCCAGCGGAATCGCGACCACCGTGGCGGCCAGGAATCCGGTCATCACGCGCCGGGCCGAGGCAAGCACATGCCCGGGCAACGCGCCATCGCTTGCCATGGCCAGGCCGCGCGCCCATACGGCGCTCGGCGGCGGCAAAAAGACCGGATCGACCAGGCCGCTGCGGCATGTGCCCTCCCACAGCGCCAGGAAGGCCAGCACGGCGACGCAGGCCGTGGCCAGCAGCGCATGCCGGGGTGTTGGATCGGGGTTCATGCCAAGTGCGAGGCATCGATCCATTGGCCAACGACCGGGGCCTTGTCGATCTGTTTGTGCGCCACCAGCATGTCGGCCAAACCCTGCAGTCCATCGACATAGGTGCCTGGCACCTTGAGCAGGTTCCGCTGCTGTTCGCTGCCGTACCACTGCGCCCCCAAGATGGCCTCCACCTGGTCTGCCAGCGACAGGCCGGTCAGCGCGAGCAACTGCCGGGCGGCTTCCTGCGGGCGGTCGCGCAGCATCGCGATGGCACTGAAATAGCCCTTGAGAAAGCCGCGCACGGCCAGCGGATTCTTGTCGGCAAACGCCTGGCGCACCACCAGAACATCCGGGCCCGGGGTGACCTTGTGGCTCTTGAACAGCGAGAACGCCGTGTCATCGGCGAGCAGCTTGATGCCCGGCAGCGCGCGAATCCGGTGAAATTGCGGCGTCCATGCCGCCGCCGCATCGATCTGGCCGGCCGCCATCGCCGCAGGCAACTCCGGGGCCGGCACATTCAGCACCGTCACATCGGCAGGCCCCAGGCCCGCGCCAGCCAGCAGGTCGAGCACCAGCAGGTGCGCGCTGGAGGCGAAGGTCACGCCGATTTTCTTGCCCCTCAGGTGCTCGATGGCGCTGACATCGGAGCGGACAAACAAGCCCTCGACGCGGCCGAAGTCCTCCGGCACGGCGATGATGGCAAAGTGCCTGGAACCGCGCGCCATCAGCGCCAGTGCCGAGACGATGCCGGTGCAGGCGATGTCGATCCCACCGGACAGGACGGCGCTCATGCGCGCCGAGGAGGTGCCGAAGGATTGCCATCGCAGATCGATCGACGCCGCCGGGAGCGTGCCGCTTTTCAGCGCCAGATAAGCCGGATAGTGGCCCAGCCAGGCCGAGCCGCCATAGTGGATGGTGGTTTGCGCGGCCAGCCCCTGGGCCATGCCGATGACGGGATGGGCGATGGCCGCAGTGGCGGCGCAGGCGCGCAGGAAATGACGGCGCGAGCGATGACGATGCAAGTGGTGCATGGGAACCTCCGGGTGGTGGGCGCGGCGTAACGACCCGCAGCGCATTCAACGCAACGCAATGCGAGCGCCAAGCCATCGGATCAGCGTTTCGAAACTCGTCGAAGACCTCGTTTTCCAATGCGCCACGGCTGGCCTGCAACCCTTCTAACCCTTCTTGTCTGGGGTTCTTCGGATTCTCTGTTGGCCGCCGGTCTTCGGAAATCAACGTAAGGGAAATCGATGCTCATCATCAAGAAAATCACTTTCGGCGGAACAGACCCCGTCGAGGGCTGCAATCAGGGGCTTCAAGTTTGTCCGGCGCGGGCCGATAACCTGAGGCAACCATCGCAAGGATCGCCAGCATGTTCAGCGCCTACAGCCCCCGTGCCGCCAACGCTTATCAGCGCATCGATGTGGAGACCAGCATGTACGCGCTGGACCAGCACCAACTGGTCAGTCTGCTGTATGGCGGGGTCTTGCATTCGATTGCCACGGCGCGCGGCGCCTTGGCGCGCGGCGATGTGTTGGGCAAGGTCAATGGCATTGCCAAGGCGATCCGGATTTTGCAAGAGGGCCTGGGCATTTCGCTGGACCGGGCCGGCGGCGGCGAACTGGCCAACAACCTGGGGGCGCTGTACGACTACTGCGTGCGCCGCCTGACGCTGGCCAATGCCCGCAATGACGATGCGATGCTGCAGGAGGTCATGCTGCTGATCAGGCCGGTGGCCCAGGGCTGGGATGGCATCAGGAACACGCGCGCCGACGCCCCGGCCGCAGCCCAATCCATGTTGGCAGGAGTTTGAGCCATGTCGCAGTTGATGGACTATTACAAGGCGATCGAAGACAGCAGCGCCGGCATGCTCGATGCGGCCAGGCGCGAGGATTGGGATGCGGTGCTGCGCTACGAAAGTGCCTGCGCCGTGCTGATCGGGCAGTTGCGCTTTCAAGCGCAACTGCAGCCATTGCGGCCCGAGCAGCGCCGGGAGAAGTCGCGCATCATGCAGCGCATCTTGCGCAACGACGCCCGGATCCGTTGCCTGGCCGAGCCTTGGCTGGCCCGGTGCGAGCAGTTGCTGGCCGACCGGTTGCCGACGCTGCACTGAAAGCGACGGGCGGCTGGCGCCCGGATTCAGGCGCGCGCCGGGCCGCAAACCACATCGTCAGACCTGCATGTTCATGATGTCGGTGTAGGCCTGCACCATCCGGTTGCGCACATTCAAGGCGGCCTGAAAGCCGATCTGGGCTTTCTGGATGGCGACCATGGTTTCTTCCAGACTGACGGCGGGGTCTTCCAACTGCACTTGTTTTTGCAGATCGGCCGAGCGGCTTTGCGCCGCGCTGACCGATTGCAGTGCGGTTTTGAAGGCGCCGGGAAATCCCGCTTCCTGGCCCACGGCCTGGCTTGCATCTTGTGGCGCGGCGGCGCGGCGCGCCAGGCCGGCGCTCGTCAGCGGGGTGGCAAGGCTCGGGGGGCGAAGGTCCATGGCGGTATCCCCGTGGGCAGTGGCGATATCAATGGCGATATGACGGCATATCCTGGCGCGCGCCACGGCGCCGGGTGTCGGGAATTGATGGCCATACGGGCGGTTTATCCGGCGAGCAGGGCGGCGGCGTAGCCAAACAATGGCCTCTACGCCCGGTCTGCTGCCGGGACTGTTGCATTGGAAAGCAAGATGTCGGCTGTTGCAGAGCTCCCCCCCGATCCGCTCCCGCCGCCGCCGACGACGGGGCCGCTGTGGTGGCAGCGCCTGTCGGCGCTGAACCGGGCGCAGCGCATGCGGCTGGGTGCGGGCGTGGCGCTGCTGGTGCTGGCGGCTGTCGCGGCCCTGGTTCTGGGGCACCAGCCGGACTATCGGGTGCTGTTTGGCAACCTGAGCGACAAGGATGGCGGCACCATCGTGGCCCAACTGTCGCAAATGAATGTGCCCTACCGGCTGGCCGAGGGCGGCGGCGCCATTTTGGTCCCTGCCGATCGGGTGCACGAGGTGCGGCTGCGCCTGGCAAGCCAGGGTCTGCCCAAGGGGTCGGTGGTCGGTTTCGAGCTGATGGAGTCGAGCAAATTCGGGGTGACGCAGTTTCAGGAGCGGCTGAACTTTCGGCGCGGCCTCGAGGGTGAGCTGACGCGCTCGATACAGGCGCTGTCGCCGGTGCAAAGCGCGCGCGTGCATCTGGCGCTGCCCGAGCAGAACGGGTTTTTCCGCGAGCAGCAAAAGCCTTCGGCCTCGGTGCTGGTGAGTCTGTATCCGGGCCGTTTTCTGGAGCGCGCCCAGTTGGCCGGCATCGTGCATCTGGTGGCGGCCAGCGTGCCCGAGATGGCGCCCTCGGCGGTCAGCGTGCTCGACGACACCGGCAAGCTGCTCTCGCGTTCGCCCGACGGCGCAGCGGACGCCGAGGTGAATGCGCAGCAACTGCTGCATGTGCAGCGCATCGAGCAGCAGTACACCCGCCGCATCCTGGACATTCTGGAGCCGGTGGTCGGCCGCGACAACGTCAAGGCGCAGGTGACGGCCGATGTCGATTTCACGCAGACCGAGTCGAGCTCCGAGCAGTTTCGCCCGAACCAGCAGCCGGAATCGGGCGCGGTGCGCAGCCAGCAACTGCTGGAAAGCAGGAGCGGCGCCAACAAGCTGCCCACCGGCATTCCGGGCGCGGTGAGCAATCAGCCGCCGGTGCCGTCCACGGCCCCCATCAATGGCCCCAACCCGGCGCCCAACGCAGGCGGCCAGCAAGGCCCGGACGAGCAGACCAACAAGCGTGAATCGACCACCAACTACGAGCTCGACCGGACGGTGCGCGTGGTGCGCGGCAGCACCGGGACCGTCAAGCGGCTCAGCGCTGCGGTGGTGGTCAACTACCAGTCGGTGCTGGACAAGGGCCGGGCCGTGAGCCGCGCGCTGACGCCCGAGCAGATCGGGCAGATGACGGCGCTGGTGCGCGAAAGCATTGGCTTCGACAGCGCGCGCGGCGATTCGGTGAACCTGATGAACACCCCGTTCCAACTGACGGTGACGCCGCCCGAGGCACTGGCCTGGTGGCAGCGGCCCGCGCTGATCGATCTGGCCAAGACCCTGGCCTGGCCCGTGGGTGCGCTGCTGTTCGCTGCGCTGGTGCTGCTGGGTCTGGTGTGGCCGGTGCTCAGGCCCCCCCGCGCCGTGGCGGGGCGCCAACTCGATGCGCTGGAGGCCGAGACCCCGGAGCGCCCGGCGTTGCCGGCACCGATCATCAGGAATGAGCCACTGCTGCCGACCCCCGAGCAGCTGCGTCTGCAAGAGGCGCGCGCGCTGGCCCGGGAGAATCCGGCGGCCGTGGCCAATATCCTGAAGACCTGGCTCAGCGGCGAGCCAGCCTGACCCCCCGGCCCAGAGCAGCGCTTGCACGGACACGCCCATGGACGACCAAGGTCTGCACGATGCCGCCATCTTGCTGATGTCGCTGGGCGAGGAGGATGCGGCCGAGGTGTTCAAGCATTTCTCGCCCAAGGAGGTGCAAAAGCTCGGCGAAACCATCGCCCGCATGCGCTCGGTCTCGCGCGAGAAGGTCGACGAAGTGATCAACCGCTTCGCCAGCGCGGCGGCGGCGCAAAGCCTGTTGGTGACCGATACCGGCAACTACGTTCGCTCCGTGCTCAGGCGCGCGCTCGGCGACGACAAGGCCGGGATGCTGATCGATCGCATCCTGCAAGGCGGGGATGTGTCCGGCATCGAGAGCCTCAAGTGGATGGACCCGCTGTCGGTGGCCGAGTTGCTGCGCAATGAGCACCCGCAGATCGTGGCGGCGATCCTGGTGCATCTGGACAGCGACCATGCCTCGGGCATCCTGACGCACCTGGGCGAGCGCCAGCGCAGCGAGGTCATGCTGCGCGTGGCGACGCTGGAGGGGATTCAGCCCACGGCCCTCAAGGATCTCAACGAGGTGCTGTTCAAGGTGCTGGCCGGCGGCGACAAGGTGCGCAAGAGCTCGCTCGGCGGGATCAAGGCGGCCGCCGAAATCATCAACCTGCTGGGCGGCAACATGGACACCATGGTGCTGGAGTCCATCCGCAGCCACGACCCGGACCTGGCGCAAAAGATCATGGACAAGATGTTCGTCTTCGAGGACCTGCTCAAGCTCGACGACAGGGCGATACAGATTGCGCTCACCGAGGTGCCCTCCGAGACCTTGATCGTGGCCCTCAAGGGCGCGGCGCCGGAACTGCGCGAGAAGTTCCTCTCGAACATGGGCAACCGCGCTGCCGAGGCGTTGCGCGAAGACCTGGAATCTCTTGGCCCGATCCGGCTGTCGGAGGTCGAGACCCAGCAAAAGGAAATCCTCAAGACCGTGCGGCGCCTGTCCGAAGAAGGTCAAATCGTGATCGGAGGCAGTGGGGATGACACCTTCGTCTAGCCCGCATCCTGGCCTGCGCTTCATTCCCCGCGAGGCGCTGGGCGCTGTCACGCCGTGGAAGTTTGGCGCGGTCGATGGCTCCGACCTGATCGCGCCCGCGCCTGCGCCCGAGCCGGTGGCGCAAATCCCGGTCGGGATCGACACCGCTGCGCAGCAGGCGCTGATCGAGCAGGCCCGCGCCGAGGCCCATGCCGAGGGCTTTGCCCAGGGCCAGGAGCAGACTGCGGCGGCATGGCAGCGCCGCATGGATGAATACCTTGCCGGGCAGGGGCGCACGGCGGCGACCCGTTTGCAAGCGCTGCTGCAAACGCTGGATGCGAGCCTGTCGGCGCTGCAGCAGCAGATGGCGCAGCAACTGCTGGAGCTGGCCTGCGACATCGCGCGCCAGGTGCTGCGCCAGGAGCTATCGGTCAACCCCCGCTCCTTGCTGCCCGTGGTGCGGCAGGCGCTGACCATGCTGGTGACCGAGGGCCGGCCCGCCACCGTGCGCCTGAACCCGGCCGACCTCGAGGCGCTGGCGCAGCCCTTGCGGGAGGCCGGCGATGCCCCGGGCGTGCACTGGCTCGCCGACGCCGCCGTGCCTGCCGGCGGCTGCCTGGTGGAGGCCGCCGGCGCCATGGTCGATGGCCGCATCGACAAGCGCTGGCAGCGGGCCATCGCGGCGCTGGGTTTGCAGTCGCCGTGGCAGGAAGGCGCGGCAGGTGATGGCGATGAGCGTTGAACGGCCCGGCGCCTGGACGCGCTTCATGGCCGAAGCGCGCGCGCGCATGGCCGAGGGCGTGCCGCTGGAGAGCAGCGGCACGCTCACGCGGCTGACGGGCCTGGTGCTGGAAGCGGTGGGCCTGCGCGTGCCGGTGGGCGCGCAATGCATGGTCGGCATGCCCGGGCAGGCGCCGGTTTTGGCCGAGGTGGTGGGCTTTTCCGGCGAGCGCACATTCTTGATGCCGGCGGGCGATACCCACGGGCTGTGCAGCGGCGCCCGCGTGCTGCCTTGCGCGCCGGATATGCCCGGACCCGTCTGGGGCGAACCGTCCCGGCCGATACGGCGCACCGGCGTGCTCCGGCTGCCCATGGGCAATGGCCTGCTCGGGCGCGTGGTCGATGCCCAGGGCCTGCCGCTGGACCATCGCGGGCCGGTGCAGGACACGGTCTTGGCGCCGATGGCGCGCGACCGGATCAACGCGATGGAGCGCGATCCGGTGCGCCAGCCGCTGGACACGGGCGTGCGCGCGATCAACGCCTTGCTCACGGTCGGGCGCGGGCAGCGCCTGGGGTTGCTGGCTGGCTCGGGGGTGGGCAAGAGCGTGCTGCTGGGCATGATGGCCCGCTACACGGGCGCCGACGTGATCGTGGTCGGGCTGATTGGCGAGCGCGGCCGCGAGGTCAAGGAATTCGTCGAAGACATTCTGGGCGCAGACGGCCGCGCGCGCTCGGTGGTGGTGGCCGCGCCCGCCGATGCGCCGCCGCTGTTGCGCATGCAGGGGGCCTCGTATGCCACGGCGGTGGCCGAGCATTTTCGGGACCAGGGCCGGCATGTGCTGCTGCTGCTGGACTCGCTGACCCGCTACGCGATGGCCCAGCGCGAAATTGCGCTGGCCATTGGCGAGCCGCCGGCGACCAAGGGCTATCCGCCATCGTGCTTTGCCCGGCTGCCGCAACTGGTCGAGCGCAGCGGCAACGGCCTGCAGGGGCAAGGCTCGATCACCGCCTTCCATACCGTGCTGACCGAAGGGGACGACCCGCATGACCCGGTGGCCGATGCGGCGCGGGCCATTCTCGACGGGCATATCGTGCTGTCGCGGGCGCTGGCCGAGGCCGGGCATTTCCCGGCCATCGATATCGAGCAGTCGAGCTCGCGCGTGATGCACCGCCTGGTGCCGGATCGGCATTTGGAACTGGCCCGGCGCTTTCGCGCGCTGTACTCGCGCTACCAGAAGGGGCGCGATCTGTTGCAGGTCGGCGCATACGCCAGCGGCTCGGACCCGGCGCTGGACGAAGCCATCCGCTTGCAGCCGCAGATGGCGCAATTTCTGCAACAAGACCTGCACCAGGCCGCCACGCTGGAGCAGAGCGTGGCCGCGCTGGCGGCAGCGCTGGACCCTTGCAGGCCCGGCGATGTCTGACACCCTGTCGGTCGCGCTGGAACTGGCAACGCGCCAGCGCGATGCAGCCAGCAAGGTCTTGCAGGCCCTGCTGGCGGCGCAGCGGGCAGCGCGCGCCCGGCTCGGACAACTGCAAGACTACGCCCGCGACACCGAGTCCCGCTGGGGCATGCAGGCCGGCGCCAGGCTGCCACCCGAGGTGCTGTACCACCATGACCGGTTCATCGAGCGCCTGGATGAGGCAGCCCGCATCCAGGCCGGCCTGCTCAGTGCCCAGAGCGAGCATGTGGCAAGCGCCCGGGGCGCGTTGCGGGCCGCGCAACTGCGCCTGGCCAGCCTGCGCCAACTGATGCAACGGCGCAGCGATGCCATGGCGCAGCAGCAGCGGCGCAGAGACCAGCAACAGACCGATGAATGGAGCGCGCTGCGCTATCGCGACGCCCGCCGGGGTTTTCAGGAGCAGGAGCATTGACCATGGAACAGGCAAAGATTTCCTCTGCCCAGGGCACGCCGGCAGCACAGCCGACGCGCGCCCCGGCGCCGGTGGTGGCCGATGTCGACGCCGGCACGCCGGCAACGGGCTTTGCGGCATGGCTGGCGGCGCTGGCTGCCGTGGCGGATGGCAAGGCGCCAGAGCCGGGGGCCGGCGCGGACGGCAGCCCGTCGGGCCTGGCAGCGTCCGACGCGGCCGACGACGGGGGCCATGCGTTGGCGCTGGCGGCCCGGCATGGCGGCGCTGCCGGCGCAGCGGACGGGCCGGACATGCCGGACGGGCCGCCCGGCGCGGATGACGGGCTGACGGCATGGGCTGCGCTGACCGCGCTGACGGCCTTGACGGCATTGACGCAAGGCGGGCGTCCCCAGGGCCTGGTGGCCGAGACCGCCAGGCTCGATGGCTGGGCCGATCTGAAAGACGCGCAGCCCCCGGGCCTGGGGGCCGGATGGGGCCATGTCTTGGCGCGCCTGCAAAACGCGCAGATCCGGCGCGCCGCCGGCATCGGCGCGTTCGATGCGGTCGCAGGCGCGCCAGGCCAATCAGACCCATCGGCCCCATCAGGCCCATCAGGCCCATCCGCCCCGTGGAGCGTCGGGGATGCCCTGCAGCGTCTGACGGCGGCCCATGGCGCGGGCGCGGCCCTGGCGCCCGCAGCGGGCGCGGGCCTGGCACAGCAGCCGCAGTCCGCAGGCGCCACGGCCGGGCATGGCGCCGCAGCGCTGGCCACAGGGGCCGCGCCGGCGGCCCGGCTGGCCGAAGCGGCGCCGGCCATGCCGGCCTCGGCGCCTGGCCCGGGGCCTGTCGTTGCCGCGCGTGCCGACGCAGCCCCGGCCAACGCCGGCGGCGCGTGGCCCGAGGGGGCGTCCCTGCGGATGCCGGGCGATGGCGCCCCGGCGCCGGTGGCTGGCGCAAGCCCCGGCGCCAATCCCGGCGGGATCGGCGCCCAAGACCAGGTGGCCCATCAGGTGGCTTACTGGGTCCAGCCGAAAATCCAGAGCGCGCAGTTGACGCTCCAGCGCGAGGGCCAGGCCGTCGAGGTGCGCGTGTCCTTGTCCGGCAACCAGGCCCATGTCTCCTTTGGCAGCGACCAGCCGCACACCCGCGAACTGCTCGATCAGGGCCAGGCGCAACTGAGCGATCTGCTGCGCAGCGAAGGGCTGGTGCTGTCGGGCATGTCGGTCGGCATGACGGCAGGCGAGGGTGCCGCCGGCCAGGGTGCGGGCGCGCCGGAGCGCCAGCGCGCCGGCGCGCGCCAGGCGCAGGTGCTGGCTCTGGCGCCGGTCGGCACGGCGCCCCTGGCGCGTGGCGGCGGGGCCACGGACCATGCGGTGGACATCTTTGTCTGAATTGGCAGCCAGTGGCAACCAATTGGTCAATGGCATGGTTCGGGTTTTATTCTGGTGACCACGGCCTGTGCGCTGGTTCAATAATCGCTCATCAGGCCCTACCGCAAGGAACCCCACCGTGCCCGTCAAACCCCCTGCGGCAGGCAAGAAAAAGCTGTTCATCGGCATCATCATCGGCACGGTGGCGCTGGTGCTGGTGACCTGTGGCGCTGTTGCATGGTTCGTCAACCGTTGTATGCATGCCGACGACGAAGAGGGCGGCATATGCCCGCGCAGGAATGCGCCCGCTGCCTCCATCTTCTTGCCGCTGGAAAACATGGTGGTCAATCTGGCCGACCCCGGCGGGGACCGGTTTGCCCAGATCGGCATCACGCTGGAACTCGAAGATGCCCGGGCGGAGGATCGGATCAGGCAGCACCTGCCGGTCATACGCAACGCCATCCTGATGCTGGCGTCCCAGCGCAGTTCGGCCGAACTGCTGCAGCGCAATGGCAAGGAAAAACTGGCCGCCGACATCTTGCGCGAAGTGTCGCGCCCGTTGGGCTACCCGGTGCTTGCGCAGCGCGAACGCGCGGCGGCCGGGCCGCCGTCGCAGCCGTCGCAGCAGGAGGCCGCGCCAGGCCGCGCCAGCAGCGCAAGCATGGAGCGCAACCCGGTGCGCCGCGTGCTTTTTTCCAGCTTCATCATCCAGTGACCCGGGCCCCGAGGATGTGCGATGAGTGAATCATTTCTTTCGCAAGAAGAGGTCGATGCGCTGCTCGAAGGGGTCACTGGCGAGAGCCAGAAGTCGGTCCAGGATGTGGTCGAGTCCGGCAGCGTGCGCAACTACGACCTCTCCAGCCAGGAGCGCATCGTCCGTGGCCGGATGCCGACGATGGAAATCGTCAATGAGCGGTTCGCGCGCAACCTGCGCATCGGGCTTTTCAACTTCATCCGGCGCAGCCCTGAAATCTCCGTCGGCATGGTGTCGGTGCAGCGCTACAGCGCCTTTTTGCGCGAGCTGGTGGTGCCGACCAACTTCAACATCGTGGCCATCCGTCCGTTGCGCGGCAGCGGCCTGGTCGTTTGCGAGCCTTCGCTGGTGTTCGGCATCATCGACACCTTGTACGGCGGCGCCGGCAAGTTCCAGACCCGGATCGAAGGGCGGGATTTTTCGCCGACCGAGCAGCGGGTCATCAACCGGCTGGTCGACGTGATCTGCGCCGAATACAAAAAAGCCTGGCAGGGCATTTATCCGCTCGAGCTCGAATACCAGCGCTCGGAGATGCAGCCACAGTTCGCGAACATCGCCACCCCCAGCGAAATCGTGGTCTCCACGGCGTTCCAACTGGAGATCGGCGACCTGCCGGGCGCCATCCATATGTGCATGCCTTACGCGACGCTGGAGCCGATCCGCGACGTGCTGTACTCGTCGACGCAGGGCGACTCGATCGAGGTCGACCGCCGCTGGGTGCGCGTGCTGACGCGCGAGATTCAGGCCGCAGAAGTGGTCTTGGTGGCGGAACTGGCCCGTGCCGATGCCACGGTCGAGCAGTTGCTGGCGCTCAAGCCCGGTGACTTCATCGAACTCGAGCGCCAGCCGCGCATTCGGGCGGCGATCGGCGGGGTGCCGATTTTTGAATGCCAATACGGAACCCACAATTGCAGATACGCCATCCGCATCGAGAAATGCCTGCGCAATGCAGACCCAAGCTGGTTGGGAGAAAAAGATGTCAACTGAAGATGGCCCGCCCGGCGCTGGCCAGGGCGCCCCCGCAGACAACGCGGCGGACGACCCGTTCAATGGCTGGGCCGAGGCGCTGAAAGAGCAAAAACGCAGCGACGAGCCGCCCGCCGAGGGGCAGCAGGGGGGGCCCTTGAGCGGCGAGCCGGTGCGTCCCCCTCTTGCCGGCGCCGCCAGTGGCGCCAGCGCTGTCAACGGCGGCGAGCAGGTCATCAACGACATCAACCGGGTGCTGGACATCCCGGTGCAACTGTCGGTGGAGCTCGGGCGCACCAAGGTGCCGATCAAATACATACTGCAACTGGCGCAAGGCTCGGTGGTGGAGCTCGATGCACTGGCCGGCGAGCCTATGGACGTGCTGGTCAACGGCTATCTGATCGCCCAAGGCGAGGTGGTGGTGGTCAACGACAAGTTCGGCATCCGCCTGACCGATGTGGTGACGCCCTCCGAGCGCCTGCGGCGCGTCAGCCGTGGCTAGTGTCGCGTCACCGACCATCTGTCGGTCTGCGCTGGCCATCGAAGCGCAGCGCGGCGTTGCAGCGCTTGCCAATACGCTCGCGCTCGGTATTGGCCGCGCGATGCGCCTTGCGCTGCGCTCCGATGGCGGCGCGCTGCCTGCGCCATCTGACCGATGACGCGGCACTAGCGGCATGACCTCGAACCTGCTCCCCTCGGTCGCGGTGCTGCTGTTTGTCGGCGCGATGGCCTGGCTGGCCTGGCTCGTTCGGCGCCAGCGCCATGGCGCTGGCGGCCCGGCTTCCGGCGCTGCCGCGCGTGTGCTGTCTGCGGTGGCGGTCGGGCCGCAGCAGCGCGTGGTGACGGTGGAGGTCGGGCCCGAGCATGCGCGCATATGGTTGGTGCTCGGTGTGACGGCCCGGCAGGTCAGTTGCCTGCATGTGCTGCCCGTGCCGCCGCAGGGAAATGCCAATGAAAATGCCAACGACTGAAGCATCGGCGGTTCCGGCGCCGGGCCGGGCGCGGGTTTCCAGAAGCTCACGGGAACACCTGCGTCTTCGGGCGGCCGGGCGGCGCGCACTGGGGTACCTGCGCCTTCGGCTGCGGTATGAGCACCTTCGGGCGGCCGGGCGGCGCGCACTGGGGTACCTGCGCCTTCGGCTACGGTATGAGCGCCTTCGGGCGGCCGGGCGGCGCGCACTGGGGTACCTGCGCCTTCGGCTACGGTATGAGCGCCTTCGGGCGGCCGGGCGGCGCGCACTGGAGTACCTGCGCCTTCGGCTACGGTATGAGCACCTTCGGGCGGCCGGGCGGCGCTCATGGCTGCTCGCCGCGCTGGCCGGGGCCGCTGTCATGTCGGTCCCGGTGTGGGCGCAAACGGCGGGCGCTTTGCCGTTGATCGTTGGCAATGGCCCGGCGGGCAGCAGCTACTCGGTGCCGATACAGACCCTGCTGTTCTTCACCGCGCTGACGTTCCTGCCGGCGGTGCTGCTGATGATGACCGGCTTTACGCGCATCGTGATCGTGCTGTCGCTGCTGCGCCAGGCGCTGGGCACGCAGTCCGTGCCGCCGAACCAGATCATCATCGGCCTGTCGCTGTTGCTGACTTTCTTCGTGATGGGCCCCACGTTCGAGCGCGTGTACCAGGAAGCGTACCTGCCCTACACCAACGACAGCATTAGCTTCGAACAGGCATTGGACAAGGCCGAAGCGCCGATGCGCAGCTTCATGCTCAAGCAGACCCGGCAATCGGACTTCGGCCTGTTTGCCCGGCTGGCCCGGCTCGACCCGCAGGTGAGCGCGCAAACGGCGCCGCTGCGCGTGCTGGTGCCGGCTTTCGTGACCAGCGAGCTCAAGTCGGCGTTTCAGATCGGCTTCATGATCTTCATCCCGTTCCTGGTGATCGACATGCTGGTCTCCAGCATCCTGATGTCCCTGGGCATGATGATGCTGTCGCCGGTCTTGGTGGCGCTGCCGTTCAAACTGATGCTGTTCGTGCTCGCCGATGGCTGGAATTTGCTGCTCGGCTCGCTGGCAGCCAGTTTCGTGATCTGAAGGGAGATGCGATGACAGCGCAAATGGTGCTGACCATCGGGCGCGACGCCCTGAGCTTGCTGCTGATGATCTCCATGCCGGTGCTGGCGGCGGTGCTGGCCGTCGGGTTGATCGTCAGCATCTTTCAGGCCGTCACGCAGATCCATGAAGCCACCCTGGCCTTCGTTCCGAAACTGATCGCCGCGATGGCGGTGCTTGCGCTGGCCGGCCCCTGGATGCTCGGCCTGCTGGTCGATTTCATCCGCCGGACCATCGAATCCATCCCTTCGATGATCGGCTGACCTGCCGCAGGCGCCAATGGCACTGCGCGCACGGTGCGCACAGCGCGGGCCGCCGGAGACCGGAAAACAGCACGATGACCTTCTCTGAAGCCCAGATCATGGCCTGGCTGTCGCCTGTGCTGTGGCCCTTCCTGCGGGTGCTGGCCCTGTTCTCGGTGGCGCCGGTGTTCTCGGCGCGGCAACTGCCGCTGCGCGCCAAGATCGGCCTGGCCTTCCTGGTGGCGCTATGCGCCCAGGGGGTGCTGACCGATCAGCCCGTCATCAGCGTCAATGGCCGCGAGGCATTGGGCGCGGTGGCGCAGCAGGTCGCCGTGGGGCTGGCCATCGGCTTTGCGCTGCGCCTGGTATTTACCGCCGTGGAGTTGGCCGGTGAAATCATCGGTTTGCAGATGGGGCTGAACTTCGCGTCGTTTTTCGACCCCGTAGCCCATGCGCAGATCAGCGCCGTGACCCGCTTTTTCGACAACCTGGTGCTGCTGCTGTTCATCGTCGGCAACGGCCATTTGCTGGTGCTGATGGCGGTGGTCGATAGCTTTGACCGCTTTCCGGTCGACGGCAATTTCCTGCAAGCGCTCGGGCAGATGCGGCTGCACACGCTGGGGTCGGCCATATTTTCCAGCGCCCTGTGGATCGCCTTGCCGATGATCGCGCTGCTGCTGTTCGTCAATCTGACGCTGGGCATCATCTCGCGGGTTGCGCCCCAGATGAACATCTACGCCGTGGGCTTTCCGGTCACGCTCACGGTGGGCCTGTTGGGCATCACGGCCACATTGCCGATGCTGGAATCACCCGTGCTGGCGCTGATGCAGCAAGCGGTGGAACTGTTTGTCACGCAGCAGCGCTAGGCGCAGGCCGATCACCGGGGTTGTGCGCCGGAACCCCGGGAAATTTTGCCCCCCCGACGGTCCGCCCTGAAGCTCGTTGGAATGGATCGCTTCGGCGCCGCGCCGACAGATCGTCACGCGGTCGGCCAGCGGCGCCCTCGATGCGCAACGGAAGAATCTGTGCGCCAAGCCCCCAGCCAAGCCGCCAAACCGTCCGAGCGTCAATGCGAGCGTCAATGCTTCAGCCAGTTTTCGACGATCAAGCCTGGGTAAGGCGCGAAGTCGCGCTCATTGTTCGTGACCAAGGTCGCTCCCAGCGCAATCGCGTGGGCGGCGATGAGTTTGTCCAGGTGGTCTGACTTCCTCTGCCTCGTTGCGCTGCGAACCGGGCCGTAGGAGCGAGCGGCTGCGGTATCGAATGGCTCGACTTCCATCAGTTCGATGAGCGCATCGAGATTTCGGCGCTCCCGGTCAGGATCAGGGCAAACCGAAACCCCGAATTCAAGCTCGGCAAAAGTGATGGCAGACATGAGCACATCCCCAACGTAGCACTGGGCGAAGCGGCGAGAGACTTCCTCGGGCTGATGCTTCATCAGGTAAATGCACATATTGGTGTCGAGCATGTAGCGCGGCATCAGAGCGCATCCCGGTCGCGTTGCCCATGCCCGCCCCGGCCATTGGCCATGAAATCCGGGGCGAACCGGGCGAAACGCTCCATGAGGCCCGCAAGAGACGGCCGAGCCGGTCGAATCCGCAACTCGTCCCCCACGCGCTCGATGCACAGCACCATGTCCGTGCGCTCATAGGACAGCTCGGCCGGGATTCTCACGGCCTGCGAATTGCCATTGCGAAAGACTTTTGTCGTGTGCATGGAGATCACCATACCATGTGTGTACATGGATGTACCATCCCCGAATCCACAAGGTTTGTCTATGCGTCGGCAATGGCCGTCCGGGCGGCGAACAAGAAATCCAAAGCGTCACCCTCATGTCCCGGGGCGGGATCGCCCTCAGCATGAAGTCGCAGGCCCACGCCACGACGAAGGCCGTGAAGCTGGCGCTGCCCAAGCCCCACCCCTGCCAAAATTTCCGGCGGTTCCGGCGTGCCGCCCGATCACTCGGGCCGGATGTTGGCAATGGCGGCAATCTTGCGAAAGCGCGCGATCTCCTCGAGGAGAAAGCGCTGCATCTGCTCGGGCGGGTAGGGCATCAGTTCGCCGCCGGTCTTGCGCACGAAAGCGCGGGACTCCTCGGTGGCCAGCGTCTTTTGCAGCGCGGCGGCGAGTTTGCCCGCCACCTCGGCCGGCGTCTGCGCGTGCACGTAAAACGAGGTCCAGCTGTACTGCACGTACTCGTCGAAACCCTTCTCGCGCACCGTCGGCACGCCGGGCAGGTCCGGGTTGCGCGTCTCGCCCGAGACCGCCAGCGCCCGCAGCTTGCCGGCCTTGAGCAGCGGCATCGCGCCGCCGAGGTCGACCTGCGCAAAGTCGATTTGCCGGCCGATCACGTCGGTCATGATCGGCGCCTGACCCTTGTACGGCACATTGCTGAACGTGCAGCCGGCCAACTGGGCCAGCCATGCTGCGGCCAGGTGGTAGCCGGCCGAGTAGGTGCCGACGGTGAGCGGCCCGGCCTTGGCGGCGGCCAGCAAAGCCTCCAGCGTGGCCAGCGGCGAGTCGTTGGCCACCACGATCGCGTTCATGCTGCGGGCCAGGCCCGACAGCGGCTTGTAGTCCTTGACCGGGTCGTAGCCCAGGTCTTTGATGACCAGGGGGTTCACCGCCATCGGCGAGTTGCTGGCCAGCAGCAGCGTGTAGCCGTCGGCCGGCGCATGCTTGACCGCCTGCAGCGCAATGATTCCATTGGCGCCGGGCCGGTTTTCGACGACCACCGCCTGGCCCCATTGCGTGGCGAGCCGCTCGCCAAAGTAGCGCGCCGAGTTGTCGGCGCCGCTGCCGGGCGTGAACGGCACCACGATCCTGATCGGCCGCGTCGGAAAAGCGGGCAGCGCCGCCCCGGCCTGGCCCTGCGCCAAGCCGGGGCGCGCAACGGCCATGCCCGCCAGTGCCAGCAATAGCCGGCGTTTCGTGGTCTCCATCCTTTGCTCCTGATTCCGTGATGAGGCGCCTGCCGGGCCGGCATGGTCCCAATCATGGTAATGCAGGCATCCATCCTGTTAAAAAATCCCGGGACTTGCGGTCTCAGGGCTTGCGCAGAAACGCTTGCCGGTCATGTGTTGGTCATTTGCTGGCCATGATTTTCAGCACCCGGCCCGTGGTGCCGAATTTTGCGCAGGCCCCGACCCGCGACAAAACCCCCAGGCAGCAGGCGCTGGGGGTGATGGGCTGCCGGTGCGCTATATTCTGGCGCAGTGGAATTTGTTCCACGGTTGTCAGCAGTGCAAATCGTTGTTACGCCCCCGCCGGGCGGGCAACGGGTAACGGGCATCGCTGACACCCTCGCCTTTTGCGGCCCTGGCCGCAACGGATGAGCGAGACCAGATCAAGCCCTTGCATCCATCCCTTCCGTCAAAAGGAAAGCACCGTGACCGCCACCCTCCTGCCTACACATTCAATCAGCGCATCAGCGCATCAGCGCATCAGCGCATCAGCGCATCAGCGCATCAGCGCATCAGCGCATCAGCGCATCAGCGCATCAGCGCATCAGCGCATCAGCGCATCAGCGCATCAGCGCATCAGCGCATCAGCGCATCAGCGCATCAGCGCATCAGCGCATCAGCGCATCAGCGCATCAGCGCATCAGCGCATCAGCGCATCAGCGCATCAGCGCATCAGCGCATCAGCGCATCAGCGCATCAGCGCATCAGCGTAATCCTTGCCACATTGAAAGGAAAGCGCCATGCCCTCCATCATCACGATCGACAGGTCAGTCGTCAAAGCCGACGAGATGGCCACCGTCAGGTTCTCTTTCACCACTAACGAGTCCATAACCCTCCTGGGCACGCGTGGGTATCCTCACATCACCGTCACTGGCGGCGCCCTGGAGACCGTCACCCAGCCTCTTGGACTTGTAGACGGCTACTATGTCTACACCATCAGATTCATTCCTACCCGGGACCTGGAGCAATCCGACTGCCGCATCACCTACCGCAATCCCAACAGTCCAGCCGCTGACGGACAAAGCGCCGCCTTCTCTGTCGACACCCTGCGGCCCACCGTAGCCAGCGCCTCGATCGCCCAAAGCGACCTGCGCTCCGGGGAAAAAACCACCATCACCATCACCTTCAGCGAGCTGGTGCTGCGCAACACCTTCACGCTCGATGACCTGCAGGTGGGCGCCGGCAAGGGCACTTTGAGCAACCTGCGCGTCGCCCCCACCGACACCACGGCCACCACCGCCGCCGCCACCACTTGGCTGGTCGACCTGGAGGCCCCGGCCACCCTGCCCGCGACGGGCCTCGATGGCAACCAGATACGGATCAACCTCGACGGCATCACCGATCGCGTGGGCAACGCAGGCCCGCGCGGCCGTTGGAATTGGGAGACCCAGACGTACAACCCGACATACCTCCCGACTGTCAGCTACAACATCGACGCGCCGCCCACGGTCGCCATCACGGGGCAGCCCGCCACCACCCTCAAGAGCGGCGAGTCCTTCACCGTCACCTTCACCTTCAGCGAGCGCGTCACCGGCTTTGGTACCGAGGACATCCAGTACGACACCAGCAAAGGCACGCTGGGCGCTCTGACGGCGGTCGGCACCGACGGCAAGGTCTGGAGCGCCAGCTACACGCCCCGGTCTGGCATCGAGAGCGCCGACAACACCATCCGCGTGAACCTCAGCGGCGTCCGGGACGCGCGGGACAACGCCGGCGTGGGCACCAGCAGCAGCGGCAACTTCAGCATCGACACCAAGCCCCCCGAGGTCGCGGTGACGATCAGCGACGCCCGCCTCACCGCTGGCGAAAGCGCCACCATCACCTTCACCTTCAACGAGCGCGTCACCGGCTTCGCGAAAGAGGCCATCGACCTGTCCCAGGCCAACGGCACGCTCGGCGACCTGACGCCGGTCGGCACCGACGGCAAAGCCTGGTCAGCCACCTTCACCCCCACGGCCAGACTGGCGCGCACCACCAACCACCGGCTCACCCTGAACCTGGCCAATGTGCGCGATGCCGCAGGCAACGCCCCGGCGGCGAACACCTACGCGTTCAACCAGTACACCGTAGACACCATGGTCTTTGTGCTCAGCAACGCCACGGTGAATCGCGACCAGTTGGTGCTGAGCTACAGCGACGAAACGATGCTCGACGGGAACGCGGACCGTGCCCCGACCAACGAGTCCTTTACCGTGCTGGTCGATGGCACGCGCGTCGACGTCAGCCGGGTGACGGTGGATGCAGCGGCCAAGACGGTCACGCTGACCTTGGCCAGTGCCGTGGCTGCCGGCCAGCAGGTGAGCGTCGCTTACCAGGACACCGACACCAGCGACGGCAAGGCGCTACAGGAAGCCGGCACCGGCGACGACGCGGCCAGCTTTGCGGCCAGGCCGGTGACCAACCTCACCCGGCCCCCGGTCGCACCCGCCACACCGGACGCGCCGGATGCGCCGGACTCCGACCGCGACGGTGTGCCGAACAACCAGGAGGACCTGGCCCCCGGCCTGCTGCGCCCCGACGGCTCGGCCGGCTTGTCTGGCGACGGCAACGGCGACGGCGTCAAAGACAGCCAGCAGGCCGCCGTCGCTTCGACCCGCGACCAGACCCTGGTGGCCGGCAGCCAGAACGGCAAACTGATCCCGGACAGCAACGCGCGCATCACCGAACTGGTGCGCAGCGATGCCCCGGCCAAGCTGCCCAAGGGCATGGAGATGCCGATCGGCCTGACCTCATTCAAGGTATCGCTGGCCGAGGGCCGCAGCACCGAGAGCTTCAGCCTGTACGTAGACCAGGCGCTCGGCGCCAACGGCTACTGGCTCAAGAACGGCGCCGGCACCTGGGTGAACCTGGCCAGCGAACCCTATGGCGGCAAGGTGGCCAGCGAAGGCGGGCGCATGCGGCTGGACTTTCAGATCCAGGACGGCGGCCAGTACGATGCCGACGGACTGGTCAACGGCAGCATCAGCGCCCCCGGCGCCGTGGCGAAGATGCCGCTGTCCATCGTCGGGCAGTCGGCCCAGGTCGATTCGCATGGCTTTTGGTATTAGGCTTTGCGCGGCTTTGCGCGCACCGCCAGATCGGGTGGGCGGCTTGGTGTGGCGGTGCTGCGCACCGCGCCGGCCATCAGGCCGGGCGCGCGGATGGCCCCGTTCGCCGTGCTCCACGATGGCATCGAACCGTCGGGCCGCCAGCACACTGCGCAGAGCGCGCACGGCCGGCAGGTGCCCGGGCGCCTCGTGGCCGATCTGCCCGCAAGCCAAGTTCTCGCACAGGGTGCGCGATGCGCCACCCAGACCAGTTCCCCGATGACCTGCGTGCGCAGCCAGCGCAGCGACGGACCAGCTCTACCGCACGCTATCGCCCCAGGGCAACCCCGGGCTGCACAGCCTGTCGGCAATACTCGAGGCGCTGGGCTTGCGCTTGGCGGTGCAGCCCGTTGACCCACGCCATACGACGGCATGAAGGAATGGGATCGGAAGGCGCAAAAGAAAATGGCCGGCAAGGCGGCCGTGATGGCAGGGGCCAGCGCTTGCCTCGGACATGGGCCGGTCGATGGCTGAGTGCTTACCCATTCTTTCAAGAAGCAGATATCTGTTATATCTTGTCGCAGAACCCAACGACAGGACGACAGACATCCCATGACCGCCGCAAGCCCGACATCCACCTCCCCCGCACAGCCGCAGACACCGGACATTGCGATCGAGCGCAGCGGCCACACCGCCACGGTGCAGCTATGCCGGCCACCGCACAACTTCTTCGACTTGGCGCTGATCAGCGGACTGGTCGAAGCGTTCGAGGCGCTACAGGCAGACCCGCAATGCCGCGCCATCGTGCTGGCCGCGCAGGGCCGGTCGTTTTGCGCGGGGGCCGACTTCTCGGCGCCCGAGCCCGTTGCCGGCGAGCGCCGCGATCCGTCGGCGCTGTACCGGCAGGCGGTGCGGTTGTTCGCCGTCACCAAGCCGGTGGTTGCCGCCGTGCAAGGGCCGGCCGTGGGCGGCGGCCTGGGGCTGGCGCTGGTGGCCGACTTTCGCATCACCTGCGCCGAGGCGCGCTGGAGCGCCAACTTTACGCGGCTGGGCTTTCACCCCGGGTTCGCGCTGAGTTGGACGCTGCCGCGCTTGATCGGCCCGCAAAAAGCGGCATGGATGCTCTACACCGGGCGCCGCATCACGGGTGAAGAAGCGGTGCGCATCGGTCTGGCGGACGAACTGGTCGCGCAAGATCAGGTGCGCGCCCGCGCGCAGGCGCTGGCCGGGGAAATCGCGGCCTCGGCGCCGATTGCGGTGGAGTCCACCCGAGCCAGCCTGCGCGCCGGGCTGGTCGATGCGGTGCGTGCCGCCGTCGAGCATGAAGCGGGCGAGCAGCGGCAGCATTTCCAGACCCGCGATTTCCGCGAAGGCATCGCCGCCACGGCGCAACGGCGCGAGCCGGTGTTCGGGCGCCACTGACCGTACCCGGAGCCGGCATGATCGATTTCTGCTGCGGCCAAGACCTGCAGTCGATGCTCGACACCGCAACGCGCTTTGCCCAAGAGCGGCTGTGGCCTGCGCAGCGCGACTTCGAACAGCAGCGCGCCGTGCCCGAGCCGGTGCAGCGACTGGCGCGCGCGATAGGCTTTGACCGCATCGACTGGCCCGAGGCCAGCGGCGGCGCCGGCATGGGCGCGCTGGCGCGGGTGCTGGTCGGCGAGCAGTTGGCCGCCGGCTGCCCCGGCGCGGCGCTGGCGTTGCAGCCGCTGGGCAGCGTGGCGCAAGCGCTGCTGGCCTTCGGTGGCGCGGCCGCGCTGCGCGCCCATGCGCTGCCGCTGCTGGAGCGGCCGGGTGCGCGCGCGCTGCTGGTGTTCGACCCGCGCCAGCCATGGCACAGCCAGGCGCAAGGCGCCGGCGTTGCGTTGAGCGGCACCCTGCCTTGGCTGCCCACCGACCGGGTGGACCTGCTGGCGCTGCTCGGACGCACCGGGCTGCAACTGGTGACGCGGGGCATCGACCTGGTGCCCGTGCCCGGCGCGGGCCTGCAGGCTGCGGGCGCAAGCCAGGTGCGCTTGCAGTGCGCGCCGGTGGACGCAGCCTGGCACGACCCCGGGGCCGCCGCGCTGGCGCTGGCGCATGCGCGGGTGCAACTGGCGGCGCTGCTCGTGGGGCAGATGCACGCGGCAGCCGAGTATGCGCGCCGGTACGCGCTGGAGCGGGTGGCTTTTGGCCGCCCCATTGCGCACCACCAGGCGCTGGCCTTTCTGATCGTCGACATGCGCAGCGCGGTCGATGCCGCCCGGCTGCTGCTGCACGAGGCCGCCTGGCGGCTCGATGCCGGGCAGCCTGCGGGCGCGGCCGCAGCCACGGCGCTGATCGAGGCGGTGGAGAACGCCGTCTTCATCGGCGCGAACGCGGTGCAGATACTCGGCGCTGCGGGCTTCATGCGCGACCACCCGGTGGAAAAGCAACTGCGCGAACTGCGCGCGCTGGGGCTGTTGCTCGGCGGCGCGGATGCGGCACGCGAGGATGCCCTGGGCGTGGGCGGCACGGCCTCCGATGCGGCGCCATGGGCGCCGATCGCCTTTCTCGCCGACGCTGCGCAGGGAGCCTGAGATGGACTTTTCGATCAGCGCCACCGACCGGCAGCGGTTGCAGACCTTGCGCCGTCTGGGCCGCGAAGAAATGCGGCCGGCGGGCTGGCGCGCCGACCGCGCGGCGGCGCCGTTGCCGGCGGACGACCCGTTCTTTGCGCGCATGTTGGCCCAGGGGTTCGGGCGCACGCGCTGGCGCCCGGCCGGCGCGGCCGGCGCGGACAGCGCGGACAGCGCGGACAGCGCCGATGCGGCGGCGCCGAACAAGGCCGCGTCGGCCGTCGCGCAGGTGCTGCTGGCCGAAGAGGGCGCTTACTGGGACCGTGGCATTGGCGTCGCGCTGCCCGGCCCCGGCCTGGGCGAGCCGCCGCTGCTCGCGCTGGGCACGCCCGGGCAGCAGGAGCGCTTTCTCGCGCCCTTCGTCGCCCCGCAGCGGCCGATCTGGGGCGCTTTCGCGATGACCGAGCCTTCGGGCGGCTCCGACGTGGCCAACATCAAGACCCGCGCGCGGCGCGATGGCGATCACTGGGTGCTGAACGGCGCCAAATCCTTCTCGGGCAATTCGGGCCGCGCCGAGTGGATCGTGGTGTTCGCCACCATCGATCCGGCGCTTGGCCGGGCGGGTCACCGCGCCTTTGTCGTCGAGCGCGGCACGCCGGGCCTGGGCGACTTTCGCGTGGAAAAGAAGATGGGCCTGCGGGCTTACGAGTCGACCTCGTTCCTGCTGTCCGATTGCCGCGTGCCGATGGCCAACCTGCTCGGCGGCGAGGCCGGCCACGGTCAGCCCACGGGCGGCTTCAAAGGCGCGATGAACACCTTCAACGCCGGGCGGCCGGCGATTGCCGGCATGGCCGTCGGCATGGGCCGCGCCGCACTCGACGAGGCCATGGCCTGCATGTGCGAGGCCGGCCTGGCGTCCGAGCAGCGGTTGCGCGACCGGCTCGAACGCTCGCGCCGCAAGCTCAAGGCTGCGCTGCTGCTGGCGCTGCGCGCCGCCTGGCTGGCCGACCAGCGCCAACCCAACATGCTGGAGGCATCCGCCGCCAAGGCCCTGGCGCCACCGGCCGCGTTCGAGGCCGCGAGCTTCGCGATGGAGGTGCTGGGCGCCGCCGGCGGGCGTGGCGACCATCTGATCGAAAAACTGTTTCGCGACGTGAAGGCGCTGGATATCGTCGAGGGCACGGGCCAGATCCAGCGCGTGGTGATGGCGCGCCACCTCGTCGGGTTGCCGAACTGAGGCCGCCAAAGCCCCGATCCCGCACCATCGAACCGTTCATTCCCTTCGTTTTTTCATGACTGATTCAACTTCCGACGCGGCCTGCGGGCCGATGTCTTCTACCGCGCCCTGCGGGCCGATGTCCTCTACCGCGCCCTGCGGGCCGCTCAGGGGCATCCGCGTGCTCGACCTGACCGCCGTGGTGCTCGGCCCGCTGGCCACCCAGGTGCTGGCCGACTACGGCGCCGATGTGATCAAGGTCGAGCCGCCCGAGGGCGACATGATGCGCGCCAACGGCATCTCGCAAACGCCGGGCATGAGCTCGATCTTTCTGGCCATCAATCGCAACAAGCGCTCGCTGGCGCTCGACCTGAAGTCGCCCGAGGGCGTGGCCGCGCTGCGCGCGCTGATCCCGGGCGTTGACGTGCTGGTGCACAACATGCGTGTGGCCGCCGTCGAACGCCTGGGCCTGGGCTACGCGCAGGTGGCGCAGTGGAACCCGAGGGTGGTGTACTGCGCGGCCACCGGCTTCGGCCAGGACGGCCCGCACCGCGACAAGCCGGCGTTCGACGACATCATCCAGGCCGCCTGCGGTCTGGTCGGCCTGGGCGCGGCGGCCGGGCGCGATGCGCCGGACTACACGCCCAGCCTGATTGCCGACAAGACCACCGGTCTGGCGGTCTGCAACGCAGTGCTGGCGGCGCTGCTGCACCGCGAGCGCAGCGGCCAGGGGCAGTATGTCGAGGTGCCCATGCTCGAAACCATGGCCGCCTTCGTGCTGGCCGAGCACATGGGCGGAATGACCTTCCCGGGCTCGCAGGTGAAGGCCGGCTACCCGCGCCTGCTCGAAGGCGGGCGCAAGCCGGCGCGCACGCGCGACGGCTGGATCAGCATGCTGCCCTACACCACGCGCCACTGGCAGGCGTTCTTCGCCGAAGTGGGGCAGCCCGAGCTGGCCGAGCGCTACTGCATCGCCGACCGGCACCAGCGCAACACGCATGTGAAAGCGCTGTACGGCCATCTGCGCGCGCTGTCGCCGAGCAAGAGCACGGCCGAATGGATGGCGCTGTGCGAGCAACTGGATATTCCGGCAACGCCGATCTATGCGCTCGACGACCTGCCCTCGCACCCGCACCTGAAGGCGGTCGGCCTGTTCGAGCAGGCCCGGCATCCGAGCGCAGGGGCCATCTGCCAACTGCGGCCGACGGCGCGCTTTTCGGCCACGCCCACCACGGTCTATCGCCAGGCGCCCACGGTCGGGCAGCACAGCAGCGAAGTCCTGCGCGAGGCGGGGCTGGGCGAGGCAGACATCGCCCGGCTCAAAGCGTGCCGCGTCGTCACCGGCCAATGACGACCGAAGAACCGGCAGGAGCGCGCGCCATGCAAGCCAACCGGCACTCGCGCTCGGGCAGCGTGAACATCCAACGGCGCCGCTGGTTGCAACTGGCGGGCCTTGCCGGCATGCCGTCGTTCGCGCAGACCCCGGCTTTTCCGTCGCGCCCGATGCGCTTCATCGTGCCGTTCCCGCCGGGCAGCGGCACCGACATCACGGCACGACTTTTCGCCAAGAGCATCGGCGAACTGGCCGGCCAGCCGGTGACGGTGGAAAACAAGCCCGGCGGCAATGGTTTCATCGGCGTGCAGACAGCGCTGAGCGCGCCGCACGATGGCCACACGGTGTTCATCGGGAGCAATTCGACGCTCAGCACCAACGCCGCCATCTTCCGCAAACTGCCCTACGACCCGATGGCCGACTTCGCGCCGATCACGCTGTTCTCGCGCGGCGCCTGCCTGATCATCGTGCCGGCCCGGTCGGCCTACCGCACGCTCGGCCAACTGGTGGCCGACGCGCGCAAGCGCCCGGGCCAGCTCAACTACGCCAGCGGCTCGATGTCGTACCTGCTCTACTCGGAGTGGTTCAACGAACTGGCGCAGATGAAGACGACCGCCATCCACTACAAGGGCGCTGGCGAGGCGGTGAATGCAGTGCTGACGGGCGAGGTCGACTTCGCGGTGGTCGACGCCTCCGGCAGCTACGAACTGGCGCGCTCGGGCCGTGTGCGCGCGCTGGCCTTCACGGCGTCCGAGCGCTCCATCGTGCTGCCCGAGGTGCCGGCCATCGGCGAAGCCGGCTGGCCGGAGTACCTGGCGTTCAATTGGGTCGCGGCGGCCGTGTCGGCCAAGACGCCGGCGGCGGTGGTCGAGCAACTGGGCGCGCTGTTCGCGCAGGCCGGGCAGACCCGGCAGGTGCAGGCTTACTACCGCAAGCAGGGCACCGAACTGATCATGTCCTCAGCGGCCGGACTGCGCCGCTACCAGACCGACGAGATCGCGCGCTGGAAGCGGCTGATGGACATCACCGGCATCGGCTTGCAGTAGGAGATTGGCTGGTGCCGTGCAGCAGATGCATGGAAAGATTTTTTTGGGCTGAGGCACACCATTGTCGGCGTTGACGGCTTACACTGCACGCCTCGCATAGAGAAACGGCTGCCCCACGGGTGACATGTAACAGAAGGCTTGACCTTCGACCTGTTCGGCGGCCAATTTTTTTGTCTGCATGACCGTCAGTTTCGCTATTTTGATCGATGGCGGTTTTGCCAAGCGCAGACTTATCGGGGGACTCCATCGGCTCCAGGCAGATGCCATCGCCCGGCTGCCAGAGCCAGCCTTCGGCCTCTGCGCCACGCCCCCGATCTCGCGCCGGATCGGCCTTCAGGCCATGGCCTGCATACACTTGCACGCCGGGCGCGGTGCTCCACAACTGCATCGAGCGGCCGCTGATCGGCTTGATCAACAGCGCTGCCAGGCGCAAGCCGGGTGGACGGGCGGAGCGGGCAAGCCGGGCAGGGCCGGCGGAGCGGCAGATGAGGGCGCCGACGGTGCGGTTTCGTCGAGCACCAGGTAATGGTCCAGCCCGCCTGCCATGCGCCATCGATCGAAGGGCTGGGCCACTGCGTCGCCCACCCGGCGGGGTTGCCGCCAGTCCAACGGCGTGCCTTGCACATTGGCCAGCACGCCGCTGGCGGCAGATGTCGGCTGCCAGCGGCAGATAGCGGCTGGCAGGCAGTTGCAGGAAATGGCCATGGTTGCTGCCCGCGCCGGCCAGATTGCAAAACGCATGACCGGTGATGTTGACCACGGTGGGCGCGTCCAAGGCGTGGGCGCTCCAGGCCATGTGCAGGGCGTTGTCGGCGCTCAGTTGCAGGTGCAGTTGCAGATGCACCTGGCCGGGAACGCCGTCGTCTTCGGTGCGAAAGCGGTGGCCGTTCGCGAACGATTGGGAGATGGCATCAGGTGACCGGCGCCGGGTTGAACAGCACCAGCGCGTTGTGCAGCTTCCACCGCTCGGCCCAGGTCTTCTTGCGGCCACTGGCCACGTCGAGCAGCAGGTGGAACAACTCCCAGCCCAGGGTCTCGATGCTGGCCTGGCCGTCAGCGATCTTGCCGGCGTTCAGGTCCATCAGATCATGCCAACGGCGGGCCAGGTCGGAGCGCGTGGCCACTTTGACCACCGGGCATTCGGCCAGGCCATAGGGGGTGCCCCGGCCGGTGGTAAAGACATGCAGGTTCATGCCCGCAGCCAGTTGCAGCGTGCCGCAGATGAAGTCGCTGGCGGGCGTGGCCGCATAGACCAGGCCGCGCTGGTTCGGGCGCAACTTTTCGCCTGGGGCCAGCACATGCGAGATCGGGGCGGTGCCGCTCTTGATGATCGAGCCCATGGCCTTTTCGACAATGTTGGACAGGCCGCCGGCCTGGTTGCCCGGCGTGGTGTTGGCCGCGCGGTCGACATGGCCGCGCTCCAGATAGCGGTCGTACCAGCCGAGCTCGCGCACGATGGCCTCGGCCACCGCCGGCGTGGCGGCGCGGCGGGTGAGTTGCTCGACGGCATCGCGCACCTCGGTGTTTTCGCTGAACATCACCGTGGCCCCGGCACGCACCAGCAGGTCGCTGCAAAAGCCCACGGCGGGGTTGGCGGTGACGCCCGAGAATGCGTCGCTGCCGCCGCACTGCACCCCCAGCACCAGTTCGCTGGCGGGCAGGGTCTGGCGGCGGCGGGCGTTCAGGCGTTCCAGATGCGGGCGGGCGCTGTGCACGATGTGCTCGATCATGGCCACCAGGCCCGGATGGGCATCGGATTGCAGGCAGATGGTCTCGGGGCCCAGGGCCGGGTCACGCCCATCGGTGATCGGAAAACTGCCTGGGGGCAGCAAACGCTCGGGCTGCAACTTCTCGCACCCCAGGCTGACCACCATCACCTCGCCGCCAAAGTTCGGGTTCAGGCTGATGTTGCGCAGCGTGCGGATGGGGATGATGGCCTCGGGCGCGTCGATGGCCACCCCGCAGCCATGGCTGTGCTCCAGGCCGATCACATCGTCCACATGGGGGTACAGGGGCAGCAGTTCGGTCTGTATGCGGCGCACCGCCAGGGCCACCACACCGGCCACGCATTGCACGGTGGTGGTGATGGCCAGGATGTTGCGCGTGCCGACCGAGCCGTCGGCGTTGCGGTAGCCCTCGAAGGTGTAGCCGGTCAGGGGCTCGGGCGGCGGCGCGTGCCCCGTGGCCAGCGGCAGGTCTTGCAGCGCGCGGGCCAAGGGCATTCGCAGCCGGCGCTCGTGCACCCAACTGCCGGCGGCAATGGGCGCGAGTGCGTAGCCGATGGTGACGCCGTAGCGGCGCACTGCGGCCCCTTCGGCAATGTCTTGCAGCGCCAGTTTGTGCCCCTGGGGCAATGGCTCGCGCAAGGTGATGCCGGCACCCGCAACACCTTCGGGCAGCACCGTGCCTGCGGGCAGACCGCCATCGTTGGCCACGATGGCGACGTTGTCGTTGGCATGCATGCGGATGGTCAGGGCGGGCATCGGTGCAGGTCTTTCGCGTGGGTCGGGCTGGTCGCTCACTGGAGTTGCCTTTGCCTTCGGCTACGGTGGGCGCGGCGCGGTGGGCGCAGTTTCTCATGACGCCGCGCGTCGTCCACGACCGATGAATCCAGACCATCGTACCCTTCGGGCCGGGTGGCTCGGGCGAGGTCGCTGGCCGTCACCCGCAGACGGCAGCGCGCAAATGGGTCGCAGAAACCAGTCGCCCGATACTCGGCAAGGGGCAGAACATGGACGCGCCGGCGCGCTTTCACTTTCAGCGAGCGGCGTGGCAAGCTACCCGCGCTGCACCGTTGCCGGGCCGGCACACCGCTCAGACCCTGCGCGGGCAGGGTTGCAGCGCTGCCGCGATCGCGATCTGCAAGCGCGCCCGGGTCGTGCAGACTGGCTGCCCGAGGGCGCGCGAACGTCATTTCAGAAGGAATCGTCCATGTCCGCAGTCAGGTACCAAGTCCACGCAGCAGTGGCCGAGATCACGCTGGAACACCCGCCGGTGAACGCATTGACCGAAGAGATGGTGGGCCAATTGCTCGATGCCTTGCAGCGCGCCGCAGCCGACGCCGGCGTGCGTGCCGTGGTCCTTGCCAGTGCCGTGCCGCGCCGCTTTTGTGCCGGGCTCGATCTTCAGGCGCTGAACGCAGCGCCGCCGGAAAAAATCCATGCGCTGCTGGACAAACTCTACACCGCGCTGTGCGATGCGCAGTTCAGGCTTGGAAAGCCCAGCATTGCCGCAGTGGCCGGAGCGGCCCGCGGCGGCGGGATGACGCTGGCCATCTCCTGCGACATGCTCGTTGCCGGTCGCTCGGCCACGTTCGGCTATCCGGAGATCGATGTCGGCTTGCTCCCCGCAATCCACTTCACCCACCTGCCGCGCATCGTTGGTCGCCACCGGGCTTTCGATCTTTTGTTCACTGGCCGGAGCTTCGGCGCCGCCGAGGCCATGGGCCTTGGAATCGTCAGCCGCGTGGTCGATGACGATCTGGTGCTGCAGGAGGCCCGCTCCATTGCGCAACGGCTGGCCGGCAAGGCGCCGAGTGCCATGAGGATCGGGCGCATGGCATTCCTGCGCGCCATCGACAACGACACCCGTCGCGGTGTCGCCGCAGCCGTGGAAACTTTCTGCGCGATCGCCACCTCCGGGGACGGGCGCGAAGGGGTCGCTGCGTTCTGCGAAAAGCGCCAGCCAGTCTGGCCGCAACCGCAGTCGATATCGGATCCACCAGAAACCAGGGCCGACGCATGAACAGAAGAACCCTCATGGCGCTGGGCCTGACCTGCGGCGCAACTGTGCTGCCAGCCTACGCACGGGGCTACCCGGACCGGCCCGTGAAGCTCATCGTCCCCTACGCGCCAGGCGGCACGACAGACCTGCTGGCCCGCATCGTCGCCACCCGGCTGGGGGCCATTTCGAAACAGCCGTTCGTCGTGGAGAATCGGCCCGGCGCCGGTGGGGCGGTGGGCTCTGCATACGCAGCCAGGCAGCCGGCTGATGGCTACACACTGGTGATGGTGGTGGAAAGCTCTCATGCGGTGAACCCGAACGTCTACGCCAAGATGGCTTACGACCCCGTCGAGGACTTCGCGCCGATCAGCAATATTGCCGATGTGCCCAACGTGCTCGTCATCAACCCGGGTTTTCCAGCCACGGATCTGCAGGGACTGGTGCAAGCACTCAAAGCCCATCCCGGCAGGTATGCCTTCGGATCCTCCGGCAACGGCGGGCTTAGCCACATCAATGGCGAGCTGTTCGAGCATCTGACGGGCACGCAAATGCTGCATGTGCCTTACAAAGGACTGGGGCCGGCGCTGGCAGATTTGATCGCGGGGCAGGTCAGCCTGGTGTTCGACAACATTCCATCGTCCGCCGGTCTCATACAGTCGGGGCAGATCCGACCCTTGGCGGTAGCGGCCAGGCAGCGGCTCAAACTGCTGGCGCAGGTGCCGACCTATGCGCAAGCCGGACTGCCGGCAATGAACAACCCCTCGTGGTTCGGCCTGGGGGCGCCCGCAGGCACGGCGCCCAGGATTCTCGATCGGCTCAATGCCACAGTGCGCCAGGCGCTCACCGATCCCGAAGTGATCGCCGCCATCGAGAAACTGGGGGCGATTCCTGCTCCGATGTCCCGAACCGACTTCGGCAAACTCGTCGCCAGCCAGAACGAGCGCTGGAGAAAAATCATCGAGGACATCGGTTTTGAAAAACTCTGACGTTTCTTTTCTCAAGGGGCAGCATGTCAGGTGGCGATGTCGAATGATTTTGCCGCGCTCGGGGGCGTTTCGAGATCGCGCAACGCTACGACAGGATGGTCTTCGAGGGCATCGATGCTGTCGAAGACGCGCTTGCGGAAATGCTTTTTTCGCAGCCCATCCCAGAGGTGCTCCAGCGGATTGAGTTCAGGTGAATGCGGTGGCAGGAACGACAGCCGCTGCGTGATGCAAACTGCGTGGTGCAAGGCTACGCCGCACAGCCGCACAAGCAGCACGCCTGCGCAACGCTGCGGGCAACTACCGCTGAAAGCGCTTGCGCGTCAGTGCCAACGCCAGCCAGAACGCCGCCACGGTGTAGACCAGCAGCACCAGCGCATGGCGCGCCGCGTCCTGCGGCCATTGGTCCATGAACAAGGGGCGCACCAGCGCCACGGCATTGGACAGCGGCAGCCAACTGGCGGCCGCTTGCAGCATCCGGGGCAGTTGTTCCAGCGGGAAAAACACGCCGCTCAGGAACATCATCGGGGTGAGAAACAGCGTGAAGTAGTAGGTGAAAAAATCGTAGCCCTTGGCCAGCGCGTTGAACACCAGTGCGATGCAACTGAAGGTGATGCCCACGCCCAACAGGATGGGCCATGCCAGCAACAGCTTCGGTGAATGGCTGATCTGCAACGCCAGCATCACGCCAAGAATGGCGGTGACGGTAAACAGCGACTTGAAGGCGGCCCACAACATCTCGGCCAGCACGATGTCGTCCAGCCCCACGGGGGCGTTCAGGATGCTGTCCCAGGTCTTTTGCACATGCATGCGCGAGAACGCGGAGTACAGCGCCTCGAACGACGCCGCCTGCATCGCGCTCATGCAGATGGCGCCGCTGGCCAGGAACAGGATGTAGGGCACCTGCTGCGCGCCTTGCGCACCGACCACATTGACGTGCCCGACCAATGCCCCCATGCCGTAGCCAAAGGCCACCAACCACATCAGCGGCTCGGCGATGTTGCCCACCAGACTGGGAATGGCCAGTTTGCGCCAGACCAGCAGGTTGCGCTGAAACACTGGCCAAAAGCGCAGCGACAGGATGGGTGCGCGCCAGATGCCTGGTTGCAGCGTGGGTTTTGCAGGGGTGCTCAGGGTGGTCATGGCGTCATCCCGGGAAATGGGGGAAAACGATGGTTCATGCGTCCTCCCGGATTTGGCGTCCTGTCAGTTTGAGGAAAAGGTCCTCCAGATTGGCGGGCCGATGCAGGGTGTGCAGGTGGGGCTGCTCACCCAGCGCGTGCAGCAGCGCGGCGGCATGGTCGGTGTAGAAAAACACCGTCTCGCCGCTTACCTCCACGCGCGAGGCCAGGGCGCGCAAGGGGCCATCCGGCAGCGCCAGCGCGCCTATGCCATACACCTCCACCACTTCAGGCTCCAGATGCCGGGCGATCAGGTCGCGCGGCTTGCCTTCGGCGATTTTCTTGCCGTGGTCCAGCACCAGCAGGCGCGTACACAGGCGCTCGGCCTCGTCCATGAAGTGGGTGGTCAGCAAAATCGATTTGCCCTGCTGCAACAGCAATTGCAAACGCTCCCACATCAGGTGGCGGGCCTGCGGGTCCAGACCGGTGGTGGGTTCGTCCAGCAGCAACAGTTGGGGATCGTTGACCAATGCGCGTGCCAGCGAGAGCCGCCGCTTCATGCCGCCCGACAATTCGCCCGGGCGGACATCGGCTTTGTGCGACAGCGAGGCAAACTCCAGCAGCGATGGAATGCGCGCCTCGATCTGCGCGTCCCGCATGCCAAAGTAGCGGCCATACACCAGCAGGTTCTCGGCGCAACTGAAGTCCGGGTCCAGCGTGTCCATCTGGCTCACCACGCCCCACCGGGCCTTGATGGCCAAGGCATCGCGCGGCATCTGCAGGTCCATGGCGTGGATGCTGCCGCCGTCCGGCGCGGCAAGCCCCAGGCACATGCGGATGGTGGTGGTTTTGCCGGCGCCGTTGGGGCCTATGACACCCAGGCATTCGCCCGGCGCGATGTCAAAAGACAAGTCCTTGACGACATCGGCATTGGCGTAACGCTTGGACAGGTCCCGGACCTGCAACAGGGGGGAAAGAGAGGGCGTCACAGGCATGTTGCATTGTCGCGCAGTGGCGGGCATCGGAAAACGGGGCGTCGCCGCCACAGGTATTGCTGCAAAGACTGCGCGCGGCCCACAAGGCCGGGTGGAACTGGTCGTCGACAAAACCCGCACGCCGGTACCGGCGCAGCGCGCCGGCATTGCCTTGCAGCACTTGCCCCGGATGGCTGGCTCATCGGCCAAGCGCCCCGGGCTGCGGATCATGGCGCAGCGTTTGCCACAGCACGGCCAGCGCGCAGCACCATTGCAGCGCGTACATCGCCGTGCCCAGGCTGTGCCACAGGCGCAGGTCTTGCCGGGCCATGATGCGTGGCGCTACGCCGAACTGGCTCAGCAATGCCAGCAGCATGCCGCTCAGGATGAACACCATGGCTGCGTTGGCCCACGGGGGCTGTTGCGGCGCATGTCGGGGTCTGGATGCCAGCAGCAGCACCAGGCCGCAGGCCAGCGCCACCCAAGTCTGCGCAGCAAACAGCCGGGCCGCCATTTGGCCGGCCAGCGCTGGCGACGGCAACTGGGCAAACAGCAGCGGCACCACCACAGGGCCGATGGTGCTCAGGCTGCCCCACCACAGGGCTGCCACCAGGGCGGGAAGGCGTTCGAGCATGTCTCCGGGCCGTCGCGTTGCCTGCTGCTCACCGGTAGCTGACCGCCACCACTTCGTAGCGCCGGATGCCGCTGGGCGCTTGCACTTCGGCGGTGTCGCCTTCTTCCTTGCCGATCAGTGCGCGCGCGATGGGGCTGGAGATGTTGATCAGGCCCTGCTTGAGGTCGGCCTCGTCCTCGCCCACGATCTGGTAGGTCACCGTGTCGCCGGATTCTTCGTCTTCGAGTTGCACCGTGGCGCCAAAGACCACCTTGCCGCCGCCGTCGACTTCGCCCGGATCGATCACTTGCGCCACGGAGAGTTTTCCCTCGATCTCCTGGATGCGCCCTTCGACGAAGCCTTGGCGGTCTTTGGCCGCGTCGTAGTCGGCGTTTTCACTCAGGTCGCCTTGTGCGCGCGCTTCGGCGATCGCCGTGATCACGGACGGGCGCTCCACGGTCTTGAGGTGGTGCAGCTCTTGCTTGAGTTTCTCGGCGCCGCGCTTGGTAATCGGGATGGTGGTCATTCTTGTCAATCTCCATGGGTCAAGACAACAGCAGTGCCAAGACGTTTGCATCCGCGGGATGCAAAAAGCAAACCGCCGCACGGTTGCCGCGCGGCGGTATTCGGGGTCAGGCGCAGATTATGCCGCTTTTGCCGGGGCGCAGACCAGCAACTGTGCGTGCAATTGCTGCACCGAATACACGTCGAGCTGGTCCAGGTGCTGCATGCCTTCGACGGCGGCTTCGGCGCCGAAGATGGTGGTAAATGTGGTCACGCGGGCCAGCAGCGAGGAGGTGCGGATGGCGCGTGAATCGGCGATGGCATTGCGGCGCTCTTCCACCGTGTTGATTACCAGCACGATCTGGTTGTCCTTGATCATGTCCACGATATGCGGGCGGCCTTCGGTGACCTTGTGGACCACCTTGACCGGCACGCCCGCTGCTTCGATGGCCGCTGCCGTGCCCTTGGTGGCCAGCAGTTCGAAGCCGAGCGCGACCAGTTGGCCGGCGATGTCCACCGCGCGCGGCTTGTCGCTGTTCTTCACGGTGAGGAACACCTTGCCCGCAGTGGGCAGCTTGGTGCCTGCGCCGAGCTGGCTCTTGACGAAGGCTGCGCCAAAGGTCTTGCCCACGCCCATCACCTCCCCGGTGGACTTCATCTCGGGGCCGAGGATGGTGTCTACGCCGGGGAATTTGACGAACGGGAACACGGCCTCCTTGACGCTGAAGTAGGGCGGCGTGACCTCCCGGGTGATGCCCTGCGCGGCCAGCGACTGGCCGGCCATGCAGCGCGCGGCCACCTTGGCCAGCGGGATGCCCGTGGCCTTGGAGACGAAGGGCACGGTGCGCGAGGCGCGGGGGTTGACCTCCAGCACGTAGATCACGTCCTGGCCGTTCACTTCCTGGATGGCGAATTGCACGTTCATCAATCCGACCACGTTCAGGCCCTTGGCCATGGCGGCGCTCTGGCGCTTGAGTTCGTCCACCGTCGCCCCGGACAGGTAGTACGGGGGCAGCGAGCAGGCCGAGTCGCCCGAGTGCACGCCGGCTTGCTCGATATGCTCCATCACGCCGCCGATGAAGGTCTGGCCCTGGAGGTCGCGCAGGCAATCGACATCGCATTCGATGGCGTCGTTCAGGAAGCGGTCGAGCAGCACCGGCGAGTCGTTGCTCACCTTGACGGCTTCGCGCATGTAGCGCTCGAGGTCGCGCTGCTCGTGCACGATCTCCATCGCCCGGCCACCGAGCACATAGCTGGGGCGCACCACCAGCGGGTAGCCCAGGCTGGCGGCTTTTTCCAGCGCCTGGGCTTCGGTGCGGGCCGTGGCGTTGGGCGGCTGGCGCAGACCCAGGTCGCCCAGCAGTTTCTGGAAGCGTTCGCGGTCTTCGGCCGCGTCGATCATGTCGGGGCTGGTGCCGATGATGGGCACGCCTTCGGCGGCCAGGCCCAAGGCCAGTTTCAGCGGCGTCTGGCCGCCGTATTGCACGATCACGCCGTCGGGTTTTTCCTTGTCCACGATTTCGAGCATGTCTTCGAGCGTCAGCGGCTCGAAGTACAGGCGGTCGGAGATGTCGTAGTCGGTGGAGACGGTTTCCGGGTTGCAATTGACCATGATGGTCTCAAACCCATCCTCGCGCAGCGCCAGCGCGGCGTGCACGCAGCAGTAGTCGAACTCTATGCCCTGGCCGATGCGGTTCGGGCCGCCGCCGAGCACCATGATCTTTTTCTTCTGGCTCGGTTCGGCCTCGCACTCGTTCTCATAGGTCGAGTACAGGTAGGCGGTGTTGGTGGCAAATTCTGCGGCGCAGGTGTCCACGCGCTTGTACACCGGGCGCACGTTGAGTGCGTGGCGCGCTTGGCGCACGGCTTTTTCGCCGGTCTTGAGCAACTTGGCCAGGCGGCGGTCGGAAAAGCCCTTTTGCTTGAGCGCGCGCAGCGTGCCGGCAGTCAGCGCCGCCAGCGCGGCGTCGCCCTGTTCGATGGTCAGTTGGTCGAGTTCGAGCTCGATTTTCACGATCTCTTCGATCTGCGCCAGGAACCACTTGTCGATGCGGGTCAGGCCATGCACCTCATCGACCGACAGGCCCATCGCGAACGCATCGCCGACATACCAGATGCGCTCGGGGCCAGGCTCGCCCAATTCCTTTTCGAGCACTTCGCGGTCCTGGGTTTTTTCGTTCATGCCGTCCACGCCCACTTCCAGGCCGCGCAGGGCTTTCTGGAACGATTCCTGGAAACTGCGGCCCATGGCCATCACCTCGCCCACGGACTTCATCTGCGTGGTCAGGCGGCTGTCGGCGGTGGGGAATTTCTCGAACGCGAAACGCGGGATCTTGGTGACCACGTAGTCGATCGAGGGCTCGAACGATGCCGGCGTCGCGCCACCGGTGATGTCGTTGCGCAGTTCGGCCAGCGTGTAGCCGACGGCCAGTTTGGCCGCCACCTTGGCAATCGGAAAGCCCGTGGCCTTGGAGGCCAGCGCGGACGAGCGCGAGACCCGCGGGTTCATCTCGATGACGATCATGCGGCCGTCCTCGGGGTTCACCGCGA
The DNA here is from genome assembly GCF_000015565.1 of Verminephrobacter eiseniae EF01-2. Classification (NCBI taxonomy): domain Bacteria; kingdom Pseudomonadati; phylum Pseudomonadota; class Betaproteobacteria; order Burkholderiales; family Comamonadaceae; genus Verminephrobacter; species Verminephrobacter eiseniae. The sequence goes on from NC_008786.1 coordinate 1,268,571, forward strand.
ACTGCACGTTCGCGCCCCCGGTGTCGACGCCGATCTCGCGCAGCACCGCCAGCGAGGCGTTGCGCATGATCTGGTATTCCTTGTCGGTCAGCGTCTGCGCAGGCGCGACGGTGATCGAGTCGCCGGTGTGCACGCCCATCGGGTCCAGGTTCTCGATGGAGCAGATGATGATGCAGTTGTCGGCCTTGTCGCGCACCACTTCCATCTCGTATTCCTTCCAGCCGAGCAGCGATTCTTCGATCAGCAGCTCGTTGGTCGGCGAGGCTTGCAGGCCGCGCTTGCAGATGGTCTCGAACTCTTCCGGGTTGTAGGCGATGCCGCCGCCGGTGCCGCCGAGCGTGAAGCTCGGGCGGATCACGGCGGGAAAGCCCAGGTCTTTTTGCACCGCCCAGGCCTGCTCCATGCTGTGGGCTATGCCCGAGCGCGCAGAGCCCAGGCCGATCCGGGTCATCGCGTCCTTGAACTTCAGGCGGTCTTCGGCCTTGTCGATGGCCTCGGGCGTGGCGCCGATCAACTCGACCCGGTACTTGTCGAGCACGCCGTTGTGCCACAGGTCCAACGCGCAATTGAGCGCGGTCTGACCGCCCATGGTGGGCAAGATGGCGTCGGGGCGCTCTTTGGCGATGATCTTTTCGATCGTCTGCCAGGTGATGGGCTCGATATAGGTCACATCGGCCGTGGCCGGGTCGGTCATGATCGTGGCCGGGTTGCTGTTGATCAGGATGACGCGGTAGCCCTCTTCGCGCAGGGCCTTGCAGGCTTGTACGCCGGAGTAGTCGAATTCGCAGGCCTGGCCGATGATGATCGGGCCGGCGCCAATGATGAGGATCGATTCGAGGTCGGTGCGCTTGGGCATCATGCGTTCTCCATCAGCGCGGTGAAGCGGTCGAACAGGTAGGCGATATCGTGCGGGCCGGGCGAGGCCTCGGGGTGGCCCTGAAAGCAGAACGCGGGCCGGTCGGTGCGTTCCAGTCCTTGCAGCGTGCCGTCGAACAGGCTGATATGCGTGGCGCGCAGACAGGCCGGCAGCGAGTCCGGCGCCACCGCAAAGCCGTGGTTTTGGCTGGTGATGCTGACGCGGCCGGTGTCCAGGTCTTGCACCGGGTGGTTGGCGCCATGGTGGCCGTGGTCCATCTTGAAGGTCCGGGCGCCCGAGGCCAGGGCCATGATCTGGTGGCCCAGGCAGACGCCGAACATGGGCAGGCCGCTGGCGATGAGTTGCTGCGTGGCCGCGATGGCGTAGTCGCAAGGCGCCGGGTCGCCCGGGCCGTTGGACAGGAAGACCCCATCGGGCCGCAGCGCCAGCACCTGGTCGGCAGGCGTTTGTGCCGGCACCACGGTGAGCCGGCAGCCGCGCTCGGCCAACATGCGCAGAAGGGTTTTCTTCACGCCAAAGTCATAGGCCACCACATGAAACCGCGCTTGCGCGAGCTGGCCATGGCCGCTGCCGAGCCGCCACCCGGTCTGCGTCCATGGGTAGCGCGTTGCGGTGCTCACCACCCGGGCCAGGTCGCGACCGGCCATGTCGGGCGCTGCCCGGGCCAAGGCGATGGCCTCGTCGATGCGCGCTGGCGTGACCTGCTGGCCTGCGGCCAGGCCGATGATGGCGCCGTTTTGCGCGCCCCGGCTGCGCAGCAGGCGGGTCAGTTGGCGGGTGTCGACATTGGCAATGGCGACGGTCTGCCCGCGCACCAGGTATTGCGCCAGCGTGGCCGTCGCGCGAAAGTTGCTGGCCAGCGGCGGCAGGTTCTTGATGACCAGGCCGGCGGCGTGGATCTGGTCGGATTCGACGTCCTCCTCATTGACGCCGCAGTTGCCGATGTGCGGGTACGTGAATGTCACGATCTGCTGGCAGTAGCTCGGGTCGGTGAGGATTTCCTGGTAGCCGGTGATGGCGGTGTTGAACACCATTTCTGCGACCGTGGTGCCGGTGGCACCAATCGAATGGCCGACGAAGACCGTGCCGTCTGCGAGCGCCAGGATGGCGGGCGGGAAACTTCCCTGTAGAGACAAAAGCACTGGGTTCTCCGGATGGTTACGGTCGCCCGGCGCTGGCAGTCCATGTTGGCACATCCGCAGGCCTGCGCGCCCGTGCGCCTGTGCGGTGGTGACTGACTATTACTCGAATGGGTGTCGCTGGGGTTGCGATCGGGCGACGCTATTGGCGAAAAAGCCCTCGATTGTAGTTCATCGCGCGCCGTGGTAGAGCGCCACGCGCTCGACTTCATTTTTCGAGCCCAGGATCACGCTGACGCGCTCGTGCAAGTGGGTCGGCTGTATCTCCAGGATGCGTTGCCGGCCGTTGCTGGCGGCGCCGCCGGCCTGCTCGACCAGCCAGCCCATGGGGTTGGCCTCGTACAGCAGGCGCAGCTTGCCGGGCTTGTGGGGTTCGCGCCGGTCCCAGGGGTACAGGAAAACGCCGCCGCGGCTGAGGATGCGGTGCATGTCGGCCACCATGCTGGCGACCCAGCGCATGTTGAAGTCCTTGCCGCGCGGGCCGCTGCGGCCTTGCAGGCATTCGTCGATGTAGCGTTTGACGGGTGCAGCCCAGTGGCGCATGTTGCTCATGTTGATGGCGAATTCCCGGGTCTCTTCGGGGATGCGCAGGTTCTCTTGCGTCAGCACGAACGAGCCTTGTTCGCGGTCCAGCGTGAACAGCGCCACGCCAGCGCCCACGGTCAATGCCAGCATGGTCTGCGGGCCGTAGATGCAGTAGCCGGCGGCGACCTGGCGGGTGCCGGGTTGCAGGAAGTCGGTCTCTTCGACGCGGCGCTCGCCGTCGGGCTTTCTGAGCACGCTGAAGATGGTGCCGATGCTGACGTTCACGTCGATGTTGCTGGAGCCGTCCAGGGGGTCGAACAGCAGCAGGTATTCGCCTTGCGGGTAGCGGTGGGGCACCAGGTAGATGCCGTCCATTTCTTCGGACGCCATGGCCGCCAGGTGGCCGCCCCATTCGTTGGCCTCGATCAGCACCCCGTTGGCAATGATGTCGAGCTTTTTCTGCACCTCGCCCTGCACGTTCTCGCTGCCGGCCGTGCCCAGCACATCGCCCAGAGCGCCTTTGCTCACTGCGTGGCTGATGCTCTTGCAGGCGCGGGCCACCACTTCGAGCAGCAGGCGCAACTGCGCCGGTATCAGGCCGCCGGCCCGTTGTTGCTCGACGAGGTAGCGGGTCAGGCTGATGCTGGTTGCCATGGTGATGCCTCTTTATGGTGGCGCTCGATGGGCGAATGTTCGGCGCGGCGCCGCGTCGATCGCGCAGCGCCTCGATCAGTCGGCCAGCGCCCGGTTGACCACCTCGCGCACGTCGCTGGACAGTTCGGGCTTGGCGGCAACGCGGGCGATGGCTTCGCGCGCGGCGCTGCGCCAAGGCTGCGCCAGTTTCTTCCAGCGCTCCAGCGCCCGGGCCAGGCGCGCGGCCACCTGGGGGTTGAGCGCATCGAGCTCGATCACGCGCTCGCTCCAGAACACATAGCCGGCCGCGTCGGCGCGGTGGAAGGCGCTGGGGTTGGCGCAGCAGTAGCTGAAGATCACGCTGCGCGCGCGGTTCGGGTTCTTCAGGCTGAAGTCCGGGTGCTGCATCAGCTGGCGCACGGCGGACAGCCGGTTGCCGGCGCGATCGGGCGTGCCGGCCTGTAGCGCAAACCACTTGTCGATGACCAGCGGCTCGTCTTTGAACAGCGCATGAAAGCGTGCCAAGGCCGGCGCTGCCAGTTCGCTGCCGTTGGCCACCAGCGCAGACAGCGCGTTCAGGCGCTCGGTCATGTTGGCGGCCGACTTCAGGCGCTGGTAAGCCTTGCCGGGCCAGAGTGGAGCGCCCTGGTGCCGGGCGGCGCAGCACAGCATGTGCAGCGCCAGGCCGCTCAGCGCGCGGCGGCCCGCAGATGGCGCGTCCGGGCGGTAGCGGTCGCTGTCCTGGTGCTGCTCCCAGGCCCAGGCCCAGTCCGAATGCAGCGACAGCGCCAACTGTTCGTGCATGGCTTGGCGCACGGCGTGGATGCGCTGCGGGTCGACCACATCGAGTTGCTCGGCGATGTAGCTCTCCGAGGGCAGGGTCAGCACCAACTCCTTGAAGGCCGGGGCCAGCGTCGGGTGGCGCAGCACGCTGCGCATGGCCTGGATCAAATCCGCGCTCAAGACTTTATGGCCGATATGGCCGATATGGCTGCTGGCGCCGGCCTCATTTGCGCCGTCGGCTATCGCATCGATCGCGCAGCGGAGCATCAGGCGCTGGCCGGCCTCCCAGCGGTTGAAGGCGTCCGTATCGTGCTCCAGCAGCGTCAGCAACTGGTCATCGGTGGTCTCGATGTCCAGCACCACGGGCGCGCTGAAGTTGCGCAGCAGCGATGGCACGGGCGCGCTGCCCAGGCCGGTGAAGGTCAGCGTCTGCTCGGCTTCGGTGAGCACCACCAGGCGCGAGGTCGGCGCGCTCGCCGGTGCGCTGTCTGTGCTGTCTGCGCCGGCCAGGTGCAAGGGCAGGGCGGCGCCGCTGGCGCTGAGCAGGCCCAGTTCCACGGGGATCACGAAAGGCTGCTTGTCGGCCTGATCGGGCGTGGGCGCGCAGCTTTGCCTGAGCGTGAGCGTGTAGCTGCCGCTGGCCGCGTCGTAGCTGCCGCTGGCGTGCACGCAGGGCGTGCCGGCCTGGCTGTACCAGCGCTTGAACTGCGGCAGCAGCCGTGCCAGGTCGCTGGCCGGGTTGGCGTCGGCAATCGCCTGGGCGAAATCGTCGCAGGTCACGGCCTGGCCGTCGTGGCGCTCGAAGTACAGCTTCATGCCGCGCGCAAAGCCTGCGCGCCCGACCAGCGTGTGCATCATGCGCACCAGTTCGGCGCCTTTTTCGTAAATGGTGACGGTGTAGAAGTTGTTGATCTCGATGTAGCTGTCGGGCCGCACCGGGTGGGCCATGGGGCCGGCGTCTTCGGGGAACTGCGTGGTGCGCAGCACGCGCACGTCCTCGATGCGTTTGACGGCGCGGGCCGAGGGGCTGTCCGCCAGGTCTTGGCTGAACTCCTGGTCGCGAAACACCGTCAGGCCCTCTTTCAGGCTCAACTGGAACCAGTCGCGGCAGGTGACGCGGTTGCCGGTCCAGTTGTGGAAGTACTCGTGGCCGACCACGCTCTCGATGTTGGCAAAGTCGCTGTCGGTGGCCGTGGCCTCGCTGGCCAGAACATATTTGGTGTTGAAGATGTTCAGGCCCTTGTTCTCCATCGCGCCCATGTTGAAGTCGCTGGTGGCAACGATCATGAAGCGTTCCAGATCCAGCGGCAGGCCGAAGCGCGCCTCGTCCCAGGCCACGCTGTGCACCAGCGCCTGCAGTGCGTGCTCGGTCTTGTCCAGGTCGCCCGGGCGCACATAGACCTGCAGCAGATGCTCGCGGCCCGAACGACTGCGGATTTTTTGCTCGCGCGCCACCAGGTTGCCGGCAACCAGCGCGAACAGATAGCAGGGTTTTTTGTGCGGATCGACCCACTTGGCGAAGTGGCGGCCGTCTTCCAGCGCGCCGCTGGCCACCAGGTTGCCGTTGGACAGCAGCACCGGGTACAGCGCCTTGTCGGCGCGCAGCGTGACGCTGTAGCTGGCCATCACGTCGGGGCGATCGAGAAAGTAGGTGATGCGCCTGAAGCCCTCGGCCTCGCATTGGGTAAAGAAACTGCCCTGGCTCAGATACAGGCCCATCAGCTGCGTGTTCCTGGCCGGGCAGCAGGTGGTGAAAATCTCCAGCGCGAAGGGCGCCGTGCCATGTTCTTCGACGCTCGGCAGGTGGTTGAGCACCAGGCGCTGGCCTTCCATCTTGAACGAGGTGCACTGGCCGTCGAGCAGCACGCGCGCCAGGTTCAGATCCTGGCCGTCGAGCTTGAGCGGCTGCGCGGCCACGCCGGGGTTGCGGCGCAGCGTCATGCGGTTGAGCACGCGGGTCTTGTTCGGGTCCAGGTCGAAGGTCAGATCGACGCTGTCGATCCAGAAGGCCGGGGCGCTGTAGTCCTCGCGGCGGATGGTGATGGCCGGGCCTGCGCCATCTCCGTTGGCGTCTGCCTTATGCCGTTGCAACATGGATGATCTCCGGAAAATCAGTGTTCATGGGTTCGGTGCGCATCACAGGCCCTGCTTGAGCGCGGCTTCGATGAAGGCGTCGAGGTCGCCGTCGAGCACCTTCTGCGTGGCCGATATTTCGACATGGGTGCGCAGGTCCTTGATGCGGCTGTTGTCCAGCACATAGCTGCGAATCTGGTGGCCCCAGCCGACATCGGTCTTGCTGTCTTCGAGCTTTTGCTGCTCTTGCTGGCGCAAGCGCCGCTCGTGGTCGTACAGGCGCGAGCGCAGGCGCTGCCAGGCGATGTCGCGGTTGCCATGCTGGCTGCGCCCGTCCTGGCACTGCACCACGATGCCCGTGGGCAGATGCGTCAGGCGCACGGCCGAGTCGGTCTTGTTGATGTGCTGGCCGCCGGCGCCGCTGGAGCGGAAGGTGTCGGTGCGCACGTCGGCCGGGTTGATGTCGATCTGTATCGAGTCGTCGATCTCGGGGTAGACGAACAGGCTGGCAAAGCTGGTGTGGCGCCCGCCCGAGGAGTCGAACGGGCTTTTGCGCACCAGGCGGTGCACACCGGTTTCGGTGCGCAGCAAGCCATAGGCGTATTCGCCCTCGACCTTGATCGTGGCGCTCTTGAGGCCGGCCACATCGCCCGGTGTTTCTTCTTCGACCGTGGCCTTGAAGCCCTTGCGCTCGGCGTACCGCAGGTACTGGCGCAGCAGCATGCCGGCCCAGTCGCAGGCTTCGGTGCCGCCAGCGCCGGCCTGGATGTCGACAAAGCAGTTGAGCGCATCAGCCTCCTTGCTGAACATGCGGCGAAATTCCAACTGCTCGATCCCGGGCCTGAGCCGGGCGGCCTCGGCCTGTAGCGCCAACAGGCCGGCGTCATCGCCTTCCTGCTTGCTCATCTCGAACAACTCGGTGTTGTCGGCCAGTTCGCGGCCGAGCTTGTCGAGCATCGACACCACGTCGTCGAGGGATTTTTTTTCCTTGCCCAGGGCCTGGGCCTTTTTCGGGTCGTTCCAGACCGCCGGGTCTTGCAGCGCTGCGTCGACGGTTCTCAGACGCTCGAATTTGGCATCGTAGTCAAAGATACCTCCGTAATTCTTGCGTCCGCACGGCCAGGTCGGCGAGGCTGTTGCCGATGAGGTTGATATGTTCTGCGTCCATGATTCCTGTCCTGTCTGTTCGGTGAAATAACCCGTGATCATCGCATGGCCCGATCCCGCCCCCTGGCGCACAGTGCGGCCTGGCCGCAACCCGGGCCCGGGCCCGGGCCGGCATTGCCGCAGAGCAAAAATGACGGCAACCAGGGCATGAAGTACCTGCGCCCGTGCGCTGTTTTGCCAATGATCAGCCGGTCAGCGATAAAAGCCCTGATTTGCCAGCCACTGCTGAATGACATCCGCCACCTGAAGGTTGTTTTTATCCATCATCATCATGTGTGAGTTGCCTTTGATGCCGATGTCGGGTAAATCGATGACTTCCGGCTTGCCGCCCGCAGCGCGTACCTGGTCGAGAAACCCGATGCCATTGGCCCTGATTTTTGGCCAGCGGGCATCTTGCCCGATGTAATCACCGTAGAGTGTCAAAATGGCCGTGTCCCTGAGTTTGGCGGCATCGGCCATCGTCCCGCCGCCGGCGGGTTCGATCAAAACCAGGGCCTTGATTTTTTCAGGCTGCGCCTGCGCTGCCTTGAACGCAAAGGGGCCGCCTTGTGAATGGGCCAGCACGATGCACGGGCACAGCTTGTCGACCAATTGGGCATAGGCGCGCAGGATGGCGCCATCGGTGCTCGTCCAGCGCGGCACATTCTGTTTGATGAAATTGTCATAAGCCGCCACCGGAAACTGGTTGCCGGGCAGCAGCCGCATTTTGCCTGCATCCTCGTCATAGGAACCGGCGCCGGCGCCAATGCGAAAACGCTCGAAAGGCCCCGGCTTCGTCGGAAAAACGGGCTCGCCCGCAAAAATATCGGGATACATGGCCCAGCCGGACCGGCCCCGCTCCACCGCATCGGAGTTGTAAACCGTCCAGCCCTGGCGGATGAAGTAATTGAGCCAACCTTCACGGCCATCGGGCGTGGTTTCATAAGTCACCCCCGTCAAACCGCCGCCATGCCACATCAGCAATGGCAATCGTCCGCGTCGCCGTGCCGGAACGAAATACTGCACATACATTTGTTCCACCTGATGGATGCCATTCGGGTCGACCTTGGCCGGCACTCCGCCTGCCGTAAAAACAATCTCGCCGACCGGTTTGCCACTGATGCTGACTTCACGCCCGCCAATATGAAACGACCCCATCTCCTGCAACGCCAATGGTGCCTGGGCGCAGCCGGTCAGTAATGAAACGAGACCCGCCGCGACAAAACATGTCGTAAATAAGTGATTCTTCATGGTGCCCCATGTATCGTCAAAGACCGGCACGGAAATAAATCGGCCGGCCAGTATATTGCAAAAATGGAGCGCAGACGGGCCGCAGGGGCCGGGCGCTCCGGTTTTGAAAACCGGAACCTGCCGGGCTATGGCCGGGCGGCGTGCGCTTCGTTCAGGAACCGCTCGATGCACTGCGCCACTTGCGCGGGCTGGTCGTGGTGCAGCATATGGCCGGCGTCCTGCACCACGGCGGTACGGCAGTCGCGCACATGGGTCAGGCGCTGGTGGTATTCGTCGAGCCGGTACCGGCCGTTCCACCACTGGCCCAGGCTGTCGGAGCCGGCCTCGATGGCCAGCACCGGGGCGGTGATCTGCGCGTACAGGGCCAGGGCCTCATCCACCCGGAAAAGCTGGGCGCTGGCCACCTTGTGGGCCGGGTCGCCCAAAATCTCCCACTGCCCCTGCGCATTCGGGCGCGCCCAGTGCTGCGCCAGCCATTGCGCCTTGTCCTGCGCCAGCCGGGGGTTGGTTTTCATCAGGCGTCGCGCCACGTCGGCGGCGCTGGCGTAGCGCTTGAGTGTCTTGTCGCCCTGGTGCAATTGCTTGATCTCGGCGATCCATTGGGCGTAGCGCGCCGGGGCTTGCGCAGGCTGCGTGGCCGGCAGGCCGAAGCCTTCCAGGTTGACCAGCCGGCGCACGCGCTCGGGCCGCACCCCGGCGTACATCATCGCCACGTTGCCGCCCATGCTGTGTCCCACCAGGTCGACGGCCTGGCCTGGGGCATGGTGGTCGAGCAGCAGGTCCAGGTCGGCCAGGTAATCGGCAAAGAAGTAGTGATCGGCCTGCGCACAGCCGCTCAGCCCGAAGCCGCGCCAGTCGGGCGCGATGATGCGCCGCTCCTGCTGCAGGGCGTCGACCGTGAACTGGTAGGAGGCGCTCACGTCCATCCAGCCGTGCAGCAGCACCAGCGGGGGCAGGGCGCTTTCCTCGGGGCCCCAGTGGCGGACATGGTAGTTCAGGCGGCGCAGCACCAGCGTGCTGCTGCGCGAGGGTTTGAGGGCTTGGTACATGGATGGGGCGGTGTTCGGTACTGCGCCAATGGTATGTCGGCAGGCGGTGGTTGCCGATCGGCCGCCGGTGATCGGGCGACCCGTCACGGACCCCAAGACACAGTCCCCAAGGTTCAGCACGCCGGTTTCACCACACCGGTTGCGCCGACCCCGGCGGCGCGGCCGGTCTGCCCCACGCCATCGTCGCGTGGCCGACCGTCACCGGGCCTTGCAGGCGCTGCGCCTTGCCCCGGAAGGTGGTTTCCATCGTTGGCGCCAGGCCGGCAGCGCCGACCGAGGCCACCGCCAGATCGGTGACGGCCAACACGGACGGCAGGCTGCCGCTGCCGACGAAGTGCACATGCGCCAACGCGGCCTCGCGGCCTTGGGCGGCGCGCCAGATTTCGCGCAGAAAGCCGCGCACGCTGGTGTCGCGTCAAGAAGATGGCGGACGGTTTACTGGAACGCCACCTCGGCGAAGCTGCGCAGTTTGCGGCTGTGCAGGCGGTCTACGCCGCCGCTGCGCAGGATGTCGATGGCGCGCATGCCGATGCGCAGGTGCTGGTCCACGCGCTCGCGGTAGAAGTGGTTGGCCATGCCGGGCAGCTTGATTTCGCCGTGCAGCGGCTTGTCGCTCACGCACAGCAAGGTGCCGTAGGGCACGCGAAAGCGAAAGCCGTTGGCGGCGATGGTGGCGCTTTCCATGTCCAGCGCCACGGCGCGGCTTTGGCTGAAGCGGCGCTGCGGGGTGTTGTCGGGCAGCAGTTCCCAGTTGCGGTTGTCGGTGCTGGCCACGGTGCCGGTGCGCATCACGCGCTTGAGGTCGGCGCCACCGATTTGCGTGATGTCGGCCACGGCTTGTTGCAGGGCCAGTTGGATCTCGGCCAGGGCGGGAATGGGCACCCACAGCGGCAGTTCTTCGTCGAGCACATGGTCTTCACGCACATAGGCGTGGGCGAGCACATAGTCGCCCAGTTGCTGGCTGTTGCGCAGGCCGGCGCAGTGGCCGAGCATCATCCAGGCATGTGGCCGCAGCACGGCGATATGGTCGGTGATGGTCTTGGCATTGGCCGGGCCTACGCCGATGTTGACCATGGTGATGCCGCTGGCATCTTCGCGCACCAGGTGGTAGGCCGGCATTTGCGGCAGGCGCGGCGGCGCGATGCCCGGTGCGGCGCCGGCTTCGGCGGGCAGGCCGGCGCGGCGCGTGACCAGGTTGCCCGGTTCGATGAAGGCCAGGTATTGGCTGTCGGCGCGCGCCATTTCGGCATGGCCCAGGCGTATGAATTCGTCGATGTAGAACTGGTAGTTGGTGAACAGCACGAAGTTCTGGAACCATTCGGGGGCCGTGCCGGTGTAGTGGCGCAGGCGGTGCAGCGAATAGTCCACGCGCGGCGCGGTGAACAGCGCCAGCGGCTGCGCCTCGCCGGGGGCGGCCTGCCAGGTGCCGTTGGCAATGCCGTCGTCCATCGCGGCCAGGTCCGGCAGGTCGAAGATGTCACGCATCAGCATCCGGCGCTCGGGCGTCAGCGTGCCGTCGATGTGGTCGTGCTCGGCAAACGAGAAATGGATCGGAATCGGATGGTTGCCGGTGCCCACCTCCAGTTCCACGCCGTGGTTGGCGCGCAGCAGGCGAAACTGTTCCGCGTAGTAGCGGGCGAACAGGTCGGGCCGGGTCAGCGTGGTTTCATAGCGCCCCGGGCCTTCGACGAAGCCATAGGCCAGCTTGCTGTCGGCACGGGCCACGGTGGTGGTGTGCATGCGCACGAACGGGTAGAAGGCGCGCACCGCGCCGGTGGGCGTTGCGCCGGCGACGAAACGCTGCATGGCGGCACGCAGGTGGTCGATCTGTTGCTGGTAGATGCGCTGCACCTGGGCCAGCGCGTCGGCCGGGTCGGTGTGGCGCGTGGGGGCGATGAAGTCCGGAATGAGGGGCATGCCGCCATTGTCCACAAGCTGCGGGGGAGGCTGTGGCGCGCGGCCCGATAATCGGGCCATGAGTTCCCAAGAAAACCCTGCCGGCACCGATTTCAGCGCGCTGGCGCTCAGCCCGGCAATGCTGTCGAACCTGCAGCGGCTGGGCTACCGGCAGATGACGCCGATACAGGCGGCCTGCCTGCCGGCGGCCTTGGCGGGCCAGGACCTGATCGCCCAGGCGCGCACCGGCAGCGGCAAGACGGCGGCCTTTGCGTTGGCCCTGCTGGCCAAGCTCGACCCACGGCGTTTGGCGCTGCAGGCCCTGGTGCTGTGCCCCACGCGCGAGTTGGCCGAGCAGGTGGGCAGTGAAATCCGCCGCCTGGCCCGGGCCGAAGAAAACACCAGGCTCGTGACCCTGTGCGGCGGCGTGCCGCTGCGCGGCCAGATGCTCAGCCTCGCGCATGGCGCGCATATCGTGGTCGGCACGCCCGGCCGCGTGCTCGACCACTTGCAGCGCCAGCAACTGAGCCTGGCGGCGCTGAACACGCTGGTGCTCGACGAGGCGGACCGCATGCTCGACATGGGGTTTTTCGACGCCATCGCCACGCTGGCGCGCCAGTGCCCTGGCGCGCGCCAAACGCTGCTGTTTTCGGCCACCTACCCCGAAGGCGTTGCCAAGATAGGCGCGCAGTTCATGCGTGCGCCGGTGCAGATCACGGCGCAGGCGCGCCATGCCGAAGGCAAGATCGAGCAGCGCTGGTATGAGCTCGGCCAGAGCCAGCGCCTGCCTGCGGTGGCGCAGTTGCTCGGGCATTTCCGCCCCGAGTCGGCGATCGCGTTTTGCAACACCAGGCAGCAATGCCGCGACCTGCTGGCCGTGCTGCAGGCGCAGGGCTTTGGCGCTCTGGCCCTGTATGGCGAGCTCGAGCAGCGCGAGCGCGACCAGGTGCTGGTGCAGTTTGCCAGCCGCAGTTGCTCGGTGCTGGTGGCCACCGACGTGGCCGCGCGCGGGCTGGACATTGCCCACCTGGCGGCGGTGATCAATGTGGCCGTCAGCCCGGACCCGCAGGTGCATGTCCACCGTATCGGCCGCACCGGCCGGGGCGATGCCACAGGCTTGGCGCTGAACCTGGCAAGCCTGGACGAAATGGGCGCGGTGGGCAAGATTGAGCAGTTGCAGGGCTGCGCATCGCGCTGGTTTCCGCTGACCGGGCTGACCCCCACGGGCGCTGGCCCGCTGCTGCCGCCAATGGTCACGATACAAATCCTCGGCGGGCGCAAGCAGAAGATTCGCGCCGGCGACCTGCTCGGTGCGCTGACCGGCGAGCTCGGCTTTCGCCGCGAGCAGATCGGCAAGATCGACGTGAACGATTTTTCGACCTATGTGGCCGTCGAGCGCGCCATTGGCGCCCAGGCCGCGCAGCGCCTGAACCAGGGCCGGGTCAAGGGCCGGGCGGTGAAGGCGCGGCTGGTGGCGGGTTGAGCGGGGGGGCGGCGAGTCGGCGGGCGCTAGTGTCGCGTCACCGATCATCTGTCGGTCTGCGCTGGCCATCGAAGTGCATCGCGGCGTTGCATCGCTTGCCAATACGCTCGGTATTGGCTGCGCGATGCGCCTTGCGCTGCGCTCCGATGGCTGCGCGCAGCCTACGACATCTGATCCGTGACGCGACACTAGGGCCGCACCGTCCCCTCGGCACACCGGCCCCTTACTTCCAACGCACGGGTTCCACAGCCACGCTGCCCTGGCTGCTGCTCAGCGTGATGGCGCCCTCCTGCACCGTGGCTTGCAACTGCATGCTGCGCTCGGCCAGCCGTGCCAGCGCCTGGGAGGCTGCGCTGGGGATGCGCCACACCTGCAACTTGTCGAGCCGGGACAGCCGGGGTGCGATGCCTTGCCACCAGATGTCGGCGGCGTGGTGGTAGCAGTAGACCAGCACGGCATCGGCCTTGCCGCAGGCCCGGGTCAGGGGTTTGTCCTCGGGCTGGCCGACCTCGATCCACAGCCGCTTGCGCCCGGTGAAGTCGGTCAGTGACACGTCCGGATCATCCGGGTCAGACAGGCCGGCGCCAAAGGCCAGGGTGGCGTCGCCGTGGCACAGCCGCTGGAGTTGGTGCGCCTGTAGCGCCAGCGCCGCCAGCCGCACCATCATCCGCTCGTCGGTCTCGCTCGGGTGGCGCGCCAGCGTGAACGGGTGGTCGGCATAGTAGCCGTGGTCTATGTCGGCGATTTGCAGGCTGGCTTTGAAGATGGTGGATTTGATGGCCATGCCGATTCACTGCATACGAAATGGGGGGCGGACGGCGCAGCAGGGCGATGCGCTACAGGCCCGGGGCCATTGTGTGTGTGTGTGTGTGTGGGGGGGGGGGGGTTATTTGTGAAGGCTATTTGTGGCCATGGCATGGGCACGCGCTGTCAGACCCGGCGCGCCAGTTCGGCGGCCTTGCCCAGATAGCTGGCCGGGGTCAGCGCCAGCAGGCGGTCTTTTTCGGCCTGGGGGATGTCCAGTGCCGCGATCAGGCCGTGCAGGGTCTGGGCCGTCACGCTCTGGCCGCGGGTGATGGCCTTGAGCTTTTCGTATGCGTGCGGCACGCCAAAGCGGCGCATCGCCGTCTGTATCGGCTCGGCCAGCACTTCCCAGGAGGCGTCCAGGTCGGCGGCCAGGGCTTGCGTGTCGATTTCGAGCTTGTTCAGGCCGGCGAGCAGCGCGCCCTGGGCCAGCGCGGCATGGCCCAGGGCGACGCCCATGTTGCGCAGCACGGTGCTATCGCTCAGGTCCCGCTGCCAGCGGCTGATGGGCAGCTTTTCCGACAGATGCCTGAGCAGCGCATTGGCCAGGCCCAGGTTGCCTTCGGCGTTCTCGAAGTCGATGGGGTTGACCTTGTGCGGCATGGTCGATGAGCCGACCTCGCCGGCCTTCAGGCGCTGCCTGAAGTAGCCCAGGCTGACATAGCCCCAGATGTCGCGCGCCAGGTCGATGAGGATGGTGTTGGCGCGCGCCACGGCGTCGAACAGTTCGGCCATGTAGTCGTGCGGCTCGATTTGTGTGCTGTAGGGCTGGAACGTCAGGCCCAGGCCCAGAGGTTCGGGGGTTTCGACGATCTTCTTGCTGAAAGCCTCCCAGTCGAACTCGGGCCAGGCCGACAGGTGGGCGTTGTAGTTGCCCACGGCACCGTTCATCTTGCCCATGATCCGGACGGCGGCAATGCGCTCGCAGGCGGTTTGCAGGCGCACCAGCACATTGGCCATTTCCTTGCCCACCGTGGTCGGGCTGGCCGTCTGGCCATGGGTGCGGCTGAGCATCGGCAGGTCGGCAAAGGCATGGGCCATCTCGCGCAGCTTGAGCATGATGCGGTCCAGGCCGGGCAGCACCACCTGGTCGCGCCCGCTGCGCAATTGCAGCGCGTGGCTGGTGTTGTTGATGTCTTCGCTGGTGCAGGCAAAGTGCAGGAACTCTGCGGCCTTTTGCAGTTCGGGACGGGCCTCGAACTTGCTCTTGATCCAGTATTCGACGGCCTTCACGTCGTGGTTGGTGGTCTTTTCGATCTCCTTGATGGCCACGGCATCGGCCTCGGAGAAGTTCTTGACCAAGCCCAGCAAATAAGCCCTGGCGCCGGTGGTCAGGGGTTTGAATTCGGCAAGACCGGCGTCGGACAGCGCGATGAACCAGACCACTTCGACCTGCACGCGGCGGTGCATGTAGCCATGCTCGCTCATGATGTTGCGCAGTGCGACGAGTTTGTTGGCGTAGCGGCCGTCGAGTGGCGACAGGGCGGTGATGGTGGACGGGCTCATGGCGGGCGATTGTAGGTGCAGGCCCGGGCGCTGCGCGGGGCCGCTGTCGATAGAATCGGCGCCGAATCGCTCCCATCGTTCAGCCAGCCTTCGCCTCAGGAAAGACCGCCATGCCCATGAAATTGATCGGCGCCACTGCCAGCCCCTACGTGCGCAAGGTGCGTGTCGTGTTGGCCGAGAAAAAGCTCGACTACCAGTTCGTGCCGGAGAATGTCTGGGCAGACGACAACCGGGTCGCGGACTCGAACCCGCTGGGCAAGGTTCCTTGCCTGGTGATGGAAGGCGGCGAGGCCGTGTTCGACTCGCGCGTGATCGTGGAATACCTCGATACCCTGTCGCCCGTGGGCCAGCTGATTCCGGCCCAGGGGCGGGCACGCGCTGCGGTCAAGACCTGGGAAGCGCTGGCCGACGGGGTGGTGGACGCCGCCGTGCTGGCCCGTCTGGAAGCCGTCTGGGCGCAGCGCAAGGACAGCGAACGCAGCCAGGCCTGGATCGAGCGCCAATTGGGCAAGATCGACGCCGGCCTTCAATCCATGGGCCAGGGTCTGGGCGACAAGCCGTTTTGCAGTGGCAACGCGCTGAGCCTGTCCGACATTGCCGTCGGCTGTGCGCTGGGCTGGCTGGAGTTTCGTTTTCCACAGATCGCCTGGCGCGGTGAATACCCCAACCTGGGCCGCTTGCTCGACAAACTGATGCTGCGCCCGAGCTTTGCCGCCACCCGGCCGGACTGAATCGGCCGGCGGCCCCTGATCGCCGGTTCACAGGTTTACAGGTTCACCATCAGGCCCGATCGGTTCGATCAGGTTCAGCGGCACCAGAGCGCTGGCTGGCTGGTCAGGCCCATCCAGAGTGCCCAGGCCGCCACCGCGCAGAGCAGGCCCCCCGCCACCCGGGTGCCCCATTGCGCCCGCATCAGGTCGAGGCGGTTTCTCAGCCGGCCCCAAGCCCAGGGGCCGGCCAGCAGCCAGACGCCGCTGCCCAGACCGAACATGGCCATGGTCAGCGCCCCTTGCAGCGCGCCGCCACTCAAGGCCGCCACCAGCAGGGCCGAATACAGCAGGCCACAAGGCATCAAGGCCCACAGCACACCTGCCAGCGCGACGCCGCCAGGCGCCGCCACCAACGGCCGCACGCGGCCCCATACCGCCCGCCCGGCCTGCTCCACCCATGCGGGCTGGCGCGACTGCAACAGCATCATCAAGCCCCAGGCCATGACCGCGACATGCAGCAAGGTCCACACCGGGCGCAGCGCCGTGGTCTGCGTGGTCAGCCACGCCAGGCTGTCGAGCGCCAGCGCCGCCAGCGCACCTGCGCCGGCATAGCCGGCCAACCGGCCGGCATGAAATGCCGCAGAGCGCCGGATGGCCCCGCCGCCCCCGCTGCACCGGGCCCAGCGCACAGGCTGCGCTCCTTGGCTGGCTGGCGCGGCGCTGTCTGTGCCCTGCGCGCCCTTTGCGCCTTTTGCGCCCACCAACGCCGCGCAGGGCGCCGAGCACATGACCAGGCAATGGGAGCCGCCAGCCAGTCCCATCAGCAAGGCGGTCGAGGCCAGTGTTGCAAGCATGGGGCGAGTGTCGTGTCACCGATCATCTGTCGGTCTGCGCTGGCCATCGAAGCGCATCGCGGCGTTGCATCGCTTGCCAATACAGCTCGGTATGGGCCGCGCTATGCGCCTTGCGCTGCGCTCCGATGGCTGCGCGCAGCCTACGACATCTGATCGGTGACACGACACTTAGTGTTCCGTATGGAAAATGACGACACATGAAACCGTGATTTACGGGGCCAAGGGCTTAGATGATGCGCGAAAACCGGGCGCGGTTGCGATCGGCTTGCAGGTAGCGGTCGAAAACCATCGCAATGCCGCGCACGAAGAACCAGCCCGTGGCGCTCACGGTCACACTCTCCGGCCCGATCCGCACCAGGCCCTGCTCGGCCAGGTTTTCGAGCTGCGCGAGTTCGACCGCAAAATACTGCCGAAAATCGATCAGCCAAGCCTGCTCCATCGGCTCGAACAGCAACTCGCCCTGGCACATGATGGCCATGATCGCCGCACGCCGCACCAGGTCGTCGCGCGTCAGCGCCAGGCCCCGCACCACCGGCAGACGCCCTTGGTCCAGAAAGTCGTAATACTCGTCCAGCGTCTTGGCGTTCTGGCTGTAGCTGGCGCCCACGCGGCCAATGGCCGAAACCCCCAGGCCGATCAGGTCGCAGTCCGGCTGCGTGCTGTAGCCCTGGAAATTGCGATGCAGCCGCCCCTGCCGCTTGGCCACGGCCAGCGCGTCTGAAGGCAGCGCGAAGTGGTCCATGCCGACATAGACATAGCCTGCGGCGATGAATGCGTCGAGCGCGCGCGCGAGCATCTCCAGCTTGGCCGCTGCTGCCGGCAACTCGGCCGACACGATGCGGCGCTGGGGCTTGAAGCGCTCGGGCAGGTGCGCATAGGCATACAGCGCGATGCGCTCAGGCCGCAACTGCACCGTCTGCGCCAATGTGCGCTCGAAGGACTCGGGCGTCTGGCGCGGCAGGCCATAGATCAGATCGATATTCACCGAGTCGAAGCCCTGCGCGCGCGCAGCCTGGAGCAGCGCAAAAACCTGCTCGGCAGGTTGCGCGCGGTGCACCGCCTTTTGCACCCCGGCGTCGAAATCCTGCACACCCAGACTCAGCCGGTTGAAGCCCAACTCGGCCAGGCATGCCAGCCGGTCGGCGTCGACGGTGCGGGGATCGACTTCGATCGAATACTCGCCGCCCGGCGCCAAGGCAAAGCTGCGCTGGAGCATGGCCATGAGTTCGCGCAGGCCGGCATCGGCCAGGAAGGTGGGCGTGCCGCCGCCCAGATGCAATTGACTGACCACCTGACCGACGCCGCAGTGCGTGGTCTGCAATGCGATCTCGCGCGCCAGGTAGCGCAGATAGACGGTGGCGCGCTCCGGGTGCCGGGTGATGATCTTGTTGCAGGCACAGTAGTAGCACAGCGACTCGCAAAACGGGATGTGCACATACAAGGACAACGGCTGCGCCTTGGCCATCGCGCACGAGCGGCGTTGCTCGAGCGCCAGCACATAGTCCTCCTGGCCGAAGGCTTCGACAAAACGGTCGGCCGTCGGATAGGAGGTGTAGCGGGGCCCTGGCACGTCGAAGCGGCGCAGAAGATCAGGCGAAACAGCGGGCATGGGGGGAGTTGTCCTTACGATCGGACTGCACTGTGCCCCAGCCCGTCGGACTGCTCCTTGACTTGCATCAAGCGAGGCTGCGGTTCAAGGCCGACAATCGCTGGCGTGGCGCTTTCGGTTCTTTTGGTCGCTTGCCGGTGGCGGGCGCGGTATGCTCGGCATTCCCATTCCGGCCCATGTGCTCATGAACCCGCTCACCATCAAAGTCGCCTGCTCCAACTGCAATCTGCGCGAGTTGTGCATGCCCGTCGGGCTCAGCGAGCATCAGTTGCAGCGCATCGATGAAATGGTGGCCGTGCGCCGCAAGGTCAAACGCGGCGGGGCGCTGTTTCGCAACGGCGAATCCTTCACCTCGCTGTACGCCATCCGCACCGGTTTTTTCAAGACCTGTGTGGCCACCGAGGATGGCCGCGACCAGGTCACCGGCTTTCAGATGGCCGGCGAGATCATTGGCCTGGACGGCATCGTCAACGAGCGCCACAGTTGCGACGCGGTGGCGCTGGAAGACGCCGAGGTCTGCGTGATGCCGTTCGATCGCATCGAAGAGCTGTCGCGCGCGATCCTGCCCTTGCAGCACCATGTGCACAAGATCATGAGCCGCGAAATCGTGCGCGAGCATGGCGTGATGCTGCTGCTGGGCAGCATGCGCGCGGAAGAGCGGCTCGCGGTCTTCCTGTTGAACATGGTGCAGCGCCTGCATGCCCGCGGGTTCTCGTCATTCGAGCTGGTGCTGCGCATGACGCGCGAGGAAATCGGCAGCTACCTCGGCCTCAAGCTCGAAACCGTGAGCCGGACTTTCTCCAAGTTTGTCGAAGAAGGCATCGTGCAGGTCAAACAGCGCCATGTGCGCATCCTCGACGCCGATGCGCTCAGGCGCATCATCAGCAGCCAGCAGGCCTGTCACTGAGCCGCAGACCCAGGCAGCAGACCCCGAGCGCCAGAGCGCCCGCCCGTCTCAGGAACAGCCGGGCTTGCGGCAACCGTCCGGGCGCCCGGCGGCCGGCACCGGGCAGCGATCGAGCTCGAAAGGCGACAGCGCCAGCAAGGTGGTCAACGCGCTGCTGGCCATCGTGATCGCCCAGAACGCAAAGAATGCCAGCGTATAGACGCCTTGCCGCGATAGCGCCAGGGGTTGGCCGAACCAGTGCAGATCCTGCGGATCGACCAGCGCGAAAACCAGCATTTCCAGCAGCCCGGCCATCAAAAAGGCGGGCCATGCAATCCACATCAGGCGGTGCGTCCACATAGGGGAATCCTGTCTTTGGGTTCGGCCTGCCGCAGACCGGGGGTTGGACTTCAGCGCGGCGGCAATGACTGCTCCGGCGTGGCCGCGTGGTTGCGGGCCTTGAGCGCCGGCGCCAGGCTTTTGTCCGGATGGGCCAAGGTCTTGTTGATCTCCATGCCCAGGCGGTAATAGTCCGGCTCCACCACCGGGTCGGGCCGCGAAAGCGCCAGCCACAGCGTGACAAAGCCGGCAACGACCACGATCGCAGGCCCGGCAAGCACCAGCCAGACATGGCCGAATTTCCACCAGGGCGCAGCAACGGGGCTGGCAACGACGGGGTTTGACGACATGGCGCTTGAACTCCTGAACAATTTCTCGAAGATGCCGCTCAGCGCGGCACCAGGAACACCGATTTTTCCGTCACCCGGACGGCCTCCCCGCCCAGGGCCTGCACGGCAAACTCCACCGCATGCGCGCCCGGTGTCGCCGAGCCATACGCTATCTGCAAGCGCACGGCCACCCAGCGCGCCTGGGCGGCAGCGATGTCGACCTCGGGTTCCGAGGCCAGTTCCAGCCCCGGCAAACCATCCGGACTGCTGGCGCTGATGCGGTAGCGCTGCGCTGCTTCGGTCGCGTTCATGATTTGCAGCCGGTAGACGTTTTCCAGCCGGCCGCCGGCCACGATGCGCGCCAGCGCTGCGCGGTCGTGCAGCACGTCCACCTTCAGCGGCATGCGCAGCGCCAGGCTGGCCAGCATGGCCGCACACAGCGCCAGCAGCACCGCGCCGTAGATCAAGACCCGGGGCCGCAGCACCCGGCGCAGAATCTGCGGCCGGCTCCAGTGCCGGGTCACCGCATTGTGTGTGGAGTAGCGGATCAGCCCCGGGGGGTAATGCATCTTGTCCATCACGGTATTGCATGCGTCCACACACAGGCCGCAGCCAATGCATTCGTACTGCAAGCCCTTGCGGATATCGATGCCCACGGGGCAGACCTGCACGCACAGCGTGCAGTCGATGCAGTCGCCCAGGCCCCGGGCCTGGTGATCCAGGCGCTTGCTGCGCGGGCCACGGGGTTCGCCACGCCCGATGTCGTAGCCGACGATCAGCGTGTCCTTGTCGAACATGGCGCTCTGAAAGCGTGCGTAGGGGCACATGTACTTGCACACCTGCTCGCGCATGAAGCCGGCGTTGCCATAGGTGGCAAAGCCGTAGAAAAGAACCCAGAAGATTTGCCAGCCGCCCTGCCATGCCAGCAGTTCACCGCCCAGCGTGCGAATCGGCACAAAGTAGCCGACGAAGCTCAAGCCGGTCCACAAGGCCACGGCCAGCCAGAGCAGATGTTTGCAGAGCTTTTTGCACAGCTTTCCGAACGTCCAGGGCGCGCTGTCCAGCCGCAGCCGCGCACTGCGGTCGCCCTCGATCCGGTGTTCGATCCAGATGAACATCTCGGTGTAGACCGTTTGCGGGCAGGCAAAGCCGCACCAGAGCCGCCCGGCCACCGCCGTGAACAGGAACAGTGCCAGCGCCGCGATGATCAGCAAGCCGGTGAGATAGATGAAGTCCTGCGGATACAGCACCCACCCGAAGATGTAAAAACGCCGCGCGCCCAGGTCGAACAGCACCATCTGGCGCTGCCCCCAGTCCAGCCAGGGCAGCCCGTAAAAGACCAGTTGCGTGAGCCACACCATGCCCTGGCGCCAGTGGGCAAACCGGCCGCTGATGGAGCGCGGGTGGATTTTCTTTTGCGCCTCGTACAGCGCGACGATCTCGCCCTGCGCCGAGGTATCGGACGCACCAGATGCACCAGACGCATCGGACGCGACCGGCGTGATCGGTATGCCCGGCTTGCGGTCAGGCGGCTCGCCGCAGGGCTGCATGGTGCTGCTTCGGGGGCTGTGCGCCAACGCGGGCCGGTGCGGCGGGCTGGCCTTCAGCGTGCCGCACCGGGCTTGTTCGACAGGCCCCAGACATAGGCCGACAGCACGCCGATCTGCGCCTCGGTCAGCTTGTGCTCCTGCGCCGGCATCTGGTTGACCTTGCCGTTGTTGATCATCTCGGCAATGGTCGCCTCACCCCAGCCATGCAGCCAGATGTCGTCTGTCAGGTTGGGCGCGCCCAGAGCCTGGTTGCCCTTGCCGTCCATGCCGTGGCAAGCGGCACAGGTGACGAACTTCGGCTTGCCCAGCGAGGCCCGCAGCGAGTCGTGTGGACTGCCCGAAAGGCTCAGCACATAGTGCGACAGGTTGCGCACATCCTCCGGGGTGCCGACCGCAGCCGCCAGCGGCGCCATGTTGCCGATGCGCCCCTGCGTCAGCGTTTCGCGGATTTTCTCGGGCGTGCCGCCATGCAGCCAGTCCGCATCGGTCAGGTCCGGAAAACCCTTGCTGCCGCGCGCGTCCGAGCCATGGCATTGCGCACAGTTGTTCATGAACAAGCGCTCACCCATCGCATGGGCTTGCGGGTCTGCGGCCACTTGTTCCGGCGTCATCGACGCAAAGCGCGCATACAGCGGTTCCAGATTGGCCCGGGCCTTGGCCATTTCAGCCTCGTACTCGCCCTGCATGCTCCAGCCGAGCCGGCCGGCAAAGCTGCCAAGACCGGGGAATGCCGCCAGGTAGGCCAGACCGAAGAGCAGGGTCATGAGGAACAGCCACACCCACCACCGCGGCAGGGGGTTGTTCATTTCCGCCAGGTCCACATCCCAGAGATGGCCGGTGGTGTTGTCGGCATGGGCCACCACCTTTCTGCGGCCTGCCATCCAAAGCAGCAGCGCGCAGGCGACGATGGCGACCAGGGTCAGCGTGGTCACAAAGACCGACCAGAAATTGCTGGTGAAGTCACTCATGGGGTGTTCTCGTTGCAGTGAAGGTCAATCTTGCTCGAAGGGCAGCCGGGCCGCCTCATCGAACCGGGCCTTGTTGCGGCCCCTGTAGGCCCAGACCCAGATGCCGATGAAGCAGGCCATCGATGCCAATGTGGCGCCGATGCGCATGGTCGTGATGTCCATGGCCGGGCCCCTTCATTTGAGCGCCAGGCCCAAGACTTGCAGGTAGGCAATCAGCGCCTCCTGCTCGGACTTGCCCTTGACCTCGGCCGCTGCCGCATCGATCTGCGCGTCGGTGTACGGCACGCCCACGGTGCGCAAGGCCCTCATGCGCGGTGCCATCACGCTCGGATCGACCGGGGTTTTCTCCAGCCAGGGATAGGCCGGCATGTTCGACTCGGGCACCACATCGCGCGGATTGTTCAGGTGGATGCGATGCCATTCATCGCTGTACCGCCCGCCCACGCGGTGCAGGTCCGGCCCGGTGCGCTTGCTGCCCCACTGGAACGGGTGGTCGTAGACAAACTCGCCGGCCACCGAGTAGTGGCCATAGCGCAGGGTTTCTGCGCGCAACGGCCGGATCATCTGCGAGTGGCAGTTGTAGCAACCCTCGCGGATATAGATGTCGCGGCCGGCCAACTGCATCGCGTCGTAGGGCAGCACGCCCTTGACCGCCTCGGTCGTGGACTTCTGGAAAAACAGCGGCAAGATCTCCACCAGGCCGCCAATGGCGATCACCAGCAGGATCAGCACGACCATCAGGAAGTTGCTGGTCTCCACCTTCTCGTGGGAGAAACCGCTCGCAGCAGAGGGCTTGTTATCGGACATGGCTCGACTCTCCTTGGCGCGCTCAGGCATGCGCCGCGTTCACGGCAGGAATGGCTACCCGGACCGGACGGCCGGAGCTTGCGGTCAGCCAGACGTTCCAGGCCATCACCAGCATGCCGGCCAGATACAGCAGGCCACCGGCCAAGCGGACCACGTAGAACGGGTAGCTGGCTTTGACGCTTTCGACAAAGGTGTAGCTGAGCGTGCCGTCCGGGTTGACGGCGCGCCACATCAGGCCCTGCATCACACCGGCAATCCACATCGCGGCGATATACAGCACGATGCCGATGGTGGCCAGCCAGAAATGCAGCTCGATGGCCTTGATGGAGTGCATCTTGTCCTTGCCGAACAGGCGCGGCACCAGGTAGTACAGCGTACCCATCGAAATCAGCCCGACCCAGCCCAGGGCGCCCGAGTGCACATGGCCGACGGTCCAGTCGGTGTAGTGGCTCAGCGCGTTGACGGTCTTGATCGACATCATCGGCCCCTCGAAAGTGGACATGCCGTAGAACGACAGCGACACGATCAGGAAGCGCAAAACGGGATCGTCGCGCAGCTTGTGCCAGGCACCCGACAGGGTCATCACGCCGTTGATCATCCCGCCCCAGCTCGGCGCCAGCAGGATCAGCGAAAACACCATGCCCAGCGATTGCGTCCAGTCCGGCAGCGCGGTGTAGTGCAGGTGGTGCGGGCCGGCCCACATGTAGGTAAAGATCAGCGCCCAGAAGTGGACGATGGACAGGCGGTAGCTGTACACCGGACGGCCCGCCTGCTTGGGGACGAAGTAATACATCATGCCCAGAAAGCCTGCCGTGAGGAAAAAGCCCACCGCATTGTGGCCGTACCACCACTGCACCATCGCATCCTGCACCCCGGCGTAAGCCGAGTAGCTCTTCATCAGGCCGGCCGGAATCGCCGCGCTGTTGACCACATGCAGCAAGGCCACCGCCAGGATGAACGCGCCAAAGAACCAGTTGGCGACATAGATATGCCGAACCTTGCGCGTGCCGACGGTGCCAAAGAACACGATGGCGTAGGACACCCAGATCAGCGTGATCAGGATGTCGATGGGCCATTCGAGCTCCGCGTATTCCTTGCCGGAGGTGTAGCCCAGCGGCAGGCTGATGGCCGCCGCCAGAATCACCAACTGCCAGCCCCAGAAGGTGAACGCGGCCAGCGGAGCGGCAAACAGCCGGACCTGACTGGTGCGCTGCACCACGTAGTAGCTGCTGGCAAACAGCACACAGCCGCCAAACGCAAAAATCACCGCGTTGGTGTGCAGGGGGCGCAGGCGCCCATAGCTGAGCCAGGGGATGCCGAAGTTCAGGTCAGGCCAGGCCAACTGGGCGGCGATGACGACGCCCACCAGCATGCCAACCACCCCCCAAACCACGGCCATGACAGAAAACTGCCGCACCACGGTGTCGTTGTAGTGCGCAACGCTGGCGTTGCGGACGACAGCATTTGTTCTTGATGAATCCATCGGGCACCTCTTTGTATTGCCATGCGAGTCTGTTGCAGCCGGGACGATAGTGCGTTGACGCAAGTCAACCGTCCCGGAGAATTCGCTCCGCCTCTTGGTCCAGACTCTCGAACTGGCCGTGGTAGACAGCCCACCACAGCCCGCCCAGAATCAACAGCACCAGCACCACGGACAGCGGAATCAGCAGGTAAAGAATGTCCATCAGACGGGTTCCCGGAAAATTCAAGAGGTGCGCTGCACGGCCCTCATCGGGGGCGGCGGTTGGGGCCTTTCATCGCGCTGCGCGTCGCCCGCGTCACCTGCGGCAGGCGCAGCAGCGGCGCCCCAAGCCAGCGGACGCCGCGAAACCGGCTTTGCCGGGCCGTCGGCAAATCGCAGGGGCTTGCTGAGCCGCGCCGCATTGAGCACCACCAGCAGCGAACTCAGCGCCATGCCCAGCCCGGCCAGCCAGGCCGGCATCCAACCGAGCAGCGCCAGCGGCACACACAGCGCGTTGTACAGCGCAGCCCAGCACAGGTTCTGGCGCACCACCCGCAGCGTGCGACGCGCCAGCAGCAGCGTCTGCACGACCAGCGCCAGATCGTCGCCGAGCACCACGAAGTCGGCCCGCGAGCGGGCCAGCGGCACGGCGCGGCCAAAGGCAAAGGAGACATCGGCGCCGGCCAGCACCGGGCCATCGTTCAGGCCATCGCCGACCATCGCCACATGGCGCCCGCCCGCTTGCAGCGCCTGCAATGCAGCCAACTTGCCCTGGGGCGTGCAATCGCCCTGCGCCCGGTCCGTGGCAATACCGGCCAGCGCAGCCACGCGCTGCACCGCGCCGATGCGGTCACCCGAGAGCAATTGCACCGACAGGCCCTGCCGCTCCAACGCCTGCACCACGGCAGCAGCTTCGCAGCGCAGGTCTTCCACCAGATCGAAACGGGCCAGTTCGAGCACCGCGCCATCGGGCCCTTGTTCGGACAGCAGCACTTGCGGCGCACCGCTGTCCTGCTGCGCGGCCAGACCGGCATGCCGGGCCGAGCCCAGCCGAACGATGCGCACCGCGCCGGCGCCGTCCTGCACCGTGGCCCGCAGACCCAGGCCGGCCTCTTCCTGCCAATCGGCAAGCCGCCACCGCCCGTCTGCCACCGTCACCGCCGCAGCCGCCGCCACCACGGCACGCGCTGCGGGGTGCATCGAGTGGCGCGCCAGCGCTGCCGCCAGCGCCAAAGCCTCGTCAGCCCCCCGGCCAGCCGCCGTGTGCACGGCCCGCAGCGCCATGCCGTCGCGGGTCAGCGTACCGGTTTTGTCAAAGACCACGGTATCGACCCGGGCCAGCGCCTCCAGCCCTTGCAGATTGCGCACCAGCACGCCATGGCGCGCCAGCGTGCCCGCAGCGGTGAGCATGGCGACCGGGGTGGCCAGCGACAAGGCGCAGGGGCAGGTGACGATCAGCACCGCCACCGCCACCATCAGCGCATGCCCCGGATCGGCAGACCAGCCATGCAGCGCAGCCAACGCCGCAGCCGCCAGCACCAGCACCAGGAACGGCCGCGCAATGCGGTCTGCCAACTGCGCAAGCCGAGGCTTTTGCAGCGCAGCGCTGTCCATCAGGGCCACGATCTGCGCCCAGCGGGTCTGCCCGTCCGTGCCCTCGACCAACATCTCCACGGGCGATTGCAGGTTGTAGCTGCCGGCCAGCACCTTGCTGCCCACAGGGCGGGCCACCGGGGTGGACTCGCCGGTCAGCAAGGCCTCATCGGCGCAAGTGCTGCCCAGCGTGATGCGCCCGTCCGCCGCAAACGCCTCACCCGGCAGCACGCGGATGGTGTCGCCCACGGCCAGACGGCGCGTGGCCACGCGGCTGAAACTGCCATCGGCACAGCGCCGCTCCACGCTGTCCGGCAGGCGGTTGAGCACCGCCTCCAGCGCGCCCGCCGTGCGGTCACGCAGGCGCGACTCCAGCCAACGCCCGGTCAGCAGGAAGAAAACGAACATGGTCAAGGAGTCGTAGAACACCTCCCGGCCGAAAATCCCGCTCGGGTCGAACGTGCCCGCAGTACTGACCCCAAAGGTGATCGCCATGCCCAGCGCCACCGGTAGGTCCATGCTGACCCGGCGCAGGCGTATATCGCGCAGCGCGCCGGCAAAGAACGGGCCGCAACAGAAAACCACCACGGCCAGGCTGATGACCCAGCACGCCCAGCGCAGCAACTGCTCCATCTCGCCGGTCAAATCACCCGGCTCGGCGACATAGGCCGGCCACGCATACATCATCACCTGCATCATGCAAAAGCCCGCCACCAGCCAACGCCAGAGCGCCTGGCGGCTTGCGCGCAGGCGCTGCTCGCGCGCCAAGGCATCGACCGCAGGCATGGCGCGGTAACCGGCTTGGTGCACGGCCTGCAACCACTGCGACGGGCGCACCAGCCCGGGCTGCCACAGCACGCGGGCGCGGCGCGTGGCGGCGCTGACATCGGCCTGCAGCACCCCCGGCACGGCGCGCAGCGCGTCTTCGATCGTGAGGGCGCAGGCGGCGCAGTGCATGCCTTCGAGCACCACCTGGGAATCCCAGACCGTTGCCGGATCTGCCGGACCCGCCGGGGCTGCCGGACTGTGGAGGCGACCAAACGCCGACCACTCCTGCGGGTCGTCGAGCAACAGCAGTTGCGCGGCCGATCGTGACATTGACATGGGACAAAGCCTAGCGCCGGGGCCCGGCAAACAGATTGACCTGCATCAAGCCCCGGTACATGAATCACCCTAAGCTCGTTGCCCTCACTTCGAGGAAACTCCTCTCATGTACAAGCGCATCCTGATAGCCACCGACGGCTCGGCCCTGTCGGACAAAGCCGTCGAACATGGCCTGGCATTGGCCGCACTCACCGGCGCCACCGTGGTGGCCCTGAAAGTCGTGCCCCGCTACCCCCGCAGCTACTTTGAAGGCGGCGTGCCGGCCGACATGAACGCCGTCAAGCACATCGAAGCCCAATGGGGCGACGCAGCCCAAGCCATGGTCGATGGCGTGAAGGCCCGGGGCGACGCCCAAGGGGTGACGGTCAAAGCGGTCATCGCCAAGTCCGACCTGGTGGCCGAGGCCGTGATTGCTGCCGCCAAGAAGCACAAGTGCGACCTGATCGTGATGGCATCGCACGGCCGCAAGGGCCTCAAGCGCCTGCTGCTGGGCAGCGAAACCCAGCATGTGCTCACGCACTCGCATATCCCGGTGCTGGTGCTGCGCTGAGGCGAGCGCAGCGCAGTGCGCGCAGGGTGACGAACCCGTTTGAACGATCGGGCCGATGGCCTGGAATTCAGCGCATCGCACGCAAGGCCACCGACGGACAACCCGGTCCCTCCGGGCGCAGTTGCAGATGCGGGCTTGGCCACCCGCTGCACGGCACGCCAACTCGCCCGGCTCTGGATGACCACGCTCGCCGTGCGCCGGGCGCTTTCGCGTCCGCCGCAGATTTCATTCATGCGGCGATGCGATTTGGCGCAGGCTCCTTGCAGGACGGACAGGCAGCCAGTTTCGCCAGACATTCGGGGGAGATCAGGAGGATGTCGATTTCTCCACTGGCAAGTGTGGCCTCAACGTCAGTCGCGTGGGGCCGCCAGCCAGGGCCGGATCAGGTGGAACCAGATCAAAGCAGATCGAACCACGCCAGATCAGGCTTCAGAAGGCCGTTTCATGCGATGATGCAAATGCCGCCAGAAATTCGTCCAAATTCGTCCTTTTGATGAAAGCCAAGTCATGACTGATCGCTGGTTGTCGGTCGAAGAAATCGCCGAATACCTCGGCGTGAGCAAGGACACCGTGTATGCGTGGATCAACAAACGCAACATGCCGGCCCACCGCATCGGTCGACTCTGGAAATTCAAATCCGAAGAAGTCGACGCGTGGGTGCTCTCGGGTGGCGCGGCAGAAAACGAAGAGCGGGAAAAGGAATGAAGGACTTGGCTTCTGCTGGTTTCGATCGCCTCATGCAATGGTCGAAACGAAAACAGGAGAATTGACATGAAGAAAAAAATTGCTTGTGTCGATTTATTCTGCGGCGCTGGCGGATTGACGCATGGCTTTATTCTGGAGGGCCTTCCCGTCGTTGCGGGCATCGATCTCGATCCCGCCTGCCGCTTTCCTTACGAAAAGAACAATGCTCAGGCCAAGTTCGTCGAGCGCGACATCGGCAAAGTCACGACCACCGAGCTCAAGGCGCTGTTCGGTGCCGCCGATGTGACGATCTTGGCGGGTTGCGCGCCTTGCCAGCCGTTCTCGACCTATGCCCAACGTTACGAACTCGATGGCAAGGATGGCAAGTGGGGCCTGCTCTACCAGTTTGCGCGCCTCGCCGAAGGCACGATGCCCGACGTCATCACGATGGAGAACGTGCCGACCGTCGCCAAGCACGAGGTATTTCACGACTTCGTCGATACGCTGAAACGACTCGGCTACGAGGTTTGGCACGACGTCGTCGATAGTTCTCTCTATGGCGTCCCGCAGATGCGACGTCGGATGGTGTTGCTGGCCTCCAAGCACGGCAAGATCGAGATGATCGAGCCGACGCGCAAGAAACCCAAGACGGTAAAGCAAGCCATCGGACGCTTGCGTCCTCTCAGCGCCGGTGAATCCGCGCCCAAGGACAAACTGCACGTCACCTCGACGCTGTCCGACACGAACCTCGAGCGAATCAAGGTCTCCAAGCCCGGCGGCACTTGGCGCGATTGGCCGAAGAACCTCGTCGCCGAATGCCACCGCGCCGAAAGCGGTCGCACCTATCCGGGCGTGTACGGACGGATGGAGTGGGACAAGCCTGCGCCGACGATGACGACCCAATGCTACGGGTTCGGCAATGGCCGCTTCGGCCACCCCGAGCAGGATCGGGCCATCTCTCTTCGTGAAGCCGCGATCTTGCAGAGCTTTCCACGCAACTACAAATTCATCCCAAAGCGTGGTGAGGTCAGCTTCAAAGTGCTCGGTCGGTTGATCGGCAATGCGGTGCCCGTCGATCTCGGTCGCGCCATCGCCCGCAGCATCGACCAGCACCTCGCGTCGGTTCCGGCCAAGTGATGGGCTGACGAGGACTACTGGATGCCCGGACTCGTGTCCTCATCATCCAATGCCAGTCGCCGCATGGTGAAGGTGAGGCAGACGGGCACGGACGCCGAGCTGGCGCTACGTCGGGAGATGTACCGCATCGGTCTGCGCTACAGGATCGGCTACGAGGTTCTGAGAAAGCCGCGCCGCGTCGCCGATGTCGCTTTCCCCGGCCGCAAGATCGCCGTCTTCGTCGATGGCTGCTTCTGGCATGGCTGTCCGGAACACGCCACGTGGCCGAAGCGGAACGCGGACTTCTGGCGGCAGAAGATCGAGGCCAATCGTCAGCGTGACGCGGATACGAACGCACGGCTCCAAGCCAACGGCTGGACGGTGCTGCGATTCTGGTCGCACGAGTCGCCGATCGAAGCTGCCAAGACGGTCGCCCGCGTGGTTGCCAAGGCGGACATGAAGCACCGCGCCCCGTCATCCGACGCGCAAGAGCAGAACTGACAGGGAAGATGACCACCACATGGGCACCCAGAACGAACGGCAACCTCAGACATATCGCGCTCGCCCCGAGCCGGGGCAGCTCGTCGAGGTGCGCCGTCGTCAATGGGTGGTGGCCGACGTCGATGCCGCAGGACTGGAAACCGGCGCTCGCCAACACTGCGTGACGCTCTCGTCGATCGACGAGGACGGCCTCGGCGAAGAACTGGAAGTCGTCTGGGAGATCGAGCCGGGCGCTCAGGTCATCGAGCGCGCGGGCTTGCCATCCGTCACGGGGCAGGACGATTCGGACATGCTCGACGCCTTCCTCGATGCCGTGCGCTGGGGTGCAGCCACCAACGCCGACCGGGGATTTCTCCAAGCGCCGTTCCGCAGCGGCGTCAGCATCGAAGACTTCCAGCTCGACCCGCTGGTGCGCGCCATCGACATGGCTCGCGTCAACCTGCTCATCGCTGACGATGTTGGCCTCGGCAAGACCATCGAGGCCGGTCTGGTCGTTCAGGAACTGCTGCTGCGGCATCGCGCACGCACCGTCCTGGTCGTCTGCCCCGCGTCGCTTCAGGAGAAGTGGCGTGTCGAGATGCTGGAGAAATTCGGCCTCGACTTCCGCGTGGTCGACACCGACTACATCAAACGGCTACGGCGCGAACGCGGCATCCACGCCAATCCTTGGACCTCGCATCCGCGCCTCATCACGTCGATGGATTGGGCCAAGGGCGGCGAAGGCTTGCGCGCCATGCGCGATGTCATTCCTGCGCATGTCGGCCATCCGCGCAAGTTCGATCTGCTGGTCGTGGACGAAGCGCACAACGTCGCGCCCGCCGCAGGCGCGCACTACGCGCTGGAGAGCCAGCGCACGCGCTTCGTCCGTGCCATCGGCCCGCACTTCCAGCATCGTCTGTTCCTGACCGCGACGCCACACAACGGCTACACCGAGTCGTTCACTGCGCTGCTGGAACTGCTGGACGATCAGCGCTTTGCGCGCAACATCCTTCCCGACGAAAAGCGCCTGAGTCAGGTGATGATCCGTCGCCTGAAGAGCGATCTGGTCGATGCGGACGGCAATCCCCTGTACGCCCGGCGCACCTTGCAGGCGCTCGAAGTCCCCTACACGGCGGAAGAACGCGAAATACACCGCAAGCTGGATGACTATTGCGCCAGCCGCGAAAAGGACGCCGAGAAAGCGGGCAACGGCTTCGGCACGGTCTTCGTCAATCGCCTCCTCAAGAAGCGTCTGCTCTCGTCACCGGCGGCATTCGCGTCCACACTCGAAAAGCACGTCGCATCGCTGTCCGAAGCACGGCCCGCGAAGCCGGATGCGATGGCCGAGCGCATCCTGCACAAGGCCATCCTGAAGGCCGACGAGGACTACGCCGACGATCGGGAAGTCGAGAACGCGCAAGCCGAAGCCATCGAGGAAGCCACGCGCCGCTCGATGCCGTTGACGGCGGAGCAGCGGGCGATGCTGTCTGAACTTCGGGCGTGGGCTTGGCGCGCCCGCAATCAGGCCGACTCCAAGGCCCAAGCCATCCTCGACTGGCTCACGGTCAATCTCAAAACCAACGGCGAGTGGAACGACCGCCGGGTGATCCTGTTCACCGAGTACCGCACCACGCACCAGTGGATGCAGCAAATCCTCGCCAGCCACGGCTTCGGCAGCGAGCGTCTCGGCCTGCTCCACGGCGGGCTTCCCCAAGAAGAGCGCGAACCGATCAAGGCGGCATTCCAAGCCTCTCCGCAGGATTCGCCCGTCCGCATCCTGCTCGCCACCGATGCAGCCTCCGAAGGCATCGACTTGCAGAACCACTGCAATCTGCTCATCCACCTGGAGATTCCCTACAACCCCAACGTGATGGAGCAGCGCAACGGGCGCATCGACCGCCACGGCCAGCGCGAGAAGGAAGTGCTGATCTGGCATCCGGTCGATGGCGGCCACGGCGAGGACATCCTGCGCGCCCTGCGGAAACTGGATTCGATGCGCGCCGACATGGGCAGCGTCAACCCGGTCATCGCGCCACAAATGCCCGGCCTCATCGAAGGCTCGCTGAAGGACTTGGACACCCGCATGGCCGAGGCGCGGATCGCGCGGGCCAAGAACTACGTTCGCGCCGAGCGCGAGTTGAAGGAGCGCGTCGCCAAGCTGCACGAGCGACTGCTCGCCACCAAGCAGGATTTCCACCTCACGCCCGACCACGTCCTGATGGCCGTGAAAACCGGCCTCGCGCTGGCGGGCCGTCCGCCGCTGGAACCCGTCGAACTGGCGGGCGCGCCTTCGGGCAGCGTCTTCCGGATGCCTGCGCTGTCTGGCTCGTGGGCGCGCTGTCTGGAAGGGCTGCGCCACCCGCACACGCAGAAGATGCGCCCCATCACCTTCGACCATGCCGTTGCCAGTGGCCGCGACGACGTCGTGCTCGTCCACCTGAACCATCGCCTGGTGCAGATGTGCCTGCGCCTGCTGCGCGCCGAAATCTGGGCGCAGGACGACGTGAAGAAACTGCACCGCGTCACCGTCCGCACCGTGCCGGATGCACTCGTCGATGGCCCCGCCGTGGTCGCCGTCTCACGGCTGCTCGTCACCGGCGGCAACCACCATCGGCTGCACGAGGAACTGACGGTATCGGGCGGCTACCTGCGCGACCAGTCCTTCCGCCGCGAAGAAGGCGTCACCCGCGTCCAGCAGTGGTTGGACGAAGCGAAGCCGATCACGGCAGCCCCATCCCTGTTCGATGCACTGCGCGTCCGCTTCGACCGTCAGCAGGAGGCCATCCTGAAGGCCGTCGATGCCCGTTCCAAAGAACGTCTCCGCTACCTGACCAACACGCTCCAGACCCGCAAGCAGCAGGAGCTTGACGATATCGGCACGGTGCTCGACGAACTGGAAAAGGCAATCCAGTCCGAGTTGAAGAAGGATCAGCAACCCGAACAGCTCTCGCTCTTCACCGAGGACGAGCGCACGCAGCTCCGGCGCGACATCGCTGCGTTGGAAGCGCGCCTCGCACGCATCCCCGACGAGCGCAGGATGGAGACGCAGGCCATCGAATCCCGCTACGCCAAGCTCGACGACCGCACCTTCCCGGTGGCGGTGATCTTCGTCGTGTCGGAGGGCAGCGCAAGATGAGTCGCGGCGTTCGATATTCGCTATCCGGATTCGCGCATGCCGATGACGCTCAGTTGCTGGGCGAGCTCACCGACGCGGTTGCCTCGACAGGTATACAAAGCACACGCACGACCCAGATAGAAACGTGGAAGACCCAGGTCGCGCTCCTGAAGCAATGTGCGTATGCCCTGATCGAGATGCACGAGGCCGCCAAAGGCTGGCAAGTGATCCTTGAGTATGAACTGCCACGCCGCCAGAAGCGCCCCGATGCGATCTTGCTCGCCGAGGACGTGATCCTTGTAGTCGAGTTCAAGGTCGGAGCCATGTCTCACGATGCATCGTCTCGCTGGCAAGTAGAAGATTACTGCTTGAACTTGCGTGACTTCCACGGCGGCAGTTCCGGGCGCGCGATCGTGCCGGTGCTTTGTTCCACTGCTACGCCGACCGTCATGAGTTCGCCTTTAATTTCGAGCTCCTGTGTCGCGCCCATACGGCTCACGAATGCCAACGGCCTAGCCAGCGTATTGCTGTCGGCCTACTCGGCGCAGCACGATCCCAGCGACCGATCCATTGATCCCGACACATGGGTCGATGCACCGTACCGTCCGACGCTTTCGGTCATAGAAGCAGCTGAGCGCCTTTACGAGAACCATGACGTTCGTGAGATCAGCCACAGCTACGCCAGCAACTTGGACGCAACGACGGACCTGCTTTCGGAAGTGATCAGAGAAGCACGTGCGCAGAACCGACGGTGCGTATGCTTCGTCACCGGTGTTCCAGGCGCCGGGAAAACGTTGACTGGGCTCAACGTCGTCCACGACCCATCCCTGCGTGTGGAAGGCGGCCCATCTGGAATCTTCTTGTCCGGCAACGGCCCCCTGGTCAAGGTCGTGCGAGAGGCTTTGGTGTTGAGCCAGCAGCGTGCCGGGCGTCGGCGCCAGGACAGCGCCCATGAAGTCTCGACCTTCATCCAGAACGTCCACCAATTCTTGCGCTATCACCGCGAGCATCCCGCGGCTCTGCCACACGAGCACGTCGTCGTCTTCGACGAGGCCCAACGTGCATGGGATCGCGAGCAGATGCAGCGCAAGCAAGGGGTGGACCGTTCGGAGGCTGCCGAACTCTTCGACGTGATGGATCGACTGGATGGATGGGCCGTGATCATTGCTCTCGTCGGCGGCGGACAAGAGATCTTCCTCGGTGAGGCAGGATTGGAGGAATGGGGGCGAGCCGTCGCCGTTCGGCCCGATTGGCGAGTCGTCGCCTCTCCCGAAGTCGTCTCCGGAGGTGCCAGCGTATCCGGACATCGCTTGTTCACTGATGGCGTTCCCTCTGGCATCGAGTTCCGCCCCGAGCCATTGGCGCACCTCAGTGTCGGCGTGCGAAGCTTTCGCGCTCAACGGTTGGCGGAGTGGGTCGATGCGGTGCTCCTCCTCGATACCGAACACGCACGGTCTCTCGTGCCGGATCGCCGGGAGTTCCCGCTCCATTTCACTCGTGATCTCGAAGTCGCCAAGGCGTGGTTGCGAGCCAGGAGTGAACCGGGCTGTGGTCAGCGAGCAGGCCTGATCGCTACATCGGAGGATCAACGTCTTCGTGCCTATGGCCTGGAACGCTCCAGTGCCTTCCGGCTGGATTACTCGTTCGAGAAGTGGTTCCTGATGCCTCCCGCGGACGTTCGTTCGAGCCATGCTCTCGAGGTGGCGGCGTCGGAGTTCGAATGCCAAGGGCTCGAGCTCGATTGGGTGGGACTGTGCTGGGGCGGCGATTTGACGCCATCCGCCTCTGGCAGCTGGGAGTACCGCAAGTTTCGCGGCAGTAGCTGGAATCAGGTGCGTAGCGATTCGGAACGCACCTATGTACGCAATCGCTACCGCGTGCTGCTCACGCGTGCGCGTCTCGGCATGGTCATCTGGATACCTCCGGGTAAGGCAAGCGACCCGACGCTCGAACCGGACAGATTCGACCGGGTTCGGAGTTTGCTTGAGGCAGTCGGCGTGCCAGAGCTTCGAGAAGAATTCGAAGGGGCCGAGGCATGAGCCAAAACGATCATCACCACGACTGGCTCTCGCTCGTCGAGATTTCCGGCCCGTTCCTCGCCGTTCCCGTTCTGAAGGAAGCCTTCCCGCAAGGGCTGGAAGAACTCGATGCGGCCAAGCGCAAGCGGCTGCGGCAAGCCTATGACGAATGGCTCGAGGCGCTGGAAACCGACGATCCGCGCATCGAGGAACTGCACGCGGCGTGGATAGCCGAGGTCTTGTCGCGCGGGCTGGAACTCGACGAGGACGGTCGCGGCGATGTGCTCAAACGTGAGGACTGGTGCGCCGCGCACCTGAACGTCGCGCTGCCCGAACACGGCGTGAGCCTGTCGCCGGACTTCGCCGTCGTGGGCAACGGCGATGTGCCGCTGATGCTCGTCCATGCCTACGGGCCGGACGTCGATCTCGATACCACGCAAAAGCTGGAAGGTTGGGCCAGCACACCGGCGGAACGCATGGTGACGCTCTGCCGCGCCACGGGCTGCCGCCTCGGGTTGGTGACCAATGGCGAACGCTGGATGCTGGTCGATGCGCCGGTGGGCGCGGTCACTACTTTCGCCAGTTGGTATGCGCGTATCTGGGCGCAGGAACCCGTCACCCTCCAAGCCTTCGTCCACCTCTTGGGCATCCGGCGCTTCTTCGTCGATGAATCGGAACGGCTGCCCGCGCTGTTCGATCGCTCGCTGAAGTTCCAGGACGAAGTGACCGACGCCTTGGGCGAACAGGTGCGACGTGCGGTCGAAGTGCTGATCCAGTCGCTCGACAAAGCCGATCAAGACCGTGACCGCGAACTGTTGCGTGGCGTGAAGGAAACCGAGCTCTACGAAGCCGCGCTGACGGTGATGATGCGGCTGGTCTTCCTGCTTGCCGCCGAGGAGCGCGGCCTGCTGCTCTTGGGCGACGAACGCTACGAGGCGAACTACGCGCTCTCGACACTGCGCATGCAGTTGCGCGCCGAATCCGACGAGATTCTGGAGCGCCGCTGGGATGCCTGG
This sequence comes from Verminephrobacter eiseniae EF01-2, assembly GCF_000015565.1. Lineage (NCBI taxonomy): Bacteria > Pseudomonadati > Pseudomonadota > Betaproteobacteria > Burkholderiales > Comamonadaceae > Verminephrobacter > Verminephrobacter eiseniae. The sequence goes on from NC_008786.1 coordinate 1,304,926, forward strand.
TCACGTCTACTGGCCGTTTTCCGCGCGGTGTATGGCGGCATCGAGCACGAAAACCTGCGTCTGCCCGCGCTGGGTGGCTCGCTGTTCGATCCGGATCGCTTCCCCTTCCTCGAAGGCCGCGCGAAAGGTTCCCACTGGCGCACCGACATCGCCGATCCGCTTCCGATCGACAACCGCACCGTCCTGCTGCTGCTCGAAGCCATCCAGCAATTCCAAGGACGCACGCTGTCGTATCGGGCGCTGGATGTCGAGCAGATCGGCTACGTCTACGAGGGCCTGCTGGAGCGTACCGTCAAGCGCACCGTCGAGGTCACGCTGGAACTCGACGGCACCAAGAGCGCCCAGTCGCCTTGGGTGACTCTGGCCGAACTCGAATCCGCACGGCTGGACGGTGCAGGACGCTTGGCCGAACTGCTCCAACAGCGTTCCGGCAGTTCCGCCAGCCGCGTGCGCAACGACTTGGCTCGTCCCGTGGACGATGCGCTCGCCGATCGTCTGTTGACCGCTTGCCACGGTGACACCTCATTACGCGACCGCATCGAGCCGTTCGGTCATCTGGTGCGCACCGACCCGTGGGGCTACCCGCTGGTCTATCCCGCCGGGGCCTTCATCGTCACCACTGGCTCCGACCGGCGCGAGACCGGCACGCACTACACGCCGAAGTCCCTCACCGAGGCCATCGTCACCGAGACGCTCACGCCCATCGCCTACATCGGCCCAGCGGAAGGCACGCCGCGCGCAGATTGGACGCTGAAATCGCCCGCCGAATTGCTCGATCTGAAGATCTGCGACCCGGCGATGGGTTCGGGCGCTTTCCTCGTGCAAGTCTGCCGGTGGCTGGCCGACCGGTTGGTGGAGGCATGGGCGAAGGCCGAGACGCAAAGCCACACGATCGGTGTCGATGGGCGGGTGGCGGATGCCGACGCCAACGCCGAGCCGCTGTCTCACGACACCGAGGCGCGCACCATCGTCGCGCGCCGCCTCATCGCCGAACGCTGCCTCTACGGCGTCGATCTCAATCCGTTGGCGGTCGAACTGGCCAAACTCTCCATTTGGCTGGTGACGCTGGCCAAGGGTCGACCTTTCGGCTTCCTCGACCACAGCCTGCGTTGTGGCGACAGCCTGCTCGGCATCCATCGGCTGGAGCAGCTCACCCAGCTTTCGATGAACCCCACGGGTCAGGGCCAGCTACGCCTGTTTGGCCAGAACATCGAGCGGGCCGTGCGCGAGGCCATCGAACTGCGGCAACGGTTGCGCGAAATGCCCATCCGCGACATCCACGACGTGGAAGTGATGGCGCATCTGGACGCCGACGCACGCCGCAGGCTCGAAGTGCCGGAATGCATTGCCGATGCGTTCATCGGGGAGGTCTTGGCTTCGGGGGGCAATGGTGCGGGGCTGGAGAACACGCTGACTTTGCTGACCGTCCAAGTTGGACAGGTTATCGACGGCGACCGCGACGTGCTCGTCTCAATGGGCCGGAGAACGGTCGTCGCGCTCTCGACCGATCTGCCTGCCGACAAGCCCGCACGTCGGCCATTCCATTGGCCGTTGGAGTTTCCAGAGGTGTTCGCGCGTGAACGCGGCGGCTTCGACGGCATGGTCGGCAATCCGCCCTTTCTGGGTGGGCAGCGCATCACCGGCGTCGCGGGCACTGCCTTCCGTGATTGGCTGGTCGCGCACATCGCCGAAGGGCGGCGCGGTTCGGCGGATCTGGTCGCCTATTTCTTCCTTCGTGCTTGGAGTCTGCTGCGCGACGGCGGAGGCTTCGGGTTGCTCGCGGTCAACACCATCGCGGAAGGCGACACACGACAGGTCGGGCTGGAAGCGATGGTCGGCGCGGGTGCCATCATCCATGCGGCCTTTCCGAACGAACCTTGGCCAGGGAAGGCAGCGGTCGTCACCAGTCGGGTGCATGTACACAAGGGCGAGTGGTCGGGCGAACGCTCGCTGTCGGGGAGATCGGCTCCCTTCATATCAGCCTTCTTGTCCGATCGTCAGGACTGGAGTCCCAAGCGGCTGAAAGTCAATGCGAATCTTGCATTTCAGGGATGCATCACGCGGGGCTTGGGCTTCGTGCTTTCGCCCGACGAAGCGCGTCGAATGCTTGATGCCGACCCGAAGAACGTTGATGTGATCTTCCCCTATATCAACGGAGAAGATCTCAATTCAGATCCCGAGCAACGTCCGAGTCGATGGGTAATCAACTTCTGGGATTGGTCGCAGAAACGCGCGCAAGAATATCCACTTCCTTGGGAATGGATCGAAGAGCGAGTCAAGCCCGACAGATTCCGGCTGCGTGACGACGGGCGCTATGTTTGTGCCCGACCGCTGAGAGATGAATGGTGGCTCTACGAAGGGCGGCGGATTGGGCTGTTTCACGCCATCGGTCGTGGCCGACACTTCGAGCGTCATCCTGATGGATGGATCTCCGAAAACAGCCCGGCAAACAAAGTCATGGTGTGCAGCGAAGTAACCAAGCATCTATCGTATGTCCTTATCCACAATGACTACATCATGTCGGATCGAGCAGACGTATTTCGGAACGAAGAGTCTTTTGCGATTTGTCAGTCCTCTTTACACGAGGTTTGGGCACGCGTTTATAGCTCCCGGCTAGAAACGCGACTGAAATACTCTATCGGTAATGCGTTCGAAACGTTTCCGTTTCCTGCTCACCCTCATGACGCGCTCCTGGAGCGAGGGGCGAATTTACATCAGTTGCGTGCCGCTCTGATGGTCAAAGACGGCATCGGTCTTACAAAGCTCTACAACCGCTTCCATACCGACACCAAACGCGATTACCGCATCGAAGGGTTGCGCGCATTGCAGCGCGAAATGGACACCGCCGTCGCGCACGCCTACGGCTGGGACGAGCTCGACCTCCAACACGACTTCCACGAAGTGCCGTACCTGCCGGAGAACGACCGCGTCCGCTTCACCATCTCAGAGGCGGCGCGCGTCGAAGTGCTGCGACGACTGTCGGAGTTGAATCGTCAGCGATACGAGGAAGAAGTCGCGCAAGGGCTGCACGGCAACGCCACATCACGCGCCTCGACTCCCAAACGCCGTCGCACCAGCGCCGACATTCCGCAGCCCACGCTCGACTTCGATGCCATTCCCGCCAACGAGGGTCAATACCTCAAAGTCGCCGAGCCGCGCGCCGACTACCGCGCGGGACCATCTCACGCCATCACCGAGTACTTGAAAGCCCATCCCGGCTGGCACACCAAATCCGACATCCTCGCCGCCACTGGCATCACCGATAGCCAATGGAATACCGCCATCGCCGAGCTGCTCGCCGCTGGTCGTGTCGAGTGCCAAGGTGAGCGGCGCGGGGCGCGTTATCGGGCCAAGCCATGACGCACGCTAAGCCAGTATTCCAGAAGCTTTCTACTGCCACGATTGATCAATCGCCGGAAATTCAGTCGTGGCTGTCCCAATTTTCTATTGGAAATCGGAAAGCAGCCAAGATGCTATTGCATCACCTCAAATTCGTTTCACGCGACGAGTTTTCGGTGTGGTTGCGCCGAGCGGTGGGGGAGCTTCCAGACAGCGAAATTTATGCACTTTACTCAGTCAGAAAACTCGAAAAGACCCAGGTCGTTTTTTGGGATGAAGCTGGAAACCCCGTCGTTCGTCCGGGCACCTCGCTGGGTAGCGAGGACTTGGTTTATTCGCTTGTTTCGAATCTGGTTCGCTCAGGCAATGGAAGGTTGCTTGACCATCCATCGCTTACGGATCTGAAAGATCAGAAAGTACGAAATTTCGTACTCATCGACGATTCGATCGGGAGTGGCGATCGTATTTCAGGGTTCATCAATGCGATGCTGGCACACCCAACTTTTTTGAGCTGGTGGAGCTTCGGCTGGGTCAGGCTTCGCATTGTCAGCTTTGCCAGGCCACGGGAGGCCGAAAAAAGGGTCATTGCCAAGATTCGGGGATCAGATCACGGTAAGCGTAAATTCAGGAAGTCAGACAAAATCACATTCACCAGTGAAGTGGTCTATGAGATTGGCTGGCATGAAGCACGGTGGGGCAAGTCTCATGCTGAAATAATCAATCTCTGCCAGGCACAAACCCAGATCCCTACGAAGCGGCGCTTGGGATATGGTGATGTGATGGCGAATATCGTTTTTTATCATAGCGTGCCCAACAATATTCCTGGAGCATTGTGGTGTACCTGCAAGAAGTGGAATGGCTTGATGCCCGAGAGGGCAATTCCCGATTGGTTATTGAATCTTCTGGCTGCCCCTCTATCAGTCAGCAACGCAGCGAATGCTTTACCAGATGAGTTATCCAAGCTCTTGGCGCTGGTGAAGCGTGGTATCCGCAGCGTGCGTAGTCTTGCCATCCGGCTCGGTGTCGATCATGGATATGCCAACGATCTGATCGCGTATGCGAAAAATCTGAGGTTGTTGACCCCTCAGGTTCGTTTGACTTCAGTAGGGATGGATCGATTCATCCAGTCAGGCAAGAGCTTGATGCTCCCTGAATGGGATTGCAGCCTGTATATTCCAAGTTCGTGGTGTGCTGGCCGGGTAACCGTTCAGCCGCTGACTGATGGAGACTCAGTCTCTCAAAGGTTGGCAGATTCCGTCGCAGCCTCGGCTTCGGCGGATGGGGATGTCGGACAGACATCTCTGGAAGGAACTGACGCCAAGGCGGCTACGCCGCCCTTCGGTGTCACGTCCCATGCACCTTCGGCGTCTCGGGAGAGACGCGACACCGATGGCCCCTTGGGCTCAAAGGAGAGGTGAATGGAAGCCTGGTCAGTACACCACCTTTCTCAAAAGGCCGAGCCGATCCTCGGCCAAGCAGCCGCCGACGACTTGAAGACATATGCGCTGCGTCTGCGACAAGCTGGCCTACCTGTCATCTTCTCTCTAGGCCATTTATCCAGAATCACTGGCGTCGACTATTCCTTGCTGCGTGCAACAGTCGAGCGTCGCCGGGAGTCAGCCAACTACCGCATGTTCGCCATCAAGAAGCGATCCGGCGGGCGAAGACATATACATGCGGTCACTGGTGAGCTATTTAAGGCACACCAATTCATCAACACTGAAATTCTCCAAAAACTGGAACCTCACGTGGCCTCTTTTGCTTTTCATGCGGATGGCGGTATTCGCACCTGTGCTTCCGAACATTGTGGTGCTCAGTGGCTTTTTCAGTTTGATTTGGCGAATTTCTTTTACTCGGTGAACGAAGCTGATGTCTATGGGGTATTCGTGGGGCTTGGATATCGTCCCCTGCTGGCGTTCGAGATGGCTCGCATTTGCACTACGACCCGGCTTCCCAAACACCTGTTGCCTCACCTTTGGACACATCGCAGCCACAAGTCGCACGGTTATCAGTTTTATGCCGATCGTTCAGGTGCAATGGGTGTGCTTCCCCAGGGAGCGCCAACCAGCCCCATGCTCAGTAACCTGGTCGCCCGCCGTCTGGATGAAAAATTGACCGAATTCTCAACCCAGTATGGCTTTGTTTATACACGCTATGCTGATGACCTCACCCTATCGTGCGGCGGAAACCTGCCGAGAGGAATGGCCATAGGCAACCTTCATCGGAAGGTAACCGGAATCATCAGAAAGAATGGGTTCAGAGAGAACCTAGATAAAACCCGTATCGCAGGCCCAGGTTCAAAGAAAGTTGTACTCGGGTTGCTCGTCGATGGCGAGGGGCCACGAATATCAAAGGAAACCTTCAAGCGCATTGATCGGCACCTTCATGCGTCTGAGAAGTATGGACTTCCCGACGTGGCAAAGCATGAAAAATTCGATTCCCCGAGTGGCTTCTATAACCATCTTGCAGGCTTGATTGCCTTCGTGAAAGACGTGGACAAGGTCCGATGGGAAGAATTTCATGCCCGTTTTTCGAGATTGCAATCACCCATGAACTCGTCCGCTTGAAGAGGACTGTGATGCATACGACTAGCATTGGCATTGAGGCCGACCCTTCATCCTCCGAGCCAGACAACAGCAAATCCCCGACGTTCGAGATGACCGTCGATCTCAACGTCCTCGAGCACCTCGGAATCAACCTCTACAGCAACATCGCCGCCGTCCTGACCGAAGCGGTCGCCAACGCATGGGACGCGGATGCGTCGAGCGTGAGGGTTCGTGTCGATCCGAACAACCAATGGGTCGAAATCGAGGACGACGGCATCGGCATGTCCGTCGATGATTTGAACGGCAAGTACCTGCGTGTCGGCTACCGCCGCCGCGACGACGAAGATGCGGAACACGGGCGCAAGACGGCCAAAGGCCGACCCGTGATGGGCCGCAAGGGGTTGGGAAAGCTGTCTCTCTTTTCCATCGCCGACGTCATCGAAGTGCAATCCGCCAAGAACGGCGATAGGCACGGCTTTCGCATGACCGTGCCGGACATCAAGAAGGCTGTCCACGAAAAGCAGAAGTACCACCCCGAACCGCTTGCGAGTGATGTGCTCACGGTGACGCAGGGCACGAAGCTCGTGCTGCGCGAGATCAAGCGGCAGCGGCTCGGCAAGGGCGTCGCCGCGCTGCGCAAGCGTCTGGCCCGTCGCTTCTCGATCATCGGTCAGGCCAACGGATTCGACATCGAGATCGACGGCCTGCCCATCACGGCAGCGGATCGCGGTGACTTGCCCAAAGTCCAGTTTCTTTGGACGTTCGAGGGCTACGAGCCGGAAGCCAACACCATCTCGCACGTCAAAGAAAGCGAATCGCTGCCCGCACGGTTCGATGCTTGGGATTCGGCCTGGCGCGTGAGGGGCTGGCTCGGCACTGCGCGCAAGCCCAAAGATCTCGACGATGACGAAGGGGGGAATCTGAATGGCATCGTGGTTTTCGCCCGAGGCCGTCTGTTCCATGAGAACGTTCTCGACCGTCTGAACGACGGTCGGCTCTACACCAAGTACCTCACGGGGCAGATCGAAGCGGACTTCCTCGACGATGACGATCAGCCGGACATCGCCACCAGTGACCGCCAGCGCGTGCAGGAGGACGATGAGCGATACACCCAATTGATCGCGTTCCTCAGGTCACGGCTCAACCAGCTCGAAAAGCGTTGGAATGAATGGCGCAGGAAACATGAGGTGGAGAAAGCCAAGGAAACCTCTCCGGCACTGGCCGAGTGGCTGGAGACGCTCCCGGAGGGCTACAGAAAGAGCGCCGAGACGCTGATAGCCAAATTGAGCGCGCTGCCGGTGGACGACGAGGACGACCGTAAGCTCATGTATCGGCACGGCATTCTGGCTTTCGAGCGCATGAAGCTCCGTGGCTCGACGGAAGAGTTCGTGACGAGCGTGGAGAGCGCCGACCGGTTGCTGGCCGTGCTCGCGGACCGCGACGCACTGGAAGCCTCGCTGTACCGTGACATCGTGAAGTCGCGTTTGGACGCAATCCGCGACTTCCAGACCATCATCGACGAGGACGCGAAGGAACGGGTGCTCCAGAAGTATCTGTTCGACCATCTCTGGCTACTCGATCCGGCGTGGGAGCGTGCCACGGGTAGCCAGATCATGGAGTCTCGCCTCACGACCGAAGGCGTGCTGGTCGCAGGCCTGACCGAGAAAGAACGTCTGGGCCGCGTGGACATCGCCTATCGCACGCAGGCGGGCAAGCACGTCATCGTCGAGCTCAAGAAGGTCGGTCGCAAGATGGGACTGCTCGAATTGGTCGAGCAAGGCCAGACCTATGTGGACAAGCTCAGGAAGATTCTGCGTGAGCAGAATGTGACGTCGCCGGACATCGAGGTGATCTTCGTGATCGGCAAGGCGGTCGATGAGGAAGCCACCAACCCAGATCGGCTCAAGTCGTCAATGGAATCCATCGCACCGGGTAGCCGCATCGTCCACTACGACACGCTGATCCGTGGAGCGCAGGAAGCCTATTCGGCCTACATCGACCAGACCAAGGCGCTGGACAAGCTCGAAAACATCGTGAACAGGATTTGAGGGTTCAGCAGCATGGCTACAAGCAAGAAGACCACCCGCAAGAAACTCGCACCAGCGGTGCGAGAAACTGCTGCCGCGAAGGACTACCCGGCCCTGCTGTCCGAGGTGAAGGCGCGCATCCAGTCCGCGCAATACGCGGCACTGCGCGCGGTCAACAAGGAACTGGTCGGCCTGTACTGGGACATCGGACGGCTGATCGTGGAGCGGCAGCAGACCGAAGGCTGGGGCAAGGCCGTGGTGGCGCAGCTCGCCGCCGACCTTCAAGCAGCCTTTCCGGGCACGTGCGGCTTTTCGGCCTCCAACCTGTGGCGGATGAAGAGCTTCTTCGAGACCTACAGCGGCGCGGGAAAACTCGCACCACTGGTGCGAGAAATCGGCTGGAGCCACAACCTGATCATCCTCGAACGCTGCGGGGACGCGCAGGAGCGCGAGTTCTACCTGCGCATGGCGCGCAAGTTCGGCTGGTCGAAGAACGTGCTCGCCCACCAGATCGACAACCAGAGCTACGAGAAATCGTTGCTGGGCCAGACCAATTTCGACCAAACGCTGACCCCGGCCCTGCGCGCGCAGGCCAAGTTGGCGGTGAGGGACGAATACGCTTTCGACTTCCTCGAACTGGGCCAGCAGCACAGCGAGCGCGAGCTGGAACGCGCGCTGATCACCCGCATCGAGGACTTCCTGCGCGCGATGGGCGGCATGTTCGCCTTCATGGGCAGCCAGTACCGGCTGGAGGTGGAAGGCAAGGAGTTCTTCATCGACCTGCTACTGTTCCACCGGAGGCTGCATGCGCTGGTCGCCATCGAGTTGAAGATCGGTGAGTTCGAGCCGGAGTTCGTCGGCAAGATGCAGTTCTACCTCGCGGCGCTGGACGCGCAGGTGCGGCAGGAAGACGAGAACCCGTCCATCGGCATCATCCTGTGCAAGGAGAAGACCCGCACCATCGTCGAGTACGCGCTGCGCGACGCGCGCAAGCCCATCGGCGTGGCGACCTACGAAATCACCAAGACGCTGCCGAAGAAGCTGAAAGACCAGTTGCCATCTCCGGAAGCCATTGCGCACCTGCTGGAGAGCATATGAATGGGGCACCCATGAGTGACGCCAACGCATGGATCGCCATCGATCACGGTCGCGGCACCGATCGCAGGCTCGCGCCCTACACCCTGGTCTTGAAGGGTGACCGATCCCTGTATCAGGCCATCGCCGAAGACGATTGGGTGCTCGTGCTGAATTCTGCCGGGGAGATCGCTCGCGCCGGGCGTGTGCTGCGGCTTCGTTCCGACCTCGAAACCACCACGATCTTCTTCGACCGGCTGTCCGCCGCTGACGCTCCGGTGCCGGTCACCAGCGTTTCTCTGGCTCCCCCGTCGTCGGGCAACGTCGGGCGCATCCAGTGGGACGAGTTCGTCGCGGCCTTGTCCACGGCGCTGCACCAGACCGTCACCGGCATGCTGCCGGTCGAGGATCCGGCCTACATCCGTGAACTGCTGCAACTGGCCGTGGTGGACGACCTGCTCGGCCCGGCGGGTGGCCCACACGAACGCATCGTGGACATGGGCGTGCGCGACCGTTATCTGGTCGGCAAGTTGGCGCCGCGTGATGATGCTCAGGGAGGCATCGAAGGGCCGGAAGGCCCGCTGGCTGAGGAAGATGTGGAGGAACCCACCGACCCCATCGTGCCCGGCCAGCACGAACCCGGTGCCGAGTTCGGTACGGCGACGGGGCGAGTGGAACCCGAGTCGGACGGTTCGGACGAAATCGACGCGGCCAGCAATCAGTCGCTGGTGCCCAGCAGCTTCGGCATGACCTTCTGCGTGGATGGCGACGTCGAGCGCATCGAGGTCGAGGCGCGCTGGGGCAGCTACGAGCGCGTGCCGAACGAGGAACACGAGCTGGCGCGGCCCAATGGGCAGAAGGCCAAGGTCTGGCTGCGTATCCCTTGCGGCGGGAAGCTGGTGTTGTCGCTCACCGAGGGCGTGGTTCCCCATCAGGCACCGGATGCGAACCGTCCGGCGGTGCGGATACAGGGTTCCGTCCGCGCCAAGAACGCCAATGGCGACCGCTTGGTGACGCTGTTCTTGGTGAATGCGCAGGAGGAGCCCGACACCAACCGCGATACGGCCTGGCTGTTCCAGCCGGAACTGATCGTGCGCGCAGAAGCCGAGGCGTCCAAGCGCGTCATCTTCCGCCGCCGCCCCGTGCTTGATGCCGACGGGAACGACCCGGAGCGCGAATCGCTGGAGATGATCTACCGCAATCGCGTGGAGTTCGCGGTCGGGCATGGCGTCGCCGTCCACGCCGAGACGGCGGACGACGTGACGCTGGCCACCGAGGTGCGCACCACCGTGCTGCCGCAGTACGAAGTGCAGGTCACGGAGACGCCGGGCCTCGACCCCGCCGACCGTCCGGCGATGAAGGAGATGCTGGCGAGCGGCCTGCTCGACATGCAGCGGCTCGCCACGCTGGAAGTCGCCGAGTTGGTCGATGCCCTGAATGTGCTGACGAAGGACTACGCGGCGTGGATCGTGGAGCAGCGCGAGCGCATCGACGTGGTCGGGTATGACACGCAGGCCGCACAGGCGCTGGATCGCTGTCAGGAAATCCAGTCGCGCTTGCAACAGGGCATCGACACGCTGAAGAACGACGGCAAGGCGCTGGCCGCATTCCGCTTCGCCAATAAAGCAATGGCGATCCAGCGTGTGCGCAGCCAGTACGCGCTCGAAGTGCGGCGCGGGCGTGACGTGACGGTCGATCAGTTCGACCAGCCGAAGAACCGGAGCTGGCGTCCGTTCCAGTTGGCGTTCCTGCTGCTGGCTATCCCGTCGCTGGCCGATCCCATGCACCCCGATCGCGTGCAGCCGATGGAAGCCCATGCCGATCTGCTATGGTTCCCCACCGGCGGCGGCAAGACCGAAGCCTATCTGGGCGTCGCGGCGTTCACGATGGCGATCCGCCGTCTGCAAGGCAAGCTCGGCGGCTACGACGGCTTGCGCGGTCTGGCGGTGATCATGCGCTATACGCTGCGCCTGCTGACCTTGCAGCAGTTCCAGCGCGCCACTGCGCTGATCTGCGCGATGGAAAAACTTCGGCGGGATGCTCTCGTTCGAGGTGACGAGTCGCTCGGCAAGGAACCTTTCACCATCGGCCTGTGGGTCGGCAACAAGGTGACGCCGGGCACGACCGAGGACAGCCACCGGGCCATCCAGGCTCTGCGTGATCCAGGAAAGAACAAAGCAGGACGTGCTTCACCACTTCAGCTCACCAGTTGCCCTTGGTGTGGCTCCACGATCGACCCCGGAAAAGACGTCGTCGTCGATAAGGATCGCGGTAGAACGGTCGTTTACTGCGGTGACAAAAAGAGCAGTTGCACATTCTCTCGCGGCAGATCGAGCAAGTCGCCGCACCCCGGCATCCCGGTGCTGACGGTGGATGAGGAGATCTACCACCGTCCGCCGACGATGATGATCGCCACCGTGGACAAGTTCGCCATGATGGCGTGGCGCGGCCAGGTGCGCACGCTGTTCGGTCGCGTGAGCCAGGAATGCGAGCGCCACGGCCTGCTGTGGCCTGACTGCGATTGCACGGGCAATCACCCCGCGTCGAAAAATTCGCCAGCGGTCAAGGTCAAGAACGTCGCACCAATCCGTCCGCCCGATCTGATCATCCAGGACGAGTTCCACCTCATCAGCGGCCCGCTGGGCACGATGGTCGGCTTGTACGAATCCGTTGTCGATGAACTGTCTGGCTGGACGCTCGATGGCAAGACGGTCAAGCCCAAGATCGTCGCGTCCACGGCGACGGTGCGCAAAGCCAAGGAACAGGTGAACAACGTGTTCATGCGGCGCGTGTCGGTGTTCCCGCCGCATGGCTTGGACGTGGAGGACAACTACTTCTCGGTGCAGCGCCCGATCGAGGAACGGCCCGGACGGCGCTATCTGGGCGTGTGCTCGCCCGGCAGCTCGCGTCCCGCGATGCTGATCCGCGTCTATACCGCCTTCCTCACCGCCGCCCAGGCCCTGTTCGACCGTTTCGGCGAACCCGCCGATCCGTACATGACGACGGTCGGCTACTTCAACTCGCTGCGTGAGCTGGGCGGGATGCGGCGCTTGGCAGAGGACGACGTGCAGACGCGCGCCTACCGTGTTCGGATGAGCATGGTCGATCGGCCTGCGCTCGCGCAGCGCAGCGTCAACAACATCCGCGAGCTGACGTCGCGCGTCTCCAGTCAGGACATCCCGAAGTACCTCGACGATCTGGAAGTCAAGTTCAAGGCCGCGTTCGATCCGGCCACCGGGAAGTTCGTGACGAAGTGGAACCAGGGCGATACCCGCGCGATCGACGTGGTGCTGGCGACCAATATGCTGTCGGTGGGTCTGGACGTGAACCGGCTGGGCCTGATGGCGGTCAACGGTCAGCCCAAGGGCACGGCGGAATACATCCAGGCCACCAGCCGCGTGGGCCGTTTCTTCCCCGGCTTGGTCTGCACGGTGCTCACCTGGGCGCGTCCGCGCGACCTCTCGCACTACGAGACCTTCGAGCATTACCACGCGACCTTCTACAAGCATGTGGAAGCGCAGTCGGTGACGCCGTTCTCGCCGCGCGCGATGGATCGCGGCCTGACCGGCGCGCTGCTCGCCCTGATGCGGCTGGAGAACGGCGCCTTCAGCCCGAACGCGGGTGCGGGTGAACTGGACAAATCCGACAAACCCGAGATCCTCGATGCCATCGACGTGCTGGTGCGGCGGGCTTGGAACGTCAGCGAAACGACCACCATCGAGCATCTGGCCGAGCGTGAACTGAAGGAACGCGCGGACGAATGGGCCAAGGCTGTGAGCGTGCCTGGTCGCACGCTGGTCTACGAAAAGCCAGGGGCGCAGGCAGCGACGATGGTCGGACTGGTCAAGTCGCCGGGCATCCATGCGTGGGACAACTGGACGGTGCCGATGTCGATGCGCGAAGTGGAGCCGGGCGTGCGCCTGATCATGAACACGGAGCGCATCCCGGACGAGCACGGGTGGAAGCCGCGTCCGGTGCCGAAGGACGAGGACCGACCATGAGCACCAATGAAACACCCGTCGGAGAAGTCCGCCCCAGTCAACTGCTCTGGACATACGGGCCGGGCGCGTTGATCGACCTGCCCAGCCTCTCGGTGGTGACGTTGGGCATCGACCAGTGGGAAAAGGAGCGTTGCCAGCCCATTGGTGAGCCGCGCCTGCTTGCCGCCGTCCGCAAGATTCTCGGGGCGCAGGTGGAGAGCCTGCGCATGCCGCCGTTCCAGAAGATCGAACCCGTCGATCCGTGGTCGGCGGAGGCGAACATCGGTGTTCCCGTGCGTCCGTTCCCGCGCTGGATGCGCTGTGTGAAGTGCGGCCTGCTGTCGCCCTTCGATGCGGGGCTGTTCGAAATCAAGGAAAACCGTTTCCGCCCGGAGCGAACCCGTTTCGTCCACAAGGGATGCCGTGGCTCCAAGGGCGACCAGCCGGCGAAGGATGCCGACGCCGTTCCGGCGCGTTTCCTCTTGGCCTGCCGCGACGGCCATCTCGACGACTTCCCATGGCACTATTTCGTCCACGGCGGCAACGGCTCGTGCAAGGGAACGCTGCGCTTCTTCGAGAGCGGGGCCTCGTTGCAGACCGAGAACCTGTGGGTGAAGTGCGATGCCTGCGGCGCGTCGCGCAGCATGGCACACGCCTTCGGCAAGGCCGGGAAGGAAAACCTGCCGAGTTGCCGGGGCAGGCATCCCCACCTCGATCATTTCGACGACGAGTGTGACGAGGAAGCGCGCGCCGTCCTGCTGGGTTCGACGAACAGTTGGTTCCCGATCACGCTGTCGGCGCTCGCCATCCCGCAGGCGAAAGACCCGCTCGGCCAACTGATTCAAGACGGCTGGGAGTTTTTCGACGATCTGGATTCCGAGGCCGCCGTCGCCGTGACGGTGAAGGCGCTGAAGAAGACCGGGGCCTTGCCGGGCATCGACAAGTACCCGGCATCGGACATCTGGGCGGCCATCGAGGCCCATCGCAATGGCGGCGGTCAGGAGGTCGTCGCCGACATCGAGGGGCCGGAGTGGGAAGTGCTGACGGCGGCCAACCCGCCCGCCGACTACCCGCATTTCATGAGCAAGAAGGTTGCCACGCCACCCGGTTTCGAGAAACACATTGGCAGCGTGCTGCTGCTGGAGAGGCTGCGCGAGGTGAATGCCTTGTTGGGTTTCACCCGCGTGGAGGCTCCCGAAGAATCGAGCGATCCGAGCGAGCGTCCTCGGATGGCGGGCCTTGCGCGCCGCAAGCCGGATTGGGTGCCGGCGAATCAGGTTCACGGCGAAGGCATCTTCATCCAATTCGATGAAGCGGCGCTGCGGACATGGGAGGCGCAGGCTGGCGTCGAGCGCGTGGATGGAATGCTCGAAGGCGGCCATCGTGGATGGCGCAATTCGCGCCACCTCGACCCGAACGAGGGCTACCCCGGCATCCGGTATGCCATGCTCCACACCCTCTCGCACCTGTTGATTCGGGAATTGGCGCTGGAATGCGGCTACAACGCGGCGAGTATCCGCGAACGGATTTACGCCGACACTTCGGGAGCGCATTCGCAAGCGGGCATCCTCATCTACACGGCAGCCGCCGATTCCGATGGAACGCTGGGCGGCCTCGTCGATCTCGGCCGGCCGGAAAACCTCGGTCGGTTGCTCCGGCAGGCGCTGGACCGCTCGAAGATCTGCTCGTCCGACCCGCTCTGCTCGGAACATGACCCGGGCAAAGACCGCTCACTCCACGCCGCAGCCTGCCATGCGTGCAGCCTGGTCGCCGAGACCTCCTGCGAGCGGAGCAACCGTTACCTCGACAGAGCCTTGCTGGTGCCGACCCTCGACCGAGGGGATGCCGCGTTCTTCGCGGGGTTGTGACATGGAAAGGCTGCTGGAAGCCGTCACAGACGTGGTCCGTCCCGTTTCACCGGAGAAGGTTCGGGCACTGGCGGGCGCGATTCGGAAGATCGAGGACGCGAAGACGAACGTCTCCCTGTCGGATGTCGTCGGCACGGCCACGGCCAGAGCCGTCGTCGATCGGTCAGCCTTGGCTGACAGCGCTGCTATCCAGGTGGCGCGCGAAGTGCTCCAGGTCGGGCGTTTGTGCACCGGCCGATTTGGCCAGGTCGTCCCAGCGGCGCAAACGGACTGCATCCAGCGCATGGGGCAAGGCCGCGAAAGCCGTCGCCTGCGCTGCATCGAAGACACCGCCTTGCAAGGCCAGGCTGCGCCGGGAGTCTGGCGACAGGCTATCGAGGTAGCCTGGCTCGCGCGCGCACAGAAAGCGCTTGGCGTCGACATGCAGCCTGATCGGCTCCAGCGTCGCGGGACCGAACAGGGGGCGCAGGAACGGCAGGCAACGGTATTGGTGCAAATCGTCCAGCCCCTGTCGGGTGGGGGTGCCGTCAAAATCATGCAGCAGGTGGCCCAGGTCATGCAGCAGAGCGGCCGCGATCAGCGCGCTGTCGGCACCGGAGCGCTCGGCCCACTGCGCTGACTGCAGCGCGTGTTCGAGTTGTGTCACCGCCTCGCCGTCGTATCGGGCATGGCCCTTGGAGCGCAAGAGGTCGAAGAGGTCTGCAATGGCGGGGTTCATGGTGGGCCGTTCGTGAAAAGTTTCAGGAGGCAGTGCTTCGGCGATTGAAGCAGTGCTGATCCTGTTTTTCATGACACGCTGTGTCAGCCGCGTCTGGCACCCGTTTTTCCGCCCTCGGGCCGCAATATGGAGCGCATGTCCTGCAGCGAAACGCTGCTGACAGGACCCACGCGCACCCGGGGCGCAGGCTTGAGCGCATGGCCATAGATGACCTCGAATGTCAGTGCCAGCCGGCCTGCATGTTGCGGATCGGCCAGCCGTTCGGCCAGCGCCCGATGGAGTTGCTCGCGCCAGCGCCGCCCGCGCAGTGCGGCAAAGCGCTGCGGGTGCAGGTTGCAGCCGAGTTCGCGCAGTTCCTGCAGCAGACGCTCGGGCGTGGCAAAAGTGAGCCTGATGTGTTCCATGTCCATCACCGGCTCGGCGAACCCGGCCTGCACCAGCATGTCACCCCAGTCGTGCATGTCGGTGAAGGTCTGGCCCGCAGGCGGCCAGCCCAGCGCGGCATAGACCGCATGCAACTCCTGCAGCGTGTCCGGGCCCAGGCAGGAAAACATCAGATAACCATCCACGGCCAGCGCGCGCTGCCATTGCCCGATCAGCGCCTGGGGGTCGGCTGCCATGTGCAGCGCCATATTGGCCCACAGCATCTGCACACTGGCATCGTCGGGCATGCCAAACCGGGGGCTGGCGGCGCTCCAGCGGGAAGGATTCCACCAGGGGCTGGCCAGCGCTTGCTGCGCCACGGGCCGGCAATGTCCGGCGCTTTCATGCACTTGGCAGCGCGCCTGGGGGTAACGGGCGCTGATGAGCGCCTGCGCTTGCAGTCCGCCGCGTACTGCGTCCCAGTGGCACCAAGACTTGGGCGCTTGGCGCAGCCACTGCAAGCGCTCTTGCATGCGGCGCGCCACTTCCTCGTGCAGCCAAGGCGAATATGCCGGCGCCGCCGCATGCCAACGGGCAGCGGCCACGGGATCGATGCTGGGAGGGCGCTCAGAGGACATGGCAGGGAACGGCGACGCGCGAGTATATTGATTCATGCTTTTCACGGGCTTGCCAGGACTTTCGCGCCGCCTTCGGGCTTGGGCGGCCGGCGTACCCAGCCAATGCGCTGTGTGCCATGCATGGCCTGCGCAGCGGGTCTGCGCGGCCTGCGTGGCACGGTTTGCCGCGCCGGCGATCCGGTGCCAGCGCTGCGCGCTGCGGGTGCCGAGCGGGGTTTTGGTGTGTGGCGCCTGCCTGCACGACCCGCCGGTCTTCGATGCCTGCCTGGCTGCGCTCGACTATGCCTACCCCTGGGCCGATGCCCTGGCGGACTTCAAGTTCCGTGCCGATCCGGGCTGGGCCGGCACGCTGTCGACCCTGCTGCGCGCCACCCCCGGGGTGGCGTCTGCCATCGCCGCCGCCGACCGGGTGCTGCCCGTGCCGCTGTCTGCACAGCGGCTGCGCGAGCGGGGGTTCAACCAGTCTGCCCTGCTGGCACAGCCGTTGGCGGGCGCCAAGACCGATGCCCGGACCCTGCTGCGCCGCCATGCCACCGAGGCCCAAAGCGGTCTGCCGCGCGCGCAGCGGCTGCGCAACCTGCGCGGCGCCTTTGCGCTGGCGCCCCCGCTGGCTGCGGCTCTGCGCGGCCAGCGCCTGGTGCTGCTCGACGATGTCATGACCACCAGCGCCACCGTGCACGCGGCCACGCTGGCGCTGCGCGAGGCCGGCGCGGCCCATGTCACGGTGGTCGTGCTGGCACGCACGGCCGCCAGTACGGCCGCCAGTCAACGGGCGGGCAATGCGCCGGGGTCGCCGGATGGGAAGCGATCTCGCAGTCCCTGCGTGGCGGCACGAAACAGCGCTTGATCGGTTCCGACCGCAACGAACTGGAAGCCCTGTTCGATATAGCGGCGCGCGTCGGCTTCGACCGTCGTGAGGATGCCGACGGCTTTGCCGGCAGCACGGCTGCGCGCATGGATGTCGGCAATGGCCGCCTGCACCTGCCGGTGGTTGGGGTCGCCGAAATGCCCCAGGGCCGCCGACAGGTCGGCCGGGCCGATGAAGATGCCATCGACCCCCGGCACCTGCAAAATGCGCTCCAGCGCCTCGATGCCGGCACGGGTTTCGATTTGCAGCAGCACGCAAACGTTGTCATGTATCTGGCTCGCGTACTCGGTTTGCGCGCCGTAGCGGTTGCAGCGCTGCGCGTTCGAGACGCCACGGATGCCCAGCGGCGGATAGCGCGTGGCGGCCACCGCCGACTGCGCCGCTTCGGCCGATTCGATGAGCGGCAGCAGCAGGTTGACGAAACCGATGTCCAGCAGCCGCTTGATGAGCACGGGGTCGTTGGCCGGCGGGCGCACGACCGGGGCGCTGCGGCTGTCCTTGAGCGCCATCAACTGGGTGAGCAGCGTGGACAGATCGTTGGGGGCATGCTCGCTGTCGAGCAAGATCCAGTCGAAATCAGCCTGCCCCAGGATTTCGGCGGTGATGTGGCTGGTCAGGGACGACCAGCATCCGATCAGGCGACGGCAGGCGAGGATGTCGCGCCGGAAGGAATTGGGAATGGTGGTGTAGGCCATCGTTTTTCGTCCTGCTCAGTCGGGTGTGATGCCGGCGCGCTCGACCACGGTCTGCCATTTGGCGATTTCTGCGCTGACGAAATGGCTGAACTGCCTGGAGGTGCCGCCGGCCACGACAAAGCCCGTGCTTTCCAGGTATTGGCGCAGCTTGGGCGCCTGCAATGCCTGCCGGGTCGTGTGGGCCAGTTGGATGACCAGCGCGTCCGGGACACCTGCCGGGGCGGACAGTCCGAACCAGGACACGACATCGAAACCCGGGATGCCCGACTCGGCCATCGTGGGCACATCCGGGAACGCCGGATTGCGCGCCAGGCTGGTGACCGCCAGCGCGCGAACCTTGCCGGCGTTCACATAGGCCAGCGCAGTGTCGTTGTTCAGCGCCATGATCGGCACCAGGCCGCCGATCACATCGGTGATCGCCAGAGCATTGCCTCTGTAGGGCACATGGGTGATCTCCAGGCCATGGGTCTGCTTGAACAGTTCCATGGTCAGATGCCCCGAGGAGCCACTGCCCGAACTGGCATGCGAGTAGGCGCCGGGCTTGTCCTTGGTCATCCGCACCAGGTCGGCCACCGTCTTTGCGGCGAACTGCTGGCTGACGACCAGCACGCTCGGCCCCGTTGCCAACAGTGCCACATGCCTGAACGACGAATCCTTGTAGGGCGTGTTGCGGTTGAGGCTGTAGTTGGTGGCATTCGAGCCTATGCCCGAGAGCAGCAAGGTGTAGCCGTCGGCGGGCGCTTTTGCGACGAGGTCGGCGCCGATGCTGCCATTGGCCCCGGCCTTGTTGTCGACGACCACCGGTTGCCCAAAGCTCTGGCTCAGTTCGGCCGCCAGCAGGCGCCCTATGGTGTCGGTGCTGCCGCCGGGCGGGAACGGCACGACGAGCTTGATCGGCTTGACGGGCCACACTGCGCTGTGATCCTGCGCCTGCGCCAAGGGCAGCAGCAACGACAGCCCGATCAGCAGACCCAGCGCGACCTGCCGATGCGACAAAGCCCGAGCGCCCACGCGGGCGCAGTGTGCCCGGGCATGATGCCCGGGAAAGAAAAGCAACATCGATGTCTCCTCCTGAGGGATGCGTTGCGCGTCGGCACCTGGCCCCCGGCCCACGGGATTCGTCTACCGGATTCGTCGCTACGCCGCCGGATTATGCGGCTGATGCGGGGCACGCCCGAGTCGCCTGCCGCGCCTGGCCCCAAGGGGGCGCCCGCAGCCTAGTGTCGCGTCACCGATCAGATGTCGTAGGCTGCGCGCAGCCATCGGAGCGCAGCGCAAGGCGCATCGCGCAGCCAATACCGAGCGTATTGGCAAGCGATGCAACGCCGCGATGCGCTTCGATGGCCAGCGCGGACCGACAGATGATCGGTGACGCGACACTAGCACAGCGTGCAAACACCAGGTCGCCGTGCCGGTCGAAGCCAGCACCGGGCCTGGCCGCTGGCCTTGTCGCTGGGTCAAGCAGTGGGTCAGGCAGTGGGTCAGGCAGTGGGGCAGGCAGTGGGTCAGGCAGTGGGGCAGACCATTACTGCGGCGCCAGAAAATAAGGATTCAAGGCGGCCTGTATCTGTGCCAGCACCAGTGCCTGTGGCCAGGCAAAGCCTTGCGACTGCAAGGTTTGCGCGCCTTCGAGCACGGGATCGGCAAAATGCTGCGCCAAAAGCGGCGCCAAAGGCTCGGGCTGCTCTGCCAGCAACTGCATGAGCTGCGCGACGGCACTCTTGGCCGCCGGCTGCCCCCAGTAGTAGCGCACACGGTCCGCGTAGCCAAAGTGGCGCAGCAGGCGTAGCGCCCGCGCGTCGCCGCTGTAGTGCTTGCGCCAGTGTTGCGGCTCGGCCTGCATCAATTGCTCCAGCACCTGCGCCAGCGCTGCGCGCGGGCTTTGTGGCGCCAGCCAGGTGGCCAGCGCGTCCAAGGCATAAACCGCTTGCCGATAGGCAAAGGTCAACGCCGGTCCCACCTTGAGCACGGTGAAATGGCGCCGGGCCAGGGCGGCAAACACAGGCGGTTTCTGGTAGTCGGTGGAGTGGGCCTCAAACGCCAACTGCGGGTGCGGGGCCAGCACCTCGGACAACGAGTCGGGCGCTTGCAGGTCGAAGTGCTGCACATGGTCTGGCCCAAACTCCAGGCCGGGCTGCACCACCAAGCCTGTCACGCGCCCCCAAGCCTCATGCAAGCCCTGTTGCGCGAACGCCTGCTGGTGCGCGGCAATCGTCAAACGGGCACTCTGCGCCGAAGTCGGGGGCACGCGCATGGCGCCGTCTTCGGCACGCGCACCACCGGGCGGCGGCACTTCGGTGCCGACCACATAACTCAGCGCTTGCGGGTTGCGCGCTGCTTGCTCGCACACCCGCGCCAACTGCGCGGCGCGCTGCGCGCTCAGCGCATCCCCGACCTGCGCGGCCTCACCGGCACAGCCTTCAGAGCAGTCCAGATGAATTTTGCCAAAGCCCGCCTGCACGTAAGACGCGACCAAAGCACTCGCGTGCGCCATGGCGCTGTGCGCGTCCTGGTCACGCCAGACCTGTGGGCCCAAGTGGTCGCCGCCAAACAACACCAGACTGCGATCGATGCCGTGGGCTTGGCCGATACGCTGCACATGGGCAATGAAATCTGCCGCCTGCATGCCGGTGTAACCACCGAACTGGTTGACTTGGTTGCTGGTGGCCTCGACCAGCAGCGGGCGTTGCCTGGACTGGGCCAACAACAAAGACGCCAGGAGCACTTGGGGATGGGCCGAGCACACCGACGGCGTGCAGGCCACACCGGCGCTGCGGTTGCGTTGGTTGATATCACGCAGGTATTGCATGGCTGCTTTCTTGTCACTACGGGTTGAAAGTCGCCGCGCCACGATGACGATGGCACGGACACCACCGCTGTCGCCACACGGCGCGGCACGGGCAGGCTTGGGTAGCCTGGTGGCCAGGAAGACCTGGGCCACAGGCGCAGATGACCGGGGTAGACGACTGGGCATGCGGAGCAGAGCGCCACCGAACACCATGCCATCGAGGCCCATGGGCGACTGCACAGTGTGCAGCAACTCGCCGCGCCACAGCCAAAGTTACATACGTCACATGCCGTACTATCGTTGCGCTGCGCGCCGACACCAGGCCCTTTGAACTGGCGATCGTCGTTCTGCGGAACGTATGGGCCGTTGGCGACGTTGCTCTGCGCCGACGAGTCATCGATCAGCGAGGCGGCGGTGGGCCGCTTCTCGGCCTTGCGGCGCAAGCCAAAGGGCGTGGGCTGCATAAAGGGCACGGCAAGATTTCCAACGGCGAGCTTCGGTATTCTCTGCGCTGCGCTGCGCGGCGCCCGCCCGAAATGGCCACAACCCAATGGACATGGTGGGAAATCGACCGCAGCACCCATTTCCAAGAAAGTCCAAAGCATGTCCACCGCCGAAAAAATGTTGTTCCTGCGCGCTTGGTTGCGCAACCCGCGCCTCGTCAGTGCGGTCGCACCGTCTAGCCGCTCGCTGGCAGCGCTGATTACCTCCGACATCCGGTCGTTGGACGATCCCATCATCGAACTGGGTCCGGGCACCGGCGTCTTTACCCAGGCCCTGCTGGCCCGTGGCGTGCCCAGGGAACGGCTGGTGCTGGTCGAAGCCGACCGTGCTTTTGCCAAGTTGCTGGAGCAACGGTTTCCGGGAGTCCGGGTTCTGCATATGGACGCGGCGCATCTGGAACAGACCGGCGTCTTTTTCGGCCGAAAAAAGGCGAGCACCATCGTCAGTGGCATTCCGCTGTTGTCCATGCCGATCGAGAAGACGATCGCGATCCTGCGCGGAGTATTCCTGCGTCATCTGCATGCGGATGGCGCCCTCTACCAGTTCACTTACCTGCCGCGCTGTCCGGTGCCGGAGGCACTGCTGGAATGCATGGGGCTGAATGCGGTGCGCATCGGTTTCGTCGCAGCCAACCTTCCACCGGCATTCGTGTACCGGTTGCAGCGCAACTGAGGGCCATGGATATGTGGGGCGGTCGAATGGCCCGCTGCGCGAGCCATGCGGCCCGGCTGTCTGCGCTTCGCCTTCGCCTTCGCGTTCACGAACGATTTGGAAATCGGATCAGACCAACCGCGCAATCAGCGCCCCATCCACCGGGCCGTCGAGCGGGATGCGCACGCGCAGCGGGCTGCCCGGGGCTACGGTGATGGGCTCGCCGGCGAGGTTGAACATGCGTTCGAGTTGAATGCTGCGGTTGCCTTGGGGGTGGATGATCTCCAGCCGGTCGCCGAGCTGGAAGTGGTTTTTGGTTTCGATCTCGGCCCAACCATCGGCCCAGGCGCGCACTGCGCCGACGAACTGGCTGCGCCGGGTCTGCGAGTGCCCGCTGAGGTAGTTTTGATAGTCTTGGCTGGGCCGGCGCTCCAGCAGGCCGCCGGTGTAGCCGCGGTTGGACAAGCCCTCGAGTTCGAGCAGCAGCTCGGGGTTGAAGGGCCGCCCGGCCATGGCGTCGTCGATGGCGCGGCGGTAGACCTGCGCGGTGCGGGCCACGTAGTACAGGCTTTTGGTGCGGCCTTCGATCTTGAGCGAGTCCACGCCCATGGCGGCCAGGCGCGCCACATGTTCGACGGCGCGCAGGTCTTTGCTGTTCATGATGTAGGTGCCGTGCTCGTCTTCCATGATCGGCATGTGCTGGCCGGGGCGGCCGGCTTCTTCGAGCAGGTAGACCTTGTCGGCGGCCGGGTGGCGCGCGCCGTCGCCGCAGGTGGAAAATGCTTGCTCGGCCTCTTGCTGCGCGGCGGCGAAGTGGAAGTCGGTGGCCATTTTTTGGGCGCGGGCCTCGCCGGTATTCGGGTCGGTGTCGGCGTCGTGGGTGGCGTAGCTCCAGCGGCAGGCGTTGGTGCAGGTGCCTTGGTTGGGGTCGCGGTGGTTGAAGTAGCCGCTGAGCAGGCAGCGGCCCGAATACGCAATGCACAGTGCGCCGTGCACGAATACTTCCAACTCCATGTCGGGGCATTGCTGGCGGATTTGCCCGATCTCGTCCAGGCTCAGTTCGCGCGACAAGATGATGCGCTGCACGCCCATCCTTTGCCAGAACTTGACGGCCGCCGAGTTGGTGGTGTTGGCCTGCACCGACAGGTGCACGGGCACCTCGGGCCATTTGTCCTTGACCATCATGATCAGGCCCGCGTCGGCCATGATCAGCGCGTCCGGCCGCAGGGCTATCACGGGCTCGATGTCGCGCAGGTAAGTGCGCAGCTTGTCGTTGTGCGCGATCAGGTTGCTGGTCACGAAGAACTTTTTGCCGCGGGCATGGGCCTCGTCAATGCCCTGGCGGATTTGTTCGAGGCGAAATTCGTTGTTGCGCGCGCGCAGCGAATAGCGCGGCTGGCCCGCGTACACGGCGTCGGCGCCAAAGTCATACGCGGCGCGCATCTTGTCGAGCGAGCCAGCGGGCAGCAGCAGTTCCGGGGCGGTGGTCATGGGGTGGCCTGTTGGATAAGGATAAAAATGCGTCTGCCAAGCGGTCTCGGCAGTTGCCACGAATTCAATCGCGGAAGGTAACGGTGGAACATGCGCATGCGCCGGTTTTTCTGCTCAACGCACGGCTAGTGTCGCGTCACCGATCATCTGTCGGTCTGCGCTGGCCATCGAAGCGCATCGCGGCGTTGCATCGCTTGCCAATACAGCTCGGTATGGGCTGCGCGCTGCGCCTTGCGCTGCGCTCCGATGGCTGCGCGCAGCCTACGACATCTGATCGGTGACGCGACACCAGGCCCGGAACGGGCACTCAAGCCTCGGCCGGGTAAAAGCGCTGGCGCGCGGGCTGATTTTCCACGGCTTTGGCTATTGCGCCAATGTGCTCGGGGGTGGTGCCGCAGCAGCCGCCCAGGATGTTGACCAGTCCTTCGGCGGCGAATTCGTGCAGCAGGCGGCTGGTGATCTGCGGTGTTTCGTCAAAGCCGGTGTCGCTCATGGGGTTGGGCAGGCCGGCGTTGGGGTAGCAACTGATGAAGCAGTCTCGTGCCGCCCGGTGCAGCTCTTGTATGTACGGGCGCATCAGCGTGGCGCCCAGCGCGCAGTTCAGGCCGATGGCCAGGGGGCGGGCATGGCGTACGCTGTGCCAGAAGGCCGTCACGGTCTGGCCCGACAGGATGCGGCCCGAGGCGTCGGTGACTGTGCCGCTGATGATGATGGGCAGGCGCTCGCCGCTGTGCTCGAAGCATTCGTCGATGGCGAACAGTGCGGCCTTGGCGTTGAGGGTGTCGAAAATGGTTTCCACCAGCAGTATGTCCGCGCCGCCTTCGAGCAGCGCTTCGGTCTGCTCGTAGTAAGCGGCACGCAGTTGCTCGAAGTCGATGTTGCGGGCGCCGGGGTCGTTCACGTCGGGGCTGATGCTGGCAGTCTTGGGCGTGGGGCCGAGCGCGCCGGCAACGAAGCGCGGCTTGTCGGGGCGACTGTATTTGTCGCAGGCGGCGCGCGCCAGTTGGGCCGAGCGCAGGTTCATCTCACGCGCCAGCGGGGCCATCCGGTAGTCCTCTTGCGCCACGCGGGTGGCGCCGAAGGTGTTGGTCTCGATCAGGTCGGCGCCTGCGGCCAGATAGTGTTCGTGGATGTCGCTGATCAGGTCGGGGCGGGTGATGCTCAGCAGTTCGTTGTTGCCCTTGAGGTCGCGCGCAAAGTCCTTGAACCGCTCGCCCGCGCCGTCAGGCCCGGCATAGCCTGCGCCACGGTACTGCGCTTCACCGAGTCGCAATCGCTGGAGCATGGTGCCCATCGCGCCGTCGAGGATGACGATGCGTTGGGCCAGGATGTCGGGCAGCCGGGCGGCGCGGGTGTAGTGCAGGGCTTGCATTGCGCGATTGTAGGAAGCGCCGTCAGGGCCTGTGGGCCGCAGCCACATCCAGAAAGCCCCGCAGCGCCGGCGTGACCGCATCCTGGTGCCAGGCCAGCACGCCCACGCAGGGGTGCCGCAGCGTGGCGATCGGCAGCAAGCGCACGCCGGTGACGGCGGCCTGCGCCATGCAGGCGGGCACCAGCGCCACGCCCATGCGCAGCGCCACCAAGGTCAGCACGGTGAGCCACTGGCGCGTCGCATGCAATATGCGCGGGTGGATGCCGGCGCGCTGGAACAGGGCGATCACGTTGTCGTGGTTGGCGGGTGCGACCGTGCGCGAGAACATCACGAAGGTCTCGGCGGCCAAGGCCCGC
The DNA here is from genome assembly GCF_000015565.1 of Verminephrobacter eiseniae EF01-2. Classification (NCBI taxonomy): domain Bacteria; kingdom Pseudomonadati; phylum Pseudomonadota; class Betaproteobacteria; order Burkholderiales; family Comamonadaceae; genus Verminephrobacter; species Verminephrobacter eiseniae. The sequence continues at coordinate 1,330,204 of NC_008786.1, forward strand.
AGATCGACGCTGGCCGCGCCCGCCAGCGCGTGGTCCTCGGGCAGGCAGCAGACGAAGTGGTCCGGCGCCAAGGGCAGGCTGCACAGCGGCTCGGGCACCGCGCCGGTGTTGATGAAGCCGGCGTGCAGTTGCCGGTGGCGCAGCGCTTCCAACTGCTCGCCCGAGGACATTTCGCGCAGGTTGACCTCGATGCCCGGCGCCCGCTGGCCAAAGGCGCGCACGATGCCTGGCATGTCGCGGTAGACCATGGAGCCGGCAAAGCCGATGTCCAGCCGCCCGCGCAGCCCGGCGGCCACGCAGCGGGCGGTCTCGCCGGCGCGCGCGACATGTTCGAGCACCACGCGCACCTCGGCCAGATAGGCTTGGCCGGCGGCCGTCAGTGCCACATGCTTGCTGCTGCGCTCGAACAGGCGCACGCCCAGTTTGTCCTCCAGCGCCTTGATGCCCGAGGACAGCGGCGGCTGCGTGATGGCCAGCCGTTCGGCCGCGTGGCCGAAGTGCAGTTCCTCGGCGAGCACGGCGAAATAGCGCAGCAGATGCAGCTTCATGCCCGCATCATGCCAGCCGGTCTCCCGTCGCCAGGGACAGCCATCAACGAGCGTCAGTAGGACTTCGGCAGCCCCAGCACCTTCTCGGCGATGAAGCACAGGATCAGTTGCGGGCTGACCGGCGCAAGGCGCGGGATCCATGATTCGCGCAGGTAGCGCTCGACATGGTATTCCTTGGCGTAGCCCATGCCGCCATGCGTGAAGATGGCGCGTTCGCAGGCGTGGTAGCAGGCTTCGGCGGCAAGGTATTTGGCGGCGTTGGCTTCAGCGCCGCAGGGCCGGTGCTGGTCGTAGAGCCAGGCGGCCTTGTGCACCATCAGGTGGGCGGCTTCGAGCTCCATCCAGGACTGGGCCAGCGGGTGCTGTATGCCCTGGTTCTGCCCGATGGGGCGGCCAAACACCTCGCGCTCGCTGGCATAGCCGGTGGCGCGCGCGAGCGCGGCGCGGCCCAGGCCCACGGCCTCGCTGGCGATCAGGATGCGCTCGGGGTTCAGGCCGTGCAGGATGTAGCCAAAGCCCTGGCCCTCCTGGCCCACCAGGTCTTGCTCGGGGATGCGCAACCCGTCGATGAAGACCTGGTTGGAGTCCACGCATTTGCGGCCGAGCTTTTCGATCTCGCGCACCTCCATGGTGCTGCGGTCCATGTCCGTGTAGAACAGGCTCAGGCCCTGCGTGCCGCTGCATTCTTCCACCGGCGTGGTGCGCGCCAGCAGCAATATCTTGTTGGCCACCTGCGCGGTGCTGATCCACAGCTTTTGGCCATGCACCAGATAGTGGTCGCCCTGGCGCACGGCGCGGGTCTTGAGCTTCAAGGTGTTCAGGCCGGTGTCGGGCTCGGTCACGCCAAAGCAAGCCTTGTCGCGCCCCTGGATCAGCGCGGGCAGCCAGCGGGCCTTTTGCGCGTCGGTGCCGAACACCACCACCGGATGCAGGCCGAAGATGTTCATGTGCACCGCCGAAGCCCCCGACAGGCCCGCGCCCGTGGCGGCGATGGTGTGCATCATCAGCGCGGCCTCGCCGATGCCCAGGCCCGCGCCGCCATAGGCTTCGGGCATGGCGATGCCCAGCCAGCCCGCGTCGGCCAGCGCGCGGTGGAAGTCCTCGGGGAAACCGCCTTCGCGGTCGCGGCGCAGCCAGTAGTCGGCATCAAAGGGGGCGCAGACGCGCCCGATGGCGGCGCAGATCTGTTCCTGCTCGGGGCTGAGGGCAAAGTGCATGGGGGCGTGCTCGTGGGCAGGGGTGGACAGATCGGCAAATGGGCCTGCCGGGTGCTGCGCTGGTGGCGGGCCTCATTCTGGCCGGATGCCGGCCTGCTCGATCAGCCGGCGCCAGTGCGTGAGTTGGTCAGCCACATAGCGGGCGAACTCCTCGGGGCTTTTGCTGGGCCAGACCTGAAAGCCGATCTGCGCCAGTTTGTCTTGCGTCGACGGGTCGGCCAGCACGGCCTGCAACTCGGTATGCAGGCGGCTGACGACGGCCGGCGGCATACCGGCTGGCCCGAAGATGCCATTCCACGAGGTCAGATCGAAGCCCTTGACGGTCAACCCTATCGGCGGCACGCCGGGCAGCAATGCCGACGGGCGGGCCGTGGTGATGCCCAGCGTGCGCAACTTGTCGCTGGCGAGCATGCTGCGGCCCGACCCCAGATCCACCACATACACCTGCACCTGCCCGCTCACCAGGTCGGTCATGGCCTGCGGGCTGGACTTGTAGGGAATGCCGACGATGTCCAGGTCGGCAATGCGCTTGATGCTCTCCAGCGCCACCAACGAGGTGCTGTTGGGCGTGGCATAGCTGAGCTTGCCGGGGTTGGCGCGCGCATGGTCGATAAGCTCGGCCAGCGATTGGGCCGGCACCGAGGGGTGCACGACCAGCGCAAAAGGCAGCTCGCCGACCCGCGCCACCGGCGTGAAGTCCTTGATGGGGTCGTACTTGAGCTGGCGGTAGAGCGCCGGATTGGCCGAGTGCGAGGTGTTGGTGGTCATGAACAGCGTGTAGCCGTCGGGCCGGGCCTTGGCGACGATCTGCGCCGCTATCTGCGCATTGGCACCGGGCTTGTTGTCCACCAGCACCGGCTGCTGGAGCCGCTCGGCCAGCCTCTGGCCGAGCATGCGCGCCACTGCATCCGTGCCGCTGCCGGCCGCGAACGGCACGATCAGCGTGATCGGCGCGCCAGGATAGGGCTGCTGCGCCAGCGCGCACAGGCTGGCCGCCGCCCAGCCACATGCCAGCAATGTGGAGCGAATGATCTGCTGCATTTTCCGGATGTCTCCTGAATATCGGTCTGTCGACGCCCTGATGCCCGGGCCACAGCGCATTCTGGCGCTGACAACCATTAGCGTCCAATTGCATCATTGGAACGATCGATTGGCATTGCCAATCATTCAGGGACACTAGGCAGATGGGCGAGGCCACGCCGGCGCAGGGCCACGCCGCAGGCGGCGCAACGCCACGGACGGTGAGATGGGCGATGGATCGATGCGCAGCAAGGCTTGCAGGCCCGGACTCACCCGGGTGGCAAGCCTGCACGGCAGGTTCGGTGGGACCGTGCGCGGCCCCTCGAGTCCGGGGGGCGCGCACCGGGGTGGAATCTGGCCGGGGCCAGCCCAGGCCCCGGTGTGTGCTTACTTGGCGGAAGCCGCCTCCGCAGGGGCGGCGGCGGGCGCAGCGTCAGCCGCGCCGGATGCCGCAGGAGCGGTTGCATCGGCGGCTGGTGCCGGAGCCGGCTCGGCAGCCGGTGCCGGCGCTGGTTCAGCGGCTGGTGCCGGTTCGGCAGCAGGCATTTCTGCAGGAGCGGGTGCTGCCGGTTCTTCCTTCTTGCCACAAGCGGCAAGTGCAGCAGCGGCGATCAGGACGGCCAAGACGAGGGATTTCTTCATTTCGATTTCCTACTGGAGGGACAGGGAGGGACAGACACAAACTTGGACAATCAAGGCATCGGATGCGCTGAAACCTTGGTACACATTGGCTCACATTTCGTGGTGTGGCCGCGGATTATATATTGGTATTTCGCCCGGCACTGATGCACAGCGGGTTTTCGGTGCGGCGCCATCGGCGCGCAATCAGGAATCGGCAAGTCCCGAACGGGGAGCCAGGGCCGCATCGGGCAAGGTCACGGCTAAAATGCCGCATTCCCGTTTACCACTGCGGACATGACATGAGCTCTTCCTGCGTCACCGGCAGCATCGTTGCCCTCATCACCCCCATGCACGAGGACGGTAGCGTGGACTACGCCAGCCTGCGCAAACTGATCGACTGGCATATCGCCGAAGGCACCGACTGCATCGGCGTGGTCGGCACCACGGGCGAATCGCCCACGGTCAATGTGCAGGAGCATTGCGAAATCATTCGCGTGGCCGTGCAGCAGGCGGCCAAGCGCGTGCCCATCATGGCCGGCTGCGGCGCCAACTCGACCGCCGAAGCCATTGAACTGGCCCGGTTCGCCAAAACGGTGGGCGCCAGCAGCCAATTGCAAGTGGTGCCCTACTACAACAAGCCCACGCAAGAAGGCCAATACCAGCATTTCAAAGCCATCGCCGAAGCCACGGGCGACCTGCCCATCGTGCTGTACAACGTGCCCGGCCGCACGGTGGCCGACATGCAGCACGACACCGTGCTGCGCTTGGCGCAGGTGCCCGGCGTGATCGGCATCAAGGAGGCCACCGGCAATATCGAGCGCGCCCAATGGCTGATCCGCGACCTGCCCAAGGGCTTTGCCGTCTGCTCGGGCGACGACCCGACGGCGGTGGCCCTGATGCTGTGCGGCGGGCATGGCTGCATCAGCGTCACGGCCAATGTGGCGCCGCGCCTGGTGCACGAGTTGTGCGTGGCAGCGCTGGCCGGCAATGTGCAGCGTGCGATGCAGATCCAGTTTCAACTGCTGCCGCTGCACAAGAACCTGCTCGTCGAAGCCAACCCGATCCCGGTCAAATGGGCCATGGCCCGCATGGGCCTGTGCGGTGGCCGCCTGCGCCTGCCGATGACGCCGCTGTCCGGCGGCAACGAGGCGGTGCTCGAATCCGCGCTGCGCGCCAGCGGCCTGATCTGATCCCGGGCCCAGAAACAACATTCGAGCCATTTCGAGGACTTCCGTGTGAAAGCTGCTACCACCCGACCGGGCCTGCTGGCTCTGGCCTTGGCCCTGTCCGCCTGCTCCGTCTTCGATGGCGACAAGATCGACTACAAAAGCGCCACCAAAGGCTCGACCCTGGAAGTTCCGCCAGACCTGACCCAGTTGCCGAACGACTCGCGCTACACCGTGGCAGGCGGCGCCGTATCGGCCACCGCCTTGCAGGCCGGCCAGGCGGCGCAGCCTGCGGGCACGGTCAACGCCGCAGCGCTGGCACTGGGCGATGTGCGCATCGAGCGCGACGGCCAGAAACGCTGGCTGGTGGTCCGCCGCCCCGCTGACCAGCTCTGGGAGCCGGTGCGTGATTTCTGGCAAGCCAACGGCTTCACGCTGGCGCAGGCCGATGCCAATGTCGGAATCATGGAGACCGATTGGGCAGAAAACCGCGCCAAGCTGCCCCAGGACTTCATCCGCTCGACGCTGGGCAAACTGCTCGAATCGCTGTACTCGACCGGTGAGCGCGACAAGTTCCGCACCCGCCTGGAACGCCGCGCCGACAATGGCACGGAGATCTACATCACCCACCGCGGCTTGATCGAGGTGTACGGCTCGGCCTCCAAGGACAGCACGGTGTGGCAGCCGCGCCCGTCAGATCCGGAACTGGAAACCGAGTTTCTGCGCCGCCTGATGGTCAAACTCGGCATCAGCCAGGAACAATCCCGGGCCATCGCCGCCACCTCCGATGCCGCCCCACGCGCACCCTCTGCGCGCATGGCCACGGTCGATCAGACGCCCGTGGTTCAGCTCGACGAGGGCTTCGACCGCGCATGGCGTCTGGTGGGACTGGCGCTGGACCGCACGGGCTTTACCGTGGAAGACCGCAATCGCGCCGAAGGCACCTACTTCGTGCGCTACGTCGCTCCCGGCACCGACAAGAAAGAACCCGGCTTCTTCAGCAAGCTGTTTGGCGCGCCCAGCGCAACGCCGCCCCTGAAATACCGCATCGTCGTGCGCAGCCAGGGCGAGGCGAGCACGGTATCGGTGCTCGATGCCACCGGCGCGCCCGAAGCGTCGGCCAACGCCGAGCGCATCGTGCGCGTGCTGGCGGACGAAATGAAGTGAAATGAAGCGAGACACCACCTCGGCCACCCCCGGGAGAACCTGCCCATGAACGCCCCTGTCCCGCGCCAAGTCCTCCAGCCTGAACTCGCATTGGAGCGGATCAGCCAAGTCTGGGATGACGACATCATTGGCCAACTCGAGGACTACATTGCCATCCCCGCCAAATCCCCGATGTTTGCGCCCGACTGGGCCGAGCAGGGGCTGCTCGACACCGTGGTGCGCAACGCCGCCACCTGGGTCGAGGCGCAGCGGGTGCAAGGTTTGCGGCTGGAAATCCTGCGCCTCGAAGGCCGCACACCGGTGCTGTTCTTCGAGATAGCGGCGACGCAACCCGGGGCCACCGACAGCGTGCTGATGTACGGCCATCTGGACAAGCAGCCGGAGTTCTCGGGCTGGCGCAGCGACCTCGGCCCCTGGACGCCCAAATACGAAGACGGCAAACTCTACGGCCGCGGCGCCGCAGACGACGGCTACGCGGTCTACGCCAGCATTGCCGCAGTGCAGGAACTCAAGCGCCAGAACCTGCCGCACCCGCGCATCGTGGGCTTGATCGAGACCTGCGAAGAAAGCGGCTCGCGTGACCTGCTGCCCTGCATTGCCGCGCTGCGCGCGCGCATCGGCGCGGTGGGCCTGGTGGTGTGCCTGGACTCCGGCGCCGGCAACTACGAGCAACTGTGGCTGACCACCAGCCTGCGCGGCATGGCCAGCGGCACGCTCAAGGTCGAGATACTCAGCGAAGGCGTGCATTCGGGCGACGCCTCGGGTCTGGTGCCCTCGTCGTTGCGCATCATGCGCCAAGTGCTCGACCGCCTCGAAGACAGCGCCACCGGCCGCCTGCTGCCGGCCAGTTTCCACTGCGAAGTACCCGCCGAGCGCATCGCACAGGCCCGCGCCACGGCCGACATCCTGGGCGCAGAGGTCTACCAGCGCTTCCCCTGGGCGCACTACGACTGCGGCGGCGCCACCCGCTTTGCGCTGCCCACCACTACCGACCCGCTGCAAGCGCTGCTCAAGCGCACCTGGGAGCCTACATTGAGCGTGACCGGGGCCGAGGGTTTTCCGGCCTTGCAGGACGCGGGCAACGTGCTGCGCCCCTACACCGCCTTCAAGCTCAGCCTGCGTCTGCCCCCGCTGGTGGACGCCGCCCTGGCCGTGCAGAAACTCAAGGCGCTGCTGGAAGACAACGCGCCCTACCAGGCCAAGGTCACCTTCGAGAGCGGCGGCGGCGCCACCGGCTGGAACGCCCCGGCCACCGCGCCCTGGTTCGAGCAGGCCATCACCCAAGCCTCGCAGGCCCACTTTGGCGCGCCCTGCGGCTATGTCGGTCAAGGCGGCACCATCCCGGTGATGAACATGCTCAGCCAAAGCCTGCCCAAGGCCCAGATGATGGTCTGCGGCGTGCTCGGCCCCAAGAGCAATGCGCACGGCCCCAACGAATTCCTGCACCTGCCCTACGCCAAGCGCCTCACGGCCTCGGTGGCGCAGGTGATTGCCGCGATGGCGCAGCAGGCCACCACACCCGCCAGCCCGCCGGCCACGGCAGGCTGAACCGCTGACGGGCCGGCGCCTGGGCGAGACGCCTGGACGGCGCGGCATCGCATCCGGCTTGCATCGGGCCCCGCCGTGCCGGACAGGCCTCCCACCGGGCCTCGATGCTGGAATCCACGGCCACGAATCGGGAGCGAGCTTTCTCCAATGCCTGCGCGATACCGCCGGGTCGCGGCTTCTGCGTGCGTTCGGCGTGCCTTATTTTCCGTTCCCTGGAACGGCCCCAATATAAAGTACGCAAACGCCGGCTGCGGCGACGATGACGATATTGAGGAGAACGAGGCCAAAGGCAAATCGAATCAAATGGTTTTCTTCTTGCCGATTGGCTGCCGCAAGCCCGGTGATGAGAGAAAGAATCGACAACGATCCGAGAGCTCCATGCCCCGCTGCACTATTGACCATTGCGGCAAGCCAAGGGCCGTGGCCGGTTGTCAGTGCGGCGATAGACGGCATGACCAAGGTGTTGCCGCCCACGTTGGACCCCGTGACATAGCCTGCAATGCCTGCCAGCAACGCTATCGTCGGAACCAGGGAAACGCCGGACAGCGATTGCAGTATGCGTTGAGCCTCGACCAGAAATCCCGCGTTGACCATGACTTGGGAAAGCAGCAGGAAAAGGAAGATCGTAGTGACAGGAAACTTGGCGCGCTTGAACAGCGCCTGCCATGGAAAGCCCGCTGTGGCAGCTTGCCTGATCGATATCAGGATGCTGCTCATCAGCAGTGCAAGTCCAGGGGATGCCAGAGGTTTCCACGAAGTATGCTCTCCTTTGACAATCCAAAGAGCATCCCAGCCCGTCAAAACAAATACTCCCCGCGACACGACGATGATGCCAAGCAAGGCGAGGTAAGGCCAGGCAGCGTCCGGCCAGCGCACAAGCCTTTTGCGATGGGACAACGAGACAGCCAGCCCCACGCACGCAACGGCAAGCCCCGCAAGAACGCCTGAAACTTCCGGCCCTATCCACTGATTGATGCAGTAGAGCACCGTGACGAAAAGCGCCGTCATCACAACGAGCCCGAGCCACGGCGCCACGGTGCGTATTCCTGCTTGCCACAACGCGATGGCTGCAAGGCAGAAGAAAACCGGTGCGCTGATCAGCGCCGAATGGCTGCCGAGTGTTCCGGCAGGCAAATGAGCCAATAATGCGCCAACCAATGTGGCAAGACCAAGGGTTCCCCACGGCATGATGACCATGCCCGCCAAGGCGATTTTCATACCGGATTGGCGAGTGAACAGCCCGATCAATAATGGAACGGTAGCGATGAGGGAAACACCGAAGCCTGTCATCGACTCGAGCAGCGGTGCCAAACCCAGAACGATAAAGATGATTTGCGCCGCTGGAGTCCAGCCGAGTTCCTTGACCCAGGCGCCAATGGCCTGTGGTGCGCCACCGCGCTCGACCAACATGACAAAGGCCAGGCCCGGCACAATGACGCAGGCGGTGCTGAAAAACAAAATGCTTGTGTCTTTGAAGATGGCTGCCGTGGTTGCAGTGGACAGGGGGGCTGCGGCGCCCAATATCCACAGCAAAAAGACAAGGGCGACGCCCGCGAATGCGGCTTGTACCGGTGGCCTGCGCAAAATGAGAATCCATGCGACCACGACACCGATTGGCAGCATTTGAAGCATGAGTGATGTCATACATCGTCTTTCTTGATTCAGTCGTGCGTTTTTCCGGAATACTCAGTTGCCCGCATTGATGGGCGCTCACAAAATGTCTGATACCACTCGGCCAAGCGTTGTTGGGAAGAGAAGTCCGATAGTTTTCGGAAAGCGATCCAGTCGAGTGCTGTCGCCAAGGCAATATGTCCTATGGTTGTGCGACCATTGAGGGCTATATGGTTTTCGATGAAGCAATAGGTTTGATCAAGTTTGTAAGCCTGACCTTCAGCATAGGCAGGGTAGCGCAATGCCTCTGGTCGACGTTCCACTTCCCATCGCAGCTTGATGCCGACGTCGCATAGGCCTTGCGCCAGGGCTTGCAGGCGCAGGGCCTGATAACGCTCTGCTCCCTCCAGTGGAATCAGTCTGAGGCCGTCATGAAGGTTGTCGAGGTAGTCGCAAATCACAATGGAATCGAACAATGCCTCCCCGTTAGACAAGACGAGAACCGGTACCTTGCCCAATGGGTTGACGTTGTAGATTGTTGCATTCGGGTTCGTGGGGCTGGTCTCGTGGTGGATCACATCCAGGCGCGATGCGATTCCAAGTTCGTGGGCGAGAACCAGTACCTTGCGGGCATAAGGTGAATGGGTCTGGTAGAAGAGTTTCATGTTGAAATTCCTGATAGAAATCAAACCACTTCAAGTATCGATTGGGCCGCCTTGTGTGCGTCCATGAAAAGGCGTGAGGGGGCACCTGCCGAAGCGACATAGTGATTGTAGTAGCAAGAGCCTTCAGCGAGTGGCCCGAGTACCCAAATGTTGAGTATAGACTCACCCCAACGCGACTTGGGATGGCACGCAGCGTCAATGTCGATACCGTCAATACCCTGCCCGGTGGTCTTGGGTCGGATGAAGCCGAGACGTTCGAGATCGCGCACAGGAGGGCAGTCGCTGTTTACTACCCCGGAGCTTTGAACATAGGCCGCGACGCGCCGGTAATTTTCTATAACGGGATAAGCCGATGGACTGAGGAACGTCAAGAGTCCGGCATCACACAATGCAAGAAGATCTGCATGGCGCTCTTTCTGAGGGCCGGCGACGAGCCGGTTAATCGATTTATGCCATTTTCCATAGAACTGGCGATGTGAAACTTCAGTAAGGCCGTCGAAATCGACAGCTTCACGTAAATGATCTCGTAGGTCCCGCCAGACTTCCATCGCAGCTTTGACTGGAGATTCTGCCAGTCCAATCCTGGATTCGCGCAGATCTGCCTCTATGGTATCGTAGAGCCAAGAATGGTAGTTATGCGGATTCACGTTGACTGGTAGTATATGCCAGATAAATGTCTCTGGTTCGAATGAGCCAGAAAGATTTTCATAGTGTCGCAGCAACGCCTCGCAGGTGGCGACGCCAGAGTCGTTGTGACTGCTGATTGCTCTGATGTGATTCAGAACATCCTGTTGACGGTCTGGATTTGATCCTGAGTGCATAACAGCAACGGCGGCGGCACGCATTTCAAGTAGCATCAGTGGGAGAATGTCCCGTTCGAAATCGATCTGCCGATTCGTTGCATTTTCCCGCAAGAAATTGATGCAGGAACTCGTGAAAATGACGGCCTTATGAGGTGGAAATCGGGCGAGCCCATTCGGACGGGTTCGAAAAGGGAGTCCGTCGCGTGACTGAATAAAAATGACCGGTTCATTGCCAGAGGGATGATAGACATGATTTCCATCTGAGATGCGTTCGTAGAACCCACCTCTACCAGATGTGAGGGTCGCCAATGCATCCATTGCGCTCAACCCCAACCCTTCGATCAAAACTGCTTCCCCGGGCTTGATGGTGTCCAGGCTACCAAGTAGGGGGTAGATGTCCTTGATGCAGCCACGACCTCCGCCCTGGGTTCGCCCCGTATGACCGACCGTTAAAATCAGTCGATCCACCATAGCAGAAGCATCCGACGGTGTTTTCAAAACAAATTGCTGCGATTCGGTTGTCTCAAGGGCTGTGACCCTTTGGTTGTGCAGACGTACCGTTATCCATTCAGGTGCTGTAGCCAGTATTTCTGAAAATGCGTCCGCAAGATAAGCGCCGAGTAATCTTCTTGGTAGGAAGTCGTACGGTTCAACGTCTCGTCCTTCGTGTGCAAGCAGGCCACTTTTCGGATCGACTTTGATGTTGTTGTCGCGACACCACGTCAGAAAATCTCGACCGGGCCTCTCTCGTGCATCAGCCAGACTTCCAAATGCAGCAGCATCAGGGAACACGCCGAGTTGTCCTGCGACTGTATTCAGTAGGAGATAGTCTGGTTGATCAGGCCGATGCACCCCACTACCATACAAATTGGAATCAAAGATATCGATGATGACGGGATGGCCGGGGCGTTCTTCACTGAGACTCAAGATGCGTTCGAAAATCGAGAGTCCGCGAGACCCACAACCCACGAGACCAATGCGTAAAGGAGCCGTCACCATCTGCGCTCCTCCCCGAAGAACGAGGGAATGGCGATAGCTGAGCCGTCCTTGATTGCTATCTCATATACCATCCGACCAATAGCAAGATCAAGTATACCCATACCAAATGGGGAGTAGATCAGCGGTTTATCTTTGGCGGGTCGTATGTCGCCGCGAATCATGGCCGCCACTGTACCGGTAACGAATTCGCGATGTCCATATTTCTGCTCAGCCAAATGTGGTGAGGTATTAGCTTTCAGACAATGCGTCACGTCATCGAAATAGTTGTAGCTTTCTGCGATGATTTCTGCAGAAATATCACGAAGAGAGATATTGAGAACAATTTGCCCTGCGCGGAACGTCCCGCTTTCAATAACGTATGGAGTGCCTGCACTGGTAGCAAAAACCACAATATCGGCAGTTAATGCTTCCTCAAGCGATAATATTTGTACGTCTGGCAATCCAATTTGCCCACCGAATGCCGACAGTGCCTTAGCTGAGGCATCGTCGAGATCATGGACCCCTACACTCTCGAACGACCAACCGTCTATCATGAATGTCTCTAGTATGTTTCGAGAAATGACACCGCCACCCACAATGGAGAGGCGGTGAATGTTTTTTTGTGGTCCATTCAACCACCGAGCGCCGAGAACAGCAGACGCAGCCGTGCGCTGGGCGCTGATAAGCGCTCCTTCCAAGATGGCATAGGGATATCCGGTGCGCGAATCGTTGAGAATCAGGACGGCAGATGCACGGGGAATGCCCCATCGGATGTTGGCGGGATAGCTGGCAACCCACTTGAGACCAGATACAGACTGATCACCATCGGTATCCGTGATTGCCGCTGGTAGAGCAATGATTCGGTTTGCTGGTTCAGATGGGAAACGCAGGAAATAGCTGTCTGGATTGATGGTATCACCGCGTTCGTGCGCCAGATAAGTTTGGGCAACGACTTCAATCGCTTCTTTACGAAGTTCGGCAAGAATGCCTTTGACGGCAACACCAGGGACTACGTGGAATTCTTGAATCAATGTTTGCATGTTCATTGCACGGATGCATCTATAATGAAAGAGGGATTGTTGGAATGAGGGGTTGCAACGCGGTTGTATCGAAGCGTTGTAAGACCCAATCATCAGAGTAAATCGTTTCGAGGTATCGCTCACCCATGTCTGGTGAGATTGCTACAACGACATCATCGGGGCGAATATGGGCAGCCCATTCCTGCACACCAGCGAGGACTGTTCCGGTAGAACCTCCGAAAAGAAGACCATACCGTTGAACTAACCAGCGGCATGCCCTGATCGTGCACTCCTCCGGTACGGATAAAAAAGCGTAAATGCCGGATGGATCGAAGATTTCAGGTTTGCGGCTTGTGCCCAGTCCTGGAATATGACGAGGACCACCTGGCAAATCGAACGTGACCGATCCGACGCTATCGACAGCTATAATCTTCGTTTCTGGATGATGTTCGGCAAAATAATTCTTGCATCCCATCAACGTGCCAGTTGTTCCTGCTCCGACAAACAGATAGTCGACACGGGAGAATCTGTGAGCAATGGACTTGGCTGTTGTTTGATAGTGGGCAAGTGGATTGGCTGGATTCTGATACTGATTGAGCCATATGCAATCAGTATCCTGAGCAACGAGTTGCTTGATCAAGCGAATGCGCGAATGCAGAAATCCACCATTTTCGTCACGTTGATTGACCATCAGCACCTCCGCACCGAGCGCTTCAATGAGCTTTTTGTTCGTAGCTGATATGTTCGGATCGATCACACAGATAAATTTGTAACCTTTTGCGGCACACACCATTGCAAGGGCGACGCCAAGATTTCCGGATGATGATTCAATCAAGCGAGTTCTTTTCGTGATAAGCCCTTGAAATTCAAGGTCCGTGATGATGGAGTGTGCCGTTTTGAGTTTTATGGATCCTGCAGGATTTAATCCCTCGATTTTGAGTTGAATTCTTGCTGCGCAGAGATATTCAATTTGCACGTAAATATCTTCATTCATGAGTTGTCTGAACATGTGTTCCCTCCTCTAAATTTTTTCCGGATTCGGTACATTGCACTATTGATGACGGAGTAATTGAAAACTCACTATTGCAATGCGCTCGTTTCCGACACTATCAACACCTTAAAGGCCACCAGTAGTGGCCCAACGCTTGTCATAAGAGAGTGGACTGAATCGATGTTGGATTCTTCGGTGGATGGAGCAGGTAGTTTGAGATCAGGATTTGTAGAACCTCATGAAGGCTGTAAGGTAAATGCAGACGTTTTTTGATGATGGCGATGTTGCGGTCGCGATCCATATTTTCGTCTTGACAGCATGTTCGTCAGTTCCAAGAAAGTTTTGATATGCGGGTGTTGCTTGCTCCATTGTTGACCGTGCAGCGAGTGTCGTCTTCCGGTTGATCTTGTCAGGGTGGAATTTACAACAATTTGCAAAACATGTCAACAAATATTTTCGTAACTGCTGAGTTACCCAGGCCATTCCTCAGTCAATCAACCCAAGCGAGGTTGAAGCGGTGAGCCCTGAAATGCTTGAGCGAGCGCATCAAAAAGATTGTCACCCTGCTTGTGCAGGCTCACCAAGCAGGAACGGATGATGCAGCATGTCTGCCCCTTGGATCGACCGGAAGCAGCCAGAAGTCTTCTGCGCGACCTTGGGCATGCGCACTGCCTGCTCGGTGATGTTGGTTGGTCAGGGGCACTCCCGGATCGTTCATGAAGTGCCAGACTCGACCAAGCGCGTCTCGCCCAGTCTGCTCTGGCAGACGGCGCAATGCTCGGGTGGCGCATGGGTGATGACTACGCCGGGCTTGACCACTTGGCGCCAAGATACTGCCCTTGTGGCCCTTGCGCCCGCCGATCGGTCTAGCCTGGCTTTGCAAAATGACTTGGGCTTGTTGGGCCCATCGCTGGAGGGCAGTTTGCTGGAGTTCTGGCTGTTCAGATGGCACCTCGCTTGCAATTCGTTGATTGGAATTTGTTGAACCTCCACTTGAACAGTGTGCGTCCACACCGTCGACCATAGCGGCAGAACCAGTTCATCCCGCTGGGGATGGCTGAACGCGCTGAGGTCGGATAGCTGTTGCATCAAGTCACGGGTCGTAGCTTGCGGCGATGGTGCGGCCGAGCAGTTGCGATTGGCATTGACACGTAACTGTCGAAGCAATCGCAGCATCGCGGACTGTCGGACAAACTCAGGCAAACAACCGGGCCAGCGCCAGGCCCGGGTCGGCTGCGCGCATGAAGGCTTCGCCGACCAGGAAGGCTTGCACGCCGGCGTCGCGCAGGGTTTTGACATCCTGCGGCGTCAGGATGCCGGATTCGGTGACCGGCAGGCGCTCTGGCGGCATGTCAGCGAGCATGTCCAGCGTGGTTGACAGGCTGACCTCGAAGCTGCGCAGGTTGCGGTTGTTGATGCCCACCAGCGGGGTTTTGCAGCGGGCCAGCGCGCGCTCGAGTTCGGGGCGGTCGTGCACTTCCAGCAGCACCGCCATGTCCAGGCTGCGGGCGATGGCCTCGAAGTCGGCCAGTTGCGCGTCGTCCAGGCAGGCGGCGATCAGCAAGATGGCGTCTGCACCCATCGCGCGGGCTTCGTAGACCTGATAGGGATCGAGCAGGAAGTCCTTGCGCAGCACCGGCAGTTGGCAACTGGCGCGGGCCTGTTTGAGGTAGTCGATGCTGCCCTGGAAGAACGCCTGGTCGGTCAGCACCGACAGGCAGGCCGCGCTCACGCCGGCGTCGCCTTCGGCATAGCTTTGCGCGATGTCGGCGGCAATGAAGTCGGCGCGCAGCAGGCCCTTGCTGGGGCTGGCCTTCTTGATTTCGGCAATCACCGCCGCCTGGCCTTGGCTGATTTTGGCGCGCAGCGCGCCTTCAAAGTCGCGGGTGAGCACGCGGCTTTCGGCGTCGGCACGCACCGCGGCCAGGGGCACGCGCTTTTGGGCCGCAGCCACTTCGGCGCGTTTGGCGGCCATGATCTGGTCGAGGATGTCGTTCATGGTGGTCGGCAGGGGGTGGGTATTTCAGGCCAGCGCATGTGTGCGCGCGACCAACTGTTCGAGCTTGGCCAGCGCCGCGCCCGAGGCAATCGCAGCGCGCGCCAGCGCCAGGCCCGCCGCGATCGATTCGGCCACATTGGCCGCGTACAGCGCCACGCCGGCGTTCAGGCAGACGGTGTCATGTGCGGCCCCGGGCTGGCCCCGCAGCACGCCGAGCAGCATGTCGCGCGACTGCTCGGGCGTGTCGACCTTGAGCGCCCGGTTGCTGGTCATGGCCAGCCCGAAGTCCTCGGGGTGGATGTCGTATTCGCTGATCTGGCCGTTCTTGAGTTCGCCCACCAGCGTGGCTGCGCCCAGACTGGCTTCGTCCATGCCGTCACGGCCGTAGACGACCAGCACATGCTCGGCGCCCAGGCGTTGCAGCGCGCGCACCTGTATGCCGACCAGGTCGGGGTGGAACACGCCCACCAGGACATGGGGGGCCTCTGCCGGGTTGGTCAGCGGCCCCAGGATGTTGAAGATGGTGCGCACGCCCAGTTCCTTGCGCACCGGCGCCACGTTCTTCATTGCCGGGTGGTGGTTGGGCGCGAACATGAAGCCGATGCCGACCTCGGCAATGCACCGGGCAATGGCCTCGGGCGCAAGGTGGATGTGGATGCCCAGGGCCTCCATCACGTCGGCGCTGCCGCTCTTGCTCGAAACGCTGCGGCCGCCGTGCTTGCTGACCTTGGCGCCGGCAGCCGCTGCCACGAACATCGCGCAGGTGGAGATGTTGAAGGTGCTGGCGCCGTCGCCGCCGGTGCCGACGATGTCCACCAGATGCTTGCGATCGGGCACTTGGACCTTGGTCGAGAACTCGCGCATCACCTGCGCGGCGGCCGTGATCTCGCCGATGGTTTCCTTCTTCACGCGCAGGCCGGTGATGATGGCAGCGGTCATGGCCGGCGAGAGTTCGCCGTTCATGATCATGCGCATCAGGTGCAGCATTTCGTCGTGGAAGATTTCGCGGTGTTCGATGGTGCGCTGCAGCGCTTGCTGGGCGGTGATGGGCATGGGCATGGGCATGGGGTGGTTTCCTGGTGGGGCATTACGCCGAAGGGCTTTGCGCTGAAGGCCGGGCGCGATCGGGTCCGCGCAGGGCATGGTGCGAGGCGGTCGGCACGCAGGCCGGGGCTGCGGTCATCTGCGCTGCTCCAGGAAGTTCTTCAGCAGCGCGTGGCCATGCTCGGTCAGGATGCTTTCGGGGTGGAACTGCACGCCCTCGATCGGCAGCGTCTTGTGGCGCACGCCCATGATCTCGCCGTCTTCGGCCCAGGCCGTGACTTCGAGCATCTCCGGGCAACTGGCGCGCTCGATGGCCAGCGAGTGGTAGCGGTTGACCGTGAACTGCCGGGGCAGGCCGGCGAACAGGCCCTTTTGCGTGGTGTCGATGACGCTGGTTTTGCCGTGCATCAACTGCCGGGCCCGCACGATGGTGCCGCCGAACGCGGCGCCTATGCTCTGGTGGCCCAGGCACACGCCCAGAATCGGCAGCTTGCCGGCAAAATGCCCGATCGCAGGCACCGAAATGCCGGCCTCGGCCGGTGAGCCGGGGCCGGGCGAGATCACCAGGCGCTCGGGCGCTCGGGCCGCAATGCCCTCCAGCGTGATCGCGTCGTTGCGAAACACCTCGACATCGGCACCGAGTTCGCCCAGGTACTGGACGATGATGTAGGTGAAGCTGTCGTAGTTGTCGATCATCAAGAGTCTCATGCTGCGCTCCTCGTCACTCGGCGGTTCGCTGGCGGGGCTTGTCGGGCGCGGTTCATTCCAGTCCCTCCTCGACGAGTTCTGCGGCGCGCAGCAGCGCGCGGGCCTTGTGCTCGGTTTCCTTCCATTCCAGTTCGGGCACCGAATCGGCCACCACCCCTGCCGCCGCCTGCACATGCAGCGTGCCGTCCTTGATGATGCCGGTGCGGATCGCAATCGCCACATCCATGTCGCCGGCGTAGCTCAGGTAGCCGCAGGCGCCGCCGTACAGGCCGCGCTTGGTCGGTTCGAGCCGGTCTATCAATTCCATCGCATGCACCTTGGGCGCGCCGGTGAGCGTGCCGGCCGGGAAGGTGGCCCGGAGCACGTCGATGTTGGTCATGCCCTCGCTCAGCAGTCCTTCGACATTGCTCACGATGTGCATCACATGGCTGTAGCGCTCGACCGCGAAGGCCTCGGTCACCTTCACGCTGCCGATCTTGGCGATGCGGCCGATGTCGTTGCGCGCCAGGTCGATCAGCATCACATGCTCGGCGCGTTCCTTGGGGTCGTTGATCAGCTCGGCCTCGATGGCCTGGTCCTTCTCGGGCGTGGCGCCGCGAGGCCGGGTGCCGGCCAGCGGACGGATGGTGACCTTGGTGCCGGCTTCGGTCCTTTCCTGGCGCACCAGGATTTCGGGGCTGGCGCCCACCACATGGAAGTCGCCAAAGTCATAGAAGTACATGTACGGCGAGGGGTTGAGCGAGCGCAGCGCGCGGTACAGCGACAGCGGGCTGGCGCTGTAGCGCTTGTGGATGCGCTGGCCCAGTTGCACCTGCATGAAGTCGCCGGCGGCGATCAACTCCTTGGCGCGCTCCACGGCGGCCAGGTAGTCGGCCTTGGCAAAGTCGCGCTGCACCGGGTGGCTGGCGCTGGCCTGCAGCACCGGGGCCGTCACCGAATGCCGCAGTTGCTCCTTGAGCTCGCGCAGCCGCTTGCGCCCCCGGGCATGGGCGTCGGGCTGGGCCGGGTCGGCATAGACGATCAGGTACAGCTTGCCCGAGAGGTTGTCGATGACGGCCAACTCCTCGCATTGCAGCAGCAGGATGTCGGGGCAGCCGAGCGTGTCCGGCGGGCAACTGGCCTGCAACTTTTTCTCGATGTAGCGCACCGCGTCGTAACCGAAGTAGCCCGCCAGACCACCGCAAAAACGCGGCATGCCGGGCCGCAGCGCCACCTTGAAGCGCTGCTGGTAGGCGGCGATGAAATCGAGCGGATTGCCGGCCGCAGATTCGACCACCTGGCCATCGGTGACGACTTCGGTCTTGGCGTCGGCCCCGAAGCCGCTGGCGCGCAGCAGGGTGCGTGCCGGCAGGCCGATGAAGCTGTAGCGCCCGAAGCGTTCCCCGCCGACCACCGATTCGAGCAGGAAGCTGTGCCGGCCACCGTCCTGGCTGTGCGCCAGCTTCAGGTAGAGCGAGAGCGGGGTTTCCAGGTCCGCAAAGGCTTGCAGCATCAGCGGAATGCGGTTGTAGCCGGCGTTGGCCAGGCTGTTGAATTCGAGTTCCGTGATCACGGGCGGCTCCCAACTGTCGCCGTGCCCGGGGGTGCGGGACGGCGGTTCATTCACGATCGGCCCCGGCGGCGGGGCCACGGGTGCACGCAGGGGCAAGGCCCTGGTGCGATCAGACGATCAGGCGTTCGATGCAGCGGGCGGGCGCCAGGGCCAGGCTCCCCGGTCGCTGCAACCTGTGATGAACATGCGGTGAATGAACATGGGTCGCGAGTGTAGCAAGTCAGACCGCTGCGCGCCAAGAAAAAAAGCCGCTGCACGGGGCAGGCGGCTTTGCGGCGGTCTTGCCGTGGCCCTGTGGCCCTGTGGCCCGCGCCGGTGGCGCTCAGTCTTGGTGCGCGTTTTGCAGCGCCGCGATGCGGGCCTCCAACGGCGGATGGGTGCTGAACCACTGACCGATGCCGCCGGCAATGCCCAGCGCGGCCATGCTCTTGGGCAACTGCGCCGGCTGCATGCCGCCCAGGCGCGCCAGCGCGGCGATCATCGGTTGGCGCCGGCCCATCAACCGGGCGGCGCCGGCGTCGGCGCGAAACTCGCGCTGGCGGCTGAACCAGGCCACGATGATGGCCGCGACAAAGCCCAGCGCGATGTCCAGCACGATGGTGGTCACGTAGTAGCCCATGCCCGGGCCGGTTTGGCTGTCGTTGTTCTTGCGCAGCGCGCTGTCGACCGCATAGCCGATGACGCGCGACAGGAACACCACGAAGGTGTTCATCACGCCCTGGATCAGCGTCATCGTGACCATGTCGCCGTTGGCAATGTGGGCCACCTCGTGGCCGATCACGGCCTCGACTTCCTCGCGCGTCATGCCCTGCAGCAGGCCGGTGGACACCGCCACCAGCGCCGAGTTTTTGAACGCGCCGGTGGCAAAGGCATTCGGGGCGCCGTCGAAGATGCCGACTTCGGGCATGCCGATGCCGGCCTGGCTTGCCAGCTTGCGCACGGTCTCGACGATCCAGCGCTCGTCGGGCGAGCCCGAACCGTCGATCACGCGCACGCCCGCGCTCCACTTGGCCATGGGCTTGCTGATCAGCAGCGAGATGAACGCGCCGCCAAAGCCCATCACCAGCGCAAAGCCCAGCAGCGCGCCCAGATTCAGACCGTTGCCCGTGAGGTAGTGGTTGACGCCCAGCAGGCTGGCCACCACCCCCAGCACGAGGACGACGGCCAGGTTGGTCAGTACAAACAACAAGATTCGTTTCATGTGCTCTCTCCGTAGGGGTGGTCAAACATCAAGGTGAATGCAGGCGCAGATGGGGGCCGGGTGTTGCACTTCAAGCCAAGCCGGCAGGTCGCGGCGCGCCGTCATGCCAGTTTCCACGGCAGGGCTTCGCCCGCGCGCAGTGGCTTGAGCCAGGCGTCGCCAAACGCAAAGCTGTGCGGGGGCGTCCAGGATTCGCGGCGCAGCGTGATGCGGCCGGTGTTGCGCGGCAGGCGGTAGAAGTCGGGGCCGTGGAAACTGGCAAAGCCTTCGAGCCGCCCGAGCGCGCCGGCCTTGTCGAAAGCCTCGGCATACAGCTCGATGGCGGCATGGGCGGTGTAGCAGCCGGCGCAGCCGGTGGCCTGCTCCTTCAGGTGCGCGGGGTGCGGCGCGCTGTCGCTGCCCAGAAAGAATTTGGGGCTGCCGCTGCTGGCCGCCTGCACCAGCGCCAGGCGGTGCGTCTCGCGCTTGAGCACGGGCAGGCAGTAGTAATGCGGGCAGATGCCGCCGGTGAACAAGGCGTTGCGGTTGTACAGCAGGTGGTGCGCGGTGATGGTGGCGGCCGTGAAGCGGTCGGCCTGCTGCACATAGTCGGCCGCATCCCGGGTGGTGATGTGCTCCAGGACGATCCTGAGCGCGGGGTAAGCGCGGCGCAGCGGGATCAGCTGCTGCGTGATGAATGCGGCCTCGCGGTCGAACAGGTCGATGTCACTGTCGGTGACTTCGCCGTGCACCAGCAGCGGCATGTCGGCCTTTTGCATGGCCTCCAGCGTTTTGCCAATCTTGCGCAGATCGGTCACGCCCGCGTCGCTGTGGGTGGTGGCGCCCGCAGGGTAGAGCTTGGCGGCCACCACGCCGGCGGCCTGGGCGCGCCAGATCTCGTCGGGCGGCAGTTGGTCGGTGAGGTACAGCGTCATCAGCGGCTCGAACTGCGCTGCGGCGGGCAGGGCCGCCAGGATGCGCTGCCGGTAGTCCAGCGCCTGCTGCGTGCTGGTCACCGGCGGGCGCAGGTTGGGCATGATGATGGCGCGGCCGAAGCGGGCGGCCGCGTGCGGCACGACGGTGCGCAGCGGCGCGCCGTCGCGCAGGTGCAGGTGCCAGTCGTCGGGGCGGGTGATGGTGATGCTGTCGGGGGCTGCGGCGCTCATCGGCGGCATTTTCCCATGGCTCGCTGCGCTATGTTTTATATAGCTAAAAAACTCACCAGCCGGGTGCCAGCAGACTGCAAGTCTTCAGGCCGCCAGGCCCGGTGGCATCAGGGATGGGCCTGTCGCTGGCGGGCCAGTCCAGGAGGTGCGCGCGGGCGGGCGCGGCTGCTGTCTTCAACGCCATCGGACAGGTCTGTCCTTGGAGCGATGCACGCATTTCGAGCGATGCGCGCAGGCCGTGCGGCGCTCAGTGCGACAAGATCTTGTTGAGAAAATCCTTGGTGCGCGGCTGGCGTGCATCGAGGTTGTTGAAGAAGTCGTCCTTGGGGCAGTCCTCCAGGATTTTGCCGCCCACGTCCATGAAGATCACGCGGTGGCTGACCTTGCGGGCAAAGCCCATCTCGTGCGTCACGCACATCATGGTCATGCCTTCGTGGGCCAGGCCGACCATCACGTCGAGCACTTCGCCGACCATCTCGGGGTCGAGGGCCGAGGTAGGCTCGTCGAACAGCATCACGATCGGGTCCATCGACAGCGCCCGCGCAATCGCCACGCGCTGCTGCTGGCCGCCGGAGAGCTGGCCCGGATACTTGTCCTTGTGGGCGACGAGCCCCACCCGGTCGAGCATCGCCAGGCCGCGCTTTTTGGCATCGTCCGGGTTGCGGCCGAGCACCTTGATCTGCGCGATGGTCAGGTTCTGCATCACGGACAGGTGCGGAAACAGCTCGAAGTGCTGGAACACCATGCCCACGCGGCTGCGCAGTTTGGGCAGGTCGGTGCGGGGGTCGTGCAGCCGGATGCCGTCGACCGTGATTTCGCCCTTCTGAAAAGGCTCCAGCGCGTTGATGGCCTTGATCAGCGTGGACTTGCCCGAGCCGGAAGGCCCGCACACCACCACCACTTCGCCCTTGTTGATCGAGGCCGAGCAGTCGTCGAGCACCTGCACCGGGCCATACCATTTGGATACGTTCCTGAGTTCTATCATGTCTCGTTCCCCGATCCGGTCTCATTGCATTGATTGGGTTCTTCAGCGGATGATCGCGATCTTGCGGTGCAGGCGTTTGACCAGCCAGGACAGCGTAAAGCACAGCGCAAAGTACAGCACCGTCGCCGCCAGATAGGCTTCGATGGGGCGCCCGAAGTTCTTGCCCGCCAATTCAAAGCCCTTGAGCAGGTCGTAAGCACCGATGGCGTAGACCAGCGATGTGTCCTGGAACAAGATGATGATCTGCGTCAGCAGCACCGGCAGCATGTTGCGCAGGGCCTGCGGCAGCAGCACCAGTTGCATGTTCTGGGCATAGGTCATGCCCAGGGCCTGGCCGGCATGCACCTGGCCACGCGGTATCGCCGCAATGCCGGCGCGCATGATCTCGCTGAAGTAAGCCGCCTCGAAAGCGATGAAGGTGATGACGGCCGACACTTCGGCGCCGATGGGCCGACCGATGATCGCAGGCATCAGCAAAAAGAACCACAGGATCACCATCACCAGCGGAATGCTGCGCATGCCATTGACGTAGATGGCCGCAGGCATTTCCAGCCATTTTTTGCCCGACAGACGCATCAGCGCCAGCAGGGTGCCAAGCAGTATGCCGCCGATGGCGGCCTCCAAGGTCAGCTGCAGGCTGAAGTACAGCCCCTTGAGCACGAAGTTGGAGATCAGTTCCTGGTTGTAGAAGGAAAGGTCCAGGTTCATCATCGATGACCTCCGGCTGCGCCACCGGCCGTGCCCGGAATGCGCACGCGCTTTTCAATGAACACCATGATCCGGTTGATGATCAACGCCGAGATGATGTACAGCGCCGTCACGGCCAGATAGACCTCGATGCCGCGCGCGGTTTCTTCCTGCGCCTGCATCGCAAACATCGTCAGTTCGGCCACCGACACGGCAAACGCCACGGAGGAGTTCTTGAAGATGTTCATCATCTCGCTGGTCAGCGGCGGGATGATGATGCGAAACGCCATCGGCAGCAGCACGTAGCGGTAGGTCTGCAAGGTGGTGAAACCCATGGCCAGACCGGCGTAGCGCTGGCCACTGGGCAGGGTCTGTATGCCCGCCCGCACCTGCTCGGCAATGCGCGCCGAGGTGAAAAAGCCCAGCGCCAGCACCACCAGCGCAAAACCCGGCGCGCCTTTCAAAACCGGAAACATGCTGGGCAGAACGTGGTACCACAGGAAAATCTGCACCAGCAGCGGAATGTTGCGAAACAGCTCGACCCAGGCATTGCCCAGGCGCACGATCATCGGCCGGTCCTGCAAGGTGCGCAGCGTGCCGATCACCGAGCCGGCCACCAGCGCCAGAGCCAGCGCCAGCAGCGAGACCGATATCGTCCAGCCCCAGGCGGACAGCATCCAGTCCAGGTAGGTGGTGTCGCCACCTTCGCCAAAGCAGCCCGGCGCCATATCCTGGCTGATGGTGCTCTGGCAGAACACCTGCCAATCCCAGCTCATAGGCTCATCTCCTCCTGTTCTCCTGAATTCCCGGCCATTGCGCCGTGCCCTGGCCGGCACGACCTGCGGCGCATGAAACGGGTGCCGCCACTGCCACTGCGCTCCAGCGCGCGCGAGCGGTTCGGTGGGCGATGCACGGGCGTGCATCAGTGCCGATACGCCAGCGCACGCAGGTGAGACCCGGGGAGTTACTTTTTGGCGTAGTCTTCCATCGGTTTGTCGTTCGGATTGGCCCAAGCGGCCTTGATGGCATCCGACAGTGGCAAACCAAGCGTGACGTTGCTCGGCGGCACCGGCTGCATGAACCATTTGTCGTACAGCTTGGCCAGCGAGCCGTCGGCAACCTGGCGCTTGATGCTGTCGTCGACGGCCTTCTTGAAGGCCGGGTCATCCTTGCGCAGCATGCAGGCAATGGGCTCCACCGACAGTACCTCGCCGACGATCTTGTAGTCCGAAGGCGCCTTGGACTTGGAGATGTTGGCCGCCAGAATCGATACGTCCATCACGTATGCGTCGGCGCGGCCCGTCTCCAGCAGCAAAAAGCTGTCCGCATGGTCTTTGCCGAAGACCTCCTTGAAGTCGACGCCATCGGCACGCTGATGCCTGCGCAGGGTCTGCACCGAGGTGGTGCCGGTGGTCGTGGCCACGGTCTTGCCGTTCAGGTCCCGTATCGACGTGATGCCCGAGTTGGCCTTGGTCGCGGTGCGTATCTCTTCCACATAGGTGGTCATGGCAAAAGCCACATCCTTTTGGCGCGCCGTGGTGTTGGTGGTCGAGCCGCATTCCAGGTCCACGGTGCCATTGGTCACCAGCGGGATGCGGTTTTGCGAGGTGACGGGCTGGTACTTGGTTGTCAGAGTGGCCAGGCCCAGTTGCTTTTGGATGTCGGCCAGGATGCGCTCGGCCATTTCGGTATGAAAGCCCACATACTTGCCGTTGCCCAGCGTGTAGGACAGACCCGAGGACTCGCGCACGCCCAGCGTCACGCTGCCCGAGGCCTTGATTTTGGCCAGGGTGTCGCCGGTCTGGGCGCCAACGCTACCGGCCGAGAGGCAGAGAGAGGTCACGGTGGCCGCAAGCAAATGCTTTTTCATGGTTATCTCCTGGTGTCGAAAGCAAAAAGGGAAAATTCCGCAACCCTGGATGCTACAGAGTCGGGTCAGTGGGCTATCTCCAAAAAAGCGCGCAAACCACGGGTCAGCACAGCGGCAATCTTCGTGCCACCCGGGGCCTTGCCACAGCGCATCTGGCCCCTGCCCCTGCATCTGGCCGGCCCCGATGCCACGGTGCAGACTGTACAACATGCGCATTCCTGTTCAAGCCCCACTTTGGCGCAGACTCCTTGCCGGTAGTGCACTGCTCCCGGGCATGAATCCCGGTAAGATCGGCGCCCATCGAGCGCAACCCGCCTGCCATTTTCAAGGAGCAACAGCGATGGGACAAAGTGTCGATCTGATGGGCGCTGACGGTTTCGTGCTGCCCGCCTGGGTGGCCACCCCCGCAGGCGCGCCCCGTGGCGCCGTGGTGCTGCTGCAGGAAATCTTTGGCGTGAACGCGCATATCCGCTCGGTGGCCGAGCGCTTTGCAGCCAGCGGCTATCTGGCCGTGGCGCCGGCGCTGTTCGCCCGCATCGAGCCCGCAGTCGAACTGGGCTATGGGCCTGAGGATATGCAGGCCGGCATGGCCTTGAAGGCGGCGGTCGAGGCGCTGCCCGCTGCGGGTGTGATGCCGGACATTCAGGCGGCCATCGACTACGCGGCGCAGCACAGTGGCCGCAAGGTGGGCATTCTGGGCTTTTGCTGGGGCGGCCTGCTCAGTTGGCGCGCGGCCTGTACGCTCCGGGGGCTGTCGGCGGCGGTGCCTTATTACGGCGGGGGGATGACCACGGCCGATGAAGTGGCGCGCAAGCCCCTGGTGCCCGTGCTGGCCCATTTCGGCGAGCGCGACCCCTGGATCGCGCTGGCTGGCGTGCAGGCCTTTGCCTTGGCCCACCCCGAAGTCGTGGTGCAAACCTATCCGGCCGACCATGGCTTCAACTGCGACCAGCGCGGCAGCTACCACGAGCCATCGGCCGTGACGGCGCATGACCGGACGCTGGCATTCCTGGGCCAGCACCTGGGCTGACACAGGCACGCGCCGCAGGCGCTGCGGCTGACACGCACGCGCGCCGCAAGGCGCTGCATGGACGGCAAGGCGCCGCATGGACGGCAAGGCGCCGCATGGGCAGCAGCGCGCCGCATGGCCCCGCAAGCGCTACATGCGCCCGCTGTCCAGCGCCTTGGCCAGCCGGTGCTCTATCGGCAAAGGCTCGCCCTGCAGGCGCGCAGCCAGCAGTTCGCCGCACAGCAGCGCCAGCGTCAGCCCGCGTGCCCCCATGGCACTGCAAACCCATAGCCCGGGCAAGGCGGCCGCATCGACCGGGCCGACGATCGGCAAACGGTCGGGCGCGGTGCAGCGCACGGCGGCCCAGGATTGGGCGGCCCGCGCCGACGCAGCAAGCCCGGCGTCGGCACGGGCCGCCGCGAAGGCGGACTCCAGTGGGGGCGCCATCCGGGGCAGCAGGGTTTGCAATCGGGCCCAGTGGCTGGCATGGGCGGCCTGCACATCGGCGGGCGCAGGCGGCATCTGCTCCACGCCGCGCTCAAAGGTGGCGCCCATCACCCAGGCGCAGGGGCCTTGCGCGTCGTCCCCCAACGGAAAGCGGGGAACCAGATGGCCATGGCCGTTCACCGGAAAGGGCAGCAGCGGCGCAGCCGGGTCCCCATGCAGGCCCCAGGACACCTGACCGCGCACCGGCTGCAAGGGCCAGCGATGTTCCAGCAGTTCCAGGCTGCCGGCGCCGGCAGCGATGACCACCGTGGGCGCTTGGGCCAGCACCCGGCCTTGCGCGTCCAGTGCCTGCCATGCCGTGGGGCCAGCGCCCGGCGCTTGGACGCGCCGCAGCCGCGCCACCCGGCAAGCGCCCTGCCAGCGAATGCCGGGCTGGGCCAGCAAGGCCGCCACCAGGCGTGCCGGGCGTATCCAGCCGGCCTGCGGGTGCCAGCAGACGCTGGCATTGGCGGGCAGGCCGGATTGGGCCAGCGCGCCGAGCGCTGCATGCGCAGCGCTTTGGCGCCCATCGGCGCCAGGCCCGTCGCTCCAGCGGGCAGGCAGGCCGGGGCTGGCGTCGGCGCGGTGCTCCAGCACACCGCAGTGGCTCCAGTCCAGGCCCTCGCGCAATCGCCAGCGGGCCTGCTCCAGCGTGCTGCGCACGCCGCTGCGCGACAGGCGCGAGAGCAGGTTGTCGTCGGCTGACACATGGGGCGCAAAGATGCCCGCCGGCAGGCCCGAGGCGCCTGCGGCAGGCGCTGCGGCCTGATCCAGCACGCGCAGTTGCCAGCCGCGCCGCGCCAGGCTGGCCGCAGTGGCGGCGCCGGCAATGCCGCCACCGATCACCATGCACTCGCCGGGTGTTGCCGGCGCTGCCGCGGGTCGCATGGTGCGCGGCTGCCAATGCGGTTGGTAGACGGCATGCAGCATGTCGCGCTGCGCGTCGCTGCCGGGCGCGGGGTGCAGCGTGAAACCGCATTGCACCAGCGCATCCCGCACGGTGCTGCACCGGCTGGCCAGCCGGGTGCCGCGCCGGCAGCAAGCCGCCACGGCCTTCAGACCCGGCAGGCCCGGCAGACCCGCAGGGGCGGGGTGGCGTTGGGGGCGCCAGTCCTGCGGCAAGTCATGCAGGTAGACCGAGTCCACCGTCAGCTGCTGGCGTTGCTGGCGCAGTTGCGCCTGCCAGTCGCCCAGGCACAGCGTGAGCAGCACATGGCCGTCGTCGAAGCGCAGGCGGTGCAGGCCCGGCAGCAGGCCCCACCACTGGCGCGAAAGCTCCTGCGCCAGCGGCGCAAGCCCGGGCCGGGCGCTGCCGGCCCGCAGCAGGTCAGCGGCGCTGACGGGTTGGGCCTCGGTCGCCACGAAGTGCAGCAGCACAGGCCGGTGTGGATCGGCGCGCCAAGCGGCCCAGGTCGCCAGGAAGTTCAGGCCAAAGCCGAACCCGGTCTCCAGAATGCGCCATTGCGGCAGCCCGGCCCAGGCCGCAGGCAGACCGCAACCATGCAGAAAATCCGGCACTTCACCGCGCTGCGTCACATGTCATTGCGTGCCGGGAAAAACGGTTCGGGGCCGCACCATTTTTCGCCGCGCCCCACGGCGCTACGCGCTGGGCGGGACGTAGCCCGCCGCAGCGTCTGCGCCACTGCCAAAAAAATGGTTTTCCATCTGACGGGCCAGGTATTGGCGCGCACGGGCGTCGGCCAGGTTCAGGCGGTTTTCATTGACCAGCATGGTCTGGTGCTTGAGCCAGCCCGCCCAAGCCTGTTTGCTCACGTTGGCCCAGATGCGTTGGCCCAGTTCTCCGGGGTAGGGAGGAAAGTCCAGGCCCTCGGCCTCCTTGCCGAGCTTGATGCATTGAACGGTACGTGCCATGGGGCTCCTTGCGGCGAGTGAAGGGGTTCACTCAGATGATTTTGATATAAACAACTGAAATTTCAGTCATTCCAGTTTTGAAGAGGGCCTTGCAGAATGCGTTTCGTCGCTGCTTCACAGCGCTTCATGCATCTGAAAAGGGCCTTTCCAATGAATTACCGCCGCGACTTTATCAAGTTTCCCCTGGCTGCCGCGCTGACGGGCAGCATGGCCTTGACGGCATGGCCGGCGTTTGCGCAGTCCGTGACGCTGCTCAATGTCTCGTATGACCCGACGCGCGAGCTGTATGTCGAATTCAACCAGGCGTTTGCCAAGTACTGGAAGGCCAAGACCGGGCAGGACGTGATTGTCAAGCAATCGCACGGCGGCTCCGGCAAGCAGGCGCGCTCCATCATCGATGGGCTGGGGGCCGATGTGGCCACGCTGGCGCTGGCCGGCGACACCGACGCGCTGCACAACCATGGCAACTGGATTCCGAAGGACTGGCAAAAGCGTTTGCCGCACAACAGCTCGCCCTACACATCGACCATCGTGCTGGTGGTGCGCCAGGGCAACCCGAAGGGCATCGAGGACTGGGATGACCTGGTGCGGCCCGGCATCGCGGTGATCACGCCCAATCCCAAGACCTCGGGGGGCGCGCGCTGGAACTACCTTGCGGCCTGGGAGTTTGCCCGGCGCAAGCTCGGCAGCGACGCGCAGGCCAAGGAGTTTGTCGCCAAGCTGTATCGCAATGTGCCGGTGCTCGACACCGGCGCCCGTGGTTCGACCATCAGTTTTGCCCAGCGCAACCAGGGCGATGTGCTGATTGCCTGGGAAAACGAGGCCTATCTGCTGGGCCAGGAATTCGGCCCCCGGTTCGACGTGATTGCGCCATCCATCTCCATCCTGGCAGAGCCGGCCGTGACCGTGGTCGACAAGAATGTAGACCAAAAGGGCACGCGGGCCGTGGCCGAGGAATATCTGCGGTTTCTCTACACCGAGCAAGGCCAGAACATCGTGGGCAAGCATTTTTACCGTCCGGCAGTTTCTGAAAAGGCCAAGGCCAAGTACGCCCGGCAGTTTGCCGATCTGAACCTGTTCACGATCGATGCCGCTTTCGGTGGCTGGGACAAGGCCGCCCGGGAGCATTTTGCCGACGGTGCGAGCTTCGACCAGATCTACACCAGCAAGTAGGCATCGATCCGCCGCAGCGGTTCAGCCGGAGCAGCTGCGGCACAGACGAGTGGATGGCCTGCGGCGCAGGGATGGTGCGAGCCAGGCCGCATCAGGCCAGGGCCAGATCGGTGTCCATCAGGGTCTGGCTGCCGGCGCGGACGCGGTGCAGCAGCGTCGCGGTCTCGGGGAACAGCCGGGCGAAATAAAAGCGTGCGGTCTGCAGCTTGGCCGGGTAGAACGGATCGGCATTGCCGGCCGCCATCTGGCGCAGCGCGACCTGGGCCATGCGGGCGAAAAAGTAGCCAAACACCAGATGGCCGGTGATGCGCAGGTAGTCGACTGCGGCAGCGCCCACTTCGTCGGGGTTTTGCAGGCCGCGCAAACCGATCTCGGTGGTCAGTGGGGTCAGTTGCTCGCCCAGTTCGACCAGGGGGGTGATGAACTCGGCCATGCTCCGGTTTGTGCCCGCCTCTTGCGCCAGTTGGCCCAGTAGCTGGCCGAACTTCTTGAGCGTGGCGCCGTTGTTGCCCAGCACCTTGCGGCCCAGCAGGTCCAGCGCCTGGATGGTGTTGGTGCCTTCGTAGATCATGTTGATGCGCGCGTCGCGCACATGCTGCTCCATGCCCGATTCCTTGATGTAGCCGTGGCCGCCAAAGACCTGCTGGCACAGCGTCGTGGCTTCATAGCCGTTGTCGGTGATGAAGGCTTTGACGATCGGTGTCAGCAGCGCCAGCATTTCGCTGCTGGCCTGGCGCACTTTTTCGTCGGGGTGCTGCTGCTCCTTGTCCAGCAGCAGTGCGCAGTAGCTCGACAGGGCGCGGCCGCCCTCGGCGTAGGCCTTGGCCGTGAGCAGCATCCTGCGCACATCGGGGTGCACGATGATCGGATCGGCCGGCAGATCCCGCGCCCGGGGGCCGGCCAGGCTGCGCATCTGCAGGCGCTCCTTGGCGTAGGCCAGCGCGTTCTGGTAGGCCACTTCGGTCAGGCCCAGCGACTGGTTGCCCACACCCAGACGGGCGGCGTTCATCATCACGAACATCGCGGCCAGGCCCTTGTGGGGCTGGCCCACCAGGCTGCCGCTGGCGCCGTCGAGCATGATCTGCGCCGTGGCATTGCCATGGATGCCCATCTTGTGCTCCAGGCCGGCGCAGTCGATCGCGTTGCGCTCGCCCAGGCTGCCGTCGGCGTGCACGATGAACTTGGGGCAGACGAACAGGCTGATGCCCTTGCTGCCCGCAGGCGCATCGGGCAGGCGGGCCAGCACCAGGTGGACGATGTTGCCGGCCATGTCATGCTCGCCGGCCGAGATGAAGATCTTGCTGCCGGTGATCTTGTAACTGCCGTCGGCCTGGGGTTCGGCCTTGGTGCGCAGCAGGCCCAGGTCGGTGCCGCAATGGGCCTCGGTCAGGCACATGGTGCCGGTCCAGGCGCCACTGGTGAGCTTGGGCAGGTAGATTTTCTTTTGCTCCGGCGTGCCATGCGCATGCAGGCAGGCATAGGCGCCATGCGAGAGGCCGGGGTACATGGTCCAGGCCTGGTTGGCTGCGTTCAGCATCTCGTAGAAGCACTGGTTGAGCACCAGCGGCAGGCCCTGGCCGCCGTAAGCCGGGTCGCAGGACAGCGCCGCCCAGCCGCCCTCGACATATTGGGCGTAGGCCTGCTTGAAGCCTGTTGGCGTGGTCACTGCATGGGTGGACGGGTTGTGTTGGCAGCCTTGTGCATCGCCACCGGTGTTCAGCGGGAAGGTCACTTCGGCTGCGAACCGGCCGCCGGCTGCGAGCACGGCGTCGATGGTCTGCGCATCCACTTCGGCATGCGCTGGCAGGGCCTTGAATTCATCACTGACCCCGAGCACTTCGTGCAGCACGAATTGCATGTCGCGCAGCGGCGGCGTATAGATGGGCATGGGTTTACTCCCGGTGGGTGGTGGAAACCTGGCGTGGCGCCTGGTCGGTTGCAGCGGGGGCCGCAGCGTCGGTCTGGGCGCCGTAGCGCGCCAGAATGTGGTGAAACCCCGCTTGGGCGCGCTCCGGAGCGCCCGGGGCCTGCAGGAAACGCGCCTCGTAGTGCAGCGCAAGAATGAGGCCGTGGATTTCAAACAGCATCTGCTCCTCCCGGGTGTCCGGGCGCAATTGGCCTGCCTCTTTGCACTGCTCTATCGCGCGCAGCATCGCGGTGTGCCAGGTCAGCACCGAATGCACCAGCGCGTCGCGCACGGGGCCGCTGCGGTCATCGAACTCGACCGCGCCACTGATGTAGATGCAGCCGGAGTCGATTTCGATCGAGCTGCGTTTCATCCAGTTGTCGAACAGCGCGCTCAGCCGGGCCACACCGCGCGGCGCGGACAGGGCGGGGTAGAACACCTCCTGCTCGAACCGTGTGTGGTACTCGCGGATGACGGAAATCTGCAACTCCTCGCGCGAGCCGAAATGGGCAAACACGCCCGACTTGCTCATGCCCGTGACATCGGCCAGCGCGCCGATCGACAGCCCTTCCAGCCCGATGTGCGTGGCCAGACCCAGGGCGGCATCGACGATCGCGGCCTTGGTTTGCTGGCCTTTTTGCAGGGCACGGTCGCCGCCGCCGCTGCTGCGCGCGCGCGGCAAGCGGGTGATCTGGCCGCCGGGCTGGTCGGTGCTCTGGTCTGGGTCGGTGGACATCGCGCATGAAAAAAAGAACGATCGTTCTATTTTGCCGCAAATCCGCTGCCGAACCACCACCTTCGGAAAAAAAGGCCAATGATTTGCACACTGCCCGCGTGCGCTCAATGGCTGCGGATCATGGTGCCGAAGGCTTGGTCGGTCAGGATTTCGAGCAGCATCGCATGCGGCACCCGGCCATCGATGATGTGCACGGCATGCACGCCCGCCTTGGCGGCATCGAGTGCGCCAGCTATCTTGGGCAACATGCCGCCGGAAATCGTGCCGTCGGCGAACAGCGCATCGATCTCGCGGGCCGTCAGATCGGTCAGCAGATTCCCCTTCTTGTCCAGCACGCCCGGCGTGTTGGTCAGCAGCACCAGTTTTTGCGCCTGCAGCACGGTGGCCAGTTTGCTGGCCACCACGTCGGCATTGATGTTGTAGCTCTCGTTGTTCTCGCCAAAGCCGATGGGGCTGATGACCGGGATGAAGGCATCGTCCTGCAGCGCCTTGACCACGCTGGGGTCTATGGACACGATGTCGCCCACTTGGCCGATGTCATGTTCGATGCTGGAATCCTTGCTGTCGACCATCTTGAGCTTTTGCGCGCGTATCATCGCGCCGTCGCGCCCGGTCAGCCCCACGGCCTTGCCGCCGGCCTGGTTGATCAGGCCCACGATGTCTTGCTGCACCTGGCCGGCGAGCACCCACTCGACCACCTCCATGGTCTCGGCGTCGGTCACGCGCATGCCCTGGATGAACACGCCCTTTTTGCCCAGGCGATTCAATGCCGTCTCGATCTGGGGCCCCCCGCCATGCACCACCACCGGGTTCATGCCGACCAGTTTGAGCAGCACCACATCTTCTGCAAAGTCGGCCTGCAACGCCGGGTCGGTCATCGCGTTGCCACCGTACTTGATGACCATGGTCTTGCCATGGAACCTGCGGATATAGGGCAACGCCCGGGCCAGGATTTCAGCCTGGTCGCGCGGGGCAATCGAAAGAGGGTCGGTCATGCAGGCCTGCGATCCGCAAAAAAACGGTAGGGCGCATTGTGCCGCATGCGCGTGGCGCTGCCTGCGCAGCGGGATGTTTGCGGCCCCGTCGGGGGTGCAAGCAAAAGAGTCGCCCGGCCCTGGAAAATGCCGCCGGCATGTTCAGCGGCGCAACCAGCGCGGCACCTTGAAGCGCACGATGGCCAGGTAGGCCAGCACATAGCTGATCACGAACAAGCCGCAAAACACCATCAACCCCGGGGTGTTGTTCCAAAACAGCACTGCGGGCATCACGGTGAGCAGCGTAAAGCCCCACAGATAGGGCGAGGTGCGGTTGTTGCGCATCAGCACCCGGCGTGACTCGTCATCGTGGAACACGCCGCGCACGATGCGGCGGTAGATCAGCTGATGAAAATGCAGCGCGTCGGCCACGCCGGGCGAGATGCCGCGAACGGCCTTCCTGTAGATCGAGAAAATCGTCTCCCAGACCGGATAAATCAACAGCAGCATCGGGAACCATGGCGACACATCGGCATTGCGCTGCACCAGCGAGATGCTGGCCAGGGCAATCGCCACGCCCCAGACATAGGCGCCACCATCGCCGGCAAACAGCATGCCATGCGGATAGTTCCAGATCAGAAACCCCCCGGTGGCGGCGGCGGTGGACATCAGCAGCGCGGCCAGCGCGCGGTCGCCCACCTGCATGGCCACATGGGCCAGGGCCAGACAGACGATCAGGGCGACCATGCCCGCCAAGCCGTTGTAGCCGTCGATGATGTTGAACGCATGTGGCAGGCCGGCGATGGCCAGCACCACGATGACAACGCCCAGCCATGGGGCGGAGGCCAGCAACGCATCCAGCCAGGGCCAGCCCAGACGGGGCAAGGTGAGATCGAGCAGCAGCACCGCCAACGCGCCGGACGTGCCGGTCAGGATCAGCCGATAGCGCACCGACAGGCGCTGCGTCATGTCCTCGGCAATACCCCCCAGCGCAGCGGGCAGCAAGACCAGCAGCCAGCCACCCACCCAGGTGTCCAAGCGCAGCGAGCCGGGATCACCCTGGGAGGACTGCCACATCCCCAGCCCCCAACTCATGGCCATGCCGATCAGCAATGCGGCCCCGCCGATGCGGGGGATGTCGCCCAGATGAAAGCGCTGCGGCATCGCATTGCCGTAGCGCGCCGCATGTTTGCGCCCCCATCGCACGATGAGCCCCGCAACCAGCGCCGCCACCAGAAAACCCACCACAGACAACAAGATCATGGGACATCGATCCTATCAGTGATGGCCCGGTCAGATGCAAGCAGCCGTTGCGCCTGCCTGTAGACGGGCGAGTTCCAGAGCCGCCAGAGGCTTTGCAGATGCCAGCACAGATGGTTCAGGCGCCGCCCGCTGGCCCGCTGGCCCGCATGCACCAGTTGCGCCGGCGCGCGTGCCAGCCTGAAACCGGCCAGGCGCAGACGCAGGCACAGGTCCACATCTTCGCAGTACATGAAGTAGCCCTCGTCAAACCCGTTGAGCGACTGCCACACCGGCTGCGGCAGCACCAAGCAGGCGGCGTTGACCCAATCCAGCCTTGTTTCAGGCAACCTGCGGGCGCGGCGGCGCCATAAGGCACGGGGCGTGGGCAATGCACGTTCACTGTCTTGCCGGCGGCCCTGGGCATCGATCTGCACCGGGTAGGCACAGCCAATGCCCGGCGCCGCTGCCAGTTGCACCAGCGCGGCAAAGGGGTCGCCGCAGGCCAGCGTGATATCCGGGTTCAGCACACAGACGCAAGGCTCGGTCGCTCCGGCCAGCGCCCGATTGTGGTTTGTGCCAAAGCCCACAGGCCGGGCATTGCCGCGAATCTGCAGCGCAAAAGGCCAGCCACCGGCGGGCGGCAAGGGCGGCGCCTCGGGCAAATTCAGCGTCAGCACCACACGCCGCACCGTGGCGCTGCTCAGCCGCGCCAAGTCGTCCAGCAGACGCTGCACCAGCGGCCCGTGGCCATGGCTGACCACCGAGACCACCAAGTCGCCCGGCAAAGGAGAAAAGCAGGTCTTGACACCCTCCCCCGCCCAAAGGGGGATTCCTGCGGTGCTACCCATGGGTTGCCTCAGTCACAGTCACTTCGGCGGGTTCCTGCTGCGCTACAGGCCGGTTCCGTCCAGGCCAGCGCCGTCCTCTCGACAGCCTCTCCACAGGCTGCAGCGCGGCGTCCCCGTGCCAATACCTTCATTACGCCGGCATGTCGCAACGGATGAACCGGGGCCTCTTCGAGCCATGGCGTTTCAGTGCCGTTGCGCCACGCGGTCAGGCGTTTTGCCAGCGCCGCGTCGCCGAGGAACCTGCGGCCCGCCGTGTAGCCGGTCTTTTGCAGCACTGGCGCGCCTCGTTGCAGACGAATCGGCAAGAACCGGCGAAGCAGCGCATCTTGCGCACTTGCCCGCCGTTGGGCGGGGTGGGTATTTGAACGCTTGGAGCCGCTGCATGGGCTTGAATGATACTGATACTTCGGCCCATGAACGCCGGGCAAACCATCGGCACGATCGACGGCCGGCGGGGGCACGGCCTGGATAGCGCCAAGAGCGTGCTTCAGTGGCGGTTTCAGAGGCGCATGCCGGACATGGAATCGGGCGAGAAGCACCATCCCATTGAAGCCGGCCAAGGTGTTGGAGCACTTTGCCAATCGACGGCCCTGCGCGCCTGGCATCGGGGTCTGCACTGGCGCACGCTCCATTGGGCACCAATGGGCGCGGTTGGACACGGTGTGGGCGCGCGCAATCATGGCCTGGGGTCACAGCGTGCGCTTCGACCCACGGCAAGGCGGCGCGCCCGTTGGTGGCCGGCCGCAAGACCGGCGCAACCGATGCGCGGGCGATCTGGCTGGCCGTGCAGCAGCCTGGGACGAACGCAGTGGGTTGGCCGAAATGACGAAAGCCCCGCACTGCGGGGCTTTCCATTTGGCGCCGCATCTCTCGGCTTGTTAGCGTCCAGAGCGCATATCCCAGTGAGATATCCGGTTGCCAGTGTAACCTGATTCGCCACATCTGCTACAACCACCCCCGTCAATCAATGCATGAGAGGTACCAATGAACAAGGCCGTCGCTTATCGCCTGGCGCTGGATCTGGGATCGACTTCGCTGGGATGGGCTATTTTTCGGCTGAATGAGGCGCGTGAGCCTACG
Source organism: Verminephrobacter eiseniae EF01-2 (assembly GCF_000015565.1). NCBI lineage: Bacteria > Pseudomonadati > Pseudomonadota > Betaproteobacteria > Burkholderiales > Comamonadaceae > Verminephrobacter > Verminephrobacter eiseniae. The sequence continues at coordinate 1,366,075 of NC_008786.1, forward strand.
GCCATCATCAGGGCGGGGGTTCGCATCTTCAGCGATGGTCGCAATGCCAACAGCGAGCCGCTGGCAGTCCACCGCCGCGTGGCCCGCGCCATGCGCCGGCGCCGGGACCGTTTGCTCAAGCGCAAAAAACGCATGCACGATCAACTGGTGCAGCATGGCTTTTTTCCTGCCGAGGTGGCCGAGCGCAAGGAACTGGAGCGGCTGAACCCCTACCAGTTGCGCGCCAAGGGCTTGCATGAGGCCCTGACCCCGGGCGAGTTTGCCCGGGCGCTGTTCCACATCAACCAGCGCCGGGGTTTCAAAAGCAACCGCAAGACCGATCGCAAGGACAATGACAGTGGCGCGCTCAAGCAAGCCATTAGCGAACTGCGCAAGCGCATCCAGGACAGCGACTGCGCCACGGCAGGCGAGTGGTTCTGGAAGGAGCGCATGCAGCAAAAGCCCGAGGGCGTGCGCGGCCAATGGGTGCGGGCACGCTACCGTAAAACGCCTTCCACCACTGACGAGGGTAAAAAGCGCATCGGCTATGACCTGTATGTGGACCGCGCCATGGTTGAACAGGAGTTTGATGCGCTGTGGGCCGCGCAAGCGGCGTTGCAGCCTGGCTTGTTCACCGAAGCGGCGCGTGCGGAATTGAAAGACACGCTGCTGTACCAACGCGATCTGCGCCCTGTCAAGCCTGGCCGCTGCACGCTGCTGCCTGCAGAAGAACGCGCCCCGCTGGCCTTGCCCAGCACGCAGCGCTTTCGCATCCTGCAAGAGGTGAACAATCTGCGTCTCCTGGACGAAGCACTGCGCGAAGTGCCACTGAACCTGGCGCAGCGTGATGCAGTGGTGAGCGCGCTGGAGGGCAAGAAAGAACTGAGCTTTGCGGCAATACGCAAGTTGCTCACGCTCTCGGGCAAGTTCAACCTGGAAGACGAAAAGCGCGCCGAACTCAAAGGCAACGCCACCAGCGTCATACTGGCCCGCAAGGACTTGTTTGGCGACGCTTGGGCGGGGTTTGACGCAGCCGTGCAAGACGAGATCGTTTGGCGACTGGTCAGTCAGGAGAGCGAGGGCGCCTTGATCGCCTGGTTGCAGCAACACACGGGGGTGGATGGGGTGTGCGCTGAGGCCATCGTCAACACCCGTTTGCCCGATGGCTATGGCCGCCTGAGCCGCAAGGCCTTGGAGCGCATCGTGCCTGCGTTGCAGCGCGAGGTTTGCACCTACGACAAGGCCGTGCAGGCAGCCGGTTTTGCGCACCATAGCGACCTGGGTTTTGACTTTGATTACGCCGAGGATGAGGTGCAGCAGGTGGGCGAACACACCATCGCATCAACTGGCGAGGTGCAAGCGCAGTACGCTTTCAAGCAACTGCCGTACTACGGCAAGGCCCTGCAGCGCCATGTGGCCTTTGGCAGTGGCGATGCCAAAGACCATGAGGAAAAGTGCTACGGCAAGATCGCCAACCCCACGGTACACATCGGGCTGAACCAGGTGCGCACCGTGGTCAATGCGCTGATCCGCCGCTATGGTCACCCCACCGAAGTGGTGGTGGAGCTGGCGCGTGACTTGAAGCAAAGTCGCGAGCAAAAGCAGCAGACGCAGCGCGAACAGGCTGACAACCAGAAGCGCAACGAGGACATTCGTAAGCGCATTGCTCCAATCCTGGAAACCAGTCCCGAGCGTGTGCGCGACCGTGATATCAAAAAATGGATCTTGTGGGAAGAACTGAACAAAAAGGATATCGCTGACCGTCACTGTCCCTACAGCGGCGAACGGATCAGCGCCACTATGCTACTTAGCGAAGCGGTGGAAATCGAGCATATCCTGCCGTTTTCGAGAACGCTGGACGACAGCCTGAACAACCGCACCGTGGCCATGCGCCGGGCCAATCGCATCAAGGGCGACCGCACCCCTTGGGAGGCGCGGGCTGACTTTGAAGCCCAGGGTTGGCGCTATGAAGCCATCTTGCAACGCGCCGAGGGCATGCCGCCGCGCAAGCGCTACCGATTTGCGGAAGATGGCTACCAGCGCTGGTTGGGCAAGGACCGGAACTTTCTGGCCCGTGCGCTCAATGACACGAGCTACCTCTCGCGGCTGGCTGCCAACTATTTGCGGCTGGTGTGTCCGCAAGGGGTGCGGGTGATTCCGGGGCAGATGACGGACAAGCTGCGCGGCAAGTTCGGGTTGAACTCTGTGCTGGGTTTGGACGGCAAAAAAAACCGCAACGACCACCGCCATCATGCGGTCGATGCCTGCGTGATCGGCGTGACCGACCAGGGCCTGATGCAGCGCTTTGCCAACGCCAGCAAACAAGCCCGTGAAAATGGCTTGACCCGGCTGGTGCAAGACATGCTCTTGCCTTGGTGGCCCAGCTACTACGACCATGTGGAGCGTGCAGTGCGCCATATCCGGGTCAGTCACCGGCCAGACCATGGCTTTGAGGGGGCGATGATGAAAGGGACCGCCCACGGCATTCGCGAGGACGGCATCCGCGAGGACGGCAGAATCAAGCAACGCCCCAAGGCCAAAGGTAGCGCGGACCACAAGACCATCACCCTCATTCCTATTGACGAGCCTCGCCAACTCGCCCGCCATGGCGTGGATGCAGAAGGCAAGCCCCTGCCGTACAAGGGCTATGCGAGTGGTAGCAACTATTGCATCGAGATCACGAAGAACGGCAAGGGCAAGTGGGAGGGGCAGGTGATCTCGACGTTTGATGCCTATCGCATCAAGGCCGCTGCCGATGCGGCGGCGCGTGCCGGGCAGGTGATCTCGACGGTTGAAGCCGATTCCATCGTGCGGAAATCAGGCTGGGAGCGTCTGCGCGGCGCGCAGAGCCAAAACGGGCAGCCGCTGGTGATGCGCTTGGTGATTGGGGATAGTGTCAGGATGGAAGTCGATGGGCGCGATGAGGTGATGCGTGTTGTGAAAATGAGCGGGAAAGAGATGGTTTTTGCGCCTGTGCGTGAAGCAAACGTGGATAAACGCAATAACATGCCGGACGAGCAGGATCCATTTACTTACACCTACAAACGTGCTGACCAACTGCGCAAAGCCAAGGCCCGCCAAGTCACCATCTCCCCCATAGGCGAACTGCGCGACCCAGGCTTCAAAGGCTGACGGCGATGATAGGCCGCACCGTGGAAATCGCAGACGACCGGCGGCACCTGTTTGTCAATCGCGGTTTCATGGTGATCAAGGACACCGAGGGCGAGCGCAAGGAACTGGGGCAAGTGCCGCTGGACGACATTGCGGCGGTCATCGCCAATGCGCATGGCCTCACCTACACGAACAATCTGCTGGTGGCCCTGGCCGAACGCGGCGCCCCCTTCGTGCTGTGCGGCCCCAACCACAACGCCGTGGGCATGCTGTTGCCACTCGACGGCCACCATGTGCAGGCCAAGCGCATAGAGGCGCAGATCGCAGCCGGCCTGCCCATGCACAAGCGCCTGTGGGCAGCCGTGGTCAAGTCCAAACTGGAACAACAGGCCGCAGCACTGGAGGCTGTGGCCGCACCCACGGCGCCGCTACAGGCCCTGGTCGCCAAAGTGAGAAGCGGCGACCCGGAGAATATCGAAGGACAAGGTGCGCGCCGCTACTGGGGGCTGCTGTTTGGCGCGGAGTTTCGGCGCGACCAGAGCGGCGACGGCTTGAATGCGCTGCTGAACTACGGCTACACCATCGTGCGCTCTGCCTGCGCCCGCGCGGTGGTGGCTGCCGGCCTGCACCCCAGCATTGGGCTGCACCACAGCAACGACGCCAACGCCATGCGGCTGGTGGACGATTTGATGGAGCCTTTTCGCCCCATCGTGGACCTGAAGGTATGGCAGTTGCACAAGGCGGGCGAATCGCACGTCACGCCAGACACCAAGCGCGCCCTGGTGCGCGTGCTGTATGACGACATGCAGACAGCGGCAGGGGTGACGCCGGTGATGGTGTGCATGCAGCGCCTGGCGACATCGCTGGCGCAGGTGTACCTGGGCGAACGCGCCAAACTGGATTTGCCCTTGCCGGGGCTGCCGCTGGCGCTGGCTGGCAGCTTCGAGCCAGATTGATCCCCTTGCCAGCCGCGCCATGTTGTCCGGGTACCGACTTATGTGGATGCTGGTGATGTTCGATTTGCCGGTGGTAGAAAAAGCCGAGCGCCAAGCGGCCACGCAGTTTCGCAACGCGCTGCTCGACATGGGCTTCGAGATGAGCCAGTTCAGCGTGTACATGCGCTTTTGCGCCAGCCAGACCCAAGTGGACACCCTGTGCCGCACAGTGGAGCGCGCCTTGCCTTCCGGCGGCAAAGTGCATATCTTTCAGTTCACAGACAAGCAATACGAACGCGCCATCACCTACCGCGGACGTAGCAGGCAACCCACGCAAAAAGCGCCGGATCAGTTCGACCTTTTTTAGACCATGAGGCGACTTTCCTGTCCTCGGAAGACGAAAATTTCCTTAAGAATCAATCGGTTAGCGCATTGAGATTGTAGCTCACTGGGATATGCGCACTGGCCGGAACGGCATTAGCAAGTACATCAAACAAGGAGTTATTGTAGCTCACTGGGATATGCGCACTGGCCGGAACGAGATTCAATCCAACGTGTTGTGCGCTGCGATTGTAGCTCACTGGGATATGCGCACTGGCCGGAACAAGGCCAGGGCCGACCTTGACGGTTCCGCATTGTAGCTCACTGGGATATGCGCACTGGCCGGAACCAGAAGGGTCAATTTGATTAATCCATCAAAATTGTAGCTCACTGGGATATGCGCACTGGCCGGAACCTGCTCCTGCTCCAGTGGTCGATGCCGCGTATTGTAGCTCACTGGGATATGCGCACTGGCCGGAACGCGTTTCCATGCCATATCGGCCTCGGCCTGATTGTAGCTCACTGGGATATGCGCACTGGCCGGAACGACATGACGCTAAAAGCCCGGCTTGCGTCTATTGTAGCTCACTGGGATATGCGCACTGGCCGGAACATTTCACCCCATGGGAAAAGTTCATTTTAAATTGTAGCTCACTGGGATATGCGCACTGGCCGGAACCATGACTTGTGCCCATGACGCCTGCAGATCATTGTAGCTCACTGGGATATGCGCACTGGCCGGAACGCAAGCTGAACAAGGCCGGCGACACTGCCAATTGTAGCTCACTGGGATATGCGCACTGGCCGGAACGTGAATTCTTACCATGGTGAACCAGTGTGCACGGTCCACAACACCGCTTCCAAAAATAGCTGATGGTCCTGTGCGGTCGCACCAGGATCGCCGAGTTTACCCAGTAGAATAACGCAGGCAATTTCTCCCATTGGTCATCGCGTAATCGTTTTCCGATTTCTTGCATCTTCGGTACCTATTCATTCAGATACCGGGCATAAACATATTCCATTGATTGTTGACAAATTCTGCCCTGTGGTAGTGGCGCCTGGGTGGCGGCTACCTTGGCGCTGCGGCGCTGCGTGCCAGACCATGCAGTGCTTGCAGCAACTGCACCACATCCTCCGCCCGGTTGCGGTGTCTCACCGGGTGCCTGCGCCGCGTGCGTCAGGACGGGGCACGGTGACGGCCAGGCGCACCAGCGGGGCGTAGGCGGCGCGATGTCTGGCCACGGCCAGCGCGCCCACGGTCTCACTGTGGTGACCGCCCGTCAGACCGACAAGCGGCTCTTGGCCGGGCGGCCGATGTTGCGCCAGTGATGCGCGCTCATTTTCAGCCCGCTCTCGGTGGCCGCAGCGCCATCACTGCCGTAGAACGCATGGCCCAGACCCGTGAGCGCGCCCAGGCGCTCCGACAACTGCGCCACCGGCGCATGTGTGAAGCCGGCGAGCATCACATGGTCGAGTGGCGCCAACTGCTCGGCCAGTGCGGCCTTGACATGGGGGTGGTTGTGGCCGAACAGATTCACCCACCAAGAGCTGATGCCGTCCAGATAACGCCCCGGCCATCGGTGTCGCACAGCCAAGACCCCTGCGCACGGGCAATGGCCACGGGCGGCTGCGCTTCGTGCCGCTTCATCTGCGTGTCGGGCACCATACATGGGCCAGGCTGCGGTCGTGTTCCTGCCGCATGAGGATGACCTGCCTGCGTGCCGGGTGCCATATATGGGCCAGGCTGCGGGTGGCCAGAGCGTCATGGGCGCGGGCCATTGGGGGTGTCGCACATCTCACGGCGCCTGCGTGGAGGCCGGCAAATCCAGCGTGCAGCCGTCACCCAAGGCCTCGCGCCAGACCCGCACGCGGCTGGCGCGCCAACGTAGCTCGTCGGGCAGGGCACGGGCGATGAAGACGCACAGGTTCTCCAATGTCGGTGGGCCCAGGCCGGGCACATCGTCGAGCATGTGGTGGTCGAGCTGTGCGCGCACCCGCTCCAGGCCCTGGCGTAGCAGTCCCAGGTCCAGCACCATGCCGGTGGCCGGGTCGCAAGCTCCGGTGAGCGCGACCTCGGCGTGGTAAGTGTGGCCGTGAACGCGGCGGCTGCCTTCGGCCTCGATCTCGCGGCGCAAGGTGTGGGCCGCATCAAAGAAAAAACGCTGGGAAATCGTGTGCTGCATGGGTAAAACCGGGCCAGGCGGGTGGCGAGTTTAGTCTGAAGTTCCCCCGGCCTTCCCCGCGCCTGCCCAGCGGCCCTCATCCGTTCCTGCTTGGCGACCATGCACGAGCCAAGGCGCCTTGTTTGGTGATGTGCTCCCCCTCTTTGCCGGGCTTGCCGTTTCAGCCTTGCTGTGGTGGATGGGCCGGGCCGTGGGTCCGGGGGGCTGTGCAGTTATTCCCTTCCCCAATCATTCGTGCACTTCGTCGGCTTCGCTTGCCGTACATTCGTACTGCCTGCGCTTCGCCTTCGCGTTCACGAACGATTTGGAAATGGAATTACGCCTTGGACGCCCATTCCCTGGCTACTTTTCGCGCATCGATTTCCGCATTCGCTTTTGTCTTGGCGAAGTCGGTATTCACGACGGTTGGCGCGACATGAATATGCGCGACCGATTGAACCCCGATGAATTTGAGCCAGTCATCCACATAAGGGGTGGAAAAGTCTGATCCGAAACCCGCTGCTATTGCAGCGTGGTACACGCCGCTGGCGTGTATGACGAGGGCTTTTTTCCCATGCAGCAAGCCCGAATACCCTTTTTCGACATCGAATCCAAATGCCCATCCGGGTTGGGTAACGACATCGATGAACTGTTTCAGTTTATACGGAATCCCGTTGTTCCATAGCGGGGTGTTGAAAATGTACGCGTCTGCGCGGGCGAAGCGATCGAAAATTTGTTTCATCTCTTCCCAGACTTTTGTTTGTGCGCTACTGAAGCCGCTGCCGGAGAACAGTGCCATCTTGGCGCCCACGGCAAGTCCGTCGAATTCCGGCAGTTTGTCATCAAACAGATTGAATGTGTCGAGCTCCAATTGCGTATGGTTGCGCACCTCCGCAATGAAGGTGTTGGCCATTTTCAGGGATTCGCTGTTTTCGCCGCGTGTCGAGGCGTTGATATGCAGTAATTTCATGGGTGCTTCCATTGGTGAACGGGGATGCGAAAAATTCGCGGTGATCCATCGTGGTACCCAATGGCACTGGCCATCGGCGTACCCATGCGGCTTCGTTGCACCCATTGGGTGAAGCCGTCCCTTGCTTGGCCTGTGCAACTTTTTCCATGTGGGTACGCCTCTTTTTTTCTCAAGGATTTTTTTGAGCGGAAGTCCGGGCCTGCCCGTCGCATTGGCCCATCCCTGGCCCATTCCCCGTCAACGGTTTGGCCACCCGCCCCTGATGGCCGGCCGCGGGTGCCCGCAAGGCCGCCCGGGGCTATTGCTATTGCGTTCCCAGCGGCACCAGCAGCGCGCGCAGTGCCTGGACTTCGGCGGGCTTGAGGTCGGACAGCGGTGGGCGGCGCACCGGGCCGGCGCCGTGGCCGACCAATGTGGCGCCCGCCTTCACGATGGCCACCGCATAGCCCTGGCCCTGGTTGCGCAGGGCGATGTAGGGCAGGAAGAAGTCGCGTATCAGGCGCTCGCAAACATGGGCCACCAAGCCTTCCTGGCTGGCTTCGGTCAGGTAATGGGGCAGCAGCAAGATGCCCTGCGCGCCCAGGCGCTCGGCTTCCTGTGCGTAGCCGACGGCCAAGGTGCCGCCGCCGGCATCGGCATCGGCATCGGCATCGGCAATGATGGGGGTGCGGCCACGGCAGCGTTCGACGGCCACTTGCACCACGGCGCCAAATTCCTGCGGCGTCAGTGAGAAGAACTCGCCGGTGCCAGCGGCTGCAAACGGCGCCGAGGCCCCGTAGGGCTGTAGCCATTCCAGGCGTTCGGTGTAGGGCTTGGGGGCAAAACGCAGTTCGCTGTCGAAGTCGGTCAACGCGAACGAGAGCAGGCCGGCTTGCAGCACGCTTTTGAGTTCTTGCGGGGTCATGGGCAGGGCGCTGAAGGCCGGCTGGCGGGGCCTGATCGGGTGGTTGAGTCATCGTACGACGACGCCCGTCGCAAAACCCTGCGGGGGACTACGGGCTGTTGGCCAGGTGGCCATCGCGGATGCGCTCGTCCGGGGTGTCGAGAGCAGTCCCAAGGCCAGGGTACGGGGTCTGCGGTGTGGCGCGATGTCGGTGCTCGTCTTGGTGTCGTTCCGGGCGGTGGATGGGCCAAAAGGAGTTGGGCTATTCGGTTGTGCTGCGCCGTTCGTAGGTTATATTGCGCCGTTCGTCATACGGCTATTGACAGCGACTGACGATAATCTCCCTCCTGCATCATGTCCAATCATGTCCATCACGCAGTCGCGCCACTGCAGCAAGAACCCTGGGCTTGACCATGTCCTGTTATCCGACTTCCATTCACTTTAAACGTTTGTTGCTGACCGGCGCCGCCGGGGTGCTCGGGCGTCAGCTGCGCCCGCGCCTGAAAGCCCATTGCTGCCTGCTGCGCGTTTCGGACATTGCCGACCTGGGCAGCGCCGCGCCGGGCGAGGAACTGCACCCGGCCCGTCTGGAAGATGCCGACGCGATGTCGCGCCTGCTCGAAGGGGTTCAGGCCGTGGTGCATCTGGGCGGCGTGTCGACCGAGCAGCCCTGGGAGGCCATCTTGCAGGCGAACATCATCGGTGCATACAACCTGTACGAGGCGGCCCGCAAGCAGGCCGTCCCGCGCGTGGTGTTTGCCAGTTCCAACCATGTGACCGGCTTTTACCGGCGCGACCAGGTGGTGGGCCTGGATGATCCGGCCCGTCCGGATGGGCTGTACGGCCTGTCCAAGACTTTCGGCGAAGACCTCGCGCGGTTGTACTTCGACCGGTACGGCATCGAGACCGTTTGCCTGCGCATCGGCTCGGCGCTGCCCGAGCCGCACGACCGCCGCACGCTGGCCACCTGGATCAGTTACGACGACCTGGAGCGTTTGGTCGTCGCCAGCCTGACTGCGCCGATGGTAGGGCACAGCATCATCTATGGTGTCGGCGACAACGCCGTCGGCTGGTGGGACAACCACCTGGCCCGCCACATCGGCTACCAGCCGCAAGACAGCTCCGAGCGTTTCCGCTCCCGGATCGAGTCCTCCGAGCCGCCGCCCGATATGACCGACCCGGCCACGATCTACCAGGGTGGCATTTTCGTTCGCAGCGGCCCGCTTGCGAAATGAGCCTGGCGCTGCGGGTCTGCTGCTGTCAGAGCAGCGCATCCGAAGTGGGCAAAAGCCCGGTGTGGCGCGTGCCGGAACAAGCGCTTTTTCTGGATCGACACTGAACGACGCGCGCTGCACCGGAGGTCGTTGCCGGTGCCTCAGGTCCATCGTTTCAGTCGTTGGCAAGCGCCGGGCGCTTGGTCTGGCTGGGGCGGAGAGCCTGGCCATGGCCTGCGCGCCGGCTTTCCCGCTGTGCTTGACCGATTTGATCTTGCCCGATCTGATCTTGCCCGATCTGATCCCGGGCCGTGGCTGACTTCGATCAGCCCATGCGCCGGCCGGTCTGCCGGTCGAACAGGTGCACATTCCCGATGTTGACCCGCAGCCCCACGGTCTGCCCGGGCCGGGCGTCAACGCGGCCGTGCATCAGCAGCACCAGTTTGTCTTGGCCCACCTGCACCAGCAGTTCGGTCTCGGCGCCGGTGGGCTCGACCACCACCACTTGCGCGTCAACGTGCGCGTCAGCGCCGCTGCCTGCCGCAGCAAGCGTGATGTCGCCCGGCCGGATGCCGTAGTGCACGGCTTGCCCGTCCGTCGCCGGCAGGTCTGCGGGCACGGGCCAGCGTGCGCCCTGCGCCTGAACATGGCAGCCCGTGTCCGCGCGCTGCCACTGGCCCTCGATCACGTTCATCGACGGCGAGCCAATGAACTGCGCCACGAACAGGTTATCGGGCCGGTCGTACAGGTCGAGCGGCGTGCCGATCTGCTCGACGACGCCGTCGTGCAGCACGACGATGCGGTCGGCCATGGTCATGGCTTCGATCTGGTCGTGCGTCACATAGACCGTGGTGGTTTTCAGCCGCTGGTGCAGCGCCTTGATCTCGGCGCGCATCGCCACGCGCAGCTTGGCGTCCAGATTGGACAGTGGCTCGTCGAACAAAAACACCTTCGGGTCGCGCACGATGGCGCGCCCCATGGCCACGCGCTGGCGCTGGCCGCCCGACAGCTCGCGCGGATAGCGTCCGAGCAAGGTGTCGAGGTTGAGAATCTTTGCGGCCCGCGCCACGCGCTCGTCGATCTCCGACTTGTCGACCTTGCGCAGACGCAGGCCAAAGCCCATGTTCTGGCCTACCGTCATGTGCGGATAAAGCGCATAGCTCTGAAACACCATCGCGATGTCGCGGTCCTTCGATTCGAGGTCGTTGACCACGCGCTCGTCGATCATGATCTGGCCGCCGCTGATGTCTTCAAGCCCTGCGAGCATGCGCAGCAGGGTCGACTTGCCGCAGCCCGAAGGCCCGACCAGCACCACGAACTCGCCGTCGGCAATGTCCAGGCTCAGATCCTGGATGATCTGGACCTTGCCGAAGGATTTGCGGATGTTGCGAAAAGATACGGTCGCCATGGGATGTCCCTCGATTGATTCAGCTCTTGACGGCGCCGGCCGTGAGGCCGCCGACCATGTAGCGCTTGAAGGCGTAGTAGATCGCCGCAGGCGGCAAGGCATAGATCAGGCCCGTGGCCATCAACAACTCCCATGGTGAATCGTCGGCCGACAGGAAGTTGCCCAGCGCCACGGCCAGTGTCATGCTCTTGTCGTTGGACAGCAGCAGGAAGGCATAGAGGTACTCGTTCCATGCCAACAACAGCGCATAGGTGCCCACCGCCACCAGTGACGGCACCATCAGCGGCAGATACACCAGGCGCAACAGTTGCAGCGGCGATGCGCCGTCGATGCGCGCGGCCTCGTCAAGCTCATATGGCAGCTTGTCGGAAGCCTGCTTGAGCACCCAGATGCAGTACGGCGAGGCGATCGTCACCATCGCCAATATCAGCGCCCACCGGCTGCCCAGCAGTCCGTAGTTGCCCATCGTCTTGTACATCGGCACCGCCAGGAAGGCGGCGGGAATGAAGTACGTGAGCAGCGCCAGGTTCATCACGATGCGCCCGCCCCTGAATTGCAGCCGGCTGATCGCGAACGCGGCCGTGGTTGCCACGAAGAGCGTCAAAGCGCCCACCGTCAGCGCGATCAGCAACGAGTTGCCCAGTTGCCGCCAGAAGTGGTCGAGGTGGAAATGCTGCTGCAGGAACACGATGCGAAAGTTGTCCAGCGTCGGGTTCTCGGGCCACAGATGGCCCGAGGTGGCGGAATCCTTGGCCGAAATCGCAAACAGCACCATGTGATAGACCGGGACCAGCGTCCACAGCAGCACCGGGATGCCGATCAGCAGCAGTCGGGCCTCGGTCACTGCGGCCCGGAGGGTCCAGCGTTTCATTTCGAGAGCCTCTTCATCATGAAGTACACCAGAGGCAAGACCAGAGGCAACGCCACCACGATCGACGCCATCGACAGGCCGACCTGGTCGAGCCGCAGGTAACGGATGCCGAGTGTGGCCAGCACCTGCGTCAAGTCCGCAGGGCCGCCGCCGGTCAGCAGATAGACGCTGTTGAAGTCGCCCAGGGTCCAGATCATCGACAAGATGGTCGAGGTGATGTAGAGCGTCTTGAGCGCCGGCCAGCTCACGAAGCGAAACTTCTGCCACGACGAGGCGCCGTCGACCGACGCGGCCTCGTACTGCTCCGAAGCAATCGCCAGCCGCCCCGCCACGAGAATCAGCGTCCAGAACGGCAGCGACTTCCACACATGCACCACCATCGCCAAGCTCAGTGCCAGCGCGGGGTCATTGAGCCAGTTCGGCCCGTCAGCGCCGGTCAGCCGGAAGATGGTGCTGTTGATCACGCCCCACTCGGGGTTGAGCATGAAGCGGATCGACAAGATGGTCGGAATCGACGGCATCGCCCAGGGCAGGATGAAAATCGCCGAAACGATCTTGATCCACCAGCGCGACTGCACGAAAAAGCCCGAGAGCAGCAACGCCATGAGCATTTTCAGGTTGATCGCCACGGCCAGGAAAATGGCCGTGTTGATCACCGAGCGCAAGAAAATCGGGTCTTCGACCAGTTGCACATAGCTTTGCGGATGGCGCGCCAGCCACAGTCCATACCCCACCGGGTAGAGCACGAACACCACGAACACCAGCAGGTAGGGCACGACCATCACCGCGCCCCAGAACTGCCAGCGCGCGTGCCGCGCCCCAGGATCGGCAACAGGCGCCACGGGTGGCGCCGCAGTGACGCTGCTCATATGCGGATGCAGGCAATGCCATGGCGGCGGCTTACTGCGCCACCACCGTCTTGATGCGCGCGATCATTTCGTCGACCGCCTGGCCCACAGGCAACTTGTCGGTGACGATGCGGTTGACCGCCTTGGCCCAGACGTTCTCGTTGTTCAGCACGGTGAATCTGTAGTTCTTGGTGAACTCGAAGGTCACGGTGCCGGCGGCGAACTGGTTGAGCACCGACAGCCGATGCGGATCGGCCTTCCAGAACTCGCTCGCCTGCCCGGCCCGGGTCACCGGGAACCAGCGGCCCAGCGCACCTTCGACATAGGGAGTGAGGTTTTCTTCTTCCAGCAAGAAGGAGACGAACTCCTTGGCGCGCGCCTTGTTCTTGGCGTCCTTGAACACCACGCCGGTCTTCACCGCAGCGCGGTAGACCATCTTGCTGCCGTCAGGCTTGTCGGGAAAACCGGCCGTGTGGATGCGCTCGGTGTAGTTCTTGCGCGCTTGCTCGCGTTGCTCGGGTGTCAGCGCAGCGTTGTTCCAGTCGTCGAGCCATTTGCCGGCGATCGAGATGGTTGCGTTGTGCGTCATCACGATCGTCTTGTTGTGAAAAGCAACGTTGTTGTCCGGGTCCTTCCAACTCGTCGATGACGGCGGCGTGCAACCCTTCAGGTAGGGCATGGCGTAGTCGGTCAAGGCGTTGATCAGGCCAGTGCGCACCTGGGGATCGTCGACCAGCAGCTTGCCGTTGTCATCGACCAGTTTGACGTTGTGGGCGTCCATGAAGGTCAGGAACGAAAAGAAGCTATCGGTCGAATCCACGCCCATCGGCTGGCCGATGCCGAAAACGCGCTTGCCCGTCTTGCGGCGGCTGGCGGGCTGCACCTTCTCGCACCAGAACGACCAGTAGTCCTTCCACTGGGTGGGGATGTCGGACGCCTTGAACCCGGCCTCGTCGAGCATGTCGTTCCAGTACTCGATATGCATCGTCTGCTGCTTGAGCGGGAACGCGTAGTACGCCTTCTTTTTCGTTTGGTCGCTGTAGAGGTACGTGGTCTCTATCGTGTTGGGCGCAAAGCGCTCCTTGATCGGCATCAGCACGCTGCCGATGTCCTCGAGCTTGCCGTCGTGGGCCCACTTGCCGGCGACCTGGAAGTCGAACGAGTCGGCGTAGGCCACATCGGGCGGATTGCCTGAATCGAGCGCGGACACAGTCTTGGGAATCATGTCCTGGATCGGGTACTGCGACAGCTCGATCTTCACGTTCTTGTTTTTCTCCTCGAACTTCCTGATGGCGGCATTCAGCGCGTCGTCCTCCGACTTGTAGAAGCCCTTGACCCACCAGACGGTGAGTTTTTCCTGCGCCACGGCCGGACCTGCCAGCGCCCCCCAACCCAGTACAGCCAGCATCGGCCCGATCAGCGACTTGGCGAGTTTCATCATTGCCTCCTTTTCTTTTTGGTGAGAATGCCCAGGACGCCGAGCATAACCTGCGCAAGCATAGCCTATGCGCGCATGAACCGTTGCAAAGCTGCAAACAGCGCGTAAACATGAAACACACTTCGTATCCCGCCTGCGGCCTGGCGCATCGTGGGAGACGCACAGCGGGGGCGTGACCGACGCATGAAGCGGATCGACGAGATGGCCGAAATCGACGGCACCGCCCAGCGCAGGATGAAAGTCGCCGAAACGATCTCGACCCTCGACCCGCCAGTGCGACGGCATGGAAAAGCCCGCAAGCAGCAACGCCACGAGCGGCCAGCGCGCGTGCCACGCTCCGGGATCGGCGGGATCGGCGACAGGTGCCAGGGGTGGCACAGCGGTGACGGCGCTCGAGCGGATGCAATGCCATGGCGGCGGCTTGCTGCGTCGCCACCGTCTCGATGCGCGCGCTGCGGATCGGGCATGAAGATAACGATGTCCTTGCTCAGCCGATGGTGGAAACGGAACATCAGCACGGTCCCGCCGCCCCAAGGTCCAGAACGGATCCTCGATCCCACCGTACCGGCTGATTTCGTCGATCAGCGCCAGCGCTCGTGGGAACAGCTTCTCCCAGGGAGCGCCGGGCAGCGACCCGGACTTCATGCCCACGGTGCCCGCCGGTGCACGGACAAGGATTCGGCCAGCTTCGCCACGCTGCGCCAGATCTGCCGCGATGGCAGGTCAGGTGCGCGCGCGAAGCCGTCCCCTCCACGGCCATCACGACGATGGGCACGGGCGTTTCGTCGAGCAAATGGCTCAGGTACGGGGCGAATGGGGCGGCATGTCGCCGCTCGCCAGGGCCTGCTCGAGCGCCTCGGGGGCCAGTTCATGCGCATAGCTGGCTGATCCGCAAGGATCGCTTTGCACGGAGCGTGGTGGCGCCTGCCCAGACTGCGTGATGATGCCGGAGACATCGTGCGTTGCCGGCAACAAGCTCCTTTCGCGGTCAGTCCTGCGCTCCATTGGTGGCCGGCCTCGTCTCGATAAGCGAGGCGCGCCGATTCGCGGCTACCTGGACATGGTCAAAACGTAGGTCCGCGATGGCAACACAGAAACTGACCGCGTTCGAGCAGGCCGTCTTGGCCGGCCTGGCTGACCGATGACGAGCGTCTCACGACGCCCGTTCAACCGGTAGTCATAGCGAAAGCTGATGTTCCCCGTACGCAGGACCGTCACGTACAGGCCTTGCTGGTCGGCGACCTGGCGACCTTGTAGACCTTCTCGGCTGCCTTCAGCGTCCATAACTGCTGGTCAGTAAGCATCCTTTTCCTCCAACACGTACCGTAAGCCGGTACCGACAAAGCGGTCTGGCTCGGGTGACGCGGTGTGAAGCCTTATGAGACGCTTCCTCCCCCCCCCCCCCCGGTCAGAACGGCAACTCTCGGGAAAGCCAGAGCGCGTTGGGACGTCCTGAAACGAGGGAAATTCATTCCCACTCGATGGTCGCCGGTGGCTTGCTCGATATGTCGTAGGTCACGCGGTTGATGCCACGCACTTCGTTGATGATGCGGCTCGACACTTTCTTGAGCAGGGCGTAGGGCAGTTCGGCCTGGTCGGCTGTCATGAAGTCGCTGGTCTGCACGGCGCGCAGCGCCACAACGTAGTCGTAGGTGCGGCCGTCGCCCATCACGCCCACGCTCTTGACCGGCAGGAACACGGCGAAGGCCTGGCTGGTCAGTTGGTACCAAGTCTTGCCTGTGGCGGGGTCGGTGAAGTTGTGCAGTTCTTCGATGAAGATCGCGTCGGCTTGGCGCAGCAGGTCGGCGAATTCCTTCTTCACCTCGCCCAGGATGCGCACGCCCAAGCCGGGGCCGGGGAATGGGTGGCGGTAGACCATCTCGGGCGGCAGGCCCAGGGCCAGGCCCAACTCGCGCACTTCGTCCTTGAACAGGTCGCGCAATGGTTCCAGCAGTTTCAGGCCCAGTTGCTCGGGCAGGCCACCGACGTTGTGGTGGCTCTTGATGGTGACGGCCTTTTTGCTCTTGGCGCCGCCCGATTCGATCACGTCGGGATAGATGGTGCCCTGTGCGAGGAAAGTGGCGCCCCGGTGCTCGGCGTTGTTGGCTTTGAGCTTGGCGGCCTCGGTCTTGAATACCTCGATGAACAGGCCACCGATGATCTTGCGCTTGGCTTCCGGGTCGCTCACGCCCGCCAGCCGGGACAGGAATGACTCGCTGGCGTCGACCCGGATCACCCGGGCTTGCAGCCGGCCTGCGAACATGTCCATGACCATGTCGCCTTCGTTCAGGCGCAGCAGGCCGTGATCGACGAACACGCAGGTGAGTTGCGCGCCGATGGCGCGCTGTATCAGCGCTGCGGCCACGGAGGAGTCCACGCCGCCCGAAAGGCCCAGGATCACCTGCTCGACGCCGACCTGCTGGCGGATCTGCACCAGCGCCTCGGCAATGTGGTCGCGCATCACCCAGTCGGGCCTGGCGCCACAGATGCCCAGCACAAAGCGCTCCAGCAGCGCCCGGCCCTGCACCGTGTGCGTGACTTCGGGGTGGAACTGCACGGCATAAAAGCGCCGTTTCTCGTCGGCCATGCCGGCAATCGGGCAACTGTCGGTGCTGGCCATGAGCGTAAAGCCCGGGGGCAACTCGGTGACTTTGTCGCCGTGGCTCATCCACACCTCGAGCATGCCGTGGCCTTCGGGGGAGGTGAAGTCGGCAATGTCGGCCAGCAGCGCGGTGTGGCCGCGTGCGCGCACGGCGGCCATGCCGAATTCGCGCTGTCGGCCGCTCTCGACCTTGCCGCCGAGCTGATGCGCCATGGTTTGCATGCCGTAGCAGATGCCCAGCACTGGCAGGCCCAGCGCGAACACCGCCTGGGGCGCCTTGTCGGTGCTGTCTTCATACACGCTGGCGTGGCTGCCGGACAGGATCACGCCCTTGAGCGAGCCGTCTTGGGCATACGCACGCAGCCACTCGTCGCTCACGTCGCAGGGCTGCACCTCGCAGTACACATGGGCCTCGCGCACGCGGCGGGCGATGAGTTGGGTGAGCTGTGAGCCGAAGTCGAGGATCAGGATTTTCTGGTGTTGCATGGTGCAGGCCGATCAGGCGGGGATCCGTCGCGGAGATCAATCGGCGCGGTAGTTCGGCGCTTCCTTGGTGATCTGCACATCGTGCACATGGCTTTCACGGATGCCGGCGGCGGTGATCTCGACGAATTCGGCCCGGTGGTTCATCTCCTCGATGCTGGCGCAGCCGCAGTAGCCCATGGCGGCGCGCACGCCGCCGGCCATCTGGTAGACGATGGAAACCATCGAGCCCTTGTAGGGCACGCGGCCTTCTATGCCTTCGGGCACCAGTTTGTCGGCATTGGGGTTGCCGGTGCTCGACTCCTGGAAGTAGCGGTCGGCGCTGCCTTGCTGCATGGCGCCTATGCTGCCCATGCCACGGTAGCTCTTGTAGCTGCGGCCCTGGTACAGGATGACTTCGCCCGGGGCTTCTTCGGTGCCGGCAAACATGCCGCCCATCATCACCGTGCCAGCGCCGGCGGCCAGGGCCTTGGCGATGTCTCCGCTGTAGCGGATGCCGCCGTCGGCGATCAGCGGCACGCCGGTGCCTTTGAGCGCCGTGGCGACGCTGTCGATCGCCATGATCTGCGGCACGCCCACGCCGGCCACGATGCGGGTGGTGCAGATCGAGCCCGGGCCGATGCCGACCTTGACGGCGTCGGCCCCGGCCTCGACCAGCGCCAGCGCTCCGGCGCCGGTGGCAATGTTGCCGCCGATCACGTCGACCTGGGGATAGTTCTGCCGGACCCAGCGCACGCGCTCGATCACGCCCTTGCTGTGGCCATGGGCCGTGTCGACGACGATGGCATCGACGCCGGCCCGGACCAGGGCCTCGACGCGCTCTTCGGTGCCCTCGCCCACGCCCACCGCAGCGCCCACACGCAGGCGGCCTGCGGCGTCGCGCGCGGCATTGGGGAAACTGGTCTGCTTGGTGATGTCCTTGACGGTGATCAGGCCCTTGAGCTCGAAGGCGTCGTTGATCACCAGGATGCGTTCGAGCTTGTGCTTGTTGAGCAGCGCCTTGGCCTCGGCCGGCGTGGTGCCGTCCTTTTCATTGACCGTGATCAGTTTCTCGCGCGGGGTCATGATCTGGTGGACCTTGACGTCGTAGCGCGTCTCGAAGCGCAGATCACGGCCCGTCACGATGCCAACCACCTTGCCGCCATCGCACACCGGAAAGCCCGAAATACCCAACTGCTCGGACAACTGCAGCACCTGCAGCACGGTGTGCCCGGGAGTGATTACCACCGGATCGCGCAGCACGCCCGACTCATAGCGCTTGACCTTGGCCACTTGCGCGGCCTGCGCCTGCGGCGTGAGGTTCTTGTGCACGATGCCGACGCCGCCCTCCTGGGCAATGGCAATTGCCAGGCGCGCCTCGGTCACGGTGTCCATGGCGGCGGACACCAGCGGCAGGTTCAGTTCGATATTGCGCGAGAGTTTGGTCGCAAGCGACGTGTCTTTGGGCAGGATCCGGGAGTACGCTGGCACCAGCAACACATCGTCGAAGGTGAGCGCTTTGCCAAGAAGGCGCATGAAAGAGGCTCCAAAAGCCGGATTGTATCCGCGCCCGAAACGCCCCCCACTGCAACAGCCTTGCCCGCCATGGCCTGGCCTGGCATGGGCGGGGGGTTTTGTATGCGGGCAAGGATTGGGCGCAGCCGGGGTGTCTGCGGTGCCCTGACAGGGGCCTCGGGATTGAAAACAGACCCGGCCTCCCTTTCGCTACGCTGACCGGATCAGCCCGGTACCCACCACCGGTCCATCACCACCGGTATTCCTGTGCCAGCCATGATGCAATCCATCATGGCGGATGAAAAGGCCATTGACGAAGTGGCCCGCAAGCGGGGCAACGATGCCCCATTGCGGCGTGATTCCATTCCCGAATCATCCGTGCACCTTGCCGGCTTCGCTTGCCATATATTCGTGCAGTCTGCGCTCCGCCTTCGCGAACGATTGGGAAATGGAATGAACCCTGATATCGAATGGCCTGGGCCGGAACGATCACCGGGCAGCAGCCAGCGCGGCCGCCAAAAGCACATCGGCACCAGCGGCGATATCCTGATCTTCGGCAAATTCCAGTTCGTTATGGCTCAGACCGGCGCGACACGGAATGAAGATCATCGCCGTGGGCGCAACCCGCGCCATGTTCAGCGCGTCATGGCCGGCCCGGCTCGGCAACTCCATATGCGAATACCCAAAACCCGCAGCGGCCTCGGCAATCTGCGAACGCAGCCCGGAATCGAACACCACCGGCGGGTAATACCAACTGTCCTCGAAATGCACCGCCAACCCGCTGTCGGTCGCCATGGCACGAAAGCGCTGCTGCAATGCGAAAACCACCGCATTGAGGCGGTGGGCGTCCGGGTGGCGAACATCCAGCACCATTTCGACGCAACCCGGCACCACGCTGTGCGAGTCCGAAGGAATGGCGAGTTTGCCAATCGTGACCCGGGCATCCGGGCCATGCGCCAGGCCAATCTCCCTGGCTGCCAAAATCATGCCCGCAGCCCCCACCAATGCGTCACGCCGGCTGTCCATCGCCAGCGGGCCGGCATGTGTGCTCTGGCCCAGCACGGTCACTTTGGTGTCGCGGATGCCGACAAATCCGGTAACCACACCGATCCCGATGGCTGCCTGCTCAAGAACCACCCCTTGCTCGATATGCAATTCGATATATTTTCTGACAGGAAGCGTCACCGGCCCCGCACCGGCATATCCAATCCTGACCAGTTCCTGCTGAACGCTCAGACCTTCCTTGTCCGTCTGGCGCAGCGCAAAATCCAGATCATGGGCCCCGGTGAAAACGCCCGACCCCAAAAGCGGCGGGCTGAACCGCGCGCCCTCCTCATTGGTCCAGTTGACCAAGTCAATCGGCGCTTGCGTGACCACGCGCTGGTCATCCAGCGTGCGCAGCACTTCCAATGCCGCGATGACGCCCACAGGCCCATCGAAGCGACCTGCCATGCACTGGCTGTCCAGATGGCTGCCAATAACCACCGGCGGACTATCGGAATGGCGCCCCGCCCGCCGCGCGAACATATTGCCGATCGGGTCCACCCTGACCGGAAATCCGGCGTCCATGCACCACCGCTTGAGCAAATCGCGCGCCTGCCGGTCCTTATCGCCGAGCGCCAGACGATGCATTCCACCCCTGGGGGTGGCGCCTATCGTCGATATCTGGTCCATGCTGCGCTTCAGACGCTCGCGATTCACTTTGAGCAAGGGCATCACAACTCCTCGAAGTTACATGCAGAGCAGGGTTTGAATATGCGGATATAAATCCGTTTTTTCTTCCAATCCAAAACCCGGCGCCCGGCCGGGCGTAACGCCGCCGTCCGCAATGCGGCACCCTGCCGTGTAGCCCCCGAATGGAGAAAACACCCCGGGGTAAGCCTCCGAACCGCCAAGTCCCAGACCGACAACGATGTGCAGGGCCATCATATGACCACCGTGCGGATGGACATCGCGCCGTGAATAGCCCTGCGCTTCGATCACGCCGATCATCTTCACGAATTCACCAAGCCCATAACTGAGACCCGGATCCATCTGAAACAGATCAAAATTTGGCCGCATTTGACCAAAATGAACCAGATTCCTTACATCGCTGACAGAAAACAGATTTTCTCCCGTGGCCAGGCGGTGCGGGTATTGCTCTGCAAGTGCGGCCATCAGCGCAAAATCGAGTGGATCACCAGCCTCTTCATACCAGCGCAAGCCGAAATCCTTCATGGCATGGCCATAAGCCAGAGCGGTCTGGAGATCAAAACGCCCGTTGGCGTCGACCGCCAGATCGGCAGGGTTTCCGACCACCTTCAGGGCCGCTTCGATGCGCGCCATGTCTTCGACGAGCGAGGCGCCGCCAATCTTCATTTTGAAGCGACCATACCCGAGATCACGGTAATGCTGTAATTCACCCTGCAAACGGCCTTGGTTATCTTCAGGGTAATAATATCCGCCGGCCGCATAGACCGGCATGGTCGGCCTGGGGATGACTCCAAAATGATTCGCAATGTGCTGCCATGCAGGCATGTGCTGCAATTTGGCGTTCAAATCCCAGACCGCGAGCTCGATCGCGGCGGCCGCATGGGCACGGTCACCATGACCGCCGGGTTTCTCGTTTTGCATGATGACCGACAGCACCCGCTGCGGATCGAACAGTTTCCCATCGTCCGTCAGCAGCAGTTGCGGCTGCGCTTGCATCAATCGCGGAATGAATCGTTCGCGCAGCAGGCCACTCTGGCCAAAGCGGCCTATGGAATCGAAGGCCAATCCCGCCACCGGCTTGCCATCTTGCATGACGTCGGTGATCAATGCCAACAGTGAAACGGTATGCCCGGCAAAATTGACGACAGAGTTCTTGATATTGGCTTGCAGCGGGATGGCCCGCTCGCGAATTTCGACGATGCGCATGGTCGGACTTTCGTCAAATCATGCGCAAAGCGATTTCCAGTGCGCGCACCCCGGCAACGATATCTTGCTCGGCAACCACCAATGGGGGATAAAAGTGCACGCTCAGGAGTGCGCCATCGCGGGCAACGCGGGCCAGCAGTCCGTTATCGTAGGCGATATTGCGCACGCGCCGGATCACGGCGTCGGGATCGGGTCGATCCGATATATCGACGATCACGCTGGACAACAGTCCAATGACGGAAAGATACCGCACCCTGGCCACTGCATTTTGCAAGCGCTGCAATTCACGCCGCAAAATGGGTTCCATGCGCGCGCTGTGCAGCACCAGTCGCTCGCGCTCCATGATATCGAGCACGGCCATCGCGGCTGCACACGCCACCGGATGGCCGGCATAGGTGTTCAGGTGCAGCAAAGGGGCATTTTTGAATACCTCCTCGACATGGCGTGCAACGGCCACTGCACCCATCGGCACATAACCCGAGGTAAGCCCCTTGGCAAAGGTCACGATATCACCGTGCACGCCAAAATGCTCGGCGCCGAACATGCGGCCGGTACGCCCAAAGCCGCACACCACCTCATCGATGATGAGCAGAATGCCATGGTCATCACAGAACTTGCGCAGGCGAACAAAATAATCGGGCGGTGGCACTTTGACGGCCTGGGGAATGGCAATCGGCTCGGCAATGACGGCCGCAACGGTTTCGGAGCCCTCGGCCATGATCAGACGCTCGAAATCATCAAGACAGGCCAGGGAGCAGGCATCGTTGAATCCGCAGTGACCGCAGCGGCCGGGCGAGGGCTGCGCGCCCTGGATGAATCCCTCGGGCAGCGGCCCGAACCCCTCCTTGAATGGCGCGGCCCCGGTTGCAGCAGATGTTGCCAACGTGGAGCCATGGTAGGAGCCATTGCGCGAAAAAATTTTCACGCGCCCGGGCTGGCCGCGGCGTCTGTGGTATTGGCGGGCGATCTTGAATGCCAGTTCATTGGATTCACTGCCACTGTTGGTAAATGAAAAAACAGGATCGTCGCACAACACCATTTTTGCCAGGCGTTCGCCCAGCGCTGCGGCATAGACATGCGAAATGCCCGCATCGAGCGCTATGAATTCAATATTGCGCACCTGCTGATGGATACGGTCGGCGACCTCCGGATGGCCGTGGCCGATCTGACAAGCCCCGAGGTGACTGCCGGCGTCCAGAATCCGGCGCCCCTCTTCGTCGATCACATAGGCACCTTCACCGCGCACGATCATCCTGGGGTAGGTGCGCGGATATTCCTGATCGAGTTTGGCGAAGTCAGCCAGAAAATGCCGTACATAGCGTTTGGCGTGATCGCGGCTGGTATTTGTCCTGTCTGGCATTACTGCGGTTTCGGCATCGGTCATGGGGTTTTTGATTTCAGTCGGTCAATGAAAAGGAAACACCTGCATCAGGTTTCAGGCACGCATCACAAAGGGGTCTTGCACCTCTTGACTGAGTTCGCACCAGATACTCTTGGTTTGCAGGTAGGAGTCGATCGCTTCGATGCCGTTTTGCCGACCGATGCCACTGGCCTTGTAGCCGCCGAATGGCGAATTGAAGCTCATGGCCCGATACATGTTGACCCAGACGGTTCCCGCCTGCAATTGGTTGGCCACCCGATGCGCCTGGCGAATATTGAGCGACCAAATGCCTGCTGCGAGACCAAAGCCTGTTCCGTTGGCCAGCGCGATGACCTCGTCTTCATCATCAAAGGGAATGACCGACAGCACCGGACCGAATACTTCGTTTTGTGCAATATAGCTCCCGGGGCTGACGCCCGTGAGAATGGTCGGGGTATAGAAATATCCCCCGGGAAACCCGTCTACCGCAGCGCGGCAGCCGCCATGAACCACTTGGGCGCCTTCATCGATGGCCCGGCGCACCATTGACTCGTCCTTGTCGAGTTGCGCCTTCGTTGCCACCGGCCCCATTTGCGTCGCGGGATCGAGGGGGTTGCCGATCCTGATATTTTTTGCCCGCTCGGCGAGTTCGGCCAGCAATCGATCGTGAATGCTGCGGTGCACGAACGCGCGCGAGCCAGCCACACAGGTCTGTCCCGCTGCGGCAAAAATACCGGCCAGCAGTCCCGCCCTGGCCTGGGCCAAATCTGCATCCGGGAACACGATATTCGCCGATTTACCACCCAACTCCAGAGTGACCTGCGCCATGCGCCGGGCGGCCCGCACACCGACTGCGCGGCCCGCCTCGACCCCTCCGGTGAAAGCGATCTTGGCAACCCCGCAATGGTCGATGAGCGCCTCTGCCGTTTCACGCCCACCGGTCACGACATTCAGAACGCCGCGTGGAAATCCGATCTGCTCGGCCAATTTGACGGCTTCGATGATTGACGCGGAGCTTACTTCGGACGGCTTGATGACGACGGTATTGCCCGCCGCAAGCGCCGGCGCCACCGCCATCGTCGTCAGGAAAAGCGGCGAATTCCACGGCATGATGACGCCCACCACGCCCAGCGCCTCCCGCCGCGTATAGTTGAGTACCGAACGCCGTTCGACCGGAATGACCCGGCCCTCGATCTTGTCTGCCAGACCACCATAGTAATAAAGCCAGTCGGGCACGATGCGCGCCTGCAGTACCATCTCGGATAGCAGCTTGCCATTCTGACTGGTTTCCAGTGCCCCCAGTTTTTCGGCATGCTGCGCAATGGCATCGCCCCAGCGCATCATCAACCGGCCCCGGCGCGTAGGCGACAGTGACGACCATTCGGCGCCCTCGAACGCGGCTGTTGCCGCCGCTACGGCATCCCCGACCGTATCTTGCGATCCCAAGGCGAACCGCCCCCACTCGGCGCCTGTCGTCGGGTTATGGGAGGGAAAGCTGGCGCCCCCCGAGTGTGTTTCACGACCTGCAATCCAATGTCCGTATGACATCGGGCCTTGTATGGTTTCGCCGTGCTTTGCATCAGTCATGCTGCATCCTTTACAAAAATCAATACCACGAATGTCCCGATTAGCTCTGTCTCAATTCAATGCGGTGGCTTTTATCGTTGGTGCCGGCAAAGAGCAGGGTCAGTGCAGCGCAGGCTGCAGCAGCCACCAGGTAGAAACTCGGTGCAACCTGGCTGCCTGTCGATTGGATGAGGTAGGTGGCGATGAATGGCGCAGTTCCACCAAACAACATGACCGAAGCGTTGTAGCCAATGGAAATGGAACTCGCCCGGACCGTGGTGGGAAACATCTCCGCCATATAGGCAAAAAGTGGCGCAGCACCGGCAGCAATGAGGATGGCCATGAAGGCGCCCCCGATCATGCCGGTGATCGGGGTATTGCCTTGTGCCAGCAGAAGAAAGGCCGGGTAGGTGACGACCATGAGTGCCAGACTGGCGCCAAGGATCACCGGGCGTCGCCCCACGCGATCCGAGAGCGCACCCCACATCGGCAGCGCGATGATATGAGCGATCAGGGTCACTGCCGTGATGGCAAATACCGAAGTCTGGTCGAATTTCGAGACGAGCCTGAGATAGGATGGCATGTAACTGAGGATCGTATAAAAGCCGACGCCATAGGTGAGCGTGGCCCCGAAGGCGACGGCAATCCATCGGGACTGTTGCATGATACTCGCCTTCAGCGGATTGGCCTCGGTTTTGGCTGCGCTCACCAATGCACGGAACATGGGTGTGTCTTCGATTTTGATCCGCAAATAAAGGCCGGCGGCCCCCAGCAGTAGCGCAATCAGGAAAGGGACACGCCAGCCCCAGGCGATCATCTGTTGCGCCGATAGATTCGCCGTCAAAATGGCCATCAGCAGGGCACCGAGCAGCAATCCCACGGCCGACGCTGCGGGCAGCAGACTTGAAAACAAGCCGCGTCGGCCCTGGGGGGCATATTCATTGATGAATGAGGATGCCCCCGCAATCTCGCCGCCTGCGGACAGTCCTTGAACGATGCGGCAGATCAGCAGCAAAACAGGTGCCAGCACCGACACTTGTTCATAGGTTGGCAAGATACCGATCGTGAAGGTCGCAACCGACATCAGCACGATGACGAATGCCAGACAGCGTTGCCGTCCGATCCGGTCGCCAAGGTATCCGAAAATCAACCCGCCGAGCGGTCGGGCGAAAAAGGCCACCGCGAAAGTGGCAAAGACCGAGAGCAACGCCGCAGTCGGATCCGATGGAGCAAAAAACACCACGGCGAGAATCGTTGCGACATAGGCATAAACGCCATAGTCGTACCATTCGACAAAATGACCGATGACCCCTGCGGTCATGGCGCGCCTGAGTGTGGCGGGGTCTGCCGGGATGCTCGGTGCGATGGTCTGTGCGGTGGACATGGGACAGTAACCTCTCTGTTGCGTTGAGCGATCATGGCGCCAAAAGATAAAACATCAATATTGTTGATCATTCTGTGGCCACTGTCAAGCGGAGCTACCCCAGTGGGGCCGGCATGCTGCTCGCCGCCGGTGCCAGGAGGGCCATCACGGGCAGGGCTTGCGAAGCCTCGGTCTGACCCCCAAGTCCCTACAATCGAGCGCCAGCGCTTTCCGGGGGTTTGTTGCCATGGTTCCGCATCTCATCACGGCCCTGACCGGGCCGATCAACGAACTCGAACAGCGCATCCTCGACTCGATGCCTGCCATCGAACGCTGGTTCCGCCTGGAATGGATGGAGCATCAGCCGCCGTTCTATACCTCGGTCGACATCCGCAATGCGGGCTTCAAGCTGGCGCCGGTGGACAGCAACCTGTTTCCGGGTGGCTGGAACAACCTGACCACCGAGATGCTGCCGCTGGCGGTGCAGGCGGCGATGGCCGCCATCGAGAAGATCTGCCCGGAGGCGCGCAACCTGCTGATCATTCCCGAGAACCACCAGCGCAATACCTTCTACCTGGCCAACGTGGTGCAGTTGCAGCGCATCTTCAACATGGCGGGTCTGAATGTGCGCGTGGGCTCGATCAGCCCCGAGATCAAAAAGCCCACCCTGATCAAGCTGCCCAACGGCGACAGCGTGACGCTCGAACCCGTGGTGCGCACCAAGCGCCGTCTGGGTCTGAAGGACTTTGACCCCTGCACCATCTTGCTGAACAACGATTTGCTGGCGGGGCCGCCGGGCATCCTGGAAGAGATTCACGAGCAGTACCTGTTGCCCCCGCTGCATGCCGGCCGGAGCGTGCGCCGCTTGAGCACCCACTTCAAGAATTACGAAGAAGTGGCCAAGCGTTTGGGCAAGATGCTGGGCATAGACCCCTGGCTCATCAACCCCATGTACAGCCAGTGCGCTGCAGTGGACGGCACCGGGGGCAAGGGCCTGGGGCAGTTGCAGACCACGGTGGACGCCCTGCTGGCCAAGGTGCGCCGCAAGTACAAGGAATATGGCATCAACGAGAAACCGTTCGTCACCGTCAAGGCGGACAACGGCCGTCCCGACATGGGCATCATGACCGTGCGCGAGACCAAGGATCTCGATGCGTTGCAGCGCAAGGTGCGCCACATGATGGTGTTCGGCAAGGACGGTCAGCCGGCCAGCGCGCTCATCGTCCAGGAGGGCGTTCTGACCCGCGAGCGGGTGAATGACGCGATAGCCGAGCCCGTGGTCTACATGATGGACCGCTATGTGGTGGGTGGCTTTTACCGCATCCACGCCGAGCGTGGCGACGACGAGAGTCCGCCGGATGCCGGCTTTGTGCCACTGGCTTTCGAGCACAGCACCCCGTCGCCCCAGTCCGGCGTTCGTCCCGGTGTCAGCGGCCCGAACCGTTTTTATATGTATGGCGTGGTGGCGCGCCTGGCCATGCTGGCGGCCAGCTATGAGCTGGAGGCGACCAACCCGGATGCCGAGGTGTACGACTGAGGTGACTTCCCCCGCCGGACGCGCGAGCCGGCGCCCGTGCAGCGCAGGCGCGCAGCACGGGCGCATCACGGGCGCAGCGCGAGCGCACAATAGCGCTCCTCAAAGCAACGGAGCCCCGTCCGACCCAGCGCGCCGGGGTGGTGGTCAGTGCAAAGTTCCAAGTCATCGCTCGCAGCGCTCACGCTGGGCGCCATCGGTGTGGTCTACGGTGACATCGGCACCAGCGTGCTGTATGCCGTCAAGGAGGTCTTCGGGTCCGGCCATGTGCCGTTCACCCAGAGCAATGTCTACGGCATCCTGTCCATCTTCTTCTGGACGCTGACGGTCATTGTCTCGCTCAAGTACGTGGTGCTGGTGCTGCGCGCCGACAACCATGGCGAAGGCGGCTTGGTCGCGATGCTGGCCCTGGCCTCCCAGGCCGTCAAGGACAAACCCCGTCTGCGCTCGGCGCTGCTGGCGGTGGGCATCTTCGGCACCTCGCTGTTCTATGGCGATGGCGTCATCACCCCGGCGATTTCGGTGCTGTCGGCCATCGAGGGGCTGGAGGTGGTCTCGCCCCACTTCAAGAAGTACGTGATCCCGATCACGCTGGTGGTGCTGTTTTGCCTTTTCGCCGTGCAAAAGCGCGGCACCGGTGGCATCGGCAGGTTCTTTGGCCCCATCACCCTGGTGTGGTTTGCCAGCATTGCCCTGCTGGGCCTGGCGCATATCCTGGGGCACCCCGAGATCCTGTGGGCCTTGAGCCCGCACCATGCGCTGGGCTTCATGTTCGCCAACCCGGGCACCAGTTTCATCATCCTGGGCGCCGTGGTGCTGTGCGTCACCGGGGCGGAAGCGCTGTACGCCGACCTGGGGCATTTCGGCAAGCGGCCCATCCGCCTGGCCTGGTTCGGCGTGGCCATGCCTGCGCTGACGCTGAACTACTTTGGCCAGGGGGCGCTGCTGCTGGCCGAACCCGGGGCGGTCCGCAATCCGTTTTACATGATGGCGCCCGACTGGGCGCTGATCCCGCTGGTGGTGCTGGCCACCATGGCCACGGTGATCGCCTCGCAGGCCTTGATCACCGGCGCCTTCAGCGTGACCAAGCAGGTGATACAACTGGGCTATCTGCCGCGCTTGGGCATACAGCACACCAGCGTGCGCGATACCGGCCAGATCTACATGCCGCTGGTCAACTGGGGGTTGTTCGTGGCCATCGTGCTGGCGGTCGTGATGTTCCGCTCGTCGAGCAACCTGGCGGCGGCCTACGGGATCGCCGTGACGCTGGACATGCTGATCACCACCACGCTGACCTTCTTTGTGATCCGTTACGGCTGGGGCTACCCGCTGGCGCTGTGTGTAGCGGCCACCGGCTGTTTCGCCGTGGTCGACCTGGCCTTCTTTGCCTCCAACCTGCTCAAGCTGTTCCAGGGTGGCTGGTTCCCGCTGATGATCGGTGGCATCGTGTTTGCGCTGATGATGACCTGGAAGGAAGGGCGCAGGCTGCTCAACGTCAAGCTGCGTGCCGACGCCCTCGATCTGAAGGATTTTCTGGCGTCGGTCTTCACCAACCCGCCCACGCGCGTCGAAGGCACCGCCGTCTTCCTGACCGCCGGAACCGGCGCAGTGCCCAATGCGCTGCTGCACAACCTCAAGCACAACAAGGTGCTGCACCAGCAAAACCTGTTCGTCACCGTGCACAACCACGAAACCCCGTGGATCGGGCTGGACAGGCGGTTGCAGATCGAGTCGCTGGGCCATGACTGCTGGCAGGTCGTGATCCACTATGGCTTCAAGAACGACCTGGACCTGCCGCGCGCGCTGGCGCTGTTGCGCGGGCGCGGTTGCGACATCGAGCCGATGAGCACCAGCTACTTCCTGTCGCGCGACACCGTCATCCCGACCATCGGCAGCGGCATGGCCCCCTGGCGCGAAAAGCTGTTTGCCCAGATGCACCACAACGCCAGCGGCGCCGCCGACTTCCTGCATCTGCCCAGCAATGCGGTGGTGGAACTGGGGTCGAAAATCGAAATATGACCCCCTGAACCGCCGCCGCTGCCCGCCCCGCAGGGGGCGCCGCCAGGGGCCGCGCGCGGGTGGCGCAGGGCGCCATGAGAAACTCGTATCTTTTTTTCGAGCCGCCCCACCCCATGAAACGCATCCTGTCCGTGCTACGCCCCCTGGCCATCTTGGCTGCGCTGGCCCCTGCTGCCTTCGGTGCCCACGCCCAGGCGCCACAGCCGCCCGAAATCGCCGCGCGCGCCTATATCCTGCTGGATGTCACCGCCAACCAGGTGCTGGCGGCCAAGAACATCGACGCGCCGGTGGAACAGGCCTCGCTGACCAAGCTGATGACGGCCTATCTGGTGTTCGACGCACTGCGCGCCGAAAAAATATCGCTCCAGCAAAATCTGCCCGTGAGCGAGCGCGCCTGGAAGATGCCCGGCTCGCGCATGTTCATCGACCCCACGATGCAGGTGCCGGTCGAAGATCTGCTCAAGGGCATGATCGTCCAGTCGGGCAACGACGCCGCCATGGCCCTGGCCGAAGGCGTGGGCGCCACGGCCGAGAACTTCGTCAAACTGATGAACGAACAGGCCAAGGCCCTGGGCATGCAGAGCACGAGCTACAAAAACCCCGAGGGTCTGACCGAGCCTGGCCACCTGTCGACGGCGCGCGATCTGGGCCTGCTGGCCACGCGCCTGATGAAGGACTTCCCGCAGCACATGCATTACTACGCCACCAAGCAGTACAGCTACCCCGGCACGCCGGCCAGCAACGCCAACAACCGCAACACGCTGCTGTACCGCGACCCGACCGTGGATGGCCTCAAGACCGGGCACACCGCCGCTGCGGGCTACTGCCTGGTGGCCACCGCCAAGCGCGAGTTCCCCGGCCTGGGCCAGCGCCGTCTGCTGTCCATCATGTTGGGCGCGGCCAGCGAAAGCGCGCGTGCCAACGAAAGCCAGAAACTGCTGAACTGGGGTTACACCGCGTTCGAGGCCGTCAAGCTGTTCGATGCCGGCCAGCCGGTGGCAACGCCGGCGGTCTGGAAGGGTCGGACGAGCCAGCTCAAGATCGGCCATGAAGAGGCCATCGTCATGACCGTGCCCGCAGGCAGCACCGGCAGGATCACCACCCGGATCGCACGCCCCGACCCGCTGGTCGCCCCATACACCAAGGGCCAGTCGATCGGCACCTTGCAGGTGATGCTCGGTGACCAGACGCTGGGCGAGGTGCCGCTGGTGGCGCTCGAAGACGTGCAGGAGGCCGGCATTCTGGGCCGTGCCTGGGATGCGATCCGGCTGTGGATCAAGTAGAGGCGGGATGCACGGCTCCAGTGCATCTGACCCAACATCCCTCGATGCGGCGCATCACGCCATGGACTGGCACCCCATCTTTCTTTGGCGGCTGCCGCACCATGGTCAGACTTTCAGCGCAAGTCGTTGGACAGGAATGAAGGGGTTTCCGCTGGCAAGGTAGATGACTTCATGCAGGGTGGCATTGGCGTCCTCGTAGCTGGCGATATCGTTGGTTTGTGCGCAACGGGCAGTCCCTTCCAAGGCTGTCTGCAGCATCGGCCTTCGGGATGCAACGATGCGACGCGCAGCCCAGCGGGTGAGCACGTCCTCCAGTTCGTCCAGGGCCTCCTCCATCATGGCAATGAGTTCGCTGGCCCGCAGCTTGCGCACATGGATGCCCGTGCGCGGCACGATATCGACAAGCCCCTGGACACCCAGCAACAGCAGTGCTTTGCGCACAGGCGTTCGCGAAGCATCGAGGCGCAACGCCAATTTTTCTCATCGATAGGGGCGCCCGGGGACAGCGCACCGGACGGGATCTCCTCCTCCAAGTGCTTGCGAATGCGGTCGAATGCGGTCTTGAAGGTTCAAAGGGGCGGGGGTTTGTACGGGGTGCATCAATGTAAAAGTATTCAGAGAATTCTTTGACATATCTGACGCCCCATGATGCGCCAACTTCCATCCCTGCAGATCAATGGCCGTGTTGCCTGCGTCACGCTGCAACGACCTGAAGCCGCAAACAAGCTGACGACGGAGGACCTGACCGAGCTGTGCAGGCATTTTCAAACGGTAGACCAAACGCCCGAGGTGCTGGTTTTGGTTCTTCGTGCGCAAGGAAAGCACTTTTGTAGCGGGTTTGATATATCGGCCATTGCCAAGGATAGCCAGACCGAGGGCAGCAGATTCGGAAAAATGGTCGATGAACTCGAAAAATGCACAGCGGTAACCATCGCGGCCGTCCATGGCGGAGTTTACGGCGGTGCGACAGACATGGCGCTGGCATGCGATTTTCGAATCGGCAGTCAAGACACCGAGATGTTCATGCCTGCCGCCCGGTTGGGGCTGCACTTTTACCTGTCCGGCATGGAGCGCTATGTCAGCCGGCTCGGGGTCGATGTCGCCAAAAGATTGTTCCTGACGGGCGAGAAGATGGACGCGCAGTCCATGTACGCCAGCGGATTTCTGACGCACCTCGTCGATCGCGCTGCATTTGATGAACAGTTGCAACGGCTCTCGGGCACGCTCAGCGCGATGGCGCCGCTGCCCCTGCTGGGCATGAAGAAACACCTCAACCACATCGCCCGGGGCATTGTTGACCCGGCTGCGGTGGCGGCGGATGTCAAGCGCAGCCTGCAGTCTGAGGATCTGGCGGAAGGAGGGCGCGCGTGGCAAGAGAAACGGCGCCCGATTTTCGCGGGGCGCTGAGGCGCAAAAAACCAATCTCTCACACCGGGGACAAGCGTGCAGCATGTCAGGCGTTTGCTCGCACTTGCGGTGATCATCACTTTGTCGGCCAGTGCCGTCGCGCAGTCATATCCAGCCAAGCCAATCACCTTGGTGGTCGGGTTTCCAACCGGGGGCGGCGCAGACACCGTCGCCCGGATCGTCACGAACAAGATGAGTCGCGTGCTGGGGCAAGCCATCGTCATAGACAACCGTCCCGGTGCGGGCACCACCATCGGTTCGGTCTTGGTCGCACATGCAGCACCCGATGGCTACACCTTGCTTCTGGGGAGTTCGAATCTGTACGGCAGCGATCAAATTCTCTACAGGAACGTGACTTACGACGGCGCCAAAAGCTTTGTGCCGATCTCCCGCTGGAGCTCTGCGCCGATGCTTTTGGCAGTCAACAAAGACTTCCCGGCGAACACGGCGCAAGAATTGATTGCGTTTGCCAGGCAAAGCCCGGGCAAGCTCTCCTATGCATCGTCGGGCATCGGCGTGGCGACCCACCTGGCTGCACTTTCCTTCGCGCGGGCCGCAGGTATTTCCATGCTCCATGTGCCTTTCAAGGGAGGCGCCCCTGCGCTGCTGGCGGTCGCCAGTGGCGATGTCCAGCTCGCATTTGGCACCCCGCCTTCGGTTCTGCCCATGGCCCAAGGAGGCAAGTTGCGTGTCTTGGCGGTGACCTCCGAGGCACGCTCGCCGATGTTCCCGGACATACCCGGCATGGCTGAAATTGGCGTCAAGGGCTATGACCAAACGTTCTGGTTCGGATTATTCGGGCCAGCGGGACTGCCAACGGACATAGCGCAGAAGTTGTTCGATGCAAGTGTCATCGCACTCGATGACCCGCAAGTGCAGGCCAAGTTGGCAAAGTCCGGCAATGAAGCAAAGCCGTCTGCCTCGCTTGCGGAGTTCCGCGAGTGGGCCATGGCCGAGGGCAGGAAAGCCAAAGAGTCGATCCTGCGCCACGGCGTCACCATGGAATGAGAACACCGGTGTCACATTCATCAAAAGGCCCCTTGGATGGTTACACCATCATCGATCTGACCCGCGTGCTGGCGGGCCCTTATTGCACCTTGCTGCTTGCCGATCTTGGTGCGCGAGTGATCAAGGTGGAGCAGCCGGGAGTAGGAGACGATGCCCGTCATATCGGTCCCTTTGTCGAGGGCGACTCGGCCTACTTCATGTCGGTGAATCGCAACAAGGAGTCCATTGCGCTGGATCTGAAGTCGGCTGACGATCGTCAGATTTTCGAGTCCTTGCTCCAAACGGCGGATGTGCTGGTCGAAAACTTTCGTCCGGGCACGATGGAGAAACTGGGGTATGTCTGGGAGGCGCTGCATGAGCGGCTACCGCGCTTGGTCTACACCTCGGTATCCGGCTTTGGCCAGACGGGGCCGTACAGCAAACGGCCAGCGTATGACATGGTGGTGCAGGCAATGGGGGGCATCATGAGTCTGACGGGCCAGCCGGGTGCGTTGCCGACACGGGTCGGTGTGTCGATCGGTGACTTGGCGGCGGGTCTGTATGCTGCGGTAGGAACTCAGGCGGCACTGTTGCAGCGCGAGCGCACGGGCTTCGGGGATCGGGTGGATGTGGCGATGCTCGACTGCCAGGTGGCTCTGCTGGAAAATGCCATTTCCCGGATGCAGGTCGACGGGCGTGTGCCTGGCCCTCTGGGTTCGCGACACCCGTCCATCACGCCCTTTGACGTCTTTCGTGCACGAGATGGCTGGCTCGTCATCGCAGCGGGCAATGATGCGGTGTTCCGCAAGCTGTGCGCGGTATTGGGCTTGCATGGATTGATCGAGGACCCGCGATTTTTGACCAACCACTTGCGTTGCCTGCATCATGAGGCGCTGAAGGCGCTGATCGAACGACAACTGAACTCGGCCCCATGCGCCGACTGGCAAGAAGTGCTGATGTCGAACGACATTCCGACCGGCCCCTATAACGATCTGGCGGCTGTGTGCAATGACCCGCAGATCCAATCCCGGCAAATGCTGATACAGGTGCAGGCGCGAAATGGGCAGAGCCTGACCGTGGCAGGAAGTCCCGTGCATGTGGGAGCGCACCGAACGCCGCTGGTGCGGCAACCACCGCAGCTAGATCAGGATCGGCAAGCCATCCTGGCAAGCATCGGAATCAGCTGACGCCTGCGCGCGTCGTCGACCGGTGCCAGCGCAACCGGTGTGGGCCGTTGCGGCCCAGCCTAGTGTCGCGTCACCGATCATCTGTCGGTCTGCGCTGGCCATCGAAGCGCATCGCGGCGTTGCATCGCTTGCCAATACGCTCGGTATTGGCTGCACGATGCGCCTTGCGCTGCGCTCCGATGGCTGCGCGCAGCCTACGACATCTGATCGGTGACGCGACACTGGTCCGGCGCCGCCGACCATGTCGAGGGGGGCGTCGGAATTCACGGACCTTCCCCTGCATCCGATCGGCGCGCCCGGGCGCATGGCTGAATTTTGAATTGGACGAGGCCGGGGCTTGCCGGCGCAGTCCGGTCCGGCTACATTAGAAGGCTTTTCGGGATTTCCGAAGGATTGTCCGCTTGCCGTTTTTGCGGTTTTGACGTTCAGGGACGTATTTCATGCCAACCATCAATCAACTGGTCCGTCAGGGGCGCGAGGTCGAAAAGATCAAGTCCAAAAGCCCTGCGATGGAAAACTCGCCGCAGCGCCGTGGCGTGTGCACCCGGGTGTACACCACGACGCCCAAGAAGCCCAACTCCGCTTTGCGCAAGGTCGCCAAGGTGCGTCTGACCAACGGTTCCGAGGTCATCTCCTACATCGGCGGTGAAGGCCACAACCTGCAAGAGCACAGCGTGGTGCTGGTGCGCGGCGGTCGTGTCAAGGACCTGCCCGGTGTGCGCTACCACATCGTGCGCGGCTCGCTCGACCTGCAAGGCGTGAAAGACCGCAAACAGGCGCGCTCCAAGTACGGCGCCAAAAAGCCCAAGGCCAAGTGAGCGTTGCAGATATTTCGGTGCTGCTTGCCGCGTGGCGCGGCGTTGCAGCGTAGTGACCCGAAAGCGCAAATGTCTTGCGCGGGTCGAGTAAGTGGGGGTTTTGCATGATCCCCGCGGTGTCTGCAAAGATGCCAACTGAAGCAAATGAGGTGAAAAAATGCCACGTCGTCGCGAAGTCCCCAAGCGTGAAATCCTGCCGGATCCCAAGTTTGGCAATGTAGAGCTGTCCAAATTCATGAACGTGATCATGGAAAGCGGCAAGAAGGCGGTTGCCGAGCGCATCATCTATGGCGCCCTGGAACTGATAGAGAAAAAGCACCCCGACAAGGACCCTCTGGAAGCCTTCACCGTGGCCATCAACAACGTCAAACCCATGGTCGAAGTCAAGTCCCGCCGTGTCGGCGGTGCCAACTACCAGGTGCCGGTGGAGGTGCGTCCTGTCCGCCGGCTGGCGCTGTCGATGCGCTGGATCAAGGAAGCGGCCCGCAAGCGTGGCGAAAAGTCGATGGCCCAACGTCTGGCCAACGAGTTGCTCGAAGCCACCGAAGGCCGTGGCGGTGCAATGAAAAAGCGCGACGAAGTGCACCGTATGGCCGAAGCCAACAAGGCGTTCAGTCACTTTCGTTTTTGAACGCCGGGCATTCATCGGACGCATCTGCCTGACGCACCCACCGTCTGGCGCCCGTCGCCAAGGCTGCCGGCAGCCTTGGAGCGGGAAGGCGCTCACGAACCTGACGGGTTGCAGCGCCGCAATGCTGGCCCGCCCCTGAACAACACGACCCATCGCAAGGATCCCCATGGCTCGCAAGACCCCCCTGGAGCGCTACCGCAACATCGGTATCTCGGCCCATATCGACGCTGGCAAGACCACGACGACCGAGCGCATTCTTTTCTACACCGGTGTGAACCACAAGATTGGTGAAGTGCACGACGGCGCGGCCACCATGGACTGGATGGAGCAAGAGCAAGAGCGTGGCATCACGATCACCTCGGCGGCCACCACCTGCTTCTGGAAGGGCATGGACATGTCCTTTCCCGAGCACCGCATCAACATCATCGACACTCCCGGCCACGTCGATTTCACCATCGAAGTGGAGCGTTCCATGCGCGTGCTCGACGGCGCCTGCATGGTGTATTGCGCCGTCGGTGGCGTGCAGCCCCAGTCGGAAACCGTCTGGCGCCAGGCCAACAAGTACCGGGTGCCGCGTCTGGCTTTCGTGAACAAGATGGACCGCACCGGCGCCAACTTCTTCAAGGTCGTCGACCAGATGAAGCTGCGCCTGAAGGCCAACCCCGTGCCCATCGTGATTCCGATTGGCGCCGAAGAGCATTTCACGGGGGTGGTCGATCTGCGCAAGATGAAGGCCATCATCTGGGACGAAGCCTCCCAGGGCATGAAGTTCAGATTCGAGGACATTCCCGCCGCGCTGCAAGCCAGCGCCAAGGAATGGCGCGAGAAGATGGTGGAAGCGGCGGCAGAAGCCTCTGAAGAGCTGATGAACAAGTACCTGGAAGAGGGTGATTTGTCGGAGGACGAGATCACCAGCGGCCTGCGCGCGCGCACCGTTGCCGGCGAAATCCAGCCGATGATGTGCGGCACTGCGTTCAAGAACAAGGGCGTGCAGCGCATGCTCGACGCCGTGATCGAACTCTTGCCCTCACCGCTGGACGTGCCCCCCGTGCCCGGCTTTGATGAAGACGACAAGGCGGTCACCCGCAGGGCCGACGACGGCGAGAAGTTCTCGGCCCTGGCGTTCAAACTGATGACCGACCCGTTCGTGGGCCAACTGACCTTTGTGCGCGTGTACTCCGGCGTGCTTGCCAAGGGCGACACCGTATACAACCCGGTGCGCGGCAAAAAGGAGCGCATCGGCCGCATCGTGCAGATGCACGCCAACGAGCGCCAGGAAGTCGACGAAATCCGCGCCGGAGACATCGCTGCCTGCGTCGGCCTGAAGGATGTGACCACCGGCGAAACCCTGTGCGACCCGACGGCCATCGTGACGCTCGAGCGCATGGTGTTTCCCGAGCCCGTGATTCGCCAGGCGGTGGAGCCCAAGTCCAAGGCCGACCAGGAAAAGATGGGGATTGCGCTGTCGCGCCTGGCCGCCGAAGACCCGTCATTTCGTGTCAGCACCGACGAGGAGTCGGGCCAGACCATCATCGGCGGCATGGGCGAGTTGCACTTGGAAATCATCGTCGATCGCATGCGGCGTGAATTCGGCGTCGAGGCCAACGTGGGCAAGCCCCAGGTGGCCTACCGCGAAACCATCCGCAAGACGGTGCAGGAAGCCGAAGGCAAGTTCGTGCGCCAGTCCGGCGGCAAGGGCCAGTACGGCCATGTCGTGCTCAAGATCGAGCCCAACGAAGCCGGCAAGGGCATAGAGTTCATCGACGCCATCAAGGGCGGTGTGGTGCCGCGCGAATACATCCCGGCCGTGGAAAAAGGGGTCAACGAAGCCGTGACCCAAGGCGTGCTGGCCGGCTACCCGGTGGTCGATGTCAAGGTCACGCTGCACTTCGGCTCGTACCACGATGTCGACTCGAACGAACTGGCGTTCAAGATGGCCGCCATCTTCGGCTTCAAGGAAGGCTGCAAGAGGGCCTCCCCGGTGATCCTGGAGCCGATGATGGCCGTGGAAGTGGAAACGCCGGAAGACTATGCCGGCAACGTGATGGGCGACCTGTCCTCACGCCGTGGCATGGTGCAAGGCATGGACGACATGGTCGGTGGCG
This sequence comes from Verminephrobacter eiseniae EF01-2, assembly GCF_000015565.1. NCBI lineage: Bacteria > Pseudomonadati > Pseudomonadota > Betaproteobacteria > Burkholderiales > Comamonadaceae > Verminephrobacter > Verminephrobacter eiseniae. Next base: position 1,403,952 of record NC_008786.1, read on the forward strand.
GCAAGGCCATCAAGGCCGAAGTGCCGCTGTCCGAAATGTTCGGCTACTCGACCACGCTGCGTTCGATGTCGCAAGGCCGCGCCACCTACACGATGGAATTCAAGCATTACAGCGAAGCGCCGCGCAACGTGTCTGAAGCCATCGTGGCCGCGCGCGCAAAGTGAGAAACACCCCCTGATCTGAGCTTTGTCTGGTCTGCGATCGGGCGCCGCCCTGTCCCCTGTGCGGGGCGATACAGCCACCCGGTGCAGACGTTAAACCACCACACAGGACTTGCTCTTTGGAGAATTGGAAATGGCAAAAGGAAAGTTCGAGCGCACCAAGCCCCACGTCAACGTGGGCACCATCGGTCACGTCGACCATGGCAAGACAACGCTGACGGCGGCCATCGCCACCGTGCTGTCTACCAAGTTCGGCGGCGAAGCCAAGGCTTATGACCAGATCGATGCAGCGCCCGAAGAAAAGGCCCGTGGCATCACCATCAACACCGCCCATGTGGAATACGAGACGGCCAACCGCCACTACGCCCATGTCGACTGCCCCGGCCACGCCGACTATGTGAAGAACATGATCACCGGCGCCGCCCAGATGGACGGCGCCATCCTGGTGTGCTCGGCCGCCGACGGCCCCATGCCCCAGACCCGCGAGCATATCCTGCTGGCCCGCCAGGTGGGCGTGCCTTACATCGTCGTGTTCCTGAACAAATGCGACATGGTCGATGACGAAGAACTGCTCGAACTCGTCGAGATGGAAGTGCGCGAACTGCTCGACAAGTACGACTTCCCCGGCGACGACACCCCGATCATTCGCGGCTCGGCCAAGCTGGCGCTCGAAGGCGACAAGGGCGTGCAAGGCGAACAAGCCATCATGAAGCTCGCGCACGCGCTGGACACCTACATCCCGACGCCCGAGCGCGCGATAGACGGCACCTTCCTGATGCCGGTGGAAGACGTGTTCTCGATCTCCGGCCGCGGCACCGTGGTCACCGGCCGCGTCGAGCGCGGCGTCATCAAGGTGGGCGAAGAAATCGAAATCGTCGGCATCCGCGACACGCAAAAAACCATCTGCACCGGCGTGGAGATGTTCCGCAAACTGCTTGACCAGGGCCAGGCCGGCGACAACGTCGGCCTGCTGCTGCGCGGCACCAAGCGCGAAGACGTGGAACGCGGGCAGGTGCTGTGCAAGCCCGGCTCGATCAAGCCGCACACCCACTTCACCGCCGAGGTCTACGTGCTGAGCAAGGACGAAGGAGGGCGGCACACGCCGTTTTTCAACAACTACCGGCCGCAGTTCTACTTTCGCACCACGGACGTGACCGGGGCCATCGAGTTGCCGGCGGACAAGGAAATGGTGATGCCGGGCGACAACGTATCGATCACGGTCAAGCTGATCAACCCGATCGCGATGGAAGAAGGTCTGCGCTTTGCGATCCGCGAAGGCGGCCGCACCGTGGGCGCTGGTGTCGTGGCCAAGATCCTGGCCTGATGCGCCCGCAAAACCAGGAACCTGCCATGTCCAAGCAAAAAATCCGCATCCGCCTGAAGGCATTCGATTACAAGCTGATCGACCAGTCCGCAGCCGAGATCGTCGACACCGCCAAGCGCACCGGCGCCATCGTCAAGGGCCCCGTGCCCTTGCCAACGCGCATGAAGCGTTTTGACATCCTGCGCTCGCCGCATGTCAACAAGACCAGCCGCGACCAGCTCGAAATCCGCACGCACCAGCGCCTGATGGACATCGTCGACCCCACCGACAAGACGGTGGACGCACTGATGAAGCTCGACCTGCCTGCGGGCGTGGATGTCGAAATCAAGCTGCAATGATTCAAGCCATGCGAACCTGGCTGGAAAAAACCGGGTTCGCGCGCTATACTCTGCGGCTTGCCTGATTGGGCGCCGGCCCGGGAAAGCCGCCTGTAGCGCATGATGGCAACCGAAGTCTTATCAACCCTTCTTTCACGCACCTGAGGTGCAAACGCCGCAGCCAATTGAAGTTGCGGCGGTGGAAGTTTTGGAGAAACCAATGAGTCTGAGCAACTCCCTCGGGTTGCTGGGTCGCAAAGTGGGCATGATGCGTCTGTTCACCGATGATGGGGACGCAGTGCCTGTCACGGTGGTCGATGTGTCCGACAACCGCGTGACCCAGGTCAAAACCCAAGAGAACGACGGCTATGTCGCCTTGCAGGTCACGTTCGGTGCGCGCAAGGCCTCGCGCGTGAGCAAGCCCGAAGCCGGCCACCTTGCCAAGGCAGGGGTGCAAGCCGGAGAGATCATCCAGGAATTTCGCGTCAGCGCCGATACCGCCGCCCAGTACCAGGCGGGCGCATCGGTGGCGATAACGTCGGTGTTTTCCGTGGGCCAGAAGGTCGATGTGCAAGGCACCTCGATCGGCAAGGGCTATGCCGGCACCATCAAGCGCCACAACATGCGGTCGCAGCGCGCCTCGCACGGCAACAGCCGTTCGCACAACGTGCCCGGCTCGATCGGCATGGCGCAGGACCCGGGCCGCGTGTTCCCCGGCAAGCGGATGACGGGCCACCTCGGCGATGCCACCCGGACCACGCAAAATCTCGACCTGATCCGCATCGACGAAGCGCGGCAACTGCTGTTGATCAAGGGCGCCATCCCGGGCTCCAAGGGCGGGTTCGTGACGGTGCGTCCGGCCGTCCGGAGCCAGGCTGCGAAAGGAGCGAACTGATGCAGCTCGAACTCCTGAATGACCAAGGCCAGGGCGCATCCCGGCTGGATGTGCCCGAAACCGTTTTCGGTCGCGAATACAACGAAGCGCTGGTGCACCAGATCGTGGTCGCCTACCAGGCCAACGCACGCCAAGGCACCCGCGCCCAGAAAGACCGTGGGCAGGTCCGGCACTCGACCAGGAAGCCGTTCAAGCAAAAGGGCACGGGCAATGCGCGCGCCGGCATGACCTCCTCGCCGCTGTGGCGCGGGGGTGGCCGGATTTTTCCGAACATGCCGGACGAGAACTTCACGCACAAGATCAACAAGAAGATGTACCGCGCCGGCATGTCGGCGATCTTCTCGCAGTTGGCCCGCGAAGGCCGTCTGGCGGTGGTCGAATCGATCAAGCTCGACTCGCCCAAGACCCGGGTCCTGGCCGACAAGTTCAAGGCGATGAACCTGCAATCGGTGATGGTGATTGCCGATGAAGTCGACGAAAACCTGTATCTGGCAGCGCGCAACCTGGTGAACGTGCTCGTCGTCGAGCCCCGTTACGCCGATCCCGTGTCGCTGGTGCGCTTCAAGAAAGTGCTCGTCACCAAGGGCGCAATCGACAAACTCCAGGAGATGTTCGCATGAGCGCGCCCCACTTCGACGAAGCACGTCTGATGCAGGTGCTGGTCGCTCCCATCGTCTCCGAAAAGGCCACGATGCTTGCCGACAAGTCCAATGCCGTGACGTTCAAGGTGCTGCAAAACGCCACCAAGCCGGAGATCAAGGCCGCTGTGCAGTTGCTGTTCAAGGTTCAGGTCAAGGGTGTTTCCGTGCTCAATACCAAGGGCAAGACCAAGCGCACCGGCAAGACGATCGGCCGCCGCGACAATGTCCGCAAGGCCTATGTCACGCTGCAGCCCGGTCAAGAACTGAAATTCTCCGGGGAGGCCGCGTAAATCATGGCTGTCATCAAGATGAAACCCACCTCGCCCGGGCGCCGCGCCGTGGTGAAGGTCACGCGGGAGCACCTGCACAAGGGCCAGCCCCATGCCCCGCTGCTGGAGCCCCAGTTCCAGAAAGCGGGCCGCAACAACAACGGCCACATCACCACCCGCCACAAGGGCGGTGGTCACAAGCACCACTACCGGGTGGTGGACTTCAAGCGCAACAAGGACGGCATTGCGGCCAAGGTCGAGCGCATCGAGTACGACCCGAACCGCACGGCCCATATCGCGCTGGTGTGCTACGCCGACGGTGAACGGCGCTACATCATCGCGCCGCGCAACCTGGAAGTGGGCGCCACGCTGCTGTCCGGCGCGGAGGCCCCGATCCGCGCCGGCAACACGCTGCCGATCCGCAACATCCCCGTGGGTTCGACCATCCACTGCATCGAGCTCAAGCCCGGTGCCGGCGCGCAGATCGCCCGCTCGGCCGGCGCCTCGGCCACGCTGCTGGCGCGCGAAGGCACCTACGCCCAAGTGCGCATGCGCTCGGGCGAGGTGCGCAAGATCCACATCGAATGCCGCGCCACCATCGGCGAGGTGGCCAACGAAGAGCACAGCCTGCGCCAACTGGGCAAAGCCGGGGTCAAGCGCTGGATGGGGATCCGTCCCACGGTGCGCGGCGTGGCCATGAACCCGGTGGATCACCCGCACGGTGGCGGCGAAGGCCGCACCGGTGAAGGCCGCCATGCCGTCGATCCCTGGGGCAATCTGACCAAGGGTTATCGCACCCGCAACAACAAGCGCACACAGAGCATGATCGTGTCGCGTCGCAAGAAGTAAGGGGTAACGGATGACTCGCTCTCTCAAAAAGGGTCCATTTGTTGACCATCACTTGCTGGCCAAGGTCGAAAAAGCCGTCGCCACCAAGGACAAGAAACCCGTCAAGACCTGGTCGCGTCGCTCCATGGTGCTGCCCGAGTTCATCGGTCTGACCATCGCCGTGCACAACGGCAAGCAGCATGTGCCGGTCTATGTCACCGACCAGATGGTGGGCCACAAGCTGGGCGAATTCGCCCTGACGCGCACCTTCAAGGGCCACCCCGCTGACAAGAAAGTCAAGAAGTAAGGAGTCGACCATGCCTGAAACACATGCCATCTTGCGGGGTGTCCGTCTGTCGGTCGACAAGGGTCGTCTGGTCGCTGACCTGATTCGCGGCAAGAAGGTCGATCAAGCGCTGAACATCCTGAACTTCACGCAGAAAAAAGCTGCAGGAATCATCCGGAAGGTGCTGGAGTCGGCCATCGCCAACGCCGAACACAACGATAGTGCCGACATCGACGAACTGAAGGTCAAGACCATCCATGTCGAGCAAGGCACCACCCTCAAGCGCTCCGCCGCGCGCGCCAAAGGTCGCGGCAACCGCATCAGCAAGCCGACGTGCCATGTGTACGTGACGGTAGGCAACTAAAGGGCCAGGACCATGGGACAGAAAATCCATCCTACCGGCTTTCGCCTTGCGGTCAGCCGCAACTGGGCCAGCCGTTGGTACGCCGACAACCGCGATTTCGCCGGCATGCTGGCCGAAGACATCAAGGTGCGCGAGTACCTCAAGACCAAGCTCAAGAACGCCGCCGTCTCGCGCATCCTGATCGAGCGCCCGGCCAAGAACGCGCGCATCACCATTTACTCGGCCCGTCCCGGTGTGGTGATCGGCAAGAAAGGCGAAGACATCGAGAGCCTGAAAAAGGAACTCGCCGTGCGCCTGGGCGTGCCGGTGGCAGTGAACATCGAAGAAGTGCGCAAGCCGGAAATCGACGCCAAGCTGATCGCCGACAGCATCACGCAGCAGTTGGAAAAGCGCATCATGTTCCGCCGCGCGATGAAGCGCGCGATGCAAAACGCGATGCGTCTGGGGGCACAGGGCATCAAGATCATGTCGTCCGGCCGGCTCAACGGCATCGAAATCGCGCGTTGCGAGTGGTACCGCGAAGGCCGCGTGCCGCTGCACACGCTGCGTGCGGACATCGACTACGGCACCTCGGAAGCCAAGACCACCTATGGCGTGATCGGCGTCAAGGTCTGGGTCTACAAAGGCGACACGCTGGGCCGCAACGACCTGCCCGCCGTGGAAACCCCGCGCCCGGACGAAGAGCGCCGCCCACGCGGCCCACGCCGTGATGGCCGCCCCGGCGGCGACCGTTCGGGCGCAGGCCGTGGACCGCGTCGCCCTGCCGCTGGCAACAGCGCGCCGGCCGATGGCAGCGACAAGCCGGCTGGCGCCGGGGGCGCTGACAACACCGCCGTCAAGCGCGTGCGCAAAGTCGCCGCGCCTGCGGCACCCGCTGCGGACGTAAAGGGAGAATAAGCATGTTGCAACCTGCTCGCCGCAAATACCGCAAGGAGCAAAAGGGCCGCAATACCGGTGTCGCTACGCGGGGTGCTACCGTAGCCTTCGGTGATTTCGGTCTCAAATGCACCGACCGTGGCCGGCTGACGGCCCGCCAGATCGAGGCGGCACGCCGTGCGATCTCCCGCCATGTCAAGCGTGGCGGCCGCATCTGGATCCGCGTGTTCCCGGACAAGCCCATTTCCACCAAGCCCGCCGAAGTGCGCATGGGCAACGGCAAGGGCAACCCCGAGTACTACGTGGCCGAAATCCAGCCCGGAAAAATCGTTTTCGAGATCGTCGGTGTGCCCGAAGAACTGGCCCGTGAAGCCTTCCGCCTGGCGGCCGCCAAACTGCCGCTGCGCACCACCTTCGTCAGCCGTCTGATCGGCGCCTGATTCAGGAGAACCCGCCATGAAAACCACTGAACTGCGCGCAAAAGATGTCGCCGGCATCGAAGCCGAAATCAAGGCCCTGCAAAAAGCCCATTTCAGCCTGCGCATGCAAAAGGCAACCCAGCAACTGTCCAACACCAGCACGCTGCGCACCACCCGCCGAGCCATCGCCCGGGCCAAAACCATTCTTGCGCAAAAGCAAGCCGCCCACTGAGGAGCACCCATGACGGAAGCCCAAAAATCCCTCAAGCGCACCCTGATCGGCAAGGTGGTCAGTGACAAGCGGCAAAAGACCGTGACCGTGCTGGTCGAGCGCCGTGTCAAGCACGAGCTCTACGGCAAGATCATTGCCCGTTCGAGCAAGTACCACGCCCATGACGAAAAGGGCGAATACAAGCTGGGCGACATGATAGAAATCACCGAGAGCCGTCCGCTGTCCAAAACCAAGAACTGGGTGGCCAGCCGCCTGGTGCAAAAGGCCGGCCTGCTGTAAGCGGCCGCGCCACAGCCGGCGCTGCGGGCCGACACAATCTCCCGCGCCCGGCAAAGCCTTTCGCAACGACCCACAATGTGGGTCGCTTTGCTTTGTGCGGGCTTGTGGGGGCCATTCCCCGGCAAGGTTTCCTGGCAAAGCCCCCTGTTGAATCCACCATCCAGAGGAGAGCCAGCCATGATCAAAGTCGGAGACCGCCTGCCCGCAACCACGCTGATGGAGTATCACGAAGTCGAAGGCCCGGGCTGCAGCGTGGGCCCCAACCCCGTGCCCGTTGTCGAGGCCACGGCCGGCAAGACGATCGCGCTGTTTGCCCTGCCGGGCGCGTTCACGCCCACCTGCTCGGCCCGGCATCTGCCCGGTTATCTGCAAAAGGCCGATGAATTCAAGGCCGCAGGCGTTGACGAAATCTGGTGCATCAGCGTCAACGACGCCTTCGTGATGGGGGCCTGGGCGCGTGAGCAAAAGAGCGCCGGCAAGCTGCGCCTGCTGGCCGATGGCGATGCCACCTTCACCAAGGCCACCGGCCTGACGCTCGATCTGAGCGGCAAGGGCCTGGGACTGCGCAGCAACCGCTACTCGATGCTGGTGCGCGATGGCAAGGTGGTCACGCTCAACGTCGAAGCCCCGGGCCAATTCGAGGTGAGCGGCGCAGACCGGCTGCTGGCCCAGGCCAAGGGCTGACAGGCTTCAGGAAATGTCGGCCTTGAGGTAATGCGCGCCCGCGATCGGGTTGTGGTAGTAGGGCGCAATCGCGGCAAAGCCCAGGTCGGTGTACAGCGTGCGGGCCGATTCCATGTCGTCGAGCGTGTCGAGCAAGACACAGGCGTAGCCAGCTTGCCGGGCCCGGTCCAGCGTGGCCTCGGCCAGCTCGCGCCCCAGGCCGCGACGGCGAAACGCCTTGCGCACGTACAGCCGCTTCATTTCGCTGGCGTTGGGGTAATCGGCGCTGTCCAGCGGGCGCAACGCGCAGCAGCCGGCAATGGCGCCCTCGACTTCGGCCAGCAGCAGTGCACCGCGCGGCGCTGCATAGTCGCCGGGCAGTTGCGCCAGCTCGCTCTCGAAGTTCTGGAAGCACAGGTCCACACCGAGGCTGTTGGCGTACTCGCGAAAGATCTGGCGCACCGCTTCCATCTCGGCGGGCGAGGACGGGGTGCGCAGGGTGACGGCAGGCGGGTCCACGACGCGGGTTCAAACGATGACAGCCCGCAGTGTAGCGAGTTCGCTCACCAGCCTGCGGCTGATGCCAGTGATGACAGCCACCATGACAGCCCGGCACACAGGGCCAGCAGCAGCAGCGCTGCGACCCGGCTGCCGAGGTCATCGCGCGAGGGGGCGACGGCGCTGGCCAGCAGCTTGTCGCCATCGAGCATCGGCCGGATCAGCCGCCGCCGCACGCGCACATAAAACACGATGGCCAGCAGATGCAGGCCCGCCAGTCCCAGCACCAGATACTGGCCGATGCCCTCGTGGTAGCTCGTCATCTGCTCGACCACCGCGTTCGATACCCGTGCTGACAGCGGCCCGGCAAAGGCGATCTCGTCGTCGCTGAACAGGCCGGTCCCGACCTGCGCCAGCAGCACTGCCAGCAAGGAGAACACCGACAGCGCGCCCAGCGGACTGTGGCCAACGTCGTCCTGCGGGTGGGGCATGCCGCGCAGGTAGCGCAGCAGCCGCGCCGGCGAATACAGGAAGGCCGCAAAGCGCGACCAGCGCCCGCCGACCAAGCCCCAGACGATGCGAAACAGCAGCAGCGCCAACACCACATGGCCCAGGCGCAGGTGCCACAGCATTGCGTTGCCGCCCAGTTTGCCGGTGATGACCAGCGCCACCACACAGGCGGCCAGCGCCCAGTGGAAGATGCGGGTCGGAAGATCCCAGATGCGGACGGTGTGCTGCGTCATGGTGCGTGCTGTGTCATGATGTGTGCGGTGTGATGTGCCGTGCTCGGCAGCCTGGGCATGTATGGTCGCACGGTGCGCGCGGCCCGGTCAACCCGGAATGACCGGCCCGCAGCACAGTCGCCATCAAACCGGCATACTCCGGCGGCGTTACAAAAATTTGCTCTCGTTCCACCCACGAAAAAGGAAATTCCGATGAAAACCCTTGCTGCGTTGACCCTGGCCGCTGCGGCCTTGACCTTTTGCGCCCCGGCTGCGGCCCAGTTTGCCAAAACCGAGGACGCGATCAAATACCGCCAGAGCGCGCTGTTCGTGATGGGCCAGCATTTCGGCCGCCTGGGCGCCATGGCCACCGGGCGTATGCCGTTCGATGCCAAGGTGGCGCAAGACAATGCCGCACTGCTGGCCCAGCTTGCCAAGCTGCCTTGGCCCGCTTTCAGTGCCGGCACCGACAAGGGCGCGCCTACCAAGGCCCGGCCCGAGGTCTGGGCCGAGCCGGCCAAGTTCAAGGAACATGCCGAAAAGATGCAAGCCGAAACCGTCAAGCTCGCTGCCGCTGCGCAGACCGGAAGTCTGGACAGCCTCAAAGCCGCATTTGGCGCCACCGCCGACTCCTGCAAATCCTGCCATGACAGCTTTCGGGCCAAGTGACGGCTCCGGCGACGATCTTCGGCAGCTGTATTTTTGATGGCTACAGGTGCTTGATCTACCTGGCGCAGGAGGGCGATTTGACTCAGCTTTGCGCCAGTAGCTGCTCGATCAACCGGTGCAGCGCAGGAAAATCGGGAGCGCCGACGAAGCTCTTGACGACCTCGCCGCGCTTGTTGACCAGAAAGCTCGTTGGTGTCAGGCGCACATCGCCCCAGTCCCGGGCCAACTGGCCGGTGTTGTCGATGGCCACCTTGAAGGGTAGCTTGCGCGTTGCGGCAAAGTTCACCACGTAGCTCGGGGGGTCATAGCTCATGGCCACGGCCAGGGTGTCGAAACCCTGCGTGTGGTACTTGTCGTAGGTAGCCGCGAGCGCGGGCATTTCGGCCACACAGGTGCTGCAATTGGTGGCCCAGAAATTCACCAGCGTCACCTTGCCGCGCAGATCGGCCATCGATTGGCGCGAGCCGTCGAGCAGCACAAAGGTCGATTCGGGCGCTGCATGGCCGCCCATGTCCAGGTACAAATAGGCGCCGACGGCCACAAACGCTGCAACTGTCACACCCGCTGCCCACTGCTTGATCGCCATGACTGCACCATCCATACCAAAAGACAAGGCCGGATTGTGCCGCACGCCGGAGTTTGGCTACGCCGGTGGCGCTGCGGCCGCATTGCCGATCATCGACCGATGAACCGCACATGGATCCCTGGGCGGCAGCGGCGCATCCCCCGCAACGGGGCGGCGCCAGCGGCTCGGCCAAGACCGTGGCGCCTGGTGTGCCGGCGTCTAGTGTCGCGTCACCGATCATCTGTCGGTCTGCGCTGGCCATCGAAGCGCATCGCGGCGTTGCATCGCTTGCCAATACGCTCGGTATTGGCTGCGCGATGCGCCTTGCGCTACGCTCCGATGGCTGCGCGCAGCCTGCGACATCTGATCGGTGACGCGACACTAGGCGGGCGTCAGATGCGGCAGCCATTGCAGGCCCCGTGGCGCGCGCAGGGCGCGATGGAGCCATGGCCATGAGCGCCGCCCGGCCGCCCGAAGGCGCTCATACCGTAGCCGAAGGCGAAGGTACTCCAGTGAGCCAGTTGCTGCCGCGGCCGGTTGCCATCACCGTCTTTTTGGCCCTGGCTTTCGCGTATTTCCTGTCGGCTTTGGTGCGGGCTGTCACCGCCACGCTGGCGCCGACATTGGCGCCGGAGTTTGCGTTGCAGGCGCGCGATCTGGGTCTGCTGGCCGGGGGTTACTTTCTGGGCTTTGCCGCCATGCAGTTGCCATTGGGCCGCTGGCTGGACCGCCATGGTCCGCGCAAGGTATTGCTGGGTTTTCTGGGCTTGGCCGTGCTGGGCTGCCTGGTGTTCGCGGCGGCCACCGGCTTTTCGGGTCTGCTGGCCGGGCGCGTGTTGTGTGGCGCAGGCGTCAGCGCCTGCCTGATGGCGCCGCTCACGGGCTATCGCCGCTGGTTCGCGCCCCAGGCGCAGATGAGTGCCAATTCCTGGATGCTGATGATGGGCTCGCTGGGCATGGTGGCCTCGACGCTGCCGGTGCAATGGGCCTTGCCGCTGTGGGGCTGGCGGCCCTTGTTCTGGGCCTTGGCGGCCCTGATCGCGCTGGCCATGGTGGTGATTGCGCTGCGGGTGCCGGGCTGGGCCAGTGGCACCGACGGCGCAGGTCGCGCAGGTGGCACCGATGACACAGGCGGCGCTGCGGCCTCGGGTTACGCCCTGGTGTGGCGCCACCCGTACTTTCAGCGCCTGGCACCGCTGGGCTTTTTCTGTTACGGCGGCATGATGGCCATGCAGACACTGTGGGCCGGGCCCTGGATGCAGCGCGTGGCGGGCTATACGCCGCTGGAGTCTGCGGCCGGCCTGTTCGGCATCAATGTCGCCATGCTCGGCGTGTTCTGGACCTGGGGCATGGTCAACCCCTGGCTGCTGCGCAAGGGCTGGGGGGCCGATCGGCTGCTGGCCCTGGGGCTGCCGTTGAGCCTGGCAGTGCTGCTGGGCATCATCATCGCCGGACCCCGGGCCGGGGGTGGCGCCTGGGCGCTGTATTGCGTGTCGTGCACCTGCGTGGCGCTATCGCAGCCGGCACTGGCGCTGGCGTTCCCGCAGGCGCTGGCCGGACGCGCGCTATCGGCCTTCAACCTGGTCATTTTTGCCGGCGTGTTCACGGTGCAATGGGGCATCGGCCTGGCGGTGGATGCGTTTGTTGCCGTGGGGGCCACAGATTTCGCCGCCGGGCCGCCCCAAGGCGAAATGCGACCCCCTCGGGGGGCAGGGAGCGAAGCGACCGTGGGGGCCACAGGTTTCGCCGCCGGGCCGCCCCAAGGCGAAATACGACCCCCTCGGGGGGCAGGGAGCGAAGCGACCGTGGGGGCCAACACCACGGCGGCTTTTCAGGCGGCGATGGCACTGTACTTGGCGTGCAACGCGGCGGCCTACGCCTGGTTTCTGTTTCGGGGCCAGCGCCATAATGCGCGGCAAACCCCCGTCCCATGAGCACCACCAGCATCCTCATCATTGCCCATGCCCCGCTGGCGCACGCTTTGCGTGCATGTGCACTGCATGTGTTTGCCGATTGCGCGGACAGCGTGGCCGCATTGGACATACTCCCCCACCAGCCCCCCGAAGAGTCACTGGCCCAGGCGCGCATCATGCTCGACCAACTGGGCGCGGACAGCACGCTGGTGCTGACCGACCTGTTTGGCGCCACGCCCTGCAACATCGCGCAGCGCCTGGTCGACGGCCTGCGCTCGCGCCTGGTGGCCGGGGTCAACCTGCCGATGCTGCTGCGTGCCGTGAGCTACCGCTGCGAGCCTCTCGATGCGGTGGTCACCCGCGCTGTCGTGGGTGGCGCGCAAGGGATCATGCAGGTGGCCGTCAGCGCACCGCAGAACCAGAACCGCCGTTACCGACATGATCAAGACCCGAACCATCATCAGCAATAAACTGGGCCTGCATGCCCGCGCATCGGCCAAGCTCACCAAGCTGGCCGGCAGTTTCCCCTGCGACGTTTTCATGCGCCGTGGCGAGCGCCGCATCAACGCCAAAAGCATCATGGGCGTGATGATGCTGGCCGCCGGTCAGGGCGCCGAAGTCGAAATCGAAACCAGCGGCGAGCGCGAGCAGGAGGCGATGCAGGCCCTGCTGGCCTTGATGGTCGACAAGTTTGGCGAGGGCCAGTAGAGCATGTCGCGCCCTGCCCCCGGCGACCCGGCAACGGCACCATGACCTTTTCCATCCACGGCCTTGCAGTGGCGCGCGGCATTGCCATCGGCCGCGCGGTGCTGGTGGCGTCCGGCCGCGCGGATGTGGCGCATTACTTCGTGCAGCCCGAGCAGGTCGAGGACGAAATCGAGCGCGTGCGCCGCGGGCGCAATGCGGTGGTCGAGGAATTGCAGCGCCTGCAGGTCGAGATGCCCGCCGATGCGCCGCACGAGCTCACGGCGCTGCTCGATGTGCACCTGATGCTGCTGCAAGACGAAGCGCTCACCGGGGGCGTCAAGCACTGGATCACCGAGCGCCTGTACAACGCCGAATGGGCGCTGACCACGCAGTTGGAAGTCATCGCGCGCCAGTTCGATGAGATGGAGGACGAGTACCTGCGCGAACGCAAGGCCGACCTGGAGCAGGTGGTAGAGCGCATCCTGCGCCACATGAAGGGGGTCGCGCTCCCGGTGGTGCCGCCGGCCCACAGCCCGCGCCGCAAGACACCGCAGGGCCTGCTGCCGAGCGACATGCTCGACACGCCGCTGGTGCTGGTGGCGCACGACCTCTCGCCTGCCGACATGCTGCAATTCAAGCAAAGCGTGTTTGCCGGCTTCGTCACCGATGTCGGCGGCAAGACCTCGCACACCGCCATCGTGGCGCGCAGCATGGGCATCCCGTCCGTGGTCGGAGCGCGCGCTGCCAGCCAACTGGTGCGCCAGGACGACTGGGTCATCATCGACGGCGATGCCGGCGTGGTGATCGTCGATCCCTCGCCCATCATCCTGGCCGAATACGGCTTTCGCCAGCGCCAGGCCGAACTGGAACGCGAGCGCCTGACCCGGCTGCGACACACCTGCGCGATCACCAGCGACGGCCACAAGGTGGAACTGCTGGCCAATATCGAGCAGCCCGGCGACGCGCTGGCCGCCGTGCGCGCCGGGGCCGTGGGCGTGGGCCTGTTTCGCAGCGAATTCCTGTTCATGGGCAAGAGCGGTCACCTGCCGGGCGAAGACGAGCAATACCGCGCCTACTGCGAGGCCATAGACGGCATGCAGGGCCTGCCGGTCACCATCCGCACCATCGACGTGGGCGCCGACAAGCCGCTGGACAAGGGCCACAAGGACAACCACCTGAACCCGGCCCTGGGCCTGCGCGCCATCCGCTGGAGCCTGGCCGACCCGGTGATGTTCCGCACCCAGCTACGCGCCGTGTTGCGCGCTGCCGCGCATGGCAAGGTCAACCTGCTGTTTCCGATGCTCGCGCACCAGCATGAGATCCGGCAAACGCTGGCGCAGGTCGATCTGGCCCGCGCCGAGCTCGATGCGCGCGGCGCGCCTTACGGCCCGGTGCAGCTCGGTGCAATGATCGAAGTGCCTGCCGCCGCGCTGATGGTGCGCAGTTTCCTGAAGCATTTCGACTTTCTGTCGATCGGCACCAACGACCTGATCCAGTACACGCTGGCCATAGACCGGGCCGACGAAGCCGTGGCCCATTTGTACGACCCGCTGCACCCGGCCGTGCTGCGCCTGGTGGCGGACGTGATCGCCCAAGGCCAGGCGCAGGGCAAAAGCGTGTGCGTGTGCGGCGAAACCGCAGGTGATGTGGGCATGACGCGCCTGCTGCTGGGCCTGGGCCTGCGCAGTTTCTCGATGCACCCGGCGCAGATTCTGGCCGTCAAGCAGGAGGTGCTGCGCGCCGATACGCGCAAGCTCGCCCCCTGGGCGCAGCAGGTGCTGCAAGGCGATGAGCCTGAGGACTGGCGGGAGCCCGTTGAAGCACGAAGACAAGGCTTCTGAGGCAGGCAGGCGGCCAAGGCATTGGATGCGCAGGCGGAAATGCGTGGCGCCGAAAGACCCCGCGAGCGGGCGAGAAAATCGCATCATTGCGCCGCGAGATGAAAGCAGCAAATGAAAATCCAGCTTGGCTGTTGCCCTCAGTCTCTATCGCCGCAATACGGGGAGCTAGCCTGCGGCGCCGAGCAAGATGCTGGATAGAGGCCGCCATCGTGTGGTTGCGCTGGCCTCTGGTGGCATGCAGAAGGCGTACGTTGCTCCAGGTTGAATCCATGCGCTCGTGACGCCGCGGGGCCTTCTGCCAACTTGAATCGCCGACAAGCGCTTACAGCCATCCCTGTCATTCGATTGGCGATGCGCGCGATGTCAGCCGCGATACCACTGCCGTTCACGCGCTCATTGGTGCAGTCCTTGGCCACCGCGCCTTGGACCCGATCAGGTCTTGTTGCGAGGCATAGGCGCTGTCGCCGTAGACCTCTTGCTCGGCGCGGTGCAGCAACTGGGGCAGCGGGTGCTTGTCATGCACGTGGGCTGCGGTCACCACGGCGCTGTGCGCAAGCCCGGTCTTGCTGTCTACGCCGATGTGCAGCTTCATGCCGAAGTACCACTGCTGACCCTTGCAGGTCTGGTGCATCTCCGGATCGCGCTCGCCCTCGGCATTCTTGGTCGACGAGAGCGCGGAGATGGCGGTGGCATCCACGATGGTGCCGGTGCCCAGCTTCATGCCCTTGTCTTGCAGCACTTGCCCAACCTGGGCGAAAAGCGCAGCGCCCAGGTCATGCTGCTCCAGCAAGCGCCGGAACTTCAGCAGGGTGGTGCCGTCGGGCACGCGCGCGCAGCCCAGATAGATGCCCACGAAGCGGCGCAGGGCCACGCTGTCCAGCAGTGCCTCTTCGCAGGCTTCGTCGGCTAGTGTCGCGTCACGGATCAGATGTCGTAGGCTGCACGCAGCCATCGGAGCGCAGCGCAAGGCGCATCGCGCAGCCAATACCGAGCGTATTGGCAAGCGATGCAACGCCGCGATGCGCTTCGATGGCCAGCGCAGACCGACAGATGATCGGTGACGCGACACTAGGTTGAACCAGTGCCGCACGAAGTACATGCGCAGCATGCGCGCCAGCCGCACCGGTGGCCGGCCGTTGCCCGCCTTGGGGTAGAAGGGCTCGATGACAGCGCACAACTCGGCCCACGGCACGACGCGCTCCATGGTCACCAGGAACTCGTCACGCCGCGTCTGGCGGCGATAGCGATCAAAGCTTTCGGACTGGTCGGCGGCGATGGCGAGGGTCTGTTGCTTCAACAAAACATAACGCCTGATAAAAGCGTGCGGTTGCCCTATTCAGCGTAGCCCAAAAGGCCCCGGCGCAGTTGCCGGGGCGAGACACCGAACCAGCGCTGGCAGGCGCGCGTGAGCACCGACTGGTCCGCATACCCCAGCAACTGCGCGATATGGCCGAGGCTCAGATCCGGCTGCTCCAGCAACTGACGGGCCCAGGCCTGGCGAGCGGCCTCGCGCAGTTTCTCGAAGACCGCGCCCTCGGCCTGCAAGCGCCGCTGCAACGTGCGCGGGCTCTGCCCCAGGGCGCGCGCTACCGCGCCCAGATCCGTCGTGCCCATGCGAACCAAACTGTCCAACACGCCGCGCACATGGTCTGCCGCACTGCCATCCCGTCCCGGCGACGATCCGAGCAGAAAACGTTCGACAAACTGCTGCAGCAGCCGGTTGTGGCGCGGCATGGGCTGGCGCCAGGCCTGTGGGTCGATGGCAATGCCGTCGAACGCAGCATTGAACCGCGGCAACTGCCCCAGGTGCCGCCGGTACTGAGCGCTGCTACCCACGGGGGCGTGGCGGCAGTAGATGACGGTTGGGCGCAGCGCGCCTGCGGACAACACATCGGTCAGGCGGCACAAGTAAGCCACGCAGATTTCCGCGAACTGCGGCGCGTCGGGCAGGGGCTGCTGTCGCTGGAACACTTCCAGGCATTCCAACCCCTCGCCGGGCGCCATGAAGGTCCGGTAACCCAGCGTGGTGGTGTGGAAGCGGATGTACTTGGCTCCCTGCAACATGCCTTCGCGCACGGTGGGTGCGGACTGGATGACCAGTCCCAGCAGACCCAGGGTATCTATGCTCTGTATGGCGCACAGGCGCAGGCCGAAATCAGGCGCACCCAGCGTGCGTGCGGCCGCCTCAATCGCCAGGGCCGCGCATCGGGTGGGCAGGTAGCGCTCGGGATTGACCAAATCGCCAGGGGCGAGGCCGCCCGTGCGCAGGATGGCCGCCGGATCGCCCCCGCAGCGGCGCACCAAGTCTTCGAAACCGGCCATCCCGGCAGCGCGTACCAGACTCATGGAGCAGGAATAACAAACATAGGGCGGGAGCGTGCGCGTGGCGTGGCGTGGCGTGGCGTGGCGTGGAACATCAAAATTATGTCGCGTAAACACAAGTAACGCCAGAGGGGTTAGACCTAACATTTCCCCGTCATACAACTAAGGAGACAACCATGTCCTATGTGAACCATCTGACCGTCCTGGGCGCAGGCGTACTGGGCGGCCAGATCTCTTGGCATAGCGCCTTCAAGGGAAAAAGCGTCGTCGTGTACGACATCTCGGAAGAGGCACTGGCGCGCTGCCGTGCGGCGCAAGCGCACTATGCGGCCATCTACCAGACCGATGCGGTCGGCGCCAGCGAGGCCGACGTGGCGGGCGCGCGGCAGCGCTTGACCTTCGCAACCGACCTGGCCAGCGCCGTGGCCAGCGCCGATCTGGTCATCGAAGCCGTTCCGGAGATTCCGCAGGTCAAGACCAGCGTCTACCAGCAAATGGCGCCGCTGCTGCCGGCCCACACCTTGATCGCCACGAATTCGTCGACGTTTCTGCCAAGCGATTTCGCCGCGGCCACCGGCCGGCCCGACAAGTTTTGCGCATTGCACTACGCGAACTACATCTGGGCGGCCAACCTGGTTGAAATCATGCCGCATGCGGCGACGGCGCGGACCACGCTCGACGACGTCACCCGGTTTGCAATCGAGACGGGCATGGTGCCGATTCCCGTCGGCAAGGAACACAACGGCTACGTGCTCAATGCATGGTTCGCACCCTTGGTGACTGCGGCCCAGGCCCTGGTGACCAATGGCATCACCACGCCCGAGGTCGTGGACCGGACGTTCCTGATCGCGAACCCGGGCGCCCGGATGGGCCCGATGGGCATGATGGACGTCGTCGGCATGAAGACCTGCTACGACGTGAGCATGCACTGGGGCCAGGTGCTGGGCGACCGGCAACAGTTGGCCAATGCCGAGTACATCAAGACCCATCTGATGGACAAAGGGCGCATGGGCATGCTGTCGGGCAAGGGCTACTACGACTATCCGAATCCCGCTTACGAAGATGCGGGCTTCCTGTCGGTGCCGCCCCTGTCACAGCTGTCCAAGATTGTGGATCGCTGCATCCCTGCGGCCTAGTGTCGCGTCACCGATCATCTGTCGGTCTGCGCTGGCCATCGAAGCGCATCGCGGCGTTGCATCGCTTGCCAATACAGCTCGGTATGGGCTGCGCGATGCGCCTTGCGCTGCGCTCCGATGGCTGCGCGCAGCCTACGACATCTGACCGGTGACGCGACACTACGCGCCCGACGGCGCGCACTGCCGCTTTCTCCGTATCGACGGCAGGCCGACAGACATGCCGTCGATTGCGCTGGCGAATATCAGGAAACGGATGGCAGGCCGGCGAGCGCCGTCGCCAGTTCGGTTTCATCGTAAGTCTTGTCGGTCAATTGCTGCGCGTTGAAATCCTGATACGCGCTCATGTCGAAGTGGCCGTGTCCCGACAGATTGAACAAAATGGTCTCCGCCCGCCCCTCGCGCTTGCAGCGCAACGCTTCCTGAATGGTGCAAGCAATCGCATGGTTGGCTTCCGGTGCCGGGATGATGCCTTCGCAGCGCGCAAACAGCCGGCCAGCGCCGAAGCATTCGGTTTGATGGTAGGCCATTGCTTCGATGAGGCCCAACTCGCGCAGATGCGACACCAACGGCGCCATGCCGTGATAGCGCAGCCCGCCCGCATGAAGTCCCGGCGGCGTAAAGCCCGATCCCAGCGTGTGCATCTTCGCCAGCGGCGTGATGCCGGCTGTATCGCCGAAGTCATACGCATAGCGCCCGCGTGTCAGCGACGGACACGCCATGGGTTCCGCCGCAACGTAGCGGCGCGCCCGCCCGCCGCGCAATTGCAAGCCAAGAAACGGAAACACCAGACCGGCGAAATTGGACCCGCCGCCGGTGCACGCGACGATCACGTCGGGGTCGTCGCCCGCCATTTCCATTTGCATCAGCGCCTCCTGCCCAACGATCGTTTGATGAAGCAGCACATGGTTCAAGACCGAGCCGAGCGCATAGCGCGTGTCGGGTGTTGCCACGGCGGCCTCGACGGCCTCGGAGATCGCGATACCCAGCGAGCCGAGGTGATCGGGAGCTCTGGACAGTACGGAGCGGCCAAACCCGGTTTCTGTCGATGGCGACGCCAGGCAGCGCGCGCCGTAGGTTTCCATCAGCGCTCTGCGGTACGGTTTTTGATCGTATGAGATGCGCACCTGAAAGACGGTAACGTCCAGTCCGAAAAGCTGCCCGGCGAAAGCGAGAGACGCCCCCCATTGGCCTGCGCCTGTTTCCGTGGTCAACCGTTTGATGCCGGCCTGCTTGTTGTACCAGGCTTGCGGCACGGCGGAATTTGGCTTGTGCGACCCGGACGGCGATACGCCTTCATTCTTGTAGTAGATGCGCGCCGGCGTATCGAGCGCCTGCTCCAGCCGGTGCGCGCGAATGAGCGGCGACGGGCGCCACAGGCGATACACGTCACGCACCGCGTCGGGAATCGGAATTTCCCGCTCGACCGACAACTCCTGCCCGATGATCGCAGGCGGAAACAGCGGTGCGAGGTCGCTGGCCTGTATAGGCTGGCGTGTGCCGGGATGAAGCATCGCAGGCACAGGCTGCGGCAAGTCCGCAGCAAGGTTGTACCAAACGCGGGGCAGCCTGGGTTCGTCAAGAACGAAGCGGGTGGGCTGGTTCATGGTGCTCTTCCATCGATGAAGTGGTGCTCGGATTTTCTTGCCATCGATCATGTCGACGGCGCAAAGCCGCGCAGCCGGTTGGCCGGGAAGGTGACCGAAAACGCCGAGCCTTTGCCCAGGGTACTGTTGATGTCCAGCGTGGCGCCATGGCGTTGCAGCACATGTTTGACGATGGCCAGCCCCAGGCCCGTGCCACCGGTTTCGCGCGATCGGCTGCGGTCCACGCGGTAAAAGCGCTCGGTCAGGCGCGGTATATGTTCGGGCGCAATGCCGGGGCCGGTGTCATGCACCGAAAAGACTGCGCGGCCGTCAGGCTCGCGCTTCCATTGCACGCTGATGCAGCCGCCTGCGGGCGTGTAGCGCACGGCGTTGTTGATCAGGTTGGACAGGGCGCTTTGCAATTCGGCGGGTACTCCGGCGATGTCGCCCTGGGCGCGCAAGACCTCCGGCGCCGGAAAGCGCAGCAGATGCGGCTGGTGCTGCGTGAGCAGGGCGGACAAGGCGCGGCCCTCGTCTTCGCAGCGCTGTAGCAGCGATTGCACCGGCGTCCATTCGGCCATGCCGGGCGGTGGGCTGCCTTCCAGGCGCGACAGGGTGAGCAGGTCCTGCACCACGTTTTGCATGCGCAGCGCCTGTTGCGCCATCAGGCCCAGGTAGCGGGAGCGCTCCTCGGCGCTCAGAGGCAGGGTCTGCAAGGTTTCGACGAAGCCGATCAGCACGGTCAACGGGGTGCGGATTTCGTGCGACACATTGGCCACGAAGTCGCGCCGCATGGCCTCGGCCTGCTCCAGCGCCGTGACATCGCGCGAGAGCAGCAGGGTGCAGCCGTCGCCGTAGGGGTGCAGGTGCACCGAGATGCGCACCGGCCGCGACGGCGTGCTCGCGCGCCCCTCCAGCACCACGGCGGCGGAGAAGTCCTTGACCGCATAGTAGGCGGTGAATTCGGGGTTGCGCAGCAGGTTGCCGATCGATTGCATGACATCGCGCTGGGCGTCAAAGCCGAAATGGTTGGCCGCCGTCTGGTTGCACCATTCGATGCGCCCCTGGGCGTCGAGCAAGACCACGCCGTTGGGCGAGGCCTGGAGTGCGGTCAGGATTTCCTGCAGCCGGTCCTGGCTGCTCTGGATCCGGGCTTGCTGCCTGCGCAGCAGGCGCAGCGCACGGTCTGCGGCTTCGCCCCAGATGCCGTGCACCACCGGGGCGTCGGCCAGGTCGCCGGTGCGCAGCCAATGCAGCACCCGCGCGCCGCGCACGAAGTCCCGGACGGACCAGGCCCAGGCCGCCAGCGCAGCCCCCAGCGCAGCGCCCCAGGGGCCGCTCTGCCACCAGCCCAGGGCGCCGCCGACCAACTGCCACAGCAGACAATATGAAATGCGCCACAACATGCGGAGAGCGAAGTTTTTTTGGAAACCCGGGGGTGCGGCAGGCGCGCCCATCGATTGCGTGGGCACCATCAGGTCGGCACCTGCGCTGTCAACCGATAGCCGGCGCCGCGCACGGTTTCCACCATCACGGACGCCGCCCCCAGGGCCTCGCGCAGGCGTTTGACATGCACGTCTACCGTGCGCTCTTCGATGTACACATGGTCGCCCCAGACCTTGTCGAGCAGTTGCGAGCGGCTGTGCACGCGCTCGGTGTGCCGCATCAGGAAATGCAGCAGTTTGAATTCGGTGGGGCCGACCTTGAGCGGCTGCCCCTGAAAGGTCACCCTGTAGGTCGCGGCATCGAGCCGCAGTTCGCCGATGTGCACGCTGTCGCTGAGTTGCTCGGGCGCGCGCCGGCGCAGCACGGCCCGGATGCGGGCCAGCAGTTCCTGCGTGGAAAATGGCTTGGTGATGTAGTCGTCCGCGCCGGCATCGAGCCCGGCCACCTTGTCAGGCTCGTCGCCGCGCGCGGTGAGCATCAGGATCGGGATCGGCTTGGTGCGGCTGTCGGCGCGCCATTTGCGGGCCAGCGACAAGCCGCTTTGCCCGGGCAGCATCCAGTCGAGCAGGATGACCTCGGGCAGGACGGCATCGAGCTCGCGCTGCGCCGATTCGCCGTCTTCGGCCCAGAAGGGCTGGAATCCGTTGTGGCGCAGATTGATGGCAATCAGTTCGGCAATCGCCGGTTCGTCTTCGACGATCAGGACGCGTGGGAGCTTTCTCATGGCATGGCTACGGGAAACCATCACAGGACGGTGGACTCGATCTCGTCCAGGGCCGTGTGCCGCACATCCTTGCCCTTGACCAGATAGATGATCAGTTCGGCCACGTTCTTGGAGTGGTCTCCGATGCGCTCGATGGCCTTGGCCAGGAACAGCAGGTCCAGGCTCGGCGAGATGGTGCGCGGGTCTTCCATCATGTAGGTGATCAGCTTGCGCACAAAGCCGTCGAACTCCCGGTCGATCAGGTCGTCCTCCTTGAGGATGGCCACCGCCGTCTTGGTGTCCAGGCGGGCGAAGGCGTCGAGCGCCTTGCGCAGCAGGCCCGAGGCCAGTTCGGCCGCCACGCGCAGGTCGCTCGATGGCAGCGAGCGCGGGGCGCCGCTTTCGATGATGGAGCGCACCATGCGCGCCATCTTGTTGGCCTCATCGCCCATGCGCTCCAGGTTGGCCGTGGCCTTGGAGATGGCCAGCAGCAGGCGCAGATCGCGCGCGGTGGGCTGTCTGCGGGCGATGATCGAGGACAGCTCCTGGTCGATCTCGACCTCCATCGCGTTCACCCGGGCTTCGATGACGCCGACGGTTTCCACGGCCTCCAGGCTGAACTGCGACAGCGCATATACCGCCTGGCGGATCTGCGATTCCACCAGGCCGCCCATTTCCATCACCCGGGCCGAGACGCTGTTGAGTTCGCTGTCGAACTGCGACGAAAGATGTTTATCGGGCATCTGCTGCTCCTTAGCCGAAACGGCCGGTGATGTAGTCTTCGGTTTCCTTGCGCTCGGGCTTGAAGAAGATCTGCTCGGTGGCGCCGAATTCGATCATCTCGCCGAGGTACATGTAGGCGGTGTAGTCGCTGCAGCGGGCCGCCTGCTGCATGTTGTGCGTCACGATGGCAATCGTGTAGTCGTGCTTGAGCTCGTCGATCAACTCCTCGATCTTGGCCGTGGACAGCGGATCGAGCGCCGAAGTAGGCTCATCGAGCAGCAGCACCGAGGGCTTGACGGCCACACTGCGGGCGATGCACAGGCGCTGTTGTTGGCCGCCGGACAGTGACAGGCCGCTCTGGCTGAGCTTGTCCTTGACCTCGGACCACAGGGCGGCCTTGGACAGCGCCCATTCCACGCGGTCATCCATTTGGCCCTTGCTCAGCGTCTCGTAGAGCCGCACGCCAAAGGCGATGTTGTCGTAGATCGACATCGGAAACGGCGTGGGCTTTTGGAACACCATGCCAATGCGCGCGCGCAGCAGGTTGATGTCCTGCCGCGGGTCCAGGATCTCCTGTCCGTAAAAGCGGATGCTGCCCTCGGCGCGTTGCCCGGGGTACAGGCTGTACATGCGGTTGAGCGTGCGCAGCAGGGTCGATTTGCCGCAACCCGAGGGGCCGATGAAGGCCGTCACCTTGTGCTCGGCAATGTTCAGGCTGACATCGCGCAGGCCCTGGAACTTGCCATAGAAGAAATTCAGATGGCTCAATTCCAGCGCATTGGCGGCGGCGGTGATGGTGGTGGCGGGGTTCATCATCGAATCCTGAAATGGGAGGCTGCCGGTCCGGCCCTGTCAGGCACGGTTCTTCTCACGCAGGAACACCCGGGCCACGATGTTCAGAATCAGCACCGACAGCGTGATCAGCAGCGCCCCGCCCCAGGCCAGCCGCACCCAGTTCGGGTAGGGGCTGAGGGCAAACTGGAAGATCACCACCGGCAGGTTCGCCATGGGGGCGCCCATGTTGGTGCTGAAGAACTGGTTGTTCAGCGCGGTAAACAGCATCGGCGCGGTCTCGCCGCTGATGCGCGCCACGGCCAGCAGCAGGCCGGTCATCACCCCGCTGCGCGCAGCGCGCAGCGTGACCATGGTCGAGACCTTCCAGCGCGGCGCACCGAGTGCAAAAGCCGCTTCACGCAGGCTGCCGGGCACCA
The DNA here is from genome assembly GCF_000015565.1 of Verminephrobacter eiseniae EF01-2. Taxonomy (NCBI): domain Bacteria; kingdom Pseudomonadati; phylum Pseudomonadota; class Betaproteobacteria; order Burkholderiales; family Comamonadaceae; genus Verminephrobacter; species Verminephrobacter eiseniae. Next base: position 1,427,525 of record NC_008786.1, read on the forward strand.
GGCGCAGCATGTTCTCGGTGGTGCGCACCACCACCGGCACGGCGATCAGCGACAGCGCCAGACTGCCGGCCCAACCCGAGAATTTGCCGACCGTGGCCACGGCAATCGCGTAGACGAACAGGCCCAGAACGATAGAGGGGGCCGACAGCATGACATCGGTGACAAAGCGGGTCAGTTCGGCGGTTTTGCTCTGGTCGCCGTATTCGGCCAGGTACACGCCGGCCAGCACGCCCACGGGGGTCGAGACCAGCACGGTAAAGCCCACGATCATCAGGCTGCCGACGATGGCATTGGCCAGGCCGCCGCCTTCGGAGCCGGGCGCCGGGGTCGACTGGGTGAACATGTTCCAGTCGAGTGCGGCAAAGCCGTTGGCCAGCAGCACGCTCAGAATCCACAGCAGCACGAACAGACCCAGCACCATCGCGCCCAGCGACAGGGTCAGACCGATGGCATTCGAGCGCCGGCGTTTTTTGTACAGGGATTGGTTGCGTTCCATCGGTCGGCCCTCCGGTTCACAGGCCCTTGGCCTTTTCGGCGCGCATCATCATCAGCTTGGCGGCCGACAGCACCACGAAGGTGATCACGAACAGCAAAAAGCCCAGCGCGAACAGCGTGGACAGGTGAAAGTCTGCCGCCTCGCCAAACTCGTTGGCCAGCGTCGAGGCGATCGAGGTGCCGGGCGAGAACAACGAAGTGGGCATGCGGTTGGCATTGCCGATCACGAAGGTCACCGCCATGGTCTCGCCGAGCGCGCGGCCCAGTCCCAGCATGATCCCGCCGACGACCCCCTTCTGGGTGTAGGGCAGTACCACGCGGCGCACCACCTCCCAGGTGGTGCAGCCCAGGCCGTAGGCGGACTCGCGCAGGATGGGCGGGACGATCTCGAACACATCGCGCATCACGGCGGCGATGAAAGGCAGCACCATGAATGCGAGCACGATGCCGGCCGCCAGGATGCCGAAACCGTTGGTGCTGCCGCCAAACAGAAAACCGATCAGCGGCATGGTTCCGAGCAGCTTTTGCATCGGCATCTGGAAGTAGTCGGCAAACAGCGGGGCAAACACGAACAGGCCGAACATGCCGTAGATGATCGAAGGCACCGCCGCCAGCAGTTCCACGGCCGTGCCCAGCGGGCGCCGCAGCCATACCGGGCAGGTTTCGGTCAGGAACAAGGCGATGCCGAAGGCCAGCGGCACGGCGATCAGCAGCGCAATGCCGGCACTGACCAGGGTGCCGACGATGGCGATCGCGGCACCGAATTCTTCATTGACGATGTCCCATTCCACGCGCCAGCCAAATTGGATGCCGAACTTGTGAAACGACGGCCAAGCGTAGACGAAGAGCGAGACGATGATGCCCAGCAACGCCGCCAGCACCAGCAGCGACAGACTCTGCGTCAGCCGATGGAACACCATGTCCTGCAAGCGCTGCCGCCTGGCAATCGATGCCATGGCCATGGCCTTGGTCGGCGCATCGCCGGCCTCGATCACGGACAGGGGTTGCGGATTCATCGTGGTTCCGAGGCCCATGGGGACTCCCTGAAAGGCCGGCCGAGCCGGCGTCCGTCGGCCAGAGCGACCGACGGACGGCAGCGGGGGGCGATCGACTATATCGGTAAAGGTTACTTCTTGATCTGCGACCAGACTTTGGCGCCAATTTCGGCGGTCAGGCGGTCAGGCAGCGGCACATAGTCCAACTCCGCCGCCATGCCCTTGCCGTTCTTGAAAGCCCACTCGAAGAACTTCAACACCTCGGCGGACTGCGCCTTGTCGGCCGGGTCCTTGTACATCAGGATGAACGAGGCCGTGCTCACCGGCCAACTGTCGGCGCCCTTGGCGTTGACCATCGAGATGCCCATGCCCGGCACGCTGAACCAGTCGGCACTGGCCGCAGCCGACGCAAAGGTCTTGTCGTCCGGGTTGACATACTTGCCGTCGGCATTTTGCAGTTGCAGGTAGTTCATATTGTTCTTCTTGACGTAAGCGTACTCGACATAACCCACGGCGCCTTTGACGCGCGTCACATTTGCGGCCACGCCCTCGTTGCCCTTGCCGCCCACCGAAGAGGCTGCGGGCCACTTGACGGCCGCCCCCTTGCCCACCTGATCGGCCCATTCCTTGCTGACCGAAGTCAGGTAGTCGGTCCAGTTGAACGTGGTGCCGGAGCCATCGGCGCGGTGCACGACGGTGATGCCCTGATCCGGCAGCGCCTTGCCGGGATTGAGGGCGGCCAGCTTGGCGTCATTCCACTTGCTGATCTTGCCCAGGAACACCTCGGCCAGCACCGGGCCGGTGACGCGCAACTCGCCCGGCTTGAAGCCTTCGAGGTTGATCACGGGCACGGTGCCGCCAATGATCGCGGGGAACTGCACCATGCCGTCTTTTTCCAGATCGGCCCCGGACAGTGGCGCATCCGTGGCGCCGAAGGCCACGGTTTTGGCGCGGATCTGGCGAATGCCGCCCGACGAGCCTATCGATTGATAGTTCAGTCCGATGCCGGTTTCCTTTTTGTAGGCTTCAGCCCATTTGGCGTACATCGGGAACGGGAAGGTCGCGCCTGCGCCCGTGATGTCCGCTGCCAAGGCCGTGCCGACGGCGCTGCTGGCCAATGTGACGGCAATGACGGCAACGGTTTTGAAAAATATGCGTTCGGGTTTCATCAAATACCTTTCGACTGGAATGAACGGGACAGGGCAGACTCTAGGCGCGGATGATGACAATTCGGTGACTGTAGGGCCAAGGCCCCCGCGCCGTCGTCCGCATGGCGCTGACTCGTCACCGATCCTGTCACCGATCTGTCATGAAGCGGGCACACAGTGTCGGCCCGGCCCACGGTACGATCCGCCCCCCTGCTTCCGATTTCCTGTTTCCAACTTCCCGGTCCCCGGCAGTACAACATGCGCAATGGCACCCGTCTGGCCGCAGTCGACCTCGGCTCCAACAGTTTTCGCCTGGAAATCGGGCGCTATGAGTTTGGCCACATACAACGGGTGGAGTACCTCAAGGAGACCGTGCGCCTGGGCAACGGTCTCGACGAAGACCAGCAACTGACGCGCGCCGCCATGGAGCGCGGCTGGGCCTGCCTGGCGCGGTTTGGCGAGCGGCTGGCCGGTTTCCCCCGGGCCCAGGTGCGGGCCGTGGCCACGCAGACCTTGCGCGAGGCACGCAACCGGGAGGAATTCCTGTCCCGTGGCAGCGCGGTGCTGGCCTACCCGATCGACGTGGTCTCCGGCGCCGAAGAAGCGCGGCTGATCTACCAGGGCGTGGCCCGGCTGCTGCCGCAATCGGACGAGCGGCGGCTGGTCGTCGATATCGGCGGGCGCTCCACCGAGTTGATTCTGGGCCAGCAGTTCAGCCCGCAGGCCGTGGCTTCCTACCAAGTGGGCAGCGTCGCATGGTCGCAGCGCTACTTTGCCGGCGGCGCGTTCAGCGCCTCGGCCTTTCTGGCGGCCGAGATCGCGGCCAAGGCGGTGCTCGATGAAGCACTGGGAACCTTCAGGCCGCAGACCTGGGAGCGGGCCTACGGCTCCTCGGGAACGGTCGGCGCGGTGGGGGGCATGCTCGCCGCATCGGGGGTGGGGGCCGAGGGCCAGATCACCCGTGCCGGCCTGAACTGGCTGCACGAGCGCATGTTGCGCGCGCAGAGCGCCGATCGGCTGCGCATCGAAGGGCTCAAGGAAGAGCGGCGTGCCGTCATCGGCGGCGGCATCAGCGTGCTGCGCGCGGTGTTCGACCTGCTGGACATCGACGTGCTGCATGTCGCCCAGGGCGCGCTGCGCCAAGGCGCGCTGTATGACCTGCTCGATCGCGAGCAACCGGAGACCGACCTGCGCAGCAGCACCGTCAACGGACTGATGCAGCGGTTTGGCGTCGATGCGGAGCACGCGCAGCGGGTGGCGCGCACGGCCTGTGCGCTGTTCGAGCTGGCCGCGCCGGCCGGCAGCGAGCGTGCTGCGCGCAAGCTCGACTGGGCGGCCCGGCTGCATGAGATCGGCTGCCGCATATCGCACAGCGACTACCACCGCCACGGCGCCTACATCCTGGACAACACCGACGCCGCCGGCTTTGCCATGCCCGAACTGCATCGCCTGGGCATGCTGGTGCAAAGCCAGCGCGGCAAGGTGCGCAAACTGGGGGCCGACCTGGACGAGCCGATCTTCGCGCTGCAACTGCTGAGTCTGCGGCTGGCGGTGATCCTGTGCCATGCCAGGCGCGACCCCGACCGCAGCGGCCTGCTGCTGCGCCGCCAGGGCCAGCGCTTCGACCTCAGCGCCCGCCCGGGCTGGGCCAGCGCCTACCCGCAGTCTGCGCATCTGCTGCGCGAGGAGGTGCTGGCCTGGCAGAAGACGCCCTGGGAATTGGTGCTGGACCTGCCGTGAACGGCCCCCGGCATCCCCGCCGATATCCCGCCGATACCCCGCAGGCAGGCCGCCGGCGCTACAAAAACTCGGGCGACTGGACCACCAGCAGCACCGCCTGGCCGTGGTCGAGCCGCTGGCGCTGGCGCAGCCACCACACGGCGCCCTTGCGCACCGCGCATTGCGGCGCTGGAATCGCCAAGAGCCGGGCAATGGTTTGCCCGAGCACCGGCTGATGCCCGACGATCAGCACCGCGCCTTTGGCCTCTGGCCACTGGGCCAGTTCCAGCAGATCCTGGGGCGTGCCGCCGGGCAGCAGTTCGGCGCGCCGCTTGAACTTGCGCCCCAACGCGCTGGCGGTCTGTTCGGCCCGACGCGCCGGGCTGGCCAGCACCCGCAGGCCCTCGGGCAGTTGCCGGTCGAGCCATGCCGCCATGCGCGCCGCCTGCTTTTCGCCCTTGGCCGTCAGCGCCCGGGCCAGGTCGTCGCTGCCGTCCCCGGCCTCTTGCGCCTCGGCGTGGCGCCACAGGATCAAGTCCATCATGGCGCCCCTGGCCGGCGACCGGAACCGGCGCCGCCGGGGCCGTAGCGGAGCATCAACGCCGCTTGGGCGCCCAGGCCGTCCACCGGGCGCGGCGCAGCGGCGTAACTGCCGTCGGCGTTCAATGTCCAGGCATCCCGGTCATCATGCAGATAGGCCACCAGACATTCGTCGATGATCTGCTGGCGCAAGCCCGGGTCGGTCACCGGCCAGGCCAGCTCGACACGGCGCAGCATGTTGCGGTTCATCCAGTCGGCGCTGGACAGATACAGGTCTTCCTCGCTGCCGGCGCAAAAGTAGAAAACCCGCGTGTGCTCCAGGAATCGGCCAATCACCGAGCGCACGCGGATGTTGTCCGTGACCCCGGGCAGTTGCGCCGCCAACATGCAGGCGCCGCGCACGATCAGATCGATGCGCGCGCCGCGCTGACCGGCCAGGATCAAGGCCCGCATCAGCGCCTCGTCGGTCAGCGCGTTCATCTTGGCGACGATGCGGGCGGCCTCGCCACGGCTGGCGGCCAGTCCGACCCGCTCGATCTTTTCCAGCATGCGGCGCTGCAGGTGAAACGGCGCCAGCATCAGCCGGCGCAAATGGGGCGGCCGGTTCTGGCTGGCCAGGTGGTTGAATACGCCGTCCATGTCGGCGGTGAGCGCCTCATCGGCGCTCAGGTAGCTCAGGTCGGTGTAGAGCCGGGCGGTGCGCATGTTGTAGTTGCCGGTCGCAAGATGCCCGTAACGGCGCAACCGCCGCCCTTCCCGGCGCGTGACCAGCAGCATCTTGGCGTGCGTCTTGAGCCCCACCACGCCATACACCACCTGGGCGCCGATCGACTCCAGCGCCTCGGCCCAGTTGATGTTGACTTCTTCGTCGAAGCGGGCTTTGAGCTCGACCACGGCCATCACCTCCTTGCCCCGGCGCACCGCCTCGGTCAGCAGCGCCATCAGCGCCGAGTCGGAGCCGGTGCGGTAGATCGTCTGCTTGATGGCCAGCACCTGCGGGTCGTTCACCGCTTCGCGCAAGAAGGCCAGCAGGCCGTCGAAGCTCTCGAACGGCTGGTGGATCAGCACATCGCGCTGGCGCAATTGCGCCATGATCGAGCGGCCGGGCCGTAGCTGGCGCGGCCAGGCGCCATCCCAGGCCGGGAACAGCAAGGCCGGCCGGTTCACCAAGTCCACCAACTGCGCCAGGCGCGCCAGGTTCACCGGGCCATGCACCCGGTACAGCGCTGCGGCCGGCAGGTCGAACTGCGCCAGCAGAAAGTCCGACAGGAACGGCGAGCAGGCCGCAGACACCTCCAGCCGCACGGCCTGCCCGTAGTGGCGATGCTGCAAGCCCTGCCGCAAGGCGGTGCGCAGGTTGCGCACATCTTCTTCGTCGAGCGCCAGATCGGAATGGCGCGTCACGCGAAACTGCGAAAACTCGGTCACTTCCCGGCCCGGAAACAGCTCTTCCAGATGCGCCCGGATGATGCTCGACAGGCTCGCGAACAGCGCCTCCTCGGGCGCCACTTTGGCCGGCATGCGCAGCAGACGCGGCAGCGCGCGCGGCACCTTGACGATGGCAATTTCGTTCTTGCGGCCAAAGGCCGCCTGCGCCTTGAGGCGGACGATGAAGTTCAGCGACTTGTTGGCCACCTGCGGAAACGGATGCGCCGGGTCCAGCCCCACCGGAATCAGCAGCGGGCGAACCTCGCGGATGAAGGACTCGTGCACCCAGCGTTTTTGCGCCGGGGATCGGTCGGCATGGGTGACGATACGGATGCCATGCCGGGCAAACGCCGGGAGCAAGACCTCGTTGTACAAGCTGTACTGCCGCGCAACCAGATGCTGGACCTTGGCCGAGAGCGCCTCGAACGAGCGCGTCGTATACAGCCCCTGGGTCTGCCCCTGCTGCGCGGCCGTGATGTGGGGCGCCGCGCGCACCTCGAAAAACTCGTCCAGGTTGGCTGACACGATGCACAGGTAGCGCAGGCGTTCGAGCAACGGGATGTCGCTGCGCAGCGCCCAGTCGAAGACGCGCTCATTGAAGGCCAGGATGCTGTGGTCCCGGTCCAGGAACATGGGCTGCCGCCCAGGCGCCGCAGCCATGCCTGTGGCAGCATCGGACGGCGCACTCTGTAAAGGCACCATATCGGTGGGGGGCAAGGGCAACATGAATCACGGGCCACGGATGCTTATTGACCGCAGGATAGCGTCAGTTTCGCGTGTGCAGATGATAAGGCTGTGACAGCATGTGATCTCCAGGTCTGATCTCCACCAGCACACCCGCCCGGACAGCGCCCGGGCGCCGGATCGTCCGCTCATCGGCGCTCGCCAGCGATTCGATGGCGGCCTGAACCCAACAACCCAACGACCCAACGACCTGAACCGGCCATGGCCGGCCGCAGAACCGCCGGCCCGGTTCAGAGCCGTCCGCTCGCCACCGCATGGCAAGCAATCCGTATGCCGTCCAGGCTCTGGAGTTGCGGCCGCTCCGACCGGCAGCGCTGATCCGCATGTGGGCAGCGCGGATGAAAGGCGCAGCCGGACGGCGGGCTCAGCGGATTGGGCACCTCGCCCTGCACCGGCGTGCGCGCCTTGCCGGTGTCGTGCATCTTGGGGATGGCGTCGAGCAGCATGCGCGTGTAGGGGTGGCGCGGCGTATCGAACAGCGCATGCTTGTCGGCCAGTTCCACCAGCCGGCCCAGGTACATCACGCCGACCTGGTCGCTCACATGGCGCACCACCGCCAGGTTGTGGCTGATGAACAGATAGGTCAGTTGCCGCTGGCGCTGCAAGTCTTTCATGATGTTGAGCACCTGCGCCTGCACCGACACATCGAGCGCCGAGGTAGGCTCATCGCACACCAGGAACTCAGGCTCGGTGGCCAGCGCGCGGGCAATCGAGATGCGCTGGCGCTGGCCGCCGGAAAACTGGTGCGGGTACTTCGCCATGTCCAGCGGCGACAGGCCCACCGAGCGCAGCAGATCGCCCACGCGGTGCCCGAGCGCGCCTCGGTCGGTGATCAGGCCATGCTCGCGCAGCGGCTCGCCGACGATGTCTTGCACCAGCCAGCGCGGGTTCAGGCTGGCATAGGGGTCCTGGAAGATCATCTGTATGCGGCGCCGCAGCGCGCGCGCCTCGGGGCCTTTGAAAGCCGCATGTGCGTCCTGGTTGTCGAACCGGAAACTCCCGCGCGTGGGCTGGTACAGGCCCACCAGCAGGCGGGCCACGGTGCTCTTGCCACAGCCGGATTCGCCCACCAGGGCCAGCGTCTGGCCTTTTTCGATCGTAAAGTCCACGCCGTCGACCGCGTGCAACAGCGCGCGCGGCTTGCGTTCGAGCACACGGTTGAGCCAGGGGGCGGATACGTCGAAGGTCATGGCCAGGTCATGCGCCTGCACCAGGGCCGAACTGGCCGGGCCGGCCGGATGGGCGGCGGCGCTGCTCATCGGGCCACCCCGGCCGGCGTGGCGCCAGCGTGCAGCCAGCAGGCGGCGCGGGTGGCGCCGGCGGCCATCAGGTCCGGGCGCTGGCTGCGGCAGCGTTCCATGGCCTTGGGGCAGCGCGGGTGGTAGGCGCAGCCCGGGGGGATGGCGTTCAGGCGGGGCATGGCGCCATCGATCTGGTTCAGCCGCTCACGGTCTGACGTCATGTCGGGGATGGCTGCCATCAAGCCCGCCGTGTAGGGATGGGCGGGCTGGTTGATCACCTCATGCACCGGGCCGATTTCAGCCACCCGGCCGGCGTACAGCACGGCCACGCGGTCGCAGGTTTCGGCGATCACCCCCATGTCGTGGGTGATCAGCATCACGGCGGCGCCACGCGCATGGCAGATGCTTTTCAGCAGCGTGATGATCTGCGCTTGTATCGACACGTCCAGCGCCGTGGTCGGCTCGTCGGCCACGATCAACTGCGGCTCGGCGGCCAGCGCCAGCGCAATCACCACCCGCTGGCGCATGCCGCCGGAGAACTGGTGCGGGTAATGGTCGATGCGCTGCGCGGCTGCCGGGATGCCGGTGTCTTGCAGCAGCCCGATCGCACGCTGGCGGGCCTCGGCGGGCGTTACCGGCAGATGGGCCAAAATGGTTTCACTCAATTGGCGGCCCACCGTGTACAGCGGGTTCAGCGAGGTCAGCGGGTCCTGAAAGATGGCGCCGATGCGGCGCCCGCGAATGTGGCGCAGTTGGCTCTCGCGGAGCTGGTCGATGCGCTGGCCTTGCAGCAGGATCTGGCCCGAGACGATGCGGCCCGGCGGCTCCAGCAAGCCGATGATGGCCGCGCCGGTGAGCGACTTGCCGGCGCCGGACTCCCCCACCACGCCCAGAATCTCGCCGGGCGCGATGGAAAAGCTGATGTCATCGAGCGCGCGCAAGTTGCCGCGCCGGCCGGGGAATTCGACCACCAGGTTTTTGACTTCCAGGAGCGACATGGGCTGTGGTGCCTGCTACGGGTAAGCCGCAGTGCGCTCAGCGCAGGCGGGGGTTGAGCGCATCGCGCAGCCAGTCGCCCAGCAGGTTCACCGACAGCGCAATCAGCACCAGCATGGCGCCAGGGAAAACGGTAACCCACCATTCGCCCGAGAACAGGAAGTTGTTGCCGGTGCGGATCAGCGTGCCCAGCGAGGGCGAGGTCGGCGGCGCGCCCACGCCCAGGAAGGACAGCGTGGCCTCGGTGATGATCGCCGTTGCCACCTGTATCGTGGCCAGCACCAGCACCGGCCCCATGACGTTGGGCAGCACATGCCGGCGCATGATGCGCAGCGGGGCGACGCCGGCGACGCGGGCCGCCTGCACATATTCCTTGTTGCGCTCGACCAGCGTCGAGCCGCGCACCGTGCGCGCGTACTGCACCCAGCCGGTGAGCGAGATCGACAGGATCAGCACGCCAAAGGCCAGCGAGTCATGGGCCTGCGGAAACAGCACCCGGCCGACACCGGCAATCAGCAAAGCCACCAGGATGGGCGGAAAAGACAGCATCACATCGCACAGCCGCATCAGCACGGCATCGATCCAGCCGCCGCGAAAGCCTGCCAGCAGGCCCAGGGACACGCCCAGCGCCACCGACAGCAGCACTGAAACGATGCCCACCACGAGCGAGATGCGGGCCCCGTACATCAGCGCCGAGAGGATGTCGCGCCCCTGCTCATCGGTGCCCAGCAGGTATTTCGTCGAGCCCCGCTCGCTCCAGGCCGGCGGTAGCTGGCCATCGTAGAGGTTGAGCGTGCTCAGATCGAACGGGTTATGGGGCGCGACCCACCCGGCAAACACCGAACAGAACAGGCAGACCAGCGCAATCGCCGCCGCCAGCACCGCCATCGGCGAGTGGCGAAAGCTGTAGCCCACATCGCTGTCGAGCCATCTGGCAAGGGTCTTTCTCATGGCTGCGCTGTCCGCTCACGGGCGGATACTGATCCACTTGAACAGCATGATGTTGTCGGCCGTCTGCACCAACTGGACCTTCTTGCTCACGCCCCAGGCCAGCATCTGCTGGTGCAGCGGCAGATGGCCGATGTCTGCCGCGTGGATCTCGAACACCTCTTTGATCATCGCGTTGCGCCGGGTCTTGTCGTTTTCCGACTGGATCTTGAGCGTCAACTCGTCCACCTTCGGATTGCAGTAAGCGCCATAGTTGTACTGGCCCGCTCCCCGGTCGTCCGAGCAACGCATCAGCGCATTGAGCGCATTGTGCGCGTCGTAGGTCGGAGGCATCCAGCCCAGCATGTAAAAGCTGGTGTCGCGGCGCAGGAGTTTGGGGAAGTAGGAACCCTTGGTTTCGGCCTGCAGGTTGATCTTGACGTTGATGCGCGACAGGTTGGCCGCCACCGCCTGGCAGATGCGGCTATCGTTCACATAGCGGTCGTTCGGGCAGTTCATCGAGACCTCGAAACCATTCGGATAGCCCGCTTGCAGCATCAGCTTTTTCGCCGCCTCCACATCGTAGGGCAGGCGCTTGGCGTCCGGCTGAAAGCCATTCACGCCCGGGCCTACCATCAGCGCCGAAGGAAGGGATGCGCCGCGCATCACGGTGCGCTTGATGCCTTCGATATCGATGGCCTGGTAGAAGGCTTGGCGCACGCGCTTGTCCTTGAAGGGGTTCTTGCCCTTGACGTTGGAGTACAGCAGTTCGTCGCGCCTTTGGTCCATGCCCAGAAAGACGGTGCGCAGTTCGGGGCCGGCGATCACGCGCGTGTCGGCGCCACGGTTGACGCGCGCGATGTCTTGCACCGGCACCGGCTCCATCACGTCCACCTGCCCGGACAGCAAGGCCGCCACCCGGGTGGCCTCATTGCCGATCGGCGTGAACACCACCTCGCTGACGTTGCCTTCGATCTTGTCCCAGTACGAGCCATTGCGCGTGAACACGGTGCGCACCCCGGGCTGGCGCTCGCGCAGGCGAAAAGGCCCGGTGCCGTTGGCGCGGAACGAGGCCGCGTTCTCTATGCCCTTGCGGCGATCCACCGGCGCGCTGGCCTGGTGGGTCTCGCACCATTTCTTGCTCATCATGTACACCAGCGAGAGCGTGTCGGGCAGGGTCAGGAACGGAATCTTGGTCTCGATCTCCACGGTGTGCTCATCGATCTTGCGCACCTGCTTGAAGTCGTTGGTGTTGCTCTTCATGTCCGAGCCTTCGACCTGGGTGCGCGCCAGGCTGAACAGCACATCGTCGGCGGTAAAGGGGCTGCCGTCATGAAACAGCACACCCCGGCGCAGATCGAAACGCCACACGGTGGGCGCGGTCTGCTGCCAACGGGTGGCCAGCGCCGGGGCCAGGCTCAGGTCCTTGTTGCGCCCGGTCAGTCCCTCATACACATTGCCGGTGATGCTCAGTTGCAGCGTTTCGTTGAGCGAGTGCGGGTCCATCGAGAGCGCATCGCCCTGGTTGGCGATCCTGACGGTCTGCGCGCCGGCAACCCCGCTGGCCGCCGTCAGCGCGGCCACGAGGGCGGTCACGGCGATTTTCTTGTGCCATCGCATCAAATCAATCTCCTGGTCATGGAAAAAAAGGGGGGTGGATCAGGGCGTCGCCAAAGGCATGGCCTGCTCGATCAGGCTGGCATGCAGCGCGGCGCCCAGCGGCAGGATGTCGTCATTGAAGTCGTAGCGGCTGTTGTGCAGGCCGCCGCCCGCGCCAGCGCCCTGGCCGATGCGCAGATAGGCGCCGGGCTTGGTCTGGAGCATGAACGAAAAATCCTCCGATCCCATGCTCGGCTCCAGGTCGCGCAGCACATGCTCGGCGCCCAGCAGCGATTGCGCCACATCGCCGGCAAACGAGGCTTCGCTCTCGCTGTTGATCGTGGCCGGGTAGATGCGCTCGTAATGCACGCTGGCCGTGGCGCCAAAGCCCAGGGCAATGGCGTGGCACAGCTCCTTGAGGTGCCTTTCCACCATCTCCTGCACCTGCGGATCGAAGGTGCGCACGGTGCCGACCAGCGTGGCCGAGCCAGGCAGCACGCTGAACGCGCCCAAGTCGCCCGCCTGCACGGCGCACAGGCTGACCACGGCGCTGTCGATCGGGCGCACATTGCGCGCCACGATGCTCTGCGCGGCGGTGATGATGTGCGCCGCCACCAGCACCACATCGACCGTCTGGTAGGCATGGGCGCCATGGCCGCCCCGGCCGGTGATCTCGACGGTGAAGCGGTCGGCCGCCGCCATCATCGGGCCGGAGTTCAGGCCCACGGTGCCGGGCTTGAGCGCCGGCCAGTTGTGCATGGCAAAGATCGACTGCACCGGAAACCGCTCGAACAGGCCGTCGTCGATCATCGCGCGGGCGCCGGCAAAGCCTTCTTCGCCCGGCTGGAACACCAGCACCGCCGTGCCGTCGAAGTTGCGGGTTTCGGCCAGATAGCGCGCGGCGCCGAGCAGCATCGCGGTGTGGCCGTCATGGCCGCAGCCGTGCATCAACCCGGGTTTGCACGACTTCCAGGCGAAGTCGTTGTGCTCGGTCATCGGCAAGGCATCCATGTCGGCGCGCAGCCCCACCATGCTGCCGCTGGAGTGGCCGTGCCCCCGGATCACGCCGACCACGCCGGTGCGGCCCATGCCGCGATGGATCTCGTCGACACCGCACAGGTGGAGGGCCTCCTGCACGCGCTGGCTGGTGTAGCGCTCCTCGAAGCCCAGTTCGGGATGGGCATGCAGATCGCGCCGCAGCGCGGTCAGTTCAGGGTGGTATTGGGCGATATGCGCAAACGGGCGGCCACCCGCTTTCAGACGTGAACCCGGCATCAATGGCCTCCTGCCCGGTCCACGCGCAAGCGGGGGTCCACGGCAAAATACAACAAATCCACCATCAGATTGATCAGCACGAAGAACAGCGCGATCAGGCACAGGTAGGCCGCCATCACCGGAATGTCGGCAAAGGTCACGGACTGTATGAACAACAGGCCCATGCCGGGCCATTGGAACACCGTCTCGGTGATGATGGCAAACGCAATCAGGCCCCCGAGTTGCAGGCCGGTGATGGTCATCACCGGCACCAGCGTGTTCTTGAGCGCATGGCCAAAATGGATCACCCGGCTGGACAGGCCGCGGGCGCGCGCGAACTTGATGTAATCGGTGCGCAGCACCTCCAGCATCTCGGCACGCACCAGCCGCATGATCAGTGTGAGTTGAAAAATCGCCAGCGTAATCGCCGGCAGCGCGATATGGTGCCAGCCCTTGGCACTGAGCAGCCCGGTGCTCCACCAGCCGATCTGCACCACCTCGCCCCGGCCAAAGCTCGGGAACCAGCCCAGGGTCACCGCAAACACCAGGATCAGCAAAATGCCGATCAGGAAAGTGGGCAAGGACACCCCCAGCAGCGACAGTGTCATCAGCAGTTGGCTGCTGAAGCTGCCGCGCCGCAGGGCCGCGTACACCCCCATCGGAATCCCGAACGCCAGGGCCAACAGTGCACTCACCAAGGTCAGCTCCAGCGTGGCCGGCAAACGCTCGGCGAGCAGGCGCGAGACCTTGGCCCCCTGGCGCAGGCTCAGGCCGAATTCGCCCTGCGCCGCATGCACCAGAAAATGCCAGAACTGCACGACAAAGGAGCGGTCCAGCCCCAGGGCGCTGCGCAATGCGTGAATCTGCTCCGGGGTCGCATCCTGGCCCAGCAGGAAGACCACGGGGTCGCCAACATACTGAAACAGCATGAAGGCGATGAAGGCGACCGTGATCATCACCGCCACCGCCTGCATCAGGCGGCGCACTATGAAGGCCAGCATCAGGAGGGCGTCTTCAGTTCACCTTGACCGTGCGCATGTCCAGCTTGTTGTCGGCGCGATGAATCAGATCGACATTCTTCTTCATCGCCCATGGGATCACCTGGTCATGCAAGGGAATGTGCGAGACGGTGTCGTTGGACAGTTGCAGCGCTTCGGTCAACATGCGCGAGCGCACCGGCGCGTCGGTTTCTCCCTTGATGCGATCGACCAGGTAATCCATGCGCTGGTTGCTGTAGCGCCCCAGGTTGTAGTTGCCGTCGCCACCGGTGCCCACCGTGCGCACCAGCGATTGCAGGCTGTACAGCGCATCGAACGTGGGCACGCCCCAGCCCAGCATGTAGATGCTGGCTTCGTAGCGCTGGATCATCGGGAAGTAAGTCGCCAGCGGCAGGGTGCGCAGCCTGGCCTTGACCCCGACACGCGACCACATCGCCGTGACGGCCTGGCAAACCGCCTCGTCGTTGATGTAGCGGTTGTTCGGGCAGGCAAAGTCGACCTCGAAGCCGTCGGGGTAGCCGGCTTCGGCCAACAGCTTTTTCGCTGCCTCGACGCTGTATGGCAAGCGCTTGCCAACCGCTTCGGTGTGGCCCGCCACCATCGGCGCCACGATGGTGGCGGCGGGCTTGCCCAGGCCGCGCATGATGGTGCGCGTAATCGCTTCGGCATCGATCGCCTGGTACAGGGCCTTGCGCACGCGCAGATCCTTGAGCGGGTTCTTGCCCTTGATGTTCGAGCCGGGCAACTCATCGCGCAACTGGTCCAGGCCCAGGAAGATGGTGCGGTATTCCAGCCCGTCGATCACCTTCAGATCGGGGCTGGCGCGCAGGCGATCGAGGTCCTGCGGCGCAGGGTCGAGCACCATGTCCACCTCGCCCGACAGCAACGCCGCCATGCGCGTGGGCGCCGATTTGATCGGCAGGTAGACGATCTCGGTCACATTGCCGTCCATCGTGCCCCACCAACCGGGGTAGCGTTTGAAGACCATCTTCACATCGGGCTGCCAGGATTCGAGCGTGTAAGGCCCCGTGCCCATCGCATTGCGGTGGGCGAAGATTTCCTCGCCGCTCTTCATGTCCTCGGGCTCTGTCGACTTGTTCTTTTCGGCCCAGGCCCGGCTCATGATGCGCAACTCGGTCATCTGGCGCAGCAGCACCGGATTGGGCGTCGTCAGAAAGACATCCACCGTCCGCTCATCGACCTTGGCGACCCGGCTGATGCCCTGCGTATAGGGCGTGAAGTTTGAGGTCTTGGCCATGGCCCGCTGCAGCGAAAACACCACATCGTCGGCCGTCAGCGCCGAGCCATCATGGAACCGCACCCCCTGGCGCAGCGCGAAACGCATCTGCGTGGGGTTGATTTCTTTCCAGGAAGTCGCCAGCAGCGGCTCGATCGCGAAGGTCTTGCTGTTGTACGAAACCAGGCTCTCATACACGGTGCCATGAATGCCGTTTTGCAGCGCATTGTTTTGCGCATGGATGTCCCAGGTCGCAACATCTCCCTGGCTCGACCATTTGAAGGGCTTGGCGTGCAACGCTGGCGCACACAGCAGTGCGACAGCGAACAGCGAGCAAAGACGACGGTATTTGAGTTGCATGGCACGCTCTCGATCCAAAGTTTGACTGTGCCGCAAAAGCGGCGCTATCGCCAACGGGAAATCCCTGCACCCCGGCCCCATCTTTCAAGCAACTATGGTGCCAAGAAAAAACCGCCCGAGGGCGGTTTTTCCGGGAGCTTTGATCTTTGGGAGATCAGAAGCTGTGGCGCAGGCCGAAGTTGTAGCCGTTGGAGTTGGTGTTGGCTGCCGTCGTAGCGCCAGCCAAGGCGATGGTCGCGCCACCCTTGTTGCTTGCGCGGGCGAACGTGGTGTACAAGGCGGTGCGCTTGGACAGGTTGTAGGTGTAACCCACGGCCAGCAGGTTCGTGCGCGGATCCACAGGGCCTGCGACATCGAGCTTGTAGGTCGAGTACGAAAAGTCGATTTCGCCAGGGCCCATCGGAACCGTGCCACCGGCCAGCATGCCCTTGCCGGTGCCGCGTTTGGTGGCCTTGTCCTGGCTGTACTGGGCCATCAGCTTGACCATGCCGAGGTCATATTGGCCACCCAGGTTCACGGTCTTGATGTCGCCCGTCAGGTACTTGGTTTGCGAGAAAGCCAGCGCAGCGTCGATCGGGCCGTTCTTGTAGCCGGCGCGCAGTCCCAGGCCGTTGCCGTCCTTCTTGTTGGCACTGTTGCTGCTGTTCTCACCCAGGTAGTACATGGCTTGACCGTAGAAGCCGCCCAGGTTGCCGGGCAGGATGTAGCCGATCGAGTTCGATGCGCGGACCCTGGTCGGGCCGCCAACGCTGGAGACCAGCATTTGGTTGGAGCCAACGCCGTTCGTGCCGAACGGATCGAATGCGGTCAAGTTCGTGAATTGGGGGGTGTAGTCACGACCGAGGCGAACTTCACCGAAGCCGCCGCCCAGGCTGACCGTCGAACGGCGGTTGAATGCCAGGCCGCCGCCGCCACTGGAATTGGCTTGGTTGTTGGTGTCGGTCGCAGTGCCGGTGCCGTCATCGTTGTTCACACCCGCTTCGATCCAGAACGAGGCAGACAGGCCGCCACCCATGTCTTCGGTGCCACGGAAGCCCAGGCGGCTACCGCCGATGCCGGAGTTGGTCAGTTGCGATTTGTTGGAGAGACTGCCGGAACCGTAGGCATAGGTGGCGTCGAGCACGCCGAACAGGGTTACGGACGATTGGGCCATTGCAGCGCCGGAAGCAGCCAGCACAGCCAAGGCCATCAGGGATTTTTTCATTGCGAGGTACTCCAAGGTTAAACATCGGGCTCCGGTACGGGGGGGCTAGGTGCGCAGTCCCGCCGGTCTCCCGGGCCAACCTCCTGGTGGGGAAGTTGCGCTTATTGCACCAGACCCGGCCGGGTTGCGCAAAGGAATTCACCGACAAGCGTGATGAAACCGGAGATTCGTTGCTGTGTTACAACATCTGCGCAGGCACTGGCAGACCCCCATTGGAGCCGTGCCGCTATCATGCCCCGTGCGCCGATTGTTTGTGTCCAGGTGCTAATTTTTGTGTTTCGCTGCCCAGTTCGTGTCCTGAAGGTTGCCATGTCCCCTGCTGACTCCCTGTTGGCTGCCGCAGACAATGCGCTGCGCACGCTTTTTGCCAAGCCCGGGGCTGCGGAAAAGTCCCCCGCCGACGCTGTGGCCGAGGCCGCGCTGGACCCGGCCGAAAAGAGGTTGGCCGGGGCGCTGATGCGCGTGAACCATGTCGGCGAAGTGTGCGCACAGGCGCTTTACACGGCCCAGGCGGCGCTGACGCGCGACGCCCGGCTGCGCGCCCGGTTGCAGCAAGCGGCGCGGGAAGAGATCGATCACCTGGCCTGGACCCGGCAGCGGCTCGACGCGCTGGGCGCGCGCACCAGTTTGCTCGATCCGCTGTGGTTCGCTGGCGCCTTCGCGCTGGGCCTGGTGGCGGCCAAGGT
The DNA here is from genome assembly GCF_000015565.1 of Verminephrobacter eiseniae EF01-2. NCBI lineage: Bacteria > Pseudomonadati > Pseudomonadota > Betaproteobacteria > Burkholderiales > Comamonadaceae > Verminephrobacter > Verminephrobacter eiseniae. Next base: position 1,445,096 of record NC_008786.1, read on the forward strand.
CGGCGATCGGGTCAGCCTGGGGTTCGTGGCGGAGACGGAAAGCCAGGTGGCCGCCCATCTGCAAAGCCATTTGCAGCGGCTCCCGCAGCAGGACTTGGCGTCGCGGGCCGTGGTGGCGCGCATGAAAGACGATGAAGAGCGGCATGCCGCGCAGGCCCGCGCCTCGGGCGCGCTGGCACTGCCGGCGCCGGTCCGCGCCGCGATGAAGGCGGCAGCCAGGCTGATGACCAGCACGGCGCACTATGTCTGATTCTGATCGGGGCCGGCAACCGCCAGGCCCGCCGGCGAGCCTGGCGCCCGATCGGCTGCGGCAGGCGCAAACAGGTCCACCCGGTCGGTGATGATGGCGTCCGTTCCCAGACCGATCAGGCGCCGCGCCGCGCCCTCGTCGTTCACGGTGTAGCTCAGCGTGCGCATGCCTTGGCCGTTGACCTGCGCCACCAGGGCCGGCTCCCACAGCGGGTGATGGCAGACGATGGCCGCGCAACCGAGTTGGCGCGCGCAGTCCAGGCAGCCGTCCCACAGCGCATCGAGCAGCAGGGCGCGCGGCAGATGCGGCGCCGTCGCCAGCGCGCCTGCCAGCGCCTCGGGGTGGAAGGACGAGAGCAGCGGCTGCGCCGGCTGGCCTTGCCACAGCCGCGCCGCATATGCGCCGACCACTTGGCCGGTCTTTGCCGACAGGCCCGGCGTGGGTTTGATCTCCAGGTTCAAAAAGAAGCCATTGGCGATGCAGTAGCGCGCCAGGTTCTCCAGGGTGGGCAGCGGCTCGCCGGCGTAGCCGGGGGAATGCCAGGCGCCGGCGTCCAAGCGGGACAGGGCGCTCCAGCGGTGGTCGCCGCCGGTGCGGCTGGCCGCCTGGCCCAGGGCTTGGACGCTGTTGGTGGTGCGCTCCAGCGTGGTGTCGTGCAGCAGAAACGGCACGCCGTCGCGGCTGAGCTTGGCATCGCACTCGAACATGCGGTAGCCATGGCGGGCGCCCAGGCGAAAGGCGGCCAGGGTGTTTTCCGGGGCCAGCAGGCCCGCGCCGCGGTGCGCAATCCAGCGCGGGTAGGGCCAGGGGGTGGGCAGGTGCATGGGAGGGGTTTTCCGATGTGCCGGACAATGGCCAAGGCCACTACCCATTCAGCATGATGCCAGTGCCGCCGTATGGCGCGTTGCCGAGGTGGCGCGTTGCCCGGCCCGGTGCGTCGGGATCGCCAACCAAGCAAGGGATGGCGCCGGATGCGCCACAGGACTGATTGCAATTTTCATCACGAGACCCATCGACTGCCATGCTTTCCCATTCCCTGGACAAGAGCCGGATCAAATTTTTGTTGCTCGAGGGCATTCATTCCTCTGCGGTGGAGGTGATTCGCGCGGCGGGCTACACCCGGATCGAGACGGTGCCCGGCGCCTTGCCCGACGAGCAGTTGCAGCGCAGCATCGCCGATGCGCATTTTCTCGGCATCCGCTCGCGCACACAGTTGACCGGGGCGGTGCTGGCCCAGGCGCCCAAGCTGGTCGCCGTGGGGTGCTTTTGCATCGGCACCAATCAGGTGGACCTGAACGCGGCGCGCGAGCGTGGCATTGCCGTGTTCAACGCGCCCTACTCCAACACCCGCTCGGTGGCCGAGTTGGTGCTGGCCGAGGCCATTTTGCTGCTGCGCGGGATTCCTGCAAAGAACGCGGCGGCCCACCGTGGCGGCTGGCTCAAGTCGGCCGACAAGGCGTATGAGATCCGGGGCAAGACACTGGGCATCGTCGGCTACGGCTCGATCGGCACGCAGTTGTCGGTGCTGGCCGAGGCGCTCGGCATGCAGGTGGCGTTTTTCGATGTGCTCAGCAAGCTGCCTTTGGGCAATGCCCGCCAGGTGCCGCAATTGCGCGATCTGCTGGCGCAAAGCGACATCGTGAGCCTGCATGTGCCCGAGCTTGCGTCCACCCAGTGGCTGATCGGCGCGGCCGAGATCGCCGCGATGAAGCCCGGCGGCATTTTGATCAACGCCGCGCGCGGCAGCGTGGTCGAGATCGAGCCGCTGGCGCAGGCCCTGAAGGCCGGCCGGCTGTTGGGCGCCGCCATCGATGTGTTCCCGGTCGAGCCGCGCAGCAACCAGGACGAGTTTCTGTCGCCGCTGCGCGGACTGGACAATGTGATCCTGACCCCCCATATCGGCGGCTCGACGGTGGAGGCGCAGGCCAATATTGGCCTGGAGGTGGCGGAAAAGCTGGTCAAGTACAGCGACAACGGCACCAGCACCTCGTCGGTCAACTTCCCGGAGGTGGCGCTGCCCGCCCACCCCGGCAAGCACCGCTTGCTGCATGTCCACCGCAACATGCCGGGGGTGCTGTCCGAGATCAACCGCATCTTTTCGGATACCCGGATCAACATCGCAGCCCAGTACCTGCAGACCAATGAGACGATTGGCTATGTGGTCATCGACATCGATGCCGCTTCTTCCGAACTGGCGCTGGACCGGCTGGCCGGGGTCCGCGGCACGCTGCGCTGCCGCGTGCTGTTTTGAAGCGGCGGCGGCCCCGCAGGCTTGGCCCGGCCGCAGGCGCCTCGGGGGGCGTTGCCGTTCACGCTTGCAGCAGCGGCAGCAGCGCCAGGATGTCGGTTTGTGTTTTGTAGCTGCCAAAAATCTTCATGTCTTGCTCACGCACGATGGGGAAGGTCTCCAGCATGTAGCGGACTTCTTCGGCGCCCAGCCCGTACAGATGGAAAAACACCGCATCCAGCGCGGCCATGCGCGCGCGGCGCTGGTCTTCGTCCCACGGCAGGGGCGCCAGCGCCTGGCCGTCGGCGTCCACATAGCCCATGTCGCGGGCGAAGGCGGCCATGTCGTGGGCGGTATAGGTCAGCGCCAGCACCTGGGGCAGCACGAAGTCGGCCACCGTGGGGTGCGCGTGGCGGCCGTTCATCAGTTGGGCGGCGCGCATCGCGGCGGCGAAGGCGGCCGGCAATGGCGCGTCAAAGCGCTGCGCTGCGATGACGGCGGCTTGCTCGACGATGAACCAGTTGAGGTTTTGGCCCTGCACCTTTTGCCGCAGGGCAAAGTCGAACGCCAGCGAGCACAGGTTCGCGAGCAGCAGGGCGGCCCACCGGGCGTAGCCTGGTTCTGCGCCGCGCTCGGGCAGCAGCATGGCCATGCTGTTGCCCACTGCGCAGCGGGGCAGTAGCGCGGCGATCATGGTGCGCATGTTGCTCGGCGCGGTGACGCTTTTGTAGGCAATGCACCATGGCCCCTGCCAGATCGGGGCGATGTCGTTGGCGTCGACCCAATACTGGGGCTCGGGGTAGCGCGCGGGGTTTGCTTTTTCGCCGGCGGCCAGCGCCCCGGGCTGTGCTGCGCGTTTCAGGTTCGCCGCATTGACCAGGACATCGGCCGCCCGGTGGTCGAACATCTGCACCATCTTGCCTTCGTACAGGGGCAAGGCCGCCCGGGCGCCTGCGCCGTCGGCCTTTTCCCAGCGGTTGAAGGCGGCCCGGGTCCAGCCTTGCCGGTCGAGTTCCTCTTTTTTCAGGAACAGGTGCGAGTCGTTCGTCATGTCAAACATGCGCTGGTATTTGACGGGCCATGCCTTGTCGTCCGGCTGCCGGCCCAAAGACTTGCTCAGCGCGCCGTGCCTGACCAGCACCGGGTGCCGGGCGTAAAGCCCGAGGGTGATGTCCGCATCGCGCTGGTTGCGGAAGATCGGGGCGGCGCCGGTGTTCGGGTTGACGCGGGCGAAGTCCTGGCTGGAGAGGCTCAGGACGCGGCCCGGCTCGTCGAGCTCGGCCAGGCTGTGCAGGTAAAACGCGCAGCGGCTGGGCTGGGCCTGCGCTGGCTCGGTCGCCGTCAGGCGCGGGGCTTTGCCGAACACCAGCGCGCAGAATTTGAATCTGCTGTGCACATCGGGAAAGAAGCGCCTGTGGTTTTCAAAGTCGAACAGCGCGTGCAGCCGGCCGGTGCTGCTCAGGTGGCGGATGAACTCTGCGGCCCCTTTGTCGGCGGCGATGCCGCTGGGGGTGAGCAGGGCCACCACGCCTTGCGGGTGGATGAGGGCCTGGGCGCGCTCGACGAACAGGCTGTAGAGGTTGATGTCGCCCCCGCCGAGCAGCGGGTAGTCGCCGCTGCCCTGCCGGCCGTTGCCCAGCACGCGGGCGTTGGCCTGGGCGCGCTCGCTGGCTTGCAAGTAGCTTTGCCACAGCGGGGATTTTTTGCTTTGCAGCGCGCCAATCAGCCGTTTGCGGTCGGCGGCGCGGGTTTGGGCGGCGATGTGCAGATCACGCTCGGCAAACCACTCCACCTCTTGCAGCTTGATGCGATCCCACGGCGGGTTGCCGATGATGGCGTCGAATCCGCCGGGAGTGGCCCGGGCCTTGTCGCCCCCGCCAAACACCGTGGGGAAACTGGTCCACCAGTGAAAGAAGCTCTCGCGCGCCGCCAGTCGGCGGGCCTGCGCCATCAGCGCATTGGCCGCTTGGGTGGCGCCGCCGCTGCCAGGCAATTGGCCCGCACCCAGCACTGCCACCAGGTTGTGGCCGGGGTCCAGCAGTTGGGTGATGCCCGGCAACAGCGCGTTCGGCTGGCCGTCTGCGGGTTGGAGCAGCCGGGGCAACTGGCTGGCCTCGGCGACAGGCCAGCCGGGCACCAGCCAGCGCAGCGCGCGCCAAAAGTCCAGCACCGCCAGGATGGGGGCCACTTGCGCATCGGCTTCGGCGGCCAGTTGTCTGGAAAGATGGGCCTCGGCAATGTCGACATCGGTCAGGTCGGCCACTTGCGCAATGTTGGCGGCGGCTTTGGCCAGACGGTCGAACTCGCTTTGCAGCAGCAGGCCGCCCAGGGCTTGCAGGTTGCGTTGCACCACGGGCAGCCGTTCTCCGTGCAGGCTGTCGCCGACTTTCAGGTGGTGGTCGAGAAAACTCAGCGGGGCGCCGACCGTAAAGGTGTGCAGCCACAGGGCGGTTTTGGCCAGTTCCACGGCCATCGGGTTTTTGTCGACCCCGAAGATGGTCTTCTTCAGGATCATGCGGCGCACGATGTGGCGGTCGTCGAGCTGCGCCTCGGTCACGGCCCAGCCATGGGTTCTGGCCGTCGTCTGTATGCTGCGGCGGATATGGCTGATGCGTGCCAGCACCGGGCTTTGCCAGGGGCGCCCGCGCTCGACCAGATGCGCGGCCCAGGGTTGGGCGTTGGCATGCAAGGCGGCCGTCGTGGTGGCTTCCAGCACCCGGTCGGCCAGGTCGTCGACCAGCGCCACCAGGAAATGGCCGCTGCCCATCGCGGGGTCGCAGATCTTGAGCTCCAGCATTTGGCTGGCCGGGTCGTGCGCGTCCAGGGTCTCCCGGTCGGCGGGGTTGAGCGCTGCTTTTCGGGCGAGCTTTTTCAGCAGCGCCTCGAACGCATCGAGGCGCTGCGTTGCCAGCACGCCGACGGACTCGCGCAGGATCAGGCGCACCAGGTCGTGGTGCGTGTAGTAGCTGCCGGACAGCTTGCGCGCAAAACTGGCCGGGGCGGCAATGATGCGGTCGATCTCGGGCTTGTCTTTGTAGTCGTCCCTGGCCTGCACCTCGTGCACCAGGCTGTAGGCCAGCAGACGCTCGTAAATGCTCCCCAGGTGGGCCACGGCCAGGTCGCGGTAGTTGATCCAGCCATGCCGCTGGTCTTCGGTGCGGCGCGAGAGGGCGTCGATGATGGGGGCCAGCACCTTGTCGGGGACTTTGCTGCGCTCCAGCAGCAGCGAGCGGCTGCGCTCGAACAGCCCCCCGTCGTAGGCGGGCATGCCCACATCGTCGTCGCCTTTGTCGATCAGCGTGAACGTTCCCTGAAGGTGCAGCCAGATGCGTCCGACGGTGCTGGAGAACATGCCCCCCGCATCCACCTTGTCGCGCACCTCTTCGCGGATGCGGCGCACGCTGTAGGGCGCGTAGCGCGCATCGCGCACCGGCAGCAGGTTGCGGTCTTCGGCGTAAAACAGGAACAGCAGCCGGTACAGCAACACCAGCGCGGCTTCGCGCACTTCGTCCAGATAGTCGGGCGTGTACTGGCTGCGGGTGAACTGGCCGTAGCCGATGCGCTGGCTGCGCGCGTGCAGGTCGCCCCGGGCCAGCGCATCGGCCAGTTGCGCAAAGATGTCGGCAAACACTCTCGCGCCCAGGTCTTGCGCGACCTTTTCTTCGTACAGCCGGGCTTCATTCAGGGCGTAGGCATGCCAGGATCGATGCGCGCTGTCCCAGCTTTGCGGCAGGAATGCGCTGCGCTGGAAGAACAGGAAAAACAGCCGCAGCGCATGGGCCGGGGCGATTTCGTCCGACTCTGGCTCGATGCCCGGCAGGCCCAGCGCGGCGGCGACGTCGACCTCGAAAAACTCCTCGGAGCGGGAACGGGCGCCCTGCCAGTACAAGCGCCAGACATTCCCGTTGGTGAGCATGCCCCACTGGACGGCACGCTCGGACACCAGTTCGGCACGGCTGAGGTAGCGCAGCATTTGGCTCGACGGCGCGTCAGGGTCGGCAGGCTCGGCGCCATCGCCCCGGTCGAGCGGGCGCAGCCAGCGCTTGGCCTCCAAAATGACCAGGCCGTGGCGGTAGCGCAGCTCATCCTTGCGCTGCCCGAGGGCGGCGGTTTTTTGCGCGCCATCGGCAAACAGCAGGTAGTCGGGCACATCTTGGCGACGTTTGCCGGACAGGTTGACCTGGGGCAAAAAGTCGTCCCCCCAGCCCAGCGCCGCCAGCACCTTGTCGATGACCAGGGACTCGGTCTGCGCTTCGTCGATGGTGGCGCCGGCATCGAGTCCGGCACTTTGGTAGATGCTGCGCAACGCGGCGGTGAAAGCCGCGCAGGCCAGGTCATCGAAGGCTTGGCAAGGGGGCGTCGCCAGGACACCGCGCGTCAGGAAGTCTTGGCTGAAAAGTTGCCCTTGCATCTGCTGTCGGGGGTGGCTGTGCGCTGGCTGCGGGTGCCGGGAGTGTAAGCCGGCGCCGCGCGGGCACCGGCAGGCGCATGGACCGGGGCCGGGGGAGCGGCTGGCATAAAATCGCGCCCCCTAAGCCCATGGGCGGCTGCGCGCCCATCACGGATGGACCCGTGCGCAGCGCCCACCCGAGGTAGACCCCGATGAATGTCCCGATGGCGCTGGCGGCTTTGCCGGCGCAGGCCGCCGAGCCGGCGCGTCTGCGCGAAATTCCCTACAACTACACCTCGTTCTCCGACCGGGAGATCGTGATCCGTCTGCTGGGGTCTGCGGCCTGGGAGGCGCTCGACCAACTGCGCAATGAGCGCCGCACGGGGCGCTCGGCCCGCATGCTCTACGAGGTGCTGGGCGACATCTGGGTGGTGCAGCGCAACCCCTATCTGCAAGACGACCTGCTGGACGACCCGGCGCGCCGCAAGCTGCTGGTCGATGCGTTGCAGCACCGCCTGGGCGAGATCGAAAAACGCCGCCGGCCGGCCGACGATGCGCAGCGCGACCGGCTGGTGGGCGAACTGGTCGTGGCCGCGCGCCGCGCAGTGGCCGGGTTTGATGCCAGTTTCGGGCAGGTGGCCCGGCTGCGCCGCCAGGCGCGCAAAACGCTCGGGCGCCTGACGGCCAAGGACAACATCCAATTCGACGGCCTGGCGCGCGTGAGCCATGTGACCGACGCCACCGACTGGCGCGTGGAATACCCCTTCGTGGTGCTCACGCCCGGCACCGAGGCCGAACTGGCCGCGCTGGTCAAGGGCTGCATCGACCTGGGTCTGACCATCATTGCGCGTGGCGGCGGCACGGGCTACACCGGGGGCGCGGTGCCGCTGACCGGCATGAGCGCGGTGATCAACACCGAAAAGCTCGACGCCATGACCGGGGTGCAGATGCGCCAGTTGCCGGGCCTGGACCATGAGGTGGCCACCGTCTGGACCGAAGCCGGCGTGGTCGCCCAGCGCGTGGCCGACATGGCCGAGCGCGCGGGTTTTGTGTTTGCCGTGGATCCGACCAGCGCCGAGGCCGCGTGCGTCGGCGGCTGCATCGCGATGAACGCCGGCGGCAAGAAAGCCGTGCTCTGGGGCACGGCGCTGGACAACCTGGCCAGTTGGCGCATGGTCACGCCCGATGCGCAGTGGCTCGAAGTCACCCGCATCGCCCACGACATGGGCAAGATCCATGATGCGGACATGGCCAGCTTCGAGCTGCAGTACTTCGAGGCCGATGGCCGGACGCCGGTGCGCACCGAGCGCCTGGACATCCCCGGCAAGAGCTTTCGCAAGGCGGGCCTGGGCAAGGACGTGACCGACAAGTTCCTCTCGGGCCTGCCCGGCGTCCAGAAGGAGGGCTGCGACGGCCTGATCACCAGCGCGCGCTGGGTGCTGCACCGCATGCCCGGGCACCAGCGCACCGTGTGCCTGGAGTTCTTTGGCAGCGCCAGGGACGCCGTGCCCAGCATCGTCGAGATCAAGGACTTCATGTTCGCCGAGCAAAAACGCTCGGGCGTGCTGCTGGCCGGCCTGGAGCATATGGACGACCGGTATCTGAAGGCCGTGGGCTACGCCACCAAGAGCCGCAAGCATGGCGGCGGCCTGCCCAAGATGGTGCTGTTTGGCGACCTCGCCGGCGCCGACGCCGACGCCGTGGCGCGCGCCGCCAGCGCGGTCGTGCGCATTGCCAACTCGCGCAGCGGCGAGGGCTTCATCGCCACCAGCCCCGAGGCGCGCAAGAAGTTCTGGCTCGACCGCAAGCGCACGGCCGCCATCAGCCGCCACACCAACGCCTTCAAGATCAATGAGGACGTGGTGATCCCGCTGCCGCGCATGGCTGAGTACACCGACGGCATCGAGCGCATCAACATCGAGCTGAGCCTGCGCAACAAGATCAGTCTGTGCGATGCGCTCAGCGCATTTTTCCAGCGCGGCCAACTGCCGCTGGGCCAGCATGACGAGACCAGCCAGATACCGTCGGCCGAACTGCTGGAAGACCGCGTGGCCCAGGCGCTGGCCTTGGTGGCCCAGGTGCGCGCGCAGTGGTCGGCATGGCTGCAGGACATTGCAACCTTGTTCCCGCAGTTGCAAGACCACAGGCTGCGGGCCAGTTGGAAGACCCAATTGCGCGCGCCGCTGCAGGGCATCTTCTGCGGGGCGGCATTCCAGCCCATCCTCGACCAGGCCACGGCCATCCACCAGCGCGTGCTCAAGGGCCGCGTGTGGGCGGCGCTGCACATGCACGCCGGCGACGGCAACGTGCACACCAACCTGCCGGTCAACAGCGACGACTACGACATGCTGCAAACCGCGCACCAGGCGGTAGCGCGCATCATGGCGCTGGCGCGCAGCCTCGACGGCGTGATCTCGGGCGAGCATGGCATAGGCATCACCAAGTTGCAGTTTCTGAGCGACGAAGAACTGCTCCCGTTTGCCCGGTACAAGCGCGAGGTGGACCCGCACGGGCATTTCAATCGAGGCAAATTGCTGCGAAACGAGGAGCAGGCTACACAAGCCGATCAAGCACTGGCGGCCGACCTGAGCCGGGCCTACACGCCCAGCTTCGGCCTGATGGGCCACGAGTCGCTGATCATGCAGCAAAGTGACATCGGCGCGATTGCCGATTCGATCAAGGACTGCCTGCGCTGCGGCAAATGCAAGCCGGTATGCGCCACGCATGTGCCGCGCGCGAACCTGCTGTACAGCCCGCGCAACAAAATCCTGGCCACCTCGCTGCTGGTCGAAGCCTTCCTCTACGAAGAGCAGACGCGCCGTGGCGTGAGCATCAAGCACTGGCAGGAGTTCGAGGACGTGGCCGACCACTGCACGGTCTGCCACAAATGCGAAAGCCCCTGCCCGGTGAAAATCGACTTCGGCGCGGTCACGATGAACATGCGCAACCTGCTGCGCAAGATGGACAAGCAAAGCTGGCGCCCGGGCCATGCGCTGGCCATGGCCATGCTCAACGCCACCAACCCGGACAGCATCCGGCTCCTGCGCCGGGGCCTGGTGGACCTGGGCTTCAAGGCCCAGCGCCTGGCCGTCGACCTGCTGCGCACAATGGGCCGCCAGCAGACGGACAAGCCGCCGGCCACGGTGGGCGCTGCGCCGGTCAAGGAGCAGCTGATCCACTTCATCAACAAGAAACTGCCCGGCGGCCTGCCCAAGAAGACGGCGCGCGCGCTGCTGGACATCGAGGACAAGAACTACGTCCCCATCATCCGCAACCCGCAGACCACCACGGCCGAGACCGAGGCCGTGTTCTACTTTCCCGGCTGCGGCTCCGAGCGCCTGTTCAGCCAGGTGGGCCTGGCCACGCAGGCCATGCTCTGGCATGTGGGCGTGCAGACCGTGCTGCCGCCCGGCTATCTGTGCTGCGGCTACCCGCAGCGCGGCGCGGGCCAGTTCGAGCGGGCCGAGAAAATGATCACCGACAACCGGGTGCTGTTCCACCGCGTGGCGAACACGCTCAACTACCTGGACATCAAGACCGTGGTGGTCAGTTGCGGCACCTGCCACGACCAGTTGCAGGGCTACGAATTCGACAAGATATTCCCCGGCAGCCGCACCATCGACATCCACGAATACCTGCTCGACAAGGGCCTGCGCTTGCAGGACCAGGGCGCCTACCTGTACCACGAGCCTTGCCACAACCCGATGAAACGCCAGGATTCCATGACGACGGTGCAGGCGCTGCTGGGCAACCGGGTGCTCAAAAGCGAGCGCTGCTGCGGCGAATCCGGCACGCTGGGCGTGACCCGGCCCGACATTGCGACCCAGGTGCGTTTTCGCAAGGAAGAGGAGATCAAAAGCAACGAAGCCAGTCTGCGCGCCAGCGGCGCCGCGCCGCAGAACATCAAAATCCTGACCAGTTGCCCCAGTTGCCTGCAGGGCCTGAACCGCTACCGGGACGACCTGCAAAACGGCTTGCTCGAAGCCGACTACATCGTGGTCGAAATGGCCCGCGCCCTGTTGGGCCACGACTGGCTGCCCGGCTATGTGCAGCGCGCCAATGACGGGGGCATCGAGCGGGTGCTGGTGTGATGGCCGCCGTGCCCGGCGATCGGGGGCACTTCAGGCGCAGCGGCACGGCGCCCGGCACGAGGTCGCCGAGGTAACCGAGGTAACCGAGGCAACGCCCGGCGCCGGCGGCTTCGTCCAGGCCAACGCTGGCGACTCGTGTCGCGTCACCGATCATCTGTCGGTCTGCGCTGGCCATCGAAGCGCATCGCGGCGTTGCATCGCTGGCCAATACAGCTCGGTATGGGCTGCGCGATGCGCCTTGCGCTGCGCTCCGATGGCTGCGCGCAGCCTACGACATCTGATCGGTGACACGACACTAGCGCCCCGGGCCTGCGCTACGGGAAAACACCCATACTGCCGGCGGGTTCCGGGAGCGCAGAATCGACAGAGATTGTTCAACAATCACGAGCGCTGCAAGCCCTTCCGGACAGGCCACGCAAGCCCGGCGCTGGCGCCGCTCTTTCAGGACATCCGACAGGGGGAAAACCGATGCGCGATTCCGTCTTGCTGATCCGGCTCCAGCGCGCGGCCAGCGCGCTTGCCCCATTCAGGCGCGCGGCCAGCGTGCGTGCTCCGTTCCAGCGCGCGGCCCGTGCGCTTGCCGCCATCGCGCTGTGCAGCCCCGGTGCCTGGGCGCTTGCGGCATCGGGCATCGTCGAGGGCCGCCTGACCGTCGGCTCCGATCTCACCTATCCGCCCTATGCCTTCTTCGAGGCCGGCAAGCCGGCCGGTTTCGACGCCGACTTTGCGCGCTTGCTGGCGGCCAAGCTGTCGCTGCAGCCGGTGTTCGTCGATACCCGTTTCCCGGACCTGATCCTGGGCCTGCGGGCGCACCGCTTCGACATCGTGGCGTCGGCGCTGTACATGACGCCGGAGCGCGCCAAACTGATCGACTTCATTGCCTACCTCAAGACCGGCGCCGCGCTGCTGGTGCCGGCCGCGAGCAGCGATGCGCCCGCCACACCGCAGGCGCTTTGCGGCAAGCGCGTGGCGTCGATCAAGGGCGCATCCTGGACGCCGAAACTGCACAAGGTAACGCGCGAGCTGTGCCAGCCGACGGGCCGGCGCGCCATCGAGGTGCTGGAATTTCCGAGCTCGCCGGAGGCCCTGATGGCGCTGCGCTCGCAGGCGGCCGACGCGATGATGGAAGACGCAGCGGTGGCGCACGCCATGCTCGCGCAGACGAACAACGCCGTGAAGTTGAGCTCCACCGCGCTGCTGTATCCGGTGGTGATCGGCTTGGGCCTGCACAGGGATGCCCGGCAACTGCAAGGCCAGCTCCAGCAGGCCCTGGACCAGGCGCGCGCCAGCGGCGAGTATGCGGCGCTGTTGTCGCGCTATGGGCTGCAGCCGCCTTCGCCGGCCGATATCGAGGCCGCGCTGGCCGTGCCGCCAAAATGACGCCACGGTGCGCAGCAGGCCAGCCACATGCACTTCGATGCGGACTACGCGCTCGGTCTGTTGTGGGACAGGGATTTTTGGAGCGCCTGTCGGGTGGTGGTCGAGCTGAGCATCGCCACCTGGTGCATGGGCCTGGTCGCCGGCTTTGGGCTGGCATTGGGCAAGCAGTCGGGCAGCCCGGTGCTGCGCCGGCTGGCGGGCCTGTATATCTGGTTTTTTCGCAGCCTGCCGCTGCTGGTGCTGCTGGTGTTCACCTACAACCTGCCGCAGGTATTTCCGGCGTCGGGCGTGCTGCTGTCCGATCCGTTCTACGCCGGGCTGACGGCCCTGGTGGTCAGCGAGACGGCCTTCATCGCCGAAATCCACCGCGGCGGCATCCTGGGCGTGCCGCCCGGGCAGATCGAGGCTGGCCGCGCGCTGGGCATCGGTCGCGCCGGCATACAGCGCATGATCGTGATTCCGCAGGCGCTGCGCATTGCGCTGCCGGCGCTGAGCAACGAGTTCATCACCATTGCCAAGATGACCTCGCTGGTGTCGGTGATCTCGCTGGCGGAGATACTGCTGGTCGGCCAGCGGCTGTACACGCAGAACTTCCTGGTGTTCGAGACCATGCTGGCGGTGGCCTTCTACTACGTGCTGATCGTCACCGTCTTCGACAAACTGCTCGGCGCGCTGGAAGCGCATATGAACATCCTGCGCCGCAAGCCCCGGCCCCTGGCGCTGGATCGACGCACGCTCGCTGCGCTGCGCGCCAAGGACAGCCGGCCACGGGCCAGCCCTGGCGTCCGGGGCGCCGAATATGCGCTGCAAGTCCAGGGCGCGCGCAAACGCCTGGGCGGGCATGAGGTGCTCGAGGGCATCGACCTGGCGGTGCGGCCAGGCGAGGTGATCAGCATCATCGGGCCGTCCGGTTCGGGCAAGACCACGCTGATACGCACGCTCAACGGCCTGGCCTCGCTCGATGGCGGGCGCGTGCTGCTGCACGGGCAGCCGTTCCTGGACGCGACACGCTCGTCCAGCCCCGGCGCGCGCGTCCTGGGCGTCGGCATGCTGTTCCAGGGCCTGAACCTGTTCCCGCACAAAACCGTGCTGCACAACGTGCTGCTCGCGCCCAGCTACCACCGGCGCGGCAAGTTCGCGGACCTGCGCTGCCAAGCGCTGGCGCTGCTGGACAAGGTGGGCATGCTCGATCACGCCCACAAATACCCGCACCAACTGTCCGGCGGCCAACAGCAGCGCGTGGCCATTGCCCGCGCGCTGGCCATGCGGCCATCGATCATGCTGCTGGACGAGCCGACATCGGCGCTCGATCCGCCGTTGGTGGCCGAGGTGCTCAAAGTGGTGGAGACGCTGGCGCGCGAGGGCATGACGATGCTGATCGTGACGCATGAGATGGGCTTCGCCTTCAGCGTGTCCGACCGTGTGCTGTTCATGGACAGCGGCCGCGTGCTGCTCGATGCGCCACCGGCCCGGTTGCTGGCCAGTGAAGACCCACGGATCAAGGGCTTCCTCCGCCATATGCAGATGGCTGGCCAGCCCGTCGGCCAAGCCCATGCACGCGCCTGAGCCTGCCCCTCGACCATTCGGACGATGCCATGCACCTGCCGCACGGGCTTTCATCGCGCTTTTGGTCCGTGCAAAGGTCGGCCATTCGGCCCGGATGGCCCGGATGGTGAAGCCCATGGCGGGCGATGTGGATGGCCCACCCTGCGCCGTGCCCGGCAAAGGCCCCGCCTTCGGCCCGTGCACCGTCCATGTCGCGATGGGGGCGCCAGTTGCTTGCGGGCGATTCCCGCTGGCGGTCATCCCTCATGGTTCCGGCAGTTCAGCGAGGGTGCGCCGCACGCTGGTTTTGGCGCTGGCGGTCTGATGGGCTGCAGTACACCCATCAGAACCTGTCGATGCGGCCACGCCACCTCCGTTTGTCCATCGATGCGATGGCGGCCGATGCGCAGTTGCATTCCCATGCAGAGGGGGCGCAAGCCGTGGTGATTGGCCTCAAGGCCCTGGTGCTGCTGGCGCCGGGTGTCAGCCTTTTCATGCGCGGCGCGGCGTCCGGTGCGCGTGCCGGTGCTGCTGCGCGTATCAGGGGCCGTTACGGGCTTATGGGCCTTGCCGGTTTTTCAGCCGGGCCAGGACGCCGGTCAGTATGCGCTCCGAATCGTCCAGGTAGCGCGCCAGCGCCAGCGCCGCTGCGTTGCGCTGGCCTTGCACCAGCAGGCCGTGGATCAGGCGTTCGCGTGCGATCCAGTCCGATGTCTGAATGCGGCTTTCGTCCACTTCCGAAGCGAACACCAGACGCAGTTGCGCGCACAGCGTGCGAAAGAACTCGTCGAGCAACCGGCTGCCCAACTGCGCGACCAGATGCTGGTGCACCTGCAGGCTGAGCGTGCCGACGCGGCGCCAGTCCTGCCTGGCCAGCGCGCGCTCGGCCGCCTGGTTGGCGGCCAGCATCTTGTCCAGCAGCGCGGGCTTGAGCGCGCGCTCGCCGCTGACGGCCTGCAACTCCAGCGCGCGCCGCGCCGCGTAGATGGCACGCAGATCCTTGCGTTCCATGCGGCGCACGATCACGCCCTTGTGGCGCACGAAGGTGGCCAAGCCCTCGTGGCCCAACTGGTGCAGGACTTCGCGGATGGTGTTGCGCGACGCGCCGTAGGTCGCGGCAAGCTCGACTTCGACCAACTGCGTGCCGGGCGGCAGCTTGCCGTCGATGATGTCGTCGCGCAGCCGGTGGTTGATCCGCTGCGCCAGCGGCAGCGTCGGGGTCACGGGCGTCGTGATGACCACGCGACTTTTTCCGGATGCAGGCCGTGGACGCCCCGGTACGGGGAAACTTCGGGCGCCGTCCAGCCTTGCAGCAGCGCCGGGTCGAGCGCGTAGACCTCGACGCCCAGCGGCCTGCAGACATCGACCGGATCGCGCGCCTGCGGCCCCCACATCGGCACCGACAAATCGCCGCCGGGGCAGGTGGAGATGGCGCACAGCAGGTCGATCTCGGCGAAGAACTCCAGAAAGTCGCCAGGCTGCGCCGGGCAAGCCTTCATGAAGTACTTGTCGTCATCGTTCAGGCCCGTGACCTGGAACACGTTGAGCACGTCATGCACATCGAACTCGGTCAGGCCATGCGGCGCAATCGCGCGGGTCAGGTTCGAGTGGCAGTGAAAGTGAAAGTCCTGGCCCGTCAGCAGCCGGTTCACATAGGGGTCGCAGCGGGTGCCCAGCAGATCGTGCACGCGGGCGCCGTCGTGGTCTGCGCCGTAGCCCGCCAGCGTGTCTTCGGTGATGGTGGCCAGCGGGCGCAGATAGGGCAGCGTCGACCAGAGCCGGTCGTGCGTGCTGACATGCGCCTGCTGCAACTGCCGCGTGCGCGCGGCCCACATGCGCTCGCGCGGGTTGTGCAGATTCCAGAGGTTCAAGTCGGCGACCTGCGGGCCTTCGAGGGTGACGATGCGAAACAGATGGCCGGCCGGCACCTTCCAGGCAAAGCCGCTGCGGATCGGGACCACATGCGCGGCGAGCAATCGGCGCTGCGCGCGCTCGGCGATCAGCGTGCGGTAAAAAGCCCGGTCCACGCTCAGGGCCGAGCCCTTGCTGACCTGATACGCTGCGGGGTGACTGGACATGCTTGCCTTTGCCGTAAAACCATCGTCAGGCGGTGGCCGACGGGCCAACATTGTTGAACAACCAGGCCCCGAGCATAGCGCAGCGAAAGAGCGTGGCAAGGCGTCTTCGGTAGGGAAAACACCGACCGCCGGCAGATGAGGCGTTGCATCCCGGACAATCCCCGTGGTCGTCGACCCGCATTTTCACAAGGTGATCCCATGGCAGGTTTGAAAGCCGGCGCGCCCACGCCGCAGGCACTGACGGTGCACCAGAAGTCGCGGGTGCTCGAAGTGGCGTTCTCCGATGGCGCCAAGTTCCGCATCCCGTTCGAATTGCTGCGCGTGTATTCACCCTCGGCCGAGGTGCAGGGCCACGGGCCGGACCAGCAGGTGCTGCAGACCGGCAAACGCGATGTCACCCTGGTCAACCTGGAGCCGGTGGGCAACTACGCCGTCAAGCCGACATTCTCCGACGGCCATGACAGCGGCCTTTTCAGTTGGGACTACCTCTACGAACTGGGCCAGCAGCAGCAGGCGCTGTGGGCACGGTACATCGAACGGCTGGCCGCAGCGGGTGTCGAGCGCGATGCGCCGATGGCCCCCAAGGCCGCAGGCCATGCCTGCGCCGACCACTGAGCGCCACGCCTTGCGCTGCGAACCTGCGCAGCCCGGGTCTCGACCGCGCCAAGGCGCGATCGGCGAACGGGCGCAGGACGCAGACTGCGGGTCTTCGCGCACCACAGGCCCGCCCCACGCAATCAATCTGGAAGAACCACGCACATGCCGGCCCGATCGAGGGTGAAGCCATCCGCCCACGGGTCTGCTGCGCCGTTCGAGTTCATCATTCTCGAATGGTCGGCGTATGCCGATGGCCTGATCGATCGTGCTGCCTGGCTCAGGTGGGCCGAAGGCTTTGCGCCACTTCCCCGGCCGACCGTAGCCACCGTGCCGGCGTTGGCTGAAATGCCGGCCATGATGCGCCGCCGCGTGGACCGTTTGGGGCGTCTGGCCTGCCAAGTCGCCTATTGGTGCCAGCCCGCAGCCCAGGCGCCGATGGTGTTTGCTTCGCGCTATGGCGATGCAGAGCGGAGCCTGTCGCTGTTGGGCGATCTGGTGCGGGGGCAGCCTTTGTCGCCCACCGGATTTGGTCTTTCCGTGCACAACGCCATATCCGCTTTGTATTCGATCGCACGGGGACACACGAGCAATACGGTGGTCGTTGCAGCGGGCCGCGCCAGCGCCGCAGCCGCACTGACCGAAGCCGCTGCGCTGCTGGCAGACGGCGCCATCGAGGTGCTGGTGGTCTGTTACGACGCCCCTCTGCCAGGTCAAGCAGGCCATCATGGTCGGCGCAGCCGCAAAGGGCTGGACCACGGCCGAGCAGGGGGACGGCCAACTGCTGGCGACAGTGAATGTTCGCGGCAAGCACACCGTCATGGTGTTGATTGCCTATACGTCCGAAAAATACTCGCTGGCCTATCAGAACAGCATCGGCATGAACTACGACCCGAATGGCGGCCAGCCGCTCATCCACCCTTCCTACAACAAATGGGTGCAGGGTCTGCAAGAAGCCATCCGCACCGAGCTGTTCAAGCTCTGATTGACGGCCGGCCAAGGCGGGCATTGCCCCAGCGCATGGCGCCAGACTAGTGTCGCGTCACGGATCAGATGTCGTAGGCTGCGCGCAGCCATCGGAGCGCAGCGCAAGGCGCATCGCTTGCCAATACCGAGCGTATTGGCAAGCGATGCAACGCCGCGATGCGGTTCGATGGCCAGCGCAGACCGACAGATGATCGGTGACGCGACACTAGGCATGATCCCGGGCGACAGGATCATCAGCCTCACGCTCCAGAGTGTCGACGCCCTCCATGCGGGCCTGTCTGGCCTGGGTCTGCGCTGGCTCAGCAAACCGGAGCAAACGCGCCTGGCCACCATGACGGCGCTGCGCCGGCGTGCCCAGTTCATCGCAGGACACTGGCTGGCGCGCCAATGCCTGGCGGCCCGGGCAGGGGGGCATTGGCAAGATTACGTCCTGTCCGCGCCGGATGATGCTGCGCCCCGAATCCTGGCCATGCCCGAACGCATGGACTTCGGAGACTGGCATTTTTCCTTGAGCCACAGCGCTGACTGGCTCGCCTGTGCGGTAGCACGGCAGCCCGTGGGCGTGGACGTGGAACGCTGCGACCGTGCACGCGACTTTCCCGCCCTGATTGAATGGCTGCATGAACCCTCGGCCCTGCCAAGGTGGAGCGGGAAAACGCCGCAGGAGCAGCAGTCCTGGTTTTATGCGCAGTGGACCCTGAAAGAAGCCTGGCTCAAGCAAGCGGGGCCGGACCGACCGCCGATGAGGTCCATCCGCTTCACGCCGTGCGATGATGCACGCAGTGTGGCCATGGTGGGCCAGAATCAGACACTGACCCTGGCGGTCTACCCGGCCACAGCGGCGACCCTGCAATGGGAAGAAACAAGCCCCCAGCAGTTCGATTGGACATGCTGGAGCCACACGCACAACCCGCAGCCAACCCCCGCGATTCCCGGGGCGCTATTGAAAAAATAGCTGTCCGCACAATATATGCTTGCACCAGCGGCCATCTTGCTTCAGAATGGTGCGGGCTGGGCGCGGCAGCACCCCTGCCCATCCGCAGGGCTGTCGCGGCAATGACTTTTATGAACACCACGCATTTCGGTTTCCAGTCGGTTGACGAGCAGGCAAAGGCAGGCCAGGTGCGTGCCGTGTTCGACTCCGTCGCCCCCCGGTACGACCTGATGAACGATCTGATGTCGGCGGGCCTGCACCGCGTCTGGAAAGCCTGCGCCGTGCTCGCGGCCGGTCTGGGCGAAGGCAGTCAGGTGCTCGACATTGCCGGCGGCACGGGCGATTTGGCGCTGGCGTTTGCCAAGAAGGTGGGAGCCTCGGGGTGCGTGCTCCACACCGACATCAACGAAGCCATGCTGCGCCTGGGCCGCGACCGCCTGATCGACGCCGGCGTGCTGCTGCCCACCCTGGTCTGTGATGCGCAGCAACTGCCCTTCCCCGATGCGCGTTTCGATCTGGTGAGCGTGGCCTTCGGCCTGCGCAACATGACGCACAAGGACCAGGCCCTGGCCGAGATGTGCCGTGTGCTCAGGCCCGGCGGCAAGCTGCTGGTGCTGGAGTTTTCCAAGGTGGTCCGGCCGTTGCAAA
The DNA here is from genome assembly GCF_000015565.1 of Verminephrobacter eiseniae EF01-2. NCBI lineage: Bacteria > Pseudomonadati > Pseudomonadota > Betaproteobacteria > Burkholderiales > Comamonadaceae > Verminephrobacter > Verminephrobacter eiseniae. The sequence continues at coordinate 1,464,220 of NC_008786.1, forward strand.
AGGCCTACGACTGGTATTCGTTCAAGGTGCTGCCCCGGCTGGGCCGGTGGGTGGCCGGCGACGAGGCCAGCTACCGCTACCTGGCCGAGTCGATCCGCATGCACCCCGGGCAGGAGGCGCTCAAGCGCCTGATGCAGCAAAGCGGCTTCGGGCATGTGGACTATCACAATATGACAGGGGGCATCGTGGCCTTGCATGTCGGCATCAAATGTTGAGCCGGTGGTTGAACCAATGCTGCGATTCCTGCTCAAGTGACAAGTGTTAACGTGATGGAGAAATGACATGATGAAACTGTGGTCTGTGGTGTTGGTCGCGCTGCTGGTGCTGGCACATGCCGATGCCGACGCCAAGCGGCTCGGGGGTGGCAAGTCCATGGGCAGGCAATCGGGCAACGTGACGCAGCGCGAGGCGGCAACGCCGCCGGCCAGTCCGGGAGCGCCAGCCCAGAACGCCGCCAAGCCGGCAACATCGCCGGCAGCGGCCGCACCGGCGACGAAGCCCTGGGGCGCGATGCTCGGCGGTCTGGCGGCGGGTCTGGGCCTGGCCTGGCTGGCGCATTCGCTGGGCCTGGGCGCAGGCTTTGGCCAGTTCCTGATGATCGCGCTGCTCGCCATGCTGGCCTATGCCGTCTACAGGATGGTGCTGCGTGCCCGCCAAGGCGGCGCGGGCGGCTCCGGGCTGGCCTTGCAGGGTGCGGGCGCAAGCTCGCCGCAGGCCGCGCAGGCGCCCGTGCAGTACAGCCCCCACAACGTGGGCAACGACGCCTCGGCGCGCCCCTGGGAGGGCAGCGGCATGGCTGGCCGCCAGCCGGCCGCAGGGGTGGTGATCGGCTCGGGCTTGGCCGGTGCGCAGAATTGGGGTGTGCCCGAGGGCTTCGACACGGACGGCTTTCTGGCTGCGGCCAAGCGCAATTTCGTCACGCTGCAAGCGGCCTGGGACCGTTCGGACATCAGCACGCTGCGCTCCATGATGACCGACGACATGCTCGGCGAGATCCGCGCGCAACTGGCCGAGCGCGAAGCGCAGCATGGTGCGCAGAGCCAGCAGACCGAGGCGGTGATGATCGAGGCCCGCTTGCTGGGCATCGAAGACCAGGCCGACTGCTACATGGCCAGCGTCGAGTTCTCCGGCATGATCCGTGAAGAGCCATCGGCCGGCGCCAGCCCCTTCCGTGAGGTCTGGAACATGACCAAGTCCAAGGCCGGCAGCACCGGCTGGCTGGTGGCCGGGGTGCAGGCATTGCAGTAAGAATCCAGGCCATCGGGCTTCTTCGCTCGTCCGGCGGGCTTGCGGTTCAGGGAATAATCGGGGGACCATGGCAACACCACAGTCCCCTTTTTCCTTGCTGAACGGCCTGCTCGCGCGCGTGGCCGCCGGCCCGCAACCACCGCCGCAATGGCTGGTGCATGAGATGCAGCAGCGCATGGTGCTGTTTCTCAACCATGTGCTGATGCAGGAAAAGCAGGCCATGGAGCGCTTGCTGCGGCAAAAAGGCCGCGTGGCCCGCGTGCAATGGCGCAGTTGGTCGCTGGCGCTGCTGATCACGCCGGCCGGGCTGTTCGACCTGGCCCCCGAGACGGCTGCGCCGGATCTGCGGCTGGAGCTGTCCGAGCCCTCGGCGCTTGCGTTGGCCCAGGGCGCGTTGCGCGGCGACAAGCCGGCCATCCGCATCGAAGGCGATGTGCAACTGGCCGCCGACATCAACTGGCTCGCGGACCATGTGCGCTGGGAGCCGGAGGAAGACTTGGCGCGCGTGATCGGCGACATGCCCGCGCATATGCTGGCGCAGCTTGCCCGCCGTGCGGCGCAGGCCCTGCGCCAGTTCGTGGGCGCGCGCCGGGCGCCGCCGGCACAGCCTCCTGCGGCAGCGCCAGTGCCGGCCAATGGCACCGACCGGGCCGACGCATGAAGCGCTTTCTGCGGGGCGCGACCATCTTGTGGGTGGTGTTCCGGTTTGGCCTCGATGGGCTGGTGCTCGACAGCTTTCAAAAGCCCGGGCTGCGGTTGCTGGCGCGCATGGTGTCCGTCGGGCGCCGTCTGGACGCGCCGCGCGGGCAGCGCCTGCGCGAGGCGCTGGAGCGCCTGGGGCCGATCTTCGTCAAGTTCGGTCAGGTGCTCTCGACACGGCGCGACCTGCTGCCGGCCGACATCGCCGACGAACTGGCGCGGCTGCAAGACCGGGTGGCGCCCTTTGCGCCCGAGATCGCCATCGCCACCATCGAGCGCGCGTTTCACCGCCCGGTGGATCAGGTCTTTGGCGCGTTCGAGCGCGTGCCGGTGGCCAGCGCCTCGATCGCGCAGGTGCATTTCGCCACGCTGCGGGACCGCCAGGGCATCGAGCGCGAGGTGGCGGTCAAGGTGCTGCGCCCGGGCATGTTGGCGGTGATAGAAAAAGACCTGAGCCTGATGCGCATGATGGCCGGCTGGGTGGAGAGCCTGTCTGCCGACGGCAAGCGCCTCAAACCGCGCCAGGTGGTGGCCGAGTTCGACAACTACCTGCACGACGAGCTCGACCTGGTGCGCGAGGCGGCCAATGCCGCGCAACTGCGCCGCAACATGCAGGGCCTGGACCTGGTGCTGATACCGGAGGTTTTCTGGGATTTCTGCCACCCCGAGGTGATGGTGATGCAGCGCATGAACGGCGTGCCGATCAGCCAGATCGAGCGCCTGCGCCAAGCCGGGGCGGACATCTCCAAGCTGGCGCGCGACGGCGTCACGATCTTTTTCACGCAGGTGTTCCGCGACGGCTTCTTTCATGCCGACATGCACCCGGGCAACATACAGGTCAGCCTGGAGCCGGCCACTTTCGGGCGCTGTATCTCGCTCGACTTCGGCATCGTGGGCACGCTGACCGAATCGGACAAGGAATATCTGGCGCAGAACTTCGTGGCCTTTTTTCGCCGCGACTACAAGCGTGTGGCCGAGTTGCATATCGAAAGCGGTTGGGTGCCTCCCGAGACCCGGGCCAACGACCTCGAATCGGCCATCCGCGCCGTGTGCGAGCCGTACTTTGATCGGCCGCTCAAGGAGATCTCGCTGGGCATGGTGCTGATGCGCCTGTTCCAGACCTCGCGCCGCTTTCACGTCGAGATCCAGCCCCAACTGGTGCTGCTGCAAAAAACCTTGCTCAACATCGAGGGCCTGGGCCGGGAGCTCGATCCGGAACTCGACCTGTGGAGCACCGCCAAGCCCTTCCTGGAAAAGTGGATGCTCGAACGAATGGGGCCACAGCGCCTGTGGCGCCAGCTACGGGCCGAAGCACCGCATTACGCCAAGCTGCTGCCCGAACTGCCGCGCCTGCTCCATGGCGTGCTGCGCCAGCCCCCTGCGGAGCAGCAGCAGGTTCTGCGCGAACTGCTCGATGCGCAAAAGCGCACCAACCGCCTGCTGCAGTCCATCATTTACGGCGGGGTCGGTTTCGTGCTCGGCCTGCTGGCGATGCAGTGGTTCATGCGCATCCGCGTTTTCTGATGCGCGAAAGTGACTCCATCCGTTGCCATCCATCTTTTGCCTCTCCTCAACCCACCCTGGAGTGCCGGAGCGGCACCATGGGCATGGTCATCGCAAGCCTGGCGACGCTGGTCTGCGGCGCATCCCGAGTGCCACTGGTCTTGGCCTGTACTGCCAGCGCGCCACCACCATGTTGGCGCTGACCATGGGCCTGGGGGTGTGGCGGTTGTTCGTCGCCAGCCCCATGCGGCCGAGTCCTTCCCGTAGCAACGGGCCGCCATGGCGAGCAGGCGCGCTGTTGCCTCAGCGGATCGACGATCACAAGAGGCAGGCCCCACGACGAGAAGGCAGTGTGGGCCCAATGCCGACACGGTATGGGGCCGGAAAACGGGGTGAAACCGCTACTTTTGTCTTTCCCGGTGCGGGAAAAGGCCGCGGATCACTCCCAAAAAGGCCGCCAAAACACTGACCGTCACCCCTGTCGTCACGGCAATGATCACTTTCTCGGTCCACAGCTCAATGCCGAAGCATGCTTTTACGAAACCCTGTGCAGCCAGCAAGACCCCCCAACACCCAAGGCATCCGACAGCCAATCGATAGGCTTTGTTTGCGAACTTCTCGCGCAGTTGCCGATTCGCCCGCATGTCGGCAATCTTCTCGTCGCGAAGCTCGTCCGGGAATTTTCCGGAGGGCGGCGCATCCTCACCGTCCAGAGATGCCCCGTCATCAACGGCCGACTCTTGATGGGCGGTGGAGGACGATTGCTTGCCACGGATCTGTTCCTTCCAATCTATCGCTGGCGTGCTTGGCGGATTGGAAGGCAAATCGGCCATCGTTGGACTTATTGGATCGAAGGATCGTTGCGAATTTGTTCAGCGGTGATTACCGTGCCGTCGGCACCGCCGCCCGTAGCCCACGCAGAACCTTCCAGATGGGTCATGCGCGATAGCTCCTGGGCATCGACAGCGCCATAGCGGTCGATGATGGCATCTATCAAACCCCATGTGTCCCGATCCGCCAAGGGGACCATCGGTATTTTGACGGCGTAGTCATCATCGCTCATTGCCAGGGTCGTCGCCTTGCGGGTGATGGGCCGATGGCCATAAGCCCTGAACTCATGGTAGACAGCCGGTATCACCGGCCCATGCTTCCAGCGCGCAAAGTGATCATCGAGAAGCGGGAAGCCTCTGACTTTCAGATGCCATGCTTGCGTGAAATACAGCAGCTTTTGCAGCTTCATGGGTGTCAGATTCGGAATGGCGCCTTGCCCAGCCTTCTGAACGAAGGCATTGGCGATGGCAAAAGCAGAGTACTCGGGGTGCGCCATGGTTCATACCTCCAGTGAAAACATGTGCCAAAGCCTTGGGTAGCGTGCCTTGGGCCTTGGATCTTAGCTTGGAATCCGCTTGGCGTCCCCTTCAGGATCGGCACGCCACCTATAATCGAAGGCTTTGCATTTGCCCTTGACCTTGATACACCGATATGCCTATTTACGCCTACCGATGCGGCTCCTGCGGCCATGCCAAGGATGTGCTGCAAAAACTCTCCGACCAGCCACTGACGCGATGCCCGGCCTGCGGTGCCGAGGCTTTTGCCAAGCAGCTGACGGCGGCGGGCTTTCAGCTCAAAGGCTCTGGTTGGTACGTGACCGATTTTCGTGGCGGCAGCAGCGCGCCGGCCAAGACCGACGACGCCAAAGCGGACGCCAAGACGGATGCCAAGCCTGAAGCCGCCGGCACCGGCACCGGCGCTGCTGCGGAAAAAGCAGCGCCGAGCGCAAGCACCTCCAGCGCCAGCAGCAGTTCTTCTTCTGCCCCGTCGAACTGAGTTCGGGCATGGCTGCGTTGCGCAAATGGCTGTTGACGGGTCTGCTGGTGATCGTGCCCGGTGTCATTACCGCCTGGGTGCTCAACTGGATCGTGGGCATGCTCGACCAGACCCTGCTGATCCTGCCTGGCGCATGGCAGCCCGACAAACTGCTGGGGGTTCATGTGCCGGGCTTCGGGGTGGTGCTGACGCTGCTGATCTTGTTGCTCGTGGGCGCCATCGCCAGCAATTTTGCCGGGCGCAAGCTGGTGCAGTGGGGCGACGCGCTGGTGCACCGCATTCCGGTGGTGCGCTCCATCTACTCCAGCGTCAAGCAGGTGTCGGATACGCTGTTCTCCGAAAGCGGCAATGCGTTTCGCAAGGCCGTGCTGGTGCAATGGCCCCGCGATGGTGTCTGGACCGTGGCCTTCGTCACGGGCGCGCCCGGCGGTGAAGTGGCGGCCTATTTGCGTGACGATTTCGTCAGTGTGTACGTGCCCACGACCCCGAACCCGACCGGTGGCTACTTCGTGATGATGCGCAGGAGCGACTGCGTAGAGCTCGACATGAGCGTGGATACCGCCCTCAAATACATCGTGTCCATGGGCGTGGTTGCGCCGGCGGACCCGTTGCTCGCAGCCCTGCGCTCCGATGAACCCTCTCTTTGACGCGCCACTGCGGCGCCGGAAGTTTTTGCCATGGCCATGCGCACCCACTACTGCGGTCTCGTGACCCAAGCCCTGATGGGCCAAACCGTGACCCTGGCGGGCTGGGTGAACCGCCGCCGCGACCACGGCGGTGTGATCTTCATCGACCTGCGTGACCGCGAAGGCCATGTGCAGGTGGTGTGCGACCCCGAGCGCGAGCAGATGTTCAAGACCGCCGAAGGGTTGCGCAGCGAGTTCTGCGTGCAGGTCACGGGCTTGGTGCGCGCGCGCCCGGACGGCAGCAGCAACGACCGGATCAAGAGCGGTCAGATCGAAGTGCTGTGCCACGCGCTGAACGTGCTCAACCCTTCGGTCACGCCGGCGTTCCAGATCGATGAGGAAAACCTGTCGGAAACCACGCGCCTGACGCACCGCGTGCTCGATCTGCGCCGCCCCTACATGCAGCGCAACCTGATGCTGCGCTACAAGGTGGCGATGCAGGTGCGCAACTTCCTCGATGCCAACGGCTTCATCGACATCGAAACCCCGATGCTCACCAAGAGCACGCCCGAAGGCGCGCGCGACTACCTGGTGCCCAGCCGCGTGCACGACGGCCAGTTCTTTGCGCTGCCCCAATCGCCCCAACTGTTCAAGCAACTGCTGATGGTGGCCGGGTTCGATCGCTACTACCAGATCACCAAGTGCTTTCGTGACGAAGACCTGCGCGCCGACCGCCAGCCCGAATTCACCCAGATCGACATCGAAACCTCGTTCATGCAAGAGCAGGACATCCGCGACCTGTTCCAGGACATGATCGAGACGGTGTTCCGGAACACGCTGGGCGTGGACCTGGGCGAATTTCCGGTGATGACCTACCAGGATGCGACCAGCCGCTACGGCTCGGACAAGCCCGATCTGCGCGTCAAGCTCGAATTCACCGAGCTGACCGGGGTGATGAAGGATGTCGACTTCAAGGTGTTCTCGGGCGCGGCCGGCATGAAGGGCGGCCGCGTGGTGGGCCTGCGCGTGCCCGGCGGCGCGCGCGACGCCGGCGGCCTCTCGCGCGGCGAGATCGACGCCTACACCGAGTTCGTCAAGATCTACGGCGCCAAGGGCCTGGCTTACATCAAGGTCAACGCGCGTGCCCGCGGGCGTGACGGCCTGCAGTCGCCGATCGTGAAGAACCTGCACGATGCCGCGCTCACCGAAATCCTTGCGCGCACGGGTGCCCAGGACGGCGATCTGATCTTTTTTGGCGCGGACAAGGAAAAGATCGTCAACGACGCCATCGGCGCATTGCGCACCAAGATCGGCCACAGCGAATTCGGCAAGAAGAACGGCCTGTTCGAGGAGCGCTGGGCAGCGCTGTGGGTGGTGGACTTTCCGATGTTCGAGTTCGACGAACAAGCGCAGCGCTACAGCGCCATGCACCACCCCTTCACGGCGCCCAAGGACGGCCATGAGGACTGGATGGCCAGCGCGCCCGAAAAATGCATCTCCAAGGGCTACGACATGGTGCTCAACGGCTGGGAAATGGGCGGCGGCTCAGTCCGTATCCACCGCGCCGATGTGCAGCAAAAGGTGTTCGACGCGCTCCAGATCACGCCCGAGGAAGCCCGGCTCAAGTTCGGCTTCCTGCTCGACGCGCTGCAATATGGCGCGCCGCCGCATGGCGGCATGGCCTTTGGCCTGGACCGCATCGTGACCCTGATGACCGGCGCCGAGTCGATTCGCGACGTGATCGCCTTCCCCAAGACCCAGCGCGCACAATGCCTGCTGACCCAGGCGCCCAGCCCTGTGGATGAAAAACAACTGCGCGAGTTGCACATCCGCTTGCGCAACCCTGACGCAGCCAAGGCCCACTGATCCGGCAACGGGCGCCGGCTTCCGAAACCAGGCAGGCGCCGGCGTTGTCCCTTCAGCGGCACAAGCCGCAGGCAGTGCAGGGCGGTGTTTCACCTTCCCTGCGACACAATCTGGTCATGGAACAAGACGATATCTTGCGTGTGGCAAGCTACAACATCCACAAGGGAGTGCAAGGCATAGGCCCGGGGCGTCGGCTGGAAATCCACAACCTGGGCCTGGCGATCGAGCAGCTCGACGCCGACATCGTCTGCCTGCAGGAAGTGCGCAAGCTGCACCGGCGCGAGCAAGCCTACTTTCAGCGCTGGCCCGAACTGCCGCAGGCCCAATTCCTGGCGCCCGAAGGCTATGAAGCCGTGTACCGCACCAACGCCGTCACCCGGCATGGCGAGCATGGCAACGCACTGCTGTCGCGCTGGCCCGTGATCGGGCACCAGCATCAGGATCTGTCGGACCACCGCTTCGAGCAGCGCGGCCTGCTGCATGTGCAGCTCGATGTCCATGGCCGGCCCCTGCACGTGATCGTGGTGCACCTGGGGCTGATAGCGGGCAGCCGCATGCGCCAGATCGAGCGGCTGCAAGGCTTCATCGAGCGCGAGGTGCCGTCCGCCGCGCCGCTGGTGGTGGCCGGGGACTTCAACGACTGGGGCGTGCAGGTCAAGCGCATGCTGGCCGGCTTTGCGCTGCTGGAGTTCGATGCGCCGCGCGCCTTTACCTACCCGGCACGGTTGCCGCTGGTGCAGCTCGACCATGTGTATGCGCGCGGGCTGGCACCGCTGTCGCTGCATGTGCCGCGAGGCCGGATCTGGTGGCGCATGTCGGACCACCTGCCGTTGATCGCCGAATTCCGGCGCTGAACCCGTGACGAAAAAGCCGACCATGGCCCAGGCATCCGGATTTGCCGCAGACCACCGGGTGCGCCTGTTGCAAGGGACCGGGGAGCTTTTTCCGGCCCTGATCGAGGCCATGGACGCCGCGCTGTCGGACATACAGTTCGAGACCTATATCTTCGACTTCACCGACTCGGGCGCGAGCGTGGCCCAGGCGCTGATGCGCGCCGCCGCGCGTGGCGTGCGCACCCGGCTGGTGGTCGATGGCGTGGGCACCGGCCCCTTGCCCCGCGTCTGGGCCGAGCGCCTGCACGCCGCCGGGGTGCAGTGCTGCGTGTACTCGCCGCTGGGGCCCTTGGGATTGTTGCTGCCCCGGTGCTGGCGCCGGCTGCACCGCAAGCTGTGCGTGGTCGATGGCCGCCTGCTGTTTTGCGGCGGCATCAATGTGCTCGATGACTTTCACGACCCCAAACATGGCCGGCTCGAAGCGCCGCGTCTCGATTTTGCCGTGCGCGCCAGCGGCAGCCTGGTGGCGCTGGCCAGCGACGCGATGGAGCAACTGTGGTGGCGCCTGCAGGCCGTGCGCGATGCGCGCCAGCGGCGCCTGCCCGAGGCGTTGCAAGCGTTGCAGGCGCTGCGCACGGCCAGTGTGACCAGTGCGGCCAGGCGCGCGGCCCACGGCGATGCCGGGCAGTTCATGCGCGCCGCGCTGGTGCTGCGCGACAACCTGCGCCACCGCAGCCAGATCGAGCGCGCCTACCGCCGCGCCATCGGTGCCGCGCGGCGCGAGATCATCATTGCCAATGCCTACTTCATGCCCGGCGGCAAACTGCGCCGCGCGCTGGTGCTGGCCGCGCTCCGGGGGGTGCGCGTGCGCCTGCTGTTGCAGGGGCGCTATGAGCACTTCATGCAGTACCACGCGGCCCGGCCGGTGTATGGCGCGCTGCTGGCCGCCGGGGTGGAGATCTACGAATACGCCCCGAGCTTTTTGCATGCCAAGGTGGCCGTGATCGATGCCCAGGGCCGCCGACCCTGGGCCACCGTGGGTTCGTCGAACCTGGACCCGTTGAGCCTGCTGCTGGCGCGTGAGGCCAACGTGGTGGTGCAAGACGCCGCCTTTGCCTGCGACCTGCGCCAGCGCCTGCTGCGCGCGATACAGCAAGCCGGGCGGCGCATGGACCCGGCGCGCTACGCCGGCCGGCCGCTGCGCCAGCGCCTGCTCGAGCGCATCGCCTACGCGCTGATGCGGCTGGCCCTGTGGGTCACGGGCCAGCGTTATTGAGCCTCCGTGCGAACGATGGATTCGTCGGGCCGTGGCACCTCGCTGCGCGTCTGCCTGGTGCGCGCTCCGGCAAATGATTGCTCATACCCGCAGCGATGCCGGCGGCGATGGGATCGAGCGCACAGGGCAACGGGAAAACCCGCCGGCATACCCCGCTCGCATACACTGCCGCCCGATTCCCGCAGGGACGACTGCCCAGGGCGCGAAGGCGCCCGGGCCGACCCCGGTGACGCTATTGAAATAGTAGCTTATGACGTATGATTGGCTTGCACCCGGGGCGAAAACCATTGCGCCTGTGCGCGGGCCGTTCACTGGTACGATGCGGGCCATGAGCAGTCCACCCGCAGGCGCCATGGCGCCCCTCCCGCCGGACCCAGGCAGTCCGGTTTCCGTCAAAATCCGCGAGCGGCTCGTCGCAGCGCGCAAGCGCTTTCACGCCAACGACAACATTGCCCAGTTCATCGAGCCTGGCGAGCTGGCGCAGTTGCTCGATGAAGTCGAGGTCAAGATCGAGGGCATGCTCGACAGCCTGGTCATCGACACCGAGGACGACCACAACACCCGCCACACTGCGCGCCGCATGGCCAAGATGTACCTCAACGAGGTGTTCAAGGGCCGCTATGTGCCGGCGCCGCCGATCACCGAGTTTCCCAACGTCGAGCGGCTGAACGAACTCATGATCGTCGGGCCGCTGACGGTGCGCAGTGCCTGCAGCCACCATTTTTGCCCCGTGGTCGGCAGGATCTGGATCGGCGTGCTGCCCAGCGAGCACACCAACGTGATCGGCCTGTCCAAGTACGCGCGGCTGGTGGACTGGATCATGGGCCGCCCGCAGATCCAGGAAGAAGCCGTGGTGCAACTGGCCGACCTGATCATGGAGAAAACCCAGCCCGACGGGCTGGCGATCATGATGGAGGCCAGCCACTTTTGCATGTCCTGGCGCGGTGTGCGCGAAATGGACAGCAAGATGATCAACTCGGTGATGCGCGGCGTGTTCCTCAAGGACAGCGCGCTGCGCCGTGAATTCCTCGCCCTGCTCCCTGGCAGGAATTGACCCTGCCGGGGCGCCTGCTCTATGCCCGCCGTGCGGTCGGCACTTCGGCGGCGGCCATCGAGGCCATCCTCACCTAGTGTCGCGTCACCGATCATCTGTCGGTCTGCGCTGGCCATCGAAGCGCATCGCGGCGTTGCATCGCTTGCCAATACAGATCGGTATGGGCAAGCGATGCGCCTTGCGCTGCGCTCCGATGGCTGCGCGCAGCCTACGACATCTGATCCGTGACGCGACACTAGGCCCATCAGCACAACCCGGGCTGCGGCATCACCGGTGTGCTGTGCTACGGCGCCGGGGTCTTTCTGCACCAGCCATCGAGGGCGGGCGCCACGCCGTGAGCGCGCTGTATGGCCAGATACAGCGCAACCCGCGCCACCGCGACGTGCAACGGCTGCACTACGAGGAGATCACCGAGCGTCGCCTCGGCGGCTGGACCATGGGGCAGGTGAACCTGTCCAGGGTCCAGCATGCGATCTTGCCCAAGTACTGCGCAAAGCCCGCGCTCGACCCGGATGCGGTCTCGGGCAAGGTTTCGCTGGCATTGCTCGAAGAACCGATGGCCACGGCCTCGATCATTGGCCATGCCTGAAAATCCGGGAACCCGCTGAACCGGGGCGCCGGCGCTAGTGTCGCGTCACCGATCAGATGTCGTAGGCTGCGCGCAGCCATCGGAGCGCAGTGCAAGGCGCATCGCGCCGCCAATACCGAGCGTATTGGCAAGCGATGCAACGCCGCGATGCGCTTCGATGGCCAGCGCAGACCGACAGATGATCGGTGACGCGACACGAGGCTGCCGGCGCCGCGCTCCGGGCCAGGCGGCGCCGTTCACTGCCGGGGCGGTGTCACATCGATTCCAGCGCCAGCGCCGTGGCTTCGCCACCGCCGATGCACAGTGTGGCCAGGCCCCGGCGCAGGCCGCGGGCCTTGAGCGCATGGATCAGCGTGACCACGATGCGCGCGCCGCTGGCGCCGATCGGGTGGCCCAGCGCGCAGGCGCCGCCGTTCACATTGACCTGCTCGTGCGCCAGGTTCAGCTCTTTCATCAGCGCCATGGGCACGACGGCAAAGGCCTCGTTGATCTCCCACAACTGCACATCGCCGACGGCCCAACCGGCCTTGGCCAGGGCTTTTTGCGCGGCGCCCAGCGGGGCGGTGGCAAACCATTGCGGCGCTTGCGCGTGCGTGGCGTGGCTCACGATGCGGGCCAGCGGCTGGCAGCCGAGCTTTTGCGCGCTGGATGCGCGCAGCAGCACCAGCGCTGCGGCGCCGTCGTTGATGCTGGAGCTCGATGCGGCGGTGATGGTGCCGTCCTTTTTGAAGGCCGGTTTGAGCGTGGCGATTTTTTCGAGCCGGATTTTGCCGGGCCCTTCGTCGATCGACACCAGGGTCTGGCCGGCGCGGGTCTTGACGGCGACGGGCTCGATTTCGGCGGCGAAGGCGCCCGACGCGGTGGCGGCCTGGGCGCGCTGCACGCTGGCGCTGGCAAAGGCGTCCTGCTGCGCGCGGCTGAACTGGTACCGGGCGGCGCAGTCTTCGCCGAAGGTGCCCATCGAGCGGCCGGCCTCATAGGCGTCTTCCAGGCCGTCGAGCATCAGGTGGTCGTACAGGCGGTCATGGCCCAGGCGGTAGCCGGCGCGGCCTTTTTGCAGCAGGTAGGGGGCGCGGCTCATGCTCTCCATGCCGCCGGCCACGATCACCTCGTGCGTGCCGGCCAGCAGCATGTCGTGGGCCAGCATCGCGGCCTTCATGCCCGAGCCGCACATCTTGCTCAGCGTGACCGCGCCTGCGCTGTCGGGCAGTCCGCCCTTGAACGCCGCCTGGCGGGCGGGCGCCTGGCCCTGGCCGGCCATCAGGCAGTTGCCCATCAACACTTCGCCCACGGTCTCGGGCGCCAGGCCGGCACGCGCCAGCGCGGCCCGGATGGCCACGCCGCCCAGGTCGTGGGCGGCCAGGTCGGCAAAGTCGCCCTGCAACGACCCCATGGGGGTGCGGGCCGCGCCGACGATGACGATGGGGTCTTGGGGGGATGCTGGCATCGGTTGCTCCTTGGTTGATTGGTTGGTTTGGCGCATTGTGGCCCTGCCGGCCCGGGCTGCGCCGGTTCATGCGGGCGCCGGCGTTCTGACGGCGCCGGCGACGCCGGCGATGGCCGCCTGGTAGATCGCGTCCAGCCCTGCGGTGCTGTCGACGGTCATTTGCAGGTCGTTGATCAGCCCGTCCTTGAGCCCATAGCACCAGCCATGCAGCGTGACCTTCTGGCCCCGGCCCCAGGCATCGAGCATGACCGTGGTCTGCGCGACATGGGCCACCTGCTCGATGGCATTGAGCTCGCAGAGCACGTCGTGGCGCCAGTCCGGGGCGATGGACGCGATCAACTCCCGGTGGCGGTCGCGCACATCCTGCACATGGCGAATCCAGTTGTCGGCCAGCCCGACGCGGGTGCCCTCCAGCGCCGCGCGCACGCCGCCGCAGCCATAGTGGCCGACCACCATCAGGTGCGCGACATGCAGTTGGTCGATGGCGTACTGGATGGTGGACAGGCAGTTCAGATCGGTGTGCGCCACCACATTCGCCACATTGCGGTGCACGAACACTTCGCCAGGCTCCAGGCCCGTGATCTGGTTGGCCGGAACGCGGCTGTCCGAGCAGCCGATCCACATGTACTTGGGCTGCTGCTGCGCCAGCAGGCCGGTGAAGAACCCGGGCCGCTCGCGCTCCATCCGGGCCGCCCAGGCGCGGTTGTGCACAAACAGGTCTTCGATCGATGAGGTCATGGGGTTTGCGGGTTGGCTCCGGGGGCTGCCTGCGGGTGGCGCGCGTGGCGGCGGCTCAACAGGTTTCGGCAAACAGCTCGCGGCCGATCAGCATGCGGCGGATCTCGCTGGTGCCGGCGCCGATCTCATAGAGCTTGGCATCGCGCCACAGGCGGCCCAGCGGGTAGTCGTTGATGTAGCCATTGCCGCCATGGATTTGCAGACCTTCGCCGGCCATCCAGGTGGCCTTCTCGGCGCACCACAGGATTGCGCTGGCGCAGTCCTTGCGCACTTGGCGCACATGCCCGGTGCCGAGCAGGTCCAGGTTCTTGGCCACCGTGTAGGCAAACGCGCGGCCCGCTTGCAGCGTCGTGTACATGTCTGCGACCTTGGCCTGGATCAGTTGGAATTGGCCGATGCTCTGGCCGAACTGCTGGCGCTCATGGATGTAAGGCAGCACATGATCGAGCACCGATTGCATGATGCCCAGCGGGCCGCCGGTGAGCACTGCGCGCTCGTAGTCCAGGCCGCTCATCAGCACCTTGGCGCCCTGATCGAGGCCACCGAGCACCTGGGCCGCAGGGACTTGCACACCGTCGAACACCAACTCGCCGGTAGGGCTGCCGCGCATGCCCAGCTTGTCGAGCCTTTGCGCGCAGCCAAAGCCGGGCATGCCCTTTTCGATCAGAAAGGCCGTGATGCCCTGGCTGCCCGTTCCGGGCCCGGTTCTGGCGTACACCACCAGGATATCGGCGTCCGGCCCGTTGGTGATCCACATCTTGCTGCCATCGAGCAGGTAGTAGCCGCCCTTGTCCTCGGCGCGCAGTTGCATGCTGATCACGTCGGAACCGGCGCCGGACTCGCTCATCGCCAGCGCCCCCACATGCTCGCCGCTGATCAGCCGGGGCAGGTACTTGCGCTTTTGCTCAGGGCTGCCGTTGCGGTTGATCTGGTTCACGCACAGATTGCTGTGCGCCCCGTAGGACAGGCCGACAGACGCGCTGGCGCGCGAGATCTCCTCCATGGCCACCATATGGGCCAGATAGCCCATCGCGGCGCCGCCATAGGTCTCGGGCACCGTGATGCCGAGCAGCCCCAGGGCGCCCATCTTGCGCCACAGCGCCATCGGGAATTGGTCGCTGCGGTCGATCTCCGCCGCCTGTGGCGCGATTTCGGCCTGCGCGAAATCGCGCACCGCGTCGCGCAGCGCATCGATGTCCGGGCCGAGTTGGAAATTCAGGCCGGGAAGAGGGGCGGGAAGGCTCATGAATGTCTCCAGAGGCAAAGATGATCGGGCCAGGCTCAGCCCGGGATATTGTCGCGGCCCGTCGGCCGTCGCGCAGCCACTTGCCGGTTCGGCCGCTGATGCACCAGCCCTCAGCAGCGCGCTGCCGCCCCCGGATCACCGAGCGCCTCGACATCGGTCGGCAACAGTTCGATGGTGGCGCGCAGGCCGGGCATGGCGCTCATCAAGGACTGCTCGAGCTGGCCGCGCAGCGTGGCGGCCTGGCCCAAGGTCCAGTCGGCGGGCAGATGCAGGTGCAGGTCGACGAACTGGCGCTGGCCTGCGCGGCGGGTAATCACATGGTCGAAGCGCAAGGCCCCGGGCGGCTGCGCTTGCACGAACTGTCGCAGCGTGCTGTCGATGCGGGCCTGCACGGCGGGTTCCACGGCGCTGTCCATCAGGCCCTGGGACGAGCGCCACACCAGCGTTGCGCCTTCTTTGAGGATGTTCAGCGCCACGGCGATGGCCGCCAGCGCGTCCAGCCAGAGCCAGCCGGTCAGGGCCACGCCGGCAATGCCGGCCAGCACGCCGGCCGAGGTCCAGACATCGGTGACGAGGTGGCGGGCGTCGGCCTCCAGCGCGACCGAGCGGTGCTCGCGCGCCGAGCGCAGCATCATCCAGGCCAGCAGGCCATTGAGCGCCGAACTGAGCAGCGACAGTCCCATGCCCCAGCCGGGCTGCGCGATCGGCTGCGGCTCCAGCAGCCGGTACCCGGCCGCCCACAGGATGCCCACCGACACGCCCACGATCAGCACGCCCTCGAAGCCGGAGGAAAAGTATTCCGCCTTGTGGTGGCCATAGGGATGGTCGTCATCGGCCGGGCGCTGCGCCACCGTCACCATCGCCAGCGCAAACATGGCGCCGGCCAGGTTCACGAACGACTCCATTGCGTCCGACAGCAGACCCACCGAGCCGGTGACATGCCAGGCCAGCGTCTTGAGCACAATGGTGAGCAGCGCCACGGCCACCGAAGCCCACAGCAGGTGGCGCGGGCTGAGCCAGCGGCGCGGCGCGGCGGGGCAAGTGGGCATGGTGGCGGGCCTTCTCGGGCAGTGGCAAAGGGCCTGCAAATTACACCAGTTTTCCGACGGCCCGCGCTAGTGTCGTGTCACGGATCAGATGTCGTAGGCTGCGCGCAGCCATCGGAGCGCAGCGCAAGGCGCATCGCGCAGCCCATACCGAGCGTATTGGCAAGCGATGCAACGCCGCGATGCGCTTCGATGGCCAGCGCAGACCGACAGATGATCGGTGACGCGACACTAGGGACGCCGCAAAACCGGCTTTGCCGGGGCGCAGGCGACCCGAGGGGAAAGTGCGGGGGCAGCCCACCCGGGGTGTCAGCGCTTTCGGGTTTTACACTCGCGCCATGGGCTTGCTGATCCTGGGCATTGAATCATCGTGCGATGAAACCGGCGTGGCGCTGGTGCGTTCGATCGGCGCTGCCCGGCCCCGGCTGCTGGCGCATGCGCTGCACAGCCAGGTGCAGATGCACCAAGCCTATGGCGGCGTGGTGCCGGAACTGGCCAGCCGCGACCATATCCGCCGCGTGCTGCCGCTGACCACGCAGGTGCTGCGCGCGTCCGGCCAGCGGCTGGCGGATGTCGATGTGCTGGCCTATACGCGCGGCCCCGGCCTGGCCGGGGCGCTGCTGGTGGGCGCCGGCCTGGCCTGCGCGCTGGCGGCGGCCCTGGGCAAGCCGGTGCTGGGCGTGCACCACCTGGAAGGGCATTTGCTGTCGCCGTTCCTGAGCGCGGACCCGCCGGAGTTCCCGTTTGTCGCGCTGCTGGTATCGGGCGGCCATACGCAGCTGATGCGTGTGGACGGCGTGGGCCGCTACGCGCTGCTGGGCGAGACCATCGACGACGCAGCGGGCGAGGCATTCGACAAATCCGCCAAGCTCATGGGCCTGGGCTACCCCGGCGGCCCCGCCTTGGCGCGGCTGGCCGAACAAGGCAGTGCCACGGCATTCGGGCTGCCACGGCCTTTGCTGCACAGCGGCGATCTGGACTTTTCCTTCGCCGGCCTGAAAACCGCCGTGCTCACGCAGGTCAGAAAGCTCGGCGACCAGTTGCCGGCCCGCAAGGCCGATCTGGCAGCCAGCACCGAGGCCGCCATCGTGCAAGTGCTGGTGAAAAAAACCCTGGCGGCGCTGCGCCAGACCGGCCTGCGACGCATCGTGGTGGCCGGCGGCGTGGGGGCCAACCGGCGCCTGCGCCAGCAACTGGACGCCGCCTGCGCCGACAGCGGGCTGCGCGTGCACTACCCGGAACTGGCGCTGTGCACCGACAACGGCGCGATGATTGCGCTGGCCGCCGCGATGCGCCTGCAGGCCGGGGTGCAGCAGGCCGGCACCGACTACGCCTTCGACGTTTTGCCCCGCTGGCCGTTGGCGGCCAGCGCCTGAAAGCCCGGCATGCCCGTCTACCGCAGCGCCCTGTTGCGCTTTGCCGACGACGGCACGGCGCTGTATGACGAGGACGGGCTGCTGGCCGTAGGCCCGGACGCCCAGGGCCGCCAGCGGGTGCTGGCCGCAGGCGCGTGGCAGGCGCTGGCGCCGCGCTACGCCGGGCAGCCGGTCGTGCCGTTGCCGGGGCGCATTCTGGCGCCGGGCTTTGTCGACATGCATATCCACTTTCCGCAGACCGACGTGATCGCCTCGCCGGCCGACGGTTTGCTGCCCTGGCTGGAGCAACACACCTACCCCCAGGAGACGCGCTTTGCGGCGCCCGGGCATTGCGCGCAGGTGGCGCAGTTCTTCATCGCCGAACTATTGCGCAACGGGGTGAGCACGGCGCTGGCGTTTGGCAGCTCGCACCCGGCCTCGGTGGATGCGCTGTTTGCCGAGGCCCGGCGCCAGCAGATGCGGCTCATCGCCGGCAAGGTGCTGCAAGACCGCCACTCGCCCGACGGCGTGCGCGACCAGACCGGGCAAAGCCTGCTCGACACGCAGGCGCTGATCCGGCGCTGGCACGGCGTGGAGCGCCTGGGCTACGCCATCACGCCGCGCTTTGCCCCCACCAGCACGCCCGAGCAACTGCGCGGGGCGGGCGAGTTGGCCGCGCTCCATCCCGATGTCTGGATCCAGTCGCATGTGGCTGAAAACCGGCACGAGGTGCGCTGGGCGCGCGCGCTGTTCCCGGCCGCGCGCAGCTACCTGGCCGTGTACCACGGCTTTGGCCTGCTGCGCCAGCGCGCGGTGTATGCGCATTGCATCCATTTCGACGACGAGGACCGGGCGCTGATGCGCGCCAGCGGCGCAGTGGCGGCGGTCTGCCCGAGCAGCAACCTGTTTCTGGGCAGCGGATTTTTCGACTACGCCCGCGCCGAGCGCGCGGGCTTTGGCTACGGCCTGGCCAGCGATGTGGGCGGGGGCAGCAGTTTTTGCCCGTTGCACACCATGCTGGCCGCGTATTACGTGGCGCGTGCGCGGCGCGTCCCGCCGGCGTTCGATCTGTCACCCCGGCGCCTGTGGTGGCTGCACACCGCAGGCGCCGCCAAGGCCCTGGGCCTGGCCGGCGTGGTGGGCAACCTGCAACCCGGTTGCGAGGCCGACTTCGTGGTGCTCAACCCCCGCGCCACGCCGCTGCTCGAGCGCCGCACCGGCCAGGCCGCAAGCCTGGACGAGTTGCTGTTCGCGCTGATCGTGCTGGGGGACGACCGGGTCATCGAGCGCACCGTGATTTCTCAAGCAAAATACTACGCTGGCGCATGATCTCCATGTGCTGCAAGCTACAAATCAAATAGCGCATGGCGACCCGCCCGGGCCATGGCGCAAGAAGGTCTGCGATGAGCATCAAGAGCGATAAATGGATCCGCCGCATGGTCGCCGAGCACGGCATGATCGAGCCTTTCGAGCCTGGCCAGGTGCGGCAGGTCGAAGGCCGCAAAATCATCAGCTACGGCACCAGCAGCTACGGCTACGACATTCGCTGCGCGCCCGAATTCAAAGTCTTCACCAACATCCACAGCACGGTGATCGACCCCAAGAACTTCGACGCCAAGAGCTTCGTCGACTTCGCGGGCGACAGTTGCATCATCCCGCCCAACAGCTTCGCGCTGGCCCGCACGGTCGAGTACTTTCGCATTCCGCGCAATGTGCTGACCATCTGCCTGGGCAAGAGCACCTATGCCCGCTGCGGCATCATCGTCAACGTGACCCCCTTCGAGCCCGAATGGGAAGGCTTTGTGACGCTGGAGTTCTCCAACACCACGCCCTTGCCCGCCCGCATCCATGCCGGCGAAGGCTGCGCGCAGGTGCTGTTCTTCGAGAGCGACGCGGACGACGTTTGCGAGGTCAGCTACCGCGACCGTGGCGGCAAGTACCAGGGCCAGGTCGGGGTGACGCTGCCCAAGGCGTGAGGACGTGGATGGCAGCGCGCGCTCAGCCGCGCCGCGCCGCGCTATGCGTCGTGCATGGCCGTGCGCATGGCCAGCCGCGCTGCGGCCAGATCCCAGCCGGCCCAGCCACAGCTTTTGAACAGCACCGGCCCGGAGCCGGCCGTCCACCGGCCTTGCACCACATCCCCGAGCACCGGCATGGCCGCCACGTCAAGTCCGGCTTGCAGCAGATCGCCGGCCTCGTGGCCGGCATCCGGGGAATCGACCACGATCTGCCCCTGCTGCGCCAGATGCCGGCACAGCGCCGGGGCCAGTTCCAGCATCGCCGGGGTGAAGGCGCCCACTGCGGCGACAAAGGCATCGGGGCGCGGCGCGGCCGCCAGCACCACGCGCCGGGCGGTGGTGCAGGTCACGATCAGCGGGCAGTGGGGCGCGGCCGCATCCGCGTCGGCCACCACCCGGGCCTGGGCACCCAGGGCCTGCACCTGCGCGGCCAAGGCCAAGGCACTGGCGCTGCTGCGCGAGGCCACCCAGACCTCGCGCACCCCCAGGCCCTGAATGAAAGCCTCGGCATGGGAGCGGCCCTGCACCCCGGCGCCGACGATCAGCAAAGGGCCTTGCGGCGCCGGCGCCAACAGCCGGGCGGCCAGCAGCGAGACGGCCGCCGTGCGGCGCGCGGTGACGGTGGGGCCGTCGAGCACCAGCCGGCGCTCGCCGGTGGCGCAGTCGAACACCAGCACATCGCCCTGTATCGACGCGCGCCCGGTGCCGGCGTTGCCGGGGGTCAGGGTGATGAGCTTGATCATCGCCACGCTGTGGTCGGTGGCCGGCATCACGAACAGGCTGCCGCCATGCGCCAATGGCAGCATGCTGCGGGCGGGGACCGCCACGCTGCCGTCGCGCAGCAGGGCGGCGATTTCATCGGCCAGACCGGACCAGGGCAGGCGCGCCGCCGTGGCCGCCGCATCCAACATGCCGGTGGTTGCGCAAAAGGCAGGCAAAGACATGGGCGGACTTTACACACAACGCCGGGGCAGCGCCGCGGCGCCCGGGCGCCGGTTTGCCGCCGTGCCGATCGTGCAGGCCACGGATGCAGGCCACATGTAGCTAACATGTGCCAACGATGTGCGAGCAAAATGTGCGCCTTGCTGTGCGCCTTGCGCTATCGAAAGCATCGTATATGCCGGCCTTGCCGGCACGAAAAAAGGCAAAAAAAGCCGCTGCGCGCACTGGTGCGACAATAGCCGACCCAATGACAAGTTCCTTCTCCAATCTGATGCTGGCCGAGCCGCTGGCGCGCGCCGTGGCCGAAATGGGCTACACGGCCATGACGCCGATACAGGCGCAAGCCATTCCGGTGGTGCTGACCGGCCAAGACGTGATGGGCGCCGCCCAGACCGGCACCGGCAAGACGGCGGCGTTCTCGCTGCCGCTGTTGCAGCGCCTGCTGCGGCACGAGAGCAGTTCCGCATCCCCCGCGCGCCACCCGGTGCGGGCGCTGGTGCTGCTGCCCACGCGCGAGCTGGCCGACCAGGTGGCCCGGCAGATCGCGCTGTACGCGCGGCACACCAAACTGCGCAGCACCGTGGTGTTTGGCGGCATCGACATGAAGCCCCAGACCCTCGAATTGAAAAAAGGCGTGGAAGTGCTGGTGGCCACGCCCGGGCGCCTGCTCGACCATATCGAGGCCAAGAACGCGGTGCTCAACCAGGTGGAATACGTGGTGCTCGACGAAGCCGACCGCATGCTCGACATCGGCTTCCTGCCCGACCTGCAACGCATCCTGAGCTACCTGCCCAAGGAGCGCACCACGCTGCTGTTCAGCGCCACCTTCTCGCCCGAGATCAGGCGCCTGGCCAGCAGCTACCTGCACCAGCCCGTGACCATCGAAGTGGCGCGCCCGAATGCCACGGCGGCGACGGTCGAGCAGCGCTTTTACAGCGCCAACGACGACGACAAGCGCCGCGCCATCCACCAGGTGCTACGCACGCGCGGCCTCAAGCAGGCGTTCATCTTCGTCAACAGCAAGCTCGGCTGCGCCCGGCTGGCGCGCAGCCTGGAGCGCGAAGGGCTCAGGACGGCTGCCCTGCATGGCGACAGAAGCCAGGACGAACGCTTGAAGGCGCTGCAAGCCTTCAAAAGCGGTGACGTGGACCTGCTGGTGTGCACCGACGTGGCCGCGCGCGGCCTGGACATCAAGGACGTGCCTGCGGTGTTCAATTTCGACGTGCCCTTCAACGCCGAAGACTATGTGCACCGCATCGGCCGCACCGGCCGCGCCGGCGCCTCGGGCTTGGCCGTCACGCTGGTCTCGGGCAGCGATGCGCGGCTGGTGGCCGACATCGAAAAGCTGATCGGCAAAAAGACCGACCTCGAAGCCATCGAATACGACGAAGACCGCCCCCGCGGACGCATCAACGACGGCCGCCGCGCATGGCGCCAGGACGATGAGACGGGCCATCCGTGCGACACCGGCAGCCCGGCCACGCGCGAGCGCCGCGAACCCTCCCGGGGCATGTCTGCGGCGCCGGCTGCGCAGGACCCGTTTTTCGCCAAACCCTACGAACCCGACAGCGCGGCGGCCACCGCCCCCTCGGCCTGGGAGTCCGTCGCCCGGCCGCCCGTGCGCGGCAGCCTGTCGGCCAACATCAAGCCCAAGCGCCATCTGGCGGCCCTGTTCAAGGCGGCTCCGCCCGAAAGCCCGGCGCCGTAATCAGGCCCCGTCATCAGGCCGGCCGGCACGCGCTCAGAGCGGCGCGCAGCGCACCTGCAACCGCTCGCGCTGCGCCAGCGTCGCGCCAAAGCGCACGGCGCTCAGGCAGCCGCCCCAAACGCAGCCGGTGTCCAGCCCCAGCAGGTCGCTGCGCTCGATCCAGCCCAGCGTCGACCAATGCCCGAAGGCCGTCAACTGGCCTGCGGTGCGCCGCCCGGGCACATCGAACCACGGCATCAGGCCCGGCGGCGGCGTGGCGCTGTCCGTGCTGGCAAAGTCCATCCGGCCGCTGGCCGAGCAAAAGCGCAGCCGGGTGAGCGCATTGACGATCACCCGCAGCCGATCGCCGCCGGTCAACGCCCCGCTCCAGCGCTCGGGCTGGTTGCCAAACAGCGCGTGCATGAAGGCCGGCAGCTCGGCGCTGCGCAGCAGCGCGTGGACTTCGTCCGCGCGGGCCAGGGTGTCGGCGACGGACCAGTCGGGCAGCACGCCGGCATGCACCATCAGCAACTGCTGCCCGGCATGTTCGTGCACGCGGGCCAGGGGCTGCTGGCGCAGCCAGGCCAGCAAGGCCGCGCGGTCGGGGGCCTGCAGCACGCTGGCCAAGGTGTCGCGGCGCGCGGGCTGGCGCACACCCTGCGCCACGGCCAGCAGATGCAGGTCATGGTTGCCCAGCAGGCAGCCGATGGCGGCGCCATGGCGCATGCAGCGGCGCAGCACGGCAGCCGAGTCCGGGCCCCGGTTGACCAGGTCGCCGAGCAGGTAGGCCGTGTCCCGGCTGGCAGAAAAACCGATGCCATCGAGCAGGCGCCCCAGGGCTTCATCGCAGCCCTGGATGTCGCCGATACAGTAAAGAGCCATGGGGCATGCTTGTGTCGTGTAATGGAAGCGGGTATTTTCTGCCCCGATGATCCCATGGGGCGCGGCGGGTGTTGCGCCATTGCCGCACCCGGGCAGGAGCCGGCCCATATGCCGGCGCGTTTTCTGCTGCCGCAAACAGGGGGCATTTTCCGGCCCGGGATTCCCGAGGCGCCAGGCCGGCCGGGGCTGTCCGCCTTGAATACCACCGGGGCGGCGTATTCATCGGGGCCGCCGGATTCACGGGATATGCGGCGCAGCGCGTTATCTGTGGCGTTCCCTGATGAAAATTCTTTGCGCTTGCATGGCGCTCCGAATTATTCGTATAATCGCCCCGTCATCAACTACCAACTGAAACCCAAGCACCATGACCAGCTACAAAGAACTCCTGATGCAGCGCGAAGCGCTCGAGCAGCAAATCAATGAAGCCCGACGTAATGAACTGGCGAACGCGGTGAGCCAGGTCCGTGCGTTGGTGGCCGAATATGGGTTGACTGCCAGAGACATATTCCCCACCAGCAAGTTCCTGTCCGGCGGCAGGATACCGGGTGCTCGCGCCAGCCGCGGCACCAAGGTGGCGCCCAAGTACCGTGAGCCTGCGACGGGCCAGACCTGGACCGGCCGTGGCAAAGCGCCCAAGTGGATTCAAAACGAGGATCGCGCGAAATTCGCGATCTAAATCCGCCACACCTGTAACCGGGTGCCTGCACCCGGCCATGAGGCCATGAAAAAAGCCCGCATCTGCGGGCTTTTTTCATGATCTGGCCGCATGACCCCAGGCTTGCACCGTTTGCGGGGAGACTGCCAAAATGAATGCCGCTACAGGAGTTCTCCATGACCTTACCGTCCAAGCCGCCCACTGCGCCCGCGCCCGCCCGGCACGCGTTTGCCGATCTGCTGCGGGTTTTCAAAGCGGCGTCGGGCAAAGAGGGCCGATTCTATAGTCTGCCCGCGCTGGCCCGGCAGTTTCCCGCCATCGGGCGCTTGCCGATATCGATCCGCATCGTGCTCGAATCGGTGCTGCGCAACTGCGATGGCCGCAAGATCACTGCCGAGCATGTGCGGCAATTGGCCTGTTGGGCGCCCCGGGCCGAGCGCAAGGATGAAATTGCGTTCGTCGTTGCGCGCGTGGTATTGCAAGACTTCACCGGCGTGCCGCTGCTGGCCGACCTGGCCGCGATGCGCAGCCAGGCCCTGCGGTTGGGGCAAAACCCGCAGAAAATCGAGCCGCTGGTGCCGGTGGATTTGGTGGTCGACCACTCCATCATGGTCGATCATTACGGCCGCAAGGATGCGCTCGATCTGAACATGAAGCTCGAATTCCAGCGCAACCGCGAGCGCTACGAGTTCATGAAATGGGGCATGCAAGCCTTTGACCGTCTGGGCGTGGTGCCGCCGGGCTTCGGCATCGTGCACCAAGTCAATCTGGAGTATCTGGCGCGCGGCGTGCATCAGACCGGAGACGGCATTCATTATCCCGATACGCTGGTCGGCACCGACAGCCACACCACGATGATCAACGGCATCGGCGTGGTCGGCTGGGGCGTGGGCGGCATCGAGGCCGAGGCCGCGATGCTGGGCCAGCCGGTGTACTTTCTCACGCCCGATGTGGTGGGCGTGGAACTGGCGGGCCAACTGCGCGAGGGGGTCACGGCCACCGATCTGGTGCTCACTGTCACCGAACTGCTGCGCCAGCACAAGGTGGTGGGCAAGTTCGTCGAGTTCTTCGGCGCCGGCACGCGCACGCTGGCGCTGCCCGACCGCGCCACCATCGCCAACATGGCGCCCGAGTACGGCGCCACGATGGGCTTCTTCCCGGTCGACGAAAAAACCATCGCTTACTTCCAGGGCACGGGCCGCAGCCAGGACGAGATCGAAGTCTTCGAGGCCTACTTCAAGGCCCAGGGGCTGTTTGGCGTGCCGCTGGCCGGCGAACTGGACTATTCGCAGGTGGTCCGGCTGGACCTGGGCAGCGTCACGCCCAGCCTGGCAGGCCCCAAGCGGCCGCAGGACCGCATCGAACTGGGCCAGGTCAGCCGCCAGTTTGCCCGGCTGTTCAGCCAGCCCGATGCGCACAACGGCTTCAATCGCCCGGCCGGGCTGCTGCACCAGCGCGTCGCGCTCCGGCGCGACGGCGCGCAGGGCAGCAGCGCCGGCAACGGTGATCGGGGCATCACCGTGGGCAACGGTGATGTGCTGATCGCCGCCATCACCAGTTGCACCAACACCTCCAACCCCGGCGTGTTGCTGGCCGCCGGGCTGCTGGCCAAAAAGGCGGTGGCGGCGGGGCTGGTGGTGCAGCCGCATATCAAGACCTCGCTGGCGCCCGGCTCGCGCATCGTCACCGAATACCTGGCGCAGACGGGTCTGCTGCCGTATCTGGAGCAGCTCGGCTTTGCGCTCGTCGGCTATGGCTGCACCACCTGCATCGGCAATGCCGGCGACTTGGCGCCCGAGCTCAACGAGGCCATCACGCGCCACCAACTGGTGTGCGCGTCCGTGCTGTCGGGCAACCGCAATTTCGAGGCGCGCATCCACCCGAACCTCAAGGCCAACTTTCTGGCCAGCCCGCCGCTGGTGGTCGCCTACGCCATCGCCGGCACGGTGCTCAAGGACTTGATGACCGAGCCCGTGGGCCAAGGCCGGGGCGGGCGCGACATCTATCTGGGCGACATCTGGCCGAGCAGCGAAGAAATCGGGCAACTCATGCAGTTCGCGATGAACGGCCCGGCCTTGCGCGCCAGCTACGCCCGGATCGCCACCGACCCCGGCCTGCTCTGGCAACAGATCGAGGGCGTGGACAGCAAGACCTACCGCTGGCCTGCCAGCACCTATATCGCCGAGCCGCCTTTCTTTGCCGATTTCGCTATCAAAAAAGTAGCTGCGGGTGGAGATGAACCGGTCGCCCTGGCGCCGGCAGTGCATGGCGCGCGCATCATGGCGCTGTTTGGCGATTCGATCACCACCGACCATATCTCGCCGGCAGGCGCCATCGACGCGCACTCGCCCGCTGGCCAGTGGCTGCTGCAGCATGGCGTGTTGCAGGCCGACTTCAACAGCTACGGCGCCCGCCGGGGCCACCACGAGGTGATGATGCGCGGCAGCTTTGCCAATGTGCGCATCAAGAACCTGATGCTGCCCCCCGGCGCCGACGGTGCGCGCGAGGAGGGCGGCCTGACGCTGTTCCAGGGCGATGGCGCGTTGCGCGGCCACAAGCTGTCGATCTTCGACGCCGCCATGCAGTACCAGGCCCAGGGCCGGCCCACGGTGATCTTTGCCGGCGAGGAATACGGCACCGGCTCCAGCCGCGACTGGGCGGCCAAGGGCACGCGGTTGCTGGGCATCGAGGCCGTGGTGGCGCGCAGCTTCGAGCGCATCCACCGCGCCAATCTGGTGGGCATGGGGGTGTTGCCGCTGCAGTTCCAGGCCGGTGATTCGTGGCAGACGCTGGGCTTGGCAGGCGATGAAGTCATCGATGTGCTGCCGGACCCGGCGCTCAGGCCGCAAAGCCAGGCGCAACTGGTCATCCACCGCGCGGACGGCACGCGCCAGCAGGTGGCCGTGACGCTGCGCATCGATACCCCGATCGAGGTCGACTACTACCAGGCCGGGGGCATACTGCCCTATGTGCTGCGCCAGCTATTGCAAGACTGAGCATTGCCCTGCGCGTCGAGGCGCGCGGCGCGGCGCGGCAACCGTCGTCGACACACCCGCCACACCCTTCCCATATGTCCCTGCCGTCCAGTCTCGAGCCAGCGCGCGAGCCGTCCAAACCCGTGCGCACGCCGCTCAGGCCGGTGCGCGAGCCGCTGTCCGATGCGCCCGTCGTCACGGTGGCGGCAGCGGTGCTGGCGCTGGTGCTGCTGCCGCTGGCGCAGCGTCTGAGCGCTGGCGTGGATGTGCTGCATGGGCTGGAGCCTTTTATGGAACTGGTGGCGGTTCTGCTCGGGCTGCTGGTGGTGTCGGTGTCGCTGCGCACATTCGAGAGGCAGGAGCAGGCGCGGGCCAACGTGCTGGTGGCCGGTTTTGGCGTGGCGGCGGCCTGCAATCTGCTGCACGGAATGCTGCTCCACTTCGACGCGGCGCATCCGCCTCTGCTGGCCGGCAGCGCCGACATCTCACTGTGGCTGAGCAGTTGGGCGCGGGTGGCCGAGGTGATCACGCTGTGGTTCACCGCCATGCGGCTGTCGGCACCGGGCCTGGGCAGAACCTGGCTGGCCGTGGCGTGCGCGATCACGCTGGCGATCGTGGGCTTGTCGCTGGGGCCGCTGCCCGGCTGGTTTGCCCAGGTCGCCGGCAGCGCCTTGCACCAACCGCTGGCGCTGGCGCTGGCGTTGGCTCTGATCGTGGCCGCCACCGTGCTGCAACGCAGCGCCCGCCGCAACGATCAGCCGCGTGAGCGCATTCTTGCCTGGGCGACCATGGCCTTTGCCTGTGGCGAGATCACCGTCGGTGCCCTGGGCGTGCACGGCTCGGTCGCCAGCCCGCTGGCCCACGGGTTGCGGGTGATCGCCTACGCGCTGCTGTACCAGGCGGTGTTCGATGCCGGCATACGCCGCCCCTTTGCCCGCATCCAGGAGGCCGAGAGCCGCCTGCGCGAGAGCGAAAGCCGCCTGGCCCGGGTGGTCAGCGCCATGCCCGACATGGTGTTCCTCAAGGATGCCGACGGCGTCTACCTGTCCGTCAACCCGGTGTTCGAGCGCTTCATCGGCCGGCCCGAACACCAGATCGTGGGCCGCAACGACTTCGACCTGACCACGCCCGCCCAGGCCCGGCAGTTTCGCCAGAACGACCAACGCGCGATGCAGACCCGGCAGCCACTGGTCTACGAAGAGACCCTGACCTTTGCCGAGGATGGCTACCAGGGCCGGTTCGAGACCATCAAGACCCCCATCCGCGACCTGCATGGCCGCGTCACCGGCGTGCTCGGCGTATGCCGCGACATCACCGAGCGCAAGCGCGCAGCGCAGGAGATCGAGCGCCTGGCGTTCTACGACGCGCTGACCGGCCTGCCCAACCGGCGCCTGCTGCTCGACCGGCTGCAACGCAGCATCGCCACCTGCCAGCGCACGCACAAACTGGGCGCGCTGCTGTTCATCGACCTGGACAACTTCAAAGACCTCAACGACACCCTGGGCCACGACATGGGCGACCAACTGCTGGCGCAGGTCGCCACCCGCCTGGTGGCCAGCGTGCGCGCCGCCGACACCGTGGCCCGCTTCGGCGGCGACGAATTCGTCGTCATGCTCGAAGCCCTGGCCCCCGACCTGCGCACCGCCACCGCGCAGGCCGAAATGGTGGCCGACAAACTGCTGGCCAGCCTGAACCAGCCCTTCGCGCTCGACGGCGGCCAGCACTACAGCACGCTGAGCATCGGCGTGACGCTGTTTGGCGAGCAGCGCCTGTCGGTCGACGAACTGCTCAAGCGCGCCGACCTGGCGCTGTACCAGGCCAAGGCCGCAGGGCGCAACACCCAGCGCTTCTTCGACCCGGACATGCAGGCCGCCGTCAACGCCCGCTCCAACCTGGAGGCCGACCTGCGCCAGGGCCTGGCGCGCGCCGAACTGCTGGTGTACTACCAGCCGGTGGTCGATCACCAGGCGCGCCTGATGGGCGCCGAAGCCCTGGTGCGCTGGCGCCACCCGCAGCGCGGCATGATCGGCCCGGCAGACTTCATCCCGCTGGCCGAGCAGACCGGGCTGATCCTGCCGCTGGGCCAGTATGTGCTGCAAACCGCCTGCGCGCAGTTGCAGCGCTGGAGCCAGCACCCGGACACCGCCGGGCTGTCGATCTCGGTGAACGTCAGCGCCCGGCAATTTCGGCAACCGGGCTTTGTCGCGCAGGTGCTGCACCAGCTCAAAAGCCACGGCGCCGACCCGCGCAGACTCAAGCTGGAGCTGACCGAAAGCCTGCTGCTGGGCGACATCGAAGACACCATCGCCCGCATGGCGCAGCTCAAGAGCGAAGGCGTGGGCTTTGCGCTGGACGACTTCGGCACCGGCTACTCCAGCCTGAGTTACCTCAAGCGCCTGCCGCTGGACCAGATCAAGATCGACCAGAGCTTCGTGCGCGAGGTGCTGGCCGACCCGAACGACGCGGCCATCGTGCGCACCATCCTGGCGCTGGCCAAGAGCCTGGACCTGCAAGTGGTGGCCGAAGGGGTCGAGACCACCGGACAGTTGTCGTTCCTGCAACTGCATGGCTGCGAAGGGTTTCAGGGCTATCTGTTCGGCCGGCCGGTGCCGATGGAGGTGTTCGCCTGCGCGCACCGGCCGGGCAAAATGCCGCAACCCCAGGCCGGGCCATGAAGACCGCCGCCATCTTGTGGGTGGACTGCGACACGCAGCATGCGGCCGCAGCGCAGCAATTGATCAGCGCGCAGCACCCGGGCTGGCGCCTGCTGCACAGCCCCGCGCCCGGGCAGGCCAGCCGGGCCTGGGACGCGATGGTGCTGTGCCTGGACCCGGCAGCCCGGGAACTGCCCGATCTGCGCGAACCATGCGCCACCCACCCGGTGCTGCTGTGCCTGGACGCCGCGCAAGAAGCCCTGGCCGCGCGCGCCTTCCGCGACGGGCTGGGCGACTATCTGCTGCGGGCTGCGGATGGCCAGGCCCATCTGGCTGAACTGATGCAGCGCCTGGCCGCGCTGCTGCGACAGCGCCTGGCCGCGCAGGCGCCCGGCGCCCCGAACCCGTCGGCGCGCATGTTGGCGCTGCTGCAAGAGCAGCGCGCGGCCTTGCAAGCCACGCTGGCCAGCATCAGCCAAGGCATCTTCAAGACCGGGCCGGACGGCCGCATCAGCGTCTACAACCAGCGCGCGCTGGACCTGCTGGACCTGCCCGAATCGCTGCTGGCCAACCGCCCCACGCTGGCCGAACTGACCCGCCTGCAGGCCGAGCGCGGCGACTTTGGCCCCGACTACGGCCTGGTGGGCCCGCTCGGGCAGGACTACCTGGCCCAGGGCGGCCGGGACTCGGCCCCGGCCATCTACTGGCGCACCACGCGCGATGGCCGCACGCTGGAGGTGCGCACCAATGCGCTGGCCGACGGCAGCCAGGTGCGCACCTTTGCCGATGTCAGCGACTACCTGCGCGTGGAAAACCAACTGCGCGACAGCGAGGCGCGCTTTCGCTCGCTGAGCGACCTGTCGTCCGACTGGTACTGGGAGCACGACGCGCAGGGCCGCTTCACCCAACTGGCCGGCGACCTGAGCGTCAACGGCATGCCGCTATCGGCCGTGCTCGGGCGCACGCGCTGGGAGATCGGCGCACTGAACATGACCGAGGCCGACTGGGCCGCGCACCGCGCCGTGCTGGCCGCGCAGCAACCGTTTCGCGACCTGGAGCTGCAACGCCGGCGCGCCGATGGCAGCATGCACTGGATCAGCGTCAGCGGCGTGCCGGTGCAGGGCGCCGACGGCACACCGCGCGGCTACCGGGGCGTGGGCCGCGACATCACCGGACGCAAACAGGCCGAGGGCCAGATCGAACGCCTGGCGTTCTACGACGCGCTGACCGGCCTGCCCAACCGGCGCCTGCTGCTCGACCGCCTGCAGCACGCCACGGTGGCGGTCACGCGCTCGAACACCCAGGGCGCGCTGCTGTTCATCGACCTGGACAACTTCAAAAGCCTCAACGACACCCTGGGCCACGACGCCGGCGACCACCTGCTGCAGCAGGCGGCGCAGCGCCTGAAAGCCTGTGTGCGCGAGGTCGACACGGTGGCCCGCTTCGGCGGCGACGAATTCGTGGTGCTGCTCGCCGGGCTGAGCGCCGCTGCGGCCCAGGCCAGCGCCGAAGCCGCGCAGGTGGCCAAGCACATCGCCGCCAGCCTGGGCCAGCCCTATGCGCTGGGCGGGGCCGTCCACCACAGCACGCCGAGCATCGGCATCGCGCTGTTCGGCCCGCAGGCTTGCCGCGTGGACGAACTGCTCAAACAGGCCGACCTGGCGATGTACCAGGCCAAGGCCGCAGGGCGCAACACCCAGCGCTTTTTCGACCCCGAGATGCAGGCCGCCGCCAGCCACCGCAGCGCGCTGGAGGCCGACCTGCGCCGGGGCCTGCAACAGCGGGAACTGGTGCTGCACTACCAGCCCATGGTCGATGGCCAGGGCCGCCTGCAAGGCGCCGAAGCCCTGGTGCGCTGGAACCACCCGCAGCGGGGGCTGATGCCGCCGGCCGAATTCACCCCGCTGGCCGAGCAAACGGGCCTGATCCTGCCGCTGGGCCAATGGGTGTTGGAGACCGCCTGCGCACAGTTGGTGGCCTGGTCGCGCAGCGCGCTCACGCGGGCGTTCTCCCTGTCGGTGAACGTCAGCGTGCGGCAGTTCCGCCAGGCCGATTTCGTGCAGCAGTTGCTGGCCACGCTGGAGGCCAGCGGCGCCAACCCCGAGCGCCTGACCATAGAGCTCACCGAAAGCCTGCTGCTGAACGACGTGCAGGACATCATCGCGCGCATGCAGCAACTGCGCTGCCACGGCCTGGGCTTCGCGCTCGACGACTTCGGCACCGGCTACTCGTCGCTGAGCCAGCTCAAACGCCTGCCGCTGGACCAGATCAAGATCGACCGCAGCTTTGTGCGCGACCTGCCCGCCGACGCCGGCGACGGCGCCATCGTGCGCAGCATCCTGGCCCTGGCCCAGAGCCTGGGCCTGGCCGTGGTGGCCGAAGGGGTGGAGACCCGGGCGCAACTGGAGTTTTTGCAGCACCATGGCTGCCAGACATTCCAGGGCTACCACTTCGGCCGCCCGATGCCGCCCGAAGCGCTGGCGCACAGGTTTCAGGTAGTGCCTGACCCCCTCGGCAGACCCGTCTGACAGGCCCGCCGACCGACCTGCCCGTCAGGCCCTTCTGACAGGCTGACAGGCTGACAGGCTGACAGGCTGACAGGCGCTTCGGTCAGGCCCGTCTGACAGAGACGGGGAGGACCCGGGAGATTCATTGGCCACTGCGGCAAACCAGGGGGCGCGCGCCAGCCCAGGCACAGCACAGCACAGCACAATGAGGCGCATGAAAAAACAGCTATTGGTGGCCGGCGGTGGCATTGGCGGTCTGGCCGCAGCCCTGGGCGCGGCGCGCGCGGGGTGGGATGTGCGCTTGTACGAACGCGCCGCCGAGTTCAGCGAGATCGGCGCTGGCGTGCAACTCGGGCCCAATGGGGTGCGCTGCCTGCAGGCCTGGGGCTTGCAGCAGCCGTTGCAATCGGTGGCCGCGTTCCCCGGCCGCTTGCAGGTGCGCAGCGCCGACAGTGGCAAGGAACTGGCCGTGCTGCCGCTAGGCCCGACGGCGCTGCAACGCTATGGCGCCGCCTACGCCACCATCCACCGCGCCGACCTGCATGGCCTGCTGCTGGCGGCGCTGGCCCGGGACACCGGCACGCAGTTGCACCTGGCGCAGGCCGTCGAGCGCTTTGCCGAGGCCGACGGCCGCGTCACGGTGCACACCAGCCGCGCCCGGGCGGTGACGGGCGATGCGCTGATCGGCGCCGATGGCCTGTGGAGCCGCACGCGCACCTGGCTGCTGGGCGCCGACCCGCGCCTGCCGGGCGTCGATCCACGTCTGCTGGATGTCGATCCCCGACTGCCGCAGGCAGTGGCCCCGCGCGTGACGGGCCACCTGGCCTACCGCGCGCTGGTGCCGCAGGCGGCGCTGCCCGATGCGCTGCGCACCGGCCAGATCACCGTCTGGCTCGGCCCGCAACTGCATGCCGTGCACTACCCGGTGCGCCGGGGCGAACTGCAAAACCTGGTGGTCATCGTGCAAGGCCCGGCACCGCAAGACCTGGAGCGCTGGGACCAGGCCGCCAACGCAGCCGATCTGGAACGGGCGCTGCGCCGCACCTGCCCCGCGCTGCAAGACCTGGTGCGCAGCGTCAGCGCCACCGGGGGCGCCAGCGACGGCCCGCTGTGGCGTCTGTGGCCGCTGTGCGACCGCCCCCCGGTGCCCGCCGCCGACGCGATGGCGCGCGGCCTGGTGGGGCTGCTCGGCGACGCGGCCCACCCGATGCGCCCTTACCTGGCCCAGGGCGCGGGCATGGCCATCGAAGACGCCGCCGCGCTCGAGCGCGCGCTGGCGCAGGCGCATCTGGCCGTGCCGCAGCGCCTGCGCCGCTACGCGCTCGAGCGCTGGCAGCGCAATGCCCGCGTGCAGGCGCGCTCGACCCGCAACGGCCGCATCTTTCACGCCACCGGAGCGCTGCGCTGGGCGCGCGACCTGGCGCTGCGGCTGTTGGGCCAGCGGCTGCTGGACATGCCCTGGTTGTACCGGGGCCGGTGAAGCCAAACGCAATGGAGGCAGCCATCGGCTAACATCCCCGCGACACGCTGCGAGATGCGAGTGTCGCGTCACCGATCAGATGTCGTAGGCTGCGCGCAGCCATCGGAGCGCAGCGCAAGGCGCATCGCGCAGCCCATACCGAGCTGTATTGGCAAGCGATGCAACGCCGCGATGCGCTTCGATGGCCAGCGCAGACCGACAGATGATCGGTGACGCGACACTAGGACCGTGGGCGGCAGAGGCAGTGAAAAATGACATGGCGCGCCCGACCGCGCCGCTGCCGGTGCGCGGCACGAGCCAGGAGCACAGGCACAAGCCAGGAGCACACCATGGACCGCAACCATCTGCAAATCAGCTACGAAGGCGCCGTGGCGCGCATCACGCTCACGCAGCCGGAAATCCGCAATGCGTTCAGCGATGAAGTCATTGCCGAGCTCACCGCCGCCTTCATCGAAGCGGGTGGCCGCGCCGACATACGCGCCGTGGTGCTGGCCGCACGCGGCCCGGCGTTCTGCGCCGGCGCCAACCTGAACTGGATGCGCCGCGTGGCCGACTACACGCGCGACGAGAGCCTGGCCGACGCGGCCAGGCTGGCCGAAATGCTGCGCGTGATCCACGAATGCCCCCAGCCGACCCTGGCCCGCGTGCAGGGCGATGTGTACGCCGGCGGAATGGGTCTGGTGGCGGCGTGCGATATCGCGGTGGCCGTGGATACGGCGGGTTTTTGCCTGAGCGAGGTCCGGCTCGGGCTGATCCCCGCCACCATCAGCCCCTATGTGATCCGCGCCATCGGCGCACGGGCGGCGCATCGCTACTTCCTCACGGCCGAGCGCTTTGGCGCGGCCGAGGCCCTGCGCATCGGCCTGGTGCATGAGGTGGTGAGCGCCCAGGCGCTGGATGCCAAGGTCGATGCGCTGCTCGCGGCCCTGACCAGCGCCGGCCCCGGCGCCGCGCGCGCGTGCAAGAAACTGCTGCGCGATGTGGCCGGGCGCGCGATCGACGAGCACCTGATCGCGGCCACGGTGCAGGGCATTGCCGAGATCCGGGCCAGCAGCGAGGGCAAGGAGGGCGTGCAGTCGTTCCTGAACAAGCGCAAGCCCGCCTGGTTGCAGGGTTGATGCCCAGGTTGCATCCAGACATCGCGGCGTGCCATCGATGGGCAAATCCATGAAACATATATCTTCCATCGTCATCGCCGGTCTGGCTTTTCTCTCGTGCTCCGGCTTGGCCTTGGCGGCACCAGACTGGCCCACCAAGCCCATCACGCTGGTGGTGCCGTTTTCCGCTGGCGGCGGCAATGACAGCGTTGCACGCCTTCTCGCGCCGGCATTGGGCGAAGAACTGGGTCAATCCGTCGTCATCGACAACCGCGCTGGCGCGGGCGGCACGGTCGGCGCCGGCGTGGTTGCGCAGGCTGCGCCCGATGGCTACACGCTGTTGATTTGCTCGACGGGCAACCTGGCCGTTGCGACCGCCGTGTATCCCAAACTGGGCTACCGCATCCAAGATTTCGCCCCGATTGCCCATATCGCAAACACGCCGACGATCTGGGTCGCTGCACCCCAGGTTCCAGCGGGCAGCCTGAAAGAGTTCATCAGCCTGGCAAAACGCGAGCCTGGCAAGCACAACTACGCATCCAGTGGCAATGGAACGACCCCGCATCTGGCGGGCGCCGCCATGGCAACCAGGAATGGGCTGGAGATGCAGCACATCCCCTACAAGGGGTCTGCTGCGGCCTACCCGGACCTGGCCGGCGGCCGGGTCAGCGTGATGATGGACGCCATCATCTCGGCCTTGCCCCTGGTCGAGGCGGGTCGGGTCAAGGGCTTGGCCGTCGGGACGGCGCAACGGCTGCCGCAAATTCCCTCAGTGCCCACGCTTGCCGAACAAGGGCTTGCGGACATGGGTTACACGGGATGGGTCGGTCTCTGCGCCCCACGGGGAACCCCTGCTCCGGTCGTCGAAAAGATCAGTCGAGGCGTCAAAGCAGCGCTCGGCCGCCGGAACATGCGCGACTTTCTCGTTCGGCAAATGGCGGAGCCGGTCGGAGATGGCCCCGGAAAGTTTTCTCAGACCATCGGGCGTGACGCAGCCACATGGCGCGACATTGCCAAGTCGTCCGGCATCACGCTGGACTGAAAGGGGGCACGAACCATGCCCGTTGCCGCCATGCCGATGGCGGCCTTTCCGACCCTCCCGGAAAGCCTAGTGTCGCGTCACCGGTCATCTGTCGGTCTGCGCTGGCCATCGAAGCGCATCGCGGCGTTGCATCGCTTGCCAATACATCTCGGTATCGGCCGCGCGCTGCGCCTTGCGCTGCGCTCCGATGGCGGCACGCAGCCTGCGACATCTGATCGGTGACACGACACCAGGTGCGCCAGCAGCGCGCCGTGCGGTGCCAGGCCCGGCGTGTAGCGTCGGCCCTCGGCCATTGGATACCGGCTGCGGGGGCCGACGACATGCGTGTGGCAGTCGCACGCGTTTTGCGGCATCTGCAAAGTGATCCGATCGCTCATCGGCACCGGCCCTCCAGCAGGCGCCGCACGAAGGACTGCCCGGCTTCGGCGGTGCCCAACTCGCCGCCGGCATCGCGCGTTCCTTCGCGCGCCTGTAGCGCCGCCGTCGCCGTCTCGTCGATGGCCCTGGCTGCCAGCGCAAAGGCCGGCAGGTTCTTGCGCTGTCCGTGCCAGCCGAGCAACTGGCCGGCAGACAGGATGAGCGAGTATGGATTCGCGATGTTGCGCCCGGCAATGTCCGGCGCAGACCCGTGCACCGCCTGCCCCATGGCGTGGTCTTTGCCGGCATTCAGCGAACCGCCCAGCCCGAGACTCCCGGACAGCTCGGCCGTGAGGTCTGACAAGATGTCGCCGAACATGTTGGTCGTGACGATCACGTCGAAGCGTTGCGGCGCGCGCACCACATGCGCCATCATCGCGTCGACGATGAAGTCATCGACCCTCACCTGCGGAAATTCCCGCGCCACCTGGCGGCAGATGTCGACGAACATGCCGTCGCCGATCTTCAGCACATTGGCCTTGTGCACGATGCTCACATGCCTGGCGCGTGTCCTGGCCAGATCGAAGGCCGAGCGCGCGATGCGCTCGCAGCACAGGCGCGTGATTCGGCGCAGCGAGATGACGGTGTCCGGCGTGATGAGCATTTCGCTGGAGCCGGACTCGATGTTGCGGTCGGCGTAGAAGCCTTCGGTGTTCTCGCGCACCACGGCGAGGTTGAATTCGCCCACGCGATGGGCCATGCCCGGAAAGGTTCGCGCCGGCCGGATGTTGGCGTAGAGATCCAGTTCCTTGCGAAAGAACTTCGACGGATTGATCTCGCCTTTGGCCTCGTCCTTGAAATCGTAGGTGGCCATGGGGCCAAGCATCAGCCCGTCGGCGGCTTTGACCTTCTCCAACAGGGCCGGCGTCACGGTGGCGCCATGCCGCTGCAGGCTTGCGTGGCCGGCGATGTCATGGCCGATCTCCAGGTCGAGCTGGAAGCGTTTCGATGCGGCTTCGAGCACCCGGACCGCGACGGCCATGATCTCGGGGCCGATGCCATCGCCGGGAAGAACGACGATTTTCATGAGAGAGCCTCAACAGGATGAACGAGTGATTGGCGCAGGCGAGCGAACATGTCGCCCTGCCCGCTAGTGTCGCGTCACCGATCATCTGTCGGTCTGCGCTGGCCATCGAAGTGCATCGCGGCGTTGCATCGCTTGCCAATACAGCTCGGTATGGGCAAGCGATGCGCCTTGCGCTGCGCTCCGATGGCTGCGCGCAGCCTACGACATCTGATCCGTGACGCGACACTAGGCGCGTAGGGAACGACCACGGTGACCGGTCTGGCGGGGTCGTCATCCCTGGCCCGGGCGCTGCCGGCTGCGGCACAGACGGTTGCGGCCATGCCGGTGCCGATGAACCGACGCCGGCCCCGGCAGGCTAGTGTCGCGTCACCGATCATCTGTCGGTCCGCGCTGGCCATCGAAGCGCATCGCGGCGTTGCATCGCTTGCCAATACGCTTGGTATTGGCTGCGCGATGCGCCTTGCGCTGCGCTCCGATGGCTGCGCGCAGCCTACGACATCTGATCGGTGACGCGACACTACGGGACGAAGGGCATCGGGTTTCATGGGTTCTGCCATTGTCTTAACGCAATGGCATGCCGAGATGGCGGGCCACCGCGCGCCAGAGCGCGAGTTCCTTGCCCAGTTCCTGGCCAAACGCGGCCGGCGTGAGCTGCACGGGGTCTGCGCCTTCGCTCACCAGACGCCCCTTCACCGGCTCCGCCGCCGCCGCATCGTTGATGGCGCGGTTGAGCGCCTCGACAATGGCTGCGGGCGTCTTCGCCGGCGCGAGCACACCCCACCATGTGCTGACATCGAAGCTGGCGATGCCCGCCTCGGCCATCGTGGGCACGCCGGGGAACAGCGGCGAGCGCTGCGCGCTGGTCACCGCCAGCACCGGGAGCTTGCCGTCGCGCACGAACGGCAGGATGGTCGGCACGGTGGAGAAGAACAGATCGACCCGTCCCGACAGCAACTCGACAGTGGCCGGGCTGCTGCCCTTGAATGGAACATGCGTCATCTGCAAGCCCGCTTTCTGGCGCAACATCTCACCGGCCAGATGATTGATGCTGCCATTGCCCGCAGAACAGAAATTGAGTCCTCCGGGGCGGGTCTTCGCGACCGCGATCACATCCGCCATGCGCTTGACGCCGAGCTGCGGGGACGCGACCACCAGCAAAGGCCCACGGCCTATCATCGCGACAGGGGTGAAAGACTTGACGGCGTCATAGGGCAGATCGACCGTGATGGCGGCGTTCGTGGCGAAACTGGAGGTGGCGAATAACACCGTGTACCCGTCCGGCTTGGCCTTGGCGACCATGTCTGCGCCGATGGCGCCGCCCGCCCCGCCGCGGTTGTCGATGACGACCGGCTGCCCCAGGCGATCGGCCATGTTCCTGGCCATGTCGCGCGCAATGCTGTCGGTGCCGCCACCGGCGGAGAAGGGAACGATCATGGTGATCGGCCGGCTCGGGTAAACGGGTTGCGCCGCCACCGCCACCGCCAGAGGCGGCAGGGCCATCGCCGCGATGAGCGCGCCGCACAGGGAAATTTTCATGATGGGCTGGTCTCGTGTCGTTGGCGCGCGAAGACCCGATCGGATGGCGCCTGGCGATGAATCATCGGCAAGACATGCCTCGTTGTAAATTGCAAAGAAGATGCCGATTGATACGATCCACGCATGAATTTCGATCTCTCGGATATGCGTGCCTTTGTCGCGGTGGCGGACCTCGGCAGCTTTCGGGCCGCAGCGCAAACGCTGCATATCTCGCAGCCTGCGCTCTCGCGCCGGGTCGAAAAGTTGGAGCAGGCAATGGGTTTCCGGCTTTTCGAGCGCACGACACGCAAAGTCGAACTCAGCGCGATAGGGCGCAGCTTCGTTCCGAAGGCCCGACATGTGCTCAGCGAACTCGAGAACGCCCTTCTCGGCATGACCGATATGTCAGACCGACTGCGCGGGCAGGTCACTGTGGCCTGCGTGCCTTCGTCCGTGCCCCACTTGCTGGCCGGAGCGGTCGAGGCTTTTCAGCGCAAATTTCCACGCATCCGGGTGCGCCTCATTGACGAAACGGCCACTGAGATCCTGCTGGCCGTGGTGCGCTCGGAGGCAGACTTCGGTGTCAGTTACTGGGGAGCGCAGGAGCCCGACCTGGAGTTCCAGGGGCTGGTGCAGGAGCCCTTTGTCCTCGCCTGCCTGCCAGGCCATCCGCTGGCGCGCAAGCGCCGCGTCAAATGGGCCGAGTTGGCGCAGCATGACTGCGTGACGCTGCCGCCCGGCACCGGAAATCGCATGCTGATCGACCAGGCGCTTTCGACGGTCGCGTACCCCCCTCGCTGGACGTGCGAAGCGCGCCATGTGCCGGCGTTGCTGAGCCTGATCGAAGCGGGTGTCGGCGTGGGCGCCGTGCCGCGTTTCGCGATACGCGGCGGCCAGGGTGCAACGCTGGCGAGCGTCCGGCTGGTCGAGCCCGAGGTCACGCGAACCATCGGCGTGATCAAGCGCCGCGCACGGCCCTTGATGCCGGCGGCCCAGGCATTTCACGATTTGCTGGTCGCAGCTCATCGGGCGTCGAGCGCGCAGGCACGGCCGCTTCCATGACTTTCGCCGCCGTGGGTCTTGCGTGGCCTGGCCGCGCCCTGTTGCAACGCTCCATCCGATGGCCCGCACCATGGATCGACCCGATCCGGTCGTCGTTTGCGCCGGCTCCGGTCAGTGGCTCGGACGATCACAAAACCCGGGTTGCGGTTTTCGCAGGTCGTGCCGGGGTCTTTGCCGCAGCGGCCGTGGCGTTGGCCGTTTTCGGGGCCGGCAGGGTGATGCGGACCTGGTACAGATCGCCTTGCACGCCGGCGCTGAATTCGCCTTGCACATCGTGCAGCAGCGCCAGCCGGGCGCGCACATTGGCCAGCGCGATGCCATGGCCCTTGGCGTTCTTGCCTTCCTTGGGCGGCAGGGTGTTGGTGATGCGCACCAGCACGCGGCTGCCGCGCAGCGCTGTCAGCACATGCAGCCGGCCGCCGTTCGGGCTGGGCTCGACACCATGCCTGACGGCGTTTTCCACCAGCGGTTGCAGCAGCAGCGGAGGCAGGCGGGCGGCGTCGCTGCGCGGGTCCAGGCTCCATTTCACTTGCAGGCGCTGGCCAAAGCGCACCTCCTCGATGGCCAGGTAGCGGCGCGCCAGACAGAGCTCTTCGGCCAGGGTGACCGATTCGCCCTGTTCCGCCAACGCATGGCGGAACAGCTCGCTCAGGTTTTCCAGCAGCGCTTCGGCCTTGGCCGGCTCTGCACGCACCAGCGCAATGGCGCTGTTGAGCGTGTTGAACAAAAAGTGCGGGCGGATGCGCGATTGCAGTTCGACCAGGCGCGCCGTGGTGGCCGCCGGCGTGCGGCCACGCGCGCGCAGCACCAGCGCCGTCACCAGCAGGGCCGCCAGCAGCGCCCCGGTGGCAGCGCTGGCCAGCCAGGGGCGCGCCGTCGTTACGCCGGCCAACGCCAGCATGGCGCAGGCATAGGCGCCTGCCAAGGCCCCGAGCAACAGGCCGGCGGCGTATTGCAGCGCTGTGTTCAGGCGCTCCAGCACGGTTTTGAGGCTACAGGCGGCGATCAGCCACACCAGCGTGGCGGGTAGCGCGCCGCCGGTCAGCAGCGCCAGGTTGGTCAGCCACTGCGCCGGGCTGTGGGCATCGAACATGGCATCGACGCCAATGACCAGTTCCACGAACAACACGGCCCGCAGCACGACGCCGATATGGCAGGCGTCGAATACCAGCGTCCGCCCCGGGGGGAGCCGGGGAGCCGGGGGCGCCGGCGCCTCGCGCGCGGGGTCCGGGGCGGCATCCGGTGACGCGGGGCGTGTCGATAAAATGGGCGGGCTTCGCATTGCGGCATCCGGGCTGTCGGGTGTCTGAAGCGCCAGATTATTGCCCTTCCCATGTCCAAAACTCCCCACGCCCAGAACCAATTCGACGCCAAGGCCCAGGCCTGGTCCGCGCTGTTCGACGAACCCATGAGCGATCTGGTCAAGCGCTACACCGCCAGTGTGTCCTTCGACCAGCGCCTGTGGCAGGCCGATATCGCAGGCAGCCTGGCGCATGCCGAAATGCTCGCCGCCCAGGGGCTGATCTCTGAAGAAGACCTTGCCAGCATCGAGCGCGGCATGGCACAGATCAGCGCCGAGATCGGCTCCGGCCGGTTTGTCTGGAAGCTCGATCTGGAAGACCTGCACCTGAATATCGAGGCGCGCCTGATCGCGCTGGTGGGCGACGCCGGCAAGCGTTTGCACACCGGCCGCAGCCGCAACGACCAGGTGGCCACCGACATGCGGCTGTGGCTGCGCGGCGAGATCGATCTGATCGACGGGCTGCTCCGGGCGCTGCAACTGGCGCTGGTCGAGGTGGCCGAGCAACATGTCGCGCTGATCCTGCCCGGCTTCACCCACTTGCAGGTGGCCCAGCCGGTGAGCTTTGGCCACCATCTGCTGGCCTACGTGGAGATGTTTGCCCGCGATGCCGAGCGCATGGCCGAGGTGCGCCGGCGCGTGAACATGCTGCCGTTGGGCTGCGCGGCGCTGGCCGGCACCAGCTATCCGCTGGACCGCGAACGGGTGGCGCGCACGCTGGGCATGGTGGATGCGGACGGCGCGCCGAGGCTGTGCCAGAACAGTCTGGACGCGGTCAGCGACCGCGACTTCGCCATCGAGTTCAGCGCCGCCGCCAGCCTGTGCATGGTGCATGTGAGCCGCCTGTCGGAGGAGTTGATCCTCTGGATGAGCCAGAACTACGGGTTCATCCGTATCGCCGACCGTTTCACCACCGGCTCGTCGATCATGCCGCAGAAAAAGAACCCCGATGTGCCCGAACTGGCGCGTGGCAAGACCGGGCGCGTGGTGGGCCACCTGATGGGCCTGATCACGCTGATGAAGGGCCAGCCGCTGGCCTACAACAAGGACAACCAGGAAGACAAAGAGCCGCTGTTCGATACCGTCGACACGTTGAAAGACACGCTGCGCATCTTTGCCGACATGCTGGCCGGTCAGATCGATCCCGCCACCGGCAACAAGGAAGGCGGCATCAGCGTCAATGCCCCGGCGATGGAGCAGGCCGCGCTCAAGGGCTATGCCACGGCCACCGACCTGGCCGACTACCTGGTCAGAAAGGGCCTGCCGTTTCGCGATGCGCATGAAACCGTGGCCCAGGCCGTCAAGGCCGCCAGCACCCATGCCTGCGACCTGTCGGAGTTGCCGCTGGCCGTGCTGCAGGGCTTTCATCCGCAGATCGAAAAAGATGTGTACCAGGTGCTGAGCCTGCGTGGCTCGCTGGACGCACGCAACACCTTGGGGGGCACAGCGCCGGCGCAGGTGCGCGCCCAGTTGGCCCGGCACCGGGCGCGCCTGGCCTGATTGGCGCAGGTGCCGATGAACCGATGTCCGCGCAGGCCGCCCTCGGTCTGGCGGCCAACGCATCGCCGGCCGCCAGCAAGGGCGCCGGCGCTGTGCGTCAGCGTGCTGGCCGACTCGCCTCGATGGCTGGACCGGGCCCGTGTCGCGTCATCGGTCAGATGCCGATGGCCAGCGCATGCAGACAGATGATCGGTGACGTGACACCAGACTCTGGTACCCTGCCGTTGCCTGATTCCATGTCTGAATCGTTCGTAAACGCGAACGCGAAGCGCAGACAGTACTTTTGCGCGAACCTTGACCCATGACAAAACCCCCAGGCAGCAGGGGCTGGGGTGACGGGTTGCCGCCGGGCTATATTTCTCTCAGCGAAATTTGTTTCACTATTGTCACCAACGCAAGCCGTTGCGCCGCCCACCGGACGGACGACGGGCATCGCTGACACCCTCGTCCGCCGTGGCCCTGGCCACGGCGGACGAATCCCGACAGGCTCTTGCATCCACCGCCCATTCGTCAAAAGGAAAGCCCCCGTGATCGTCGCCCTCCCCCTGCATCCATCAGCGCATCAGCGCATCAGCGCATCAGCGCATCAGCGCATCAGCGCATCAGCGCATCAGCGCATCAGCGCATCAGCGCATCAGCGCATCAGCGCATCAGCGCATCAGCGCATCAGCGCATCAGCGCATCAGCGCATCAGCGCATCAGCGCATCAGCGCATCAGCGCATCAGCGCATCAGCGCATCAGCGCATCAGCGCATCAGCGCATCAGCGCATCAGCGCATCAGCGCATCAGCGCATCAGCGTAATCCTTGTCACATCGAAAGGAAAGCACCATGGCCACCACCATCACCATCGACAGGCAATACGTCAAAATCGGTGAGACTGCCGAGATCAGGTTCACTTTCACCAATCCCAATTACTCCCTCTCCCTCGAAGGCCTGACCGTCACCACCCTCATCGGAGAGACCACGGGCGGCACCGTACACAGCCTCGTCAATCGTGGCGTCATCAACGGTCAGCGTGTCTATACCGCCACATTCACGCCTACCGCGAACCTGCAAAGATCCATCTACCGCCTCACCTACGATGTTGCCGGCAAAGCCGATGACGCAATCAGCGAGAACTTCGCCGTTGACACCGTGCGGCCCACCCTTGAAAGTGCCTCGATCGCCAAAAGCGATCTGCGCCTCGGGGAAAAAACCACCATCACCATCACCTTCAGCGAACGGCTGGCCTTCTACGACAACTTCACACTCGAAGACCTGCAGGTGGACGCCGGCAAGGGCACTTTGAGCAACCTGCGCTCCTACTTCTCCGACCAAGAGCGCATTTGGCATGTCGACCTGCAGGCCCCTACTACCCGGCCCGCGTCGGGCCTCGATGGCAACCAGATACGGATCAACCTCGCCGGCATCACCGATCGCGCAGGCAACACAATCTGGGACAGTCAGTTGCACGGGACGGGCAACCCTTGGGTGAACCTCCCGACTGTCAGCTACAACATCGACAACGGTGTGCCGCCCATGGTCGCCATCACCGGGCAGCCTGCCACCACCATCAAGGGCGGCGATTCCTTTACCGTCACCTTCACCTTCAACGAGCGCGTCACCGGCTTCGATCTCGACGACGTTCAGTACGACACCAGCAAAGGCACACTGAGCGCTCTGACGGCGGTCGGCACCGACGGCAGGGTCTGGACCGCCACCTACACGCCCCGGCCCAACATCGAGAGCGCCGAAAACACCATCAGCGTGAACCTCGCCGGCGTCCGGGACGCGCTGGGCAACGCCGGGGTGGGCACCGGCACCAGCGGCAACTTCAGTATCGACACCAAGCCCCCCGAGGTCGCGGTGACGATCAGCGACGAGCGCCTGACCGCTGGCGAAAGCGCCACCGTCACCTTCACCTTCAGCGAGCGCGTCACCGGCTTCGATCTCAACGACGCTCAATACGACACCAGCAAAGGCACGCTGGGCGCTCTGACGGCGGTCGGCACCGACGGCAAGGTCTGGACAGCCACCTACACGCCCCGCAGCGACATCGAGAGCGCCAACAACACCATCCGCGTGAACCTGGCCGGCGTCCAGGACGCGCAGGGCAACGCCGGAGTGGGCACCGGCAGCAGCGGCAACTTCGTCATCGACACCAGGCCCACCGTGGTCGACGGGCGGCCCAGCATCGTCTCTGTGGTGGGCCCCACCTCCATCGTCTTGGAGGACACCGACGTCACCATTACCTTCACCTTCAGCGAGGCAGTCACCGG
The DNA here is from genome assembly GCF_000015565.1 of Verminephrobacter eiseniae EF01-2. Taxonomy (NCBI): domain Bacteria; kingdom Pseudomonadati; phylum Pseudomonadota; class Betaproteobacteria; order Burkholderiales; family Comamonadaceae; genus Verminephrobacter; species Verminephrobacter eiseniae. Next base: position 1,508,593 of record NC_008786.1, read on the forward strand.
CTTCACGTTGGCCAACATCAATTTGGACAACTCCAGTGCCTCTCCCTACATCACCTACAGCCCGAAAGAGCCGGTCAGCGCAGATGGTGGCCGCACCTGGACCATCACCTTCCGTGCCGCTCCGCGTACCACGGATTCCACCAACACCGTCAGCATCCGCAACCTCGATGGCGTGCGTGACCTCGCAGGCAACCTCGCAGTGCCTAACTCCAGCGCCAGCACCGACAACTACGAGGTCGATACCGAGGATCCCGATCCCATCAGCGCCACGTTTGACAAAACCCACCTTGCCGCCGGAGAAACCGCCACCGTCACCGTCACCTTCAACGAGATCGTCAACAACGTCACCCAAGGCACCTTTGATATCCCCAACGGTTCTGTGAGCAACCTGAGGCAGGACCCGACCGACGGCAGAATCTGGCGGGCCACCTTCACCCCCACGGCCAACCTGCAGAGCGCCAGCAGCTTGATCAGCATCAATCTGAACGACCTCAGGGACAGCGCCGGCAACGTCAGCAGTGGTCGCAAGACGTTCTACGACTCCACCATCGTCATCGACACCAAGCCCCCCGAGGTCGCGGTGACGATCAGCGACGAGCGCCTGACCGCTGGCGAAAGCGCCACCGTCACCTTCACCTTCAGCGAGCGCGTCACCGGCTTCGATCTCAACGACGTTCAGTACGACACCAGCAAAGGCACGCTGAGCGCTCTGACGGCGGTCGGCACCGACGGCAAGGTCTGGAGCGCCACCTACACGCCCCGGCCCGACATCGAGAGCGCCGAAAACACCATCCGCGTGAACCTCGCCGGCGTCCAGGACGCGCAGGGCAACGCCGGAGTGGGCACCGGCAGCAGCGGCAACTTCGTCATCGACACCAGGCCGCCCGTGGTCGACGGGCGGCCCAGCATCGTCTCTGTGGTGGGCCCCACCTCCATCGTCTTGGAGGACACCGACGTCACCATTACCTTCACCTTCAGCGAGGCAGTCACCGGCTTCACGTTGGCCAACATCAATTTGGACAACTCCAGTGCCTCTCCCTACATCACCTACAGCCCGAAAGAGCCGGTCAGCGCAGATGGTGGCCGCACCTGGACCATCACCTACCGTGCCGCTCCGCGTACCACGGATTCCACCAACACCGTCAGCATCCGCAACCTCGATGGCGTGCGTGACCTCGCAGGCAACCTCGCAGTGCCTAACTCCAGCGCCAGCACCGACAACTACGAGGTCGATACCGAGGATCCCGATCCCATCAGCGCCACGTTTGACAAAACCCACCTTGCCGCCGGAGAAACCGCCACCGTCACCGTCACCTTCAACGAGATCGTCAACAACGTCACCGAAGATAGCTTTCAAATCCCCAACGGTTCGGTGAGCAACCTGAGGCAGGACACGACCGACGGCAGAATCTGGAGGGTCACCTTCACCCCCACGGCCAACCTGCAGAGCGCCAGCAGCTTGATCAGCATCAATCTGAACGACCTCAGGGACAGCGCCGGCAACGTCAGCAGTGGTCGCAAGTCGTTCTACGACTCCACCATCGTCATCGACACCAAGCGCCCCGAAGTCACGGTGGTGATCAGCGACAACCGCCTGACCGCTGGCGAAACCGCCACCGTCACCTTCACCTTCAGCGAGCGCGTCACCGGCTTCGATCTCAACGACGTTCAGTACGACACCAGCAAAGGCACGCTGGGCGCTCTGACGGCGGTCGGTACCGACGGCAAGGTCTGGACAGCCACCTACACGCCCCGGCCCAACATCGAGAGCGCCGACAACACCATCCGCGTGAACCTCGCCGGCGTCCAGGATGCGCAGGGCAACGCCGGAGAGGGCAGCGTCAGCAGCGGCAACTTCAGCATCGACACCAGGCCGCCCGAGGTCGACAGGCCGCCCGAGGTCACGGTGACGATCAGCGACAACCGCCTGACCGCTGGCGAAAGCGCCACCGTCACCTTCACCTTCAGCAAGAGCGTCACCGGCTTCACGAAAGATGACATCGACTTGACCCTGGCCAACGGCACGCTGGGCGACTTGGTGCCGGTGGGCACCGACGGCAAGGTCTGGAGCGCCACCTTCACGCCCCGGCCCGACACCGAGAGCGCCGACAACACCATCCGCGTGAACCTCGCCGGCGTGCTGGACGCGCAGGGCAACGCCGGGGTGGGCACCGGCACCAGCGGCAACTTCACTATCGACACCAAGCGCCCCGAAGTCGCGGTGGCGATCAGCGACGAGCGCCTGACGGCTGGCGAAACCGCCACCGTCACCTTCACCTTCACCGAGCGCGTCACCGGCTTCGATCTCAACGACGTTCAGTACGACACCAGCAAAGGCACGCTGGGCGCGCTGACGGCAGTCGGTACCGACGGCAAGGTCTGGAGCGCCACCTACACGCCCCGGCCCGACACCGAAAGCGCCACCAACACCATCCGCGTGAACCTCGCCGGCGTGCTGGACGCGCTGGGCAACGCCGGGGTGGGCACCGGCAGCAGCGGCAACTTCGTCATCGACACCAGGCCCACCGTGGTCGACAGGCCGCCCAGCGCCACCATTGCCGTGACCCCCAACCCCGTCACGAACAGCAATGACAGACTGGTCACCGTCACCATCACCTTCGACGAGGCAGTCACCGGCTTCACGGCAGACAACATCGATTTCAGCAACGCCCATGTCACGCCCTATGGCCGCAACCGGATAGGAGCGCTGAACAGCTCAGCCGACGGCCGCACCTACACCATCACCTACACGGCAGAGCCGGACGTCGAGGATGCCACCAACACCATCAGCCTGCGCAACCTCCATACCATCCGTGACGCCACAGGCAACGCCGTAGCGGTCAGCCCGACCAGCAACAACTTCGCGATCGACACCAAGGCTCCCGTTCCCATCAGCGCCACGTTTGACAAAACCCACCTTGCCGCCGGAGAAACCGCCACCGTCACCGTCATCTTCAACGAGATCGTCAACAACGTCACCGAAGATACCTTTCAAATCCCCAACGGTTCTGTGAGCAACCTGAGGCAGGACACGACCGACGGCAGAATCTGGAGGGCCACCTTCACCCCCACGGCCAACCTGCAGAGCACCAGCAGCTCGATCAGCATCAATCTGGACGGCCTCAGGGACAGCGCCGGCAACGTCAACAATGGCAGCCTGCCGTTCCGCGACTCCACCATCGTCATCGACACCAAGCGCCCCGAAGTCACGGTGGCGATCAGCGACGAGCGCCTGACCGCTGGCGAAACTGCCACCGTCACCTTCACCTTCAGCGAGCGCGTCACCGGCTTCGATCTCAACGACGTTCAGTACGACACCAGCAAAGGCACGCTGGGCGCGCTGACGGCAGTGGGCACCGACGGCAAGGTCTGGACAGCCACCTACACGCCCCGGCCCAACACCGAGAGCGCCGACAACACCATCCGCGTGAACCTGGCCGGCGTCCAGGACGCGCAGGGCAACGCCGGAGCGGGCAGCGTCAGCAGCGGCAACTTCAGCATCGACACCAAGCGCCCCGAAGTCACGGTGACGATCAGCGACAACCGCCTGGCCGCTGGCCAAACCGCCACCGTCACCTTCACCTTCAACGAGCGCGTCACCGGCTTCGATCTCAACGACGTTCAGTACGACACCAGCAAAGGCACGCTGGGTGCGCTGACGGCAGTGGGCACCGACGGCAAGGTCTGGAGCGCCACCTACACGCCCCGCAGCGACATCGAGAGCGCCGACAACACCATCCGCGTGAACCTCGCCGGCGTGCTGGACGCGCAGGGCAACGCCGGAACGGGCAGCGTCAGCAGCGGCAACTTCAGCATCGACACCAAGCGCCCCGAGGTCACGGTGACGATCAGCGACGAGCGCCTGAGCGCAGGAGAAACCGCCACCGTCACCTTCACCTTCAGAGAGAGCGTCACCGGCTTTGGCACCGAGGACATCCAGTACGACACCAGCAAAGGCACGCTGAGCGCTCTGACGGCGGTCGGCACCGACGGCAAGGTCTGGAGCGCCACCTACACGCCCCGGCCCAACATCGAGAGCGCCGACAACACCATCCGCGTGAACCTCGCCGGCGTCCAGGACGCGCAGGGCAACGCCGGAACGGGCAGCGCCAGCAGCGGCAACTTCAGCATCGACACCAAGCCGCCCGAAGTCACGGTGACGATCAGCGACGAGCGCCTGAGCGCTGGCCAAACCGCCACCGTCACCTTCACCTTCACCGAGCGCGTCACCGGCTTTGGCACCGAGGACATCCAGTACGACACCAGCAAAGGCACGCTGGGCGCGCTGACGGCAGTCGGTACCGACGGCAAGGTCTGGAGCGCTACCTACACGCCCCGCAGCGACATCGAGAGCGCCGAAAACACCATCCGCGTGAACCTCGCCGGCGTGCTGGACGCGCAGGGCAACGCCGGAACGGGCAGCGCCAGCAGCGGCAACTTCAGCATCGACACCAGGCCGCCCGAGGTCACGGTGACGATCAGCGACAACCGCCTGAGCGCTGGCCAAACCGCCACCGTCACCTTCACCTTCAACGAGCGCGTCACCGGCTTCGATCTCAACGACGTTCAATACGACACCAGCAAAGGCACGCTGGGCGCGCTGACGGCAGTGGGCACCGACGGCAAGGTCTGGACAGCCACCTACACGCCCCGGCCCGACACCGAGAGCGCCGACAACACCATCCGCGTGAACCTGGCCGGCGTGCTGGACGCGCAGGGCAACGCCGGAACGGGCAGCGTCAGCAGCGGCAACTTCAGCATCGACACCAAGCCGCCCGAGGTCACGGTGACGATCAGCGACAACCGCCTGAGCGCTGGCCAAACCGCCACCGTCACCTTCACCTTCAACGAGCGCGTCACCGGCTTCGATCTCAACGACGTTCAGTACGACACCAGCAAAGGCACGCTGGGTGCGCTGACGGCAGTCGGCACCGACGGCAAGGTCTGGACAGCCACCTACACGCCCCGGCCCGACATCGAGAGCGCCGACAACACCATCCGCGTGAACCTCAGCGGCGTCCTGGACGCGCAGGGCAACGCCGGAACGGGCAGCGTCAGCAGCGGCAACTTCAGCATCGACACCAAGCGCCCCGAGGTCACGGTGACGATCAGTGACAACCGCCTGAGCGCTGGCCAAACCGCCACCTTCACCTTCACCTTCAACGAGCGCGTCACCGGCTTCGATCTCAACGACGTTCAGTACGACACCAGCAAAGGCACGCTGGGCGCGCTGACGGCGGTGGGCACCGACGGCAAGGTCTGGAGCGCCACCTACACGCCCCGGCCCGACACCGAGAGCGCCGACAACACCATCCGCGTGAACCTCGCCGGCGTGCTGGACGCGCAGGGCAACGCCGGAACGGGCAGCGTCAGCAGCGGCAACTTCAGCATCGACACCAAGCGCCCCGAAGTCACGGTGACGATCAGCGACAACCGCCTGAGCGCTGGCCAAACCGCCACCTTCACCTTCACCTTCAGCGAGCGCGTCACCGGCTTCGATCTCAACGACGTTCAGTACGACACCAGCAAAGGCACGCTGGGCGCTCTGACGGCAGTCGGCACCGACGGCAAGGTCTGGACAGCCACCTACACGCCCCGGCCCGACACCGAGAGCGCCGACAACACCATCCGCGTGAACCTGGCCGGCGTGCTGGACGCGCAGGGCAACGCCGGAACGGGCAGCGTCAGCAGCGGCAACTTCAGCATCGACACCAAACGCCCCGAAGTCACGGTGACGATCAGCGACGAGCGCCTGAGCGCAGGAGAAACCGCCACCGTCACCTTCACCTTCAGAGAGAGCGTCACCGGCTTTGGCACCGAGGACATCCAGTACGACACCAGCAAAGGCACGCTGGGCGCGCTGACGGCAGTGGGCACCGACGGCAAGGTCTGGACAGCCACCTACACGCCCCGCAGCAACATCGAGAGCGCCGACAACACCATCCGCGTGAACCTGGCCGGCGTGCTGGACGCGCAGGGCAACGCCGGAACGGGCAGCGTCAGCAGCGGCAACTTCAGCATCGACACCAAGCGCCCCGAAGTCACGGTGACGATCAGCGACAACCGCCTGAGCGCTGGCCAAACCGCCACCTTCACCTTCACCTTCAGCGAGCGCGTCACCGGCTTCGATCTCAACGACGTTCAGTACGACACCAGCAAAGGCACGCTGGGTGCGCTGACGGCAGTGGGCACCGACGGCAAGGTCTGGAGCGCCACCTACACGCCCCGCAGCGACATCGAGAGCGCCGACAACACCATCCGCGTGAACCTGGCCGGCGTGCTGGACGCGCAGGGCAACGCCGGAACGGGCAGCGTCAGCAGCGGCAACTTCAGCATCGACACCAAACCGCCCGAAGTCACGGTGACGATCAGCGACGAGCGCCTGAGCGCAGGAGAAACCGCCACCGTCACCTTCACCTTCACCGAGCGCGTCACCGGCTTTGGCACCGAGGACATCCAGTACGACACCAGCAAAGGCACGCTGAGCGCTCTAACGGCGGTCGGTACCGACGGCAAGGTCTGGAGCGCCACCTACACGCCCCGGCCCAACATCGAGAGCGCCGACAACACCATCCGCGTGAACCTCGCCGGCGTCCAGGACGCGCAGGGCAACGCCGGAACGGGCAGCGCCAGCAGCGGCAACTTCAGCATCGACACCAAGCCGCCCGAAGTCACGGTGACGATCAGCGACGAGCGCCTCGCCGCTGGAGAAACCGCCACCGTCACCTTCACCTTCAACGAGCGCGTCACCGGCTTTGGCACCGAGGACATCCAGTACGACACCAGCAAAGGCACGCTGGGTGCGCTGACGGCAGTCGGCACCGACGGCAAGGTCTGGAGCACCACCTACACGCCCCGGCCCAACATCGAGAGCGCCGACAACACCATCCGCGTGAACCTCGCCGGCGTCCAGGACGCGCAGGGCAACGCCGGAACGGGCAGTGCCAGCAGCGGCAACTTCAGCATCGACACCAGGCCGCCCGAAGTCACGGTGACGATCAGCGACGAGCGCCTGAGCGCAGGAGAAACCGCCACCGTCACCTTCACCTTCACCGAGCGCGTCACCGGCTTTGGCACCGAGGACATCCAGTACGACACCAGCAAAGGCACGCTGGGCGCTCTGACGGCGGTGGGCACCGACGGCAAGGTCTGGACAGCCACCTACACGCCCCGGCCCGACATCGAGAGCGCCGACAACACCATCCGCGTGAACCTCAGCGGCGTGCTGGACGCGCAGGGCAACGCCGGGGTGGGCACCGGCACCAGCGGCAACTTCAGCATCGACACCAAGCGCCCCGAAGTCACGGTGACGATCAGCGACAACCGCCTGATCGCTGGCCAAACCGCCACCTTCACCTTCACCTTCAGCGAGCGCGTCACCGGCTTCGATCTCAACGACGTTCAGTACGACACCAGCAAAGGCACGCTGGGCGCTCTGACGGCGGTCGGCACCGACGGCAAGGTCTGGAGCGCCACCTACACGCCCCGGCCCAACATCGAGAGCGCCGACAACACCATCCGCGTGAACCTGGCCGGCGTCCTGGACGCGCAGGGCAACGCCGGAACGGGCAGCGTCAGCAGCGGCAACTTCAGCATCGACACCAAGCGCCCCGAAGTCACGGTGACGATCAGCGACGAGCGCCTGAGCGCAGGAGAAACCGCCACCGTCACCTTCACCTTCAGAGAGAGCGTCACCGACTTTGGTAGCGAGGACATCCAGTACGACACCAGCAAAGGCACGCTGGGCGCTCTGACGGCAGTCGGCACCGACGGCAAGGTCTGGACAGCCACCTACACGCCCCGGCCCAACATCGAGAGCGCCGACAACACCATCCGCGTGAACCTCGCCGGCGTGCTGGACGCGCAGGGCAACGCCGGAACGGGCAGCGCCAGCAGCGGCAACTTCAGCATCGACACCAGGCCGCCCGAGGTCACGGTGACGATCAGCGACGAGCGCCTGAGCGCAGGAGAAACCGCCACCGTCACCTTCACCTTCAGAGAGAGCGTCACCGGCTTTGGCACCGAGGACATCCAGTACGACACCAGCAAAGGCACGCTGAGCGCGCTGACGGCGGTCGGCACCGACGGCAAGGTCTGGAGCGCCACCTACACGCCCCGGCCCGACACCGAGAGCGCCGACAACACCATCCGCGTGAACCTCGCCGGCGTGCTGGACGCGCAGGGCAACGCCGGAACGGGCAGCGTCAGCAGCGGCAACTTCAGCATCGACACCAAGCGCCCCGAAGTCACGGTGACGATCAGCGACAACCGCCTGAGCGCTGGCCAAACCGCCACCTTCACCTTCACCTTCAGCGAGCGCGTCACCGGCTTCGATCTCAACGACGTTCAGTACGACACCAGCAAAGGCACGCTGGGCGCGCTGACGGCAGTCGGCACCGACGGCAAGGTCTGGAGCGCCACCTACACGCCCCGCAGCGACACCGAGAGCGCCGACAACACCATCCGCGTGAACCTGGCAGGCGTCCAGGACGCGCAGGGCAACGCCGGAACGGGCAGCGCCAGCAGCGGCAACTTCAGCATCGACACCAAACGCCCCGAGGTCACGGTGGCGATCAGCGACGAGCGCCTGAGTGCGGGAGAAACCGCCACCGTCACCTTCACCTTCAGAGAGAGCGTCACCGGCTTCGATCTCAACGACGTTCAATACGACACCAGCAAAGGCACGCTGAGCGCTCTGACGGCGGTCGGTACCGACGGCAAGGTCTGGAGCGCCACCTACACGCCCCGGCCCAACATCGAGAGCGCCGACAACACCATCCGCGTGAACCTGGCCGGCGTCCAGGACGCGCAGGGCAACGCCGGAACGGGCAGCGTCAGCAGCGGCAACTTCAGCATCGACACCAGGCCGCCCGAGGTCACGGTGACGATCAGCGACGAGCGCCTGAGCGCTGGCCAAACCGCCACCGTCACCTTCACCTTCAGCGAGCGCGTCACCGGCTTTGGCACCGAGGACATCCAGTACGACACCAGCAAAGGCACGCTGAGCGCTCTGACGGCGGTCGGTACCGACGGCAAGGTCTGGAGCGCCACCTACACGCCCCGGCCCGACACCGAAAGCGCCACCAACACCATCCGCGTGAACCTCGCCGGCGTCCAGGACGCGCAGGGCAACGCCGGAACGGGCAGCGCCAGCAGCGGCAACTTCAGCATCGACACCAAGCGCCCCGAAGTCACGGTGACGATCAGCGACGAGCGCCTGGCCGCTGGCCAAACCGCCACCGTCACCTTCACCTTCAACGAGCGCGTCACCGGCTTCGATCTCAACGACGTTCAGTACGACACCAGCAAAGGCACGCTGGGCGCGCTGACGGCGGTGGGCACCGACGGCAAGGTCTGGAGCGCCACCTACACGCCCCGGCCCAACATCGAGAGCGCCGACAACACCATCCGCGTGAACCTCGCAGGCGTCCAGGACGCGCAGGGCAACGCCGGAACGGGCAGCGTCAGCAGCGGCAACTTCAGCATCGACACCAAACGCCCGGAAGTCACGGTGACGATCAGCGACGAGCGCCTGAGCGCAGGAGAAACCGCCACCGTCACCTTCACCTTCAGAGAGAGCGTCACTGGCTTTGGCACCGAGGACATCCAGTACGACACCAGCAAAGGCACGCTGAGCGCTCTGACGGCGGTCGGCACCGACGGCAAGGTCTGGACAGCCACCTACACGCCCCGGCCCAACATCGAGAGCGCCGACAACACCATCCGCGTGAACCTGGCCGGCGTCCAGGACGCGCAGGGCAACGCCGGAACGGGCAGCGCCAGCAGCGGCAACTTCAGCATCGACACCAGGCCGCCCGAAGTCACGGTGACGATCAGCGACGAGCGCCTGAGCGCTGGAGAAACCGCCACCGTCACCTTCACCTTCACCGAGCGCGTCACCGGCTTTGGCACCGAGGACATCCAGTACGACACCAGCAAAGGCACGCTGAGCGCTCTGACGGCAGTCGGCACCGACGGCAAGGTCTGGACAGCCACCTACACGCCCCGGCCCAACATCGAGAGCGCCGACAACACCATCCGCGTGAACCTGGCCGGCGTGCTGGACGCGCAGGGCAACGCCGGAACGGGCAGCGTCAGCAGCGGCAACTTCAGCATCGACACCAAACGCCCCGAGGTCACGGTGACGATCAGCGACGAGCGCCTGAGCGCAGGAGAAACCGCCACCGTCACCTTCACCTTCAGCGAGAGCGTCACCGGCTTTGGCACCGAGGACATCCAGTACGACACCAGCAAAGGCACGCTGGGCGCTCTGACGGCGGTGGGCACCGACGGCAAGGTCTGGACAGCCACCTACACGCCCCGCAGCAACATCGAGAGCGCCGACAACACCATCCGCGTGAACCTCGCCGGCGTCCAGGACGCGCAGGGCAACGCCGGAACGGGCAGCGCCAGCAGCGGCAACTTCAGCATCGACACCAAGCCGCCCGAAGTCACGGTGACGATCAGCGACGAGCGCCTGAGCGCAGGAGAAACCGCCACCGTCACTTTCACCTTCACCGAGCGCGTCACCGGCTTTGGCACCGAGGACATCCAGTACGACACCAGCAAAGGCACGCTGGGCGCTCTGACGGCGGTCGGCACCGACGGCAAGGTCTGGAGCGCCACCTACACGCCCCGGCCCGACACCGAGAGCGCCGACAACACCATCCGCGTGAACCTCAGCGGCGTCCTGGACGCGCAGGGCAACGCCGGAACGGGCAGCGTCAGCAGCGGCAACTTCAGCATCGACACCAAGCGCCCCGAGGTCACGGTGACGATCAGCGACAACCGCCTGAGCGCTGGCCAAACCGCCACCGTCACCTTCACCTTCAACGAGCGCGTCACCGGCTTCGATCTCAACGACGTTCAGTACGACACCAGCAAAGGCACGCTGGGCGCGCTGACGGCAGTCGGCACCGACGGCAAGGTCTGGACAGCCACCTACACGCCCCGGCCCGACACCGAGAGCGCCGACAACACCATCCGCGTGAACCTCGCCGGCGTGCTGGACGCGCAGGGCAACGCCGGAACGGGCAGCGTCAGCAGCGGCAACTTCAGCATCGACACCAAGCGCCCCGAAGTCACGGTGGCGATCAGCGACAACCGCCTGATCGCTGGCCAAACCGCCACCGTCACCTTCACCTTCAGAGAGAGCGTCACCGGCTTCGATCTCAACGACGTTCAGTACGACACCAGCAAAGGCACGCTGGGCGCGCTGACGGCGGTGGGCACCGACGGCAAGGTCTGGAGCGCCACCTACACGCCCCGGCCCGACACCGAGAGCGCCGAAAACACCATCAGCGTGAACCTCGCCGGCGTCCGGGACGCGCTGGGCAACGCCGGGGTGGGTACCGGCACCAGCGGCAACTTCAGTATCGACACCAAGCCCCCCGAGGTCGCGGTGACGATCAGCGATAACCGCCTCACCGCTGGCGAAAGCGCCACCATCACCTTCACCTTCAACGAGCGCGTCACCGGCTTCGATCTCGACGACGTTCAGTACGACACCAGCAAAGGCACGCTGGGCGCGCTGACGCCGGTCGGCACCGACGGCAGGGTCTGGAGCGCCAGCTACACGCCCCGGCCCGGCATCGAGAGCGCCGACAACGCCATCAGCGTGCGCCTCGCCGGCGTCCGGGACGCGCTGGGCAACGCCGGGGTGGGCACCGGCACCAGCGGCAACTTCACTATCGACACCAAGCCCCCCGAGGTCACGGTGACGATCAGCGATAACCGCCTCACCGCTGGCGAAAGCGCCACCGTCACCTTCACCTTCAGCGAGAGCGTCACCGGCTTCACGAAAGAGGCCATCGACCTGTCCCAAGCCAACGGCACGCTGGGCGACCTGGTGCCGGTCGGCACCGACGGCAAGGTCTGGACAGCCACCTTCACGCCCACGGACAGACTGGCGCGCACCACCAACCACCGGCTCACCCTGAACCTGACCAATGTCAGGGATGCCGCAGGCAACGCCCCGGCGGTGAACACTTACTCGTTCAACCAGTACACCGTAGACACCATGGTCTTTGCGCTCAGCAACGCCACGGTGAACCGCAACCAGTTGGTGTTGTTCTACAGCGATGAAACCGCGCTGGACCCGGACCAGACCCATAACGCGCCCAACGATGCGTTTGTGGTGCTGGTCGATGGCGTGCGCAACAACGTCACCGGCGTGGTCGTGGATGCAGCGGCCAAGACCGTCACGCTGACGCTGGAGCGCGCGGTGAGCCATGGCCAGCAGGTGACCGTCGCCTACAACGACCCCAGCACCGGCGACGACCCGCAAGCGGTGCAGGAAGCCGGCAGCGGCGACGACGCGGCCAGCTTCGCGGCCAGGCCGGTGACCAACCTCAGCCCGCGTGCGCCCGCGACGGGCACGACCGACGCCGACAGTCGTAAATCATCCGAGGACTCTGACGGCGATACGGCGAATGCGCTGGACTCCGACTACGACAGTGTGCCCAACGCCCAGGAGGACCAGGCCCCCGGCCTGCTGCGCCCCGATGGCTCGGCCGGCACGGATGGCGACGGCAACGGCGACGGTATCCGGGACAGCCAGCAGGTCGCCGTCGGCTCGACCCGCGACCTGACCCTGGTGGCCGGCAGCCAGGACGGCAAACTGATCCCCGGCAGCAATGCGCGCATCAGCGAACTGGTGCGCAAAGATGCCCCCGCCAGCCTGCCCAAGGGCATGGAAATGCCGCTCAGTCTGACGCAATTCAGGGTCGGCCTGTCCGAAGGACGCTACACCGAGAGCTTCAGCCTGTACGTAGACCCGGCGCTCGGCGTCAACGGCTATTGGGTCAAGGACAGCGCCGGCACCTGGGTGAACCTGGCCAGCGAACCCTACGGCGGCAAAATGAGCACCGAAGGCGGGCGCACGCGGCTGGACTTTCAGATCCAGGACGGCGGCCAGTACGACACCGACGGGCTGGCCGATGGCCACATCACCGCCCTTGGCGCGGCAGCGAAGATGCCGCTGTCCATCGTCGGGCAGGCGCCGCCCCAGGTCGAGTCGCATCGGGGGTTTTGGTTCTAAGTGTCGCGTCACCGTCGTGGACTTGGCCTGTCGCAAGCCCAAGGACTTGGGTTACGCCGCAGAGCTTTGGACGCTCTCGGCGCTGGCCGCGCATGTCAGCGCGAACGCGCACAGCGCAGGCTTTGCGCGACTGGCTCGCGCTGAAGGGTCGCTCACGCCGATTTCTCGCTGAACAACAGGAATCGGGCTTCTCGCCTCCGAATGCGCCAGCCCTGAGGCGTCAGCGACAAGATATCGTCGAATTCGCCGACAACCTGGCGCGCCTGCGCGGGTCGTCCGAAGGGGCCAGCGGCGTCGCTCGCCAGTCCCGACCAAAGTAAAACGCAGCTGGTGGAGTGGGCTGCCGTGTCGGACTCCAGCTTCACCAAAATGTTGCTTATCAGGTGACGAGTCATGCGTCCGGCCGGCCTGGAGCGGTACGACTCGATGATCGCGGCCTGTCCCTGGATGTGCTCCGGGCCGGGACGGATCAGGACGCCGTCCTCCGTGAACAGCGCGGCAAAATCTTCGTGTGACTGTGCATCGGTGAACGCAGCAGCCTGCACCACCAGGTCACGGCATGCCTGTTCAGCCAACATCCGATCCACGGCAGAGAGCGTCACTTTATCGCTCCTCATTGCGACCGCCCTTATCGATTGCGCCATCTGAATCTCGCAGCCACTCGGCAAGCGCTGTCGAGACAGCCTGCGGCTGCTCCATCGTCGTCATGTGACCGGAATCCTCGATGACTTTCAACTGTGCCGTGGGAATGGCTCGCTGCATCTCCTCATGTCGTGCCAGCGGGCTCCAGAGATCGTCGCGGCCGCACAGCAGCAATGTTGGACAGCGAATGCCTGGTAGGACAGAAGTGGCGTCCGGCCTCCCGAGTAGCGCGCGAATCTGCGACTCAAACATCTGCGGCGTGTTGCGACCGATCATGTCAAGGATAGCCTCGAACAGCGGCGTGTCGACACGACTTGGATGAACCATTCCGCGCGCCCAATGCGCACCCAGCGCGCGCATGCCGTCGGTGCGTGCGCGAGAAAGAAGCTGATAGCGTCCCACGCGCTCCCTTTCGCCGGTCTCTCCCTGTGGCAGGGGTTGGAATCCAGTATCCAACAAGGCAATTCGTTCCACCCGCTCAGGTGCACGCCGGATCACCTCCAACGCCACCCTGCCGCCCATGGAATGACCGGCGAGCGCGAAACGGGCCGAAGGGGCCACGCGAAGGACGTGCTCCGCCATCGATTCGATGCTGTCGAAGGCACTGTAGACAGGGACGTGACAATCGGCCAGCTCTGCCAGGTCGGCACACTGAGCAGCCCAGTTCGCGCGGTCGCAGAGCAAACCCGGCAAGAGGAGGAGGATCGGCTTCGTCACGGGCTGAACCTTTCATTGACACCTTTGCCAGGGCACGAGGCAGCGCTCGCTCCGCCGGCACGCCAGGCAAAATCAGCCGGATGGGTGCCGACGGGTTGGCTCGACTTGCCGGTGCTACCCGCAGAGGAAGTGGATGGTGTGCTCATAAACAGCTTGATATGGGAAATCGGCGCAAAGTTGCGTGATCGCTTCTTGGCTTCTTGAAGTGGCATGCAATCGGCGAGTGTTGCAATGCGCTTTATCAACCGTGCCCTTCATAGTCTCGATACGCTGCTAAGCGACCTCGAGGCCAATCAGCGACGACAGGCGCGCCGGATCGCCGCTGAGGGTCGGGCTGGCGCCTTCCCAAACGATGCGGCCACGGTCCAGGACAATGGCACGCTCGGTGAGCTCGAGGGCCAATTCAGCGTGCTGCTCGACCAATACGATGGACAGGCCACCATCGCTTCGCAGCCGCCGGAACGCATCGACCAGCCCATCGACAATGACCGGGGCCAATCCCTCGAATGGCTCGTCGAACAGGACGATCTTCGGATTGCCGATCAGCGCACGCCCAATCGCCAACATCTGCTGCTCGCCACCTGAGATCTGATGGCCGAGGTTCCCCTTGCGCTCTTGCAGGCGAGGGAACAATTCGTACACGCGCGAAAGTGTCCACGGACCGGGCGCAGCACCAACCTGCAGGTTTTCTTCGACCGTCAAGGAACGGAAAATCTCGCGCTCCTGCGGCACGAGACCGAGGCCAAGCCTTGCTCGCTGATGGGAGGGCAACCGAGTGATGTCCCTGCCGGAAAATCGAACCGTGCCCTGATGCACCGTGTTCAACCCTAGCAAGGTCGTCAGTAACGTCGTCTTGCCCACGCCGTTCCGACCGAGAAGCGCAAGCGCCTCGCCATTGCCAACCTGCATGCCAACATCTTCCAGGATGACGGTCTCGCCGTAGCCGGCATGCAACCCACGAACGTCGAGCAGTGCTTCAGTCATGGCCGCGCTTGCCCAAATAAACGTCTCGGACGTGCGGATCCGAGCGAATGTCGCTGACGCTGCCTTCCACCAGGATGCCGCCTTCAACAAGGACTGTGATGCGCTTGGCGAAGCGAAATACCAAGTCCATGTCATGCTCGATCACGAGCACTGCGACATCCTCGGGCAGTCTTTCGAGCAACTGAAATAGGCGTTTGCCCTCGGTGGACGGGACGCCGGCGACTGGCTCGTCGAGGAGCAGAACTTTCGGCTTGAGCGCCAGCGCCAGCGCGATCTCGACCTGGCGTCGCTGACCGTAGGCCAGCTCGTTGATACGGCGCCCTGCGAGATCGAGCAACCCCAAGGTGCGAAGCCCCTCGGCAGCTTCTGCCACCAGTGCTTCCCGCCGCGCAAGGGGCCTGCCAATTCGACCATCCAATCCGTGGCGTGCAGCGAGGGCGAGCCCGATGTTTTCCGCAACGGTCAGCCGCATGAACAGAGAATTGATTTGGAACGTCCGCGCCAGCCCCAACTTGACGCGCCGATCGGACGACAGCTTCGTGACGTCCTGTCCTGCAATCGACACACGTCCTGCCGTCGGCGAAAGTACGCCGGTAATGAGATTGATCAGCGTGCTCTTGCCCGCCCCATTCGGACCGATCAAGGCATGCCGCGCTCCGTGTGCCAGGCTGAGATTCACGTCACGCGTGACGGCCAGTGCGCCGAAAGTCTTGTGCAGGCCGTGGAGTTCGAGTGGAGGCGCGCTCACCGTGCTTGACTCCTATGGTTCGGGGACTTGGCAGCCTCTCGGCGCGACTTGAAGGCGAATCTCTCGATCAGTCCCATCAGGCCGTCCGGTGCAAAGCGAACGGCAAGAATGAGCAACACGCCGAGCGCTGCCAGCCAATTGGTCGGGTCGACCGCAGCAGCCCGGTCCGACAGCAGCATGAAGAGCACGGCCCCGATGAAGGCACCGTAGAGCCGCCCCGTGCCGCCCAGCGCCAGCATCACAAGAACGTTCGCCGACAACGTGAACCCGAGAGCATCCAATCCGACGATGCGATTGACCTGGGCAGACAAGGCTCCCGCAATGCCGGCCACGGCCGCAGAGATCGTGTAGATTGCGAGGAGACGCGCATACACGCGGACGCCGAGCATCCGCATGCGAACGGGATTTTCCCGGATGCCTTGCGCAGTCAGGCCGAGTGGCGAGTTCACGAAATACTTCGCGAATATGTAGACGAGCATGAGAACCACGGCAGCATAGACATACGCGGTGCGACCCTGGATGTCGAACTCGAAGCGACCTAGCAGGGGCGCAATCGAGTAGCCGGTCAGGCCATCGTCGCCCATGGTCACCTTCTTGGCGACATTTGCAAGCTCCAGCAGCAGCGTGGCGCTGGCCAGGGTCAGCATGATTTGTGTGAGGCCCTGGGTGCGCAGGACCGCGATGCCGGTCAACGCGCCCACGATCGCGGCGGCGGCAGCGCCGACAACCAAACCGCTGAAGGGCTCAGTGGAAATATGCAGCGCATACAACCCGGCCGCGTAGGCACCGCTCCCGAAGAATGCAGCGTGCCCTAATGTCTCGATGCCTGCATATCCCTGCGCCAAGTCCAGTGAGAGCGCCAGGATGATCATGATGAGCACGCTCACCGCCAGCGCAAGATACAGCTCCGCAAAGAAGAAGGTAGCGACCAGCGCAGCAGCAATCACCGCGTCGATTGCCGTAAAGCGTTGTCGCCGAAGCGCGCCCGCCATTGCTGAAATGTGGGTTGTGTTCATGCTCAGCTTCTGGGCACGAGGCCATGGGGGCGAATCAGAAGGATGGCGAGGACGGCGAGGTAGATAACGAAGGCGCCCAACGCTGGCACGTAGTAACGTCCGAGCGTATCGATCACCCCCAGCAGCAGACCCGCATATAGCGACCCGCGCAGGCTTCCAAGGCCCCCGACCGCAACGACGATGAGAACATGCACGAGATACTTCAGTCCGTAGTACGGCTCGATCGGCAAGAACTGGCTACCGAGGGCACCTCCCAATGCAGCGAGGCCGCATCCGATGGCAAACGTTACCGAGAAGACCAGAGGGACATCGATGCCCACACATCGGGCTATCCGTGGATTGTCGACAGACGCCCTCAACTTGGCCCCGAACGAAGTTCTTTCCAGGCCGAGCCACAGGCTGAGTCCCACTGCGGCACTCGCCCCGACGAGGAAGGCGCGGTACACGGACAGGCTCAATGGGCCGACGTTCCAGTTGCCCTGAAGGGAGGGGGGTATTGGCACGGACTGCAACTGGGTTCCACCGAGATTCTTGAACAGGGCCGTGATGACGAAGGCAAGGCCGATCGTCATGAGCATCTGTCCCAGGCCACTCGTCGCGTATACCCAACGATAAAGCGTTCGCTCGAGCAACGCACCGATCAGCATCGTGCCAATGACTGCGATCGGTACCGCCACGAAGAATCCGAGCCCTGCATGCTGCATGCTCCATAAGGCGAGATATCCGCCGATCATCGCGAATGCGGAATGTGCAAGGTTGACGACGCGCATTACACCCAAGGTGATCGTCAGACCAACGGAGATGAGGAACAACATCATTCCGTAGGCGACGCCGTCGATTACGAGCGACAGCAACGTGGCAAAGGCGGTGTTCATGGCGGCAGCAACGTCGGTTCGAGATTCGCCAGGCAGAAAGTTGCAGTCACTGCGGGTTGGCCTCGTGCCAAGGATCCTTCACTCCCGTAAAGGTCTGAAAAGATTTGTTGCCAAGCTGGCCGTCGATCTTCTCAACCTTGCGGATGTAGACGTTCTGCACAATCTCGCGTGTCTTCGGATCGATGCTCACCGGGCCGCGAGGACTCTCCCACTTGAAGCCCTTGGCGGCCGTGATGGCCTTGTCGCCGTCGCGAACGCCGTCGTTGGCACGGATCATCTCCGCGATCAGGCGCATCCCGTCATACGCAGCGAGTGACGCGATGCTCGGAAGTTCTGACTTCCCGTACTTCGTTTTGTATGCTGCAACAAACGCCTTGTTGGTGGCATTTTCGAGATGCGGTGAATAGTGCAGTGCAGTCGTGAGACCCAGAGCGCTATCGCCGATGGCTCCGAGATCTGCTTCGTTCGTCTCGGCATTGGCCAGCAGCGTGATGCCTGCCTTGTCGAGTTCCCGTTCCTTGAACGCCTTGATGAATCCTGCCGACATTGGTCCGACTGGCATGAACATGAAGACCGTTTGCGGCTGAAGATCACGCACGCGCTGAAGGTAGCTTGAGAAGTTGGTCGTTCCCAGAGGGACTTTGACCTCGCCAGAAAGCGTTCCTCCCAGCTTGGACAGAGTTTGTCCGAACGCGTCGATCGCATCCTGACCGGGAGCATAGTCAGCAGCGACAATTGCCGCCTTCTTTAGATTCTGGCTCAAGGCGTACTGGACGAGAGGAACGCTCACAGTCCAGGTGGTGAAACCCACGCGAATGAAGTACGGAGATTTTTGCGTGACGCTCGACGTCCCGGCGTTGCAGATCACGAATGGGGTCTTGGTTTGCGTCGCTACATCTGTGACGCCGAGGACGGTCGGTGTAAAAGTCCCACCAAGAAGATACTGAACCTGGTCGCGCACCACCAGTTCCTGCGCCAACTGGCGTGATTTTTGCGGACTGGTGCCGCCTTCGTCGCGGGCAAGGACAGTTACCGTATGGGTGCCTATCTTGTTGCCGATCTGTGCGAGATACAGGTCCACGCCGCGCTGGTATTCTTTTCCCCACCATGCATAGGGACCTGAGAACTGGCTGAGCAGCCCCACTTTGATCTCGGCCGCTTGAGCGCTAAACGCCATGCCCAGTGCACAGCACGCGCTGGCCATAATCAATCTTCTACGCAACATGATTTGTCTCCTTGGGCGCACGGGGCGCAGGTGGTTTATGCAACCGGGTTGGCGCCGATGTCGACGCACTATTGCCATATTCAGAAACAGAGGATGGCAGTGTCGGGCGCCTCAGTCGAATCAATTTGCCCTGAAATTTCATGCGTTTTGCGGATAGCCCAAGTCAAGTGAGTACACATTTGGCAATGCAGGAGCCATGCGGCACGGCGATATGCTCACACCGGGGTGGGCGCGGTCGGCTGCAATGTGGCTCGGCTGCAATGTGGCCGCGAGCACGCGCAACTCGTCGAGCAGTCCCGCTGAGCCAGGCGACAGCGATCCGTTGCGCCGCGTGGCCACACCGATTGCTCTTGACGCATCTCGCAACGCGAGAGGTACTTGAACCAGTTGGCCCGTGCGCAACTCAGCGTCCACTTGCAGCGGCGAGAGCAATGCCAACCGATCACTTTCCAGGAGTAGGTTGCGCACGACCGATGGGCTGTTTACCTGGAGTTGTGCTTCTGGACATGCGACGCCTTCGATCCGAAACGCGTGCTCAAATGCCGCACGCGCTGGGGTGTTGGGCAGTGGGACGATCCACGGATATCGGACCAGCTCGCGCAATCCGCGTGCGGTCTGCGTCAAAAGGCATGGATGTTGGGCGCGGGCGATGACCGTGAGCCCGTCGTCAAAGAGCATTTCTTGAGCGATTTCGGAGGGCGGCGAGTTCAACCTCAATGCACCTACGATCATGTCGACATCCGCACAGCGCAACATTTGGACGAGGGCGTCGTAAGTGCCATCCACAACGGTGACATTGAGGCGCGGATGCTTGCTGAGCAGGCGGTCAATCGCACGCGGCAACAGAAAGGCGCTGGACAGAGGCAGCGCTGCGACAACCACCCTACCTTGAAGGCGTCCTCCAAACGCAGCCAATTCATCCTCGGCGATTGCGATCTCGGCAAAGGCAAGCTTCACACCGCGAAGCAGGGCCTCCCCCGACTCGGTGAGCCGCGTGCCCCTGGGCGTGCGCTGAAACAGCGACACGCCAACGAGATACTCCAGTTTCAGCAAATTTCGATGGATCGTTGGCTGGGAACACCCCAAGCATTCACCGGCACGCGGGCCGCTTCCCATGTCTGCCACTGCGATCAAGCTCGCGAGCGCCTGTGGCCCCACCGCGGCAGAAAAGCGCGCAGCACGGCTAATTTCGCATTGGGCCGATCCCACCAAAGCGATGGCTCGGCTGCAGCCTTTCGCCAGTTCTTCGAAGGCCCGCCGCGCGCGTGTGCCGAGAATGCGACCCGCTGCAGTCGGCAACATGCCTCGCGCGGTACGGTCGAACAACGGGAATCCGAGGCCGGCCTCTATATCCTGCAACGCGCGCGTCACGGCGGGCTGCGAAAGGTGCAGCACTTCAGCCGCTTTACCCACAGCGCCTTGGTCGACGACTGCGACAATGGCACGCAGTCCGCGCAGCTTGACGCGCAAGGATGGTCCATCGGGCTTGCTCTCCATCTTTGCGACGCGCAGCGTTTGAACTTCGCGTAGGTGCGACGTGGCAGTCACGGTGTCGAGAGCGGCGAACATACGGCAGCGAACCATTCAGGGCAGGTGCGACGGATAGACGCATTGCCTGAGGCCGCAGTCACTCAGAATTTCGATGCGCCCAAAGTCTGGATCCCCTCGGAACGCCGGTTCGATGACGATGGTTCCACCCGCAACGCGGGATACACAAGCACAGACCTTCTTGTTATGTGCGCGCTGTTCCCCGCTGAAGAAGACATCTCGATGGTCAATCTCGCCATCGACGCTCAGCACGTCCATCGCACAAAGGCCGCACTCTCCACGTCGACACTCCGACAGCACTCCTACGCCAGCAGACGTCAGTGCATCGAGCATCGATCGATCCTCGGCCACGACGACTTCCAGGTTCAAGCGCGGAATCTTTACCAGGAACGATGTTGCGGCGTGGTGGCCGCTTGAGCCAAACGTCTCGAAACGAAGTTTCGACAGTGCTCGTTTCTGGAGCGCCCACTCTTGTCGCACTGCATCGAGCAGACCGATGGGGCCGCACATGTAGAGTTCCCCCTCTGCAGGAAGAGCGCTGACCTCCGCCGCAATATCGACCATCTTTCCTTCGTCCGCCGGAAAGACGGTGACCCGCGCGCCAAGTATGTTGCCCAGTTCTTCTGCGTAAGCCAGTTCATTCCGACTGCGCGCGGCATACAGCATCCGGACACTCGCGCCAAGCTGGTTCAGCGCGCGTGCCATCGCCACAATCGGGGTCACCCCGATTCCGCCAGCCAGAAGCAGGTAGTGCGGCGCGCCGCGGGATAGTTCGAAATCAGAATGCGGCTTCGTCGCATGCAGCCGCATGCGGGGCTCCAGAGTCCACATGAATCGGGAGCCGCCGCGGCTTTCCGCAAGCAGTTTCACCGCAATGGTCACGATTGCATCTTCCGATCCCGAGACAACAGAATAGGAGCGCTTATCGGGCTGCCCATCAATGGTCACACGGACATTGACGTGTGAACCCGGGGCGGCAGCTTGGCGCTCCGGATAAACAAGCTCGAACTCCCGCACAGTCGGCGTCAGGTCGCGGATGCGCCGCACCTCCACCTGCATCCATTCGTCGTGGTAATTCATGGCGTTCTCAGGCCGCCGCGATAGGAATCGGGCGGCGCCGGGTTTCCTTCTCGATCATCGCGTCGATCAGACGCCGGGCCCAGAGCGAGCCCGCGTCGATGTTCATGTTGTAGAAGTCGCGATCCGGGTTCTTGTCGATCGCGCGTTGTTGTGCCTCGATGACGATCTCGTCTTCCAGAAGAATCCCCCCAGCTCCTTGCAGAATTTCGCGCGTCACGCGCTGTTCGTGCACACGATAGTTTCGAAGGTGGCACCAGAAGTAGTAGCACGACTTTGCCGTGGACGGGGTAGGAATGTGGATCACCCACATCCCGACGCCAGCCTCGCGATGGCCTTCCGGTGCACCGCTTCCTGCGGGGGCCACTCCGACGTCGAGAACGATCGTGGAAGGCGCCTTGAAATGAATAATCTGCCAGCGGTCCACGGGGCCGGGCTTGCCGAGTTGCGCGCCCCAGAATGGCGGAGCATCCTCGTTGAGCACCCAGCGCCGTATCGTGGCCGTGGTTTCGCCATGCACCGCATCGAAGGGCGCCTTCGCCAGCGCTTCATTGCCTATGCTCGATCCATGCACATAAGTCTCGTGCGTTAGATCCATCAGGTTGTCGATGACGAGTCGATAGTCCGCTTTGACCTCCGTCATCCGGCCATCACCAGTCCAGGCAGGATCGTTCATCCATCGCAAGTCCGGCACCAAAGTTGGGTCGGCCAGCGCGGGGTCTCCCGGCCAGATCCAGACGAAGCGATGCCGTTCGACGATCGGAAAGGCCCGCACACAGGCCGACGGATTGATCGTCTCTTGGCTCGGCATGTGGGTACAACGACCTTCACTGTCGAACCGGAGTCCGTGATATCCGCAGCGCACGTCGTCGTCAACGATGGTGCCGAGCGAGAGAGGTAGAAGGCGGTGCCAACAGGCGTCCGCCAGCGCCACCGCTGCGCCGTTTTGCTTGCGGTAAAGCACGATGTCTTGGTCGCATACAGTGCGCGCCAGCAGCTTGCGACCGACTTCGGCATCCCATGCGGCGACGTACCAGGAATTCAAGGGAAAGGTTGAGGATGCATTCACTTGTGGCTTTCGGAAAGTGGTTGAGTCAGGATCTCGAGTTACCGCATGCTCGGAACTTGCCGGGTCTGCATAAACTCCTCGAACGTCTGGCCTCGCATCAGGGCGTACACGACAAGGTTTGGCGTCTTCACGACGCGGGCATACTTTTCGAGCACAAAGAAGTTGGCGCCGTATCGAACGAGGCCAATCCAGTCGAGCCGACGAATCATGTCCTTTTCCTCATCCGTGAGGCCGGCGTCCGTCATGGCCTTCTCGCCGTCTTCGATGTATTCGTGGCGCGACTCCGCGCGGATCATGTTCCACAAGAGGACATATGATCGTCCGGGATGCGACACGTAGGGTTTGGACATGCGACGTCCCGATGCCACCGATTATTCTTGCCACGTCTTGTTTCCAATCAATGTGCGGGGTCGTTCAAAGCCGATATCCGGCTTCGGCAGCGGCGCGGTGATAAAGGCTGCGACGCATCAACAGCGCTGGCTTGTCCGGGGCAAAATTGAGGTCGAATTGCTTCTCGTGATCTTTCCGGACGACTTCGAGGATCCATTGCAGGGCATCCACGTCCTCTAGATAGGCTTGCGTCGAAGCGTCGGAGAGGAATTGGTCCGCATCTGCATCGTCGAGCTTGAAGTTGCGTGAGTTGAACCACCAATAATGGATGCTTGTCTGCGTCTCCGGCGTGATGAGGTGGGTGATATTGAATCTGTACTCGGCCTGCTTGCCAGCGTCTGGCGCAAGGTCGATGATCTTTGCGAAGGCGGTGTGTATCGCGGGTGAAGCGAAGCGGGCTTCCGAAAGACGATCGACTTTTTTGTCCATGATTCCGGCTGGAATGCCATAGATACCCGGCGGGGCCGAGTTGCGAAGCGCGCGGTCGATGATGACGACGTCGCCTTCCTCCCGGACGTTGAGCTTTGAACGGGCATACTCGGGGGTACCAACGGTGCCGGGATGCAGGAAAGGGAAGTGCGTTTGATCCAGCAGGTTCTCGTGCATCGAAACATAGTCCGACTGCATATGGAAGTCACCCGTAACGCTCTTCCAAAGTGGGTCGCTCAGCCAATGCGTGCCTGGCACCAAGGCTTCATCGGCCTTGTCCGGATCTCCCATCCAAATCCACACCAGAGGAGCGCGCTCGACGACTGGAAATGTGCGGACGCTCGCATTCGTCGGCACGATGGGCATGGAGGGCATGTTGACGCAATGACCCGATGGGTCGAACTGCATGCCGTGGTAGCCGCAGACAAGGATGTCTCCCACAAGTTTCCCCTTGGCGAGAGGGAATGAACGATGGGGACACCTGTTGCGCACTGCAATCGGCTCACCTGCCAACGTCCTGTAAAGCGCGACGTCCACTCCGAGTAACCGCCGGCTGATGATGTTTCTTGAAATCTCACCGCTGCGGCCGGCGATGTACCAACAGTCACGCACGAGCGGCGTGGTGTGGTCGGCGAATCCTCCGGATTCAAAAACAAACGGCGGCTCTATTTCCATCAATTCAGACATTGGTTGCTCCATCGAGTTTGTGAATCAGGCATCGAGTAGTAACCGCGCGCCTTTGATGCGGGACACGCAAATGCAAAGCGTTTTCTGCGATGTGCGCTCCTCTTCGGACAGGTATGTGTCGCGATGTTGAATGGGTCCATCAGCCTCGAGCACGGTCATCGGGCAGAGGCCGCATTCGCCGCGCCGGCAATCGTGGAGTGCGTGGACACCTGCAGCAGCCAGAGCGTCGAGAATGGTGGTGTCGCGGCCGACATGGATGCGACGCTTGGACGCCTTGAGTTCGACGTCAAAGGGCACTTCATCTCCAGTAGGCCCCGCGATGAAAAGCTCGCTGCGGACTCGTGTATCGACCCATCCGAGCGTCGAAGCCTCCCTGCGGGTGGCGTCGACCATCGCGGCAGGTCCGCATATGTAGACCGTCGTACCCCCGGGTTGGGCAGTCAGCAGTGCCCGGAGGTCGAGGTGGTTGTCGGAGCCGCTTTCGTGAATCCTGCCGCGCGCCCCTGCCAAGCGTTGGACGTCAGCACAGTAGGCCAAGTCGGCACCTGCACGTCCAGCGTAAACCAACTCGAAATCACGATGCCGGCGGACTAGGCTGCGCAACATCGACAGGATTGGTGTGATTCCGATGCCCCCTGCGAGAAGAAGGCTCTTCGTGTCGCGTCGATCCAGCGGAAAGTTGTTCTTGGGCACCGACACGCGCAAGATGGTGCCGATCCCGAACGAGTCGTGGATGTGTGCAGATCCGCGCCGGCGATCCTCGCGTTGCACAGCGATCCGGTAGGTGTCGGGAGTGTCATCCCACAACCCGGCACCGCCCACGAGCGAGTAATGCCGAATGATGGGACCGCTTTCTGGAGAAACGGTGTGCAGCTCAATGTGGGAGCCGGGCGCGTAGCTGGGCAACGGCGAGGCATCCAGCGAACAGAGTAGGTATTCGCGCACCCTTGGAGTTAGCTGCCGAATGCCTTTTACCACCACCTCGAGAAGACTTTTCTTCACTGGCCGCTTTCATGTGGGCAAGCCCCGCTTGCGTTGGGTCAAATGTATTTGGGATCCCGAATTGCATCAAACATGGTTTACCCTTGCTTGAAATTCCCTATGCGGGATCCAAAGATTGGTTTCGGGATCCCAGGACGGCGGGATGTGTTACCTTGAGGCTTACCCTGCGCATTTATTTTTCGTATGTTCTTGCCACCAATCGGCAACCTTGGCGCTTCGTCTTCCATGAACCAGACAACCACCATGCTCCAGTTGCGCGAGATGATCCTGCGCGGTGAACTCGCGCCGGGCGAACGCATGCGGGAAGCCGATCTCGCAACCCGGCTAGGCATCTCCCGTACACCGGTGAGGCAGGCGTTGCCGGCACTGGCACAAGAAGGGCTGCTGGTGAGATCTGGACAACGCGGATTTGCGGTACGCGCATTCGGTCCGGGCGAGAGTCTGGAGGCGCTTCGATTAAGAGCGTTGCTCGAAGGCTTCGCTGCACGGCAACTGGCTGAACGAGGAGTCAAGGCATCCTTGCTCGACGCCTTGCGAGACACGCTTCGGGCCGGCGACGCACTATTTTCCACTCGCACTCTTCATGAAGACGACGAAGTCAGGTATGGAGAGATGAATTTGCGCTTTCACTCTTTGGTGCTCGAAGGGGCCGGCATGCCCTTGTTGGCAAGCTTCGCTGCGCGATGTAATCTTGTTCCGTTCACCAGCCCCGACAGCATTGCGTTTTCCGCAGTGGGGAGGCAAGCAATGTTCGACCTGTTGTTTTACGCACATCGTCAACATCACTCAATCGTGGAGGCTATCGTTGGCCGTCAAGCAGACAGGGCGGAGTTCCTCTTCCGAGAACACGCGGTCGGCCAAGAGCACAGCATGAGTCTGCAGCAAGGAAATAGCGCACTACTGTCCGGTTAAATGATCGACGCCAAGGCCGAAATCGAACGCTGGCGCCGGCTGCAAGGCCGATTTTGCTTGCTGCCGACTTGGACTTCGATCTCGAAAACGGCGTACTTTGCCGGGTCTCACAGACTCGGGAGGTACCCGTGTACATCGGCAAGACCTTGTTTGCTCAGGTCATGGAGTTTTCGTGCCATGGACCAGCTTCGCTCGCATCGTGCAACGCTCGGTGGCAACTCGGGCATGCGCACGTTGTCCTGCGCCGAACAGTTTCGCGCCATGGCATTCGCTCAATGGACGTGGCGAGAGAGCCTGCGCGACATCGAAGCCAGCAGGTGATGCTTAATGGGCACTACTCGACCAAGAGATATCCCCGGCACATGCGCCGCATCCGATTCAAGGACCCGGAATCGGGCAAGACGCTGATCTTTCTGACCAACCACATGGCGTTGCCGGCGTTGACGATCGCTGCGCTCTACAGCTCTACGAGAGCCGATGGCAGGTCGAGCTCTTCTTCAAATAAGTGGAACGGGACGCATGCGCTTTGCGAACTCAGAATGAATGTCGAAGTCCGAAACCAACACCATTTTGAGAACCGCCCGCCACTGGGGCGCTTCCCGGTTGAGCTGCGCTGACGGCGAGGGCCAGCGAACCCCGGTTGGTAATGTGACCGACAGAAGCGTAAACCGCAGTGCGTTTGGACAAGAAGTAGGTCATGCGCGCGACCGGGTGGGTTGCCTTGTTCGCGCTACGGTCGAACTTGAGTTGCGAGTATTGCGCATCAAGTATGAGTACTGGCGTGAGGGGGTAACTCAGACCAATGAACCATAGGTCACTACGCGGCGTCGCAACACTTGCGTCGTTATTGCGCCGTATCAAGCCTCCGCCAATCTTCATTTCGCCAAACTTCAGATGTCCATTCAAAGTCGAGCGCGTGTCCTTCATCGCGCTGAGGATGAAGCCACCGAACGCTCCTGGTCCACCTCGGATCGCATCGATCGCGATCGCGACTCCCCAAGTGGGTTTATCGTGCTTTGCATATGCCGACCACCCACGGCAGGCGCGTTGGTCGGTGGCACTTTCCCCTGGACAGTTGGTGCCGGCCGGACTAGGACCTGCATTCACCACATCACGGCCAAGGCTGTATGTCGCGCCCACTGAGAGGCCATCAAAGAAATTGCCCCTATACGAGATCGAATTGTCCGTGCGGGTGTTTGGAATGTAGGAATCCAGGTTTGCAAATGTGTGAAGGCTGGGGCCCATGACGTCGGAGCCCAGTAGCGACCAATACAAGGCTGTGTACTGTCGTCCCATCCCCACGGTTCCCCATGGACCCCCAACGCTCACGAACGACTGTCGGCCAAAGGAGCGACCGCCTTGATTCAAAGCCCCACTGTCCGGAGCAATGCCCATCTCCAGTGTGAACCCTGCGGACAGCCCGCCGCCGAGGTCCTCCGTAGCGCGAAAGCCGAGACGTGACGGCAGGCTCCCCGTGAGTGATGGCATACGTGTGACTTGGCCGTGGAGGGGGCCCAGGTTGGTAACACGCTCGATGGCCAAGTCCATCAGGCCATACACAGTCACCGAAGACTGGGCGGATACGCCGGCGCACGTCGCAAGCAGACTCGCACTAACGATGAATTGACATGGAGCCTTCATTTCGTCTCCAGAGAGGATCAAATTTTTTCGCCCAATGAGGCGGGATTCGGCTCGCTGATATGCAGGCGCGCCACTGACCCACAGCATCCACTGGCGGCGGCGACACAACGATGCGATTTCGCGTCGGCATGATGCGATCTCCGGATACCGGGTTGTCCTCTATTGATTTTTCAGTTTTGCAGCATTGCTGCTGAGGGCAATCGCAGGCCCTTCTGTGTCAGCGACGCCCCTCGCTCGTCTTGGCTCAGAGAAGAGTTCACGACGGCCGCCGCCGCGTCGAAGTGCAACGGGGCGACCACGACCTCGGACAGGGTTGATGTCTGCCGGATTGACCACCTCGCAACCGAGCGCGTGCAGACGCCTGGCCTCGGCATGGAAGGCCGCAAAGTTCAAGTCCGGCAGGCCGCCGCTCATCGGGCCGCTGATGTAGATGCGCTTCATGCCGCTGCTCCCGGGCGCGCAGGTGATTGGGCGGGCAAGGACGGTTTGCCGGCCTGTGCACGGCGCAGGTGCTCGATGGTCTGCGGTCGTGCGCGATGAACGGCTGCCGATCCACCGAATGTCAAGTGCGGTAGCATCGGCGGCATGTCCAGCACCACGTTCGATACGCTCAAATTCGCCAACAAGCTCAAGGCGGCTGGTGTGCCGCCTGCGCAAGCCGAGGCGGAGGCTGATGCATTGGCGGTGGCATTGGGCGAGCAGCGCGTGGAACTCGACGCGCTGATCAGCGCGCAGCGCAAGGCGCTTGAAGATGCGGTCAAGCGTGATTTTTCTGAAGCCGGATTGCGCTCAGAAAACGCCATCACGCGGATGGAAGCGAAGATCGACAAAGGGTTTGCCGAGGTCGATAAGGGATTCGCCGAGGTCGATAAGGGATTCGCCGAGATGAAGGGCGAGATGCTGCTGCTCAAATGGATGCTTGGCGTCTTGGTCGCTGCGATGGCGGCTCTGCTCGTCAAAGCGCTCGCCTGATTCCCGATTCTGGTTGCCATCATCGCTGTGCTGCCCTTTGGCCAGCACTGAATCAGCCAGCGCCAGTCCTCGATGGGGTGCATCAGGGTCTTCATCTGACCCCCCCCCGTGCTCGTTCGAGCGTCGCATCGGTGATGCGTGGCATGCCCTCCAGGAGTTCGATCAGGCGAAGCCCGTTTCTGCCGTAGCCTTGTTCAACCGACTAATACGATTTCGCCGCTGACAGTTTCAACATGAAGGATTTTTGGGCCACCGAGGCAACCCTCAATAGTCGGACCTGCGAAATTCATTTCGCTATCGCAGCGAACCGCGCGGCGGCGCGTGATGGCGTGATTTCGTTGGATGCGAAGAAGTGGGGGACGCCGATGAGCGTGCGCAGCAAGGCGATCAGGCGCAATAAAAGGCCCTTGAGCCCGAGGCGCATGATGGCGCGCAGCAGCCAGCGGATGTTGTAGCCCGCCGCACACAGCACTGCATGCAGCGCGTCACCGGTGGCACCCTGCAGCCAGCACCGATCCATCCCGTTGTCGTGCTTCAGGTGTCCGATGGTGGGCTCCACCGCCTGCCTTCGCTTGAGCCAGCGGCGCTGGGCATCGGTCAAGGACTTGAAGCGCCCCCGATGAATGATCTGGATGCCCGGATTGGCTGCGTCCACGCCCCGGAACCCCAGGTCCACCACTGCCTGCTTCGGGCTGGCGCCCGTGTCCTCCGTCAGGATCTTGACCTGCTCGAGTTGCTCGGCCAGCGTGTGGCCGTCATACGGGTTGCCCGTGAAGCTGCGCGCACCGACCACCAGCCCCTGCTTGTGCGTGACGGCCACGCTGACCTTCACGCCAAACTCGTAAGGCCGGCGCGCCTTCCCCTTGCCGATGCACTCAACTTCGGGCGCGTGCAATGCATAGAGTTTGTTCTTGTCCTTCGGGCGCTGGGTGCGAATGCGCTCGGCGCGGCCCATCAGTGCGCGCAAGCGATCGACGGCAGGCACCGATG
Source organism: Verminephrobacter eiseniae EF01-2 (assembly GCF_000015565.1). Classification (NCBI taxonomy): domain Bacteria; kingdom Pseudomonadati; phylum Pseudomonadota; class Betaproteobacteria; order Burkholderiales; family Comamonadaceae; genus Verminephrobacter; species Verminephrobacter eiseniae. The sequence goes on from NC_008786.1 coordinate 1,538,556, forward strand.
TCGCAGGCAACTTGCAAAGCTTGCGCTGCACTTCGCGCAGCACGATACCCAGTACCGTGCGCTGGCGCTTGAGCACCTTCTTCAAGCGCTTGAACTGCTTGGCGTGGGCGTAGCCGCCAGCCCTGCGGCGCAGGTTCTTGCCTTCCTTGGCGAAGGTCTGCTTCAGCGCGATGCCCGCGCGCTTGGCGGCAGCCACCACCTTGGCGCGGGCGATCTCCAGCAGGCGGGAGTCCACGGGGTGGGCGATGGCCTTCTCCTGGACGGTGGTATCCACGATCACGCGCTCGAACTCGGCCGGCTTGATCGCCTTGGAGGCCACCGCAGTGTCGATGGTGGCCTTCAGGAGTTCCTCGACACCGGCCTCGCCCAGGATCGAGCGGAAGCGCCCGATCTGGGTGGCGTCGCAGGGCAGGCGTGGCTCGTAGAAGGTCATGCCGCTGAAGAACTGCCACTGCACGTTCTCGGCCCAGCGCTCGACCAGTTCCTCGTCGCTGAGCTTGTAGACGTGCTTCAGATACAGCAGGCTGGCCATGAGGCGCAGGGGAAGACGCGGGCGGCCCGCGGCGGCGACACCGGCGCCCGCGACCTGGAGCGAAGGGCCGAAGAGATCGTCGTGTTCCAGAACTCGACCGGCACGGACCCGACGCGCGAAATAAGGTGCCAGTGCCGCTTCGATCTGCGTCCAGGGAAGACGGCTCGCCAGCACCGCCAGCGGGTGGCGCAAGTCGATCATCTCGGCCAGACGGGAGCGGAAGAAATCAGCCGTGTCGGTGGGCTCGGGCATTGCGCAAATCTCTCAGGAATCAGCTGCCTGTTCAACGAATCCTGGGAGATTCGGTGGACCACAAAGAGCCAAAAATCCAGCATTCATGCGGGTCGCAGAGAATTTGCAGGGCCGACTCAATACGGTGATGCGGGCCTATGACCTGATGAGTTTGCTGCGCCAGGCACTATTCAAAACCAGCACGGTCAAGCACACATCGAACACGGTCCGGCACACCTTGCAAACACTGCGCTACAAATCATTCGCAAAACCCGCTTACATCACCACGGAAAGCCGAAAATCCATCTTGCATTTGGCGATGGCGATGCAACGGTGCGCATGGATGCAAGGCTGGTGGGATACCGCTCAAACCTTCGATTTGCCTGCTCGGTTTTCTCCCGTTTCTTTGCCTTGAGGGTTCTCCAATGGAAAATCTCGATTCAAGGGCCGTTTGGCGTTGTTGTTTTGATCGAAAAATCGATGCGCCCCTTGCGTTTCGCCCCCATCCGGACATGCCCCAGGAATGCTGGCCGTGGGTTTGTCGGCAAATCGCTCCGTGCGTTTGATCAAGCGATGATTCAAGCGCGCATCTCCCAACTGCGCTCCTGCAAATTCTTCTGCGGCCCATGTCATCGTTGTCTCTTTCGTCAAAAAATAAACCAAGTGGGGGAAAGGTATACCAGACTGAACTGCTCATCTATTGCTGGCACGGGCGCGGGCTTCAAGGAGGAGGGCTGTGTGTAATGGCGTGGGCTTGGGTCATCCGCAGCCTCCGGCGCAAGACGCCACTGGGTGGGTGGTGCAGCAAGAATGCTTGGCTTGGCCGGTCACTCTGGCATCAACACAGGCTGCAAGGAGCGCTACAATCGCCGGCCGACATGCACCCCCGGGCTTGGTCGGCCGTGGCATCGCAGCGCCGTCCGCTTGGGCCTTTTGGGCTTTGTGGGCCTTGTACCCCGCCTGACCCCATGCAGGCAAAGGACCAAAGGTATGCGCAAGGGATCGGTTTCATCAAGGCTTGAGAATAAGTGAGAACCATGAAGAGCATTTCGAGCAAGCTGGCCTGCCTGCCGCTGATGGCCGGTGCATGGGTGGGCTTTGCAGCCCATGCCGTCCAAGACCTGCCGGGTGGCCCCGCCGTCCGCCAGTTGAACTTGGCTCCGCCCGCCACCAGGATCGCACAGGAGCAGCATTTCCTGCACTGGATGATGTTGCTCATCTGCACGGCGATCTTCGTGGCCGTGTTCTCGGTGATGTTCTACTCGATCTGGAAGCACCGCCGCTCCAAGGGGGCAAAGGCGGCCAATTTCCATGAATCGGTGACGGTCGAAGTGGTCTGGACCATCGTTCCGTTCGTCATCGTGATCGTGATGGCCTTGCCGGCCACCAAGGTGCTGGTGGCGCAAAAAGACACCACCAATGCCGACCTGACAATCAAGACCACGGGCTACCAATGGAAGTGGGGCTATGACTACCTCACCGGCGAAGGCGAGGGCCTGGCCTTCATCTCCACGTTGGACAGCAGCCACCGCGCCATGTCTGACAGCGGCGATGTCAGGAATGCGCCCGACAACTATCTGCTGCAGGTGGACAACCCGCTGGTGGTGCCGGTCGACAAGAAGATCCGCATCATCACCACGGCCAATGACGTGATCCACTCCTTCATGGTGCCGGCCTTCGGCATCAAGCAGGACGCGCTGCCCGGCTTCGTGCGCGACACCTGGTTCCGCGCCGAGAAGATCGGCGACTACTATGGCCAGTGCGCCGAACTGTGCGGCAAGGAGCATGCCTACATGCCGATTCATGTGAAGGTGCTGTCGGCCGAGGACTACAGCGCCTGGGTGGCCGAGCAAAGAAAGAAGGCGGCGGCCAAGCTCGACGACCCGGGCAAGGTCTGGACGCTCGACGAGATCCTCAAGCGCGGCGAGAAGGTCTATGCCGCCAACTGCGCGTCCTGCCACCAGGCCAACGGCAAGGGCGCCGGCCCGATCAAGTCGCTCGACGGCTCGGCCATCGTGATCGAAGCCGACCATACCCGGCAGTTGCAGATCGTGCTCAAGGGCGCGGCCAATGGCGCGATGCCATCCTGGCAGCAGTTGAGCGATACCGACATTGCGGCCGTGGTCAGCTACACCAAGAACAGTTGGTCGAACAAGACCGGCCAACTGGTGCAGCCCGCCGAGGTCGTGGCCCAGCGTGGCAAGTAATCACCGATCACCTGATCACCGATTGAGGAATCCGGCAATGAGCGCAGTTCTCGACAACCATGGGCATGCTGGCGATCACGCGCATGACGACGGCCAGCACCACGGCCCCACCGGCTGGCGCCGCTGGATGTTTGCCACCAACCACAAGGACATCGGCACCCTGTACCTGCTGTTCGCGTTCGCCATGCTGATGGTCGGCGGCGTTTTGGCGCTGCTGATCCGCGCCGAGTTGTTCCAGCCCGGCCTGCAATTGATGAACCCCGAGTTCTTCAACCAGTTGACCACGATGCATGGTCTGATCATGGTGTTCGGGGCCATCATGCCGGCCTTCGTGGGCTTTGCGAACTGGATGATTCCGCTGCAGATCGGCGCTGCCGACATGGCTTTTGCGCGCATGAACAACTTCAGCTTCTGGCTGATGATCCCGGCGGCGCTGATGCTGGTCAGTTCGTTTTTCATGCCCGGCGGCGCGCCCGCCGCAGGATGGACCCTGTACGCCCCGCTGACACTGCAGATGGGGCCGTCGATGGACGCCGGCATCTTTGCGCTGCATATCCTGGGCGCCAGTTCCATCATGGGCTCGATCAACATCATCGTGACCATCCTGAACCTGCGCGCCCCGGGCATGACGCTGATGAAGATGCCGATGTTCGCCTGGACCTGGCTGATCACGGCCTACCTGCTGATCGCCGTGATGCCGGTGCTCGCTGGCGCCATCACCATGACGCTGACCGACCGCCACTTCGGCACCAGTTTCTTCAACCCCGCCGGTGGCGGCGACCCGGTGATGTTCCAGCATATCTTCTGGTTCTTCGGCCACCCCGAGGTGTACATCATGATCTTGCCGGCCTTCGGCATCATCAGCCAGATCGTGCCGGCCTTTGCGCGCAAGAGGCTGTTCGGCTATGCCTCGATGGTGTATGCCACCTCGTCGATCGCAATCTTGTCGTTCATCGTCTGGGCGCACCATATGTTCACCACCGGCATGCCGGTGACCGGCCAGTTGTTCTTCATGTACGCCACCATGCTGATCGCCGTGCCCACGGCCGTGAAGATCTTCAACTGGATCGCCACCATGTGGCGCGGCTCGATGACCTTTGAAGCCCCGATGCTGTTCGCCGTGGGCTTCATCTTCGTGTTCACGATGGGGGGGTTCACCGGCCTGTTCCTGGCCATGGCCCCGCTGGACGTTCAGTTGCAGGACACCTATTACGTGGTGGCCCATTTCCACTATGTGTTGGTGGCCGGTTCGCTGTTCTCGATGTTCGCCGGCATTTACTACTGGCTGCCCAAATGGACCGGCGTGATGTATCGCGAAGAGTGCGGCCGAATCCACTTCTGGTCTTCGCTGATCTTCTTCAACATCACCTTCTTTCCGATGCATTTCCTGGGGCTGGCCGGCATGCCCCGCCGTTATGCGGACTATGCATTGCAGTTTGCCGACTTCAACGCAATTGCCACCGTGGGCGGTTTCGGTTTTGGTCTGGCGCAGGTGTATTTCTTCGTGGCGGTGGTCGTTCCTGCGCTGCGTGGCAAGGGTGAAAAAGCCCCCACCAAGCCATGGGACGGTGCCGAGGGTCTGGAATGGGAGGTCCCGTCGCCCGCCCCGTTCCACACCTTTGCCACTCCGCCCAGGCTCGATGCCAGCGCAACCCGCGTGATTGGTTGAGGACCCCAAGCCCATGACCCCCGAACAGAAAAAGAGCAACCTGCGCATGGCGCTGATCCTGGCGTCCGTGGCCCTGGTTTTCTTCATCGGCTTCATGGCCAGGGTGGCTTGGTCGCCATGAAACCGCCCCGAAATACCGCACGGCGCGATGAGGGTTCGTCATGGGCCTGAACCTGCACCGCGCCAACGCCAAGATGCTCGGCAAACTGCTGGTGGTTGCGGCCGGCATGTTCGCCTTCGGCTATGCGCTGATTCCGATCTACCGGCAGATCTGCGAAGTGACGGGCATCAACATCTTGTCGCTCTCCGAGCGGCAGGTGCCCGGCAACGGCGTGGCCGGCAAGGATGCCCGGCTGCCGGCGAATACGCAGGTGGACAGGTCGCGCACGATCACCGTGGAGTTCGATGCCAACGCGCGCGGCCCATGGAGTTTCAGGCCCGCCCAGCGTTCGGTGCAGGTGCATCCGGGCGAGTTGACGACAGTGATGTACGAGTTTCAGAACGTGCAGGACCGGCGCATGGCAGCGCAGGCCATTCCGAGCTATGCGCCGCGCCAGGCGGCAGCGCACTTCAACAAGCTGGAGTGCTTTTGCTTCAACCAATACACGCTGGAGCCCGGCGAAAAGAGGCAATGGCCGGTGGCCTTCGTGATCGATCCGCGCCTTTCCAGGGACGTGGCGACCATCACGCTGTCCTATACGTTCTTTGAGGTCGGCGGCAAGATACCCCCCGCCCCTCAGGGCGGCATCGTTCTCCCCCAGGGCGGCAATGTCCCCCCGCCATCGACGGCAGCCCTGCTCCATCCTTCCGCTGTGGTGTCGGGAGCCGGTTCATGAATGGCGCAGCCAAACCCGAGCGCAAGGGATCACTGCTGCGCACGATGCGCGCAGTGGCTTGGTCGCTGATTGGCCTGCGCAAGGGCAGCGATTACCAGCAGGATGTGGAGCAACTCAATCCGCTGCACATCATTGCGGTGGGGTTGGTGGCGATCTTTCTGCTGGTGGCCGCGCTGATACTGCTGGTCCGCTGGATCGTGTGAGTGGGCAATCCCGAGATTTTGTGAATCAGGAACTACCAATGAGTGCATCAACCCACGGCAAAGCCCCGTACTACCATGTGCCTGCCGAGTCCCGTCACCCGGCGCTGGCTGCGGCCGGTCTGTTCTTCGTCATCCTGGGCGCAAGCCAGTGGATCAATGGCCATGACTGGGGCAAATATTGCCTGGTTGCCGGTCTGCTGGGCTGGCTGTTCGTGCTGTACCAATGGTTCGGCGACGCCATCCGCGAGAGCGAATCGGGCCTGTACGGGCACAAGATCGAGCTGTCGTACCGCTGGAGCATGAGTTGGTTCATCTTCTCGGAGGTGATGTTCTTCGGCGCCTTCTTCACGGCACTGTGGTGGGCCCGCGCGCATTCGGTGCCGGCCCTGGGCAGCCTGGACAACGCCATGCTCTGGCCCGATTTCAAGGCCGTCTGGCCCAGCATGGCCGCCGGTGCCACGGCCTCGCCGGCCGGCATCGTCGAGCCTTTCCAGACCGTAGGCCCGTTCTGGCTGCCGACGATCAACACCGCGCTGCTGCTGAGCTCGGGCGTGACGCTGACCATTGCCCACCACGCGCTACGTGCCAACCAGCGTGCCAAGACGATTGGCTTCATGTGGGTGACCGTGCTGCTGGGCCTGACTTTCTTGCTGGTGCAGGGCTATGAATACACCCACCTGTACACCGACCTGAACCTCAAACTCAGTTCGGGCGTGTTCGGCTCGACGTTCTTCATGCTCACCGGCTTTCACGGCTTCCATGTGTTCATGGGTATGCTGATGCTGCTGGTGATCACGCTGCGGCTGCAAAAAGGGCATTTCACGGCCGACAAGCATTTCGGCTTCGAGGGCGCCGCCTGGTACTGGCACTTCGTCGACGTGGTGTGGCTGGGTTTGTATGTGCTGGTCTACTGGATGTGAGCCGCGCCCGGCAACGACGAGAAAGCGCCTCACGGCGCTTTTTTGTTGCTGCCGGCAGGCAATCCGGTCGGCTGTAGGTAGCCCAGTTGCCAGGCGCTCAGAATGCACAAGAACAGCAGTATCGACAGCCCCACCCGCACGGCGAGCGCGGTGGCCATCTTCCGGCCTTTGCTGCCGTCCTCGCGGCCATTGCGCAGCATGAAGAACAAGGCCGACGCCAAACTGGCCACAATGGCGCAGAACCCGAGCAGCAGAAGATATTTCATGGAGCCGATTATCCCGTGACGAGCGCCCCGGCTTCCATCGACCGGCATTTCTGGCTGCTGACCCTGGCAGCGCTGGCGGGCATGCTGGTGACGGCTTCGCTGGGGCGCTGGCAGTTGTCGCGCGCAGCAGAAAAGCAGGCGCTGCAAGCCTTGATCGAGGCGCGCGGCCGGATGCCCGCCATCGATGCCCGGACCTTGCTCACCGGCGCCGCGGGGCCTGCCGCTGCGGCGCAGGCCCTAGTGTCGCGTCACGGATCAGATGTCGTAGGCTGCGCGCAGCCATCGGAGCGCAGCGCAAGGCGCATCGCGCAGCCAATACCGAGCGTATTGGCAAGCGATGCAACGCCGCGATGCGCTCCGATGGCCAGCGCAGACCGACAGATGATCGGTGACGCGACACTAGTGCACCGGGCGGTGGTTCTGCAAGGCCGTTGGCGGCCCGAACACACGGTGTACCTGGACAACCGGCAGATGCAGGGGCAGGTCGGTTTTTTCGTCGTCACGCCGCTGCAACTGACCGGGCCGGACGCTGGCGTGCTGCTGGTGCAGCGGGGCTGGGCGCCGCGCAACTTTCAGCAGCACAGTCGGCTGCCCCCGGTGCAAACCCCCAGGGACACCGTGGTGCAGGTCGTCGGGCGGGTGGCCCCGGCCCCTTCGCGGCTGTACGAGTTCCAAGGCGGTGATGGCGCATCTTCCCGTATCCGGCAAAATCTCGGCTTGGCCGCGTTTCGAGCCGAGACCGGCCTGGCGCTGGCCAATCTCACGGTGTTGCAGACCGGGCCAGCCAGCGAGGGTCTGCGGCGCGACTGGCCCGCGATCGACACCGGCGTGGACAAGCACTACGGTTACGCATTTCAATGGTTCGGGCTTTGTGGCCTGATGGCAGTTTTGTATGTCTGGTTCCAAATCGTCCGACGCTTCATTCGCCCGCGCGGCCAGCCTGCCGCCTGACCTGCCAGCCCCGGCCCATGCCGGACATCTGCTCGGCCTGACCGTGCACAGCGTGCCTGAAGCCGGCGCGGCGGTGGATTTGGCACAGCGCACACGCCATGGCCGCTACAAGATGCTGGCCCTGCTGCTCGTCTGCGCAGCGCCGGTCATCGCCTCGTATGTCACTTATTACCTGATCCGGCCCGAAGGCCACCGCAACTACGGCGAGTTGATCGACCCGCAGCGCAGCATCCCCGAACTGGCAGCGACCGCATTGGACGCAAGCACGATGCCCCTGGCTGCGCTCAAAGGCCAGTGGTTGCTGGTCAGCGTGGCGGGCGGCGATTGCCATGCCGCCTGCCAAAGGCAGCTTTATCTCCAGCGGCAATTGCGTGAAAGCCTGGGCAAGGACAAGGAGCGCATCGACTGGGTCTGGCTGATCGACGACGGCGCCAGTCCGCCGGCGGCGTTGGCGCCGGCGCTGCAAAAAGCCACCGTGCTGCGGGTCGATGGCGCCGCGCTCGGCGCCTGGCTGGCGCCAGCCCCGGGCCATCGACTGGCCGAGCATCTGTATCTGGTGGACCCGATGGGCCGATGGATGATGCGCTTTCCCGCCGCGATGGACACCCGGGGGGCCGCCAAGGCCAAGCGGGATCTGGAGCGCCTGTTGCGCGCATCCGCTGCGTGGGACCAGGCCGGACGGCCGGGCAAGCCATGAGCGCGGCACGGCCGCCCGAAGGCGCTCATACCGCAGCCGAAGGCGAAGGTACCCCACAGTGAACACCGACACACAGCCTCTGTACGATCTGGCGCCGCTGGTGCCGCTCATGCTGCTGGGTCTGGTGATCGCGCTCGGGCCGCTGGCCTGGGTCTGGGCGCGCCATCGCCGCCGCTCGCCGCTGCGACGCCTGCAGGCGCTGACCCTGCTGACGCTGTTTTTGACCTTTGACCTGGTGCTGTTTGGCGCTTTCACACGCCTGACCGATTCGGGGCTGGGATGCCCCGACTGGCCAGGCTGCTACGGCAGCGCCAGCCCGGTGGGTGCCCATGCAGAGATCGCGACCGCGCAGGCGGCGCTGCCCACCGGCCCGGTCACCCATGGCAAGGCCTGGGTCGAGATGCTGCACCGCTATCTGGCCCTGGGGGTGGGCGTGCTGATCAGCGTGCTGACGCTGTCGGCCTGGGTGCAGCATGGCCGGGCCCGCCATGGCGCGGCGCAGCCCCCACCGATCAGCCCTTGGTGGCCCACGGCGACGCTGCTCTGGGTCTGTCTGCAAGGGGCTTTTGGCGCCCTGACGGTGACGATGAAGCTGTTTCCCGCCATCGTCACACTGCACTTGGCCGGCGGCCTGGTGCTGCTGGCCCTGCTGTGCGTGCAGGCAGTGCGCCATGCGCAGGCGCATGGGCCGCTGCGGCCGCAGGACCCGCCAGCGCAAGGGGCGCAGGGCCGGTTGCCGGTCGAGCTCGCGCCCGCACTGCGCCGGGGCCTGGCCGCCACCGGCCTGCTGCTGGCCATGCAACTGCTCGCCGGCGGCTGGGTCAGCACCAATTACGCGGTGCTGGCCTGCACCACGTTCCCGACCTGCCAGGGCAGTTGGTGGCCGGCGATGGATTTTGCCCAGGGCTTTGCAATCTGGCGCCCGCTGGGCCTGCGGCAAGACGGCAGCCACATCGACTTTGCCGGTTTGACCGCCATTCACTACACACACCGCCTGCTGGCCTATGCGACGCTGCCGGCGCTGGGCCTGCTGGCCTGGCGCCTGCACCACCATCGGCGGCTGCCGGCGCAGGCGCGCTGGCTGGCCATCCTGGGGTTGCTGCAATTGGCCACGGGCCTGTCCAGCGTGGTGCTGGGCTGGCCCTTGCTGGCGGCCGTGATGCACACCGGCGGCGCTGCCGCCCTGGTGCTGGTGTGGACCTGGGCCTGGGTGGCAAGCCGCGCGCAGCCATCACCACCCGCGTTGTGCCCGCCCGCCAACGCACCGAGAATGTCCGCATGAGTGCCGCCCCCCCTGTTGCTGTTTCTGCGCCCTCGCGTCTGCGGCAGTTTTACGCGCTGACCAAGCCCCGCGTGGTGCAGTTGATCGTCTTTTGCGCCCTGATCGGCATGGTGCTGGCCGTGCCCGGCCTGCCGTCGGCGGCGCAATGGGGCCGCATCGCATGGGCCTGCGCCGGAGTGTGGCTGGTGGCCGGCGCTGCTGCGGCGTTCAATTGCATCGTCGAGCAGGGCATCGATGCGAAGATGAAGCGCACCGCCTGGCGGCCCACGGCCAGGGGCGAGCTGTCCAACGCGCAGACGCTGCTGTTCTCGGCCTTGCTGTGCGTGGCCGGTTCTGCGCTGCTGTATTTTCTGGTCAATCCGCTGACCATGTGGCTCACCTTTGCCACCTTCGTCGGCTACGCGGTGATCTACACGCTGATCCTCAAGCCCCTGACGCCGCAGAACATCGTGATCGGCGGCGCCTCGGGCGCCATGCCCCCGGTGCTGGGCTGGGCGGCGATGACCAACACCGTAGGCCCCGAGGCGCTGATCCTGTTCCTGATCATCTTTTTGTGGACACCGCCGCATTTCTGGGCGCTGGCCCTGTACCGGGTGGAGGAGTACCGTCAATCGGGCCTGCCGATGCTGCCGGTGACGCATGGCAGCGCGTTCACGCGCCTGCAGGTGTTGCTGTACACGCTGATCCTTTTTGCCGCTTGCCTGATGCCGTTCATCTACGGCATGAGTTCCTGGCCCTATCTGGCCGCCGCCGTGCTGCTGGGCGCCGGCTTTTGCGGCTACGGCTTTGCGCTGTGGCGCAACTATTCGGACGCGCTGGCGCGCAAGACCTTCCGTTTTTCGCTGATCCACCTGAGCGCGCTGTTTGCCGCCTTGCTGCTCGACCACTACCTGCCATGACCGCGATGCTGAAAAGAAACACCCTCAAAACGATAGCTGCTGGCGCAATATCCATCAGCACCTTGGCGCTGATCAGTGCATGTTCCGGGAAAAAGGCAGAGTTTCGCGGTATTGACATCACCGGGATGAACTCTGCGCCCGACCTGGCGCTGACCGACCACAACGGACAGGCGCGCCATACCCGGGATTTTGCGGGCCGGGTGGTGACGGTCTTTTTTGGCTATACACAGTGCCCGGATGTCTGCCCCACCACGCTGCAGGAAATGGCACAAGTCAAGCAATTGCTGGGCGAAGACGGTGGCCGTCTGCAAGTCATTTTCGTGACCGTAGACCCCGACCGCGATACCCCCGAGGTGCTCAAAGCCTACATGGCCAGCTTCGACCCCGGTTTTCTCGCGCTGCGCGGCAGCGCCGCACAGTTGGCGGCCGTCGCCAAGGGCTTCAATGTCTACTACAAGAAAGTCGACGGCAACACACCGGGCAACTACACCATGGACCATTCGGCGGGCAGCTACCTGTACGACACGGCGGGGCGCCTGCGCGTCTACCACCACTATGGCAGCAGTGCCCAGGCCCTGGCAGCGGATGTCAAGGTTCTGCTGGCCGAAGCCCGCTGAGACTTTGCCCATTCCCATTTTCATTCCCATCGCCATGCCCTGGCATGCCCGGCTGCAACTGAACTACACGCGAGAGCACGCCCGCACCGTGGCGCGCTTTGAGCACCACGGACCGCTGCGCGTTCTGCAAAGCCTGTATCCGGAAGGGGGCGGCATCTGCCACAACGTGCTGGTCCACCCCCCGGGCGGGCTGGTCGGCGGTGACCAGTTGGACATCCGGGCCTCGGTCGGCCCCGGCGCGCACGCCCTGATCACCAGCGCAGGGGCCACGCGCTTTTACCGCAGCATGGGCGCGCCGGTCTTGCAGCGCACCTGCCTGTCGCTGGCCCCTGGCGCGCGCCTCGAATGGCTGCCGCTGGAGGCGCTTTGCTACAACGCCTGCAACGCCGAAAACCGGCTCACGCTGACACTCGCACCCGGCGCCGAATGCATGGGCGCGGACGTGACCGCGCTCGGCCTGCCGCACGCCGGGCAGCCTTTCGTGGCCGGGCGCTTCGTGCAGCACATCGAAATCCCCGGCCTGTGGCGCGAGCACGGCGTGATCGACGCCACCGACCAGCGCCTGCTGCGCAGCCCGTTGGGGCTGGCCGGGCACTGCTGCATGGCCAGCCTGTTCTTCGGCGCCGGCAGCGCGCTGAGCCAGGCCCGGCGCGACAGCGCCCTGGATGCCGCCCGCGCAGTGATCGATGCCCATGCGCTCAAAACCACCGCAGGCGCCACCAGCCCCTGTGACCAGGTGCTGGTGCTGCGCCTGCTGGCCCCCCAGGTAGAGCCGGCGATGCAACTGCTCCGGCAGGTGCGGGCCGCCTGGCGCGCCGCCCTGTGGCAGCTCGACGCCGAGCCGCCCCGCATCTGGGCGATGTAGACGCGCCCGGTCCGGCAGCGGAACCCGCCGCGTCCCGCGCGGGCCGAAGGAAGCAGCCGCATCGGCGTTGCCGGCCTCGTGTCGCGTCACCGATCATCTGTCGGTCTGCGCTGGCCATCGAAGCGCATCGCGGCGTTGCATCGCTTGCCAATACACTCGGTATTGGCAAGCGATGCGCCTTGCGCTGCGCTCCGATGGCTGCGCGCAGCCTACGACATCTGATCCGTGACGCGACACTAGCGCAACAGGGGCAGTCCGGTCGTCGCGCGAATGATCAACTCGGTATTCAGCATGTGGGCCGCGCCGCTCGATTTGCCTGCGGCCAGTTGCTCCAGCAAGACTTCCATGGCCATGCGCCCGGCCAGTTCCGGACGGGAGGCAATGGTGGTCAGTGCAGGATAGGTGCGGGTGGCCAGCACATCGTCGCATCCGACGACGCTGATGCCGGCGGGCGCATGGACACCCATCCGGGCCATGCCAGCCAGCAGCCCCTGCGCCACCAGATCATCGAAAGCAATGACTGCGGTCGCGCGGGTGGATCGGACAATGGTTGCGGCGGCCATCCCGCCTTCGTAAGAAGGGCGTCGGGGGGCGATCTGTATGACCTCCAAACCCGATTCCTGCGCTGTGTCCAGCACGGCAATCCGGCGCCGCTCGTTCGACCATGAGGAGGCAGGGCCAGCGAGATAGGCGACACACCGGTGTCCGAGTTCGTGCAGATGCCGCACTGCAGCGGCAACACCCGGCGCGCTATCGATCAGCACACGGTCCATGCCCGCGACATCACGGTTGATCAGCACGATCGGCAATCGTCCGCTCAAGGCCTGTATCGCGCCTTCTGCCAACCGGCAAGAGGCCAGGATCAATCCGTCGACCTGTGCCGACAGCTTGCCGACCAGCCGAGCCTCTCTTGCCGGATCCTCATCGGAGTCACCGAGAAAGATGCACATCCCGGCCGCATCGGCCGCCGCTTCGACGGCCCGGATCAACGGGGGGAAAAAAGGGTTGGCCACGTCGGGGACGATCAGCGCGACATTGCCATGCCGACCCGTCGATAACGCCCGTGCGACTTGGTTCGGAACGTAACCCAAGGAAGCCGCCACGCTCTTGATTTGCGCGACTGTTTCGGTGCTGAGCATGCCGGGCTTGGTGAAAGCCCTGGAAACCGTCGAACGCGCAACGCCAGCCGCACGGGCGACTTGCTGCATCGTTGGTGGAGCGGCAGATGACTTCATCGTGTCCATGTTCAGCGCAGGAAAACGCTGCGCTTCATCGTTCGAATGCAGGCAATGGCCATTGCCTTCCAGCCCCAGCCAACGGCATATCGGCAAGCACCCCCGCCAGCACGCCACATGCCATACACCGCCGGCCCTGCGCGAAGGCCATTCGCTGCCTGAGGGTCAACCATCAGGCCGGGCAATGGTACACGGCGCCGACACCTGAATCCGTTGCCCTTGCCCGTTGCATCGGACATCCGGCATGGCATGAGCCACCCCGCTTTCGGCATCGGCTTGGCATGCAACGAAAAATGCAACCGGTTGCCATTGACGTGCAACCGGTTGCAAAATACGATGCAGACGAGACGCGCGATGGTGCATCCACAAACCCCAACCCCTGCCGGAGATACCCATCATGAAATCCAAAGCCTTGGCCTTTTCTTTTGGCGCCATTTTCGTCATCGGTCTGGCGGTTGCCACGCCGGCATCGGCGCAGGAAAGACTCAGGGTCTGGTGGGTCAAGGCTTTCTACAAAGGTGAGGACGACGCGTTGCTGGCAATGATCAAGAAGTTCCAGGCCAGGTACCCGGCAATCCAGGTCGAGTTGTCGCAATACCCGCCTCAAGACACGATTCCCAAAACCATCGCGGCGCTCGATGCGGGTGAACCGCCCGATGTCGCATATTCCGATGTCTACGACTTCCAACTCACCTCCAAGTGGGCTTACGAGGGCCGGTTGGAGGATCTCTCCGGCCTGCTCGGTCCGATGCGTGAGCGCTTCACTGCCGGCGCTTTCGAGGCCGTCCATCTATACAACGATGCGGCCAGGCAGCGTGCCTACTACGCATTTCCTGTCAAGCAGCAAACCATTCACATCGTTTACTGGAGGGACATGCTGGCCGAGGCCGGTTTCAAAGAGACGGATATTCCAAAGAATTGGCAGGACTACTGGCGCTTCTGGTGCGAGAAGGTCCAACCCGCGTACCGCAAGAAAACCGGCACTCGCGCATATGGCATTGGTCAGCCATTGGGCGTGGACTCGACCGATGCCTCCTGGTCGTTCCTGACTTTCATGGATGCCTACAACGTCAGGCTTGTCGATAACGATGGCAAGCTGTTGGTTGACGATCCGGCCGTCCGCCAAGGTTTGATCGATGCACTGACCGATTACACCTCGTGGTATCTCAAGGGATGCGTCCCCCCCTCGGCGACGAGTTGGAAGGACCCGGACAACAACGTCGCATTCCACAACAAGACCATCGTGCTTACGCACAATCCAACGATTTCCATCGCCGCCAAATGGCTCGATGACATGGGCAATTCCGTGCTGACCGATTCCCAACGGGCAACGGCCAGAAAGAATTACATGGAGCTGATTGCAGTCGCCGGCTTCCCGAACAAACCAGACGGCTCCCGAATGACTTATCGCGCATCGGTCAAGACGGGCGTCATCTTCAGGGAGGCAAAGAACAAGGCCGCAGCCAAGCAGTTTGTGGCATTTTTGCTGGACGAGGCGAATTTGACACCCTACGTGGAGGGAGCACTCGGTCGCTGGTTTCCCGTCACAAAGGCGGGCCAGCAAAGCGCATTCTGGCAATCCGACCCGAATCGATCGATGGTCCATCAGCAATTTTCAAACGGCACTACGCCCTTCGAGTTCACCAAGAACTACAAATTCACCGCCCTGAACAACGAGAACGTCTGGGCCAAGGCGATGAACCGCATCGTCACCGACAAAGTACCGGTGGACAAGGCGGTCGACGAGATGATCGCGCGCATCAAGACCGTGGCGGCGCAGTAAGCCGCCGCACCCGGCACCTGCCGGCGTGGCTGGCGTGATCGGTATGTGGCGCGCACGCTGGCAGTCGATTCATTTTGCAAAGAGATGGCGATGAAAGTAGAAATTCTCCAGGATAAACTGGCTTTGGGAAAAAGGGCTGCCGGCGCTGGCGCGAGTGCGCTGCGCCAAGCCTTGGCGGAAAAATCAGCGGCGAGCGTGATCGTTGCCACTGGCGCCAGCCAGTTCGAAATGATCGATGCGTTGATTCAAGAGCGCGGCATCGAGTGGTCGCGCGTCACCATTTTTCATCTGGATGAATATGTTGGTCTCCCGCCCGACCATCCTGCGGGTTTCCGCAACTACCTGCAAAAACGCTTGCTCGCGCACTTGCCGATGCCCAAAGACTTTGTCGCCATCGATGGCACGGCGGCCTCGATTGCAGATGAAATCACCCGCCTCAATACCTTGATCGGAATGCACGACATCGATGTCTGTTTCGCAGGTATTGGCGAGAATTGTCATCTTGCGTTCAACGATCCCCCGGCCGACTTCGAAACCCGAAGCCCCTACATCCTGGTGCAGTTGGATGAAGCGTGCCGCCGGCAGCAATGGTCTGAAGGCTGGTTTTCCACCCCTGATGACGTGCCACGGCGCGCGATCACGATGAGCGTGCAACAGATCGCGAAATCCGGAAAGATCATTCTTTCCGTCCCCGACAGGCGTAAAGCGGCTGCCGTGAAAGCGGCCATCGAGGGCGCCATGACGAAAGAGATGCCGGCTTCGTTCTTGCAAACGCATACCGATTGCACGATCTATCTCGATCCTCCCTCTGCAAGTTTGTTGCGCCATGCGCCAAGGGGGTGGCCATGACAAGGAAAGTGACAGCCGGATTGTTTGACATTCAAGTGAATGGCTTTTCCGGAATCGATTTCAACGATGCCTGTGCCATTTCGGGCGAGGCGCTCGATCACGCGCTGGGCGCGATGCTGGCAACGGGCGTGACGGCCTGTCTGCCCACGATCATCACCGGGACACGCGACGAAATGGACGCGCGCCTGCGGGCATTGGATCGGGCGGCACGCGCGAGCCGTTTGGGGGCCGCGATGATCCCCGGCTATCACCTCGAAGGACCGTTCCTGAATCCAATGGATGGCTACGCGGGATGCCATCCTGCGGATTCAATGGCTCAGCCGGACCCGGAGTGGGTGTCTTGCTTTGAGCGTGCATTATCGCGCCCGATTTTGATGGTCACTTACGCGCCCGAACGTGATGACAACGAGCGTTTCGCGAAAAGTCTGCATGCGCAAGGAAAGATTCTTTCCGTCGGGCATTCAGCCGCAGATATCGAGACTGTCGCGCGGGCAGCACATGCGGGTGCATGCATGTGCACGCATTTGGGCAACGGGGTGCCGCAATTACTGCCGAAATTCAACAACACGATACAGGCGCAATTGGGGTGCGATGATCTATGCGCCAGTTTCATTGCCGATGGCCTGCATATCCCACCGGGCGCTCTGCGCTCCATGCTGCGCTCCAAGGGATTGGCGCGCTCCATTCTCGTCACCGATGCCGTCAGTGCCGCTGGTGCCACCCGGCCTGGTGCTTATCGCTTTGCCGGTTCCGTTGTCGAGCTGGGACGCGACGGTTCGGTGCGCATTCCAGGCTCGAATTATCTGGCGGGATCGAGCCTGACCCTCGATCGCGCGGTGCGCAACGTCGTCGCCTGGACGGATGCCTGCTTCGAGGAGGCCATCGCGATGGCGACCGAGAACCCGCAGCGCATCTTGGCGAGCGCGTTCGGGCGCCATGGAATCGCAGCACAGCCCGGTGAGGTCGAGTGGAACGACAAACTGCAAGTCGTTGCCGCGCGGGTGGGCGATCACAAATACCGTCCGACATTTGACCCATCGCTCTGACTGCATACAGGAGAAAGAAATGATCCAGACGATCCAGACATCCAGGCCACGCATTGCCGTGATCGGCGCAGGCATTTATGGCAGCAGCATGCTCAAGTGTTTTTCGGCTGCGCAAAAGCAGGGAATGGTGGACTTGATCGCATTGGCAGAAATCGATGAAGAAGTTCTTCAGCGCCACACCAGGAGTTTGGGTATCCAGGGATATGCAAACTACAAGGAAATGCTGATGAATGTCCATCTCGACGCCGTGGCCATCGCAACACCCGACCATTTGCATGGCGACGCAGTATTGGCTGCGGCCGATGCGGGCTTGCATGTGCTTGTGCAAAAGCCATTGGACACCAGCAGCGAGCGCTCGCAGCGGATGATCGATGCCTGCCGCCGGCGCGCTGTCATGCTGTTTGTCGACTTTCACAAGCGTTTCGACCCCGCGCACATGCGCTTGAAAAGCGACATGCAAGCAGGCCGGCTCGGAAAGATTCAGTACGGCTACGCATGCATGGAAGACAGGATCGAGGTGCCTTCGGTATGGCTGCGCAAGTGGGCTGCGCAAAGTTCGCCCTCCTGGTTTTTGGGGGTGCATTTTTATGATCTCGTCTACTGGCTGATACAAAGCCAGCCCCGCAGGGTATATGCCGTTGGCCACAGGGGAAAATTGAAGTCCATGGGCATGGATACGCTCGACAGCATCAATGCCCGCGTCGAATTCGTCAATGGCGCAAACTTTTCATTCGACGTTTCCTGGATCCTGCCCGCCGGATTCCCGTCGATTGTCAATCAACAGCTCCGGATCGTTGGCGAAGAAGGCGTCGTGGAGATCGATAGCCAGGATCGCGGCATGTTCAGTGCCTACTCCGATGCGGTGGAAAGTCTGGTCATCAACGCTTTTGGTGCGCAAGAGTATGAGCACCCGGTGTGGGGCGCGCAGGTTCAGGGCTACACCTTCGCGTCGATGATTCGATTCATCGAACTGCTGGGGGCGATGAAAAATGGTCTCGTCACGCTCGATGAACTCAAGGGGAAATATCCCGACGGCGAGGATGCGTTGGTGTCGACCCGGATCGGAGAAGCGGTGGATCGCAGCATCGCGACCGGCGAATGGATTGCGTTGTGATGGCGCTGCTGGCGGGCAGCAATGCCCATCCCACTCCATCCCACTCCATGCCGACCGCAAAGCCGATGCGGAGGCGGTTGCGCGGGTGTCATGGGGCCGTGATGTGAATCCCGCTATCCTGCCGGAATTCCCCGCCCCGTTGGCGCAGCCGATCGGCCGAGAAACCCCGAATGAAGGACGAGCCCCGTGACACCCACCACCCGACAACTGCCCGGCCTGCGCGCCCCGGTCGACCTCTGGCGTGACGCCTGGGGCATTGCGCACCTGCGCGCCCGTGGCGCCGACGATGCGTTCTTCGCGCTCGGCCATGTCCATGCCAGCGACCGCCTCTGGCAGATGGATGCGCTGCGCCGCCGCACGCTCGGCCGCTACGCCGAATGGCTCGGGCCCAGCGCACTGCCGATGGACATGCTGGCGCGCCGCCTCGGGCTGACCGAGTGCTGCCGCCGCGACCTGCTGGCCGTCAACGACGACACGCGCGCCATGCTCGCGGCCTATACCGCCGGCGTGAACGCCTTCATCGCCACTGGCCCGCTGCCGCCCGAGTACGCGCTGCTCGGCGCGACGCCCGAGCCTTGGCAAGACTGGCATTGCATCGCGGTGCTGCGCCAGACCAGCCTGCTGCTGAACTCCGTCTACCCCAAGCTGTGGCGCGCCATCGCACTGCCGATCGTCGGCGCTGCGGCGCTCGACCGCCTGCGCATGAATGACGGCAGCGACGACCTGGCCTGCATGCCGCCCGGCGCATCGGCCGACCGGATCGCCCCTGACATGGCCGCGCTGGCCGACGCCATGGCGGCCTTCATCGGCCACAGCGACACCGAAGCCGGCGCTGGCGGCAGCAACAACTGGGCGCTGCACGGCAGCCGCACCCGCAGCGGACGGCCCCTGCTCGCGGGCGACCCGCACCGCGTGCTCGACATGCCCAACCTGTACCTGCAATGCCATGTCGCCTGCGACGAGTTCGACGTGATCGGCCTGACCTCGCCGGGCGTGCCCGGCTTTCCGCATTTCGCGCACAACCGCGACGTGGCCTGGTGCGTGACGGTGGCCTTCGTCGACACCGCCGACCTGTACCTGGAACGCTTCGAAGACCAGGGCCGGCGCTACCTGCTGCGCACCGATGCCGACGGCGGCAATGCCCAGTGGGCCGAGGTGGCGCGGCGCGTCGAGCGCATCCGCGTGCGCGGCCAGGCCGATGTCGACTGCGAGGTGCTCGTGACCGCGCGCGGCCCCGTGGTCGCCGGCGCAGCCAACAGCGGCAGCGCGCTGGTGCTGCGCCATTCGTCCGACGTGGAGGCCGACCGCTCCTTCGACTGCCTGCGGCCGATGATGCAGGCGCGCAGCGTCGCGGCACTGTTCGAGGCCAGCCGCGGCTGGGGCCTGGTCGATCACAACCTGGTGGCCGCCGACACGCAGGGCCACATCGGACACCATGTGCGCGCCAAGATACCGCGCCGCCCGGCCGCCAACGGCTGGCTGCCCGTGCCGGGCTGGCTCGACCGCCATGCCTGGCGCGGCTGGCTTGCCTGGGAGCAATTGCCACGGCAGATCGACCCCGCGGCCGGCCTGATCGTCACGGCCAACAACCGCATCGTCGAGCGGCATGACGAGTACCTGAGCACCGACTGCCATCCGCCGCACCGCGCCCGCCGCATCTGGCAACTGCTGACCGCGCTCGAAGCCGCCGACAGCGCCGACATGCACGCCGTGCACCGCGACACCGTGAGCCTGCCGGCACTGGACATCTGCGCCCGGCTCGCGCCGCTGGCGCTTGCCGAGCCGGCATCGGCGGCGTTGCGCGAGCGGCTCGTGGCGTGGGACGGCAGGCTCGATGCCGACTCCACCGAGGCCAACGCCTACGTCAGCCTGCGCCTGGCGCTGGCGCGCCAGGTCGCGCAGCGCAGCGGGCTTGGCGTCACCGATCCGGGCCTGCGCGGCAGCATTCCCCCCGGTCTCGTGCCCGAATACCAGTTGGGCTGGTGCGTGCCGCAACTGCTGCGCGCCGACGACCGGGCATTGCTCGGCGGCGCCTCGTGGAGCGAAGTACTCACCCAGGCCCTGCAGGAGGTGGCGCGCGAACCCGCAGCCGCGTGGGGTGCGCGGCATCGGCTGCTGCTGCAACACCCGCTGGCGGCGGTGTTTCCTGGCGAGACCATGCTTGCGCCGCGCGACATGGGCGCGATCGGCGGCGACAACGAGACGGTGTTTTCCGCCGGCTATCTGGCGCACCTGGGCATGCACGCGCACTACGCCTCGGTGGCGCGCTATGTCTTTGACGTAGGGCAGTGGGATGACTGCCGCTGGATCGTGTTCCACGGCGCCTCGGGCGATCCGCGCGATGCGCACTACGACGACCAGAGCGCCGCATGGCGCCGCTGCGAGAGCGTGCCGATGCACTACGACTGGGCCACCGTGGCCGGGCAGGCGGTTGCGCACCAGCGGCTCACTGGAGTACCTCCGGCTACGGTATGAGCGCCTTCGGGCGGCTGTGCGGCGCTCATGCCTGGCCGAGCGCTGCGGGGGCGGCCGCGCACGCAGCGGCGCCGGGCTGCGTGCGCCGTGGCCGGCTTGCGGAAGGACCTCCAGCGCCAGCACGCAATATCGTTGGAGCGGGCCGGGGGGTGACGGAAGGCGCGCGTGCCTGGCCTGCGCTGCGCCAGCGACGCCCCGTTTCACGAGATCACCGACTGCTGGGCGACGCCGGGCATCGACCAGCACATGCTGGCCGGTGATGCCGTCGCTGTCATCGCTGGAGAAAAAGAGCGTCGGCCGCGCAACATGGCCCGGGTCGAGGCGGATCTTCAGGCATTGCGCGTCGAGGAACACCTGGTCGGCTGCGGCATCCCGGTGCAGGGCGGTCTGCCGCTCGGTGACGATCGCTCCCGGCACGATCGCGTTGACGCGGATGTTGCGCGCGCCCAGTTCGCGCGCGAGCGTGCGGGTCAGGCCGAGGATGCCGGCCTTCGCAGTGGTGTAGCCAACCAAGCCCAGTTGTCTTCGACCTCGCGCAGGGCGATACTGCTGGCATAGTCGCGCGGACCGCGCGACTGGCGCAGCTCGTTCCAAGCGGCTGCCGCGTCGCAGGAATTCCTGGACGAGGCCCGCCGCGAGCGGCAGGTGCGCGAGATGGCGCAGGACACCCCCTTGATGCGAGCGCTCGGCCTCGCGCACCACTGGCAGCGCCTGCTGGACGAGGGGCGGTTCAGTTCCATGACCGAGATCGCGGCGGCCGAAGGCATCGACCTCGGCCAAGCGAGCAAGATGAGCCGACTGGCGCAACTGGCCCCCGACCTGATCGAAGGCATCGCCCTGGGGCGCATCGAGGTGGGCGTCAGCCAGTTGCTGCGCGGCAAGTTGTTGGCGTCCTGGCTGGCGCAACGTGAGGCGCTGGTGGCAGGCTCGCGCTGACTGCCGAGTCGCACGGTCACGCCGCCGCAGGGCGGGGTTTTTGTGCCTTCGCTGTCTCGGTCGCGCGCTCCCGAGCAGACGAAGATGCAAACCGATGGCCCGCAAACCCGCGCCGATACACGACTTCGGGCCTTGAATGCTCAAGAGGGCAGCAGAGAACAGAGAGAGAAAACCGGCGGGATGCGCGCCCGGAACGGCGACTTCGGGAGGGGTGTGCTCAAGAGGCCAAGGCGCGAAACCGCGCCAACACTGGCGTTCCGGGCAAAAAAAATCCCAACCGATAAGGGTTGGGATTTCAAATTATGGTGGTGGAATACGGAATTGAACCTAAAACCGCTCTTCAAACACTTACCTCCTGTTTGCAGAAGGTTGCACAACTCACCCAATAAGGGGTTTGTGCTCCGTTCGTTCGGCAGGAGGCACAAAGGGACGCAAATCCGATCCCACATAGAGTTGACGCGGCCGCACGATCTTGACAGCTGGATCTGTAATCATTTCATTCCAATGAGAAATCCAACCAGCAGTACGTGCCACTGCAAATTGCGCCGTAAACATAGATAGCGGAATACCGATGGTTTTGAGAATAAGCCCAGAATAAAAATCAACGTTGGGATAAAGTTTGCGCTCAATGAAAAATTCGTCATTGAGTGCAATGCGCTCCAACTCAAGCGCCATTTTAAAAAGCGGGTCGTCCTTCTTCCCATATGCTTCAAGAACCTCGTAGCAATACCGTTGCAAGACTTTTGCCCGTGGATCGTAGGTTTTGTAAACCCGGTGTCCGAAACCCATCAAGCGATACGGATCATTTTTATCCTTGGCACGCTTGATTATGGCAGGAATATTCTCAATAGATCCGATTTCGTTGAGTGTATGGAGTACGCCTTCGTTTGCGCCACCATGCAAAGGGCCCCAAAGAGATGCAATGCCAGCAGCAACACAGGCATAGGGATTCGCACGACTCGAACCTACTGAGCGCACCGTAAATGTCGAAGCATTTTGCTCATGATCGGCCTGCACGATCATCACAGCACTGAACGCGCGCACGCCAGCCGGATTGAGTTTAAATGGCTCACACGGGACAGCAAATAACATTTGCATGAAGTTTGAAACAAAATCTAGATCATTCCGAGGATAAACCAACGGCTGCCCGATAGAGTACTTGTAAGCCATCGCTGCAATTGTTGGCATTTTGGCAATCAAGCGGTGTGCCACAATTTTCCGGTGTTCTGCGTTAAATATATCAAGCTCGTCATGATAAAAAGCAGACAAGGCACCCGTCATACCACACATGACAGCCATTGGGTGAGCATCGCGCCGGAATCCACGTAAAAAATACGCCATTTGCTCATTCACCATTGAGTGATAAGTAATATTGTATTGAAACTCAGCCTTCTGACTTGGCGTTGGCAATTCACCATTCAGTAGCAACCAAGCCACATCCAAATAATCACAGTTATCAACCAAATCGTCAATTGAATAGCCGCGATATCGTAAAATTCCTTCGTCTCCATTCACATATGTGATTGCCGATTTACAAATCCCCGTGTTCATCAATCCAATGTCCAGGGTACAAACACCAGTACTTTTATGAAGATCACCAATATCCAGCATTTCCGGGCCATTGGTTGGCGTCAGAACAGGAAATTCACCTTTTTTATCAAGAAAAGGTAATGAATTTTTCTTTATATCAAGTGCGGACTGAGGTGTCATCATCTTAAATTCCTATGGTAAAAAATTGCACGCTGCTGTACATTCTTTTTTCAAAAAAATGTACAACTCCTGGAGGAGCAATCCAAATTCAAAACATTATGCTCCTTTCTTGCGCTCGACGGCTTTGCTGAGCCTTGACAATTTGGCATTCATGGCAGTTAGGTGTCGCATCCCGGACGATCATATGGCCGCTTGTGAAACAGATGCGGGTGCTGCTGATGCCACTCTTTCATGGCCTGCATAGGCGTTTTGCTGCCCAGCGCTGACTGCGGCAGTTGGTGATTGTACAAGGCCACATAGCGCAGCAAGGTCTGCTCCATGTCCTCGCGGCTGTCGAACCTGTGGGTCTTCAGGACATCGGCTATGCGACCATTGAACCTCTCGACCATGCCGTTGGTTCTCGGCGTCCTGGGCTTGGTCAGCCGATGCTCTATGTCCAGCGCCTGGCACAACTGGTCGAACTCATGGTTGCCACTGGCTTGGCGCTCGCCGCTGGCAAACAGTCGGTCGGTGAACTCCTTGCCGTTGTCGGTCAGCAACTTGTTGATCCTGATCGGGCAAGCCTTGTGCAATGTCTTCAGGAATGCCTGTGCACTGGCGGCCGTCTTGTTGGCCTTGAGCTGCACGAACACCCATCGCGTGGCCCGGTCGATGGCGACGAACAGGTAGCGCCGGCGGCTCTCGTCGCGCATCTGGGGCAGGTATTTCACATCCATGTGCACGTAGCCCGGCTCGTAGCTCTTGAATGCCTGGTGGGTCACCGTAGGCTCCCGGGACTTGAGGGCATCGAGGTTGCCCACCCCGTGGCGGCGCAGGCACCGGTCCAGCCCCGAGCGTGACACATCAGGGCAGAGGAACTCCCGCGTAACGGCCAGCAGATCATCCAGGGGCAGCAGCAAGGTGCGCCGCAGGTGGACCACCACGGTCTCTTGTGCAGGCGTGAGCACGGTCTGCAGGCGATGGGCTGTGTGACAGCGGTCCACGAAGACCTCGCGTTTCTTCCACTTGTAGACCGTCTGTTCGGTGATGCCATAGCGCTGGGCCAAGACACTGGCGGTCTGGCTACTGGCGGCTATCTCGGCACGCACGGCCGGCGTGGTGCGAGCGTTCTTGTGCAGGGCCATCGACATGGCTTGACACTCCCCGGGGTGGATTGCAAGGACTCTATCCGCTTCTGCAGGACTGCTCTGGCCATGAACAGCGGATAGCGTTTGGAGTCTATTCAGTCGTCCGGGATGATACACCTAGTGAACCATAACGTTTAAATAGATAGTAAAATTACTTCCTTGGAGGACACGATGAACTTGACCGAAGCCGAAATCGTGGAACTGCGGCAGCAAGCCAATGGAAGGGCCGTTCGAGCGGATTTGGCGCGTCGTGCGCGTCTGATCTTGCTGCTTGCCGAGGGACTGACCTGGAGCGCCATCAGGGCCAAGCTCGATTGCAATGACAGCTACATTGCTCTCTGGAGCAAGCGCTTTGCCGCTGACCGTTTGGCAGGCTTGTTTTCTCGCCATGCCGGTCGCCAACGCTACAAGGTCACCGACCGCCTTGAGGCGCGTGTGTTGGCGCGCACGACCAAGCACAAGCCCGCCGATGGTTCCACGCACTGGTCCACGCGCAAGCTCGCTGCCGAACTTGGTGGCGACATCTCGCACATGACCGTGGCGCGCATCTGGGCCAAGCACGGACTCAAACCGCATCGGCTCGAAGGCTATCTCGCCTCCAACGATCCGGACTTTGAAACCAAGGCAGCCGATGTCATCGGCTTGTATCTGAACCCGCCGCAGCATGCGGCCGTCTTCAGCGTCGACGAGAAGACGGCGATTCAGGCGCTCGATCGCAAAGACCCGGTGCTGCCGCTCACGCCGGGGCGTGCCGAGCGTCATGGCTTTGAGTACTTCAGGCATGGAACGCTCTCGCTGTACGCCGCCTTCAATACCAAGACTGGTGAAGTGCTGGGCAAGACTGCCACGCGGCATACCTCGTCCGAGTTCGTCTCCTTCCTCACCGACATCGTGGCCCATCAGCCGCGCGGCAAGGAAATTCACGTCATCGTCGACAACCTCTCGGCACACAAGACCAAGCTGGTTGACGCGTTCCTCAGTGAGCATCCGAACCTGCGTATGCACTGCACGCCGACCTACTCGTCATGGTTCAACCAGGTTGAACTGTGGTTGGCCAAGATCGAGCGCGACGTGATCGCTCGCGGCGTATTCACCTCGGTGCCCGATCTCAAGAGAAAGCCCATGCGCTACGTCCGCAAGTACGACGAGCAACCCAAGTCCGTGAAGTGGAAGTACTTCGACCCAACTCGGAGAATTACTCCTGATTCAATCATTACAGTCCACTAGGTTCCAGCGACGGACGATCGGGATGTACCTTCAGCATGGTGGTTTTCATCTTCGATGACTTGCGCAACAGCCTCACTCCCAGTCACTTCACAGACACATACACGTCGGCACCCTGTGGGCTAATCAGCTCGAAGTCGCAAGCGTAGCGACGACTCAAATCAGTGCGACCCCAAACGTGTTTCCAAATATCACGGATACCATTTGGGTTGGCAGGGGTCGTCTCAGAAAACGGAAAATAAAGCACGCTAAGCGTGCGTGGAGGCTGGCACCCAGCGGTATAGCGTCGGAATGGACACGCCGAGGTTCTTGGCCACGTCCTTGGGCAGCACACCGCTGGCCAGCAGTTCCTTGGCCGACTCGATCTTGCTGTCGGTCATCTTCGGCTTGCGCCCGCCTTTGCGGCCGAGCTGCTTGGCGACTTCCAGCCCGGCGCGGGTGCGCTCGACGGTCAGCTCGCGCTCCATTTCGGCCAGGCTCGCCATGACGTGGAAGAAGAACCGCCCGGACGGCGTGCCGGTATCGATGGAATCGGTCAGGCTCCTGAACTGGACGCCATGCTTGTGCAGGTCGCCGACCAGATCAACCAGTTGCTTGACTGACCGGCCCAACCGGTCGAGCTTCCAGACAACCAGGGTGTCGCCCTCCCGCAGCATTTCGAGCGTCTTGGACAAGCCGGGCCGGTCTGCCCGCGTGCCACTCACCTTGTCCTCGAAGACCTTCTTGCATCCGGCCTTGGTCAAGGCTTCGCGTTGCAGCTCCAGGTTCTGATCCTGCGTCGAGACGCGCGCATAGCCGATCAACATGGCTTGCCTCGCGCCAGGTCGATGCGTTCCTGCATCGCCTGCATGACTTCTTCGTGGGTGTACGACTTGGCGTTGGGGTCGTTGTCTTCCCGAAGGGCTTCCTCGACCTCGCGGGTCATGCGCTCGTCATCCTCCGGCCACAGCGCTTGCTCCATGTGCAGCGACGCCTGACCCAACGGGTGCAGCAGGCCAAACAGCCGCATGTCGTTGGTGGCGACGATATGCTCCCGAATCCGTTCCTGAATGACCTCACTGGCTCGGTGCGCCTCCGGTGAAGGTGTGCCTTCGTAGTCGGCGGGGAATTCCGCTTCCGCGGCGATCCGCGCCCAAGCGCTGGCCAGCACCTCGATGCTGGAAGCACTCATTTGCTCATCCACTTGCGCAGCAGTCGCTTTTTCAGGGAGGCGCGTTCGTGCGGGTTGTGTCCCTTGTGGTTGGCGATGCGAGCCGCTGTGGCGGCCTGGCGCTTGACGGGCCAGTAGGAGCGGCCATCCTTGCCCATCGACCAAACGCTGCTGACCTGGTTTTCCAGCAGGAGCAGATGGGCGCTCAGGGCGTCCGGTGATGCGCTGGCCAGCGCGGTGCGCTCACGGGTGCGCCAGCGCTGATGCCAGAGCTTCTTGTCCTCGCGCTCGCTGCGGCAGGTCGTGTGCCCGACGATGGGTGTTTTGCGGCGGCTGCGGCTCATGACGTGGCGGTCTCCAAGAACATTCAGGACTGATCCCAGGCGTCGATGGTCAACACCTGATCGGCAGGACAGGCGGCTAAGCGGTCGGCATGCACTTCAACCTTGCCCATCCAACCGGGTGGCTGGGCGTATTCCTCGCCCTCATCGATGCCGAAAATCCAGACGCCATCCTTGGGCGGTTGGATGCCGCCGCCTTCGATCAGCGGTAGCACGTCGGCGGCCTTTGCCGTGTAGCGGTTCGGGTAGCCACCAGCGGATAGCCTCACGGCCTTGCCCTCGCGCGTCAGGCGCTCGATCCAGCGGATGCCTTCGGCCCCTGCCTCCCACTGCGCCAAGATGGCCGCACGGCGAGCCTCCTGGTCGGCGCGGGCGCGTTCCTCCGGGCTTTGCGTCGAGACGACTATCCACCAGCCGATCATTGCGCGGACAGGAATTGAACGGTGTTCAGGCGTGTTGGCATGCTCACCACCTGTGCGCCCGTTGAAGCTCGGCTTGCAGTTCCGCGATGAAGCGATCCTGCCGCTGAATCTTTTCGGTCAGCGTTTCGAGTACCAATTCATTGGTGGACATTGCCTGCCCTCATCAGTCCATCGGGCTACGGTCTTCATCGTCGCCATCCTGGCGCACAGCGGGCAATTGCTGGAGCAACGCCGGCAGCCATTCCTGTACCGTCTCCCACACCACATCGAGGTTGATGTCGAAATAGCCGTGGGCCATGCGATTACGCATATTGCGCATGCTGCGCCACGGCACGTCGGCATGCGCCTGGGTGAACTCGGCGTAGCCATCCATCACCTTCGTGGCGGCCTCGCCGATGACGATCAGGCTCATGATGACGGCCTGCTGGGTGCGCTTGTCGGCCAAGAAGTCGTCCTTGGCCATCCCTTCCACGAAGCCGCGCGCGTCGGTTGCGGCCTGCTGGATGTGGTCGAGGTAATCGGGCAGGCGGTTTTCGCTCATACCGGCTGCGCCTCCGCGAGCACCTTGACCCGGAACTTCGGCGGCAGGTCGCCGGGGGTCAGCAGATCGACGTCGACGCCGAGCAGCGATTTCAGTTCTTCTTCCAAATCGCCCAAGTCCAACAACGTGGCACCGGGCAGCGCATCAACCAGCAGATCGAGGTCGCTGCCATCCCGGTCGGTGCCATGCAGCACCGAACCGAAGACGCGCGGGTTCGCCGTGCGGAAGCGGCCTACCGCTTCACGCACCGCGCTTCGCTTCATGTCAAGCACAACAGACGGTCGCATGGGAATCCTTTCCTCTCGAAACTCGTTGAAATTGTATGCAATCAAGAATGTAGTTTCAAGGACTATTTTCGAGAATCGCAATGCCTTGATTTCCCGTGCCGCGCCGGTTGCCTTGGCGGGCTTGTCACAAACCTACGTTTTCAAGAAGAAGGAAACCGCATACCCCGCCGTTCGATCCTCTCCACCGCCGAGCGCGAAAGTCTGCTGGCGTTGCCGGACACCAAGGATGACTTGATCCGTCACTACACGTTCAGCGAAAGCGACCTGTCCATCATCCGGCAGCGGCGCGGCCCGGCCAACCGGCTGGGCTTCGCGGTGCAACCCTGCTACCTGCGCTTTCCTGGCGTCATCCTTGGCGTCGATGAGCCGCCGTTTCCGCCCTTGCTGAGACGGCTCGCCAACCAGCTCAAGGTCGGCGTCGAAAGCTGGGACGAGTACGGCCAGCGGGAACAGACCCGGCGCGAGCACTTGGTCGAGCTACAAACGGTGTTCGGCTTCCAGCCCTTCGCCATGGGCCACTACCGGCAGGCCGTCCAGTTGCTGACCGAGCTGGCCTTGCAGACCGACAAGGGCATCGTGCTGGCCAGCGCCTTGAACAAGGGGGAAGCGCGGAACGCGCTGGCCCGCGCCGTGTTCTTCAACCGCCTGGGCGAAATCCGCGACCGCAGTTTCGAGCAGCAGCGCTACCGTGCCAGCGGCCTCAATCTGGTGACGGCGGCCATCGTGTTGTGGAACACGGTCTATCTGGAGCGGGCAGCGCATGGGCTGCGTGGCAACGGTCATGTCGTGGATGATGCGCTGTTGCAGTACCTGTCGCCGTTGGGCTGGGAGCACATCAACCTGACCGGCGATTACCTCTGGCGCAGCAGCGCCAAGGTCGGCGCGGGCAAGTTCCGACCGCTACGACCACTGCCACCGGCTTAGCGTGCTTTATTTTCCGTTTTCTGAGACGACCCCTATATACGCCTGCTGGACTGCCTTTGATGGAGGTGTAGGTGCATGGTGACATGGTGCGACTGAAAATAGGGCCTGAGCCGATCAGGCGCGGTGCTCAGAAAAGGATCAAAAGTTTGACCTAAGGGTTTCTACTGTTCACTGCCGGATAGGCAGATCAGATGTCCCGTTACGGTAATCTATTTACTGACAATTTATGAGTGACGCGACACTAGACTCATGGGTTAAAAAAAAGCTGGTCTGGCATGCCAGCGCGAATAAGGCCAGCTAAACCGCTTGAGTCGCCGTTGTAGGCTTCGATTGACGCCTGGGTCATGCTGGCCTGACTGACCCCGCTCCAGTCGATCCTGTGGCCCGCCTGCTGGGCCAGTTGCCCGATGAACTCGCGCTGCGTCCTGCCGTTCCCCTCACGGAAGGGATGAAGCACGTTGATTTCCCCGAGATAGTGGCCGGCCCGCTTGCTGAACTCGTCGGCATCGAGGCCACGCAAGAGCTGTTCCTTGGCAAGCTGCCCAAAGAGCTGCTGCGCCGCACTCTGGATCGTAATCTACCGGGCAAACATAGTGCTGCCTTTCGAGATTTCGACCTGGCGGATTTGGCCCGCCCAGTCGTACACGTCGCCAAAAAGGCGCTTGTGAATTCGCTGCAGGTGCGCTAAATCGAATTTGCCTTTAACGGGCTGCTCGCGCAATTCGCTGGCCCGCAAAAAGGAAAGGGTGGATTCGGCTTTATCGAGTCCACCCTGTTCCTTGATTCCAAGGAGATTGCGGAGAACACCCGTTTCGCTGTCCAGGTAAGGATCGCCGCGATCCCCGGCGTATTTCATGCCATTTCTAGCCGCATGCGCGCCTTGTACTGGTCCACGGCGGCACCGATGGCCATCTCGCCACGCGCCCAGCGTTCGGCGTCGGCCACGGCCTGTGCATCAGGCTCCAAGCCCTCGATGCGCTGGCTCGCAAGGGCGCTTTGCACCACGGCGCGGCGCTCGGTTTGTTCCTGCTCTGAGATCATGATTTTTGCCCCTCAGATGTAGCTGCCAAACAACATGCCATTTTAGCGCAAAACCCCCGAAATATCAGTCCTTTTTGGTACGTGCAACGGCCTTATCGGCTTTTTCCGAGTCTCGGAATGCGGCCATCAATTGCGTGTGCTGCTCCTCGAAGGCTTCGAGCTGGCCGCGCAGCCCTGCCGCCTCTTCCCGCGCCGCAGCCGCGTCCCGCTGCGCCTGGTCGCGCTCGGCCTGGGCACCAGTGAAGCGCTCGACCATGCGTGCCGCTTCCTGGGCGGCCGTCTTGCGCTGCTCCTGGTGCGCCTCTGCTTGTGACTCCGCATGGGCCTTGACGCCGGCCAGCTCGCTCCGCAACGCCTCGACCTGGACCTGGACCTGGCGCAGTTGGTCGGCCAGCTTCCCGTTGTCGGCGGCCAGCGCTTCGGCATCGCGCCGCGTCCGGGCCACCTCTTCCCGCAGGTCGGCCACCCGGCGCTCGATTTCCTCGGCGCGTCCCTCGGCCACGGCGGCCCGCTGCTGCATGCCCAGCAAGGCGGTGCTCCAGCTTGGCCACGGGCAGAGCCTCAACCGCCCATCGTGGCCCCCTGGCCAGCGCCGGCCCGGATTCGTCTATCGGCGTACATTTCGCCTTCTTGCCAAACTGCGCGAATTCGTCTATCGCGGCACGCTTCTCTCGTCTATCGGCGCACATCCTTGCGCGACAAAACTACCGGAAAACCCGCGTCAGCATTGGATTTTTAGCCCGGCAACATCAAAAACGCTTCTTTTGCTGCCACGCTGAAAGCATCCGACACGGCCCAAAACACTCGTCTATCGGCGTACATTTGGCCACTTATCCACAGAAAATGCGGCCGATTCGTCTATCGCCGTACAAACACTCGTCTATCGCGGTACGCTTTTTTCGTCTATCAGTGTACATGGTTCTCGTCTATCGGCGTACATGCTACTTGGAGAAATCATTGCGTGACAAGGACTTACGATCTCTTATCCACAGCGTAACACGCGCGCGCGTGTTAACGCCTTTTTATTTAACGTTTTAACACCGCCGAAGGGGGGTATACCCATGCCCTTACACACAACTTCCCCCTGCATCCTGAAGCAAGCGCATATGCTCAACACCCTGCACAAAATCCCTGACCCGGGCAAAGCCAAGCCAGAGGGATTTGACGCCGGGCTGTCCATCGCACTTGCGGCCCAGGAAGCCGCCGAGCATGGCGATTTGCCGGATGACTTCACGAATGGTCGGTGGCTGAGTCGGTGGTTTTTTCTTTGCCAAAATGTACGCCCCTTCCACTCTGCCTCGGTCAACAGCGCACTGGCGCTCAAGTCTGGATGGGTGCGCCCCAGTCTGACCAAGCGCGCCAGGCGCCAGGCCACGAGCATATACACGGCCAGCGCCAACTCCAGCTTGGCCACGCTGCCCAGTTGCAGGGCTTCGACACGGCAGCCGTTTTTGAGCACGTTGAAAAACGTTTCTATTTCCCAGCGACAGCGGTACCAGTCGATCCACTCCACCACCTCGGCAAAGTCGCTCGCCATGCGATTGGTCAGCAGATGCCATTGCACCGCCTTGCAGCCTGCCGGCGGGTTCGTTTCCTTGGCCACTACGCAGGTCACCGTCAACTGGCCACCCGCCCCATCGGGAATGTTCAAGGCGCGCGCCCAAATTTGCTGGCGCACCACGCGGGCAGCCTCGGCGGTGCGCGCTGCCAGGGTGAATTCAATCTCGCCCAAGGGCGCATCCTCCATGGTTTGCGCCCACAATTTGCTGCCGTCGGGCAAGGTGCGGTTGTGTTTCGAGCGAATCAGCCAGTCCGCCGGATGCCCCAGATCGCGGGCGCGGCGCATCATTTCAACGATGTCCGCTTCACGATCGCCCACGCAAACCAGGCGCGTATCGGTCAAGGTTTGCGCCATCTCGCCGATGCGCTCGTAAGCCTCGCTCCAGCGCAGACTTTCCCGCACACCGGCTCGCGTGCCATCGTCCGCCTTGGGTGTGCGTGCCCACATCCGAGCGTCGGTGATGCCCAGCGGTTCGCGTTCGGGCGTGACGGCATAGGTCGGGTGCAGGTACATGCCGCGTTGAGCTTCGTAGGACAAGGGCCCGAGGCCTTCGATGCTTTGCCCGTTGAAATCCAGCTCGGTGGTGTCTTGCAGGCACAGCACGACGCGGTGTTGTCGCATCCGTGCTGCGGTGCGCTCGATGTGCGGGGCCAACACCGTTTCCCATTTCAAGGGCCGTTTGGCGTTGTTGGCTTGATCGAAAAATCGATACGCCCCTTGCGTTTCGCTCCAATCCGGACATGCGCCAGGAATGCTGGCTGTGGGTTTGTCGGCAAATCGCTCCGTGAGTTTGATCAAGCGGTGATTCAAGCGCGCATCTCCCAACTGCGCTCCTGCAAATTCTTCTGCGGCCCATGTCATTGCGGTCTCTCTCGTCTGAAAATGAATCAAGCGGGAAAAAGGTATACCAGACTGAACTTCTCGTCTATTGCTGGCATGGGCGCGGGCTTCAAGGAGGAGGGTTGTGTGTAATGGCATGCGCTCAACGCCATGGTCAGAACTCGCAAACCTTGGGATAAATCGCTTCACGGCGCTTGACTCGGAAGACGGTTACTCAAAAGACTTGAACAAGGGCAGGAATTAAAATTGCAGTTGCACGATAAAAAAGATCACTTCTCCCTTCTCGGGAGGTGAGGATATGCAGGCACTGCTCAAGCGCGTCGTTGACGGCATCCGTGAGGACTTCGGCCAGCCGGTCAGCCTCTGCCGTATGCTGGCCGCGCATCCGCAGACGCGGGCCGCACTGGAGGTTCCTGCACCCTGCATTCACGCCAGCAGCGTGCCTCGCTGGCACGAGCTGGGGATGTACCCCCCACTGGGAGGGCCGCGCCGCCAGCGCGGCTTTCTGCTGGGCTGGCACGCCATTGATGGGGGATGGCAGAGCTTCCACCTCATCCGCGCCGAATACGCGCAGATCGCCCACTGCGAGATCGAGCAGGGTTGGTGCTGCGACGTGACCGACATAGACGGCTTCTTGGCCTCGAAAGCAGACCTGTGGGCCTTCTCCAGCACGGAGGCCATGGCCGAGGCCCGGTGCCAGTGGCTGATCTCCGAGATCACGCCGGAGCGGCTGGCCAAGAGCCTTGCGCACAGCGAAATTCGCATCATCCATTCCCCAGGAACCAGCGACCACTTCACCCGATACCTGTGGGATGGGCGCCTCTGGCTCATGAACGATGGTGGCTCGCACCACACTGCCGCCGCCAAGTACCTCTCGGCCCGCCTGGGCCAGCGCGTGCCGCTGGAGGGCACGCGCTACACCTACTCGCTCAACGCGCTCGCCATTGCCTCGCTGCGCCGCGACTTTGAGATGTTCGTCATCAGCAACGAAGACGCGGGCACCCAGGCCTTTTTCGAGGCCATGCGCGCCTTTCGGGCAACGTGGCTATGGCACCCGCTGCCGCGTCCCTACGAGAGCGCCAGGGCGGTTCTGCTGCCCAGGAGCGAGGCCCGCTCGATGCGGGTAGCCGACGAGCTGCGCAGCGCAGGTATTGCCGACCTGGGCGCGCACCTCGCAGCCCTGTGCGCCCGTCAGCAGCAGGCCCATTGACCGGGCAATGCGATTGCATTACCATCCGGGCATTCACCCCGGAGATTCCATCATGCCGACCGCACTTGAAGCTGAGTCGACCCTGACCGACCGCTACCAAACCACGGTTCCAGAAACCGTCCGCCGCGCGCTGCGCCTGGGCAAGCGCGACAAGATCCACTACGCGATCCAGCCTACCGGCGAGGTCGTCCTGACCCGCGCCGATGCTGGAGAGGATGATCCTGTTCTCGGGAAGTTCTTGGAATTCCTGGCCCGTGACATTGCCGAGCATCCTGAGCGTCTTCAACCCCTGACTGTCGGCTTCGTTCAGCGTGCCCAAGAGCTGGCCGCTGGCATCGAGGTCGATCTGGATGCGCCGCTGTCGCCGGAAGACGAATGACTCGCACCCGCCATGTTGGTGCAGGCGTTCCCCTGTCCCGCTTGCCCAACTTTTCCGAGAGCACTCCCCAGGATCAAGACGCCCATGTGGTCATCCATGGCTGGAGGGTTTTTGCGTACCCACTGTTTCTCGAACGGTTTGAGGCCTTGATTCAACAGGTGGACGAGCTGCGGGCGAAAGACCCCAGTGGCTACGCGAAGAAGAATGTGGCCAAGAGGTACAAAGCTGTCACGAAGCTGGCATTCGACGTGATCCCGCAAGACCCGGCACGGCCTGAATACCGGCAGGGCAACACCCTTGGCGCGGAAAACAGGCACTGGTTCCGGGCCAAGTTCTTCCAGCAATACCGGCTGTTCTTCCGATTCCACGCGCCCAGCAAGACGATTGTGCTTGGCTGGGTCAACGACGAAGCCACCAAACGCGCATACGAGAGCGATGATGACGCATACCGGGTGTTCGCAAGGATGCTGGCCAGCGGCCACCCGCCGAGCGACTGGGAGCCGTTGCTGGCCGAGGCCCGCGCCCAGGGAGCGCGGCTGCGCGGCCTCGTGGGCGACGTGCCCCGCTGACCTTCAAGCGCTGGGACTGGTGCTCTTGTCCAGGCCCATGCTGGTGTCACGGCGCTTCGCTGCGCCGTTCTTCACGCAGCGCGGGCAGTAGTCCAAGTCGCCAGGGAAATGCTAATGGGGTTTGAGCTTTAAAAAAAACTCTGCACGCCAGCGAGCAAGAGCGTAAGGATGTGCAAGCGGATCGGGTTGCATGGAAGGAAAGCCAGCCAGCACTTGACGCAACAAAGCTTGTGTTCCTTGATGAGACGGGCACATCCACCAACATGACCCGCACACGAGGCCGTTCGCCGAAGGGACAGCGTTGCATAGCCAGTGTTCCACATGGTCACCGGAAAATCACCACCTTCATTGCCGGCTTGCGGGTGAACGCCGTGACCGCCCCGATGGTCCTGGATGGCCCTATGGATGACAAAGCATTCTTGGCCTATGTACAGCAATTTCTGTGTCCTACGCTGCGCCTTGGTGATATCGTGATCGCTGATAATTTGTCCAGCCATAAAGTCTCTGGTGTGCGTGAGGCCATTGAGGGGGTTGGCGCAACATTGCGTTATCTTCCGCCTTACTCACCAGATTTGAACCCTATCGAAAAATTCTTTTCCAAACTGAAAGCCCTGCTCAGGAAAGCTGAACAGCGTACTGTCGATGGACTTTGGAATACCATCGGGCACCTGCTTGATTGTTTTACACCACAGGAATTATCCAACTACTTTTCATTTTCTGGATATGTTTCTACTTAAATCAAAAATTCTCTAATTAGACGCCAGCAAGTGCGCGCGCTTTGTCTTCGTCCGCAGCATGGATCACGATGAAATCGTCGCTCATCCACGAGTACGGCTCGCCGTCCTCGGTGGCCTGCGCCGTGCCATCGGGCCATACCCGATAGGTCAATTGCTCATCGTTCCCGACAGGGGAACTCGCAGACGCAGATACAAGGAGTTGAGCCCACATCGACCGCCGACCGTCCATGTTGGACTGCTCCCCAACCACCCCACGCAGCCTCGTTTCGTCAAGGGTGACGCATCGGAAAAGGACAGCTTTGCAGGCATAGTCCCCGCCTTCCGCGATGAAATTCGCCACCTTCCTTGGTTCCAGTCCCATCATTCGCAGTGCGGTGCGGAGCGCGTCAATTTCCATTTGCTTGTCCATGCTTCGCCCTCACATTGAAAATCCCCGATCACGATCCACGCCCTGCGCAACTCGCGCGGCGCTGTCGATTCGCTCGCGCAAAGCCGCTTGCTGCTGATCCGTCAGCGCGCCAGGACTTGCACTTGCGATGGCCCGGTACACCTCGTCGGCGGGCTGCTGATCGTCCGTGAGGCTCTTGGCAATCACGGCATCCTCCACCTGTCGCCAATCCACCCTCGGCGCCTCAGCGGCCTTCTTGATCGCCTCGGCGCCGATCTCCGCGAAGGTCAGCAGCGCGCCGGTAGCCATGGCCTTGATTCCCTCCAAGCCTGCGGCCCTGTGCTCCTGCTCCGCGCTCCAGGCAGGAGCCGTAGCCGGGGCCATGGCCTGCTTGCAGGCGTGCCGGTTCACCAAGTGAAGGGCAGGCAGCTTGGCAAGGCCCTGTTGGCCAGCCCTCGGCCTTTCCGCCTCGATTCCGGCGATGCGCTCGCGTAGGGCGGCCTGCTGACCCGGACTTGCCGCGCCTGGGCTGTTGCTGCCCAAGGCATCGGCAATGCTGTCCAGCGACTGTCCACGTTCGAGGCATTCCCGGATGGTCTTTTGCTCGACTTGACGCCAATCGACTTCATAGGCGTTGCCGCCGCCCGCCTTCATGCTCTCCACCGCCTCATCGGCGTGCTTCCAGAAGGCGCGCACAGCGGGGTCTGCGGCACCCCGAAGCGCCGGAAGGCCCTCGACCCGCTGGTCGATCTCCGCGCGGCTTGCCGCGATCTCCCGGGCCGCGTAGTGCATCCTGAGCGCAAGGTCTTCCAGATCGACAAGATCGGGAATCAGGTCATCCTCGTCGTAGTCCGCTTGGTATCTGGACTCCAGCGCACCAGGGTCTTCGGCGAATGCCTGCAACCGCGAGGCGAGATCGCCCGTGAAAGCGACGGGCCAGCGGCGGGCCGCAAAATCAAGGTCGTACAGATCGCGCACTTTCGCACGCGGATCATGCCCGTCATGTGCCGCCTTTAACTTCTGGTCGATGATGCGGGGCAGAGACGCCACACGGATGCCATGGACAGATCGCACCTCCGAATCCGGTGTCGGCGTCCGATATGAGACTTCCAGTTTCAGAGAGCGAGGGCCGTGCTCGGTATGGTATTTCGCCCGGTAGCGCGTCACGGTGCCCGTGTCTTTCAGGGCGGCCACGTCATCGAGCGTGATGCCCATCGGCACGCTGCGCTGGATTCGGGATTCCAAGTTGAGTTTGTGCGGCGCGTCGAAATCCAAGTCCTCGGAGAAGCGGCTAAGGTCATAGGCCAGCAGCAAGGCGGTGCCGCCTTTCAGCACGAGCGGCGTGTCGCCGATCCCTTTCAGGATCGACCGCATCAGCCGCTCGTGGGCCTCGTCCCTGGGGGTCGAATCGCGTTCTTGCTCTGCCATCGAAGCACCTTGTCTTTTTGCTCTGCGGTGAGGTGGCCGAGAGCCTTTGCCAACAGGTCGAAAACCTGCTGCTTGTCGCCGTCGCGTGGCATCCAGTCGTCCAGGGTCACGAAATCGGGCTGATCGCCGCGCATCACCGCTGCCAGCACGAGATCAGCGCAGGCGCGCGCGTGGCTTGCGGCGTAGGCGAGCGTGCTCTCATGAGGAATGCCCAGTTCATCGAGCGTGGCAGTGCAGTCATAGACCCCAGCATCCCCGAGGATCGCGGTCGTATCCGTTGGGCACCCAACGCCGGAGATGAACGAGCGGGAACGCTTCTCCCGTTGCCGAAAGAACGTCTGCTCCATGTGCCAGTCGCCCGTTCCCGCTGGCGACGGCAGGTTGAGCGCGGCCATGCCGCCGAGGTAGCGGCGCCGCGAGGTAGCAGGCACCGTGATCGGGGAAAGCGTGGTGTTCATCACCGTTCACCTCCTTCATGCTGCGACTGAATAAGTGCGGCGCAATTATTACGCACTAATAGCAAAACCTACAGAGGCGCTGTTCCCTTTGCCACGAACTGCTCCGCGAGTTTTCGTGGCAGGCCGTAGAAGCCCATGTGTCCTATGGCGGCATCCACCCAGTCGCCGCCAAACGCATCGTTCGACAACACGGGGCGCAGGGCCAGGATCGGGAACGCATGCTCCGCTCGCGCATGCGGGTAGAACACGGCCATCCAGTCAGGAAAGAGCACGGCCCTGGGCCTCGTCCCCTTCCCCGGTGCTCTCGATGGTGAAGGGGAGGGCGAGCACACCGGGCATCGCCTTGATCTTGGCGCTCGGCAGGCTGTCAGCGACCCAATACGCTATGCCATCAAAAGCGCCCGCAGGAACATCCAGCAGCACAAGCAGCTTGGAGCCACCCCACACGATGCCTGGGGCCAGTTCCACGTCTTCCTGGCCTTCAACGCCCAGCCCAGGCACGTCGCGCACGTCGAGACGGGTGGCGAAGTGCTGGAGCAGGGCGACCATCTCCATCGTCACAGGCACGTCCCGCGCTTGCAGCGGGCTGCGTCCCATTACCCGCAACACCGATGCCGCGTCACTCCCCTGCCAGTCGCCGCACATGGCCGCGTCCGTCAGGGAGGCGATCACCGACCGGATCGCCACGGCCTGCATCGAGTCGGCCATCAGATGCACTTGGCGCTGGAGAGAACCAGCCTTGTGACCTGATTGGACTTTTGCATCTGCGGATCGGCGATCACGTCCTTGCTGATGAGCGCCTTCGTGCCCGCCGTGTACGGCCCGACCACGACAGGCTCGGTACGGATCGCGGCCCCGGCATCATTGAACATGGCCACGTTGAAGGTCAGCATGTTCTTGCAGCTCTTGGTGTAGGTCACATCGCCGAGCAGCTTGTCGTAGAACTTCGACGCGGCGGGGCCGGGGATGCCGCTGCCCTCGCCCTTGCCGTAGGAGAGGTTGACCGTCATGCCTTTGGGCAGTGCCGATGCGTCCACCGTCTGCTTGCCGTACAGCATCTCCGTCCAGCCGGAATTCATCTTGCGATTCGTGCTCTCGGCCCACTGGTCGTAGCCCGCGCAACCCGCGAGCACTGAGAACGACGCCACGACAGCCGCAGCCTTCCACATTTTCGCCATCATTACCTCCATTATTAAAAAGGATTCAACAAATTATTTTCTATTCTCGACCCGCAGCGATTTCTGCACGAATCTTCTTGAGCGTTCTGATCGCCCAAAATGCCCACGGCTTCTTGAAGCCTCTCATTTTCTGCCATGGTCAGCTCACTTAATCAACTGGCATGTAACAGCCGATTGATACTTGATGCTGCTGTTGCCCAGGAACACCTCGGAAGCCGAGCCGACCAGCAACGTGGTCTTCTGGCTGGTCTGCTTGAAATAGGACGGCTCATCGGTATCAGCCTGTTCGTCAATTTTGGTGACGCCGAGTTTCTTCGCCAGTTGCTTGCCTGTCTGTTTTTTCAGGTAAACAACGACCTTTTTCTCCCCGTCCGCATCGCTGACCAGCGCGGCCAGGACTTGATCCCCGAACAGCGACGGCTGCGGGCCTTTGCGCAATGGTAGCAAGAAGCCATCCGGCCCTTTGACCAGACCGAGGGCTTGGAACTCCACCCCCACGGCCTTGGCCGTGAAGGTGGTGCCAGCCTTGCACTGCAACAGCGCTTCGAGCTGCTTGCCCACTTGGGCCTGGGCCGCTGACTTGCCGCCCGTGTCGGCGCCATCCAGCAGCGGGACGGGCATCTGCGCCGAGGCGCCAAAGGACGCCAGAACGCCCGCCAGGATCACCAACCGCTTGATCTTCATCTCCGCTCCCTTGCTCGCTTACCTGTCGCATCCCGGACGATCATATGGCCTCTTGTGAAACAGATGCGGGTGCTGCTGATGCCACTCTTTCATGGCCTGCATAGGCGTCTTGCTGCCCAGCGCTGATTGCGGCAGTTGGTGATTGTACAAGGCCACATAGCGCAGCAAGGTCTGCTCCATGTCCTCGCGGCTGTCGAACCTGTGGGTCTTCAGGACATCGGCTATGCGACCATTGAACCTCTCGACCATGCCGTTGGTTCTCGGCGTCCTGGGCTTGGTCAGCCGATGCTCTATGTCCAGCGCCTGGCACAACTGGTCGAACTCATGGTTGCCACTGGCCTGGCGCTCGCCGCTGGCAAACAGTCGGTCGGTGAACTCCTTGCCGTTGTCGGTCAGCAACTTGTTGATCCTGATCGGGCAAGCCTTGTGCAATGTCTTCAGGAAGGCCTGTGCACTGGCGGCCGTCTTGTTGGCCTTGAGCTGCACGAACACCCATCGCGTGGCCCGGTCGATGGCGACGAACAGGTAGCGCCGGCGGCTCTCGTCGCGCATCTGGGGCAGGTATTTCACATCCATGTGCACGTAGCCCGGCTCGTAGCTCTTGAATGCCTGGTGGGTCACCGTAGGCTCCCGGGGCTTGAGGGCATCGAGGTTGCCCACCCCGTGGCGGCGCAGGCACCGGTCCAGCCCCGAGCGTGACACATCAGGGCAGAGGAACTCCCGCGTAACGGCCAGCAGGTCATCCAGGGGCAGCAGCAAGGTGCGCCGCAGGTGGACCACCACGGTCTCTTGTGCAGGCGTGAGCACGGTCTGCAGGCGATGGGCTGTGTGACAGCGGTCCACGAAGACCTCGCGTTTCTTCCACTTGTAGACCGTCTGTTCGGTGATGCCATAGCGCTGGGCCAAGACACTGGCGGTCTGGCTACTGGCGGCTATCTCGGCACGCACGGCCGGCGTGGTGCGGGCGTTCTTGTGCAGGGCCATCGACATGGTTTGACACTCCCCGGGGTGGATTGCAAGGACTCTATCAGCTCCTGCAGGACTGCTCTGGCCATGAACAGCGGATAGCGTTTGGAGTTTATGCAATCGTCCGGGATTATGTACATAGGTTCCACCGGAGCAAGGCAAGATTTCCGATGCCCGCCAATCTGGAAACTATGCCGGCCAGAACGGGCAGGAAGGGTGCGCCCAGCACGGCGGTCTTGAGCGTGCGACCGTGAACTTCGAACGACGCTTTTCTCCGATGTCTGCGCTCTCCCCGGTGCGAGGCGCTTCGCAAGGACCGCCTCGAAGTAGCCGAAGCCGGCTAGTGTCACCTCGTCACCGCGCACGACTGCGCTCTGCACCATCTTCTGCTTGACCTTGGACATGCACACCGCCTGCTTGGCGATGTTGTTGGTGAAGGACACTCCCGGATCGGTCATGAAACGCAAAACGTCATCACCGTGATTGCGCGCAACCACTGGATCAGGTTGGCGACTGTGCTTTGTACGACCACGTCGGCCATTGGGTTGGGCGCGTGGATCGACCAACTCGCCTTGCTCCGAAATGGCCTCGAACAGGTTGCGAGCTTGCGCAGGCGGGTCTGAGCGCCACCGGGGTGGGGGATAGACCGTCCCGGGGCGGCTCTTTTATTTTGGAGACCGTTGCCGGTTGTCGTTAAACTTGGTGCCCAGGAGAGGACTCGAACCTCCACGATGTTACTCGCTAGTACCTGAAACTAGTGCGTCTACCAATTCCGCCACCTGGGCATTTCAGGAAAGACTAAGATTGTACAGCAAGAAAATGACCTCCGGCGCGCAGTCCGCGCATGTGTCGGACGAGATCGAAGGCAGCGTGCAGGGGCACCGGGACGGGCACGGGGTCGTCATCCGTGACGACGGCCAAGGCGACCTGTATATCTCGCCGAACGAGATGCGCGCAGTGCTGCACAAGGACCGCGTGCGCGCGCGCATCGTGCGCCAGGATCGGCGCGGCCGCCCGGAGGGCCGTGTGGTCGAGATCATCGAACGGCCGGCCCAGCCCATCATCGGCCGCTTGCTGCAAGAAAGCGGTGTGTGGCTGGTAGCGCCCGAGGACAAGCGCTATGGCCAGGATATCTTGATCCCCAAGGGCGCCACCGGCGTTGCCAAGCCGGGGCAGGTGGTGGTCGTCGAACTGACCGAGCCGCCGGCATTGTTCGGCCAGCCCGTGGGCCGCATCACCGAAGTGCTCGGCGAGGTCGACGACCCGGGCATGGAGATCGAGATCGCGGTGCGCAAGTACGGCGTGCCGCATGAGTTTTCTGTTGCCGGCCTGGCGCAGGCCAAGGGCTTGCCCGACAAGGTGCGCGCGCAGGACAAGAAGCACCGCGTCAACCTGTGCGATATCCCGCTGGTCACCATCGACGGTGAAGATGCGCGCGACTTTGACGATGCCGTGTATTGCGAGCCGGCCAAGGTCGGCCGCGCCAAGGGCTGGCGTTTGCTGGTGGCGATTGCCGATGTCAGCCACTATGTGGAGACCGGCAGCGCGATCGACATTGACGCTTACGACCGCGCCACCAGTGTCTACTTCCCGCGCCGCGTGATTCCGATGCTGCCCGAGAAGCTCAGCAACGGCCTGTGCTCGCTGAACCCGCAGGTCGAGCGCCTGTGCATGGTTTGCGACATGCTGGTCACGGCCCGGGGTGAGGTGCCGGCCTACCAGTTCTACCCGGCCGTGATGTACAGCCATGCGCGCTTGACGTACACCGAGGTCGCCGCCATTTTGGCCAACACGCGCGGGCCTGAAGCCGCCAAGCGCCAGGAGCGGGTCAAGGATTTGCTAAACCTGCACGATGTCTACCACGCGCTGCTGCTGGCCCGGCGCGAGCGCGGGGCGGTGGATTTCGAGACCACCGAGACGCAGATCGTCTGCGACGAGAACGGGCGCATCGAAAAGATCGTGCCGCGCATCCGCAACGATGCGCACAGGCTGATCGAAGAGGCGATGCTGGCGGCCAATGTCTGCAGCGCCGACTTCATCGTCCAGGGCGGCCAGCCGGGGCTATTTCGCGTGCACGAAGGCCCCACGCCGGAAAAGCAGGTGCTCCTGCGCAACTACCTCAAGGCCATGGCGGTGGGCCTGTCGATCAGCGATGAGCCCAAGCCTGCGGAGTTCCAGGCGATTGCCGAGGCCACCAAGGATCGGCCAGACGCCCCGCAGATCCACATGATGCTGCTGCGCTCGATGCAGCAGGCGATCTACACGCCCGTCAACAGCGGCCACTTTGGCCTGGCGTTCGATGCCTACACGCATTTCACCAGCCCGATCCGGCGCTATCCGGACCTGCTGGTGCACCGGGTCATCAAGGCCATTTTGGGCAAGACGCAGTACCAGTTGCCGGCGCTGCCGGCACCGGGCGAGGCGCAGGCCAAACTGGCCAAGCGGCTGGCCGCGCCGGGCAGCAAGCCGCGCCAGCAGGCGCTCGGCCGCGCTGGCCTGGCCTGGCAAGCTGCGGGCCTGCATTGCAGCGCCAACGAACGCCGGGCCGACGAGGCCAGCCGCGATGTCGAGGCTTGGCTCAAGTGCAAGTACATGCGCGAGCATCTGGGCGAGGAATACAGCGGCGTGGTCAGCGCGGTCACCAGCTTCGGTATCTTCGTGACGCTCGACGCGATGTATGTGGAGGGCCTGGTGCACATCACCGAACTGGGGGGCGAGTACTTCAAGTTCGACGAGGCGCGCCAGGAACTGCGCGGCGAGCGCACCGGCATCCGCTATGCGATTGGTGCGCGGGTGCGGGTGCAGGTCAGCCGCGTGGATCTGGACGGCCGCAGGATCGACTTTCGCCTGGTGCGCGAGGGCGAGGAATTGCCAGGAGGGGATGGCGCCAGTGGCGCTGCGCGCAAGACCGGCGGGCGCTCGGGAGGGCGCAAGTCGGCCCCGGGGGCTGCGCCATCGGTCAGCGGGACGGTGGCAGAAACGCCCCCGAAGGCGCCGGTCAAGAAGAAGGAAAAGGCGGTCAGGAAAAAAGCGGTCGCCGGCCAGACCGGCAAAGCGCGCAAGCCGCGCCGCAACTGATGTGCCGCCCGCCATCCACTGGTGGCTTGCTCATTTCTTGATGGCTACAGACGCAAGCAGAACAAGCGCCACAAGCATGATCGGTTGGGGTGTCCGGCGGTGCTGCCGCGCTCAGCGACCGAGCCGCCGCGCCAGTTCGCCGGCTGTGAGCGCCTGACCGGCAGGCCAGGCGTCGGCCGCCCG
This sequence comes from Verminephrobacter eiseniae EF01-2, assembly GCF_000015565.1. Classification (NCBI taxonomy): domain Bacteria; kingdom Pseudomonadati; phylum Pseudomonadota; class Betaproteobacteria; order Burkholderiales; family Comamonadaceae; genus Verminephrobacter; species Verminephrobacter eiseniae. The sequence continues at coordinate 1,582,595 of NC_008786.1, forward strand.
GCCATGGGCATACACCGCGTCGCAGGCGGCGTTCAGCGGGCTGGCACCTGCCGCCAGGCGCGCGCCCACCATGCCGGCCAGCACATCGCCGGTGCCTGCGCTGGCCAGTAGCGCATTGCCCGTGGGGTTGATCGCGGGCGTCTGGCCCGGCGCTGCAATCACGCTGCCCGAGCCTTTGAGTACGGCCACGGCAGCAAACCGTGTGGCCAGTTGCCGGGCGGCGCCCAGCCGGTCGGCCTGCACCTGGGCAGTGCTCAAGCCCAGCAGCCGGGCGGCTTCCAGCGGATGGGGGGTCAGCACGGTGGGCCGCCCCTGCTGGCCACGCGCCAGCACCAGCGCTTGCAGGGCGGCATGGCCGGCGATGTGGTTGAGGGCGTCGGCATCGAGCACCAAGCGGGCCGCGCGCGTGATGACTTCAGGCAACCGCTGGCCGACGGACTGGCCCCCGCCGCAGCCGCAGACCACGGTCAACCGTTCCAGCGCCAGGGCCTCGAAGCGGCGCAGCATCAGCTCGGGTTGCTGCGGGTCCAGTGGCAACTGCCCGTCGTCCAGCAGGGCCACCAGCACCCGGCCCGCGCCGCTGTGCAATGCGGCAGACGCGGCCAGCAAGGCGGCGCCGGTCATGCCCAGGCCGCGCTCGGCCAAGCCTTCGCCGCCCACCACGGCCACATCGCCGTAGCTGCCCTTGTGGCTGGCGTGGGCGCGCGGCGCGGCCAGCGCCGGGCCGGACAGCCAGGCGCTCGGCGGCTCTGGCCCGGGCGCCACGCCCAGGTCGTCAAACCACAACTGGCCGACAGCGTCGCGCCCTGCGGCGGTGAACAGGCCGGGCTTGAGGCTGAGCAAGCTCAGCGTATAGCGTGCCGGGCCAGGAGGTGGGCCTGGATCAGGGGCCAGGCCGGGCGCGTACTGGCCGGTGTCTGCGTCCAGCCCGCTGGGCAGATCCACCGCCAGCACGGGCGCAAGGCTGTGCCGCAGCATGCTCAGGCAGGCGCGCAAGCGCGGGTCGATTGTTCGCGCCGGGGCGTTCATCGCGTGCGCCGGGTCCATCGCGCGCGATGACGATGCAGAAACTCCAAGGCCCAGCAGCGCGTCGATGCACAGGTCGCAACTGCTGAGCTGATCCGGGGCGTGGTCGGCCCATTGCACCCCGGCGGCCTGTGCGCGCAGCCAGGAGGCCCGGGCATCGGCGGGCGCCTTGTCCGGCTGGCCCAGCCAGGTGACCACCGCTTGGCGGCCATTGCGCTGCAGGTGCATCGCAGCCTCCAGGCCATCGCCGCCGTTGTTGCCGGGGCCACAGGCCAGCCACACCGTGCGTGCATATGGCGCCAGCGCCTGGGCCAACTGCGCCACGGCCAAGCCGGCGCGTTGCATCAACTGGTGCGCGGGCAGGGTGGCTGCGGCTGCACGCTCGATGCGGCCTGTGGCTGCGCTGTCGAATAGCGGGTGGGGCTGGTGCGGGGTGATGCGGTGCATTGGAGGTCTCCACGACGCATGAAATGATCACGCTTCCCCAACCAGGGACGCCCCGTTGAGGGCAGGGAGCCGCAGATACCTCCGGGGGGGGAATGTTGCATATCCCCGGATGCCAGCGGCCTCACCCCAGGACGGCTACGCCGTCCGCGCTATCCTTGCCTGCCCTGAACGGCGAGGCTTGTTGCGCACTGGGTCATCTTGTAACGGGCTTTTGCGATCATGTGACGGCGGTTTTCACTGTGTTTGCACAGGCTTTTCTGCAGGTAAAAGCGAGCAAATCATGCCAGATCCCTGCCCTCGGGCTCGAAAACGATTTATTCAACAACGCTGCAACTACCTGCGCAGTGAAACGACGAAGTGGCCGTCGTTCATCAAGGAAGCGAACATCAAGGCCGACTGATCCCGGGAGCGCCCCAGCGCGCGGGCAGTCACATGCGAGTCAGTTGACTCGCGTAACGAGAGGCCGACCAGCGAAATGTGCCTCGGCGTTTTCTAGAAACCGCAGCACTGACGCATGGATCGCTTGCGGCGAGATGCCGCCGACGTGGGGCGTGAGCACCGCGTTGTCGAACGCCAGCAACTGCGCAGGCGGTGCGGGTTCGTTCTCGTAAACGTCGAGTGCGGCCGCCCAGATGCGTTTCTCGCGCAACGCGTCGGCGACGGCGTTCGTGTCGACCAGCGTGCCCCGCGCGATGTTCACGAGCACGCCCTGCGGACCCAGCGCGTCGAGCACTTCACGGTCGACGATGTGGAACGTGGCCTTACCGCCCGGCGCGGCAATGACGAGAAAGTCGCACCAAGCCGCCAAACTCAGGATGCCGTCAAACCACTGAAAGCCGGTCTCGTCGCGGCGGGTGCGGCTGTGGTAGCCAATTTCCATGTCGAAACCACTGGCCCGCTTGGCGATCTTCCTGCCGATGGCACCGAGGCCAAAGATGCCCATCCGCCGTCCACTGACATGCGGCGGACGCGGAATGTCGTCACGCCACAGGCCGTTGCGCACTCCGTCGTTGAGAAACGGCAGGCGGCGGATGGCGGCCAGCAGGATGGCCATCGCATGGTCGGCCACGGCGGCGTCGTTGGTGCCGGCCGCATTGCAGACCGGAATGCCGCGAGTGCTGGCCGCGTCGAGCGCAATGTTCTCGAAACCGACCCCTACGGTGCTGATCAATTCCAGCTTCGGCAAGGCAGCGATCTCCGATGCCAGCAAGCCATTCGTGCCGTTGGTCAGCACCACGCGAATGTCTGGGCCTCGCGCAGCGATCTGGGCCTCGCCGTTGGTTCGGTCAGCGCCCAGCTTTTCATTGGGCGAGTAGATCACCTCGAAGCGCTCGGAGACTAGGGCACGGTGTTCTTCGGAAAGAAAGACGAGGACAAGGAGCAAGGGCTTCATGAAATGCGAAGAGATCCAAAAGACGTGATTGGTTTCAGCGCCAGAGCCGCAGGGCCGAAGGCGCGCCGTTGAACTGTAGGCGCTCGCCGATGTCGACAAACCTGGTTGCCATCGGTGCGGTAGAGCCGGATCTGACGATTGAGCGCGTCCTGCACCAACACCTGACGCCCATCCGGCGTGCAAGCGGCATGGGCCGGGCCGGCTTTTTCGCCCAGCATCAGTTTGGCCACCGTCTCGACGCGCTCGCCATCAATGGCCAGCAGTGAAACGGAGCCCTCGCCCCGATTGGCAACCAGCGCCAAGGTGCCCGTGCGGTTGATGGAGATGCCTGCAACGCCCGTGTGCAGCGCGGCCACCGCGCGCGGTGGCACCATGCCCGAAGGATCGAGCGCAGCGACCGACACGAGGTCGAAGGCGATTACCCTGGTTGGATCGGCCGGAGCACGCCGAGTGGCTGTACTCACAAGCGCCAGCCGGCCGGCCGGAACCAGCGCGATGGAACTCGGCGGGCCCATCAACCAGACCGGCATGACGATCGCGTTCACGATACGGAGCTTGCCACCTGACTCTTCGACAACCGCGAGCTTGTCCTTGGCGGCATCGACCACGCCGTCGAGCAGTGCGGCGCGGCCGTCCTGCGTCGACAGGAAGTACGAAGGCGCGGACACGGCCGGCTCAGCGGCCGCGCAGCCCGCAAGGGTCAGCGCGGCGACGAGCGCCAGACGATGAAAGGGCGTGAACATGTGCATTGCGAGCCTCCGATCAGTCAACGCGCGCACCGGACAGCTTGACAAGCTTGCCCCACTTATCGATCTCCACCGTCAGGTTCTTCTTGAATTCAGCCGGTGTATTGCCCACCGGCGTGGATCCCTGGTCTGCGAATATCTTGCACACAGATGGATCCTGCAGGATATTGCTGATAGTTGCACCCAGGCGGCGCACGACAGCTGGTGGTGTGCCGGCGGGTGCGAACACACCGTTCCAAAGCACAACGTCGAACCCGGGCAGTTCCTCTGCGATGGCAGGCACGTCGGGAAGGCGCGGCGAGCGGGCCTTGGTGGTCACGCCGAGTGCACGCAACTTACCGCTGTCGATGTAGGGCAGCACTTCCACCAAGGGCGAAAAAACGGCCTGGATCTGACCGCTCAGCAGGTCGACATTCGCCGGCGCGCCGCCCTTGTAGGGCACATGAACCATTTCGCCATGGGCCATGCTGTTGAACAAGGCGCCCGACAGATGCTGCGAGGTGCCATTGCCGGCAGAGCCGAAGTTGACAACGCCCTTTTTCTGGCGAGCGTATTCAACAAACTCCCGCAGATTCTTGACCGGCACGTTGTTGTTGACCACCAGCACGTTCGGGATCAGCGCCACTTGCGAGACGGGGATCAGATCCTTCTGCAGGTCGAAGCCCATGTTCTTGTAGAGCGTCACGTTGGTGGCGATGGTGCTGGTCGACATCAGCAGTGTGTAGCCATCCGGCGGCGCCTTGGCGACATAGGCGCCACCGATGTTGCCGCCAGCGCCGGGACGGTTATCGACGACCACGGTCTGGCCGAGTTCGCCCGCGAACTTCTCGGCGACCAAACGAGCCGTGATGTCGGTGCTGCCCCCCGCCGCAAGAGGCACCACGAGGGTGATGGTTCGCTCGGGCCAATCGGCGCGGGCTACGAAGCCGGCCAGCACGAGTGCGAAGGCCAGCAACGCCTTGGGGAAGTGTGTGTTTGTCATGGCCTTGTCTCTAATTTTCAAGTTGGGGGAAGCACGCCCGCCCGGCGTGCCGTCTTCTTGCGCGGAGGGTCGCTCCGCGTGGTGCAACGGGCGCGCCGTTTTAGCGCTGGCCGTCCTTGACGGTGACGTTCTCCGCGCGCAGTCCCCCCAGGCGCTCGTGCACGCGGCTGCCGGTCGACATCACCAAGGCGTACAGCAATTCGTCCGGGCGCGGGCTGTCGATGGCGCCGACATCCATGGTGCTGAAATGACTGCGTACATAGCAGGCTTCGATGTGGTGCAGCGGGATCTGAAGGCGGGTGCCGGCCGAGGCCACGACCTTGGCGGCCGGCACGATCGATTTGGCGAGTGGGAGGTTGGCGCGCATCGGCCAGCCTCCAGATTCATGCCAGATCGCGCCGTGTTCGAGTTCACCATTCAGGCCAACGATGGCCCCCTTGCCGTAGGCCTGAATCTTGTCCGCACCACCGAGGGCCGCCAGCAGTTCAGGAACCAGTATCTCGGCCATCGCCGTAGCGTCTTTCACCAGACCTGAGAGGTCCTCGACGTAGCGGCCTGCGTAGGGGTTGTGGATCACCACAGCAATGCAGCCCATCTTGATCGGCTCGGCGCGCGCCGGACCACTTTCGTGATAGATGGATTCGACGTTGAGCAGTTTTTTTCGGATCTTGATGAGGGACATCATGGACTCCTGATGAAAATGGATGAGGGAAGAAAACAAGACAGAGGAAAGCTCGTGATGCGCCTGCATTGCGTCATAGAGGCTGCATGCCGACGTCTTTGAAGCCGCTCAAGCCTTGTTACCCGCCTCGCCGAACTGGACTCCAGCCCATCCTTCGAAGTGCCGGATTGGGTACACGTTGTCCTGCTGGGCATCGCCCTGGGTGATGGCGAATGCGAGGAACTGGCGGGCGGCCGGGCTCACCAACATCGGTGCGCCGATCTTCTCGGCCTCGTCGATGCACATCTTGATGTCCTTGTGAAGCAATTCGGTGGTGAAGCGAATCGGAAAGCTGCGATCCAACGCGCACTGTGGAATGCGCTCGAGCGTGGCAAAAGAGCGGCCGCTGGACACGTTGATGACATCGAGCATGGTCTTGGAATCCAGTCCGGCCTTGACGCCGTAGACCAACGCTTCGCAGCTCGCCACCATGCTGGTGGCATAGAGCGTGTTGTTGATGATCTTCATCGTCTGGCCGAGGCTGGGATCGGCACCCAGATAGAAGATGCTCTTGCCGATGACACGCAGCAGAGCTTCGACTTCCCTGTACGCTGCCTCGGATCCTGCAGGCATCACGGCCAGCGTGCCTTTTTCAGCGGCGACAGTGCCGCCGCTCACCGGCGCACCGATGAGCGCGATGTCACGAGCCTTGAGCAGTGCCTCGACCTCCTTCGTGACCGAAGGACCGGTCGTCGACAGATCAACCACGATGCGCACTGCACAGCCTTGTGCCACTTCGGAAGCCACGTCAGCTACGATCCGAGGCATCGGCAGACACAACAGCACGATCTCCGTCTGCGAGGCCAGTTCCTTCGCATTGCCGACACCTGTAGCGCCCTTGGCGACCAAGCGCTGCTGCATGGTGTCATTGCGGTCATGAACCAGCAGTTCGTGGCCTGCAGCCAGCAGGCGCGTGCCGAGATGCACGCCGATGTTGCCCAGTCCGACGAGTCCGATTTTCATGTCCAATGTCTTCCGAGGTGATGCTCTGATGGCCGCCATGCCGAGCGAATTTGCCGGGGTTGACTCAGCCGCTTCATGGTTCGGCAACGAAGCCCAGGCGTTTGAGTGCGGCATCAACCCAGGACGTATCGAGCGTGCCGGAGGCGATGTGGGCGATGACGCGCTTTTCCTGCTCGTTTTTTTCTCGCGCGGCAGCGCAGATCGCCTCGGCCTCGTCGATCGGTACGCAGAGCACACCGTCGGCGTCGCCCACGATCAGGTCGCCGGGCTGAATGACCATGCCGTCGATGGCGATGGCCACATTGATCTGGCCCGGCCCGTCCTTGTAAGGACCACGGTGCGTGACGCCAGCCGCATACACCGGAAAGGGTGACGCGCGGAGCATGCCGGCGTCGCGAATCGCGCCGTTTAGAGCATATTTGACTTAAAACCAAACAATTCATGATATGATGCGGCGTCTTTTTTCTGAAGGAGTATGCAATGCAAGCGTATTCGCAGGATTTGCGAGATAGGGTGCTGAAGGCGATAGAACAAGGAGATCGTCCTACCGATATTGCCAAGCGTTTTGAAGTCAGTCGAGTATGGGTGTACCAAGTCAAGACGCGTCTTGAAGAAGGTATTCGACATAGTTTCCAGATTGGCGGGCATCGGAAATCTTGCCTTGCTCCAGTGGAGCCTATGTTGCGGGAATGGATTAAAGACAGAGCGGATTTGACACTGCGCGAGATGTGCGAACGGCTGGCCGAGCATGGGATAACGATCAAAGCCCCAGCCCTATGGCACCAACTGAATAAATGGGGTTTGAGCTTTAAAAAAAACTCTGCACGCCAGCGAGCAAGAGCGTAAGGATGTGCAAGCGGATCGGGTTGCATGGAAGGAAAGCCAGCCAGCACTTGACGCAACAAAGCTTGTGTTCCTTGATGAGACGGGCACATCCACCAACATGACCCGCACACGAGGCCGTTCGCCGAAGGGACAGCGTTGCATAGCCAGTGTTCCACATGGTCACCGGAAAATCACCACCTTCATTGCCGGCTTGCGGGTAAACGCCGTGACCGCCCCAATGGTCTTGGATGGCCCTATGGATGGCGAAGCATTCCTGGCCTATATACAGCAATTTCTGTGTCCTACGCTGCACCCTGGTGATATCGTGATCGCTGATAATTTGTCCAGCCATAAAGTCTCTGGTGTGCGTGAGGCCATTGAGGGGGTTGGTGCAACATTGCGTTATCTTCCGCCTTACTCACCAGATTTGAACCCTATCGAAAAATTCTTTTCCAAACTGAAAGCCCTGCTCAGGCAAGCTGAACAGCGTACTGTCGATGGACTTTGGAATACCATCGGGCACCTGCTTGATTGTTTTACACCACAGGAATTGTCCAACTACTTTTCATCTTCTGGATATGTTTCTACTTAAATCAAAAATGCTCTATGACGATGCCGGCAATGCCGCGACTGGCGGCGTAGCCGGTCATAAGCTCACCCATGATGGCGTTGGTGAGATCGCCCCCGGCATCGACCACGATCACGTCGCCCGGCTGTGCCAAGTCAAGCGCTTTGTGCGCCATCAGATTGTCGCCAGGGCGGGTCTTGACCGTGAAGGCGGGGCCTGCGAGCGCATCGCCAGCGTGCATGGGACGCAGGCGCGGGCCGGCGGCCGTGATGCGCATCATGCAGTCACTGATGTTCGCCACAGGGATGCCCCGCAAGCGCGCCACCAGATCGGCGGAAACCTGCCGACGCCTCTTGAATATCTGGATCTGACTCATGGTGCCTGCCGTGTCTTGTTGTGAATACCCGAATCCACATTGTGCGGAGGCGGGGGAACGCAATGTAAGACAGCAGGCTGTAAAAGCACCTATGCTGTATGTGCTGCGGGATATAGCCTGAGGTTAATTTCCGGGTTTACCTGCACTCGGGCGCGTGGCGGTCTGGAGACCGTTTTGCCGGTCGGCAACCGACTCCAGCAGCAGCTCGATGAACTTGTCCGCATGCGTCTTGCGCGTGTCAAACACCGAACGCACGATGCTTGGCACCAGCCGGATCTCGTCGGCGAGGGGCAGCACCTGCAGGTCCGTCCAGGCGATGCCCTCAACCGTGAACTGGTCGACCATGGCGATCCCCGCTCCCGAGCGCACCAGTGAGCACGCCACATCGGTCTGGTGGATATCGATGCGCGACTCGAGCGTCACGCCGGCTTTTCGAAAGGCAGCCGACACCAACTGGCCGAACGGGATCGTCGGATGGTGGACGATCAACGTGTAACGCGCCAGATCGGCGATCGACACCGTCGCCAATTGCGCCAGCTCGTGACCGAACGGAACCACGCACACCATTCGGCCTTCCGCGAAGGGCTGCATCGTCAGGTTGGGGTGCGCCAACGGCAGCACCGAGATGGCCAAGTCAACTTGGTTGCTCAGCACTTCCTGCGCCATGCTATTGAGCAGCGTGGTGTGGTAGTTCACGCGGATATTGGGGTATCGCCACACGAAGCGCGTGATGGCTTGCGGAATCAGGCCGCGACTCAGGCACGGGCTCGACGCGATGTTGAGCGTGCCAGGCGGGCCTTGCGCCAGACCGCGGGCAAAATCATCGACCCGCAGTGCCTGCTGATAGAGCTCGTCGACCTCCCGGAACAGCGCATCGCCCTCGGGCGTGGGCACGAGCTTGCCCTTGATACGGTTGAACAGCGCCAGTCCGAGCGTGTGCTCCGTATGGGACACAATGCGGCTGACAGCCGGCTGCGAAATGAACAGAAGCTTGGCCGCACCGTTGATGGAGCCAGTGAGCATGACGGCGCGGAACACCTCCATCTGGCGTAGTCTGAATCTCATGTATTGTTGCGCGCCTCTTTTTGCAGCGCTTGCTCGATTTGCAGGGCCGCATTGAGCACTTGGTCATCTTTGAGCGCGCCATGCCAGACCATCAGGCCGACCGGCAGTTCGCCGGGCTGATGGCAGGGCAGGGACAAGGCACAGCCGTCGAGCAGGTTGATGATGCTGGTGTTGCGCAGCAGCAGGCTGTTGACGCGCAAGAACTCGGCATCGCGCGCGGCGTCTTGCGCTGCATCGAGGCCATCGGCGGGGGCCACATCGGCGATGGCGGGCGCGACGATGGGCACGGTGGGCGACAGCAGCGCGTCGTAGTCGCGCAGTTCGGCGTGCATGCGCTCGATCCAGTGCTGGCGTGCCTGCAGCAGTTCGATGTATTCCCAGGCCATCATGCTGGCGCCTTTTTCGATGCGGGCGCGCACTCGGGGGTCGTAGCGGGCGCCTGTGCGCTGCAACAGCGCGCGGTGCCAGGCATAGCCCTCGGGGGCGGGAAAGCCGTAGGCCGGCGCTGCCTGCATGGCCGGCGGCGCGATGTGCGCGATCCGGGCGCCGGCCTGGCGCAGCGTGGCGATGCTGCGCTCGAATGCGCGGGCCACGGTGGCGTCCATGTCGTCGAGGAACCAGGTGGACACCAGCGCCAGCCGGTATTCGGACAGTGGCGCCTGGCTGCGCGCGACGTGGCGCGCGGCCAGCACCTCGTGCGCCACGATGGCGTCGCGCACGCTGCGGGTCAGCGCGCAGGCCGTGTCCAGGCTGTGGGACAGCGGAATGGCGCCGGTGGTGGGCACCAGCCGGGCCGTGTTCTTGAAGCCCACGATGCCGTTGAGCGCGGCCGGAATCCGTATCGATCCGCCGGTGTCCGAGCCCAACCCGATGAACGCGGCCCCGGTGGCCACCGAGACCCCGGCGCCGCTGGAGGAGCCGCCCGGCACACGGGGCGCGCCCGGCAGCGCGCCAGAGCGGGCGTCCCAGGCGGCTGGCGTGCCGAAATGCGGATTCACCCCCACGCCGGAGCAAGCGAACTCGGTCATGTTGCTGCGCCCGATGATGCTGGCGCCCGCTGCCCGCAGCCTGGCCACCGCCACGCAGTCTCGTGCGGCGGGCGGGGCATCGGCCAGCGCGGTCGATCCGGCCGACGTGGTTTGCCCGGCGATGTCGAACAGGTCTTTGACCGATACCGCCAGTCCGGCCAGCGCCAGCCGCGCCTGGCCGGGCTGCGCCGCCGCGCTGCGCGCCTGATCGAAGGTGGTGCGGACAAAGCTGTGGTGGTTGGCCGGGGCCTGCGCGGCGGCAATGCAGCGCTCGAGTTCGGCGGGCGCCGTGGTGGCGCCGCTTTGCAGGCGTTCGCGGGTGGCGGTGAGGTCGGCGAGCATGGTCTGTGGTGCTAGAATCGTCAGGTTTTGCCGAGGGCCGCAACGCGCCGCGCGCCGCCCCAGCCCCCAGGGATTTCCCCAGGGGAGGCCAGGCGCGGCAGTCAGCCAGGCCGTGCAAGTCGGTGTGAGTGGGCGGTGGGTTGGCATCGTCACGCGACGACCAAGCCAGCCATTGCCATTGCATCGGCACGCAGCGACCGAACGAGTGTACACGCGGCTGCGGCAAAACAATCGCAAACCGGCCCTGTCCAGGTGTTGCGTCCTTCGTAGCAACGGCGGCGCAATGATTGGGGCTGGATTTCAGACCCAACCTATGGAGTATTTTCATGTCCGTCAGCATGCGCGAAATGCTGGAAGCCGGTGTCCACTTCGGTCACCAAACCCGCTTCTGGAACCCCAAGATGGCCCCCTATATCTTCGGCCACCGCAACAAGATCCACATCATCAACCTGGAAAAGTCGCTGCCACTGTTCCAGCAAGCCCAGAAGTTCGTCCGGCAACTGGCGGCCAACCGTGGCACGATTTTGATGGTCGGCACCAAGCGCCAGGCCCGTGAAATCCTGGCCACCGAGGCGTTGCGCGCCGGCATGCCTTTCGTCGACCAGCGCTGGCTCGGCGGCATGCTGACCAACTTCAAGACCGTCAAGACCTCGATCAAGCGGCTCAAGGACATGAAGGCCCAGCAGGAAGCGGGGCTCGACAGCCTGAGCAAGAAAGAGCAACTGACCTTCTCGCGCGAAATCGACAAGCTCGAAAAAGACATCGGCGGCATACAGGACATGAGCGCATTGCCCAACGCGATCTTCGTCATCGACGTGGGTTTCCACAAGATCGCCGTGGCCGAAGCCAAGAAACTGGGCATTGCGCTGATCGGTGTGGTCGACACCAACCATTCGCCCGAAGGCATCGACTATGTGATCCCCGGCAACGACGACTCGGCCAAGGCCGTGGCGCTGTACGCCCGCGGCATCGCCGACGCGATCATCGAAGGCCGTGCCAACGCCATCAACGAAGTGGTCAAAGCGGTGGCTCCCGAGAGCTCGGACGAGTTCGTCGAGGTCGATGAGTCTGCGCCCTGATGGTCTGAGCGCTGCGTGCGAACCCGGGCCGAGCGCCAGGCGCGAACCAAAGCGGGGCCCCGGGTGAGCCCCCTTTTTTTAGCCGCAATACCCGATTGAACTGAACCCGGAAGGAAGACAGATGGCTGCAATTACCGCAAGCATGGTTGCCGAACTGCGCGGCAAGACCGACGCCCCGATGATGGAATGCAAGAAAGCGCTGACCGAAGCCGGCGGCGACATGGCCAAGGCCGAGGAGTTGCTGCGCATCAAGCTCGGCACCAAGGCCGGCAAGGCGGCAGCGCGCATCACCGCCGAAGGCGTGGTGGCTTGCCATATCGACGGCACCCGGGGGGCGCTGATCGAGGTCAACAGCGAAACCGATTTCGTCAGCAAGAACGACAGTTTCCTGCAACTGGCCCGGGCTGCGGCCGAACTGGTGGCCAGGCACCAGCCGGCAGACATCGCTGCGCTGGGGGCGCTGGCTTACGAGCAAGACGGCTTCGGCCCCACGCTCGAAGACGTGCGCAAGGGCCTGATCGGCAAGATCGGCGAGAACATGGTCTTGCGCCGCTTCAGGTATTTTGGCGCCGGCCACCGGCTGGTCTCGTACCTGCACGGCACCCGCATCGGGGTGGTGGTCGAGTTCGACGGCGACGCCACCGTGGCCAAGGACGTGGCCATGCACATCGCGGCGATGAAGCCCGTGGCCCTGAGCAGCGCCGGAGTGCCCGCCGAACTGATCGCCGCAGAGCGTTCGGTGGCGGCGGCCAAGGCCGCCGAAGACAAGGCCCGTGCCGAAGCCGAGGGCCGACCCGTGCAATCCGACGACATCGTGGCCAAGCGCATCGAAGGCGCGGTGCACAAGTACCTCAAGGATGTCGCGCTGTTCAACCAGGCTTTCGTGAAGAACGACAAGCAGACCGTAGAGCAGGTGCTCAAGGCTGCCGGCACCACGGTCAAGGGCTTCGCACTCTATGTCGTGGGCGAAGGCATGGAAAAGAAGGTCGACGACTTCGCTGCCGAAGTGGCGGCCCAGGTGGCCGCAGCGAAAGCTGCCGTCACCTGATCGAAAGTTGCTGCCGCCACTCGAGCGAAAGCCGCTGCCCGATCGTCATGTCCCTGCCTGCCCTGTCACCGGAGAGTCCCCATGTCCCATGCTGCACCAGCCCACAAGCGCATCCTGCTCAAGCTGTCGGGCGAGGCGCTGATGGGCTCTGACGCGTTTGGCATCAACCACGCCACCATCGTTCGCATGGTGCAGGAGATCGCCGAAGTGACGCGCCTGGGGGTGCAGGTGGCGGTGGTGATCGGCGGGGGCAATATCTTCCGGGGCGTGGCCGGTGGCGCGGTCGGCATGGATCGTGCCACGGCCGACTACATGGGCATGCTGGCCACCGTGATGAACGCGCTGGCGCTGGCCGACGCGATGAACAAGCAAGCGCTGGTGGCGCGCGTGATGTCGGCCATTGCCATCGAGCAGGTGGTCGAGCCCTATGTGCGGCCCAAGGCCCTGCAGTATCTGGAAGAAGGCAAGGTGGTCATTTTTGCGGCCGGCACCGGCAATCCGTTCTTCACCACCGATACCGCCGCCGCGCTGCGCGGCGCCGAAATCGGCGCCGAGGTGGTGCTCAAGGCCACCAAGGTGGACGGCGTTTATACTGCCGACCCCCAGAAGGATCCCACGGCCACGCGCTATGCCAAGCTCAGTTTCGACGAGGCGATGGCGCGCAATCTGGGCATCATGGATGCGACCGCGTTTGCGCTGTGCCGCGACCAGAGGCTGCCGGTGCGGGTGTTCTCCATCATCAAGCATGGCGCCTTCAAGCGCGTGGTGATGGGCGAAGACGAAGGTACGCTGGTTTACGTCTGACGATGGCTGCGGGCCGGCCCCCGAGGAGAAAACATGACGATTGCCGAGATCAGGAAACATGCGGCGACCAGGATGGACCAGTCCATCGCGGCGTTCAGGAACAACCTGCAGAAGATTCGCACGGGCCGTGCCAATCCGGCTTTGCTCGATGCGGTGCAGGTCGACTACTACGGCGCCCTTGTGCCGCTGAGCCAGGTGGCGAATGTGGCGCTGATCGACGCGCGCACCATCAGCGTGCAGCCCTGGGAAAAGGGCATGGGAGCGAAGATCGAAAAGGCCATCCGCGACAGCGACCTGGGCCTGAACCCGGCGGCCATGGGCGATCTGATCCGCGTGCCGATGCCGCCGATGAGCCAGGAGCGCCGCAAGGAGATGACCAAGCTGGCGCGCAACGAGGGCGAGAGCGCCAAGATCGCCGTGCGCAACCTGCGCCGCGATGCCAACGAGTCCATCAAGAAACTGGTCAAGGACAAGCTGGCCTCGGAAGACGAGCAAAAGCGCGCCGAGACCGAGGTGCAGAAATTCACCGACAAACATATCGCCGAGATCGATGCGCTGGTGGCGGCCAAAGAGCAGGAAATCATGGCGCTTTGAGCGGCCCGGCATATGTCTGACCCGCAGGTGGTTCCACACCACATTGCCATCGTCATGGACGGCAATGGCCGCTGGGCCACGCGCCGCTTGTTGCCGCGCCTGGCGGGGCACCAGCAGGGGGTCGAGGCGCTGCGCCGCTGCGCCCGCGCCTGCGTGCAGCGCGGGGTGGCGGTGCTGACCGTTTTTGCGTTTTCTTCCGAAAACTGGAATCGGCCGGCCGATGAGGTCTCGGGCCTGCTGGAACTGCTGGCGCTGGCGCTGGCGCGCGAGGTGCCGCAACTGCAAAAAGACGGCGTGCGCTTGTATTTTGTTGGCGCGCGCGCCGACCTGGCGCCCAAGGTGCGCGCCGACCTGGCGCAGGCCGAGGCCGCGACGGCGGCCAACGCCCGCCTGGTGCTCAATGTGTGCTTCAACTATGGCGGCCGCTGGGACATTGCCCAGGCGGCGGCGGCGCTGGCGGCCCGTGGCGAACCGATCACCGAGGCCAGCCTGCACGGCGCGCTCGGGCTGGCCCATGTGCCGGACCCGGACCTGCTGATCCGCACCGGGGGCGAAATGCGGATCAGCAATTTTTTGCTCTGGCAGGCCGCATACTCCGAACTGTTTTTCAGCGACCGGCTGTGGCCGGACTTCGACGAGTCGGCACTGGACGGGGCGATTGCCGCGTTCTGCGGCCGCGAGCGCCGTTTTGGCAAAACCTCCGCACAAATCCTGTCCGCGCATCCCGATCCGGTGCCGGTCTGAAAAGGCCCCATGCTTGCGCAGCGCGTCGTCACCGCCCTTGTCTTGCTGGCCATCGTATTGCCGGCGCTGTGGTATCCCTCGACCATACCGTTTGCGCTGTTGGTGCTGGCGTTGGTGGCTGCCGGGGCCTGGGAATGGGGGCGCCTGAGCGGCCTGGGCCAGGCCGGCTCCTGGGCGCTGGGCGCTGCCTGCAGCGTGCTGTGCGGCGCCTCTTGGGCGCTGGGCCTGGTCGAGCGCGCGTTGACGCTGCTCTGGCTGCTGGGCGGCGGGCTGTGGGTGCTGGCCGTCGTCTGGCTGCTGCGCGCCGGTGTGCCGGCCTGGGCGCGCATTCCTGCCGCTGCGCGCCGGGTGGCCGGGGTGCTGGCCTTGTGGCTGGCCTGGCTGGCGGTGGTGCAGGCGCAGCATGTCGGGAGCAATTTTTTGTTGTCCGTCTTGCTGCTGGTGTGGGTGGCTGATATCTTTGCCTATTTTGCGGGCCGGGCTTTGGGTCTGCGCTTTGCCCGGGCCCGGCTGGCGCCGGCCATCAGCCCGGGCAAGAGTTGGGAAGGCGTGTGGGGCGCTGCGCTGGGCGTGCTGCTGCTGGCCTGGGTCTGGGTGGCGGCCGATGCCCATTGGCAGGCGGCAGTGCCCAGCTTTTACACCCGTATGGCGCAACCGGGCTGGTGGTTCCTGGCGCTTGCGGCATTGTTCATGCTCGCAATGGGTGTTGCGGGCGATCTGCTGGAGTCGCTGATCAAACGCAGCGCCGGCGTGAAAGACAGCAGCGGCCTGCTGCCCGGTCACGGCGGCGTGCTCGACCGGGTCGACGCCTTGTTGCCTACGCTGCCGCTGGCGATGATGTTGACCCGTCTGACGACATGAAACAACGACTCACAGTCCTGGGCTCCACCGGTTCCATAGGCACCAGCACGCTCGATGTGGTGGCCCGGCATCCCGACCGGTTCGAGCTGTTTGCGCTCAGCGCTGCCACCCAGGTCGATCTGCTGCTGGCGCAATGTGCGCAGTTTGGCCCCCGGTTCGCCGTGATGGCCAGCCGGCCCCATGCCCGGTCGCTGGCCGAGAAGTTGAAGGCCAACGACATTCAGACGCAAGTGATCATTGCCCATGATGCCCTCGAAATAATAGCGTCCCATGCCGATGTGGATGTCGTGATGGCGGCCATCGTCGGGGCGGCGGGGCTGGCGCCCTGCCTGGCGGCCGCCCGTGCCGGCAAGCGGCTGCTGCTGGCCAACAAGGAGGCGCTGGTCGTCGGCGGCGCCTTGTTCATGCAGACCGTGCGCCAGGGCGGGGCCAGGCTGCTGCCCATCGACAGCGAGCATTCGGCGATTTTCCAATGCCTGCCCGAGGACCCGGCCACCTGGTCCGGGCGGGTCGACAGCAT
Source organism: Verminephrobacter eiseniae EF01-2 (assembly GCF_000015565.1). Lineage (NCBI taxonomy): Bacteria > Pseudomonadati > Pseudomonadota > Betaproteobacteria > Burkholderiales > Comamonadaceae > Verminephrobacter > Verminephrobacter eiseniae. The sequence continues at coordinate 1,598,727 of NC_008786.1, forward strand.
CCTCTTGACCGCCTCGGGCGGGCCGTTTCGCCAGCACGACCCGGCCACGCTGGCGCACATCACGCCGGCCCAGGCCTGCGCGCACCCGAACTTTGCCATGGGGCGCAAGATTTCGGTCGATTCGGCAACGATGATGAACAAGGCGCTGGAGGTGATCGAGGCGCGCTGGTTGTTCGACCTGCGTCCGGAGCAGATCAAGGTCGTGCTCCATCCGCAGCAGATCATCCATTCGATGGTGCAGTTCAAGGACGCATCGGTTCTGGCCCAACTCGGCACACCCGACATGCGGGTGCCGATCGCCTGCGGGCTGGCCTGGCCGGAGCGCATTGCCAGCGGCGCCAGAACGCTCGATTTCTCGACCCTGTCGGCGCTCGCGTTCGAGGCCGCCGATGCCGTTCGCTTTCCGGGGCTGCATCTGTCCTGGCAGGCGCTGAAGGCGGTCGAGGGAACGACCGCCGTGCTCAACGCCGCCAACGAGGTGGCGGTGGCGGCGTTCTTGTCCGGGCGACTGCGTTTCGACCATATCCATGCGGTCAATCTGGCCACGCTGGACGCGGTAGCGCCCTGCCGGCCCGATTCGCTGCAAGCCCTGCTCGACCTGGACAGCCAGGCGCGCCATGCCGCCGAGCATGCCGCCGGCAGGTATTGCCGAATGTCGTGAATGTCGTAATCCCCCACGGAGCCACCGCCATGCTGCTGACCATCGTTGCCTTTGCTGCGGCCATCGGCCTGTTGATCGCCGTGCACGAATACGGGCATTACCGGATGGCCGTGGCCTGCGGTGTCAAGGTGCTGCGCTTCGCGGTGGGTTTTGGCCCTCCCTTGCTGCGCTGGCAGCCCCGAGGCTCGCCGACCGAGTTCGTGCTCGGCGCCTTTCCGCTGGGGGGCTATGTGCGCATGCTCGACGAGCGCGAAGCGCCGGTGCCGCCCGGGGAGCGCCATCTGGCCTTCGGCCGCCAGCCGCTGCGCTCGCGGGTGGCGATCACGCTGGCCGGGCCGGTGGCCAACCTGCTGCTGGCGGCGCTGCTGTATTCCATCGTCAACTGGAACGGGGTGGAGCAGCCCCGCGCCCTGCTGGCCAGTCCGGTGGCCGGCTCGGTGGCGCAGGCGGCGGGCCTGCGCGGTGGGGAGTTGGTCGAGCGCGGCGCGTTGGGCGCGCAAGAATGGATTGCGGTGCGCTCGTTCGAGGACCTGCGTTGGCTGCTGATGCGCGGCGCGCTCGAAGGGGAGAACGTGCGCCTGGATGTGCAGTCTGCGCAGGGCAACGGGCACCGGGAACTGCTGCTGGACATGTCCGGGATCGACAGCCGGCAGGTCAATGCCCGGATGTTTCGCGAGATCGGGATTCTCGGCCCCTGGACGCGCCCGGTGCTGGGGCAAATCCTGCCGCAGGGCGCGGCCGAGCGCGCGGGCCTGCGCCGGGGCGATGTGGTGCTCAAGGTCGGCAGCACCGAGGTGGTCGACGGTCAGCAGTTGCGCGAACTGATCCGGCACTCCGTTCGGGGCGCCGGGCCATGGAGCCAGACCTGGCGCATCGAGCGCGCCGGGCAAGTGCTGACGCTGCCGGTGCAACCCGATGTGGTGCGGGAGTCGGGGGGGTCGGCCGAGTCCTCGATCGGGCGCATCGGCGCCGAGGTGGGCGCCCTGTCCGAGTTCGTCACGGTCCAGTACGGCTTGCTCGAAGGCGCCTGGGCCGGCCTCGTCAAGACCTGGGATGTCTCTGCGCTCACGCTGCGCATGATGGGGCGCATGGTGATCGGCGAGGCTTCGCTGAAGAACCTGAGCGGGCCGCTGACGATTGCCGACTACGCGGGCCGCTCGGCCGACATGGGGCTGACGCCGTACCTGATCTTCCTGGCGCTGATCAGCGTCAGCCTGGGGGTGCTGAACCTGCTGCCGCTGCCGGTCCTCGATGGTGGGCACCTGATGTATTATCTTTGGGAGGCGGTCACGGGCAAGGGGGTGTCGGATGCATGGATGGAGCGCCTGCACCGTGGCGGCGCGGTCTTTTTGCTGCTGCTGATGTCCGTCGCCCTGTTCAACGATGTCACCCGGATCTTCTTTGGTTGACCCTCGGCCCACATTTTTTGCCGCGCCGGCCCTGCCAGCGCGCTGCCTGCTTCAGCCATGACAAAACTCATTGATCGCCTGGGCCTGCGCACCGCATCGGTCGTTGCCGCCATGGTTTTTGCCTCCCATGCGGCCTGGGCCCTGGAGCCTTTCAAGGTGCAGGACATCCGCGTCGAAGGCTTGCAGCGGGTCGAGCCCGGAACCGTGTTCGCCTCGATGCCGCTGCGCGTCGGCGACGACTACGACGACGAGAAAGGGGCGGCCGCGATCCGTGCGCTGTTCGGGCTTGGTCTGTTCACGGATGTGCGGCTGCAAGCCAGTGGCAATGTGCTGGTGGTGGTGGTGCAGGAGCGCCCGACGATTGCCGACGTGAACTTTGCCGGAACCCGCGAATTCGACAAGGACACGCTGAAAAAGACCATGCGCGATATCGGCCTGGCCGACGGGCGTCCCTACGACAAGGCGCTGACCGACCGCGCCGAGCAGGAGCTCAAGCGCCAGTACATCAACCGCAGCCTGTATGGCGCCGAGGTGGTGACCACGGTGACGCCGATCGAGCGCAACCGCGTGAACCTGACATTCACGGTGGTCGAGGGCGAGCCGGCCCGCATCCGGGAACTACGCATCGTGGGCAACCAGGCGTTCAGCGAATCGGCGCTCAAAGGCCTGTTCGACCAAGACACCGGCGGCTGGCTGAGCTGGTACACCAAGTCCGACCGCTATTCGCGCGCCAAGCTCAATGCCGATCTGGAGACCCTGCGCTCGTACTACCTGCAACGCGGCTATCTGGAGTTCCGCATCGATTCCACGCAGGTCGCGATTTCGCCGGACAGGCAGGAAATCTCGATCACGGTCAATGTCACCGAGGGCGAGCGCTATGTGGTGTCGGGGGTCAAGCTCGAAGGCAACTACCTCGAACGCGACGACGAGTTCAAGTCGCTGGTGACCATCCGTCCCGGCGAGCCGTACAACGCCGACCAGGTGACCGAGACCATCCGGGCGTTTTCCGAATACTTTGCCCGCTTCGGATTCGCCTTTGCGCGGGTCCAGGCCGTGCCGGAAATCGACCGCGAGAACAATCGCGTGGTTTTCGTGCTGCAGGCCGATCCGACGCACCGCGCCTATGTGCGGCGCATCAACGTCAGCGGCAACAACCACACGCGCGATGAAGTGATACGCCGCGAATTCCGCCAGTACGAAGCCTCCTGGTACGACGGCGACAAAATCCGCCTGTCGCGCGACCGCGTCGACCGCCTGGGCTTTTTCACCAGCGTCAGCGTCGAGACGCAGGAAGTGCCGGGTGCGCCAGACCAGGTGGACCTGGTGATCAACGTGATCGAAAAGCCCACGGGCGCGCTGCAAATGGGCGTGGGCTTTTCCAGCGCCGAGAAGCTCTCGCTGTCGTTCGGCTTCAAACAGGAGAACATCTTTGGCACCGGCAACTACCTGGGCGTCGAAGTCAACACCAGCAAGTACCGGCGCACGCTGGTGTTCAGCACCACCAACCCGTACTTCACACCCGACGGGATTTCGCGCACCTTCGATCTGTACTACCGCACCGACAAGCCCTACGAAGACCAGGGCGGCAACTACCGCCTGATCACCATCGGCAGTTCGGTGCGGTTTGGCGTGCCGTTCAGCGAGACCGATACGGTGTTCTTCGGCGGCGGCCTGGAGCAGACCCGGATCAAGTCCGGCACCAACATCCCTGCCAGCTATCTGTCCTACGCCGACAAGTTCGGCGCCACGAGCCTGGCGGCTCCGCTGACGATGGGCTGGTCGCGCGACGACCGCGACAGTGCGCTGGCGCCCAATGCCGGGCGTTACCAGCGCCTGAACTCCGAGTGGTCGGTGGCCGGAGACGCGCGCTACCTGCGCGCCAACTACCAATACCAGCAATACGTGCCGCTGAACAAGCGCTTTACCGTGGCCTTCAATGGCGAGGCCGGCCTGGGCAAGGGCCTGAACGGGCGCCCGTTCCCGGTGTTCAAGAACTTCTACTCGGGCGGCCTGGGCTCGGTGCGCGGCTTCGACCAAGGCACCCTGGGGCCGCGCGATGTGACCGGCGCCTCGCTCGGCGGCCCGAAGAAAATCACGCTCAATACCGAACTGCTGGCCCCCTTCCCGGGCGCGGGCAACGACCGGACCCTGCGCCTGTTCGGCTTTGTCGATGTGGGCAATGTGTACGCGGAAAACGAAACCATCCGCTTGCGCGAAATGCGTGCCTCGGTGGGCCTGGGCCTGAGCTGGATTTCGGTGCTCGGCCCGCTGCGGCTGGGGTTTGCGCAACCGGTGCGCAAGTTCCCCGGCGATAGAATCCAGAAACTGCAATTCCAGATCGGAACGTCTTTCTAATGAAATCCCTTTCTCGCCATCTCCCCGATCTCCCCCTGGCCCTGTTGCTCGGCCTGCTGGCCGTTGCGGCACCGGCGCAGGCACAGGCGCAAGAGTTCAGAGCCGGATTCGTCAATACCGACAGAGTCTTCCGGGAAGCCAACACCGCCCGGGCCGCGCAGGCCAAGCTGGAACAGGAATTCTCCCGCCGCGAGAAGGATCTGATCGAGTTGGGCAACACGCTCAAGACCGCCACCGAGAAGTTCGAGCGCGAAGCGCCCACGCTGGCCGAAAGCCAGCGCGCTGCGCGCCAGCGCCAACTGGCCGATCAGGACCGCGATTTCCAGCGCAAGCGCCGTGAATTCCAGGAAGACCTGAGCGTGCGCAAGAACGAAGAACTCTCCCAAGTGCTCGAACGCGCCAACAAGGTCGTCAAGCAGGTGGCCGAGTCGGAAAAGTACGACGTGATCCTGCAAGAGGCGGTCTACATCAACCCCAAACACGACATCACCGACAAGGTGATCAAGGCACTCAATGCCGCAGCCAGCACCAGTGCCAAAGACGCCGCCAAGTAAATCGGGCCCGCCGCGCCGGCGCAGCACAGGTGGCTCGTGAGCCTGCTCCTCGGGCAGATCGTCGATGCGCTCGGCGGCTCGCTGCAAGGAGGCTCGCGCGACACCCCGATCTGCCGCATCGCACCGCTGCAAGCCGCTGGCCCGGGCGACCTGAGCGTCCTGAGCCATCCCCGTTACCAACAGCAGTTGGCCGCCTCCCGGGCGGCCTGCGTCATTGTGGCGCCGGCGTTGCGCGCGGCGGCGCTGGCGCGCGGCGCCTGCATCCTGGCCGAGCAACCCTACGCCTACTTCGCGCGCGCCACGCAGCTATGGCGCCAGCACCATGCGCCGGCGCCAGCGCCCGGCGTGCACGCCAGTGCAGTGCTCGATCCGACGGCCCAGGTCCATCCCACGGCCAGCATCGGCCCGCTGTGCATTCTTGAGCGGGGTGCGCAGGTCGGCGCCGGCAGCCGGCTCCAGGCGCGCGTCACCGTGGGCGCGGACTGCCGCATCGGCGCGCGCTGCCTGCTGCACGCCGGTGTGGTGGTCGGCGCTGACGGCTTTGGCTTTGCGCCCGAGGACGGGCAGTGGATCAAAATCGAGCAACTCGGCGCCGTGCGCATTGGCGACGATGTAGAGATCGGCGCCAACACCTGCATAGACCGTGGCACGCTGCAAGACACCGTGATCGAAGACGGCGTCAAGCTCGACAACCTGATACAGATCGGCCACAACGTGCGCATCGGCAAGCACTCGGCGCTGGCCGGCTGTGTCGGCGTGGCCGGCAGTGCGCGCATAGGCGCGCACTGCACGATCGGCGGCGGAGCCATCGTGCTCGGGCATCTGGAACTGGCCGACCATGTGCATATTTCAGCGGCCACGGTCGTCACCCGCTCGCTGACCCGGCCCGGGCAGTACACCGGCCTGTTCCCCATCGACGACAATGCGCGCTGGGAAAAAAACGCGGCGACACTCAAACAACTGCACAGTTTGCGCGAACGCATCAAGGCGCTGGAGCAGGCCCTCAAGGCAGCATGAACGGAAGAACGACCCGATGATGGATATCCACGCAATTGTCAAGCAACTGCCCCACCGCTACCCGTTCTTGCTGGTGGACAAGGTGATCGAGCTCGAGCGCAACACCCGCATCAAGGCGATCAAGAACGTCACCTGCAACGAGCCCTATTTCATGGGGCATTTCCCGGGCCGTCCGGTGATGCCCGGCGTGTTGATCCTGGAAGCGCTGGCCCAAGCCGCCGGCTTGCTGGCATTCGATGCCATGGGCAAGGTGCCCGACGAAAACAACCTCTACTACCTCGTCGGCATCGACGGCGCGCGTTTCAAACGCCCGGTCGAGCCGGGCGACCAGCTGATCCTGGCGATCACGATAGACCGCGTGCGCGGCGGCATCTGGAAGTTCAAAGGACTGGCCAGCGTGGGCGACGAAGTGGCCTGCGAGGCCGAACTGATGTGCACCATGCGCAGCGTCGGCGAGCCCGACAGAAGCTGAAAAGACCGCCCCGCCGTGAGCAACATCCACCCCACTGCCCTGGTCGCGGATGGCGCCAGCCTGCACCCGACGGTCACCGTCGGGCCATATGCCGTGATCGGCCCGCAGGCAGTGATCGGCCCCGGCTGCAGCGTAGGCGCGCATTGCGTGATCGAAGGGCGCACCACACTGGGCGCAGACAACCGCATCTTCCCGTTCGCTTGCCTGGGCGCCGCCCCGCAGGACAAAAAGTACGCGGGCGAGCCTACACAGTTGGTCATCGGCCAGCGCAACACCATCCGCGAGTTCTGCACCTTCAACCGTGGCACCGTCCAGGACCGGGGGCTGACCAGCATAGGCGACGACAACTGGATCATGGCCTATGTGCATATCGCGCACGACTGCGTGGTCGGCAACCAGACCATCCTGGCAAACAACGCCACGCTGGCCGGGCATGTGCAGGTGGCAGACCTGGCCATCATCGGCGGCCTGACCGGCGTGCACCAATTCGTCAAGATCGGCGCGCATGCGATGGCCGGTTTTGCCAGCCGTATCGCGCAGGACGTGCCGCCGTTCATGATGGTCGATGGCAACCCGCTGGCAGTGCGCGGCCTGAACCTGGAAGGGCTGCGCCGGCGCGGCTTTCCGGCCGCGCGCATGGCCGGCATCAAGCAAATGTACCGCCTGCTGTACCGCCAGGGCCTGACCCTGGAGGCCGCGTGCCAGGCCATGGCCGAACTGCCAGCCGCGCACCCGCAAGCCGCCGCCGATGTGGCGCTGATGCGGGCCTTTCTCGCCGCCTGCACGCGCGGCATCGTGCGCTGAAGTGGCGCCATGGACCCGGCAATGCAAGCCCCCCTGCGCATCGCCATGGTGGCCGGTGAAGCATCGGGCGACATGCTCGCCGCCCTGCTGATCGGCGGCCTGCAAGCCGATTGGCCGGGCATCGAGCTTTGCGGCATAGGAGGCCCCGAAATGGCGCGCCGCGGGTTCACGCCCTGGTGGCCCAGCGAGCGGCTGGCCGTGCATGGCTACAGCATGCAAATGCTGCGCCGGCTGCGCGAACTGCTCGGCATCCGCCGGCAACTGCGCCGGCGCCTGCTCGCGCACCGCCCTGCGCTGTTCATCGGCATCGACGCCCCCGATTTCAACCTCGGCCTGGAAGCCGATTTGCGTGCCGCCGGCGTCAAGACAGTGCATTTCGTGTGCCCGTCGATCTGGGCCTGGCGCGCCCACCGGGTCGGCCAGATCCGTCGCAGCGCCGACCATGTGCTGTGCATCTTCCCGTTCGAGCCAGCGCTACTGGCGCAGCATGGCATTGCCGCCACCTATGTCGGCCATCCGCTGGCGGCGCTGATTGCGCTGCAGCCTGACCGCGCAGCAGCCCGCGCACAGCTCGGTCTGCGCGCGGACGACGAGGTGCTGGCCATTTTGCCGGGCAGCCGGGCCTCGGAAATCGAGTACCTCGCCCGCCCCTTTTTCCAGGCCGCAGCGCTGCTGCGACAAACCCGGCCCGCGCTCAAATTGCTGGTGCCCGCCGTGCTACCCCTGCGCGAGCGCATCGTGCAGGCGGCCCAGGCCGCAGGTATGGGCGAGCAGGTACAAATCATTGCCGGGCAGTCGCACACCGTGCTCGCGGCCTGCGATGCCACGCTGATCGCCAGCGGCACCGCCACACTCGAAGCCGCGCTGTTCAAACGCCCGATGGTGATCGCTTACCGCATGCACCCGTTGAACTGGTCGCTGATGCGCCGCCAGCAATTGCAGCCCTGGGTGGGCCTGCCCAACATCCTGTGCCGTGAATTCGTGGTGCCCGAACTGCTGCAAGATGCCGCCACGCCGCAGGCACTGTGCGCTGCCACGCAGCACTGGCTGGACGCGCGGCGCCAGCATCCGCCAACCATCACCGCCCTGGAACGACGCTTTACCGCGCTGCACCACAGCCTGCAGCGCAACACCCCGCAATTGGCCGCCGATGCGCTCCGGACAATCCTCGCGCACTGAACCGGCCAGCCTGCCCTGGCATCCATCGGGCCTGGTCGCCGGCGTCGATGAGGCCGGCCGAGGCCCGCTGGCCGGGCCGGTCATGGCCGCCGCCGTCATGCTGGACGAGCGGCAACCGATCATGGGCCTGGCCGACTCGAAAAAACTCACGCCGGCCAGGCGCGCATCGCTGTTTGACGAAATCCGGGCCAAGGCGCTGTGCTACAGCATTGCCCAGGCCAGCGTGCAAGAGATCGACGCGCTCAACATCCTGCAAGCCACGCTGCTGGCGATGCGCCGCGCCGTGCAGGGCCTGCGGCTCAGGCCGGCGCTGGTGCTGGTCGATGGCAACCGCCTGCCCCGGCTCGACATACCGGCGCAAGCCATCGTCAAAGGCGACGCGCTGCAGCCCGCCATCTCGGCGGCCTCGATCCTTGCCAAGGTGCAGCGCGACCACTGGTGCGTGCAGGTGCACGCGGAGTTTCCGCAATACGGCTTTGCCGGGCACAAAGGCTATGGCACGGCCATGCACCTGGCGGCACTGCGCGCGCATGGCGCCTGCATCCACCACCGGCGCTCGTTCGCCCCGGTAGCCCGAAGCCTGCCCGGGGCTTGCCGATGAGCGCCGCCCCCGTGAGCACCATCCACGCGCGCGACAACGCCTTCGTCAAGGAACTGCGCCGGCTGGCCCAAGACAGCACCGCCTACCGCAGACAGGGCCGGCTGTGGCTGGAAGGCGAGCACCTGTGCCGCGCGGCACTGGCGCGCCAACTGCGCCCATCGATCGCCGTATTTGCCGAGTCTTTCTGGCCGCAGGCACAGGCCGAATATGCGCAGGACGCAAGCAAGATAATGGTTCTTGCCGAGCCACTGTTTGCCGGCATCAGCGCCCTGGAATCGCCTGCGCGCATGGGCTTCATTCTGGACCTGCCCGCGCCCGCCAGCCTGCAACCGGGCGCCGCCACCGTGGTACTGGACCGGGTGCAGGATGCCGGCAACATGGGCTCGATCCTGCGCAGTGCAGCAGCCTTCGGATTCCGGCAGGTGCTGGCACTCAAAGGCAGCGCCGCACTCTGGTCGCCGAAAGTGCTGCGCGCCGGGATGGGCGCACATTTCGCGCTGAATCTGATCGAGGCCGCCGGGCCGGCAGAACTGCAGGCGCTGCAACTGCCCATGCTCGTGACCAGTCCACATGCCGGCGAATACCTGCACCGCGCCACATTGCCCTGGCCCTGCGCCTGGATCATGGGCCATGAAGGACAAGGCGTAACCCCCGCGCTGACCGCCAAGGCCGCACTACGCATCCGCATCGCCCAGCCCGGAGGCCAGGAGTCGCTGAACGTCGCAGCAGCAGCGGCCATCTGCCTGCACGCCAGCAGCGCGCTGGCCGCAGGTGCTGGCGAGGGCATGGAGGGGGTTTCTGAGTTGCCTGTTCGGCGGTGAGCGAGTTGAAATGCGGCAAGGTATCTTTTGAAAATTTCTGAACTGCCTATTCGGCAGTGAACTTAGCGCTGTGCCTACTTCATCATCGGTACGCGTTTCTGAGCTGCCTATCCGGCAGTGAACGGTTGCATGGCGTCCCCCAATGCGCCACTGACTTTCTGAGCTGCCTATCCGGCAGTGAACGCGACCATCGGCCGCCGATTGGCGCGTGAAAATTTCTGAGCTGCCTATCCGGCAGTGAACATCCACTGCGCGCGCGCAACGCTGCACCACTCTTTCTGAGCTGCCTATCCGGCAGTGAACGCCGCCGGCCTTGCTCATCTTGCCGTCTACGCTTTCTGAGCTGCCTATCCGGCAGTGAACTTGGACGGCGCGTATTACGCCCGGTACATCCTTTTCTGAGCTACCTATCCGGCAGTGAACGCTTCGGCGGCCTGCAACCGCGCAGCCTCCTCTTTCTGAGCTGCCTATCCGGCAGTGAACCACGATCGGGCCGAAGTATTCCGGCGCCGTCATTTCTGAGCTGCCTATCCGGCAGTGAACAAAGGCAAGCGCACGCTGGAGAGCCTGGAATCTTTCTGAGCTGCCTATCCGGCAGTGAACTACACGCCCGGGCGCTTCGCATCGGGCAACTACTTTCTGAGCTGCCTATCCGGCAGTGAACGCATTTTGCACGCAGCGCAAAGGAACCACCGTTTTCTGAGCTGCCTATCCGGCAGTGAACATACGAATCAGGGCCGGCAGCGTGCACTTGCTTTTTCTGAGCTGCCTATCCGGCAGTGAACGACGGCGCCGTGCCGATGTTGATTCTTTTGAATTTCTGAGCTGCCTATCCGGCAGTGAACGCTTCGGTGATTGCGTGAATGACGTTCATGATTTTCTGAGCTGCCTATCCGGCAGTGAACCCGACGGCTTGATGCTTCACGCCACGCCATACTTTCTGAGCTGCCTATCCGGCAGTGAACGCCTGCACACATCAGGGCACGTAGATCGTCCGTTTCTGAGCTGCCTATCCGGCAGTGAACCAAAGGAAAGCATCGTGTCTCCAAACTTCATCTTTCTGAGCTGCCTATCCGGCAGTGAACCCGGGTCATCCCGCACCCGTAAGCACCAGACTTTTCTGAGCTGCCTATCCGGCAGTGAACGCGTGGATTACGTTCATAACGGTTCCTAGGTTTTTCTGAGCTGCCTATCCGGCAGTGAACGCCGGACGTGTTACTGGCCCTAGGTGGTAATTTTTCTGAGCTGCCTATCCGGCAGTGAACCTTGAATGTACGCCATGTTTCCCCATACACCCGTTTCTGAGCTGCCTATCCGGCAGTGAACACAGGGAAATCCGGTCGCCGCTGACTTTGAACTTTCTGAGCTGCCTATCCGGCAGTGAACGTCGATATCGATACCCCGAAGTATCGCTTGGTTTTCTGAGCTGCCTATCCGGCAGTGAACTAGCCGCCATCCCGGCATCGTCCGGGCCGTGTTTTCTGAGCTGCCTATCCGGCAGTGAACTATTGTGCGCGCCCTGCTGCTGCGTTCCCGATTTTCTGAGCTGCCTATCCGGCAGTGAACTGGAGATTGTGGAGATAACATATCCCCCAATTTTTCTGAGCTGCCTATCCGGCAGTGAACATCGTGCGTGATCAAGTAGCGTGCGTCTTTTCTTTCTGAGCTGCCTATCCGGCAGTGAACTTGCGGGTGCGGGACGATCCGGAAAGCAAATTTTTCTGAGCTGCCTATCCGGCAGTGAACTCTGACGCGGCGCCGGGCACTTTGTTGGCGTTTTCTGAGCTGCCTATCCGGCAGTGAACGGTCGCCATTGCGGTCGCAGATATCCGGGGCATTTCTGAGCTGCCTATCCGGCAGTGAACTAATCGTCAAACATCGGGTTCATCAGGTGATTTTTCTGAGCTGCCTATCCGGCAGTGAACGAGATAACATATCCGCCCATTGGTGCTGTAATTTTCTGAGCTGCCTATCCGGCAGTGAACAGCCTCTCCAACCACAATTCCTGTTCTTGCTTTTTCTGAGCTGCCTATCCGGCAGTGAACGCGAAGGAAAGCACCGTGGCTCCCAACTTCATTTTTCTGAGCTGCCTATCCGGCAGTGAACCCCACACAGTGCGCACACGGCACGATTCATCCTTTCTGAGCTGCCTATCCGGCAGTGAACGATGCCGGGATTCTGGAACGCTTTGGGGATTGTTTCTGAGCTGCCTATCCGGCAGTGAACGGCCTGAACTACGTGCTGCACTACGAAGCCATTTTCTGAGCTGCCTATCCGGCAGTGAACAGTCCCGTTTTTTCTCGATCGACCAGCCGATTTTTCTGAGCTGCCTATCCGGCAGTGAACCGAACGGCGGCGCTTGAGCAAGCCAGGCGACGTTTCTGAGCTGCCTATCCGGCAGTGAACACGGGCAGGCCAGATCTGGACAACATCATCAATTTCTGAGCTGCCTATCCGGCAGTGAACGGCTGTTCTGATTCCTGTTCCTGTTCCTGTTTTTTCTGAGCTGCCTATCCGGCAGTGAACGCTTCTTTCCCGACGTGCGCAACGACGGTATCTTTCTGAGCTGCCTATCCGGCAGTGAACCCATGAGGGGGATATCATCATCAATCTTTCCTTTTCTGAGCTGCCTATCCGGCAGTGAACCTGCCCGGGGGGATACTAGAGAATTTTTGATTTAAGTAGAAACATATCCAGAAGATGAAAAGTAGTTGGACAATTCCTGTGGTGTAAAACAATCAAGCAGGTGCCCGATGGTATTCCAAAGTCCATCGACAGTACGCTGTTCAGCTTGCCTGAGCAGGGCTTTCAGTTTGGAAAAGAATTTTTCGATAGGGTTCAAATCTGGTGAGTAAGGCGGAAGATAACGCAATGTTGCACCAACCCCCTCAATGGCCTCACGCACACCAGAGACTTTATGGCTGGACAAATTATCAGCGATCACGATATCACCAGGGTGCAGCGTAGGACACAGAAATTGCTGTATATAGGCCAGGAATGCTTCGCCATCCATAGGGCCATCCAAGACCATTGGGGCGGTCACGGCGTTTACCCGCAAGCCGGCAATGAAGGTGGTGATTTTCCGGTGACCATGTGGAACACTGGCTATGCAACGCTGTCCCTTCGGCGAACGGCCTCGTGTGCGGGTCATGTTGGTGGATGTGCCCGTCTCATCAAGGAACACAAGCTTTGTTGCGTCAAGTGCTGGCTGGCTTTCCTTCCATGCAACCCGATCCGCTTGCACATCCTTACGCTCTTGCTCGCTGGCGTGCAGAGTTTTTTTTAAAGCTCAAACCCCATTTATTCAGTTGGTGCCATAGGGCTGGGGCTTTGATCGTTATCCCATGCTCGGCCAGCCGTTCGCACATCTCGCGCAGTGTCAAATCCGCTCTGTCTTTAATCCATTCCCGCAACATAGGCTCCACTGGAGCAAGGCAAGATTTCCGATGTCCGCCAATCTGGAAACTATGTCGAATACCTTCTTCAAGACGCGTCTTGACTTGGTACACCCATACTCGACTGACTTCAAAACGCTTGGCAATATCGGTAGGACGATCTCCTTGTTCTATCGCCTTCAGCACCCTATCTCGCAAATCCTGCGAATACGCTTGCATTGCATACTCCTTCAGAAAAAAGACGCCGCATCATATCATGAATTGTTTGGTTTTAAGTCAAATATGCTCTAAAGCCCGCTGTGCATTTCTGAGCTGCCTATCCGGCAGTGAACGACTGAATGCCGCGCCCTGATCCGTCAGATATTTTCTGAGCTGCCTATCCGGCAGTGAACGTGAATGTGAAGGGGCGCCCAGTGCGCGGGCTTTTCTGAGCTGCCTATCCGGCAGTGAACGCAAAATCGCTGTTGGCGACCATCTTTCCGAATTTCTGAGCTGCCTATCCGGCAGTGAACCTATTCCTGAGCAGATTCAGGTATCATTACCATTTTCTGAGCTGCCTATCCGGCAGTGAACTGTTGAGCGATAATCTATCGAAAGACGGGACATTTCTGAGCTGCCTATCCGGCAGTGAACACCGGATACAGTTCGACGCCGGTGATTTGCTCTTTCTGAGCTGCCTATCCGGCAGTGAACGCCGAGTGTATGGGTTGTTGGCGAACCAGCATTTTCTGAGCTGCCTATCCGGCAGTGAACAGATTCGACGAACAAGCGAAAGACAGTGCCGCTTTCTGAGCTGCCTATCCGGCAGTGAACGCGCACGTGCTTGCTGATAATCTGCGCGTACTCTTTCTGAGCTGCCTATCCGGCAGTGAACACATGGCAGGATACAAAGTTTTACACTTTTGGTTTCTGAGCTGCCTATCCGGCAGTGAACACTGGCCGCTGGGCGAGCCGCAATCTTGGCTTTTTCTGAGCTGCCTATCCGGCAGTGAACTTCCTCGGTTGGGCTGATCAAGGGATTGGGGTTTTCTGAGCTGCCTATCCGGCAGTGAACGCAGTACGTGTCTCGCGCCTACCTGCCCTGCCTTTCTGAGCTGCCTATCCGGCAGTGAACGCGCACGTTCTTGCAGATAATCTGTGGGTTTTTTTCTGAGCTGCCTATCCGGCAGTGAACGATTCGTACTTGAATAACGTCCTTTTCGTCAATTTCTGAGCTGCCTATCCGGCAGTGAACATGAACGCCACGCTGCGCGCCATCATGGCCGAATTTCTGAGCTGCCTATCCGGCAGTGAACAAATCACCGGCGTCGAACTGTATCCGGTGACGTTTCTGAGCTGCCTATCCGGCAGTGAACACCGATGCCGCACGTTGCGAAGCAGCGATGATTTTCTGAGCTGCCTATCCGGCAGTGAACTCATCAATATGCGCAGCGACAGCGGCCCTGCATTTCTGAGCTGCCTATCCGGCAGTGAACTTGATTGACGTGTTGATCAATCGACAAACAAATTTCTGAGCTGCCTATCCGGCAGTGAACGCATGGTCATGAATGAAGAACAGATCGCACGCTTTCTGAGCTGCCTATCCGGCAGTGAACCGCGCAAGATCGTCGCGCAGCGCCACCTGGTGTTTCTGAGCTGCCTATCCGGCAGTGAACGAGCCGGTCGAGTTTCCAGATTACGAGCGTGTTTTCTGAGCTGCCTATCCGGCAGTGAACGTAGATAACATTCATGTCAATCTCCCAAAAATTTTCTGAGCTGCCTATCCGGCAGTGAACAGGGTTGTTGCTGAACTGGGATGATCTTGCTCTTTCTGAGCTGCCTATCCGGCAGTGAACTAGAAGCGCTGCACGGCATCCACGGCCGCGATTTTCTGAGCTGCCTATCCGGCAGTGAACAACCAGGACACACCAAAGCCCATGACGAACCCTTTCTGAGCTGCCTATCCGGCAGTGAACAATGCTGGCGAGCGGCGCGACACTGAAAGCAACTTTCTGAGCTGCCTATCCGGCAGTGAACACGCCAGCGGATGGGCGTGGATGCGTGCGCGTTTTCTGAGCTGCCTATCCGGCAGTGAACCATGAGCATGTACGACAGCGACCCCCGCGTTTCTTTCTGAGCTGCCTATCCGGCAGTGAACAATAAGCAACGCTGTCCACTCTTGCGGGAGGGTTTCTGAGCTGCCTATCCGGCAGTGAACCCAGAATGCGGGCCTCAACCCGCATTCGGTTCTTTCTGAGCTGCCTATCCGGCAGTGAACTTATTTCGCGAATTGTCGGAAGTTTCTTTTTCTTTCTGAGCTGCCTATCCGGCAGTGAACAGTAGAAACCCTATAGACATGACGTTTTTGGTTTTCTGAGCTGCCTATCCGGCAGTGAACGCACACGCACGTGCACGCACGTGAGCGCGCCGTTTCTGAGCTGCCTATCCGGCAGTGAACGCATGGTCATGAATGAAGAACAGATCGTACGCTTTCTGAGCTGCCTATCCGGCAGTGAACGGCACGAAGATGGACCGTCCTGGTCTGAATATTTTCTGAGCTGCCTATCCGGCAGTGAACCCAAAACCCGATCACTTTGCATTTCACCCAGTTTTCTGAGCTGCCTATCCGGCAGTGAACACGTGTTGATCAATCGAAACCAACTTTTTTTATTTCTGAGCTGCCTATCCGGCAGTGAACCAGAATGCGGGCCTCAACCCGCATTCGGTTCTTTCTGAGCTGCCTATCCGGCAGTGAACGATCTTTTTTTCTCTTTCCAGCGAATCCGCTATTTCTGAGCTGCCTATCCGGCAGTGAACACTTGGCATCACGGCCCTATCGCCGCCAGGAGTTTCTGAGCTGCCTATCCGGCAGTGAACTTGCCGAATCTAAGTAGAAACCCTGATGACATTTTCTGAGCTGCCTATCCGGCAGTGAACGTGCTGAGCAGCAGCGGTTCATCGTCCGCTTCTTTCTGAGCTGCCTATCCGGCAGTGAACTTGTTTCAGGAGAGCGTTTCGCGTCTGGTATTTTTCTGAGCTGCCTATCCGGCAGTGAACGCAACCAATTTTTGCCGCCAAAATGTCAATATTTTCTGAGCTGCCTATCCGGCAGTGAACCGAAATCCGAATTCGCGTGCAAGGCCCCGGACTTTCTGAGCTGCCTATCCGGCAGTGAACAATGATGCACTTTGGTGCCTTGATTCTTTCGATTTCTGAGCTGCCTATCCGGCAGTGAACATTATCGCTTCAATGGCGACTAAATTGGGCATTTTTCTGAGCTGCCTATCCGGCAGTGAACCGCGCAAGATCGTCGCGCAGCGCCACCTGGTGTTTCTGAGCTGCCTATCCGGCAGTGAACAATCGACGGAGAAAAGATCAAGATTCCAGGATTTTCTGAGCTGCCTATCCGGCAGTGAACGCGGATATGCATTGATCAGCGGCGGAGACTATTTTCTGAGCTGCCTATCCGGCAGTGAACAGGAAGGCCGTAGCGCGGCTTTCGACCATTCATTTCTGAGCTGCCTATCCGGCAGTGAACTTCTGCATTCACGCGACTGACGAGACCGACCCTTTCTGAGCTGCCTATCCGGCAGTGAACGGCCCACGGTTTGACAGATCGACAGCGGCAGTTTTCTGAGCTGCCTATCCGGCAGTGAACGGCACGAAGCTGGACCGTCCTGGGCTGAATATTTTCTGAGCTGCCTATCCGGCAGTGAACCTGGACGATATTGTTCGAATAACCAAAGGATTTTTCTGAGCTGCCTATCCGGCAGTGAACACCTCAAATAAGCAACGCCGTCCACTCTTGCGTTTCTGAGCTGCCTATCCGGCAGTGAACTCACATACCTGCGCCGTGGATGTCTTCGATTCTTTCTGAGCTGCCTATCCGGCAGTGAACATCAATGACTTAGCAGACCCCGTCAGCTGGTCTTTCTGAGCTGCCTATCCGGCAGTGAACAATCGACGGAGAAAAGATCAAGATTCCCGGATTTTCTGAGCTGCCTATCCGGCAGTGAACCCAGAATGCGGGCCTCAACCCGCATTCGGTTCTTTCTGAGCTGCCTATCCGGCAGTGAACTGGGATGATCTTGCTCGACAAGAAATTCACTCTTTCTGAGCTGCCTATCCGGCAGTGAACTGCGGTACACCGGAGGCGGGGGCTTTCAAATTTTTCTGAGCTGCCTATCCGGCAGTGAACATTTTCTCCAAAAGTTTCATTATCAAGTAGCCTTTCTGAGCTGCCTATCCGGCAGTGAACAATGGTCGAAAGCCGCGCTACGGCCTTCCTACTTTCTGAGCTGCCTATCCGGCAGTGAACGCCGGAGGTAATAGTTTGCGGCGATTCGGAATTTTCTGAGCTGCCTATCCGGCAGTGAACTACGTCGACCCGAAGACCGGCGCCACCTGGACTTTCTGAGCTGCCTATCCGGCAGTGAACGCATGGTCATGAATGAAGAACAGATCGCACGCTTTCTGAGCTGCCTATCCGGCAGTGAACGGTAAACCCGTATAATCCGTCCCTCATATGATTTTCTGAGCTGCCTATCCGGCAGTGAACTGGATACTGGCGTGTACAAAACGTGACTGAGCTTTCTGAGCTGCCTATCCGGCAGTGAACCGCGCCGAGCGCGACGACGGCTACAAGCAGATTTTCTGAGCTGCCTATCCGGCAGTGAACAACAACGACCAGGGCTACGACCGGCTCGACCTTTTCTGAGCTGCCTATCCGGCAGTGAACCGGTGATGCAGGACGGGCTTGCGTTGATCGAGTTTCTGAGCTGCCTATCCGGCAGTGAACGGGCTGCGCGCAAGATCGTCGCGCAGCGGGCTTTTCTGAGCTGCCTATCCGGCAGTGAACGTATATCACTCATATATCAGCCGTATTCATTCTTTCTGAGCTGCCTATCCGGCAGTGAACTCTCACTGAGAATATCGACACCAGCACCTGCATTTTCTGAGCTGCCTATCCGGCAGTGAACTTCAGTGTCGCGCCGCTCGCCAGCATTTCCCTTTTCTGAGCTGCCTATCCGGCAGTGAACGCGTGGTGCCGGCGGCAATGGTGATGCACGCCTTTCTGAGCTGCCTATCCGGCAGTGAACACGGCGGCGCCGGCAGCACCAACTTTGGCGCCACTTTCTGAGCTGCCTATCCGGCAGTGAACTCAGATTCCCGCTCACGCAGCGCCTGCGCGCATTTCTGAGCTGCCTATCCGGCAGTGAACTTTGCGGTGACCGGCGAATCGTGCTGCATCTCTTTCTGAGCTGCCTATCCGGCAGTGAACACTTTCTGATGCAGTGAAACTGGGGCCGTCGGTTTCTGAGCTGCCTATCCGGCAGTGAACGATAGTAGTCTGATGGCCTTGCCTGGCTTTCTTTTCTGAGCTGCCTATCCGGCAGTGAACTCAAGCGCCAGCGCAGCGCTCTCGATGAGCGCTTTCTGAGCTGCCTATCCGGCAGTGAACCGCAGATTATCTGCAAGCACATGCGCGGCAGCTTTCTGAGCTGCCTATCCGGCAGTGAACAAGCGAACAGCGGAAGCGATCTGATTATGTTGCTTTCTGAGCTGCCTATCCGGCAGTGAACATCAGGGCGAAGGTAGGGGATAGTAGTCTGATTTTCTGAGCTGCCTATCCGGCAGTGAACACGAAGCCGGAGATTGATTATGTTTCGGTTCTTTTCTGAGCTGCCTATCCGGCAGTGAACGCAGCGTCAGGGGCGTGATCGTGCCACGGCATTTTCTGAGCTGCCTATCCGGCAGTGAACGTCCGTTGATAAAAACGATGCTGATCAAGCGCTTTCTGAGCTGCCTATCCGGCAGTGAACGTCAATACCACACAATAGAATCTGCTGCCAACTTTCTGAGCTGCCTATCCGGCAGTGAACGGCCGTCGAAGGCGACATCCGGCCTACGGGCATTTCTGAGCTGCCTATCCGGCAGTGAACCCGCCACCAGGCGCTCGTAGGCGGCGGTTTCATTTCTGAGCTGCCTATCCGGCAGTGAACAAGGTCGCGCCCAAGTACGTCGACCCGAAGACCTTTCTGAGCTGCCTATCCGGCAGTGAACAGTTGCTTGGCCTTGCTCCAAGACTTCGGGACTTTCTGAGCTGCCTATCCGGCAGTGAACGGTAAACCCGTATAATCCGTCTCTCATATGATTTTCTGAGCTGCCTATCCGGCAGTGAACGTGTACGTGAAGGGGCGCCCAGTGCGCGGGCTTTTCTGAGCTGCCTATCCGGCAGTGAACTGTGATCGACCTTCAGAATCTGATGCAGGCGTGTTTCTGAGCTGCCTATCCGGCAGTGAACCAGCATCATACCATCGTCGTCATGCGTGATCATTTCTGAGCTGCCTATCCGGCAGTGAACATAATCATGTACAAATTCTGGTATTCAGAAACTTTTCTGAGCTGCCTATCCGGCAGTGAACAGCTGATTATGTTGCGTGAAGATCACGATGACTTTCTGAGCTGCCTATCCGGCAGTGAACTCGATGGGCGTCTATCCCTTCGCGCTCATACTTTTCTGAGCTGCCTATCCGGCAGTGAACGGGTTTTCCCTGCACCGGGTTTTCCCCTAGTATTTCTGAGCTGCCTATCCGGCAGTGAACCTCGGGAAGCGGCAAGGCCGGCGCTCCAGGTATTTCTGAGCTGCCTATCCGGCAGTGAACTAATCGGTGGGCATATTCAAGCATTTTCGCTTTTTCTGAGCTGCCTATCCGGCAGTGAACAGAAGGCCCTAGAAGGCCAGGGAAGGCCATCATTTCTGAGCTGCCTATCCGGCAGTGAACAAATGCGCCTTGCGCCACCCCGTCCGCCGTAGTTTCTGAGCTGCCTATCCGGCAGTGAACAGTCCCGCCACCGGGCTACTCACAATCTCGTTTTTCTGAGCTGCCTATCCGGCAGTGAACTATCGCGCCGCTATTATGAGGGACGCGCACCCGTTTCTGAGCTGCCTATCCGGCAGTGAACGCAAGGGGCATGACATGCCACTAGTAACCATCTTTCTGAGCTGCCTATCCGGCAGTGAACCGCGCCCAGGGCCGCGTCGGCGGGCGGCGCATTTTCTGAGCTGCCTATCCGGCAGTGAACGGCAGGGTCAATCGCACCTACACCGACATCGCTTTCTGAGCTGCCTATCCGGCAGTGAACGGAATTGAAAGAAGGCGACACGCTCGTAATCTTTTCTGAGCTGCCTATCCGGCAGTGAACTTTGAATGTACGCCACGTTTCCACCTCCGCCATTTCTGAGCTGCCTATCCGGCAGTGAACCGATTGACGTGTTGATCAATCGAAAATTTAGGTTTCTGAGCTGCCTATCCGGCAGTGAACGCCTGGCCGCTGCGCGCGCCCAGGGCCGCGTCTTTCTGAGCTGCCTATCCGGCAGTGAACCCGGCGGCTCTTGACACTTCCCGCGCTCATCGTTTCTGAGCTGCCTATCCGGCAGTGAACTAGGAAGGCCGTAGCGCCGCTTTCGACCGTTCTTTCTGAGCTGCCTATCCGGCAGTGAACATTCTTTCGAAGGGGTCGGTGCGGTTCATGATTTTCTGAGCTGCCTATCCGGCAGTGAACTTGCAGATTATCAGCAATAACCGCCGCGCCGGTTTCTGAGCTGCCTATCCGGCAGTGAACGGCTATATTCGCTGCGGCAGAAAGCGGGGGCTTTTCTGAGCTGCCTATCCGGCAGTGAACCAGATAATCGTCCCACATTTTGTCGAGCGCCGTTTCTGAGCTGCCTATCCGGCAGTGAACTAATACGCCCGGCCTGTATGTATCTGCGTCGCTTTCTGAGCTGCCTATCCGGCAGTGAACATTGCGATGACGGTGCAGGTTTTTGCGCTTCTTTTCTGAGCTGCCTATCCGGCAGTGAACCGATTGTTCGCTTGTTTGTCGAAGCGAGTAGTTTTCTGAGCTGCCTATCCGGCAGTGAACACTAAGCGCAGAATGAGCAGTAGCGCAAAAACCTTTCTGAGCTGCCTATCCGGCAGTGAACATCAGCACGCGCAGCAAAGTCGGGAGCGTGCAGTTTCTGAGCTGCCTATCCGGCAGTGAACGGCCTTCTAGGGCCTTCTGGCGCGGCAGGGCATTTCTGAGCTGCCTATCCGGCAGTGAACAATGTCTCCGCGCGCGGAAGGCGGTTGAAAGATTTCTGAGCTGCCTATCCGGCAGTGAACTGTTGGTGATCCCACCTGGTGCCTGCGGGTGCTTTCTGAGCTGCCTATCCGGCAGTGAACGCCGCCATTCCCCGGCATCGCCCGGGCCGTGTTTTCTGAGCTGCCTATCCGGCAGTGAACACAGCCAACTAACCAACCCGAGCCGGCCTCCGTTTCTGAGCTGCCTATCCGGCAGTGAACCATCCCCCGGCCCCGGCCCCGGCCCCGGCCCCGGGTCATTTCTGAGCTGCCTATCCGGCAGTGAACGTGCCGATGTTGATTCTTTTGAAGGGGTCGGTTTTCTGAGCTGCCTATCCGGCAGTGAACCGCATCGGCGGGCGGCGCATGGTCATGAATGATTTCTGAGCTGCCTATCCGGCAGTGAACACCAAGCCGGTTCGCCGAATACCCAAACGCTTTTTCTGAGCTGCCTATCCGGCAGTGAACTAACTGAGAATATCGACACCAGCACCTGCATCTTTCTGAGCTGCCTATCCGGCAGTGAACCTCTCGTTTATACTTTTCCGCCGCTCCGTTGTTTTCTGAGCTGCCTATCCGGCAGTGAACCATACACAGAAACTACAGAAATTGGCGCGTACTTTCTGAGCTGCCTATCCGGCAGTGAACACCAAGCCGGTTCGCCGAATACCCAAACGCTTTTTCTGAGCTGCCTATCCGGCAGTGAACATGTCATGTCATTATGAACTAGCAGCAATTTCTTTCTGAGCTGCCTATCCGGCAGTGAACGGGTCAGGGTCAGGGTCAGCGCAGCGCCGCCTTTTCTGAGCTGCCTATCCGGCAGTGAACAGCTGCCGCGCCTGGTCAGCGGTCTGGACACCTTTCTGAGCTGCCTATCCGGCAGTGAACGCAAAAATTCATTGGTAACCTCGAAAGAATCAATTTCTGAGCTGCCTATCCGGCAGTGAACATGTAGCACTCCCAAAAACGTCATGTCTATAGTTTCTGAGCTGCCTATCCGGCAGTGAACAGCTGCGCGATGAGCTGACCGACGTGCAAGCTTTTCTGAGCTGCCTATCCGGCAGTGAACTGACCGGCAAGCTGCCGCGCCGTGCTGCTGCTTTTCTGAGCTGCCTATCCGGCAGTGAACGGGATGTGTTAGAGCCAAGCGTTTGGGTATGTTTTCTGAGCTGCCTATCCGGCAGTGAACGGCACCTCCCCGTCGTTTGAAGACAGCACCCCTTTCTGAGCTGCCTATCCGGCAGTGAACGCTGCGCGCAAGATCGTCGCGCAGCGCCGCCTGTTTCTGAGCTGCCTATCCGGCAGTGAACGGAATTGAAAGAAGGCGACACGCTTGTAATCTTTTCTGAGCTGCCTATCCGGCAGTGAACTTCTACAGACTACTTTGTACGAATCGAAATCTTTTCTGAGCTGCCTATCCGGCAGTGAACTTTTACTAGGCTTTCCGAAGTGATCATCCTGTTTTCTGAGCTGCCTATCCGGCAGTGAACACGGCCCTATCGCCGCCAGGAGGCCGTAGGAATTTCTGAGCTGCCTATCCGGCAGTGAACGTATATCACTCATATATCAGCCGTATTCATTCTTTCTGAGCTGCCTATCCGGCAGTGAACGCCCGCGCCATCGGCATAATCTTCAGCGACGATTTCTGAGCTGCCTATCCGGCAGTGAACTACGCCATATTCCCCCATACACCGGGCGGATATTTCTGAGCTGCCTATCCGGCAGTGAACGCGGCGACGGCCTCGCGGCATGCGCGGTGCGCTTTCTGAGCTGCCTATCCGGCAGTGAACGCGCTGCTGGGCGCTGAATGGGCGCCGCTGGTTTTCTGAGCTGCCTATCCGGCAGTGAACGGTGCGCAATCGCTGACCAGGTCGCCATGAGCTTTCTGAGCTGCCTATCCGGCAGTGAACCTTTCTAGCGGCCCGTGGCAGGTAGAAGGGCCTTTCTGAGCTGCCTATCCGGCAGTGAACGTGCTACTCATAATCGCGTGGGCTTTGGATATTTTCTGAGCTGCCTATCCGGCAGTGAACCGCCGGTTCTTGCTGTTGCGCTCGTCTTGATCTTTCTGAGCTGCCTATCCGGCAGTGAACAAGTGTCAAAAGACGACGACAGTATGCGTCTTTTTCTGAGCTGCCTATCCGGCAGTGAACCGCTGCGACTCGTCGCTGAAGATTATGCCGCGTTTCTGAGCTGCCTATCCGGCAGTGAACGGCGGGTAAGCACGCAGAATCTGATTCGCGAATTTCTGAGCTGCCTATCCGGCAGTGAACTAGCCCGGGCGTATTCATTGTCCACGCCATAGTTTCTGAGCTGCCTATCCGGCAGTGAACCCCGGGGCTTGCAAGTCCACCGGGACATGTATTTTCTGAGCTGCCTATCCGGCAGTGAACGCCCGCGCCATCGGCATAATCTTCAGCGACAATTTCTGAGCTGCCTATCCGGCAGTGAACAGGTTGCGAAGTTTTACACTTTAGGGGCTTGCTTTCTGAGCTGCCTATCCGGCAGTGAACGAATGCTGGCACGCTTCGCATTTTGACGGGGCTTTCTGAGCTGCCTATCCGGCAGTGAACCGGGCTGCTGCAAAGGCGCTGGCGCGGCAACCTTTCTGAGCTGCCTATCCGGCAGTGAACCGCACGCACGTGCAGATGCAGGTCAAGGTCAATTTCTGAGCTGCCTATCCGGCAGTGAACAATGTGTTTCGCGACAGCGTCGCGATATGCGTTTTCTGAGCTGCCTATCCGGCAGTGAACATCGTCCAGAATGCGGGCCGCAACCCGCATTCTTTCTGAGCTGCCTATCCGGCAGTGAACAATGATGCCCGCGCGGCGCTTGCCGCCAAGGATTTCTGAGCTGCCTATCCGGCAGTGAACGCGGGCTGTGGAAACACATGGCCCGCATCATTTTTCTGAGCTGCCTATCCGGCAGTGAACGCGGTGATTCAGGTCGGGCTTGCGTTGATCGAGTTTCTGAGCTGCCTATCCGGCAGTGAACACCAAGCCGATTCGCCGTATACCCAAACGCTTTTTCTGAGCTGCCTATCCGGCAGTGAACGTCGATCACATGCCGATCAGCCTTTTCCGCCAGTTTCTGAGCTGCCTATCCGGCAGTGAACAAGCCGCAGCGACCCGCAGCGGGTCAGCATCGTTTCTGAGCTGCCTATCCGGCAGTGAACGAAGGAGTAAAATCATGAGCGAATATGTGAGCTTTCTGAGCTGCCTATCCGGCAGTGAACGGGGAAAATGCGGATTTCGATTCGTACAAAGTTTTCTGAGCTGCCTATCCGGCAGTGAACCGCCATTTGCTGCCCAGCAGCGCCAGGGCATCTTTCTGAGCTGCCTATCCGGCAGTGAACAATAAGCAACGCTGTTCGCTCTGTCGGGCGGTTTTCTGAGCTGCCTATCCGGCAGTGAACGCGCGCCCAGGGCCGCATCGGCGGGCGGCGCATTTCTGAGCTGCCTATCCGGCAGTGAACTGGAGGCATTCTTTCTGCCGACCTGCTCGGATTTTCTGAGCTGCCTATCCGGCAGTGAACAGTGACCTGCCGCTTCAATACCAGGTGCAGATTTTCTGAGCTGCCTATCCGGCAGTGAACGGCGACCACCGCCGCGCAGGTGGCTCGGTACCGTTTCTGAGCTGCCTATCCGGCAGTGAACAAATCAGGGCTTATCCCATAATCACCCGCGATTTTCTGAGCTGCCTATCCGGCAGTGAACCTGCTCGCCGCCCGCTAGCTGCGGCCCGACGTTTTCTGAGCTGCCTATCCGGCAGTGAACCGTGCAACCGGTCTTGCGTTTCCCCATCGTGATTTCTGAGCTGCCTATCCGGCAGTGAACTGCAGCAGATGCCACATCGCACATCATGAGAATTTCTGAGCTGCCTATCCGGCAGTGAACTTTTACGTTGAAATCGGCCAAACCGCCATGTTTTTCTGAGCTGCCTATCCGGCAGTGAACGCGCTGCGCGAAAGTCACAGAGATATGCAGCTTTTCTGAGCTGCCTATCCGGCAGTGAACGCCAGCAAGTACTACGGCGTGCCCCGCGTTGTTTTCTGAGCTGCCTATCCGGCAGTGAACAGGCCGGCAATTGTCCGATCACGCATCTGACCTTTCTGAGCTGCCTATCCGGCAGTGAACCCGGCTGCGATTTCTACTTCGTCGCGTATCAGTTTTCTGAGCTGCCTATCCGGCAGTGAACGATATATTGGTCAATTCTGTACCGCGCAGGCTTTTCTGAGCTGCCTATCCGGCAGTGAACTTCCGTCAAAAGTCCGCACGTCATCCCAAATTTTTCTGAGCTGCCTATCCGGCAGTGAACGCCGAACCCCAGGGCCAAGCCCATCGCCATCGCTTTCTGAGCTGCCTATCCGGCAGTGAACACGATCTGGATTGCCCAGTTCGTGGGCAAAGATTTCTGAGCTGCCTATCCGGCAGTGAACCACTGGCGCGCAGTCTGATGCATTCACGATCTTTTCTGAGCTGCCTATCCGGCAGTGAACCCAGAATGCGGGCCTCAACCCGCATTCGGTTCTTTCTGAGCTGCCTATCCGGCAGTGAACGCTGCACGCACCGAGGCCGCGCGCTGCGCCGATTTCTGAGCTGCCTATCCGGCAGTGAACAGTTTTCAAATGGAAATACGGAGACGACGAATTTTCTGAGCTGCCTATCCGGCAGTGAACTGGCCGGTTTTTGCGGGCCTCGTTCAGCACCAGTTTCTGAGCTGCCTATCCGGCAGTGAACAGACAGCCCCATTCCGCATCGAACCCGAGTTCTTTCTGAGCTGCCTATCCGGCAGTGAACAATATCAAAGTGATCTTTTCGGCCATGAAGATTTTCTGAGCTGCCTATCCGGCAGTGAACAGTTGGAACCCCCGGCGCGCCACCGACGCGGTTTTCTGAGCTGCCTATCCGGCAGTGAACCTTGATTGCAATATTCGACAAGCTGAATACTTTTTCTGAGCTGCCTATCCGGCAGTGAACGGCATCAGTCACGTACGTGCTGCACGCAACGATTTCTGAGCTGCCTATCCGGCAGTGAACCAATATGTGCCATGCAGTAGCCGCCACTGCCGGTTTCTGAGCTGCCTATCCGGCAGTGAACGCAGTCTGTATCTTCTTTCTCGACGGGATTTTTTTCTGAGCTGCCTATCCGGCAGTGAACGCGCTAAGGGCCGCATCGGCGGGCGGCGCATGTTTCTGAGCTGCCTATCCGGCAGTGAACTAACTGATAATATCGACACAAGCACATGCATCTTTCTGAGCTGCCTATCCGGCAGTGAACGATGATTCGTGCTAGTCTGACAGCAGATCGTATTTCTGAGCTGCCTATCCGGCAGTGAACCGTGCGCTCACGTGCGTGCGTGCGTGCGTGCGTGCATTTCTGAGCTGCCTATCCGGCAGTGAACACGCAGCCGAGCGTTTCTTTATATGAATGCGCGTTTCTGAGCTGCCTATCCGGCAGTGAACGATTAATGACAGCTTCGCTATCGAAAGCTATCTTTCTGAGCTGCCTATCCGGCAGTGAACTGGGATGATCTTGCGCTGCAAGAATTGCGATCTTTCTGAGCTGCCTATCCGGCAGTGAACATCTGGCATGACCGCCGGGGGCTAGCGATAGTTTTCTGAGCTGCCTATCCGGCAGTGAACGCCGGCGGCGCTTTTTGCAAAGCGGGCACGTTTTTTCTGAGCTGCCTATCCGGCAGTGAACGCAACGGCTCGATCAGAGGCGGCGGCGGATGGTTTCTGAGCTGCCTATCCGGCAGTGAACCGCACCGATGCCGCGCGCTGCACCGATGCCCTTTTCTGAGCTGCCTATCCGGCAGTGAACTGCCGGTCGACCTTGGTGCGCATGCTCAACGCTTTCTGAGCTGCCTATCCGGCAGTGAACAGTTGGAACCCCCGGCGCGCCACCGACGCGGTTTTCTGAGCTGCCTATCCGGCAGTGAACTATGAGATAATGCCGGGCTTCGGCCCGGCAATTTTCTGAGCTGCCTATCCGGCAGTGAACGCTGCAAATGGCCCTAGCGTGCCGGGCCTCGTTTTTCTGAGCTGCCTATCCGGCAGTGAACGCGGGGCAGTTCGGGCGGTGGGTGTACGTGAATTTCTGAGCTGCCTATCCGGCAGTGAACGTTTTGCTAGGCTTTCCTAAGTGATCATCCTGTTTTCTGAGCTGCCTATCCGGCAGTGAACATGGCGATGGGCTTGGCCCTGGGGTTCGGCACTTTCTGAGCTGCCTATCCGGCAGTGAACACGTATTATGAAGATCACTTCAGCGACAACGAATTTCTGAGCTGCCTATCCGGCAGTGAACGATTTCTTGATTAGTGAGCATGATTTTCCCCTTTTCTGAGCTGCCTATCCGGCAGTGAACCTTCGGCCGGCCTTTTCATCGCCGGCTTCGAGGTTTCTGAGCTGCCTATCCGGCAGTGAACGTTCCTTCGTTGAAAGGCGTAGATCGTATCAATTTCTGAGCTGCCTATCCGGCAGTGAACGAATGTACGCCACGTTTCCACCGCCGCCGGGTTTTCTGAGCTGCCTATCCGGCAGTGAACACTGTAGCACCCCAAAAACGTCACGTCTATAGTTTCTGAGCTGCCTATCCGGCAGTGAACAACCGTGGGCCGCATCCCCGGCCACGGCACCTTTTCTGAGCTGCCTATCCGGCAGTGAACGACATGACATGACATCCAGCCCGCCCTGCGCGTTTCTGAGCTGCCTATCCGGCAGTGAACCGATAAAATCACGCGCATTTTCTTCGCTGAGTTTTCTGAGCTGCCTATCCGGCAGTGAACGCAGCCCTGACCCTGACCCTGACCCTGACCCTATTTCTGAGCTGCCTATCCGGCAGTGAACATTCGCAATCTGCGCAGCAATCTATCGGCAAATTTCTGAGCTGCCTATCCGGCAGTGAACCGTGCGGCAATCTTGCCCTGGCTTTCCAACGATTTCTGAGCTGCCTATCCGGCAGTGAACGCGGATATTCATTGATCAGCGGCGGAGATTATTTTCTGAGCTGCCTATCCGGCAGTGAACCCGATTATCATTATCAGGACATTCTATTATAATTTCTGAGCTGCCTATCCGGCAGTGAACATGCCAAAGCGGCTGGAGAAATCTGCTGCGCGTTTCTGAGCTGCCTATCCGGCAGTGAACTATCCCAAAACCACCATAACCCATTGATTCTCAAACAAAAAAACAGACGCTTCCCGGCGCCCCCATTTCTGAGGGGAACCTGCAAGTCGTTGATTTTATTGGAAAACTGGCACACGCAGGAAAAAAGGGTCAAAACCACGGGATCGTGGCTTGTGTGCTGAGGCCGTAGGTGCCGAAGCTGCCCGGGGATGGCGTGTCCAGCAAGGGGCCGTGTTCGATGAACAGGCGGAAGACTTGCCCTTTGCTGGCGCTTTGCAAGCGCAGATAGGGCAATGCCAATCGCCGTCCTTCTTGGTCTGGAATTCGCTGGAGCGCCTGGGCTTCGTCGATTTCAAGGCGGCGCATCAGGCGTCGGCGCGAGCGTTCGGGGCTGCTTTTGGCTTGCACGCGGCGCACTACGCGGTGCTGCGTGTGTGTGGGAACGGGTGCCACTTCGCTGGTCTTTACATGGTCGCGCATGCCGCGCAGCCACGACAAGGCTTGCAGGCGTTGCAGCGCGGACGTAGCGCCGTGCAGTCGCAGTGTGGTGCCCAGGTGTGAGTGCTCTCCCCGGAGGATGAAGCCGGGAAAGCTCACCCCTACATCGCCCGTGCCCAGTTGCACCAAGGCGAGGTGCAGTTGGGCGTGCAGGGCATTGAGCAGATGCGCGGGGCTGAACTCCGGGTCCGGTCGCAGTGTGATGTCAATGTAGTGTGTGCTCATGGCTAAGCTCAACTCGCATCGCCAAACACACCGCCACGGATCAGCACGGCCATGACGAAGTGCTGCTGTTCCATGGGTGGCTCCTGGTCTTTGAGCAACCAGTTGTCCAGCAAGGTGTAGAAGTCCTGTTTCTGCTTGGGCTGGCGATAGGCTTTGCCTTGCGTCGTGACCGAGCCGTAGGGCTCCACGGCAATGGGTCCCAAATCCAGGTCGCTGGCGCCTTCGTACCAAGTGTCGATGGTGCGCAAGGCGTTGCCGATTTTTTGGGAGTGGATGGCGGCCACGCCGTTGACGTGATAGAGCGTCTTGCTTTTGCCGTTGCTGCCTTTGTCAAGGATCAGTTCCTGCGATGGGAATACTTCTTGCCCGGCACCCTGGCGCACAAAAGCGGTCACTTGCAGCAGCACACGGCGCTCGCCCGCCAGACCGCTGGCGATCACGGCGCCCAAGGCGAGAACGTCGTCATTGGTGACATCCGGCTTGCGCAGATCAAGTGTCAGGGCATCAAAGGACCAGGATTGCTCTTCCTTGCCATCCTGGAGCAGTGCCACTTCCACCTGCACGTTTTCTGCGCCAAGGCGATTGCGCCACAAGAAGCGGCCATTGGCCAAGTTTGCGGCATAGCGCTTGGCCAGTTCGGTAAAACCTTCTTTTGCTACATAGCCTTGCACCGTGTGCTTCAACTTGGCTTGGTATTCGGCGTTGTTGCAGGCCGACGGTGTGCCTGTGCCAGCCAATACGCGCAGCGTGAACTGGATTTTCAAGGTGTCCGCGCCGGACGGCAGCATGGCTACATCCACCGTCTGCAGGTTGGGGTTTTCAATGGCGGCGTCCAGTTTTGCGGGATCCTGGTCCTTGGTTTTGAGGCGGTTGGAGATGGTGCCGCGCACGGACTTGGGGCGAATGCTGACGGCATTCCAACCGGACGTATTGTTGCGGTTATCCCAGTTCCCGGCGTGGAGGGTGGCGTCAGAGGGGTCCAGCTTGCGCTCGAAAGCCAGAACAGAGGCGGTCTTGAGGTTGTTTGACATGGTTTCAATCCTTATGTGGTGAATGGTGGGGTGTAAATGGTGGGAGGCGGGGCTCAATAGTCGTCATCACTGTCGATGTCCCAGTCCTGGTTGTTGTTTTCAGAGGCGGTCGCATGACCGTTGCGGCAGCGGTACAAGCCCTTGGCTTGGTCGGACTCGGGATACCACCACAGTTCTTCAGGCTGGCTTAAGCGGTGGGGGCTGATCCACTCGCCAAATGAATAGACTGATTCCACAAAGCGCAACGGCGTGCTCATGTCGCGGGCGTTTTGCACCGTGCCTGCCTGATGGCCGGGTGCGAGGGCGGCATATCCCACGGGGATAGGCACCGTCCAGCCGCCGCCTTTTCTGCGCCACGGGTCTTCCCAGAGTTGGTCTGCGGGGATGACTTCGCCTTCCTTGGGCGGCACTGGCTGGCGGTTGCGACGCGCCGCATGCAGCCAAGCATCGAGCAGTGTCGTTTCGGGTTTTGTCACGCGCAGCGCGGCTAGGCGGTCAGATAAGAGATGGTCCCGCCCGACGAGGGCAAAACCAGGCAACCATTGGCGACGCCACAGGCGAAATTGCTTGGCTCGTGCTTGACCTTCCTCGTCCAGCATGGCCATCCAGGGCCGTCGGCGTTTGCCGGGTGCCGGGCGTGATGGCAGCAGCGTGCCGCCGGCCACACGCATTTGCGCGAGGATGGCGCCTGCGGCACTGGCCCATTCCTGCATCTGCTCTTCATTGCCCAAGCGCGCTGATTCGCCCGCCGTGCGCTTTTCAGTCACGACGAAGAGCAGTGTGATGTCGAGGTGGATGCGCCCTTCTTCCACGATGGCGGCAGTGTCGCCATGTTCATCCACCGGATTACGGGTCAGGTTGAAGGTGCGCACAAAGCCTTGTGTCACCTGCTCCTGATGGTGGTGGCAGATCACGCCCACGGCTTGCAAGTGCAGCGCAATCTTCTCTTGCGCCAGTTTGCGCTCCAGCGCCCACATGAGGCCCATGAAGGCGGTGATGGATGGGAAACCGTGGGTCAGCGGGCTGGAGATGGCGTTGGCGTTTTGCACGCGCAGATGCGGCAGAACCAGGATGGCTTTGGGTGGAGGTGTTGTCATCACTGGCCCCTTTGTTGATGAATGTGTTTGCGTTGTTCGGTCAGCGCTTCGCGCCAGCCATCGTCCTCACCGATCAGCGCACGCTGCCATTCGCGGGCCTCGACATCGCCTACCAGCAGTCGGCCTGCCAGTTTGTCGTTGAGCCAGTTGCCAAAGCGCTTGGCGATGGCGGCGGGCCAGTCCTGCCATAACCATTCTTTGGCAAAGTCGTCCTCATCGGGCAGTGTGGCGCGCCGTGGGTCCAGCCACAGTTGTTCCACAGGCGCCAATTGCTGGAAACGCTTGTCGTTCAGCGTCCAGCCTGCAGGCAAGCCTTGTTGCAACTCGCCTGCCAGATTGAGCAGTTCATTCACCAGCGTTTCGACATAGGCTGCGCGGCGTTCGCGTGTAGCCAGGTTCGGCTCGGGGTCTTCTTCCAGGAAGCGGCGCAATTCACGCACTGTTTTTTGTACGTCGGGCCGCTGCGGGTACAGGTGCTTGAACACCGAGTCGGTATTGACCGGCAGGCGCCGCTCGGTCACCTTCCAAATGGGCGGCAACGAGGCCAGCAAATAGTTCACCCCGCCGCGCTCACTATTCAATTGGCTGATGTTTTGTGGCTTTGTTCCGCCCATCTTTTGCATGGCTAGCCCGGGATAGTCCACCAACACGCCGTCATGCGCCTTGCGTTCGCGCCATGCCTGACGAGCGGCCTTGTTGGCTTCGCCAAAGCGGACCTCTTGCACATCGGCATATACGCGGTGGGCCAGCGACGTGGCAAACAAGGGGGCCAGTAGTTCGTAGTCGTCGTCGGCAGCAGCATCGCTGCCGGTCAGCCAATACAACTGCTTGGCCCGGCTGTGCGAACTGGCTCCGCCAGAACCGGGCTGCGTCAAGCCGACCAACTTGTCGCGCAATGCCTTGGCTTGCGCCGCG
The DNA here is from genome assembly GCF_000015565.1 of Verminephrobacter eiseniae EF01-2. Classification (NCBI taxonomy): domain Bacteria; kingdom Pseudomonadati; phylum Pseudomonadota; class Betaproteobacteria; order Burkholderiales; family Comamonadaceae; genus Verminephrobacter; species Verminephrobacter eiseniae. The sequence continues at coordinate 1,630,993 of NC_008786.1, forward strand.
TCGTCATGCAGCACCTGCATGGCCGCCGGGTCTTCTTCCTGCAAGGCGGTGAGCAGGCTGCGTTCGCCCACTTGCAGTTTCAGGAATTTGTACACGTCCAACGCTGCTGCATTGCCTGTTACATCAGGTGCAAAGTCTTTGCCCAGTGCGTGGCTGCCCAACTCGGTCAGCATGGGCAGGCTATCCGGCTCCACATACAGATTGGTGCCTCTGGCGTCGGGATGGATGGGTTTGAGGGAATGGGTGACAGCCTGGATTTGCTGCACGCGCCGCGCAGCATCTTCAATCCAGACCGTTGGCCGGTATTTGTTGCGCTCTTCCTCGCGCTTGGGGTCGTCATCCTTGAGCTTGTCGAGCTTTGCCTCCAAGCGCTCCTGAAGGAACGCTTGCACTGCCGCTTTGAAGCTGTCATGCGATGGGGTGTCGGTCTTTGCCATGAAGTTCTTTCTTTTTTGGTGATTGTGAAAATTATCAACCTCTTTACGAAGAATGACTTGATTATATATTGTGAAACTGTCTGATGCAAGATACCAATCTGATTATTTTTTCTGCTTGGCAAAACCCAGAACATCGTGATGGTACCACCCCAAGTGCTCGTTGTGTCTGGGCAAGCTGGCTACGGCAAATCTTTCCGCGCACTTGCGCAATGACATTCCCTTGGAATCGGCCAAGGCCGCCAACTCGTCCAACAGACAGATTTGCAGCCATGGGCCAATGCCTGATCCCATGGGAATCTCCAGTCTTTCCAGCCTTGTTTCTGCCTCCACATAGAGTTTTCCTTCTCTGTTGTGGTCATCTTTGATCATGTGCAGAATCAAGCGGTTTTCGTTGTCCTCATCCGGCAACCAGGCCACATCCACCCGTGGCGCTGCCGAATCATCACGAAAGCGCTGGAACTGGGGCAGCAATCCCGTGAGCCACAAATAGCGGTCGCCGCTCCAATGCAGCGTTGCATTGCGTTTCACGGGCGTGAAGAACTCGTTGGTTTTTGATCGGACCAGCATGGTGTCGCGCATGCGGGCATGCTCCAGATCAATCCACCTTTGTCTTGGCTTGAGCTTCTCAGCGGCAGAGATACGGGGGCTGGCGTCGATGCGGAAAATTTCCGGATTCGGCAACTCCAGCAACGGGATCAATTCATGCTGTTCCAAGTGAAAGAGCCAGCCTGATTCGTGCGGCCCCTGTCCGGTTGGTTTGTCTGCCCTGGGATCGACGCGCTCCATCTCAAACCCCGGCCAGCAAAACGCCGCCTCACCAGAATGCTTGCGCTCGTAATGGCGCAGATTACTGTCCAGCACCTGCATATTCACCGCACTGACAGCCCCAGGGCGGTGGCGGCGCACACGGCCTGCCAGTTGTATCAGCGAGCGCATCGACGAGGGTTCCACCACGGCCCAGTCGTAGTCATGGTCGCGCCCGACTTCGGTGACCGGGCTGCCGAGCACGATGAATAACTGGTCTGGTTCGGGATGCTTGTCCAGCAGTGCGCGCATCGCAGACCGGCCCAGCACCGGGTCTGTGCCGTCCGGCTTCGGGCGGCGGTCGAGCAGGGCGTCGAGTTGTTGTTCCATGGCCGAGCGCACCAGCATGGGAAACTGCGAGTGGTACACGCACAGGTGCACGCGCACACCCGGCGCGGGCGCGCCTTGCCGGTACATGGCCTGTGCCACGTCAAACAGCGGGCCGATGTTGGCCATGCGGATCAGGCCCAGGCTGATCCGCTTCTCCGGCTTGCCGTTGGCGCAGTCGATGCTGTGGTTTTGTGGGTCTTGGTGCAGTGTCCATGCGCACTCCAGCGCAAGACGGGCGAAATCCTTGCGCCGACCGGCTTCGTCCATCCCGCGCCATTCTTCAGGTAGCGCGACGATGCGGGCAAGGCGGCGCACTTCGGTTTTGGCCAATTGGGCCAGGCGCTTGTCGACGAAGCTGGCGTGGGCGCTGCGGAAGGCTTCCTTGTCCGGGCAGTCCTGGGCGCTCTGGTGGAATTCGTCGATCCACAGGCAGCAGATGTTGACTGGCTCGTCGGGGCGCTGGCTGCGGTGGCGCTGGAAAGCCTGGCGTCCGTCCCGGTAGGCCAGGTACAGGCCCTGGACCAGCGCGGGCGGCAGCGTGGCCGATGACAGCAGCAGGCGCGCGCCCAGCAGCCCGGCCCAATGCACCAGGCGGGTCAGCGCGGGCAGGTCGGCCATGTCGAAGTCGTCCGGCTCGTCGAGCACCAGGTCGCCGCTCATCAGGCGCAGCATGGGTGCGATCTGGCGGCCGCCGCGCAGGCTTTCCGTGGCGGGGGTCAGGTGGTCTACGGTGCAGGCCAGCACGGGCGCGGTCAGCAGGCTGCGTACTTGCGGGTCGCTGGTCAGGCGTTGCAGCAGCGGGTGCTGGTCATTGCCCTCGAATAGCACCTGCCCGTCTTCGTCCAGCAGCGCCTGGTGCGAGGCAGAGCCGGTGGCTTCGGCCTGCTGCTCCCAATAGTCAAACAGTGCGCGGCTGGCGCTGCCGCCGACTCTGATGGCGAGTTGCTCGTCCGATAGCCCCAATTCGTCTCGAAAGCTGCGGCCGGTTTGCAGGGTGAGCGTGCGCAGGCCGATGGCGAAGGCGCAGCGCAGGCCGGTGGCCGGGTCGGACAGGGCATTCATGATGCGCGCATTGCCCAGCGTCTTGCCGCAGCCGGTGGAGGCCATGTTGACGATGAAGGCGCCTTGGGTCTCGGCCCGGTGGCGCACGCTGGCGGCCAGGTCGGCGGCCTTGTCTTGCCACTGGAAGCGGGGGTCGCTGCTGCGCTTTTTCAGGCGGCGGTGGTTTTGCAGCGCCGGCAGGCTGCGCGCCAGCGTGGGCAGGGAGCGGGTAATCAGCGTTGCATGGGCTTGCACGCCGAGCAGGTGTTCGTCCAGGGTTTGGTTGGGCTTGCCCTCGCGGGTGTTGGCATACAGCGGGTAGCTCTCATTGAGGTACGGCGCGCGGCGCGCCTCGTCATTGATATCGATGCTGGAGTAATGATGGTCGGCCAGCATCAGGCACAGGCGCGAGACATGCATGGTGAACGGGTCGTGCAGCGCGCAGGGGGCAGCGCCAGCCGTGGCCAGCGCTTGCAGTTTGCGGGCGTAACGCGCAGCTTGCTTGCGCCAGGGCGGCAGGGCCACGGGCAGGCCATGCGGGAAGTGCCAGTAGGCTTTTATCTGCGCGAGCGCCAGGTTTTCGCGTGGCTCGTTCCAGTCGGCGTCGATTCGGGCCAGCAAGTTCTCCAACGCACCGATGTTGACGGACGAGGGGCATGCGCCAAAGCGACGCCATTTCGCACCGGGCGTGTCATCGTCGGACGCACTGTGTTTGCTTCTGACTGGCTGACAGGGCAGGCGATGGTGCGTGAGCACCAGCCATGCCACGGCCTGCGCGAGCGGTGGGAGTTGCGCAAAAGGCGGGCACGCCTTCGCCGTCTCAACATCCAGACCATCCCGCAGCAAGCGCCCGCCGGAGTGATCCAGCCACTGGGCGGCAAACGCGGCGCCATCCAGACCGTCGCCGTCGGCCAGGCGGGCCAGCCAGGTCGCATCGTCATCCTTGCCGACAAAGGCCTGGAACAGGCGCACCGACACCCATTCGTGCCGGTAGTGGTTGCGCTCGCTGCGGCCAGGGTTGTGCAGCCGCTCCTGAAACGCTTGCGTGGCCTTGCCCAAATCGTGCATCAGCGCCGCCAGGGCGGTCAGCGCCGACATCAGCGGCAGGTGGTGCCAAGTGTTCTCATCCTCGGCGCGCAGTATGTCGTTGGTGGTGGTGTTGGTGGGCACGGCACCCTCGGTATTGAACTGCCGGCCATCGCCCACGACCCACAGTAGTTCGCTGTGGTTCTTGCCGCGAATCCAGTGGCAGGCAACCGCCGTGTTTTTGCGCGCCGTCTTGCGCAGCAGCCTGCGCACCGTGTCCAGCCCATGGGCGGTGATCGGGGTTTGCCAAGTGCGGTCGCCGTGCCGCTCGGCAAACTGATCGAGGATGCGGCGGGTTTCCGTCAAGGCGCGTTTGCTGCATTGCGAGACGAACAGCACATTCATTGCGTCGCACCTTGCGCGGTGTGCTGCGCGGTATCCAGCGCAATGGTCTTGAGCATGTCGATCATGAAGTCCAGCGACTCGCTGCTGGCAAGCGTCTGGATGCAGTGCTGTCGAAACTGCCGTTCGTCATCGCCCCGCATGGCAGAAAGAAAGGACTGCGGCAGGATGGCAGCATCCTTGACCAAATCAGCGGCATCGAAGACGAGGCCGCCGCGGCGCGTTTTTCCATGCAGCACCGCCAAGCCGTGCGGCAGCCCCAACACCCAGGTGGCCGTGGCCCCCAGCCCATAAGCCAGGTAATTGCCATGGTCGAGAAAACGGTTGGCGGGGTCTGTGCCGGCGCCGCGCTTGGTGCGGGTGAACTCGCCGTAGCCGGTGGCCTCGACGGCCAGTTTGAAAAGGGCCTTGGTCAGCCGCGCCTCGTCGGTGAGCAAGGCGGTGACATCGGGCGCCATGGCAATCTGCCGGGTGAACTGCGCGACCAGTTCGTGCAGACGCTGCGCATCGACGACAAAGCCGGCATCGCGCAACGGCCGCGCCGTCCATTGCGAGTGCAGCCGCTGCAAGCGCTGCGTCTGCAAGGCTTTGGCCGCCATGAGGCGCAACGCATCATCAAACCAGAAGCGCACCCAGGCTTGCAGATATTCGGTAGGCCGGTATTCCGATTGCGGGGCGAACCACGCCACCTCGATATCCACCTCATTGGCACTGAACAAGGGCGTGCCGCCACCGCCGGCAAACCCGACCAGCACCCCGGCCTTGGCCAACTCGCGCATGGCCGCCTGAGTGACGGAGGTGCCCGTGCCCAGCAGGATGCTGGTGGTGTTGGCGATGGGAATGTTCCAGTACAGACTGCGCTTGCCCGCATCCGTCACATACTCCACCCGCCCGCCATTGACGAGCACACGGCAATGTTCCAGATAGTAGAGGTTGGCGCGCTTGGAGTGGAGGATGGTTTTCAGGTCAGAGGAGACGATGGGGTCCATGGCGTCGGGGCGGGGGTGCGGCGGACAACTGTATGATCATACAGTGTTTGTCGCCCATGGCGTCATGTGTGGCAGCGCAGGGCAGGGCCGATCAGGAAGTGCGCCGCGCAAGCCCACCTGGCCGTTCGGCGATGGTCTTGAAGACCTCAGGCATTGGGTTCATCGCGCACTGCGTCATCCAGGTGCCGGGTGTCGGCCCAGCCGATCAGGTTCAGGCCGTCGGGGGTCCATAGCAGGCGGTTGATGGCGGCGTTGGACAGTTGCCAGGTGCGGGGCGCTTGTATGTCCTGGCGGGTGGCCAGGCGGTAGAGTGCGTCGAGCACGCCGCCGTGGGCCACCAGCACGATTTGTTCGTCCAGGTGCGGCTGCGCCAAGGTGGCGATGGTGCGTTCGATGCGCGCGTGCAGCGTCAGCAGTGACTCGCCGCCCTCGGGCGCATAGTGCGGGTCGCGCTTGCGCCAGCGCAGCGCGTCGGCGGGTAGCTCGGCTTCGATCTGCGCGAAGGTGCGGCCCTGGAAACGGCCGAAGCTGCGCTCGCGCAGCCCGGGTTCGGCGGTCAGTGGTGCGCCGGTGGCCCGTGCCACGGCCTGCGCTGTGGCATGTGCCCGTTGCAGGTCGCTGGTGTAGATGGCGGCTATCGGTTCACCGGCCAGGGCGCGCGCCAGTTGCTCGGCCTGCCACAGGCCGGTGTCGTTCAGCGGGATGTCCAGGTGGCCCTGGATGCGGGTGTCCACGTTCCAGGCGGTTTCGCCGTGGCGGATGGCAACGATGTGGGTGGCTTGCATGTGGGCGGCGTCAGGGGGTGGTTGGCGTCAGCGGCAGGCGCACTTGGCGCGCGCCACCGGGGGGTTGGGGAAAGCCGTTCAGTGCGGCGTCGAACAGCACGCCGTAGACGGCAGGGTCGCTGACCCATGTGTCTTCATGCACGGCCGAGGTTTCGTAGACGATGGCCTGCGTGGTGGCATCGCGCAACACCAGGCTTACTGCGCGGCGGTACAGCGGTGTGGGTTCGGCCATGCGCCAAAAGCCGTGCAGGCCCCAGCCGTCACGCCAGGCCCAGGGCGGCGGGCCGTAAAAGCCGTAAAAACCGGGGCCGCGCAAGGAGTCGTAGCGCGGCACGCTGTCGGCCTGTATGCCGATTTGCACCAGCAGCCGGGGCGCTGCGTCGTCGCGTTGCAGGCCCGCGCGCGCCAGTGACTGCTCGGCCAGCGCGGCGAGTGTGTCGAACGCGGGGGTTTGCTGCGAGGGCAGGCGCTCGATGCGGTAGGTGGCCGGCGCGGGCATGGCTGCCAATGTGGAAAAGCTTTGTACCTGGCCATCGACCAGGCGTGTGCTGCTGCAGCCTGCGAGGGCGGCGGCAAGGCCCAGGAGCAGGGCGAAGGGGAGAGTGGATCGGCGCAGCATGGCAAGGGTGCTCCCTGAGAAGTGGTCCCCGTGTGAGTGCTGCAGACCGTCCGTGGTTCACGACGACCGCCGCGTTGGCACGATTTGCACCACTTGTTCCGCCGGGGTTGCAAGCTCTTGCGGGTCGAATGCCTTGTCGCCGTCCGCGCTGGCCAGGCCCGTGGCCCTGGCGTTTTTGAAGTCGTACAGGCGGGCGTCGAGCAGGTGCGAGGGCACGATGTTTTGCAGCGCGTTGAACATGTTTTCCACCCGGCCGGGGAGTTTTTTCTCCCATTCGCGCAGCATTTGGCCGACCTGCTGGCGTTGCAGGTTCTGCTGGCTGCCGCACAGGTTGCAGGCGATGATGGGGAAGTTGCGCTGGGCCGCCCAGCGGGCCGTGTCTTTTTCGGCCACGTAGGCCAGCGGGCGGATCACCACATGTTGGCCGTCGTCGCTGACCAGTTTGGGCGGCATGCTTTTCATCTTGCCGCCGAAGAACATGTTCAGCAGCAGCGTTTGCAGGATGTCGTCGCGGTGGTGGCCCAGTGCGATCTTGGTGCAGCCGAGTTCGCTGGCCACGCGGTACAAAATGCCTCGGCGCAGGCGGCTGCACAGGCTGCAGGTGGTCTTGCCTTCGGGGATCAGCCTTTTGACGATGCCGTAGGTGTCTTCGGTTTCGATGTGGTACGGCACGCCGGCGCTGGCCAGGTACCCGGGCAGCACATGCGCGGGAAAGCCCGGTTGCTTTTGGTCCAGGTTCACCGCCACCAGGTCGAAGGCGATGGGCGCGCGGGCGCGCAGCTTGAGCAGGATGTCCAGCAGCGTGTAGCTGTCCTTGCCGCCGGACATGCAAACCATGACTTTGTCGCCGGCTTCGATCATGTGGAAGTCGTCGATGGCCTTGCCCACTGCGCGGCACAGGCGCTTTTCGAGTTTGCGGGTTTCGCGTTCGGTCCTGGCGTCGGATGGGCCGGTGCCGGTTGCGTCGGCCCCCGGGCCTGGCATGGAGTCGTCGATCACTGCGCCCATGGGTTCACCACTGTCCTGTCTCGACGCGAATGGCCACTTCGCAGTCGTCAAAAATCTCCAGCTTGGCCAGTTTGACGCGCACGCCGCGCACGCCGGGCAGTTGCATCAGGCGGTTGGCCAGTTGGCCGATCAGGCTTTCGAGCAGGTTGACATGCCCGGACGTGCATTCGTCAATGATGATCTGGCGCACGCGGCGGTAGTCGAGCACATGGCCGATGTCGTCGTCGCGCGGGGCCAGGGGTTGCAGGCCCAGGCTCAGTTCGGCATCGATCCGGATCGGCTGGGGCGCCGCTTTTTCGCGATCGAGAATGCCCAGGTTGGCGTTGAAGCGCAACCCGGTGAGCGTGAGGATCTGGGTGCCTGCGGCGTGGTTCATGGGTTACATCATCGAAAAATCACGCTCGAAGCGCATCAGATGCTGGCCGCCATCGACCAGCAGCGTGGTGCCGGTGATGGAGCGGTTTTCCAGCGCGAACAGCACCGCTGCGGCCACGTCGTCGGGGGTCGAGGAGCGGCCCAGCGGGCTGAGCCGGTGCAATTGCGCAAACTTCTGCGCGCTGAGCAGCGCGCTGGTGAGCGTCAGGCCCGGGGCCACGCCGACCACGCGCACGCGCGGTGCCAGGGCCAGCGCCAGCATGTTGCCGGCGGCTTCGAGCGCGGCCTTGGACAGGGTGTAGCTGATGAAGTCGGGGTTGGTGTTCCAGAGCTTTTGGTCCAGCAGATTGACCACGACGCCTTGCGCCTGCTCGTCTGCGGCGGCGCGCGCCAGGATGTGCTGGTGCAGGGCCTGGGCCAGCAGCACGGGCGCGCCGGTGTTGCTGCGCAGGTGTTTTTCCAGCGCGGCAAAGCCAAAGCTGGCGGCGCTGTCATGCTCGAAGACCGAGGCGCTGTTGACCAGCGCGTCGAGCCGGCCGAAATGCCGGACCACCCGGGGCACCAGCGCGCGCACCGCTGCCTCGTCCTGAAAATCTGCACGAAATGACGCGCTGGCGCCGGAAAGACCTTCACATTCAGCCACTGTTTCCGTAGCCTCCTGGGCGGACGAGCGGTAGTGCACAGCCACTTGCCAGCCGGCGGCCGCCAGCGCCAGCGCCATGCTGCGGCCCAGGCGCCGGGCGGCGCCGGTGACCAGCACCGTGCGCCCCTTGGCGGCCAGGGTGCTGGCGGCGGGTGAATCGGGTGGGCAGGACGTGTCCACCTGACCTGCGCCTATTGCAGAGACCGCGGCGGGTGAATCAGGTGGACAGGACATCTGGGAGGACAATGCAGGCCGTGAGCCAAGGACCTGACAGTTTAACGACCGCCCTGCAGCAGCATATCCGCCAGGCCATTGCCGCAGCGGGTGGCTGGATCGGCTTCGACCGCTTCATGGAACTGGCCTTGTACACCCCGGGCCTGGGCTACTACGCCAATGACAGCGCCAAGTTCGGCAGCAGTCCCGCATCGGGCAGCGACTTCGTGACCGCGCCCGAGCTGACCCCCTTGTTCGGCCAGACGCTGGCCGTGCAACTGGAGCAGGCGCTGCAAGCCACGGGCACGCAGCAACTGTGGGAGTTTGGCGCCGGCTCGGGCGCGCTGGCGCTGCAACTGCTCGATGCCTTGGGCGCGCGGGTGCAGCGCTACACCATCGTCGATCTGTCGGGCCATCTGCGCGCGCGCCAGCAAACGCGGCTGGCGGCCCATGCGCACAAACTGCGCTGGGTGGATGCGCTGCCCGAGAAGTTCAGCGGCGTGGTGCTGGCCAACGAGGTGCTCGACGCGATGCCGGTGCAACTGCTGGCCCGCCATGGTGGTGAGCAAGGCGGCGTATGGCATGAGCGCGGCGTGGCGCTGGGCGCTGACGGCGCGCTGGCCTGGGCCGACCGCCCCACCGGGCTGCGCCCGCCGGTCGGGATCGCAGGCCCGCAGGACTACCTGACCGAAATCCACACCCAGGGCGAAGGCTTCATCCGCACGCTGGCCGATCGGCTCGAGCGGGGCGCGGTGTTCTTGCTCGACTACGGCTTTGGCGCCAGCGAGTACTACCACCCCCAGCGCCATATGGGCACCGTGATGTGCCACCAGGGCCATCTGGTCGATAGCGACCCGCTGCTGGCGCTGGGCCGCAAGGACATCACGGCCCACGTCAACTTCAGCGCGCTGGCGCTGACCGCGCAGGAGGCCGGGCTGCATGTGCTGGGCTACACCACGCAGGCGCATTTTTTGCTCAACTGTGGCTTGCTGGCAAAAATGGAACTGCGGCCACAGGCAGAACGCGCGCCCGCGGCCTTGCTGGTGCTGGAGCATGAGATGGGCGAACTGTTCAAGGTGCTGGCCCTGGGCGCAGGCCAGCCCTGGGAGCCGCTGGGCTTTGTGCGCGGCGACCGGTCGCACCGGCTGTGACGAGGGGTCGGCGCTGCGCCGAATCGCCGCGCACTGGCAACACCGGCCAGCGCAACGCCGCAGCGCAAAGGGCGGGCTTGGGTCAGGGCCGTTCGCGCCCAAGGTCAAAGGTCCAAGACCAAAGACCGCACGTCCGATGCTGGTCGCCGCCGGTGGTGGTAGCGGCAATCCATGCGGCCCGCCAGCGCACCAGCGCAGACCGTACTTGCGTGCGCGCGGGGTCACCTACACTGGGGCCATGATTCGCTGGCTGCTTGTCACCTTCTTGGCGCTGATGCTGATCGGCTGGTTGTCACCGCTGCTGCGGCGCCTGGGGTTCGGGCGGTTGCCGGGAGACCTGCGGTTTCGTTGGCTGGGGCGGGAGTGGCAGATACCGCTTGCATCCACCTTGCTGCTGAGTTTGCTGGTCGGCGGGTTGGCGAAATGGCTTTGAGCCTGATGCCGGACCTGGCCAGTGGGGCCATCGGCATCAGATCCCGCTGGCGCAGGCCGGCTCTCGGGGCCGGCATCGTGCAGCGCCGTCAGTGCTGATCGTGCTTGCGGATGATCCCCCGTTGGCGGTGGTGTGGCTGGCGTCGCGTCACCGATCATCTGTCGGTCCGCGCTGGCCATCGAAGCGCATCGCGGCGTTGCATCGCTTGCCAATACGCTCGGTATGGGCTGCGCGATGCGCCTTGCGCTGCGCTCCGATGGCTGCGCGCAGCCTACGACATCTGATCGGTGACGCGACACTAGCGTTTTGTACGCGGTATTGCAGTGCCTGTAGTGCTTGTAGTGCCCCTGTTCACAGGCCATCGGTCTGGCGCAGCGCCACGGCCGAACCGCTTGCTGCGGGTTGGCTGCGGCCAAGCGGCGGGAGACGACGGCCCGGCGGCCCGGCGCGCCATCATCGGCGCCGGGCATCAACGGCATCGAGGGCATCGGGGGCATCATCAGGGCCGCATTGCGCGGGCGTCAGATGGCGCGCTCCCAGTGGCTGCGCGCTGCCGACAGCCAGCCGCGCAATGCAGCGGGTGTCATGCAGCGGTGCTGCGCGATGCTGGTTCCTGCGCCCATCTTGATGCCCCAGCCGCCCAGCGCCTGTACGGCGGCAAAGCCGGCTTCATCGGCGAGGTCGTCGCCGGCAAACACCGGCATGCGGCCGGCAAACGGCGGCCAGGCCATGAAGTCGGTGATCGCCCGGCCTTTGTGCACGCCCCGGGGTTTGACTTCAAGCATGCATTTGCCCGGTTGCAGTTCCAGGTCTTGGGCGGCCTGTATCGCGCGCGCCAGGGTGTCATGGCACAGGCGCTCCAGGTGCGGCGCCTGCCGGTAGTGCAGCACCAGGCCGGCGTTTTTGTGCTCCAGCAGCAGCCCGTCATGCTGCACCGCGAGTTCGCGCGCGGCGCGCACGACGGACGCCAGACCGGGTGGCGCAATGGCCGGCTGGCAGCGGTGCGCCAGGCGGTATTGGGCCCCATGCTCGCTGGCCAGCGGCAGACGCAGCGGGGCCAGGAAATGATCGATGTCGGCTTCGGGCCGCCCGGTCACGATGGCCAGCGCGCCGCCCAGATGGGTGTGCAGCGCTGACAGGGTGGCGATCAGCCCGGCGGCCACGGTCACCGCATCGGGGCGCGGCGCCAGTTCGGCGAGCGTGCCGTCGAAGTCGAGAAAGAGCGCGTGGCTGCTCGTCAGAGGTGGGAGTTGTGGCATCGGGCAGGCGCCAGGCCGCTGGCGGCCTGGCGGTGGTGTTGATGTTGATGTTGATGTTGATGTTGGTGTTGGTGTTGGTGTTGGTGTTGACAGTGACAGTGGCAGTGGCAGTGGCGGTGTCATTGGCTGGCGAGCCACTGCGCCACCGCTGCCACCCGCGCCTGGCGGATCAGCGCCCCGACCTGCGGGCCGGCCAGGCCCCGGGCGGCGGCCTGCGCGGCAATGGCGCTGCTGTGCACGGATTGCGCTGCTGCCAGCGCGGCGGTCAGGCGCGGGCGCTGCGGGTAGGCCGATTCGGCAAACCCGAGCCGCCCGCGCGCATCGCATTCGCAGGCCAGCAGGATGTCGGCAAAGCGCTGTGGCAGGCGCAGCGCATCGCAGCGCTCCAGCAGGCGCACCAGCGCTGCGGCAGACAGCGCGTTGCTGCAATGGATGTGGCCATGCTCGCGCGCCACCTTGTCGGCGGTTGCGCGGCAGTCTGCGGGCACGCGCAGCCGCTCGGCCAGGTGTTTGAGCAGTTCGGCGCCGCGCGTCTCATGGCCGATATGGCGCGGCAGCATGTCGGCGGGCGTGCTGCCTTTGCCCAGGTCATGCGCCAGGCAGGCAAAGCGCACGGCCAGCGGGGCTTGCAGCCGCGCGGCCATGTCCAGCACCAGCAGCAGGTGTGCGCCGGTGTCGATCTCGGGGTGGTGCTCGGCGCTCTGGGGCACGCCCCACAGGCGCTCCACCTCGGGCAGCAGCCGCTCGAGCGCGCCGCATGCGCGCAGCACCTCGAACATGCGCGAGGGCTTTTCGGCCATCAGCCCGCGCGCGAGTTCCTGCCATACGCGCTCGGCCACCAGGTGGTCGGTCTCGCCATGCGCGACCATCTCGCGCATCAGTTGCAGGGTCTCGGGCGCCACGGTGAAATCGGGCAAGCGCGCGGCAAAGCGCGCCACGCGCAGGATGCGCACCGGGTCTTCGCGGAACGCAGTGCTGACATGGCGCAGCACGCGCGCGGCGATGTCCCGGGCGCCGTGATGGGGGTCGATGAGGCATCCGGCGCCGGATGCATCGGCGCTGGTGGCGATGGCATTGATGGTCAGGTCGCGGCGCGACAGGTCTTCTTGCAGCGTCACCTCGGGCGCGCTGTGCACCACGAAGCCCCGGTAGCCGCGCCCACTCTTGCGCTCGGTGCGGGCCAGCGCGTATTCCTCGCGCGTTGCCGGGTGCAGAAAGACCGGAAAGTCGCGCCCCACGGGCAGATAGCCCTGCGCGCGCATCTGCTCGGGTGTTGCGCCCACCACCACCCAGTCGCGGTCATGCACCGGGCGACCCAGCAGCCGGTCGCGCACGGCGCCTCCGACCATGTAGATCTGCATGCCGGTCGTTCAGGGGATGGGGCGCAGACGGTAAGGCTCCTCGAAATCGCGGAAGTCCTTCTCGGCCAGCGCCCCGTCGATCCAGGCCCGCACGCCGGGCAATGCCTGCACGCGCTGCACATAGTCGGCGATCGGCGGCGGCACGGGCAGGGCGTAGCTGGCCAGGCGCATGCACATGGGGGCGAAGTAGGCGTCGGCGATCGAGAACGCGCCAAACAGCAGGGGCCCGCCATGCTCTTGCAGCAGCGCGCTCCACATCTGCACGAGGCGCTGCATGTCGGAGCGCACCGCAGCCTGGTCGCGCCAGATCAGGGCGCCGGTGTCGGCCAGGCGGGCTTCGATGTTCATCGGGCAGTGTCTGCGCAGCGCCGTGAAGCCGCTGTGCATTTCGGCGCAGATGCTGCGGGCCCGGGCGCGCTGGTGGGGGTCGCCGGGCCACAGTCGCTTGTCGGCATGGGTTTCTGCCAAGTACTCGGCAATCGCCAGGCTGTCCCACACCACCAGCGCGCCATCGACCAGCACCGGCACCTTGCCCGCCGGGCTGATGGCGTTGATGCTGCGCTTGAATTGCGAGTCCGCCGCAAAGCTGTCGAAGCGCACGAGGACTTCGTCAAAGGCGATGCCGGCCTGGCGCAGCAGCACCCAGGGGCGCATGGACCAAGAGGAATAGTTCTTGCTGCCGATATGAAGCTGGAGCATGGGGTACCTGTGCAGGGGAAGTGGAAAAGCACGGTCGGCGCGACCGGCGCTGCCACCGCACTATATGGCACAGAGTATGGGCACGGGGGTGGGCTGCGCGGGGCAGGGACGGGCGGTGTCGTTCATCCGGGACGCCCTCATGCATCTGCGGCAGCGCGGCTTGCAGGGGATGAATCGATGCCTGACAAGGCAAGAATGGTAATGGCAACGGCGCCAACTGCTCCGGCATAAAAGATTGTGCCCAAGCCGTAATGCTGGCCGATGATGCCCAGCAACGGCGGCACGGCGAGCAAGCCGCCGAATCCCATGGTTGAAACAGCGGCAATTTGCACCCCCGGACGGGGCAGGGCGCCCGCCAGGCTGAACAGGACCGGCACGATATTGGCAAGACCTGCGCCGGCGATGGCGCAGCCGGCAATCATGATGGCCGGGTCTTTGCTCAGCGGGCCAATCACCAGCCCGAACGCTGCGAACAGGCCCCCGGTGCAGACCAGCGAGCGGGCGCTGAATCGATGGCGGATGACGTCGCCGGCCAGGCGCATGATCGCCATGGAACCCGCAAAGGCCGCATAGCCCATGAGCGCAAGCTCGCTGCCGGCGGCAAGGCTTTGCTTCATGTAGACCGCCGCCCAATCGAGCACGATGCCCTCGCCGCCGAAAGCAAAAATCGACACGATGCCTAAGATGAGAGCCGGCCCGGCCAGAGTGAAGCGCGTTTTTTCAGAGGCGTGCCCGACAGGTTCCTGCTGCGGGAGAAGCCCTCGCAGCCCCCACAGAAACAGCGCGAGCATGGCCACGGAAATCATCGAGGCTTCGATGGCGGGGGAAAATGCGCGCATCAGCAGTGCGCCGGCACCTGCGCCGGCCAAGCCGCCAAGACTCCACATGCCATGGAAGGAAGACATGTAGGGGCGGCCCGCATACCTTTCGACATCGCAGGCATGTGTATTCATGGCCACATCCATGCTGCCGCCTGAGGCGCCAAACAGAAAAACGACAATGGCGAGGGTGATGACGTCAGGCGCCAGCGGAATGAGAATGCCAAAGCCGCACAGCAAAGTGGCAGTGATGCGCATCAAATGGACGACACCGATGCGATGGATCAGCCATGCACTGCCCGCCATGGCAAGAACACTGCCGCCGCCGAGCATGAACAGGATCAGGCTGAGCGCAAGAGGCTCCAGCCCCAGCCTTTCCTTGAAGGCGGGTATTTGCGTAGCCCAGACCCCGAAAAGGACACCGTGGGCCAAGAACATGGTGGCCGTCGGGTGCCATATGCGCCAGCCCCGATGTGTGCCGATGATGGAATCAGGCAAAACGTACTCCTGCCTATATGGGCCAGACTACCCCGTTGTCGTTCAGGATGGCGTCCAGCGGCAGGTCAAAGGCTTCAGGCTCGAAGTCGTCCAGATAGCCCTGCGTGAACCCCAGGCCGACGGTGAACGGTTTGGGCTGCAAGATGGCCAGGGTGCGGTCGTAGAACCCGCCGCCATAGCCGAGCCGATAGCCGCCCGCTGCGTAGCCCACGCAGGGCACGAAAAGCAGCGTGGGGACGACGGCCCCGGTGCCCTTGGGCTTGGGGATGCCGTAAGCGTCTTCTTCCATCGGGCAGCCGGGGTGCCAGGCATGAAAGCTCAGCGTCTTGTGCTGCTTGTCGACCACGGGCAAGCCGATGCGGCGGCGCAGGGGCTGGCCCTGCAGTTCGCCGTCTTCCTGCCAGCGGTGCAGCGCGGGCAGGGGGTCGAACTCGCCCTTGATCGGCCAGTAGGCGCCGATCACGGTGTCGGGCCGGTTCACCAGCCAGATGCGCATGACCTGCTGCAACAGATCGGCCCGTTGCAGGCGGTCGGGCAGGTTCAGGCGTTCTTCGATCAACGCGCGCCGAAGGGCTGCTTTGTCCATCAGATAATTCCCCCATGCAATGGCATCGAATTCTGACACCGCTCGTCGCCGGCGCGCTGCTGGCCGGCAGCGTGCCCCTGGTGTGGGCGCAAAACAAGGGCGACGAGATCCTGCTGGAGATGCAGCAGGCATTCCAACAAGGCGAGCGCAAAAAGCTGGAGCAACTCCTGCCCGCCGCGCGCGGCCATGCGCTGGAGCCCTGGGCGGCGTATTGGGAGCTCAAGGCCCGTCTGGAGGAAGCCTCGGAGCAGGAGGTGCAGGCGTTCATGCAGCGCTACGCCGGCAGCTACCAAGAAGACCGCATGCGCAACGACTGGCTGCTGCTGCTGGGCCAGCGGCGCGACTGGGGGCGGTTTGCCGAGCAACACCCCTACTACCGCATGTCCGACGACCGCGAAGTGCGCTGCCATGCGCTGCTGATCGAGCATCTCTTGGGCCAGGCGAGCGCCTCGGTGGCCGCCGCCGTGCGCAGCAACTGGTATGCGCTGCGCGACGCCGACGACGGCTGCACCCATGCGGCCGGCACGCTGTACGGCGCCAACCAGCTCAGCGCGCCAGACATCTGGCGCAAGGCCCGCCTGGGCATGGCGGCCAACCGGCCGCAGGTGGTGCGCAATGCGGTCGAGATCGTCGCCCCGCAGGCGTTGGAGCAGATTCAGGAGTTGCTCGACAGCCCCGGCAAGTACCTGCGCAACCGGGCCACGGAACGCGGCCAGTGGCAGCAGGAACTGCTGCTGCTGGCCCTGATCCGGCTGGCCAACGGCAACCCCGACGGCGCGGCGCAACAGCTCGGCAACCGCCCGGGCGTGCAACTCTCGCCCGAGCAGCGCAACTGGGCCTGGGGCGTGATCGGCAAAGCCGCTGCGCAAAATCTGTCCGGCGCCGCGCCGGACTACTTCGCCAACGTCACCCGGGACAGCGACCTGAGCGATGATCTGCTGGGCTGGAAGGTGCGCGCGGCATTGCGCGCAGGCCGCTGGAGGGCCGTGCTCAAGACCGTCGATGCGATGCGCCCCGAGGCCCGCCAGGACAACGCCTGGCGCTACTGGAAAGCGCGTGCGCTGCTGGCCGACAAACCCGGCGACAGCGAACGCGCCGCCGCCCGGCAACTGCTGCAAGACATTGCCGGCGCCTGGGGCGCAAGGGGCTTTTATGAGCAACTGGCGCAGGAAGAACTGGGCCAGCGCATCACGCTGCCGCCGGCGCCGGCGCCGCTGAGCGCCGAAGAAAAGGCCGCCGCCCGCGCCAACCCCGGGCTCAACCGGGGGCTGTACGCCATCTTGCTGGGCCTGCGCAGCGAGGGCGTGCGCGAGTGGAACTACAGCACCAGCCTGTACCAAAGCGGCGGCATGCCGGACCGTGAACTGCTCGCGGCCGCCGACTTCGCCTGCCAGCACGAGGTCTGGGACCGCTGCATCAACACCAGCGAACGCACCAAGGGCGCGATCGACATCGGCCAGCGCTACCCCACGCCGTTTCGCAAGGCGGTGCTCGATCGTGCCCGCAGCGCAGGCATCGATCCGGCCTATGTGTACGGGCTGACGCGCCAGGAAAGTCGCTTCGTGATCGATGCCCGCTCGCATGCGGGCGCTGCGGGCCTGATGCAGGTGATGCCCGCCACGGCCCGCTGGACTGCCAGAAAGATCGGGCTGACCGACTTCAGCCCCGGCCAACTCACCGACCGCGACACGAACATCACCATCGGCACGGCCTACCTGAAACTCGCGCTCGACGACTTTGCCGGCTCCATGCCGCTGGCCGCCGCCGCCTACAACGCCGGCCCGGGGCGCCCGCGCAGTTGGCGCAACGGCCCGGAGCTCGACGCCGCCATCTGGATCGAAAACATCCCCTTTGCCGAGACGCGCGACTATGTGAAGAAGGTGCTGGCCAACACCACCGTCTACGCCGCGCTGTTCACGGGACAGCCCCAGTCGCTCAAAAGCCGCCTGGGCACCATAGGCCCGCGCGATCCGTCGGCGCCGACGGTGAACAAAGAACTACCCTGAGCCGGCCAGGGAGCATGGATCGGGCCTGCGGGCGCTGCGCCGATGGCCGCACCGCTCTGGAGCGGGTCAGGGGCGGGCCGGGTCAGGGGTGGTGTTCCGCTCATCGGCGATTCATTGAAGTGGGGATGGCCGTGTGATTGGCTCACTGGGGCTCGATCTGCAGCGGATCGGCAAGCTCGATTTGCGTGTAATTTGTCTGCGTCGAGATGAGAAATTGACAATCATCACTGCGTGTTGGGTGGGCTTTTTCGACAGGCGCAGCAGCGCCTGATCACTGCCCTGCGGCCCGATTCCACCTCGTATTTGAGCTGCACCAAAAATTCAGCATCAGGATTTCCGTCGGCGCCTGTTCGTGCAGTGCCATTCGATGGCACGACTAACGGGCGGCGCGCATGAATGCCCGAACCTTTGCTTCATCAACAGGATTCCACCATTGGCCGCCCGCCTTCAGGGAGCTTGCCACAATCACGCCATCGACGATCGAGAGTATCTCGCTGATGTTGTGTTCCGTGCAGCCGCTGCCAATCAGCAAGGGCAATGCCGTCGCCGCCCGGATTTGCTTCAGATAATCCGGGCTGGCGGCGTCGCCGGTGCGCTGGCCTGTGGCGATGATCGCGTCTGCATCAAAGAATTCGACGTCGCGCACCAGTTCTTCGAGCGAGCGGTCTGCCACAATCGCGTGAGCGCCATGTTTGACGTGTGCATCCGCAAATACACGGACCCCGGTCGCCCGCAACCGGGCGCGGTAGCGCAGCGCGCTCGCTGCTGCGCCTTCAATCAAGCCTTCGTTCGCAATATAGGCATTCGCCCATTGATTGACGCGCACGAACGCGGCATTGCTGGCCGCAGCAATGGCCAGCGCCGCCATCGCGGCGTTGGCCAGCACGTTGATGCCGATCGGCAGGCCGGTTTCTCGCGCGATGCGGTCGGCGGTCACGGCCATGAACGCCGAGGTTTCATGACCGATGTCTTCAGGTTTCGAGAAGGGTATGTCGCCGTGATTCTCGACGATCAGTCCATCGACACCGCCACGCGCATATGCAAGGGCATCGGCGAGTGCAGTTTCATACAGGGCTGCTGCCGACATGTCTCGATAGCGCGGCGCCCCGGGGAAGGCTGGACAGTGAATCACGCCGATCACGACCCCGCGCGCGCGTCCAAAAATCTTTTCGACGCAATCGGTGCTGCCGCGTCCCACAGCCAATGAAGTTTCCATTTTGATTCAATACCCTCTCTGGTTGATTGATTCCTCGCAGCAGCGCGGGGATTCATTCAGCGTCGGCTGATGCGTTTCGTAAATCGCGCATGGTTGCGCGATCGGGAAAGCTGGCTTGGCTGCCTCGCCGCGTCACGCTCGATGCGGCAACTGATAATGCCCAACGCAGCGCAATGGGCATGGTCAGATTTTGTGCCAGCGCAGCGACGAGCGTGCCGCAGAAAGCGTCGCCAGCGCCAACGGTATCGATGGCCTGGGCGCGCACTGCCGCAGCCAGCCTTGCCCCATGCTCGTCGCACCAGAGCACACCCTGCGCGCCAAGCGTGATCAGTACCTCGCGCGCGCCTGCGTCGTGCAGCGCTGCGGCAGCATGCGCCGGGTTGTCGAGTGCGGTCAGTGCGGCCGCTTCGACCTGATTGACGACAAGAATGTCGACATGGGCGAGCATCGGTCGGCAATCGAAGCGCACTGGCCCCGGATTGAGCAGGGTGCGCCGTTGCTTGCGCCGCGCAGTATCGAGCACCTCTGCGGTCACTGGCGCGCTCAGGTTGCCCTGTTGCACGATCCAGTCGCCGGCATGGGTCGCATCCAGCAGCGTGTGCAGGTCTGGTCGGTAGTCGGCGGCGGCGGTGTTGCGGGTAACGATGGTGTTCTCCCCACGGGCATCGACGGTGACGATCGATAGGTCGCTGGCGCAGGAAAGCCGCACCACGTTCTGCGTGTTGACGCCATCGTCAATCAGGCGCGCCAGAATGCGGTCGCCGTCGGCGTCGCAGCCAAGCGCCGCAAACAATTGCGTCTCGGCCCCGGCCCGGGCTGCGACCACGGCTTGATTGGCGCCCTTGCCGCCGAAATCGGAGCGGCTCTCCACCGCGAGCACCGTCTCGCCGGGCAGTGGCAGGGCGTTGACCTGCACGCTCAGATCGATCGCTGCGTTGCCAACGACGCAGACCCGTGCCGCGGTGTTCATCGCGCGATCAAGGCGCACTTGAGGTCAGCCAGTCGAGGCAGTTCAGCCAGAGTCTGGCACTGCCGCTCCAGTCGGAAAATTCCGGCGGCAGCCAGTGATGCGACATGTCGCTCATCCAGGCCAACGTGCGCCCCTTGCCGTATTCGCCTGCCACGAGCAGCGGATGTCCGGTATCGGGGACGGTCGCAATGACGGTAGCCCCGGGTTTGGCCTGCACTTCGTTGTAGCCAAGCAGGTGCGGCCATGTGCTGCCCAGCCCGCTGACCACGGGATGCGCGGCGACAATCTGCGGCGCGAAGCCTTCCGGCACTTCGACGCGGTCGTCATAGGGCAGGCAGGTCACCGGGAGCACTTCTTCGACCGGCGTATTGTGAAAGCGCGCACTGCCATTGATGCCTTGAAAGCTCAGGTAGCCGCCTATCATCATCAGGCTGCGGCCGGCCGCCACGTATTCGCGCAAGAGCTTCAGGCGGTTCGGGGTGCGCTGGCTCCTCATCCAGGTGTCGGGATGCAGCAGCAGCGTGTTGGCCCCGATGTCGGACAAGAGGATGGCGTCATAGGCGAGCAGACCTGCGAGCGTGGCCGGAAAATCTTCCTGGGCTTCGTGGTTGGGCATGTGCCTGACCGAGTAGCGGCTGTCTTTCATCGCGTCGAGAAAGAGCTTTGCGCCATGGTGGTGTGTCACCGTCGGAAACTGGTCGAAACCTTTGATGTGTGTCGACATGCTGGTCCAGCTTTCCCCTGCGAGCAAGATGGCTTGGGTCATTACCTCTCCTGTGAAATGGATTGCG
This sequence comes from Verminephrobacter eiseniae EF01-2, assembly GCF_000015565.1. Classification (NCBI taxonomy): domain Bacteria; kingdom Pseudomonadati; phylum Pseudomonadota; class Betaproteobacteria; order Burkholderiales; family Comamonadaceae; genus Verminephrobacter; species Verminephrobacter eiseniae. Next base: position 1,651,453 of record NC_008786.1, read on the forward strand.
GCGCAGTGTCAAGAAAAAACCTTGGCCGGATTGGTGATCATCAGCGTTTCGATCTGTTCATCCGTCACGCCGTGGCGACGCAGCCTCGGCACGAAATATTTCAGAATGTAGCCATAGCCGTGACCGCCGTAGCAGGTCAGCATGGTCTTGAGAAAGACATCCTGCGACATGAGCAGCCGGTCGATGAAGCCGGCATCGATCAATGCCTTGATCGCGCGGGCGTTTTCCTGGTCCGACGGCGATTGCGCATCCTCGTCTGCGTAGTAATACTCCATGCCGATCATGTCGTACTCGAGCCATGCGCCGCGCCGCGCGAGCGCGTGCTGATATGCCGTGTCCATGTGGCTTGGGTTCATGTGGCACAGCACGGTGTGGTTCAGATCGGCACCTTCTGCTTCGATGATGTCCAGCACACGATGCCCATGCCGCGCCCAGCCCGGCAGATGAATGGACAGTGGCACGCCGGTGGCGGCAGCAGCGCGCGCGGCGGCGCGCAGCGATTTTTTTTCGTTGGCGGTGAAACTTGCCGACACGCCGATTTCGCCGATCAGTCCGGCGACCACAGCGGGCTTTGCGTCTGCGCCACCGACATCGAAAATCAATTGTGCCGCCAGTTCATCGATCGATTTCTGGCTGACATAGGCGGGGTGCGAAGGCTCCAGATAAAAGCCGGTTGACATCACGATGTTCAGTCCGGTGCGCCGCGCAATTTTCTGCAATGCCGATGGATCGCGGCCCATGCCGAGGTTGGTCGGGTCGACGACGGTATCGCCGCCCAGTTCGCGAAAGCGCATCAACTCATCGATCGCAAGCTCGGCGTCGAAAAGCTGGCAGTTGTCGCGGTTCATGAGTGGATTCATCCGCAGCGCACCGAGAATGCCGATGTGCACTTTCTGCTCGCCGATATGGCGCTCTGCGCAGCACGACGATGGCTGCCACTTGCCGGATGCATCGAGCAAAATGTGTTCGTGCATGAGCGTCACGCCCATCCGTTCGACGGGCAAGGGGCCAAGCACCGTCATCACATGACCGCTCTTGACACCAACCGGCAATGGCTCAGCATGGCGGAAGAGGGAGTTCATTGTTTTGGCTGCGAGGTGAAAATGCGCGTGTTCATCCAGATTGCCAGAAGCATGATCGCGCCCTGGATGATCTGCGTATAGAACGGCGATACGTGGATCAGGATCAGGCCATTGCCGAGCACGGCGATGCTCAGTGCGCCGAGCAAGGTGCCGACGATGGTGCCGCGGCCACCGAACAGATTGGTGCCGCCGAGCACCACCGCAGCGATCACGGCAAGCTCGAAACCGACGCCTTGGTTGGACGAGCCGCTGCCAAGCCGGGCCGTGGTGATGAGACCGGCCAACCCCGCCGCCGCGCCGCTGAGGATGTAGACTTTCAGCGTCACGATGCGCACCTTGACGCCGGCGCGGCGCACACCCTCGCTGTTGGTGCCGATGCCGACCACGTAGCGGCCAAAGCGCATGTGGCGCAGCGCCACCCATCCGGCGCATAGCGTCAATATGGCGATCAGCGCGGGCAGCGGCACGCCGAACAGGTGTCCGCGTCCGAGTTGAACGAACCAGCCGATGTCCCTGACCGGCACCGAATAGCCTTGCGTGATGAGCAACGCGATGCCGCGCACGACCGACAAGGTGCCCAGCGTCACGATGAAGGCTGGCATGCCGGCCCAGGCAATAAAGTAGCCGTTGAGCGCGCCGATCGATGCGCCGAGCAGCACGCCGCCGAGCAGCACGACGATGTCTGGCACGTCGGCCTGCAACGCAATGGCCGCGAGCGCGCCAACCAGCGCAAGCGTCGAACCGATCGACAGGTCGATGCCGCCGGTGGTGATCACCAGCGTCATGGCGGTGGCCACGATCAGCAGTGGCGCGCTCTGCCGCAGCACATTGAGCAGATTGCCCGCGCTCAGGAAGGTATCGGTGGCCACACTGAAGGCAAGCACACAGCAGATGAAGAAGACGGCGATGCTGGCCACGCCGGCATGGCGCAGATGCCGCAGATGCTGGAATGGCCGCGCTGTCATGATCAGGCCAGGGCGCGCGCCGAACGCGCACTGAATTTACGCCCGACGATCAGGTCGACGATTTCTTCCAGATTGGTCTCGCCGATTTTTCGGTCTGCTATGTTTTGTCCCTCGTACATCACGCTGATGCGGTCGCAGACGAGAAACAGGTCTTGCAGACGATGGCTGATCAGAATCACGCTCACACCACGTCGGCTGACGGTGTGCACCAGTTCAAGCACCGCCTCGACTTCGGCCACGGCGAGCGCGGCGGTCGGTTCGTCCATGATCAGCACTTTCGGGTCGAAGGAGACCGCGCGCGAAATGGCAATCGCCTGCCGCTGACCGCCGGACAGGTTTTCGACATCGAGCCGGGTGTTGGGAATGCGAATGCCAAGGCCGCGGAGCATCTCCTGCGCGTCGCGGTGCATCCTGGCGTGATCGAGCAGCGGCACGCCCAGTACGCGCCGCATTGGTTCGCGCCCCAAAAACAGATTGCCTGCCATGTCGATGGTGTCGCATAGCGACAGGTCCTGATAGACCATTTCGATGTGGTGCGCGCGCGCCTCGCCAGGGCCGCTGAAGTGCACCGGCTGGCCGTCGATTTCAATGCGCCCGCTATCGGGAATGAGCGCGCCTGACAGCACTTTCGATACCGTCGATTTGCCTGCGCCGTTGTCGCCGACCAGTCCGAGCACTTCACCCGGCGCCACTTCCAGATTCACCCCGCGCAACGACTGCACGGCACCGAAACTCTTGGTGATGTTCTCCATGCGCACACGCGCAGGCTTTGCCTCATTGCTCACTGCCGCGTTGCTCATGCGCATTTCCTTCAAAAACCGCGACCTCGCGGCCTTACCTGAAGATCGCCCGGTATTGGTGGACATTCTCTTTCGTCACTATCGTGACCGGCACCGAGATGTTCTTTTCAACCGCCTGTTTGTTGATCAGTTTGATGGCTGCGCCGACTGCGGCGCGCCCTTCGCCTTCGGGATCTTGCTGCACGACGGCGGCGACCAGGCCGGCATCGATGCCCTTGATCGCCTGCGCGCTCAAATCCCAGCCGACGATTTTCAGGCGAGCGCCTTGGGCTGCGGCCACCAAGCCGATCAATGCGGGTTCGCCGGTCGCGTAGACGATCTGCAAGCCAGGATTGCCGGAAATCAGGTTTTCAGCCGCCGTCTGTGCCTGATCCTGCACGTTCTGGCCATCCACTATCGATACGATCTTCGCGCCTGGCACGCTTGCCAGCCCGGCTTTGAAGCCGTCCAGACGCACGTTCTGAATGAAAGAGTTCAGCGCGCCCACGACGCCGACCTGCGCCTTGCCGCCAAGCGTTTTACTGATGTAGTTTGCCGTGTGCTTGCCGATATCCACGCCAACCTTGTAGTTGTCCACGCCGACCTGCGCGGCGTTGTCGCCATCCACGATGGCGTCGATGGTGACGACTGGAATGCCGGCCTTCCTGGCTTCGCTGATGGCCGGTTTGATACCGTTGACATCGATCGCAGCAACCAAGATGGCATCGACCTTTTGCTGAATGTAGGTCTCGATGGCGTTGGTTTGAGCGCTCGGATCATTGTTGGCGTTATGGATCACCAGATCGACACCGGCTGCTTTCGCCGCCGCTCGAGCACCCTGGTTCATCTGGATGAAAAAAAGCGCTTCCTGATTGATTTGCACCAGCGCAATTTTCTTCCGGTCTGCCGCAAAGCCCGCTGAACCGAAGATGGATAGCGCCAGGAAAGCCACAGCGGCAACGGTGGTCCGGCGCAAGGATGGAACTGCACTCATCGAAATCCCCTTTCTGGATGTGTGGCACGCACGTCCGGGAACGCCGCGCCGTCTGCACCACCGGCATGGCATCGCAGCATGTTTGTAAACCGGTTTACCATCAGCTTATGCGGAGCGCATGTGGATGTCAATCGTTTCCCTCAATCGGCGTTTGACAGGGGTTTCTTGCGCGGCGGCGCCACGGAAGCGCGTTCGATCAGGCGCACCGGCAGCCGCTGAACCGGCGCTCCCGTTGCCGGGGCAGGGCTGTGGTCGGCCAGCATGGCCAGCAGGATGGCGACGCCAGCGCTGCCCATCTCACGCGCGGATTGCTTGAGCGTGGTGATCGGCGGCATCAGCAGGCTGGCAAATTCCATGTCGTCGAAGCCGACGATCGACATGTCGCCTGGCACGTCCAGGCCGCAGTCGCGCAGCGTCTCCAGCATGCCGACCGCCAGGTAATCACTGCCCGCGAATATGGCAGTCGGGGCATCGTCGCGGGCGACGAGCTCTGCCGCAGCGGTCTGACCGAAGCGGCGCTCGTAGCTTCCAAACAGCACCAGCGAGGCGTCGAACGGAATGTGCGCGGTGTCAAGCGCGCGCCGATAGCCCGCCAGGCGTTCGCGCACGGTGAACAGCGCTGCCGGCCCGGTGACATGCGCAATGCGGGTGTGACCGGCGTCGAGCAAATGCCGCGTGGCCAGATAGCCGCCTTCGATGTTGTCGACGAAGACCTTCGGGATGTCCACTCCCGGCACATCCTCATCGATCAGGACGATGTTGCTGCGCTCGCCGATCAGTTTGCCAAGCGAGCCGTCGTCTGGGCGATTGGTCGCAAAAATCAGGCCGTCGAGGTGTTGTGTGTCGAGCCAACCCAGATAGAGCGCTTCGCGCGCAAGTTGGTTGCGCGTGATGCACAAGGCCAGACCAAAGCCGCCTTCAAATGCCGCTTGCTCAACCGCATCGGCCAGTTCGGCAAAGAAGGGATTGGCGACATCCGGCATGACCAAGCCGATCATCTCGCTGCTGCCGATGCTCAAGCGACGTGCCAGACTGTTTTGCCGATAATTGAGCGCAAGCACCGCGTCGTCGATGCGCCGCCTGGTTTCTTGCGGCAAGTCGAGGGTGCCGTTGAGATAACGTGAGACGGTTGCCTTGGACACCTTTGCCAACGCAGCAATATCGCGGATCGTGGAGGCTTTGGCCAAGTGAGGTTTCCGGGGAGTGATTGGGAGCCGAGGTTTATCCACAAATACAAGCGCGCAAGCGCACCTTCGTGCAGCGCAGCGCCAGCCGTGCAGTGCGTGCCGGTTTCCGGGTGTTCGCACTCGCCGGCACCAGCAAGTCGGTTTCTCCCGGCACGGGTGTGCCCAGAACGGTTTGCCACAGGTACTGCTCTTCATGCTCAACCCGCCGGTTCCAGGCCGCCCGGACCAGCGAGTCGACACCTTCGATGCGCTGCGCCATGAATACGTCGTAGATGTCGCCTTCCCGATCACTGATGCCAACGATGTGCGTGTCTTTGCAGTGGGCCTCGAGGGCTACCAGTCGTTCATGGCCTGCGCGCCATTTCACGCTTTCCTTGTCCGCAATGGGCAGTTTCTTGCGCTTTGTCCTCTTGCCCGATTCTTCGGCTGCTCGAACCCAGGTCTTCATGCCCAGCACACCGAGGGGCAGGCCCTCGGGGCTGACGGCCAATTGGCTGTGAATCATGAAACCATGTCGGTTACCGCCGGTGCCCAGCCCCAGTCCTTCGGTGGCCGGCAAATGCGTCAAATTGAACTCGCTCGTGTCCTGCGATATTTTTCTGGCCAGCACCGCCAGGCGTTGTGTGAGCCGGGCATCCCCGAAGTCGGCCTCTCCAAATTCGTCATCTGCCCAATCGTTGCTTTGCGTTCTGGCCGTCAAGTTTATCCCTCGTTCGTGAACTGTCATCATACAAAGCCAACATCGTCCGACACCGCTTACAACCCCCTTCAAGCCTGAGCTGGCCTGCGGTGCGGAGTTGTGGGGAAACCTCAGGGTCATGGGCGGGGTGATCGGCTACGACGCAACGCCGCAAAAAATGACACCCACCATCTCGTTTACCTGCAACTTCATCCGATCGGCCATGCTGGGTGACAGCGTGATCGCCAGTGGATCGTCGCACTCGGCGGTGTGGTCGGTGCGGGCTATGCACTGTTCGGGGTGCTGGCAGCGTCTGGTCTGCTGTATGAGAAATCGCGACTGAGGACCGTATTCACAGGTCAGGTTGCGCTTCAGAGAAGGGCTTAGGGTCCATGGGGAGTCCCCGAACGGGCGCAGCGGTGCCGGGGTATAAAAATTAGAATCACCGGTTCAGGCGCTGCCCGCTGCGGCAGCGGTCGCAGTAGATGCCAACACTTGAACCAATGACCTCCGCATGGACCTCTTGATCCTGGCAATCCTGATTGCCGCCGGCACCTTCATGCTCAACGCCAAGGAGCAGCGCAAGCGCATCGTGCTGCTGGGCCGCCATCTGGCCAACTACCAGATCGAGCAGCTGATGCAAGCCCTGACCGATGGCTATCTGCGCGCCCTGGGTGAAAGCACCGATGAGCGGCGCAGCCAGATCTGGAGTCTGCTCGGCACCACCGAGTCACAGCTGAGCGAGCAGTTTGACCTGTTTGCCGCCGACTTTGCCAAAGTGGACAAGGCCCACACCCATGTCAGCCGCCTGGCGCTGCCGATTCCGTTTGCCGAAAAGATTTTCCCCGGACGGACCTTCGACATGCGCCGGGTGCTGTCCATCCACGCCCGTGGCATTGCGCATGTGGTGCACAACACCGATCATCTGTCGCCCAAGGAGCGGGCCTACATGATGACGGCCGAGCTGTTTTTGATGCAGCACAGTTGCCACTGGTTTTGCAAATCCAAGGCGGTGGCCACGGCCCGCATGCTGGCGCACCATCAGACACCGCATGGGCAGTTGATCGCGTCGGTGTCGGCGCAGACGCGCAAGGCTTATCTGGCGCTGATCGGCGGCGGCTGAACGGCGGCGGCGCCCGCCATCAGCGCACCAGCAGTCTGGCTTGGTCGTACACCGGCTGTGCGGGCAGATCCGCCAGATGCCGGGTGTCGGCCCAGTGCAGCACTTGCAGCGCATCGCCATCGACCCGCACGCGGCTCAGGCCCGCATTGGGGATGTCGCTCTGGCGCGGGCCGGCCAGCCCTTGGCCATGGGCGGTGCGCCAGATCATGTCCAGCACGCCGCCGTGGGTCACGACCAGCACCGTCTTGCCCGCATGTTGCTGCGCGATGCGGCGCACGGCGCCCATCACGCGGGTGTGGAACTGGCGCGTGGTCTCGCCGCCGGGCATGCCGGAGTCGGCATCGAAGCGCAGCCATCGGGCCCAGGCGTCGGCGTGCGCGGCCTTGATGTCGTCCACCCGCATACCGTCGACCACGCCAAAGTCCTGCTCGCGCAAGCTGCTGTCGGTCAGCGTTTCGATGCAGGCCTGCGGAAACAGCACCTGCAGGCTCGGCTGCGCTGTCTGCCGGGTGCGCACCAGGTCGCTGCAGATCAGGTGGTCTACCACCGGGCGCTCTGCGGCCAGGCGTTCGGCCAGGCGGCGGGACTGCTCATGGCCCAGGGAATTGAGGGCCACATCCACCTGCCCCTGAAAGCGCAGTTCGCGGTTCCAGTCGGTCTCTCCGTGGCGGATCAGGATCAGTTCGGTCATGCAGCGCATTATCGAATGCATGTCCGTCAGTGCAAGCAGCTTTACGCTCTGATGCCTATGAACAAAGCGCCATCAGCTATTATTTTGATAACCACTGCGGTCGACAGGGCAGGGGTGGCGGGCCGTTCGAAACCCGCGCGGCAGGCGCCGCAGCGCTGTGCAGGACGGGGGCTTGCGCAGTATGCCAAGCCGCGATATCTGTTGTTCCGGTTTCTTGTGTGTACAGCCGCCGGGGGCTTTTGCACAATCGGGCATACAGGGCCGATGGCAGGTTCTGCCCCACGACCGGAGAGACAAACATGTATCCAAAGAACGCCTGGTATGTCGCCTGCACGCCCGACGAGATTGCCGAGCAGCCCTTGGGCCGCAAGGTGTGCGGCCAGCCCATCGTTTTCTATCGCCCCGCGCCGGATCGGGTCGCCGCGCTGGAAGACTTCTGCCCCCACCGCGGCGCGCCGCTGTCACTGGGCCGGGTGTGCGACGGCGAACTGACTTGCGGCTACCACGGCCTGCGGGTGGGGTGCGACGGTCGGGCGCTGTCGATGCCCGGCCAGCGGGTGCAGGGTTTTGCGCGCACGCGCAGCTTTCCGGTGGTCGAGCGCTACGGCTTCATCTGGGTCTGGCCGGGCGATGCCGCGCTGGCCGACCCCGCCAGGATCGTGCATCTGCACTGGGCCGACAACCCCGAGTGGGCTTTTGGCGGCGGCCGCTACCACATCGGTTGCGACTATCGGCTGATGATCGACAATCTGATGGACTTGACGCACGAGACCTATGTGCATGCCAGCAGCATCGGGCAAAAGGAGATCGACGAGGCGCCTTGCAAGACGCACATGGCGGGCGACGAGGTGATCACCAGCCGCTTCATGCCAGGCATACAGGCGCCGCCTTTTTGGCAGATGGCGCTGCGCATGAACGGATTGCCCGACGACCAGCCGGTAGACCGCTGGCAGATCTGCCACTTCACGCCGCCGAGCCATGTGCTGATTGAGGTGGGCGTGGCGCTGGCGGGCCTCGGTGGCCATGAGGCTGCGGCCGACAAGAAGGTTGCGTGCATCGTGGTGGACTTCATCACCCCCGAGACCGAGACCTCGATCCACTACTTCTGGGGCATGGCGCGCCACTTCAACCCGCAAGACCCGACCCTCACGGCCCGGATCCGGGAGGGCCAGGGCAAAATCTTTGCCGAAGACCGGCAGATGCTGGAAATGCAGCAGCAAAACCTGCTGCACTACCCCGAGCGCAAGTTGCTGACGCTCAACATCGACGCCGGCGGCGTGCAGTCGCGCCGCGTGATCGAGCGCATGATGGCGGCAGAGTTGGGGGCCTGAGCGCTTTGGGTGCTCAGAGTGGCCGCGCCGAAAACGCTCCGGGCATGGTCACGCGGGAGGCGCTCTTGAAGCGGAGCGCCGCCAGATAGATATCTCTGACCGGCGCAGAAAAGACCTGCAACGGGCCGTTCTTGCCCTGCGGCCCTGTGGCTCGGACGCACGCAGCCGACGATTGATGCCCGACCTCTGAAGCACGAGATCAGCCACCGGCGCTGGTGGGGCAATCGCCGGCAGCTATTGTTTTTGTAGTGCTTGCAGCAGCTTGGCGGGCATTGCGTCAAAGCCGCCATTGCTCATGCACACCACATGGTCGCCGGGGCGGGCCGCTTGCGTGACCTGGGCCAGCAGCGTGGCGCTATCGGGGGCGGTCTGCGCGCGCAGGCCGGGGCCTACGCCCAGCGGGGCCAGCGCCTGTGCGGCGTCCCAATCCAGTCCTGCGGTGAGGCAAAACGCCAGGTCGGCCGGTTCCAGCGCCCATGGCAGCCGGCTTTTCATCGTGCCCAGTTTCATGGTGTTGCTGCGCGGCTCGAACACGGCCAGGATGCGCGCTCCGGCGCCCAGGCTGCGGCGCAGCCCGTCCAGGGTGGTGCGCAGCGCGCTCGGGTGGTGGGCAAAGTCGTCATACACGGCAACGCCGCCGACGATGCCGCGCAGTTCCATGCGCCGTTTGACGTTGCGGAATGTGGCCAGGGCCGCTGCGGCCTGCCCGGGGTCCACGCCCACATGCTGCGCGGCGGCGATGGCGGCCAGCGCGTTGAGCTGGTTGTGCACACCGGTCAGCGCCCATTCGACGCGGGCCAGCTTTTGGCCTTGGTGCGTTACGTCGAAGGACTGGGGGGGGCCTTCGGCGCCGAAGGCGCTGATCGTTTCTGCGCCGAAGGCGCTTGTCCCTTCCGCGCCGAAGGCGCTCATCGTGTCCACGCCGAAACGGGTCACCTGGCTCCAGCAGCCCATCTGCAGCACGCGGGCCAGGCTTGCATCCAGTCCGTTGACGACCACGCGGCCCGATGCCGGCATGGTGCGCACCAAGTGGTGGAACTGGCGTTCGATCGCGGCCAGGTCGGCAAAGATGTCGGCGTGGTCGAATTCGAGGTTGTTGAGCACCGCCGTGCGGGGCCGGTAGTGCACGAACTTGCTGCGCTTGTCGAAGAAGGCGGTGTCGTATTCGTCCGCCTCGATCACGAACAGCGGCGTCGCGCCCAGCGGGGCAGGGGCCGGGAGCGGGCGTTGCGGCGCGCCGAGCCGGGCAGACAGGCCAAAGTTCAGCGGCACGCCGCCGATCAGAAAGCCCGGTTGCTGCCCCGCGCATTCCAGTATCCAGGCCAGCATCGAACTGGTGCCGGTCTTGCCGTGGGTGCCCGCGACGGCCAGCACATGGCGCCCCGGCAGCAGTTGCTCGGCCAGCCACTGGGGGCCGCTGGTGTAGGGCTGGCCGGCATCCAGGATGGCTTCCATCAGCGGGAACTTCGGGCTGCCGTCGGGCTGCCGGGCGCGGCTGACCAGGTTGCCGATCACGAACATGTCGGGCCTGAGCGCCAACTGGTCGGCGCCAAAACCCTCGATCAAATCAATGCCCAGTGCACTGAGCTGCTCGCTCATCGGGGGATAGACGCCAGCGTCGCAACCCGTCACCCGGTGGCCCGCCGCGTGCGCGAGCGCTGCCAGACCGCCCATGAAGGTGCCGCAGATGCCCAGTATGTGAATGTGCATGGGCGCAGATTTTATGGTCGGGTGCAGCGGCGCAAGCCACAATGGCGCTTTCTTGCGCTGTCCCCCACTGCCATGCACACCACGTTGAGCGCCGACATTGCCCACACTGCGGCCCGCCTGGTGGTGCAAGAAGGGCTTGAATGGGGGCCTGCCAAGCGCAGGGCGCTGCGCCAGATGGGACTGCCGGCCCGCACACCGCTGCCCGACAACGATCAGGTCGAGGCGGCAGTGCGGGAGTTCATCCGGCTGTCCTGCGCCGACACGCAGCCGCGCGAGTTGCGCGCGCTGCGGCAACTGGCACTGGTCTGGATGGAGCGCATGGCGGTCTTTCGCCCCTATCTGGGGGGCTCAGTCTGGTATGGCACGGCCACGCGCTCGTCGGATATCTATTTGCACCTGTTTTGTGACGATCCCAAATCCGCCGAGATAGCGCTGATAGATCACCATGTGGACTACGAACCGCGCACGGTGCCGGGCTTTCATCGGCGATCGGTCGAGGCCCTGAGCCTGAGCTGCCCATCGCCCGTGCTCCATGAGATGGTCGGCGTGCATCTGTTGATCCATGACCTCGATGAACTGCGCGGCGCCCTGCGCCCCGACACCCAAGGCCGGCCCCCGCGCGCTGACATGGCGGCCGTGCGCCGCCTGCTACAGGAGCCGATGGTGTGATGACCCCGCCTGGAGCGCCCGAAGCATCTGAATCGCCCGAATGCGCGCCCGCATCTGCTGCGCGGCGCCGCCTGCTGTATGCCGGCGTTGCTGGCGCTGCCGCGCTCGGCGGCCTGGCCTGCTGGCGGTTTGCGCCATGGGCCGGGCCGTCCGGTGCCGAGCAGGCACTGTGGGGTCTGCAATTCGATACGCCCGAGGGCCGGGTGCTGGTGCTGAAGTCTTTTGCCGGCCGGCCGCTGCTGATCAACTTTTGGGCCACCTGGTGCCCGCCCTGCGTGCAAGAGCTGCCGATGCTCAATGCCTTTTACCGTGAACATGCCGCCAGGGGCTGGCAAGTGCTGGGTTTGGCCGTTGATCGACCGGCATCCGTGCGCCGCTTCCTGCAGCACACGCCGCTGGAATTTCCGGTCGGACTGGCGGGTTTGGGTGGCGCCGATCTGAGCCGGTCTTTGGGCAATCCGAGCGGCGCCCTGCCCTTTACCGTGGTGCTGGACGCCCGGCAGGGGCGGGTGCGAGAACGCAAATCGGGGCCGCTGACGGCGCAGGAGTTGCGGCAGTGGGCCGCCTGAAGTTCACGAAAAATGCGCACGGATGACGGCGATAGGGCGGGATTGGAGTAAATTCGCGCCCTCTTCAGTCACCGCCGTCGGAGCGCCCATGGATCTGCGAAAACTCAAAACCCTGATCGACCTGGTGTCCGAGTCCAATGTCTCGGAACTCGAAATCACCGAGGCCGAAGGCAAGGTCCGCATCGTCAAGAGCGGCGCCGCCATGCTCTCGCAACATGCGCCGGCCGCCATGCCGGCCCCTGCGCCCGCCGCCGCTGCGGCCCCGGTGGCGGAACTGCCCGCCCCGCCAGTGGCTGCGGCGCCCGCCGGCCATATCGTCAAGTCGCCCATGGTGGGCACGTTTTACCGATCGTCGAGCCCCGGCGCCAAGGCCTTTGTCGAAGTGGGCAGCCAGGTCAAGGAGGGCGAGACCATCTGCATCATCGAGGCCATGAAAATCCTCAACGAGATCGAGGCCGACAAGTCGGGCACGATCACCCGCATTCTCGGCGAAAACGGCGAGGCCGTCGAATACGGGCAACCGTTGTTCGTCATCGAATAAGCGAATAAGGCGCCCATGTTCAAGAAAATTCTTGTCGCCAACCGTGGCGAAATCGCGCTTCGCATCCAGCGTGCCTGCCACGAGTTGGGGGTCAAGGCGGTGATGGTCTACTCCGAGGCAGACCGTGAAGCCAAGTACATCAAACTGGCCGAAGAAGCGGTCTGCATCGGCCCTGCGCCGTCGCCGCTGAGCTATCTGAACATGCCGGCCATCATCTCGGCCGCCGAAGTCACCGATGCCGAAGCCATCCACCCCGGCTACGGTTTCCTGTCCGAGAACGCCGACTTTGCCGAGCGCGTGGAAAAGAGCGGCTTTCAGTTCATCGGCCCGACGCCGGAGTCGATCCGCAGCATGGGCGACAAGGTGTCTGCCAAGCAGGCCATGATCCGCGCCGGCGTGCCCTGTGTGCCCGGCTCCGAGGGGGAACTGCCCGATGACCCGGTGCAGGTTCGCCGCATCGCCAAGGCCGTGGGCTACCCGGTGATCATCAAGGCCGCCGGCGGCGGCGGCGGCCGTGGCATGCGCGTGGTGCACACCGAGGCGGCGCTGGTCAACGCCGTGCAGATGACCAAGGCCGAAGCCGGTGCCGCGTTCGGCAATCCTGCGGTGTACATGGAAAAGTTCCTGCAGAACCCGCGCCATATCGAAATCCAGGTCCTGGCCGACAAGCACCGCAACGCGGTCTATCTGGGCGAGCGCGATTGCTCGATGCAGCGCCGGCACCAAAAGGTGATCGAAGAGGCGCCGGCACCGGGCATCGCGCGCAAACTGATCGAAAAGATCGGCGAGCGCTGCGTGGCGGCCTGCAAGAAGATTGGCTATCGCGGCGCGGGCACCTTCGAGTTCCTGTACGAAAACGAGGAGTTCTACTTCATCGAAATGAACACCCGCGTGCAGGTGGAGCATCCGGTGACCGAATGGATCACCGGCGTGGACATCGTCAAGACGCAGATCATGGTGGCCGCCGGCGAGAAACTGCCCATGACCCAGCGCCAGGTCCAGATCCGTGGACATGCCATCGAATGCCGCGTGAACGCCGAAGACCCGTACCGGTTCACGCCCTCGCCGGGGCGCATCACCACCTGGCACCCGCCCGGCGGCCCGGGGGTGCGCGTGGACTCGCATGCCTACACCAACTACGTTGTGCCGCCCAACTACGACTCGATGATCGGCAAGATCATCGTGCATGGCGACACCCGCGAGCAGGCGCTGGCGCGCATGCGCACGGCGCTGTCGGAGACGGTGATCGAAGGCATCAGCACCAATGTGCCGCTGCACCGCGAGCTGATGATCGATGCCAAGTTCATGGCCGGTGGCACCAATATCCATTACCTGGAAGAGTGGTTGTCGCAGCGTCAGCGGTGAGCATCTTGTCCGAAACACCTGCGCTGTTCGAGCTCGGTTTGCTGTGCCCCGAGGCGCGGATCGAGCCGGTCAGCGATGCGCTGCAGGCGCTCGACGCGCTGAGCGTCTCGGTCGAGGATGCCGACGCCCGGACCGGCGCCGAGCAAGCATTGTTCGGCGAGCCTGGCCTGCCCCCGCCCCGGGCTGGCTGGCAGCGCAGCCGCGTGTGCGCGCTGTTTTCCACCGAAGCGGCGGCGCGCCAGGCGCAGCAGCTATTGGGGGTGCAGGATTTTTTTGCCGGCTGCCAGCCGCTGGGCATCACGCCGGTGGCCGAGCAGGACTGGGTGCGGCTGACGCAGGCGCAGTTTGCCCCGGTGGAGATCACGGCGCAATTTTGGATCGTGCCCAGTTGGCATGCGCTGCCGGCGCAGGCGGTGCACAGCCTGCGGCTCGACCCCGGCCTGGCCTTCGGCACCGGCACCCACCCCAGCACGCGCATGTGCCTGCGCTGGATCGCCGGCCAGGGCGCGCCCGAAGGCCAGCCACTGGGCCGGGTGCTGGACTATGGCTGCGGCTCAGGCATTTTGGCGCTGGCTGCGGCCAAGTTCGGCGCCAGGGACGTAGACGCGGTCGACATCGACCCGGCAGCGGTGCAGGCCACGGCCCGGAACGCGCAGGCCAACGCGGTGCAACTGCATGCCGGTCTGCCCGAGCAGGCCCGGGGGGAGTATCAAACGGTGCTGGCGAACATTCTTGCCACGCCGCTGCGGGTACTCGCGCCCCTGCTCTGTGGCCATCTGGCGCCCGGCGGTCGACTGGTTCTGGCCGGCATTCTGGAGCGGCAGGCGCAGGTGCTGAAACAGGCCTATGCGCCCTGGCTGGCATTGACCGTGACCGACGCCGAAGACGGCTGGATCCTGATGACCGCCCGCAGGCATTGAGCCGCGCCGCGCCGCAGGCGCCCCCTACAATGCCACGCTGATGAGCCAGATCACTCGCTGCCCGAACTGCGCCACTGCATTCAAGGTGGTCGCAGACCAATTGCGCATCGCGCAAGGATGGGTGTGCTGCGGCCAATGCAAGCAGGTGTTCGACGCCTCGGCGTATTTGCAGCCGGCGGTGGTCGCCGCAGCGCAGCCATCGACGGCCGCCGTGATGCCGCAGCCGGCGGCTGCCATGGCGCCGAAACCCGCGACTGCGATGGCACCGCAACCGGTGGCTGCTGTGGCGCCACAGCCAACGGCGGCCATGGCGTCGCAACCGGCGGCGGCACCTCCTTTGCCCAAGCCCGCGAAGGCTGCGCACCCGTCGCTTGCGCCCCGCACGGCGCCTGTCAGAGCCAGGTCCGATGCGCCCTCGGTCCCCCCGAAACAGGCCGCTGCCCCGTTGCCGCCGCCGATCAAAAAGCCTGCCGCGTCGGCATTGGCGCCCGATGAGCGCCCAACGACGGCACGGCCAACCCGGCCCGGCGAGCACGACATACCGCCCGAGCCGCAGCCCGGCTTTGTGCTTGCTGCACGGCGCCAGGCCTTCTGGCGCCAACCGGTGGTGCGCGCCGTTTTGCTGCTGCTGATCGGGCTGGCTGGCCTGGGGCTGGCCGTGCAGATCGTGGTTCATGAGCGTGATCGCATCGCGGCCATCGACGCCCGCGCGCGGCCGTGGCTGATGGCACTGTGCCGGCCCTTGCAGTGCACGCTGGCCCCGCAGCGCCAGATTGCCGATGTGGTCATCGACAGTTCTTCGTTCAACAAGGGCCGGGGCGACAGCTACCAACTGGCCCTGACGGTCAAGAGCCGGGCCGCCATCCCGTTGGCCATGCCGGCGGTCGAATTGACGCTGACCGACATCCAGGACCAGCCCGTGCTGCGGCGCGTGCTGCTACCCGTGGACCTGTCGGCCCCGGCAGAACTGGCGGCACATGGCGAGTGGAGCGCAACGCTGCCGGTGATCGTGACCACTGGCGGCGCGCGCGTGACGGGGTACCGGCTGCTCGCTTTCTATCCCTGATTCCATTTCTGAATCGTCCGTGAACGCGCAGCGCAGACAGTACGGATGCACGGCAAGCGAGGCCGGCAAAGCGCACGGATGATTCAAGGATCGAATGGGTTTTTTCCCACCGACTGATCGACTATGGCTGTCCTTATTTGCGGTTCCCTGGCGTTCGACACCATCATGACTTTCGAGGGGCGGTTTGCCCAGCAGATACTGCCCGAGCAGTTGCATGTGCTGAATGTGTCCTTTCTGGTGCCTGTGCTGCGCCGCGATTTTGGCGGCTGCGCCGGCAATATTGCCTACAGCCTGAAGTTGCTCGGCGGCGAGCCCCTGCCGATGGCCATGCTCGGCAGCGACGGCAGCGACTACCTGCAACGCCTGGAGTCATTGGGCATCAGCTGTCGTTATCTGGGGCAGGTGCCGGACCGGCATACCGCGCAGGCCATGATCATGACCGACCGCGACAACAACCAGATCACGGCCTTTCACCCGGGCGCAATGGTGCAGGCGCATGCCAACCGCATCGGGCCTGCGGCCGGCGTGAGCCTGGGGATCATTGCGCCCGACGGGCGGGAGGCGATGCTGCAACATGCGGCGCAGTTTGTCGCCGCAGGCATTCCCTTTGTGTTCGATCCCGGTCAGGGGTTGCCGATGTTCGATGGCGCAGAGCTGGCCCATTTCATCGAGCAGGCATCCTGGGTGACCGTCAACGATTACGAGGGCAAGCTGCTGTGCGACCGCACGGGCCGCAGTCTGGCCGACATCTCGCGCAAGGTGCGGGGCCTGGTCGTGACCCTGGGCGCACAGGGCTGCGAGGTCTGGATCGACGGCGCCAAAACCCATGTGCCGGCGGTGCCGCCGACCTTGGTGGTCGACCCCACCGGCTGTGGCGATGCCTGGCGTGGCGCCCTGCTGTTTGGTCTGGAAAAAGGCTGGCCTCTGGTTCGCTGCGCCGCGTTGGGCAACCGTGTCGGTGCGCTGAAGATTGCGCACAGCGGGTCACAGGGCTACCGGCTGGATTTCGCTGTCGCGTAATGCCAGCCGGCAAGAAAAAACCCGGTGCGCAAGCACCGGGTCGAGCGTGCAATCCGCTCCATCCACGCAGTGCCTGGCAGGCCGGGATTACGGCTTGTTGCCCGTAGGGAAAGGCCAGGCGGCCTGGGGGCTGAGCGTCGTCTGTGCCGCCGCAGGAGCGGGCGCAGGCGCCTTGGGGGCCTTCTTGGCCGGAGCAGCTTTCTTGGCTGGCGCGGCGGCCTTTTTCGCGGGAGCGGCCTTCTTTGCCGGCGCGGCGGCCTTCTTCGCCGGCGCGACTTTCTTGGCCGGTGCGGCGACCTTCTTTGCCGGCGCAGTCTTGCCAGCCGGCGCTGCTTTCTTCGCTGCCACGGCCTTTTTGGCCGGTGCCGCTGCCTTGCTGGCAGGCATGGCCTTCTTTACGGCGGCTACCTTCTTGGCGGGAGCGGCTTTTTTTGCCGGTGCGGCGGCCTTCTTGGCCGCTGGTGCAGCCGCCTTCTTCGTTGCTACCGGTTTTGCGGTGGCCGCTTTCTTCGCAGGGGCGGCCTTTTTGGTGGCCGGTTTTTTCGCAGTTGCCATCATGTTCTCCTTGGGATCAATGAGCAAAGAGCGCCTGCTGTCTGCTGTGGACAGCAAGCGATTCATGGGGACTACCCCCATGAACACGGAAACGCCCCACACGGCACCGCGCGACAGCGCTGTCCGTGCAGGGCGTGGTGTACAAACCCATGGTGGTGGGGCAAAAAGCCTCGGCCGCCAGTGTCGCGTCACCGATCAGATGTCGTAGGCTGCGCGCAGCCATCGGAGCGCAGCGCAAGGCGCAGCGCGCAGCCAATACCGAGCGTATTGGCAAGCGATGCAACGCCGCGATGCGCTTCGATGGCCAGCGCAGACCGACAGATGATCGGTGGCGCGACACTAGAGTCACGTCACCGATCAGATGTCGTAGGCTGCGCGCAGCCATCGGAGCGCAGCGCAAGGCGCATCGCGCGGCCAATACCGAGCGTATTGGCAAGCGATGCAACGCCGCGAGGCGCTTCGATGGCCAGCGCGGACCGACAGATGATCGATGATGCGACACTAGTCCCAGCACAGCGCACCACCGGACTGGTATTCGATGACCCGGGTCTCGAAGAAGTTACGCTCCTTCTTCAGGTCGATCATTTCGCTCATCCACGGGAACGGGTTGGTTTCTTGGGGGAACAGCGTCTCCAGCCCGATCTGCGTGGCGCGGCGGTTGGCGATGTAGCGCAGGTAGCCCTTGAACATCGAGGCATTCATGCCCAGCACGCCATGGGGCATGGTGTCTTCGGCGTAGCGATATTCCAGTTCCACCGCCTGAAGAAACAGCGCCTCGATCTCGGCCTTGAACGCAGTCGTCCAGAGCAGGGGGTTTTCCAGTTTGATCTGATTGATCAGGTCGATGCCGAAGTTGCAGTGCATCGACTCGTCGCGCAGTATGTATTGGTACTGCTCGGCAGCACCGGTCATCTTGTTTTGGCGGCCCAGCGCCAGGATCTGCGCGAAGCCGACATAGAAGAACAGGCCTTCCATCAGGCAGGCAAAGACGATCAGCGACTTGAGCAGCGTCTGGTCGTTGGCTGCGCTGCCGGTGTGAAAGTGGGGGTCCATGATCGCCTCGATGAAGGGGATCAGGAACTGGTCCTTGTCGCGGATCGACCGGACTTCGTTGTAGGCGTTGAAGATCTCGCTCTCATCGAGCCCGAGCGACTCCACGATGTACTGGTAGGCGTGGGTGTGGATGGCTTCCTCGAAAGCCTGGCGCAGCAGGAACTGGCGGCACTCGGGAGCGGTGATGTGGCGGTAGGTGCCCAGAACGATGTTGTTCGCCGCCAGCGAGTCGGCGGTGACGAAAAAGCCCAGATTGCGCTTGATGATGCGCCGCTCGTCATCGCTCAGTCCGCCCGGGGTTTTCCACAGCGCGATGTCGCGTGTCATGTTCACT
This sequence comes from Verminephrobacter eiseniae EF01-2, assembly GCF_000015565.1. Taxonomy (NCBI): domain Bacteria; kingdom Pseudomonadati; phylum Pseudomonadota; class Betaproteobacteria; order Burkholderiales; family Comamonadaceae; genus Verminephrobacter; species Verminephrobacter eiseniae. The sequence goes on from NC_008786.1 coordinate 1,670,086, forward strand.
TCCTGCGGCATCCAGTGGTTGGCGCAACTGGCCAGGTATTTTTCCCAGGCCCATTTGTACTTGAGCGGCACCAGTTGGTTGACATCGGTCTGGCCGTTGATGATGCGCTTGTCGGCCGCGTTCACACGGCGCTGCGCTGCGTCGGGGGCTTGGTGTCGGGTGCCGCTGCTGGCGGGGGCGATGCCGGTGGCCGGGCGTGATGTGGTGGTGGTCTGGAAAGACAGCGGCGCTTGCCTCGCCTGGCGGCTGTTGCTCAGACCGCCGTCGAATCGGTTCTGCGCTGAGGGCTTGACTTCTTCGTCCCAGGTCAACATAGATTTTCCAGTGGTTGGATTATGAAAGCAGTGCTGCTAAAAGAAAAGCGCCCAGGCGTTGCACGGCACGGTTTTGTTGCTTCGCGGCAATGGGCCGGGCAGCGGATGGGCGGCAAGCCCGGCGGTTCATTGGCAGGCTTCGCATGTGGGGTTGTCGAGGGCGCAAAACGCGATGTCGGTGGCCGGCCGGTCGCCCGCCTGTGCGGCTGCCGTGGACATGGGCGTGGATGTGGCCGCTGCGCCGAAGGCGTCGCCATGCGGGCCCGAGGAAACGGCGTTGAGCTGGCCGGTGTTCACGGTGCTCATCTCGACATGGGTGGCGCTTTGCGTGCGCAGGTAGTAGGTGGTCTTGAGGCCGCGCACCCAGGCCAATTTGTAGGTCTCGTCGAGCTTTCTGCCCGAGGCTCCGGCCATGTAGATGTTCAGGCTCTGCGCCTGGTCGATCCATTTCTGGCGGCGCGATGCGGCTTCCACCAACCACTGCGGGTCGACTTCAAAGGCCGTGGAGTACAGCGCCTTGATGTCCTGCGGCACGCGGTCTATCGGGTGCAGCGAGCCTTTGAAATGCTTGAGGTCCATGATCATCACCTCGTCCCACAGGCCCAGACGCTTGAGATCGCGCACCAGGCCGGCGTTGATCACGGTGAACTCGCCCGACAGATTGGACTTGACCGACAGATTGCCGAACGATGGTTCTATCGATGCATCGACACCGACGATGTTGGAGATGGTGGCGGTCGGGGCGATGGCCACGCAGTTGGAGTTGCGCATGCCGTCTTGCGCGATTTTTTGGCGCAGCGCATCCCAGTCGAGCCGCGACGATCGATCGACTTGCAAGTAATCGCCACGGGCCTGGGCGAGCAGGTCCAGGGTGTCGAGCGGCAACTGGCCGCGCTCCCACAGCGAGCCTTCGTAGCTCAGGTATTTGCCGCGCTCTTTGGCCAGTTCGGTCGAGGCCCAGTAGGCGTAGTAGCAAATCGCTTCCATCGACTGGTCGGCAAATTCCACGGCCGCCTGCGAGGCGTATGGAATGCGCAACTCGTACAGGCAGTCCTGGAAAGCCATCACACCCAGGCCCACCGGACGGTGGCGCAGGTTCGAGTCGCGCGCCTTGCGCACGGCGTAGTAGTTGATGTCGATCACGTTGTCGAGCATGCGCATCGCCACCGTGATGGTCTGGCGCAGTTTGTCGTGGTCGATCTGGCCGTCTTTCAAATGCTGCAACAGGTTGACCGAGCCGAGGTTGCACACGGCGGTTTCGCTGTCGCTGGTGTTGAGCGTGATCTCGGTGCACAGGTTCGACGAATGCACCACGCCCGCGTGCTGCTGGGGCGAGCGCAGGTTGCAGGCATCCTTGAACGTGATCCAGGGATGGCCGGTCTCGAACAGCATGGTCAGCATCTTGCGCCACAGGTCGGTGGCCTGCACCGTCCGGGCCGGCCCGATCGCGCCACGGGCGGCCTGCTCCTCATAGGCCACATAGGCTTTCTCGAAGTCGGCGCCGAACAATTCGTGCAGGTCGGGCACGCTCGATGGCGAGAACAGCGTCCAATGGCCTTTTTCCATCACGCGGTGCATGAACAGATCGGGAATCCAGTTGGCCGTGTTCATGTCGTGCGTGCGGCGGCGGTCGTCGCCGGTGTTCTTGCGCAGTTCCAGGAATTCTTCGATGTCCAGGTGCCAGGTTTCCAGGTAGGTGCAGACTGCGCCTTTGCGCTTGCCGCCTTGGTTTACCGCCACGGCCGTGTCGTTGACCACTTTCAGGAACGGCACCACGCCTTGCGATTCGCCGTTGGTGCCGGCAATGTAGCTGCCCAGCGCGCGCACGCGCGTCCAGTCGTTGCCCAGACCGCCGGCGAATTTCGACAGCAGCGCGTTTTCCTTGATCGACTCGTAGATGCCGTCGAGATCGTCGGGCACCGTGGTCAGGTAGCAGCTCGACAACTGCGAGCGCAGCGTGCCGCTGTTGAACAGCGTGGGGGTGCTGGACATGAAGTCGAAGGACGACAGCACTTCATAGAACTCGATGGCCCGGGCTTCGCGCTCGACCTCGTTGAGCGCCAGACCCATGGCCACGCGCATGAAAAAGACCTGGGGCAGTTCGATGCGGGTTTTGCGGACATGCAGGAAGTAGCGGTCGTACAGGGTTTGCAGGCCGAGGTAGTCGAACTTCAGGTCGCGCTCGGCCCGTATGGCCGCGCCCAGGCGTTGCAGGTCGTATTGCAGCAGGCGTTCATCGAGCAGGCCGTTGTCCACGCCCTTCTTGATGAATCGGGGAAAGTAGTCGCCATAGGCCAGCGCCATCTGGGCCTGGGGCACATCGCTGCCCAGCACCTCGCGCACGATGGTGTGCAGCAGCAGGCGGGCGGTGGCGTAGCTGTAGTCGGGGTCTTTTTCGATCAGCGTGCGCGCCGCCAGGATGGCGGCTTTGCAGACCTCGTCCATCGGCACGCCGTCATACAGGTTGCGCATGGTTTCGGCCACGATGGGGTCGGCCTTCACGTCGGGACCCAGGCCGACGCAGGCCGATTCGATCAGCGCTTGCAGGCGCGCGGGATCGAGCGCGACGCGCACGCCTGCATCGAGCACATGCAGCAAGGCGGCTGCGGGCTGCTGCGGGCTGCCTTGGCGCGAGCGCTCCTGGGTGCGGCGCTCGCGGTACAGCACATAGGAGCGGGCAATTTCGTGGTGGCCGCCGCGCATCAGGCCCAGTTCCACCTGGTCTTGCACATCTTCGATATGGAAGGTGCCGCCGCCCGGGCGCGAGCGCATCAGGGCGCGGGTGACGGTCTGGGTCAGGCCGTCGACGACTTCGCGCACGCTGGCCGATGCCGCGCCCTGCGTGCCGTGCACGGCCAGAAAGGCCTTCATCATCGCCAGCGCGATCTTCTGCGGCTGAAAGGGCACCACGGCGCCATTGCGGCGCATGATCTGGTAATGCTCGAGCGCATGGTCGGGGGCTGCCGCTGGCTTGGCCTGGACATCGGCAGGCAGGGTGTGGGCGGTGGCAGGCTTGTGCAAAGCGGCTTGCATGGGGAAAAATCCTCTTTCCGTGGTCTGGTGTTCGAGCGCGCCCGCAGCATGTGCATCACCGTGTGGCGGTGGGTCAGGCGCCGGGCCTGGTGCCCGGCGACACTATATATGGTGTCTGCGAGCTGTTCAAGACACTACCTGTAGTGTGGAGAGGCCAACGCGCCAGGGCAGAGGCTTCGGACGCCGCCGTGCCGCGCCAGGGACGCCGCAGGCGGCACGCAGGGCGCTTCAGTCCTTCGGAAAGCAGTGTCGGGGCCAGCCCAGCGCGCGCTGCAACTGCGCCCAGTCGAACCCGGGGCCGGGGTCCTGCTTGCGCCCCGGCGCGATATGCTGGTGGCCGGCGATATGTGCTATCGGGTAGCGCAGCGCAATGTCCCGGCACAGCATGGCCAATGTCCGGTACTGGGCAGGCTCGAAGTGCAGGCCCTCCAGACCTTCGAGTTCGATGCCGATCGAGTCGTCATTGCACTGGCCGCGCCCACGGTAGGACGACTGTCCTGCATGCCAGGCGCGCCGATCGCAGTCGACGAACTGTTGCGGCTGGCCGCTGCGGGTGATGAAAAAATGCGCGGAGACCTGCAGGCCGCGCAGGTTTTGGTAGTAGGGATGGGCCTGCGGGTCCAGCCGGTTGGTGAACAGTTGCTGCACCGCCGTGCCGCCGAACTCGCCCGGCGGCAGGCTGATCGAGTGCAGCACGATCAGGTCGACCGGGTTGCCTGGTGCCGGGCGCGGGCCATGGTTGGGTGACGGCAGTCTTGGGGCGAAGCGGTGCCAGCCGCCTTCCCATGGGCCGGCCGCATCCGGCAGGGCTTCAGTCGATGCCGCCATGTGGCTCTGGAGGCTCTTGATCGTTCGGGACGGCGATGTTCAGGCGCTTGATGCGGTAGCCGATCTGGCGCATGCTGATGCCCAGCCGGACGGCGGTCGCGCTCCGGTTGAAGCGCGATTCGCGCAGTGCGCGCACCAGTATCTCGCGCTCATGCTGGTCGAGCCAGGCTTGCAAGTCGCTCGGCAGCGGCACCGTGGAGCCGGCGTTGTTCCGTGCGAGCGGGTCCTGCGATTGCGATGTCCGGGCCGGCAGATCGGGGGTCGCGCCGGACGCCTTGGCGGTGGGCCAGTCGACCTGCAACTCCTGGCCATCGCTCAGCGCCACTGCGCGGTGCAGCAGGTTTTCCAGTTCCCGGACATTGCCCCTGAGCGGATGGGCTGCAATCGCGTTCAACGCGCGTTCCGTCAATGCGGGCAGCGGCATGCCGGATTCCTGGGCGATGCGTTGCAGCAGCGCGTTGCACAGTGCGGGCAGGTCCTCGCGCCGCTCGCGCAGCGGGGGGATCACGATCTCGATCACATTCAGCCGGTAGTACAAGTCTTGGCGAAAGCGGCCCGCCCGCACATCGGCGGCCAGGTCGCGGTGGGTGGCGCTGACGATGCGCACATCGACGGTCTCCTCCTGGGTCGAGCCCAGGGAGCGCACGCTGCGCTCCTGTATGGCGCGCAGCAGCTTGGACTGCATCACCAGCGGCAGGTCGCCAATCTCGTCCAGAAACAATGTGCCGCCGCGCGCCGCCTGAAAGTAGCCATCGCGGTCCTGGAATGCGCCGGTGTAGGAGCCTTTGCGGGCGCCGAAGAATTCGGCTTCGAGCAGGTTTTCCGGGATCGCCCCGCAGTTCACGGCAATCAGCGGGCCGTCGGCACGCTGGCTGCTGGCGTGCAGGGCCTGGGCCACCAGTTCCTTGCCGGTGCCGGATTCGCCATGGATGAGCACCGGCGCCATGCCCCGTGCAATCTTGGCCACCCGTTGCCGGACGTTGCACATGGCTTGCGATGCGCCTATCAGCCGCTCCAGCGCGGCGCCCGCTCCAGCCGCAGGCGGCGGTTCGATGCTGGCCGATGGCTGCCGGCCATGGCTGGGGCCGCTGCGCCGGACTGGCACGACGCCCCCGGTGCCTTGCACCGCCGAGGCCACCACCGAGCGGAACTGCCGCAGATCCACCGGCTTGGTCAGGTAGTCGAAGGCGCCGCAGCGCAGTGCCTCGACCGCATTTTCTGCCGAGCCGTAGGCGGTCATGACCACGCAGCGCTCACGGCGTTGTTGCTCGCGCAGGTCTTGCAGCAGTTCCATGCCGAACCCGTCGGGCAGGCGCATGTCGGCGATCACGACATCGAAGCGATTGGCCTTGATCTGCTCGCGCGCTTCTTGCACGCTGGCGGCGGTCTCGACGCGATAGCCTTCGCGCAGCAGGGTCAGTTCGTACAGGGTGCGCAGATCGGGTTCGTCGTCTACGACAAGTATGCAAGCAGTCGGGGCGTTCATGGCGATGCGGTTCAGACCACGATGGTGTCGAACAAGGTGGAGGTGTCGGCGGGGCGGGTGGTGCGGCGAAAACCCACGATGAAGGCGTTGCCGCCGATCTCGCCGCGCAAGGTGTTGCGGTTGACCCGCTGGTAGTTGATGGCCGCCCCATGGCGTTGGCATAGCTCCCGGCAAATGTACAGGCCCAGTCCGCTGGAGCGACTCTCCGAGGAAAAGAAAGGCTCGAACAGGTGGCGTTGCACGGACTTGTCCATCGGTGCGCCGTCGCTCCAGATTTGCAGGCTGGCCTGGCCCACCCGGGTAACGCGCGTCGTGATCGCCAGCGAGTCGCTTGCCGACCCCATATGGCGCAAGGCGTTGTCCAGCAGGTTGACCAGCACGCGGCGCAGATGCTCGGCGTCGAACTCGACCTGGGTGTCGTGCGTGGCCAGCGTCACCACCGCGCGGCGCAGCACCGGGTCCTGGGCCTGCCAGTCCTGCCATATCTGGGCGACGGTTTCATCCAGCGGCACGGTGGCCGTCGGGGCATGGCTGATCTGGTGCTGGACGCGGGCAATGTCCAGCACTTCTTCGGCAATGCGCGCCAGCCGGTCGGCGTTTTGCTGCACCATGCGCGCCAGGCGTTTTTGCGCCGGGTCGTGCAGGTCTTCTTCGAGCAGCGCATTGGCCTGCACGATGGCCGCCAGCGGGTTGCGGATTTCATGGGCCACGGCGGCCGACATGCGGCCCATGGCGGCGAGCTTTTCGGTGCGCAGGCGCGCATGCATCTCGCGCAAATCGTGCAGAAACATCACGCACAGCCGCTCGGTGCGCGTTTGCTGCGCGGCTTTGCGGGTCGAGGTCAGCCAGGTGCGCACATACAGACCGGTAGGGCTTTGGCCCGGGTGCAGCAGGTCCGCTTCTGCGGTCTGCGGTTGTTCGCTGCGAAAGGTGCGCTCCGCCAGCGTGGCCAAGGGCTGCCAGGGGGCGCTGGCGGCCAGCATGAAGGGCAGTCGTCCGGGCAGCGCGCCACGGCCGAGCAGTTGCAGCCCGGCCGGATTGGCAACGCGGACCATGTGGTTTTCATCGACCACCAGCACGCCATCGGTCAGGTTCTGTATCACCAGCGCACTGATCTGGGTCTGCACATAGGCGGCGATCCGGTTTTGCTGCGCCAATTCCTGCTCGCGCGCCAGCCGGATGGACAGTTGGTGCACCAGGTAGCTGACGATGAAGTAACCGGAGCCTGTCAGCGCGCTTTGCAGGTAGCGCTGCACGTCGTCACCGGCGCTGCCGTTGCTCATCCACCAGGCCCAGCCGAGCAGCAGCAAGGTCACGCCCGCCGTGGTGCCCAGCGCCAGCGTGAGCGTGCCCAGCACGGCGGCCATCAGGATCGGCAGGCCGAACAGCGGCGTGTAGTTCATCATGCCCGCGTGCAGCAGTTGCAGCGCCGTGATGGCTGCCAGATCCACACCGATCGTCGGCAGCCATTGGATGCCTGCGCCGGGTGCTGGCGGCCCCCACCGGGCCAGCGCGCGCAGCAGCACGGTGGCCACCAGATAGGCCGCGCAGACCGCCAGCACCGCTGGCTCGACGCCCTGGTGGATGACCTGCCCGGCGGCTTGCTGGACCAGCAGCGCCAGCGCCACCATCACGCGCCCGGTCAGAAAGCCGTGCCAGAGGCGCACGAACGGCGCATCCACCATGGACGAAGGATGGCCGGCGGACATGGGCATGGCTTCAGACCGGGCCCTGGTGCTGCTGCCGGTGCTGCGCGCAGCAAAAAGCCTGGTCGCCGAGCATCAGGGCTTCGGCCCGGGGAATGTGCAGGCCGCAGTGCGCGCAGGCGAGTATGTCCGGCGGCGCCTGCGCTGCGGGCCCGGGCTTGGGCGCAGCGGCATCCGGCGCGCGGCGGCTGCGCCAGATGATGATGGCCAGCGCCAGAACCAGCAACAAGACCAGGTACTTCATGTGTTGCGGCCCAAAACGACTTCCAGCACGAAGCGCGAACCTGCATAGGCCAGCAGCAGCAAGGCCGAGCCGGTGTACAGCACGCGCACCGCATTGCGTCCGCGCCAGCCAAACAGTGCCCGGCCCAGCAGCAAGGCGGCAAAGGTCAGCCACGACAGCAGCGAGAACACCGCCTTGTGGTCCCAGCGCCAGGCGCGGCCATACAGCGCCTCGCCGAACAGCCAGCCGGCCAGCAGCGTGGCCGTCAGCAGCACGAAGCCGGCGCCCACGAAACGGAATGTCAGCCGCTCCAGCGTCAGCAGCGGCAGGCCGCCGTGCGGGTCCTGCCCCTGGCGGATATGGCGCTCGGCGCGGGTCATGAGCCAGGCATGGACCACGGCAGCGGCAAACAAGCCGTAGCAGGCAATGCCCAGGGCCAGGTGCAGCGGCAGCCAGGCCGAGGCCGTCACATGCAGGGGCTGGCCCGGAAACAGCATGGCCAGCAAGATCGCCGCAGCGCCCAGGCCGGCCAGCGCCCAGCGGGCCTGCAACTGCGGGAACAATTGCTGCTCCACCGCATACACCGTCAGCACCAGCCAGGCCGTCATCGACAAGACGGGCGCAAAGCCGAAGCGCGGGCTGTCGCCCCACAGGCCCCCTACCAGCACCGCGCCGTGCAGTATCCAGGCCACCAGCAGCGCTGCCGCAGCCATGTTCCTGCGCGCTGCCAGCGCGGCCGGCACGGCGTAGGCCAGGGTTGCGGCCAGGGCCAGCAGCCAACTGACGGGGGAAGCGCCGGGTAAAATCATGGCGCACAGTTTAGCCCTTCGCCCTACCGGAACATCTGCCATGGCCTCCGCCCTTGCCGACAAACTCACGCGCCTCGTCAAGGAGTTGCGTGGCCAGGCCCGCATCACCGAATCGAACGTGCAGGACATGCTGCGCGAGGTGCGCATGGCCCTGCTCGAAGCCGATGTGGCCCTGCCCGTGGTGCGCGATTTCATCGCCCGCGTCAAGGACAAGGCGCTGGGCCAGGAGGTGCTGGGCTCGCTCAAGCCCGGCCAGACGCTGGTGGGCATCGTCAACCGCGAGCTTGCAGCGACCATGGGCCAGGGCGTGGCCGACATCAACCTGGCCGCCCAGCCGCCGGCCGTGATCCTGATGGCCGGTCTGCAGGGCGCCGGCAAGACCACCACCACGGCCAAGCTGGCCAAATACCTGATCGAAAAGCGCAAGAAGAAGGTGCTGACGGTCTCGGGCGACGTGTACCGCCCGGCGGCCATCGAGCAACTCCAGACGGTGACCCGGCAGGCCGGCGGCGCGTTCTTTCCCAGCCTGCCTGAGCAAAAGCCGCTGGACATCGCCCTGGCCGCGCTCGACCATGCCAGAAAGCATTACTTCGACGTGCTGCTGGTCGACACCGCCGGCCGGCTGGCCATAGACCAGGCCATGATGGAAGAAATCAAGGCGCTGCACGCGGCGCTGAACCCGGTCGAAACCCTGTTCGTGGTCGATGCCATGCAGGGCCAGGACGCGATCAACACCGCCCGGGCCTTCCGCGAGGCGCTACCGCTGACCGGCATCGTGCTGACCAAGCTCGACGGCGACTCGCGCGGCGGCGCGGCGCTGTCGGTGCGGCAGATCACCGGCGTGCCGATCAAGTTCGCCGGGGTGTCGGAAAAGCTCGATGGCCTGGATGTGTTCGATGCCGAGCGCCATGCCGGGCGCATCCTGGGCATGGGCGACATCGTGGCGCTGGTCGAGCAGGTCACGGCCGGCGTCGACATCGAGGCGGCGCAGAAACTGGCCGCCAAGGTCAAGAGCGGCAACGGGTTCGACCTGAATGACTTCCTGTCGCAAATCCGGCAGATGAAGCAGATGGGTGGCCTGTCCAGCCTGCTGGACAAGCTCCCGGCGCAACTGATGGCCAAGGCCGGCGCGCTGGACATGGACCGGGCCGACAAGGACCTGCGGCACAAGGAAGGCATCATCCAGAGCATGACGCCGCTGGAGCGGCGCAAGCCCGAACTCATCAAGGCCACCCGCAAAAGGCGCATCGCCCATGGCGCCGGCGTGCATGTGCAGGAGGTCAACCGCCTGCTCAAGGAATTCGAGCAGATGCAGGGCATGGTCAAGAAGATGAAGGGCGGCGGGCTGATGAAAATGATGAAGACGATGGGCGGCATGAACGGCCTGCCCAGGATGCCGTTCTGAGAGGCCGGGCGCAGGCCCGGGCGCATGAATCTGATGCGCGGGCAGCCGGCAAGACAAGAACCATCCCCCGAGCCTCAAGGCCCTGATCGGGCATTTTTTTGCTCCCTGGCGCCCGAAATGGCCCCCCTGCCCGGTCGTCCGAGCGGCTCGCCGTGGCGGATCGGCGCGGCGCTGGTGTCGATACCGGACTGCGTTTGCGTCAAGCGATACCAGGTGCGGGTGCGGATCCGCCGGCCGGCACTCGACGACTCCCTGGTTTCGGCATCGCTGGACAGCAACACCGGCGGCCCCGGCAGGCCCGAGCCGGAAGGCAGATAGTTGCCGGCGCCATCGGCGATGTTCAGATGGTACTGATTGCCGCCGCCCATTCCCGAGCAGACCCTGGTGCCGGCGGCGGTCACGGCGGGCACCTTGGAATGCATGACCGCTGACAGCGCGCCCACATCCAGCGCCGCCTGATCGATGCGCTCGCCGGCCTGCGGCAAATCGAAGTACCAGCCCGAGCGCCCGGCAGCAGCGCCGGAAGCGGGATGCCCGCGCTCGGCGGCGCTGACCGTCACTGTCCGGCTGGCCTGATCGACACGCCCCCGACGCAGGCGTGCGCGCCCACCGATGACACTGCTGCCACTGCCAGCGGGCAGACCCGAAGCGGCCCCCGCCGAGTCGTTGTCGTCATGCAGCAGGTACACGCTTTGCGTGGTGTTCGAGAAGTTGTCCGCCGGCTCCAGATACTTGCCGGTGCCGATCAGCACATGGAACGATTCCACGCCCTGCACGGTGGGGCCGGCAAAAAGCGCCGGCGCGGCAAAAATGGCTTGCACTTCGGACTTGCCGGTGCGCGCCAGGTACAGCGGATGGGCGCGGCGATTTTCTGCTGTGCCGCGGTAGAAAAACGACAACTGGTCCATGCTCCAGTCCGCTGTCGTCTTGCCCGCGAAATGCAGCCGCCAGAGCGCCCCGTGCAAGTCGCCGAAGTAGATGTCCGTCACCTCGCCTTGAGCGCCGTGCAGCGCGCTGAAATTGGCCAAACCCGGGGCATGGGTCGCCGCCAATCGGGAGTCGGTGGGCACGGACAGCTTGAAGTAATTGCGCCCCCGCACCCAGGCTTGGCCCACGGGCTTGTCCAGCGCCAACAGGAACAGCGCCGGCTGGCCGTCACGGTTGAAGCGGTTGTCGCTGTCGGGCCGATAGTTGTTCACGCCGCTGCCGACCACGGCAAACCAGCGGTAGGTGTCGCCGGCGTGCTGGCCGCCGGTCTTGAACTTCATGATTTTGGGCGCGCCCACCACCTGGCCTATGTCCGGGTCATCGGCGCGCGTGAATTCCCACAGCACATGGGCGGCGTCAAAACGCGCCGGGTCCGACACATCGAGCGCAAACAGGCCCGAGCCGCCGCCGCCCGTGCCGGAGACCAGCACCGTTTTCCAATCGCTGGCGCCTCCGGTATGGGCCACCTGCGCTGGTGCGACCACCGAGGGGGCATCGACGTAGTTTTGGTGCTGGCTGGCAAAACCGGGGTCTGTCAGCGCAGACAGATTGCGCCCCAGCCAACTGGGAATGTAGGCAAACAGCTCATCGCCGGTGCCGGCATCGAACGCATGGAGCATGCCGTCATTCGCGCCGGCAAACACCGCCGGCCTGCGTGCTGCATGGGCGCGGCGAAAAGCCGCATACCCGGCGCCGCTGAAGGCTTTGGCGGGCGCGCCGGAATACGAGATATTGGAGTTGACGATATCCCCCAGCAGCGAACCGCGCACCCTGAACCGGGCCGCGCCCTCCTGGCTGCGATCCCCGCGCAGGTAAGCCAGGCGCTCGGCGCCCCGGTTGTCGGGGGCGGCCGACGCGCTGGCCCGGTTCAGATGCGCTTGCAATGCCGGCTCGATCTGATCCCAAATGAATTCGGTCGCCGCAGGGCCGGAAGTGGCATCGGTCTTGCCGACGAAAATCCGGCGCCCGGTGGCTGGCGCGGGCCTGGCGTCGAGCCGCTGCGCCGCGCTCCACAGCGGCGCGCCGACCACCAGCGCATGGCGTGCGTTCTGGCGGATCGGTTCTGCCAGCACGTCGCCGCTCCAGGTGCTGGTGTCGAAGCTGGCCGAATACGACACCGAATCCCGGGTCAGCCGGTGGCCCGTGTTCAGGCTGCCGCCGGCGACATGGCGCATGCGGCTCGGTGCCTGGCTGAAAATGCCATCCAGAGCGCGGAACAGGCCACGCGCGGGCGCCGCCTTGGCGCTGTCGACGAAATGGTAGCTGCTGGCCTCGCCCGGCTCATCGGCTTTTTGCCAGACATCATTGTCGTCATTGCCGTTCTGGTCCTTGAACGGATTGCCCCAAGTATTATGGGGCTGGCGACCGGAAAGATCGGGGGCAGTGGCAAAACCACCATATTTGGCGGCCATGAACAAATGATTTTTGCTGCGGCGTTCGGCAGCGTCATTCTGATAGCCCCTGAAATTGGTATCGAAAACAAAGGTGTTCACCCGCAGTCCCGGGCGCTGCTTGCCGGGCCGCGCCGTCCAGCCCGCGCCACGAATATCATGCGTCCGGGCCCCATACGCCGTACCCATGATCTGGCTTTGCTCGGGCCAGGCCGGCAAGCTGCGGTTCGGGGTATTCGGATTGGCAATGTCCCGGGTTTTGCCCTGGCCATCGACATAAGTACCGCCGCTGTTGCGCTCGAACTTCTGCACGATGTCGCGCCAGCCAGCGATGTCGGGAATGTTGTTGCCGGCGTCCGGGGTCGGCAGAGGATATCGGTCATGCGCGTTGCTGTCGCCAATGATCAGGATATTGCTTTTGACGCAGGAGTAATCCATCGCATTCGTGCGCCCGGCGCCATACGGGTCTGGCCATCGCATGTAATACGGAAAGCCCCCGGCCATCGCCTTGGTGATGGTGCCTTTGATGACATGGGGGCTGGGCCCGAGTCCCTGCAAATAGCGCAATGTCTCGTAATACAGTTCGCCCAACGGGTTCAGCCACTTGTACACGCCGGGCTCGGGGCCGGCGCGGCCGAGTTGGTTCAGATAATTGATCACCCCGCTGACTTCTCCGCTCCCGCCGATGCCGCGATGGACCGACACCGCATTCGCATCCGGGTTGGGATGGAGCACACCGGTGCGGGGGTCCCATTCCGCCTTCGGGTTGCCGCCGGCAGCGGTGTCGTCGCGGCCGTGGATATCGTAGGTTTTGGCGCCCACATATTTCATCGGAACGCGCAATACGCCGCCATAGCGCTCATGGCCCCGGTTGACATATTGATCGAGCAAATAGCCAAAGACGGCCAGGCGCATTTGATTGCTGTATTTTTGAATCACCCCGACGGGTTTGTAGTTGCCGGCTGGATATGGCTGGCAAAAGTCGTAACTGCGCCGATCCTGCAAGCGCCCCGCGATGGCCGCGCACACCTGCACCCGGGCGTAAAAGAAACCATCGGAATTGAGATATTTTGTCGAGGTCGCTGGCCCGGGCGGGGACCAGGCTCCCGTGTAATCACGCAGATGGCATTGCTGGCCGGGTCCCTGGGGCCGCAGCAGCGCCGAAGCGCCAAATACCGCGCCACTGCACAAAACGCCGTCCGAGGCTGCGGCCACCTTCCATTGGTTGCCTTTGCCATACCAGATCTCCTGGATGCCCGAAAAGCTGCACAGCTCATCTTCGCCGGCGCAATACCTGGTGCCTGGCGGAAGCAGGCGCTGCGTCGTGTCGCTGATCGGGCCGATGGATGGCGCGGGCGGGGTCCAGGCGCCGGAGTAATCCGCCACCAGGCAGTTCCTGGGCTGTGCAACCCCCGGGTCGCCAAATGCCTTGGCACTGCAGGCAATGCCCACCGAGACTGCGGCCACCTTCCAGCGCTTTCCTGCGCCATACCAGACTTCCTTGATACCGGAAAAATCACAGGCTTCCTGGTCTTTCGCGCAATGCACCGCGCCTGCAGGTGGCAAACGCGCGTCGCGTATCGGGCCGATGGCGCGGGGCATGGCTCCCAGGGTGTGGGCAAAGGTATAGCCGCAGTTGCCGGTTCTGGAAGTTCCGAAATAGATGCGGGCCAATGTGTTGGCAACGAAGATATCGTTGCCATTGGCCGCAGTGATCATTGCGGCAGGGACTGCGCCCCAATAACTGCCCGTGCCGCCGCCATTCCTGGGCAGGCGTTTGGCCGGAAAATCACGGGTATTCCACTGGCAACGGTCTGCATAGACTTGACCCTTGACATCGGGCAACATGGCGCGCTGCAAAATGGTCAGTGCCGGGGTGTCGATGTATCGGTCGCCACCCGTCAACATCAATCGAAACATGTCGATGGCAGCGCCGGACGCCCAGTTCAGAAAATTGCCACTGAATGCATCGCTGCATTGGCGACCGCTGGCCGGGCCAATGCGGTCGAAGCGCTTGTAATCGGCCAGGGTCTGTGCTGCCACGGGGGTTTCCGTGGGCGCATCGTTATACCGGTAGCAACTGTTTTCATCGTAATAACCCAGATACTCTTTGGCCGTCGTATAGCTGGCATCGGTGCCGCTGGCGCCCTCCTGGAAGTTGTATTGGGCGCCCGTGACCGCATAATTTGTCGCCAGCGCCAGCGCCAAGGCGGGTTTTTCCACCGCCACCGCTGCATACAGCGGTGTGCTGGCCAGATCGATCGCCGGGATGGCGGGCGCTGTTTCACCGCCTACGTTCACCCAGGAAGCGGCGATGGCAAGGAGCAGCAACAGCCCGGCCGCAAGAAGTCGTCTGCGCCACCAGGGCATGCGGGGCCGAGAAACACCGGGGGTGTTCTTCCTGAAGGCGAATGCGGACATCGGGATCATTCAATGGCAGTCCATCGTGGTGGCTGGTGTTTCATCATCGAAAGCAAACGCTGCCGGCAGGGGGGGTGGCCTGCGGCGCGTCATGCGTTGCAGCTTGTCGCTTGGGCATTTTTCCGGGTGCGAATCTGATTCTTTAGTTACCAATTGTGCCTCCAATTTGGTCTTTCATCTGTCACATAAGTGCGCGACGTTCATCGCCCGGCAGGCGATTCCGATGCCTCGATCCCACCCTGCCCCGGGCCGCACAACGAGGTTCTGGTGCTGTGCTGATATATGTCAATGAGGTTCTGGCGCTGTGCTGATATATGTTTTACGCTATGGTTTGCGTAGCTGTCCGGGACGGCATTCCATGTGCGGCCCGCGCTCGCCGATAATTGCCGAACCATTGACCCGTGACCCGTCGCGCACGGAAACCGGACATTCCATGACCCCCATCGACATCCTCATCATGGCGGCCGGCCAAGGCACACGCATGAAGAGCCGCCGCCCCAAGGTGTTGCAGCGCTTGGCCGGGCGCCCGCTGTTGCTCCATGTGCTGGACCAGGCGCTGCATTTGCAAGCGCGCAGCGTGATCGTGATCACTGGCCATGGCGCTGCAGAAGTTCGAGCGGCCAGCGCACAGGCCATCCATGCCGGCAGCCATCTCGATCTGGGGTTTGTGCGCCAGGAGCAGCAACTGGGCACGGGCCACGCAGTGCAGCAGACCCTGCCGCAGTTGCGCGATGACGGCACGGTGCTGGTGCTGTCGGGGGATGTGCCGCTGACCCGGGCCGACACGCTGCGCGCACTGGTCGCGTTAGTCGCGGCCGGCCACGGCGGCCAGGGCGGGCAACTGGCCCTGCTCACCGTGACGCTGCCCGACCCCGCAGGCTACGGCCGCATCGTGCGCAGCGTCTCTGGCGCCGTGCAGGGCATCGTCGAACACCAGGACGCCTCTGAGGCCCAGCGCGCCATCACCGAGGTGTACGGCGGCATCATGGCCGTGCCCGCGCCACTGCTGCGTGGCTGGCTGGCCCGCTTGGGGCCGCACGACGCCCAGGGCGAGATCTACCTGACCGACATCGTGGCCATGGCCGCGGCCGACGGCGTGCCGGTGGTGGCCCACCACATCAGCGACACAGTGCAGGTGGCCGGCGTGAACACCCCGGTGCAACTGGCCGAGCTCGAGCGCGCGTACCAGTTGCGCCAGGCCCGGGCGCTGATGGAGCAGGGCCTGCGGCTGGCCGACCCGGCCCGCTTCGACCTGCGTGACGATGCGCGCAGCGGTGTGCGCGGCGAGTTGCTCTGCGGGCAGGATGTGGAGATCGACGTGAACTGCATCTTCACCGGCCGCGTCGAGCTGGGCGAAGGCGTGCAGATCGGCGCGCATTGCTGCATCGCCAATGCGCGCATTGCCGCCGGGGCGGTGATCCACCCCTACACCCATATCGACGGCGAACAGCCCGGTGCCACGGTGGGCGAGGGCGCGCTGGTAGGCCCGTTTGCGCGCCTGCGCCCCGGCGCGCAACTGGGCCGTCGGGTGCATGTCGGCAACTTCGTCGAAGTCAAGAACAGCCGCCTGGCCGATGGCGCCAAGGCCAACCACCTGGCCTACCTGGGCGATGCCACCGTGGGCGAGCGCGTGAACTACGGCGCGGGCAGCATCACCGCCAACTACGACGGCGCCAACAAGCACCGCACCGTGATCGAGGCCGATGCGCACATCGGCAGCAACTGCGTGCTGGTAGCGCCGGTCACCATTGGCGCTGGCGGCACGGTGGGCGCTGGCAGCACCATTACCAAAAGCACCGCCGCTGGCGCGCTGAGCGTGGTGCGCGGCAAGCAGATCAGCCTGGCCGATTGGGTGCGCCCGACCCGGCAGGCCAAGCCATGACACCCGCCGAGGAGCCGCATCAGCAGTTGGATGCGCTGCGCGCCGCGCTGGCCCGCAGCCAGCAGCAACTGGCCGAAATGGCCGCCGCGCAGGAGGAGTTGCTGCGCGCCGTCGCGCATGACCTGCGCGCACCGCTGCGGCATGTCACCGCCTACGGCGCGCTGGTGCGCGAGCAGTTGGGCGATTTGCCGCCTGCGGTACTACAGTCCGCCACGGTGCAGGAGGCGCTGGGCTTCGTCGGCACGATGGACCAATCCGCCCGGCGCATGGGGCTGATGATCGACACTCTGCGGGCGCTGCTGCACGCCCGTTGCGCCCCGCTGTGCGTGCAGCCCGTCGCGCTGCCCCAGGCCGTGGCCCGGGCGTGCGCGGGACCGATGGCCGCCGAGACCGGCGGCCGCGCCATCGACTGGCAGGTGCACGCGGATCTGCCCACGCTGCATGCCGACCCGGCGCTGCTGCAAGAGTTGCTGGCGCAACTGCTGGGCAATGCCATCAAGTTCACACGCCAGAGCGCGCAGCCGCGCATCAGCGTGCAGGCCCTGCCCGCTGCGGTCGGCCATGTGGCATTTGCCGTGCAGGACAACGGGGTCGGCTTCGATCCCGCGCAGGCCGGCCTGCTGTTCGGCCTGTTCCAGCGCCTGCACGGCGAGAGCGAATTTGCCGGCCTGGGCGCCGGGCTGGCGCTGTGCCGTGCGATTGCGCAGCGGCATGGGGGCGCGATCACGGCCAGCGCCGTGCCCGGCGGCGGCTGCACGGTGCGGGTGCAATGGCCCGCTCCGGCCGTCAAGACCCAGCCGCCGCAGAGCCGGCGCGGCGCGCAAGAATGATCCGGCCGGCCAGCAACACCAGCAGCGCACCGGCCACGCTGGCGCCGTACCGGACCCATGCGCTCACTTCGCGGCTGCTGTCGTCGAGCGGCAGTTTGGGCATCCACTGCCATTGATCGGGATTGGCCAGCACGGGGTCGGTCACCAGCATGCCGCCGGCGATCCAGCCCAGCAGCATGCCGCCGAGCGTGATGATCATCGGGAAACGCTCCATCAGCTTGATCACCAACTGGCTGCCCCAGACGATGATCGGAATCGAGATCAACAGCCCCAGCACGACCAGCAGCAGCGAATGGTCGCCGGCATTCTGGGCCGCGCCGGCGATGGCGATCACGTTGTCCACGCTCATCACCAAATCGGCCACGATGATGGTCTTGATCGCCGCCAGCAGCTTGTCGCTGCCTTGGACATTGCCGTGGCCGTCCTCATCGGGGGCCAGCAGCTTGACGCCGATCCACAGCAGCAGCAGCGCGCCGACGAGCTTCAGGAAGGGCAGCGCCAGCAAGGTCATTGCGAAGGCGATCAGGATCACGCGCAGCACGATCGCCCCGGCCGTGCCCCAAATGATGCCCTTGGTTCTCTGTGCCGGCGGCAGCTTGCGGCAGGCCAGCGCGATGACCACCGCGTTGTCGCCACCGAGCAGGATGTCGATGATGATGATCTGGCCGAGTGCGAGCCAGAATTCAGGCGAAGCCAGGAAGTCCATAAAGTCCTTCAAATGAAAAGTGCCAATGGCGTGAAAGAACGCATTCGTCGCCACCATGGCGCCAACTGCGTCCCAGGCAACGATTTCCTGCAGCGCAGGGCCACGGCTTGCACCGAGGCTGCGGCATGGCCCGCGAAGGCCGCCAGGACCAGCCCACAGCGGGCCGGACTTGCCCGATTGCAACACACCGGAATATGCCTTGGCCGGAGCGCCCGCCGCAAGCAATGCCGCATGGCGGTGCCACCTGCAACGCCTTGCGCCCCGCACGCCCCGCAATGCGCGTCTGGAGTTACCCCCTTCGGGGCCGGCGGGAGCAACCCCCTTGCCCCCGAAGGGGCCTGATTGGAACATCGCCAGCGCCGGCCCGCAAGTGCCCCGTCGCTGTCGTCGGCAGCAGGATCATTGCCTGCCACGCAGCGCGCGGCTGAGCAGGATGACCGGCACCAGGCCCACGGCCACCAGCGCCAGCGCTGGCAAGGCGGCCTCGCCCAGGCGCTCGTCGCGCGCCAGTTGGTAGGTCACCACGGCCAGGGTATCGCTGTTGAACGGACGCAGCACCATGGTGGCGGGCAACTCCTTCATCACATCGACGAACACCAGCAAGGCCGCTGCGGCGCTGGAGCGTTTGAGCAGCGGCCAGTGCACGCGCGCCATCAACCCGGGGCTGCCACTGCCCAACATGCGGGCCGAATCGTCCAGACTGAGCGCAATGCGCGCGTAGCCGCTTTGCATGGTCTGCAACGCCACTGCGCAAAAGCGCACCAGATAGGCCCACACCAGCCCGAAAGCCGTGGCCGTCACCAGCGTGCCCAGGCCCCACTGGGGCGCCACGGCCTGCAACCAGCCCACAGGCAGCAGCAGCCCGACCACGATGACGGCACCCGGCACGGCATAGCCCACGCTGACCAGTTGCACCACGCCCCGCGTCACGGCGTCGGGCTGGCGGCGCACGGCAAAGGCCAGCACGAAGGCCATCGCGACCGCCAGCGCGGCGGTGATGCCACTCAAGCGCAGGCTGTGCCAGGCCCATGCGCCAAAGCGCTCCCAGGGCAGATCCGCCCCGCCAGCCAGCAAAGGCCGCAGCATGAAGGCCACCGGCGCGACGAAGCCGAGCACGACCGGCAGCGTGCAAGCCCCCCATGCCGCCCAACGGCGCGCGCCGCGCAACGCCAGGGGCCGGGCCTGCAGCGAGCCGGCGGGCGCGTCACCGCAGGCAAAGCGCATCCGCTTTTGGGCGCGCTGCTCGATGTGCAGCAACGCCAGCACCAGCACCAGCAGCATGCTGGCCAGTTGCGCAGCCGCCAGGCGGTTGTCCATGGCCAGCCAGGCTTTATAGATTCCGGTGCTGAAGGTCTGAATGCCGAAGTAGCTGGCCACGCCAAAGTCGGCCAGGGTTTCCATCAGCACCAGGGCCACGCCAGCGGCCACCGCAGGGCGTGCCAACGGCAGCGCCACGGCGCAGATGCGGCGCGGCAGCGGCGCGCCCAGAAGACGCGCCGCCTCCATCAGGTGCGCGGTGCGCTCGCCCAGGGCGGTGCGTGCCAGCAGGTACACATAGGGGTAGAGCGAAAAAATGAACACCCACACCGCGCCGCCCAGGCTGCGCACCTCGGGCAGCAAGCGGCCTTGCAGACCCAGGCTGCTGCGCAGGCCCTGTTGCAGCGGGCCGCTGAATTGCAGGAAATCGGTGTACGCATAGGCGGTGACGTAGGCGGGCATGGCCAGCGGCAGCAGCAGCAGCCATTCCAGGCTGCGGCGGCCGGGAAAGTCGAACAAGCTCACGACCAGCGCCGTGCCGGCGCCCACGCAGGCCGCGCCC
The DNA here is from genome assembly GCF_000015565.1 of Verminephrobacter eiseniae EF01-2. Taxonomy (NCBI): domain Bacteria; kingdom Pseudomonadati; phylum Pseudomonadota; class Betaproteobacteria; order Burkholderiales; family Comamonadaceae; genus Verminephrobacter; species Verminephrobacter eiseniae. The sequence continues at coordinate 1,689,926 of NC_008786.1, forward strand.
AGCGCCACCAGCAGGCTCAGCCACAGCGTGGTCCACAGGTAACCGGGCAGCACCGTGGCCGCCATCGCGCGCAAGATCGCGCCCGCCTGCGCGCCGCCCTGATCTGCCGGCAGCCAAGGCAACCACGAGGCCAATAGCGCCAGCACCGGCAACGCCAGAAAGCCGGCGCACAGGAGCAGCGCCAGGGTGCGAAAGACGAAGGGCGTGCGGCGCAAGGCAGAAAGCGGTTCGGAAGGAACGAAGTGCATCCCTGCCCCGGACAGCCCCCGGGCCATGCTCGGGGATGCGGGTGGTGCGGGCGGGATCGTTTGCGGGTGAGAATGCGAATTCTACGCATCAGCCCATCCTGCGGCCGAACCGGGGCCATAAAATGCCGGCATGTTTCTTGAGTTGTCCCGCCTCGAAGTGCGCCATGCAGGCCATGCGCAGGCGGCGGTGCAAGCGCTCACGCTGGCTCTGCGCGCAGGCGATATCGGTGTGCTGATCGGCCCCTCGGGCTGCGGCAAGACCAGTTTGCTGCGCGCCGTGGCGGGGCTGACGCCGGTGTCCGGCGGCGAGATCCGGCTCAGCGGGAGCCTGGTCGGCAGTGCCGCGCTGAGCGTGCCGCCCGAACTGCGGCGCATCGGGATGGTGTTTCAGGACTATGCGCTCTTTCCCCACCTGAGCGTTGGCCGCAATGTGGCCTTTGGCATTCACCGGTTGCCCCGCGCCGAGCAGGCCGCGCGCGTGGCCGAGGTGCTGCGCTTGGTGGGGCTCGATGGCTGCGAGAACCGCTTTGCCCATGAACTCTCGGGCGGGCAGCAGCAGCGCGTGGCGCTGGCGCGCGCGCTGGCTCCACGCCCCCGGCTGATGCTGCTCGACGAGCCGTTTTCCAGCCTCGATGTCGACCTGCGCGAGCGCCTGGCGCACGAGGTGCGCGGCATTCTGAAAGCGGCGGGCACCACGGCGCTGCTCGTGACGCACGACCAGTTCGAGGCCTTTGCGCTGGGCGATGTGATCGGCGTGATGCACGAAGGCCAATTGCACCAGTGGGCCGACGCCTACACCCTGTACCACCGCCCCGCCACGCGCTTTGTCGCCGACTTCATCGGCCATGGCGTGCTGGCCCCGGCGACGCTGGTGCAACGCGGGGGGCACGTGGTGGCGCAGACACCACTGGGTGATCTGGTGGCGCAGACACCATTGGGTGATCTGGTGGCGCAGACACCACTGGGCGACTCGGTGGCACAAACACCCACCCCACTGGACGAACGGTCGGCGCAGACATCGCCGGGCGCATGCGATGTGCTGCTGCGCGCAGACGACATCGTGCACGACGACCGGGCGCCGCTGCAGGCGCAGATCATGCGCAAGTCGTTCCGGGGCGCGGAGTTTCTGTACACCTTGCGCCTGGCCAGCGGCCAGCACCTGCTGGCCCATGTGCCCAGCCACCACGACCACGCATTGGGCGAGTGGATCGGCATCCGCGCGCAGGTAGACCATGTGGTGACTTTTCCACGGGCGCCATGAAACACACCCCGAGGCGCCTGTGGTCTGGCCTGGCCAGTGGCTCTTGCAGGCCGGCCTGGCCCCGAATGCCGTCGGCAGCGCGGCGAGCGTGCTTCACGGCGCAGCCTCCTGCGTCCAATCGTCCAGCACCAGTCCACCGGGAACGCGCCAGAAGGCAAGATCCCTGGTGATGAGGATGGCCTTGTCTTGCACTCGCGCAGCCGCCATTTCAAGGGCCTTCGCATGTGCCGCGATCATCATGTCCATCGGGGCCAGCGGCACCCCGCCGGCTTCGCACCTGGCCCGCAGCGCGCCGTAGATCTGGCCGATCTCAGGCGTCCATGCAAGCACCGTCACACGGGCCAGGAACTCACGAACGCGAGTGGCCAGGCCCTGGGGCTGGCCACGCTTGGCCACGCCGTACAGCAGTTCGGCCTGCGTCACCACGGACACGGCAACGCAGTGCATGGGCACCGCGACGAGACGCTCGCGCACGCGCGGGATGTCGCCCTTGATGATGTGACTTGCGATGTTCGTGTCGAGCAAGTAGGTCGTCACGCCGAAGCCTCAGCGAAGGGGTCGCGCAGGTTCTCGCCCTGGTTGCGATCGGCCTGGCCCATGAAGTCGGCCGGAACGTCCGTCGTCGCATCCAGCGCGAACAAGCCTGCCCAGGACGCAGGCCGCCGCGAGAGGGTCACGTCGCCCGTCGCCAGATCGCGCCGGATGTAGACCTCCTTCTCGTCGAAGCGGTATTCGAGGGGCAGGCGCACGGCCTGGCTGCGCCCTGTGGTGAAGATTTTGGCTGTCCGTGTCATGGTGATGTCCTCGATGCCCGCCAAGCCGGAGCGCCGAAGGCCGACGAGACGCGCATGGAATCGGCCAAGGTGCGCATGGTCTGCATGTGATCCCCTCCGGCAGGCAGGTGGTTGGGTGAGTATGTACCGGAAGATATACCAAGCGCCGGTGGATATCAAGCCATATGTCCGCCGAAATTCACGGCGCCGGGCGCTCGGGAGGGCGCGCCATGGCCGCGCGTGCATCGGGCTTGCCGGCGCCAAGGGCTGCGGCCCATCGACGAGCGGCCCGCAGTGCCCGACACCCACGGGCCATGGATTTCCACCCCCGCGCGAGCGAAGTCGGCTGTATTGCGCGTGACCACGATGCAACCCTGTTCCAGGGCAGTCGCAGCGATCAGCGAATCGATCAGCGATTCGCCCACAAGCGCCCACAAGCGCGGGCGCAGGGCACGCCCGGCGTTTCAGCGCCGCAAGCGGTCGACGCTGGCGCGCAGTTGGCCGGTCCAGGCGCGCCGGTCGCGCCCGCCGGCATGCTCGGGCTGGCCGTAGCGCACCATGGCGACGATCGGCGGCGCGCACAGCGTGCGCCAGATCGAGCCCAGCAGGGTTTCGTCGCCGATGTAGCTCGGGGCAAAGCTGATGGTGCCGGTGGCCTGGTCGGCAAAGCGCAGGCCCACGGGCTGGGCCGGTGCCCGGGCGATGACTGCGGCCTGCAACAAATTGGCGTGGAACGCCAGCATCTCGCGGCCGTCGCCGGTGGTGCCTTCGGGGAATACGGCCAGCACCTCGCGCTGCTGCAGCGCCGTTTGCATCGAGCGCACCATGCGCAACGCATCGCGGCGCGAGTTGCGCTCGATGTACAGGGAGCCGGCAGCCGTTGCCAGCCGGCCGATCAGCGGCCAGGCCCGCACGTCGGATTTGGCGACGAAGCGGCAATGGCACGCCGCATGCAGCACCGGGATGTCGAGCCACGAGAGGTGGTTGGCCACCAGCACCACCGGCCCGCCCAGCGGGGGCTGTCCCTCGATCCGCAGGCTGACGCCGGCATGCGTGAGCAGTTGCAGAGACCAAGCCTGCACATGCGCATGTTGCCGCTCCGGCGACAGGGCGGGAAAGCGCAGCGCCACGATGCACAGCCCCTTGAGCACATGGCCCAGCAGGCGCAGCGCACGCCAGCCGGCGCGCGGATATTTCCAGCCGGCGCGCAGCAGATGCAGCATCGGCCAGGCCCTGTCGAACGGCCCCGGCACCCATGATCTGCGCTTGGGCAGCACCATGGCTCAGCGACGCTCGAAAACCACTTGCCCGCCGACCAGCGTCATGCGCACGCGGCCCGGCAGCCGGTCGCCGGAAAATGGCGTGTGCTTGCCCTGGCTGTGCAGGGCTTGGTCCTGCACCGTCCAGACGGCCTGCGGATCGACAATGCACAGATCGCCGACGCCGCCTTCGACGATCCGGCCCAGGCTGTTTTGCCACTGGCCCAGGGCCGCTCCGAGCACGCGCGCAGGCCCGCAGGTCACGCTGGCCAGTGCGCGCACCAAGGGCAGGCCGCTGTCCTGCGACCATTTGAGCGCCAGGCTCAGCAGCAACTCCAGCCCGGTGGCTCCCGGCTCGGCTTGCGCAAAAGGCAGGGTCTTGGCGTCTTCATCGACCGGGTTGTGGTCGGACACCAGCGCGTCTATGGTGCCGTCGGCCAGCGCGCCCCGGAGGGCATCGCGGTCATGCTGCTGGCGCAGCGGGGGGGACAGGCGGGCCCGGCTGTCGAAGAAGCCGATGTCCGCATCGCACAGGTGCAGCGAATTGATGCTCACGTCGGCGCTGACGGCCAGGCCCTCGGCCTTGGCGCTGCGCAGCAGTTGCACCCCGGCGGCACTGCTGATGCGGCACAGGTGCACGCGGGCGCCGGTGGTGGTCTTGAGCAACTCGAAGATGGTGTGCAACGCAATCGTCTCGGCCGCCACCGGCACGCCCGGCAGGCCCAGGCGCGTGGCCAGCGGGCCGCTGGCGGCCACGCCCCGGCCCAGGTGCAGCTCTTGCGGACGCAGCCACAGGCCGTAGCCGAAGGTGGCGGCGTATTGCAGCGCGCGTTGCAGCACCAAGGTGCTGGCCAGCGGCACCTCGGCCTGGCCAAAGCCGACGCAGCCCGATTCGGTCAGCGCGACCATCTCGGTCAGTTCCTCGCCGGCGAGCTTGCGCGTGAGCGCGCCCAGCGGGAACAGGCGCGACTGCCGCAGCTTGCCGGCGCGGAACTTGAGCATTTCGACCAGACCCGGCTCGTCGAGCACCGGGTCGGTGTCGGGCGGGCAGACCAGGCTGGTCACGCCCCCCGCCACGGCGGCGGCCATCTCCGACGCCAGCATGCCGGCGTGCTCATGGCCGGGTTCGCGCAGGCGCGCAGCCAGGTCCACCAGGCCGGGCAGCACGAGGCAGCCATCGGCGTCGAGCACCCGGTCGGGCACGAAGCCCGGCGGCACACGGTTCAGGCCCACGATGCGGCCCGCTGCCAGCGCGATGTCGCAGCCCTGCGCCAAGCCCGCGCCCGGGTCGAGCACCTGGCCATGCCGGATCAGTATCTTCATGATGGGGCACCAATGCGGCCATTGGCGCATGATGCATCTGCGCCGGCGGCCATCTGTTCAATAGCAGGCATGGGTCAATGGCCACAGGCTTCATTGCCGGCGACGATGGACATCACGGCCATGCGCACCGCAATGCCGAAGCCCACCTGCGGCAAGATCACGCTCTGCCGGCCATCGACCACGGCCGAGTCGATCTCCACGCCACGGTTGATGGGCCCCGGGTGCATGACGATGGCGTCGGGCTTGGCCAGTTGCAGTTTCTCGGGCGTGAGGCCGAAGCTCTTGAAATACTCTTGGCTCGAAGACAGCAACGCGCCGCTCATGCGCTCGTTTTGCAGGCGCAGCATGATGATCACGTCGGCGCCCTCGATCCCCTCCTGGAGTTGGTGGCACACGCGCACGCCCATCTGCGCCATGTCGGCCGGCACCAGCGTGCGCGGGCCGACTGCGCGCACTTCGGCGCAACCGAGCGTGATCAGGCCATGGATGTCCGAGCGCGCCACGCGCGAGTGCAGCATGTCGCCGACGATGGCCACGGTGAGTTGGCTGAAATCCTTCTTGTAGTGCCGGATGGTGTACAAATCCAGCAAGCCCTGCGTCGGGTGGGCGTGGCGGCCGTCGCCGGCATTGATCACATGCACATGGGGCGCGACATGCCGGGCGATCAGGTACGGCGCGCCCGATTCGCTGTGCCGCACGACGAACAGATCGGCGGCCATGGCCGACAGGTTGGCGATGGTGTCGAGCAGCGATTCGCCCTTGCTGGCCGAACTGCGCGTGATGTCCAGGTTGAACACATCGGCCGACAGGCGCTTGGCCGCGATCTCGAAGGTGGTGCGGGTGCGCGTGCTGTTCTCGAAGAACAGGTTGAACACGCTCTTGCCGCGCAGCAGCGGCACCTTCTTGACCTCGCGGTCGTTCACGCTGACGAAATTGGCGGCCGTGTCGAGGATATGCGTGACGATGTCGCGCGGCAGGCCCTCGATGGACAGCAGGTGTATCAGTTCGCCCTGGCCGTTGAGCTGCGGGTTGCGCTGGTGCTGCACGCTCTAGCCCCCTTCGAGCCGCAAGTGAAAGCGGCCGCCGCCGTCGCGTGCCAGCGCCAGCGACTGCGCCGCCGGCAGGCTCACGCGGGCGGCGGCAAAGTCGGCCTGCACCGGCAGTTCGCGACCGCCCCGGTCGACCAGCACGGCCAGGCGCACGCTGGCCGGGCGCCCGTAGTCGAACAGTTCGTTGAGCACGGCCCGGAGGGTGCGGCCGGTGTAGAGCACATCGTCGAGCACCAGCACATCGGCCCCGTTGACATCGAATGGCAGCAAGGTCTGCGTGCCAGCCGACAGGCCGCGCTGGGCAAAGTCATCGCGGTGCAGCACCGAAGACAGCACGCCGGGCGCCCCGGCCAAGCCCAGTTCCTGGTGCAGGCGCTCGGCCAGCCAGGCGCCGCCCGAGGCAATGCCCGCCAGGCGCGTGCCGTCGGTGCGCAGACCGCGCACACCGCGCAGCAGTTCGCGGTACAGCGCCTCGGCATCGAGCACCAAACTTCCCGACAGTGCTGAAGGTTCGGCCGTGCTCACTCGAGACTCCTCAAAAACTGCTCCAGGATGATGCAGGCCGCAGCGGCATCGGCATCCTTGGCGCCGCCGGCAATGGCCTCGGTGGTGCTGTAGCGCTCATCGACTTCAAACACCGGCAGACCGAAGCGGCCGCGCAGTTGGCGCCCGAAGCGCAGCGCCAAGGCGGTGTTCTCGTGGCTTGCGCCATCGGGGTGCAAGGGCACGCCGATCACCAGCGCATCGGGCTGCCACTGCCCGATGCGCTGCGCCACCTGCGCCCAGCGAGCGGCGCCCACGGCCGCGATGGTCGATTGCGGCGCCGCCCGCAGCAACAGGCGGTTGCCGCTGGCCACGCCCACGCGCTTGAGGCCAAAGTCGAAAGCCAGAAAGGTGCGCACATGCGCCGGGACGAGCGCAGGGGCGAGTGCAGAAACAGGTGCGGCAGCAGGAATGGCGGGCGCAATGGCAGTCTGAACGGCGGGCTGAGCGGGCAAGCCGGTCATGCGTGCCCCGCCGAGGGCGACAGCATCCAGACCTCCAGGCCCAGCAGCGACAGCGCCCGGTCGTAGCGCTCGGGCGCCGGCGTGTCAAAGATCACCGACAGGTCGGCCGCCACGGTGAGCCAGGCGTTCTCGGCCAGTTCCGACTCCAACTGCCCGCCGCCCCAGGACGAATAGCCGAGCGTGATCAGCACCCGGCGCGGCCCGGCGCCGGTGGACAGGGCTTCGAGCACATCCTTGGAGGTGGTCATCGCCAGCCCGCCCGGGATGACCATGGTCGACGCATAGGCCGATCCGTCGGTCGCGCTGCGGCCCTCGTCGGGCATGGGCTCGTGCAGCACGAAACCCCGCTCGGTCTGCACCGGCCCGCCCTGGAACACCGGCTCGCGGCCCAAGTCTTCGCGCCGCAGCGACAGATCGACCTTGTCGAACAACCCCTTGAGCGTGATGTCGGTGGGCTTGTTGATGATCAGCCCGAGCGCGCCGCGTTCGCTGTGCTCGCACAGGTAAACGACACTGCGCGCGAAAGCGGCATCTTCCAGACCCGGCATCGCGATCAGGAAATGATGCGTCAGATTGATGGACGCTGAGGCGAAAGACATGCGCCGATTTTAGCGGTGAACCCGGCGCCTTCCGGCACGCTTTGTCCGCCCCGACGGCCCCGGGTTACTACCAGCCCGGCCGCCCGGGCACGCATCGCGCGGTGCGGCACAATGCCGCCACGGCCGTGCACCCCCGCAGCACATGGCCGGCGGAGAGCCACGATGCACAAGCGCTTCTGCACCCGCGAGCATGAACCCGGTTATTGGCGCGAGGCCATCGCCAATGCCTATTTCGACCTCCAGTTGTCCTTTGGCGACGAGCATCGGTTCGACGGGCAGATCGACATCTGGGATCTGGGCACCGTCGAGCTATCGCTGCTGCAATCGAGCGCTCTGGCCTATCGCCGCCTGCGCCAGCATTGCCGCGCGCAAGAGCGCCAGATGCTGGTGACCATGCCGTTCCAGAGCCAGGTCGAATTCACGCAGCTCGGCCGCAGCACCCGCTGCGCGCCGGGCCAGTTTCTGCTCGAATCGAGCGAGGAACCCTATGACTTCGGCCATGGCCAGGACAACGCGATGTGGGTGCTCAAGCTGCCGGTCGCGGCGCTGAAGGCGCGCATCGGGGAGCCGAGCCGTTTTTGCGCGCGCCAGTACGACAGCCTGCAGGGCCTGGGCCGGCTGTTCCATGATTACCTGCAACTGGTCGCGCGCCACTGCCGGGCAGACCATGGCAGCCATGTGCGGTCGCTGATGGCAAGCCAGCTGATCGACCTGTTGGCGCTCAGCCTGCAGCAGCACCCGGATGCGCTGCAGTCCTCGCACTCCGCAGTGCGCGATGCGCACCTGGCGCGCATCGAGGCCCATGTGCACCGGCATCTGTCCGACCCGGCTTTGTCACCACAGAGCATTGCGCAGGCCAGCGGCATTTCGCTGCGCTATCTGCACCAGTTGTTCGAGGACACCGGCCAATCGGTTGCGCAATGGATCCGCGAATTGCGCCTGCAATCGGCCCATGAAGCGCTCAGCCGCGCCAACGGGCAGACCACGGTGGCGCAGATCGCTTATGGCGCGGGCTTTGGCGACCAGGCCCAATTCAGCCATGCGTTTCGCAAGAAGTTCGGCCATGCGCCCAGCGAGATGCTGCGCTCATCACGGCCAGCGCGCAGCGGCAAGTAATCCCCCCCCCGGGCCATGCTCATTGCTGCGCGCTGAGCACGTAGCAGCCGCTGGCGTCGAGCCGCGCCTGCCAGCCCGATTGCAGCACGATCGTCGTGGTCGGCTCCTCGATCACGGCGGGGCCGTCGATGAGGTCGTCGGCGCCAAGCCGCGTGCCGTCGTAGACGGGGGTCTGGAGCGCCGCCGCATCGGCCCCGAAGACCATCGGCCGGTGCGTCCTGATCGCCGCCGACGGCTGTCCGCCCCGGGGCCACTGCGCCAGGCGCAGCGGTTCGGTCTTGCCCAGGACGGTGGTTTCGATATTCACGATCTCGATCAGGCTGTCAGGCTCGTCATAGGTGAACAGTTGCCGGTGCATTTGGTGGAATGCGGTCTTGATGGCCGCGAGGCTGGCCGCGCCAAGCGCCAGCGTGCCAATGTCCACCGGGCATTCATGGACCTGGCCCACGTAGCGCATATCGAGGCTGCGCCTGAAGGCGATGCGCTCGCGCGCGATGCCCTCCTGGTGCAGCACGGCCGCGCCCTGGCGCTCGAGCGCGGCAAAGCGCTGCTCCAGCAGCGCGATGTCGGCGCGCTCGTCGAGCCGCATCGGGGCCGAGGCCATGTAGTCGTACTTCACGTCCGACAGTATCTGGCCGAAGGCGCACAGGCCCGAGGCCAGTTTCGGCACCAGCACCGTGCGGATGCCGATCTCGCGCGCCAGCGCGGTGATGTGCAGCGCGGTCGCGCCGCCGGCGCCGATCAGCGCGAAGTCGCGCGGGTCGTAGCCGCGCTCGATCGACACGCGGCGGATGCCGTTGACCATGTTGTTGTTGACGATGCTGAAGATGCCGTATGCGGCTTTCTCCGGCGTGATGCCCAACGGCCCGGCCAGTTGCGTCGCAATCGCCTGGCGCGAGGCCGCAGCATCGATGGCCAGGCGCCCGCCGAGCAGCGCCTGCGGGTTGAGGTAGCCCAGCGCCACATTCGCGTCGGTCACCGTGGGCCGGGTGCCGCCGCGCATGTAGCAGGCCGGCCCTGGGCTTGCGCCAGCCGATTGCGGGCCGACATTGAGCAGGCCCATGCTGTCGATCCAGCCGATCGAGCCGCCACCGGCACCCAGCGATTCGACCTGGATCATCGGGGTGCCGATGCGGTAGCGCAAAAAATCGTTGTCCTTGGTGACCTGGGTCTGGCCTTGGTGCGTCAGCGTGATGTCGAACGAGGTGCCGCCCATGTCGACGGTGATGAAATTCGCCAAGCCCAGCGGCTGCGCAATATGCCGGCCCGCCATTGGCGCCGAGGCCGGCCCGGAGTTGATCGCGTTGACGGCGCGCGCGACCATCACGGCCCGCGAGGCCATGCCGCCGTTGGACTGGAAGTAGCGCACCGGCACCCGCAGGCCGCTGTCCTGAAAGAACTTGTCGATGCGCGTCGCATAGGCGCCAAGCACCGGGCCCAGGTAAGCGTTGAGCACGGCGGTCGAAGTGCGCGTGTACTCGCGCATCTGCGGGAACACCTCGATGCCCACCGAGACATAGGCCTCGGGCAACAGCTCGCGCACGATCTGCGCCGCGCGCCGCTCATGTTCATCGTTGGCCACGCTCCACAGGAACGAAACCGCCACCGCCTGCACGCCCTCGCGCCGGAACGACTCGCAGGCATTGCGCACATCCTGCTCATCGAGCGGTGTGTGCACCGTCCCGTCGCTCAGCACCCGTTCGCGCACCGGCACGCGCAGATGGCGCTCGACCAGGATCTGCGCCGGCGGATAGGCGTCGTCGTAGCGGTAGCCTTCCTCCTTGTGACCCAGGCGTATCTCCAGCGAATCCTCATGGCCTGCGGTACAGATCAGGCCGGTCTTGACGCCTTGGTGCTGTATCAGCGCGTTCAGCCCGACGGTGGTGCCGTTCACGCACAGTTCGGTCTGGCCCAGGATGTCGGCAATCGGCAGGCCCAGCTTTTGCGCAATCTGCGCCAAGCCTTCGGCGATCGCCCGGGTGCCGTCCTCGGGGGTCGAGGTGGTCTTGAACAGGTGGACATTGCCGCTGCCGTCGGCCAGCACGAAATCAGTGAAAGTGCCGCCTGCATCCACGCCGAGTCGATAGTTCATGCCTTGCTCTCCGGAAAATCAGACGCCGGGCGCCGGGTGACGCGCACCGGCGCGCCGGCCGGTCCAGCGCTCGACATCGACGATCACGCCGTACTCCTGCTCGGCAGCGGCCAGCGACACATAGCCGTTGCGCACGTCATGGACGACCTTGCCGATCTCGCGCTCCAAGGCCGGGCCCCAACCACCGCCACCGGGGTTCACGGTGGCCACCCGCTCTCCCGGCGCTATCTTGAGGATGGTGTTCTTGCGCAGCACCTCGATCACTGCGTCGCCCTGCTTGCGCTCGATGCGGCCGAGCTTGCAGCCGGCATGCGCTGCCCCACCCGACGCCCCCTGCGCCCCCTGCGCCCCCAGTGCCGGATAGTGGCGGCCTTCGCCGAAACTGATGACCGTCATCGCGTGGTCGATGGGCTCGACCTCCCAGACGGTGGCGCAGCCGCCACGGTTCTTGCCCGCGCCACCGCTGTCCGTGACCAGGCCATAGCGGTGGATCAGGATCGGATACTGGTGCTCGAGCAGCTCGATGTCGCCCGAAGTCAGCGCGCCAAAGCAGCACTGCGGGCCGACCGCGTTCCATCCGTCCAGATGCGCCGTGGCCCCGGCCCCGCCGATCAGCGAAGCCAGCACCATGGTCACGTACTCCTCGTCGTTGCGCCGGTCGCGCCCGGCGATGTTGATGCCGCTGGAATGGCACCAAGAGCCTACGGCGCGCTCGGGCGCGGCTTGCTCCAGCGCCAGGCGCACGGCATCGGCCAACGTTTCCATCGGCGTGGTGGTGCAGTTCACATGCGGCGCCGGCTCGGCCGCGTTGCACAGCGTGCCCTGGGGGCCCAGGTCGAGCGTGATGCAGCGGTACAGCCCCTCGTTGTACGGCGGCGCGACTTTGGCAAACATCATCAGACCCAGGTACACGCCTGAATGCGAGTTGCCCGCGTAACTGTTGATGAAGTAAGGCACCTGCGGCGGGCTGTCGATGCGGATGTGGCAGTGCTCGCCCTCGATCGTCACCCGGGCCCCGATGCGCAGTTCCCCCAGGCCGTGACCGGCATCTTCGAGCACCGCGCTGGCCTCATGGCTGCCGTCAGGAATCGAGGCGAACAGCGCGCGCATGGAACGCTCGGCCATGTCGAGCAACTCGTCGACGCATGACTGCACTTCGCTCACGCCGTACTTGGCGAGCAATGCCAGCAGATTGCGCTCGCCGATCGAAACCGCGCCGAACTGCGCCCGCAAATCGCCCTCCCAGTCGCGGCGCGAACGCACGTTGGCCAGCAGGAACCCGATGACATCGTTGCGCGGCCGCCCCTTGTCCCACAGCTTGACCGGCGGAATGCGCAAGCCCTCGGCGTAGATCTCCGTGGCTGCGGGGTTGTAGCCCGCCGGCACCGGGCCGCCAATGTCCGTCACATGCCCTTTGCAAACGCTCCAAAAGACCAGTTTGCCCTGATGGAAGATGGGCTTGTACATGCAGCAATCGAGGATATGGCTGCCCATCAGGACCGGGTCGTTGTGGTAGATCACATCGCCCTCGTGGATATCGTCGCCGAAGTACGCGGCCACCGCCTTCATCGCCGGCATCAGGCCGCCGAGATGGATCGGAATGTCCTGCCCCTGAAGAATCATCTCGGCGCGGTGATTGAACAGCGCATTGCTGTAATCGTGGGCCACGTTGAAAACGCTGGAGCGCGCCGTCTTCTCCAGCGTCAGCGTCATCTCGCGCTGCGTGGTCTCCAGTGCGCCGCGCACGACGGCCAGGGTGATCGGATCGACTCGGGGCTTGGGCATGTCCACATGGGGCTCCTTGGTACGACCGCACAACCCGGGGGGGTGGGGTCTGGCCTGCACGTCACGGTGTGCGCTGCGGCGCTGGATACCAATCTAGGCGTTCATGCCGGCGAACGCTTGTGGCTGCGTGCACAAGTGTTTGTGCCTGAGTGCAGACCCGGGTAAGCACCCAGGCCGCACCCGTCGGGCGGGGGCGCAAGCAGGGGTCAGTGGATTGCGGCGCCCTCGCGAGCCAATGTTTTCAACTGTTCGAGAGACAACGAATGCATGCCCAATGCCGGCAGCAGATCGTTTTCGCGGCTGAAATCACGCCCGTATGCGGCGCAAAAGAGGGCGATACCCGCTTCATGGAGCAAGGCGGGTGCATCGACCAGGCGGCCAAGCCGGGCCGTCGCGACCAAGCCGAAAGGAACATCTTCGAGCACATACCGTGACAGGGCCGTCTTGGGGCCAAAGCCCCCATTGCCGTTGCGGTGCATCTGCTGATTCATTTCAGAAACACCTGCCGCAGGCACATGGAAAGAAAGGGAGAAATGCTCCCTGACCGTTTTCACTTTGACGCCCAATGCTGCCGCGATGGCAAGACGCTCCAAGTCCAGGGCTTCTATCAGCCGGCCTACGGCAGGCGTCACATTCTCTGCCTGGCCCCAGGTTTCCCCGCGTTCCATCCGGGTCAGGTTCATCAACGCAATGGCCAGATGATTTTGCGGATTCAGGTTGCTCAGGGCGATCGCCAAAAGCCCGTCCCGCTGCACGAAACGATCCCCAAAAAGCCGGGTGCAAAGTTCGACGGCCCGATCCGCATCCCTTTCTGGCACCGTTGCGACGTCCATCTTTCCCCGAACCGTCACGACGTTGGCGCAAGTCGCATTCCTGGTTCCGGTGATGAGCGTCGTGCCCCAGGCAATGATCGTCGCACGAATGCCGCGGGCTGCCAGCAGTTGGGACAGATACAGCGCGCCCAATGAAATATGTGAACTGATGATGACCGTCTGGCCGTCCCGAATGTGGGGCGCCACTGCATCCATCGTGGTCTTGTGACAAAACCCGGGAAGACAGATCAACAAAACCTCGGCCCCATGGACGGCCTGCGCGCAATCTTTGGCAACGCGCGGCAGGAACTCAAGCTCGATGGCCCCTTGGGCGACCAGCGGCGCCCCGGCCTCGAAGGGTTCCGTGCCTTTCCCGGACGGTGACCAAAGCATCGGGTCGTGTCCCGCCCGGGCCAGGAAGGCCGCAGTGCCGAAGGCGACGCCGCCTGCGCCCAGAATACTTACTTTCATAGCGGCCTTTCTTGCCGGTGGTGCATGTCAAGACATCTCGATCCGTACCCGCCAGATCGAATCCCGTTGCTTTTTCCACTGTTTTCCCACTGGAATCGACGACCCGGAACCCACATGCCTGACCCTGCGGGCGGGGCCGGGCATGGCGGACTCCGATTATCGAACGACGGCCCTGCAACCCCGCACCAGCGCCGGACGATCGACCACCTCCGGCCAAAGGGCAAAAGGCCAAAGGCCGACCAGACGTTGCACGGCTGCATGCGATGCTGGCAGACTGGCGCCTTCGTCCCCCGCCCCTGACTTTCCTGAGAGCGCATGATGCCCCATCGACCGATCCTGGCCCTGGCCTTTGTTTTCGCGCTGTCGCCGATGGCTGCGCCCGCACAAACCGATTCTTGGCCAAGCGGTCCGGTGCAGGTGGTCGTTCCTTTTGGCGCCGGGGGAGGAACCACCGACCCACTGGCGCGCATCGTTGCCGAGGAACTGGGCAAGCAGTTCGGGGTGGGCTTCGTGGTTGCCAACAAACCCGGGGCCAACGGCAATCTCGGTGCGGTCTTCGTCAAGCGATCTGCGCCGAATGGGCAAACACTCCTTTTCACCGGTGCTGGCACATTGGCGACCAATCCCGCCATGTACCAAGACCCGGGGTTTGACACCAAGGCAGATTTCGAGCCGGTCGTCGTCATCGCAAGCGTCGCCAACATCCTGGTCGTGAACCCGTCGATTCCCGCCACCACCGTGAAAGAGTTCGTGGCGTATTTGAATAAATACCCGGACAAGGTGTCGTTTGGCTCGACGGGCAACGGCAGTTCCATGCACACGGCAGGCGAGTTGTTTCGCCAAAAGACCTCGACCTCCATGGTCCATGTTCCCTACAACTCCGCTGGCGCCGCTACGACGGATCTGATCAGCGGCAACATTCAGGCCATGTTTCAACTGGTGCCAGGCATTTCCGGCTTCATCGCCAACAAGAAAGTGACCGCGCTGGCGGTGATGTCGCCGCGGCGCTCGGCCACCGTGCCGGACGTGCCAACCATGGCGGAAGCGGGCTTTCCCAGCCTGGTTTCATACACTTGGCTGTGCCTGATGGCGCCCAAGGGAACGCCAAAACCGGTGATCGATCGGTTGAACGAAGGCGTGAACAAACTGCTTGCGCAACCGGCGTTCCGCGCGCGCCTGGCGGCCATGGGCGTCGAGCCGATGGGCGGCACTCCGGCCGAGTTTTCCGCGTTCCTCGACGCGGAGATAAAAAAGTGGGGCGATGTCGTAAAGAGTTCCAACATCGCGGTTCAGTAACCCATGCGCCACAAGACATGGCGCGGCCCCATCGCTTGATCTGCCTCCTGGCGTTGCCGCCAGACAGCGGCGCGGCCGGCGGATCGCTCCGAGCAAACGGCACGCTGGCGCCGTAGCCGGCGGGCATGGCCACGCGGGCATGGCCATGCGCCCGAAGCCCACGATGCCGGACGACAATCGGCTAGCGAATTTGCAGCGCAGGCCTGCCGGCGATTGGCGCGACGGCTGGTGCAGCGGCATGCGGCAGCGGTACCAAGGCCGAAGCGGCGCCGCCTTGCAGTTTATGCCCGGCTGTCTGCTCCACGGCACCGGGTAAGCACGGCCCGCAGCGAATTCCCGGCCCCGTCGTGGCGCTCACCCCACAGGCGTTACGGGCACGTAAAGTCGACCGCCATGGCGCTGGAATTCGGCGGCTTTGAGCTCCAGCCCCAAGGTCTGCGCATCGGTCTCGGCCAGGCCTCGTTGCGCAGCGAAGTCGCGCACTTCCCGGGTGATCTTCATCGAGCAGAATTTGGGGCCGCACATCGAGCAGAAATGCGCCACTTTGGCGGCGTCCTTGGGCAGGGTTTGGTCGTGGTAGTCCCGGGCCGTGTCCGGGTCCAGCCCGAGGTTGAATTGGTCCTGCCAGCGAAAGTCGAAGCGCGCCTGGCTGAGCGCATCGTCGCGGGCGCGGGCGCCCGGGTGCCCCTTGGCCACATCGGCGGCGTGGGCCGCGATCTTGTAGGCCATGATGCCCTGCTTGACATCGTCGCGGTTGGGCAGGCCCAGGTGCTCCTTGGGTGTCACATAGCACAGCATGGCCGTGCCCATCCAGCCGATCATCGCGGCGCCGATGGCGCTGGCGATATGGTCGTAGCCCGGGGCGATGTCGATGGTCAGCGGCCCCAGGGTGTAGAACGGCGCCTCGTGGCAGGTCTTGAGCTGCTCGGCCATGTTGGCTTCGATCATGTGCATCGGCACATGGCCCGGGCCTTCGATCATGGTCTGCACGTCGTGCTTCCAGGCCAGCCGGGTCAACTCGCCCAAGGTGTGCAGTTCGGCGAACTGGGCCTGGTCGTTGGCGTCCGACGCGCAACCGGGGCGCAGGCCGTCGCCCAGGCTGAACGACACGTCGTAGGCTTTCATGATCTCGCAGATGTCCTCGAAATGCTGGTACAAAAAGCTCTCGCGGTGGTGCACCATGCACCACTTGGCCATGATCGAGCCACCGCGCGAGACGATGCCGGTGCGCCGCCCGGCCGTCAGCTGGATATGGGCCAGGCGCAGGCCGGCGTGGATGGTGAAGTAGTCCACGCCCTGCTCGGCCTGCTCGATCAGCGTGTCGCGGAAGATGGCCCAGGTCAGGTCCTCGGCCACGCCGCCGACCTTCTCCAGCGCCTGGTAAATCGGCACCGTGCCGATGGGCACCGGCGCGTTGCGCACGATCCAGTCGCGCGTGGTGTGGATGTTCCTGCCGGTGGAAAGGTCCATCACGTTGTCGGCACCCCAGCGGATGGCCCACACCAGCTTTTCGACCTCCTCCTCGATGCTCGAAGTAACGGCCGAGTTGCCGATGTTGGCGTTGATCTTGACCCTGAAGTTGCGCCCTATGGCCATGGGCTCGAGCTCGGGGTGGTTGATGTTCGCCGGAATGATGGCGCGCCCGCGCGCCACCTCGGCGCGCACGAATTCGGGCGTGATGGTCTTCGGGATGTCAGCGCCCATGGCGTTGCCCCGCAGGCGCTGCTCGCGGTCTGTGTCGGCCAGGTACTGCGCCATCCACTCGCGCTTGCCGTTCTCGCGCAGCGCCACATATTCCATCTCCGGCGTGACGATGCCGCGCCGGGCGTAGTGCATCTGCGTGACATTGGCGCCGGCCTTGGCGCGCAGCGGCGGGCGCTGCAAGGCTGCGGCCTCGGCGCGCAGAGCGGCCAGGCGCGCGGCGTCGGCGCTCTTTGGGCCATCGTCGCCCGCCAGCGGAGCACGGCCTGCGTAATGCTCCACATCGCCACGGCCGGCGATCCAGCCCCCGCGCACGCTGGCCAGGCCCCGGCGCACATCGATCACCGCCTGCGCATCGGTGTAGGGGCCGGAACTGTCGTAGACACTGACCTGCTCGCCGTTGGTCAGCGTGATGTCACGCACCGGCACGCGCAGATCGGCATATAGCTGGCCGGGGATATAGGCTTTGCAGGATGCGGGAAAGGGCACGCGCGTCAGCGCCAGCCGTTCGGCGAATGGCTCGCCGGCGTGGGGGTCAGGGGCGTTCATGGGCAGGTCTCCAGGTTCCGGTGGGTGGGGGACACTGCTCCGGGATGGGCCTTGCGCTCCTGCCGTGCGGGGCCGTCGGCGTATGCCTGAAGGCGGGGGCAAGGAGGTCGGCTCTTCTTCCGCCGGTATGAACCGGATCAAGTTCGTCGGGTTCGCCAGGCCAGCCGAATTTCTTCGGCATCGCCTCGCATCTCAGCGCTTGCGCGCACCCCGGAGCAGCGGCCAGTATAGGCCATGGAGCCGCTCCCGCAGTGGCGCCCGCCGAGACGAGGCTGGTCTGGGGCTATGTGCCTGCGCAACCCGAGCAGCCCGCTCGACCCTCAGTACCAAAAGCCGGACGAATGGGCATCCGACGCCTGTCCGACGATGGACAGCGGCATCTTCGCCACGGCGCCGGGGGTGGTGATGCTGCCGTTGACCTGACCGTCGGCGTCGTACTCGCCGCCGTCCTGGATCTGAAAGTCCAGCCGCGTGCGCCCGCCTTCGCTGGCCACCTTGCCGCCGTAGGGTTCGCTGGCCAGGTTCACCCAGGTGCCGGTGCTGTTCTTGACCCAGTAGCCATTGGCGCCGAGCGCCGGGTCTGCGTACAGGCTGAAGCTCTCGGTGCTGCGGCCTTCGGCCAGCGATACCTTGAATGAGGTCAGACCGATCGGCATCTCCATGCCCTTGGGCAGATTGGCCGGGGCATCGTTGCGCACCAGTTCGGTAATGCGCGCGTTGCTGTCGGGGATCAGTTTGCCGTTCTGGCTGCCGGCCACCAGGGTCAGGTCGCGGGTCGAAGCGACGGCGGCCTGCTGGCTGTCTTTGATGCCGTCGCCGTTGCCATCACCAGACAGGCCGGCCGAGCCATCGGGGCGCAGCAGACCGGCGGCCTGGTCCTCCTGGTCGTTGGGCACACCGTCGCGGTCGGAGTCCGGTGCGTCTGGCGCATTCGATGCATCCGGTGCGGGGGGGGGGGGGGGGGGGGGGGGGGGGGTGACGTTGGTCGCCGGTTTGGCCGCGAAACTGGCCGCGTCGTTGCCGGTGCCGGCTTCTTGCACCGCTTGCGGGTCGTCGCCGGTGCTGGGGTCGTTGTAGGCGACGCTCACCTGCTGGCCCCGGGTCACGGCGCTGTCGAGCGTCAGCGTGATGGTCTTGGCCACTGCATCCACGAGCACGCCGGTGACGTTGTTGCGCACGCCATCGACCAGCACCACAAACGCATCGTTGGGTGCGTTATGTGCCTGCTCCGGGTCCAGCGCGGTTTCATCGCTGTACTGCAATACCAACTGCCTGCCGTTCACCGTGGCGCTGATGATGGCAAAGACGGCGGTGTCGACGGTGTAGCTGCGGGCTGCGCCCGCAGCGCTGGCGGCGTTGCCGTTGCGGTCTCTGATGCCGTCCATCCTCAGGCTGATCTGGCTGCGGGTGTTGGACAGGCTGGCCGTGGGGGTGAAAGTGCCTCTCCAGATTCTGCCGTCGGCTGTGTCCTGCGTCAGGTTGCCCAGAGTGCCGTTGGCGCCATCCACGACGATGGAAGCGTCGCTGAAGCCGGTAACGGTCTCGCTGAAGGTGAAAGTGACGGTGGCGGTTTCGCCAGCGGTCAGGCGCTCTTTGTCCATCGCGACCGTGACCGTGGGCGCCCGGGTGTCGATCTCGAAGTTGTTGCTGGTGGGGTTGACCGTTGCGGCGTTGCCTGCGGTGTCACGAATGGTGTTGAGGTTGAGCAGGCTGATGGTGTTGGTGGCATCCTCGGTGTCCGCAGCGGCCGTGTAGGTGATGGTGTAGGTGCGGCCGTCGGTTGAGCGGACCAGCGCTCCTGTCCGGTCGGCGCCGGGACGGGCACCGACATTGGCGTTGCTGAAATCGATGTTGTTTGCCGTGAAGCCGGTGACTTCCTCGTCGAAGGTGATGGTAACGGTGACCAGTCTGTCGTTGTTGTTCGTGACGGGGTTGGGTGTGACGGCGATGGTGGCGCTGGGCGCCTTGCTGTCGATGTCGTAGGTGGCGATGGTTTGGATCCCCACGCCTTCGTTGCCCTTGGCATCTTTGATGCCGGACATGGCTATTTTGATCTGGTTGCCCCTGGCGACGGTGTTTGCCGCCATATTGGCCGGTGCCCGCACGGTGACCTGCCAAGTGGTGCCTCCGTCGGTGGACTGCAGGTTGGTGATCTCGCCCGTGCCCTCTATCGCCAGGTCATTTCTGTCAAAGCCCACGACCCGCTCGTGGAATTTGAAGGTGACGGTGTTTGTTTCGTTGGCGGTCAGGCTGGTGTCGGTGCTGCGGGTTTCGGCGGCCAGGATGGTGGGCGGCTTGGTGTCGATGTTGAAGAGCGGGCTGCGGATATCCCTGGCAGGGATGTCGATCATGGCGTTGTCGCCCGGCGACCATACCTGCTTGGCGGGGGCGGTGTAGCGCAGGTAGCAGCCGGTGGCCTCCACGCCCGCGTTGGGGCGGAAGGTGCCGACCCACTTGCCCGCCGGCTGGCGCCAACTCGCTATGTCCATCGTGCCATTGGCATTCTCTACGCTCAACCCCTCGACGTAATCCAGGTTCACGTGTCCTCCCATGACGCGAATCTCCCGGGAGTGCTCGGTATCGAAGGTGACGTACATTACTTCGCCGACTGTGAGGTCAGTGTCTGAGATGAGCATCTGGAGCTGAACCGTCATGGGATTTCCTTTCGATGAAATGGCAAAGAGATTGATCGGGTTTTGGCCATCCGTTGTGGTCAGCACCGCTGCGAAGACATGCCAGTCATGCCGTTGTTCGGTCTGCGGCGGTGTGACATTCTTGACAACTGGAAACGAATTTCGCGGGCAGCAGTATAGCGTGGGCGCTGCGCATCGCTACTGTCATGATGAACGCAGTGGGGGCGTCACTGGAAACGACTCCATTGGGCGGGGGCAGCGCAGGTGCAGCCTAGTGTCGCGTCACCGATCATCTGTCGGTCTGCGCTGGCCATCGAAGCGCATCGCGGCGTTGCATCGCTTGCCAATACGCTCGGTATTGGCAAGCGATGCGCCTTGCGCTGCGCTCCGATGGCTGCGCGCAGCCTACGACATCTGATCCGTGACGCGACACTGGCGCCTGCCGTCACGACGAATGGAATGACTGCGGCGCTCCAGGCATGGTCAACGCCCGGGATTCGAGGACATGGCCGTGCTGGCGGGCAAGAAATACGGTGCCGATGGTGGTGACGAGTACCGGGCCACCAAGGGTCACTACGCACGAATGCGGGCGATCTGCGGCGGGGTGCGCCTGGCCGTCAAGGCAGTGACATGAACCGGATCAAGTTCGTCGGGTTCGCCAGGCCAGCCGAATTTCTTCGGCATCGCCTCGCATCAGTGGCGCTGCCGAGACGAGGCTGGTCTGGCTATGTGCCTGCGCAACCCGAGCAGCCCGCTCGACCCTCAGTACCAAAAGCCGGACGAATGGGCATCCGACGCCTGTCCGACGATGGACAGCGGCATCTTCGCCACGGCGCCGGGGGTGGTGATGCTGCCGTTGACCTGACCGTCGGCGTCGTACTCGCCGCCGTCCTGGATCTGAAAGTCCAGCCGCGTGCGCCCGCCTTCGCTGGCCACCTTGCCGCCGTAGGGTTCGCTGGCCAGATTCACCCAGGTGCCGGTGCTGTCTTTGACCCAGTAGCCATTGGCGCCGAGCGCGGGGTCTACGTACAGGCTGAAGCTCTCGGTGCTGCGGCCTTCGGCCAAGCCGACCTTGAATGAGGTCAGGCCGATCGGCATCTCCATGCCCTTGGGCAGATTGGCGGGGGCATCGTTGCGCACCAGTTCGGTAATGCGCGCGTTGCTGTCGGGGATCAGTTTGCCGTTCTGGCTGCCGGCCACCAGGGTCTGGTCGCGGGTCGAAGCGACGGCGGCCTGCTGGCTGTCTTTGATGCCGTCGCCGTTGCCATCACCAGACAGGCCGGCCGAGCCATCGGGGCGCAGCAGACCGGCGGCCTGGTCCTCTTGGTCGTTGGACAGGCCGTCGCGGTCGGAGTCCGGTGCGTCTGGCGCATTCGATGCATTCGATGTATCCGGTGCGGGGGGGGGGGGGGGGGGGGGGTAACGTTGGTCGCCGGTTTGGCCGCGAAGCTGGCCGCGTCGTTGCCGGTGGTGGCTTCTTGCACCGCTTGCGGGTCGTCGCCGGTGCTGGGGTCGTCGTAGGCGACGCTCACCTGCTGGCCCCGGGTCACGGCGCTGTCGAGCGTCAGCGTGATGGTCTTGGCCGCTGCATCCACGAGCACGCCGGTGACGTTGTTGCGCACGCCATCGACCAGCACCACAAACGCATCGTTGGGCGCGTTATGGGCCTGCTCCGGGTCCAGCGCGGTTTCATCGCTGTACTGCAATACCAACTGCCTGCCGTTCACCGTGGCGCTGATGATGGCAAAGACGGCGGTGTCGACGGTGTAGCTGCGGGCTGTGCTCGTACCACTGTTGCTGTTGCCGTGGCGGTCTCTGATGCCCTCGTAATTCACGCTGATCTGGCTGCGGGTGTTGGACAGGCTGGCCGTGGGGGTGAAAGTGCCTCTCCAGATTCTGCCGTCGGCTGTGTCCTGCCTCAGGTTGCCCAGAGTGCCGTTGGCGCCATCCACAACGATGGAAGCGTCGCTGAAGCCGGTGACGGTCTCGCTGAAGGTGAAAGTGACGGTGGCGGTTTCGCCAGCGGTCAGGCGCTCTTTGTCCATCGCGACCGTGACCGTGGGCGCCCGGGTGTCGATCTCGAAGTTGTTGCTGGTGGGGTTGACCGTTGCGACGTTGCCTGCGGTGTCGCGAATGGTATTGAGGTTGCGCAGGCTGATGGTGTTGGTGGCATCCTCGGTGTCCGCAGCGGCCGTGTAGGTGATGGAGTAGGCGCGGCGGCCGTCGATCGCGCGGACCAGCGTTTCTGTGCGGCCGGCGCCGGGACGGGTACCGACATTGGCGTTGCTGAGATCGATGTTGTCTGCCGTGAAGCCGGTGACTTCCTCGTCGAAGGTGATGGTAACGGTGACCAGTCTGTCGTTGTTGTTCGTGACGGGGTTGGGTGTGACGGTGATGGTGGCGCTGGGCGCCTTGCTGTCGATGTCGTAGGTGGCGATGGTTTGGATCCCCACGCCTTCGTTGCCCTTGGCATCTTTGATGCCGGACATGGCTATCTTGATCTGGTTGCCCCTGGCGACGGTGTTTGCCGCCATATTGGCCGGTGCCCGCACGGTGACCTGCCAAGTGGTGCCTCCGTCGGTGGACTGCAGGTTGGTGATCTCGCCCGTGCCCTCTATCGCCAGGTCATTTCTGTCAAAGCCCACGACCTGCTCGTGGAATTTGAAGGTGACGATGTTTGTTTCGTTGGCGGTCAGGCTGGCGTCGGTGCTGCGGGTTTCGGCGGCCAGGATGGTGGGCGGCTTGGTGTCGATGTTGAAGAGCGGGCTGCGAACATCCCTGGCAGGGATGTCGACCATGGCGTTGGCGCCCGGCGACCATACCTGCTTGGCGGGGGCGGTGTAGCGCAGGTAGCAGCCGGTGGCCTCCACGCCCGCGTTGGGGCGGAAGGTGCCGACCCACTTGCCCCCCGGCTGGTGCCAACTCGCTATGTCCATCGTGCCGTTGGCATTCTCTACGCTCAACCCCTCGACGTAATTCCGGCTCGCTATTCCTCCAGTGACGCGAATCTCCCGGGAGTGGTTGGTATCGAAGGTGACGGACATTGTTTCACCGACGGTGAGGTCCGTGTCTGAGATGAGTATCTGGAGCTGAGGCTGCGTCGCCATGGGATTTCCTTTCGATGAAATGACAAAGAGATCGATCGGGTTTCAGTCATCCGCCGTGGTCAGTACCACAGCGCAGGCATGTCCGTGATGCCGTTGTCTGCCCGGCGGCGGTGTGACATTTTTGACAACTGGAAACGAATTTTGCGGGCAGCAGTATAGCGCGGGCGCTGCGCATCGCGACTGTCATGATGAACGGAGTGGGCGTCACTGGAAACGACCCCATTGGGCGGGGGCAGCGCAGATGCAGCCTAGTGTCGCGTCACCGATCATCTGTCGGTCTGCGCTGGCCATCGAAGCGCAGCGCGGCGTTGCATCGCTTGCCAATACAGCTCGGTATGGGCTGCGCGATGCGCCTTGCGCTGCGCTCCGATGGCTGCGCGCAGCCTACGACATCTGATCCGTGACGCGACACTAGCGCCTGCCGTCGCGACGGATGGAATGACTGCGGCGGTGCGTCCGGCCGTCAAGGCAGTGACCGCAGCGCTGTCACTTCTATCTCGATCTTCATGCGCGGATCCGCCAGCCCCGCAGAAATCATCATGGCTGCCGGGCGCACTTCGCCGAAGTGCTTGCGCAGCACCGGCCAGCATCGATCGAACTCGGCCCCATTGGGCAGCACATAGGTCACACGAACCACATCCTGGAGGCTGGAGTTTGCCTGCCGCAACGCGAACTCGATGTTCTTCAGGCACTGTTCGGTTTGCTCGACCAGGCTGTCCGGGATGGACATGGTGCCGTAATCGAAGCCTGTCGTGCCTGAAACGAACACCCATTCGCCCACCGCCACTGCGCGGGAGTAGCCGATGTGCTGTTCGAAGGCGGAGCCTGAACTGATCAGTGTTCTGGTTTTTCTGCGCGGGCAGGCATCCCGGTCCGGATGGGCCGGTTCACCGGCGGCTTCGGCGGGCGCTTCGGGGGGGTTGTCCATCGATGTCATGTCAGCCTCTCTACAAGGATCACAGCGAAAAAGAAGACGGCGGCCAGCGTCGTCCATTGGAGGATCGCCAGCCCCAGGCGCTTGTAATGCGCCTGCCCGGTGACGGCATACAGCGCAAACAGCATGGCCGCAGCCAGCAGCAGCAACAGGGCCAGCCAGCGCGCGATCAGCATGGCGCGATCACCAGGCCTGCGCCGGCTGGGCGAAGCCGCCGGGGGCTTGGCGCTCGTCCTCGAAAGTGACCACCTCCCAGGCATCGCGCTGGGCCAGCAGTGCGCGCAGCAGCCGGTTGTTCAGCGCATGGCCGGAGCGGAACGCGCTGTACGCGGCCAGCAAGGGCTTGCCGAGCAGGTGCAGGTCGCCCATGGCATCGAGGATTTTGTGCTTGACGAACTCGTCGTCGTAGCGCAGGCCGTCGCTGTTGAGCACCTTGTAGTCGTCCATCACGATGGCATTGTCCAGGCCGCCGCCCAGCGCCAGGCCGTTGGCGCGCATCAGTTCGACATCGCGCGTGAAGCCGAAGGTGCGCGCGCGGGCAATGTCGCGCCGGTAGTTGCCCCGCCCCAGGTCAAACTCGACCCGCTGCCCGGTCGCATCCACGGCCGGATGGTCGAAGCCGATCTCGAAGCTGAGCTTGTAGCCGTGGTAGGGCGCCAACTGCGCCCATTTGGCGTCTGCGCCCTCGCCTTCGCGCACCTGCACCGGCCGCGTGACGCGGATGAAGCGTTTGGGCGCGTTTTGCCGCACGATGCCTGCGCTTTGGAGCAGGAAAACGAAAGACGCCGAGGAGCCGTCGAGAATCGGCACTTCTTCGGCCGTGATGTCCACATGGAGGTTGTCTATGCCCAGGCCGGCGCAGGCCGACATCAGATGCTCCACCGTATGCACCTTGGCACTGCCCTGCGCGATGGTGGAGGCCAGCCGGGTGTCCGTCACGGCCTCGGCCCGCACCGGAATGTCCACCGGCTGCGGCAGGTCCACGCGCCGGAACACGATGCCGGTGTCCGGCTGCGCAGGCCGCAGGGTCAACTCGACCCGTTGCCCGCTGTGCAGCCCGACGCCTACGGCGCGGGTCAGGGTCTTGAGGCTGCGTTGTTGGAGCATGCTGCGATTTTAGTGGCTATCCGCCGCCGGCTGGCGGCGCGCCGCGGGCCGGCCGCCGCTAGTGTCGCGTCACCGATCAGATGTCGTAGGCTGCGCGCAGCCATCGGAGCGCAGCGCAAGGCGCATCGCTTGCCCATACCGAGCTGTATTGGCAAGCGATGCAACGCTGCGATGCGCTTCGATGGCCAGCGCAGACCGACAGATGATCGGTGACGCGACACTAGTGCCTGCGGCGGGCCTGCCCGCGCCGTCTGCGCTATGCGAGGGTCAGGCCCACCTTGGCCCCGGCGGCGACGATTTCGCCCCAGGTCGCGTCGTCGAGCCAGATGCCGTCGCGCGCGCGCTCCTCGCGGGCGCGGCGCTCCGGCTCGCCGGCGATTTGCACGGCGGCAAAGCCTGCGCCGGGCGGGCTTTGGCGCAGCCAGTCGATGAATGCCGCCGCCTCCTGCGCGAAGCTGGCCTGCGTGCCCAGCCTGGCCGGATCGATCAGCACCGTCAGCATCCCGTTGAGCACCGAGCGCCCGTCGTCGGCCGGGCGATGCCAGGTGCCGCCGCCGGTGAGCGCGCCGCCGAGCAGTTCGCACGCCAGCGCCATGCCGTAGCCCTTGTGCTCGCCGAAGGTCCGCAGCGCGCCGAGCAAGCCCTGGCTCTGCGGCACCACCACCACGCCCGGGTCGTTGGTGGGCGCGCCTTTTTCGTCGATCAGGTAGCCGTCGGGCACCTGCTCGCCCTTGTTGTAGGCCACGCGCATCTTGCCCTGCGCCACGCGGCTGGTCGCGTAGTCGAGCACGAAAGGCGCGGCGCCCGCGAGCGGAATGCCGATGCAGCACGGGTTGGTGCCAAAGCGCCCGTCGCCGCCGCCCCAGGGCGCGACCACGGGCCGCGAGAGCACGTTGACGAAGTGCAGCGCGACCAGCGCCTGCGCCGTGGCCAACTCGGCGAAATGGCCGATGCGCCCCAGGTGGTGCGCATGCGCGAGCGCGACGATGCAACTGCCATGCTGCTGGGCCCGCGCGATGCCCAGTTCCATCGCCTGCACGCCGACGATCTGCCCGTAGCCATGCTGGCCGTCCAGGGCCAGCAGTTGGCCGGCATCGAGGTTGATTTTCACGGCGGCGTTGGGCCTGAGCCCCCCCTCGGCCACCGCATCGACATAGCGCGGCACCATGCCCACGCCGTGCGAGTCGTGCCCGCTCAGGTTGGCCAGCACCAGGTTGGCTGCCACCTGCCGGGCTTCGGCCGGCAGGCTGCCCGCCGCTTCGAGAATGCGGGCGATGGCCGATTCCAGCCCGTCGGCCGTCATGGTTTTGGCCATGGCTCAGGCTCCGGTGGCGTTCAAGGTGATGGCGTACAGCGAGCTGGTCGCGCAGATGAACAGGCGGTTGCGCTTGGGGCCGCCGAAGCACAGGTTGGCGACCGGCTCGGGCAGCAGTATCTTGCCCAGCAGCGTGCCGTCCGGGTGGTAGGCGTGCACGCCGTCGCCGGCGCTGCTCCAGATGCGCCCTTCGGTGTCCAGGCGCAGGCCGTCGAACAGGCCCTTGGTGCATTCGGCGAAGACCTCGCCGCCGCGCAGGCTGCGGCCATCCGCGCCGACCTCGAAGCGGCGGATATGGCGCGGCCCGCCCTGCTGATGGCTGGCGCCGGTGTCGGCGATGTACAGCAACGATTCGTCGGGCGAGAACGCCAGCCCGTTGGGCTTGACGAAATCATGGGCCACGCACTCGACGGCAGCACTGGCGGGGTCGATGCGGTAGACATGGCAGGCGCCGATTTCGCTGTCCGCGCGCAGCCCCTCGTAGTCCGAGAGGATGCCGTAGCTCGGGTCGGTGAACCAGATGCTGCCGTCCGAGCGCACCACCACGTCGTTGGGCGAATTCAGGCGCTTGCCCTGCCAGTGCGAGGCCAGCACGGTGATCGAGCCGTCATGCTCGGTGCGCGTCACGCGCCGCGTCAGGTGCTCGCAACTGAGCAGCCGCCCTTGGCGGTCGGCGGTGTGGCCGTTGCTGTTGTTGGCCGGTTCGCGGAAGGTGCTGACCGTGCCATTGCGCTCATCGAGGCGCAGTATGCGGTCGTTCGGGATGTCGGACCACAGCAGCGTGCGGTGCGCGCCGAACCACACCGGGCCTTCGCACCAGCGCGCGCCGCTCCACAGGCGCTCGACGCGCTCGGGGCCGGGAATGCAACGGTCGAAGCGCGGGTCGAGCCGCTCGAATCCGGTGCCGTCGAGAAAGCCGAAGGGGTGGGTGGTCATGGCGCTGGTCTTTCCTCGTTGCATGAAAATACGGGCGGGTTGGGTGGCGTGATCAGTGGCTGCCCATGTAATCGCTCTTGCCGATTTCCACGCCGTTGTGCCGCAAGATGGCGTAGGCGATGGTGACGTGGAAGAAGAAATGCTGCATGCCGTAGTGCAGCAGATAGGCTTGGCTGGTGAAGCGCCTTTCTTTCGCCGTGCCCGGATAGAGGACGATTTCCCGGCTCCCGGCACCCGCGAACTGCTCCGGCCCGATGCTGCCGATGAATGCCAGTGTTTTGTCCAGACGCGCTTGCAGCTCGGCGAAACTGGTTTCATTGTCGGGATAGGAAGGCACTTCGACGCCGGCCAGGCGTGCCGATACGCTTTTGGCGAAATCGGCGGCGAGCTGCACTTGGTATATCAGGTCCCTCATGTCTGGAAACAGGCGCGCCTCGAGCAGTACTGCGGCATCGATGTCCTTGGCGCTGGCGTAGGCCTCGGCCTTTTTCAGGATGTCCTGCATCACGTTCAGTGATTGCCTGAAGACAGGGACGGTGGCGGCGTAGTAAGAGATGGTCATGATTTTCGCTCCGGTGTCGTCCGCGCGCGGGTGCGCGTGGCTTGGTGCAATGGCTGCATGGGCATTTTGCATTCCGTGTCTGCTTTCAGGATTTGCCGATGGGCAAAAAGCTGCTGGAAGGACTGCCTGTCGGGTGGATTGGGTGGATTGGCCGGGGGAATGGGGAATGGGTGATGGGCGTCAACGCCCGGGGCGCGTGCTGGCCAGCGCGATGACGGCAATGATGATGCTGCCGGTCAGCAGCATGCGCAAGCCCGGCCCGGCGCCGACGGCGTTGAGCAGCGCCACCAGCAGGAACATGAACATGGCCGCCCCCCAAATGCCGGGCACACAGGGCCGGCCGCCGGCCACCGCCGTGCCGCCGATCACGACCACGGCAATGCTCAGCAGCAGGTACTCCTGCCCCTGGTCGAGCGAGTTGCCGCCGGAAAAGCCGGCGATCAGCGCACCCGTCAGGCCGGCCAGGCCCGCGCAGATCAGATAGGCCCACAGGCGCGTGCGCTCGACCCGCAGGCCCGCAAGCTGCGCGGCCCGGCGGTTCTGGCCGAGCGCCGCGATGGAGCGCCCGAGCAGCGTGTGTTCGAGCATCAGCGCCACAGCCAGCGTGACGGCCAGCGCCAGCAGGGCCACCAGCGGAATGCCGAGCACGCGCTGCGCCATCAGGTCCGAGAACAGGGCCGGCGGTTTGACCTTCAGGCCGCGCCCCAGGTTGATGGCCACCGACATCACGATCAGCGAGGCCGCGAGCGTGGCGATGATCGGCGCAATGCGCAGCAGCCGGATCAGCCCGAAGTTGAACAGGCCCACGGCCACGCCCACCGCCATCGCGGCCAGCAGCCCTGGCACCAGCATCGCGTCGCGGCCGTCCATCACGCTCATCGCGGCCACGCCCGAAAGGGCGATGGTCGACGGGATCGACAGGTCGGCATTGCCCGGCCCGACGCTGATCACCAGCATCTGCCCGAGCGACACCAGCACCGTGAAGGCCGAGAACGCGAGCGCTGCGGTGAGCAGCTCGCCCGCGCCCTGGCCGCCGCCGCTGTACACCGTCGCGGCCCAGGCCAGCACGGCGGCGACGACCGAACCGAGCCAGGGGCGGGTGCGCAGTGGGCTGCGCCACCGGGCCGGCGCAGCCGGCGCGGCCGGCGCGGCCAGAGGCTCGCGGCCGGTGGCGCTCATCGCCGGCCCCCCGCCAGATCGATGACTGCGCGCAGCGCGAGCACCGCCACCAGGATCAGGCCCTGCATGCCCAACTGCCAGTCCGGCGCGACGTTCAGGAAGGTCAGGAACGAGGCCGCCAGCGTCACCGTCAGCGCGCCGATGACCGCCCCCACCGGCGCCACCTTGCCGCCCGTCAATTGCGCGCCGCCGAGGATCGCCGCAGCAATCGACACCAGCGTGTAGCGCGCAGCGATGTTGGCGTCGGCCGAGGTGGCCTGGCCGACCAGCGTCAACCCGGCGCAGACGCCGAACAGGCCGGCAATCGCATACACGCCGGCACGCATGCGCACCAGGCGCCAGCCCGCGCGCGCGATGGCGCCGGGGTTGCCGCCCAGCCCGCGCACCAAGGTGCCGAAGGCGCTGCGCGTGATCAGCAGGTGGCCCGCGAGCGCTGCGGCCAGCGCCATCCAGATCGGCATCGGCAGCCACGGCGTGCGCCAGAGCATCGCGGCACGCAGCCATTCGGGGGCGCTGCCGCCCGGCGTGGGCAGCAGCAGCACCGCGCTGCCGAGCCAGACGAACGACAGCCCCAGCGTGACCACGATGGACGGCAACTGCCGGGCCTCGATCAGCGCGCCCGCGAGCGCATACACGCCCACCGCCATGGCCAGCGCCAGCAGCCCCAGCGCCGGCTGCTGCGGCAGCAATGTGGCGCCGATGCAGGCCACCAGCGAGACGAAGGGGCCGATCGACAGGTCCAGGTCGCTCACCGCCAGGAACATCAGCTGCGCGAGCGTCGCGAACATCACCGGAATCGCAAGGTTCAGCAGCAGGTTGATGCCGAAGTAGGACAGCGCCCGGGGCTGCTGCACGAACACCGCCGCCAGCAGCAATGCCAGCGCCACGGCAGGCAGAACGGCGCCGGCCTGCATCGCTTGCAGCGCCCGCGCCCGAATCGGCTTCGCCGCCACCCCTGCGCCGGGAAGGCGCCAGCGGCCAAACCAGGCCGGCGGGGCTGGCAGCGGTTTCATGCGTCGCGGTCCGCGCATGGCGCGGCGCAAGAATCGAAGGACAGCGCCAGCACGCGCTCCTCGCTGATGTCGTCGCCGGCCAGTTCGCCGGCCACGCGCGCGTTGCTGAACACGTAGACGCGGTCGCAGTGCTGCAACTCGTCGAACTCGGTCGTGTACCAGACGAAGGTGCGGCCGCTGCGGGCTTCGGCGCGGATCAGCGCGTACATGTCGCGCTTGGTGCCCAGGTCGACGCCGCGCATCGGGTCGTCCATCAGGATCACCGACGCCGCCGAGCCCAGCGCCCGCGCGAACAGCACCTTTTGCTGGTTGCCGCCCGAGAGCGAAACCATGGGCAGGTCGATGCCGGGCGTGACCAGGCCGAGGCGCTGGCGCCACTGCTGCGCCTGCTGCTGCTCGCGCCGGCGGTCGATCAGCGGGCGGCGCGCGTGCCAGCCCACCGTCATGTTGCGGGCGATCGACCAGAGGGCGAAGACGCCGTCGGTCTGCCGGTCGCCGGCCACGAAGGCGGTGTCGCCTTCGACATGCAGCGCGTGCCGGCCCCCATCCCGGTCCCGACTCCGGCCTCGGCCTGTGCGCTGCGCGGCTTGCAGCAGCGCCAGCAGCAGCGCCGTCTGCCCATGCCCGGCCAGCCCCGCCAGGCCGATCACCTCGCCGCGCATCGCATGCAGCGCGTTGCCGCTTTGCGGGCCGGCCGGCACCTGCACCACGGCCTGGCCCTGCCCGGTGGGGCGCGCACGCCGTGGTCTGGCGCGCACGCCACGGTCCGGCCCTGCGGCCGGTGCGGCTGCGGCCTGCCCCATCGCGGCGATGAGCCGTTCGTGGTCGGTTGCGCCGGTGGCCGTGGTCTGCACCAACTGCCCGTCGCGCAGCACGAGCAACCGGTCCGTCACCGCGAAGAGCTCGCGCAGCTTGTGTGTGATCAGCAGGCAACTCTTGCCCTCGGCCACGAAACTGCGGATGTAGGCCAGCAATTGCGCGGCGGCCTGGCTGTCGAGCGATGAGGTCGGCTCGTCGAGGATCATCAACGCCAGCGGCTGCGCCCCCGGCGTGAACGCGCGCGCCACCTCGACCATCTGCCGCTGGCCGATCGGCAACTCGCCCACCATGTCGCCGGGCCGCAGGCCATGGCCGGCAAAGATGCGATCGAGCGTGGCCATCAACTGCGCGCCGGCCCGCTGGCGCCACGCCCACGGGGCCGCTTGCGGCTGCGCGATGCGCATGTTCTCCGCCAGCGTGAGGTTGCTGCACAGCGATAGTTCCTGGAACACGCAGCGCAGCCCCCAGCGCCGGGCCTCGCCCGCGCTCCATGCGGGCGCGTCTGCGCCGCGTCCGGCAAAGCGCAGTTCGCCGCGGTCCGGTGCGAGCGCGCCGCTCAGCAGGCTGACCAGTGTCGACTTGCCCGCGCCGTTGTGCCCGACCAGACCCACGCACTCGCCGCGCGCCAGTTGCAGGTCGACGCCGCGCAACGCCTGCACGGCCCCGAACGAGCGCGCCGCGCCGCAGACCTCGACCAGCCGCTGGCCCGCGTGATCTTGCGCCGGGATGGGCATCGCTTCACCTGGTTTTGGCGATGAAGTCGATCACTTGCTGCTGCGTGTATTCGACGTTCACGACGCTGCCCGGCTCGGTCTTTTTGAGCGCCTCGTCGAGTTGCTCTTGCGTCACCACGCTGATCGGCAGCTTCATTTCCTTGGGCACCTTGGCGCCCGCCAGGATCTGCTGCGCCACCCAGAACGCGAAGGTCGATGCGCCCGGCGCAATGCTGGCCGACATGGTCTGGTACTGGTGGGCGTCGCGCTGCTCTTTCCACCAGGCCAACTCGTCGTGCCGGTTGCCCATGAAGATCACCGGCATCGCGCGGCCTGCCGCCTTGAAGGCTTGCGCGACGCCGTAGCCGTCGCCGCCCTGCGTGGCCACGGCCGCCACCTGCGGCAGCGTCGAGAGGATGGCCGACACCTCCTTTTGCGCCACGGTCTGTGTCCAGTTGCCGTGCACCGAGCCGACGATCCGGTATTCGGGCCGCTTGGCCACGGCCGCCGTGACGCCCTGGTGGATCTCGTCGTCGACGAACACGCCGGCGATGCCGCGCACCTCCAGCAGGTTGCCTTTGAGCCCGCGGCTGGCGAAGTAGTCGATCTGCATCTGGCCCAACTGCTTGAAGTCGACCGCGATGCGCCAGGCGCAAGGCTCGTTGACGATGCCGTCGAACGACACCACCACGATGCCCGCGTCGCAGGCTTGTTTGACCGCGCCGTTGAGCGCCGTCGGCGAGGCCGCGTTGATCACGATGGCGTCGAACCCTTGCAGGATCAGGTTCTGGATTTGCGCGGCCTGCTCGGTCGCCTGGTTCTCCGAGGTGGTAAAGCTCGGGGCCTGCGCCAGCAGCCCCTGGGCGACGGCATTCTTGCCCACCTTGTCCCAGCTCTTGAGCATGGCCTGGCGCCATGAGTTGCCGGCGAAGTTGTTCGACAGCGCGATCTTGCGCGCCTTGGTGTCGGCAGCGCCAGCGCCAAGGGGCACGGCGCCCAGCGCGAGTGTGGCGGCCAGTGCCGCGATCGAGAGTCGGTGCTGCTTCATGGTGCTGCTTCTCCTGGGGGTGGTTGAACAGGCTGGCGGCGGGCTACATCACGGCGCCGACCTGCCAGGGGACGAACTCGTTTTGGCCATAGCCATGCTGCTCGCTCTTGGTCTGCGCGCCCGAGGCCGTGGCCAGCACCTGCTCGAAGATGCGCTGACCCATGGCCGCTATCGTGGTCTGGCCGTCGATGATCTCGCCGCAGTTGATGTCCATGTCCTCCTGCTGCCGCTGCCACAGCGCCGAGTTGGTGGCGAGCTTGAGCGAGGGCGAGGGCGCGCAGCCGTAGGCCGAGCCGCGCCCCGTGGTAAAGCAGATCAGGTTGGCCCCGCCGGCCACCTGGCCGGTGGCGCTGACCGGGTCGTAGCCCGGTGTGTCCATGTAGACCAGGCCGTGCTGCGTGACCGGCTCGGCGTATTCGTACACCGCCTCCAGGTTGCTGGTGCCGCCCTTGGCGACCGCGCCGAGCGACTTTTCCAGGATCGTGGTCAGGCCGCCCGCCTTGTTGCCCGGCGAGGGGTTGTTGTTCATCTCGCCTTGGTGGATGGCCGTGTAGTGCTCCCACCATTTGATGCGCTCGACCAGTTTCCGGCCCACTTCGGGCTTGACGGCGCGGCGCGTGAGCAGGTGCTCGGCGCCGTACACCTCGGGCGTCTCGCTGAGGATGGCGCTGCCGCCATGCGCCACCAGCAGGTCCACCGCCGCGCCCAGCGCCGGGTTGGCGCTGATGCCCGAGTAGCCGTCGGAGCCGCCGCATTGCAGCCCGATCGTGATGTGCGCCGCGCTGCAAGGCTCGCGCTGGACGGCGTTGGCGCGCGGCAGCATCGCCTCGATCAGCGCCACGCCCTGGTCTATCGCCCGGCGCGTGCCGCCCTGCTCCTGGATGTTGAAGCTGCGCAGGTTCTCGCCTTCGACCAACTGGCCCGTGGCCAGCCAGCGGCTGATCTGGTTGGCCTCGCAGCCCAGCCCGACGAGCAGCACGCCGGCGCAGTTCGGGTGCCTGGCGTAGCCGGTGAGCGTGCGCGTGAGAAGCTGCATGCCCAGGCCCTGCTGGTCCATGCCGCAGCCGCTGCCGTGGGTCAGCGCGATCACGCCGTCGACGTTGGCAAACGCCGCCAGCGCTTGCGGGTTGGTGTGGCGCGAGAAATGATCGGCAATGGCGCGCGCGACGGTGGCCGAGCAGTTCACGCTGGTCAGCACGGCAAGGTAGTTGCGCGTGGCCACGCGGCCGTCGGCGCGCCGTATGCCCATGAAACTGGCCTGGCGCCTGGCGGGCGCGGGCTTGACATCGGCGCCGAAGGCGTAGTCGCGCTCGAACCGGCCCTTGTCCGGGCCCATGTCCAGGTTGTGGGTGTGCACATGCTCGCCGGCCGCAATGGGGCGGCTTGCGAAACCGATGATCTGGTTGTAGCGGCGCACCGGCTCGCCCTGCGCGATGGCGCGCATCGCGATCTTGTGGCCCGGCGGGATCAGGCCGCGCACGCTCACCTGCTCGACGCGGCTGCCGCCGAGGAGTTGGGCGCGCGCGATGACGACGTCGTCGGCGGGATGCAGGCGGATGCAGGTAGTCATCATGGGTCGATTCATGGTCAATAAAACATCTTCGGAATCCAGAGCACGATCTTGGGTATGTAGGTGATCACGCCCAGGCTCAGCAGCAGCGGTATCAGCCAGGGCAGGATGGCCATCGTCGTGCGCTCCAGGCTCAGGCCCGAGATCCGCGCCAGCACGAACAGCACCATGCCCATCGGCGGGTGCAGCAGGCCGATCATCAGGTTCAGCACCATCACCAGGCCGAAGTGGATCGGGTCGATGCCGAGCGTGCTGGCGATCGGCAGCAGGATCGGCACCAGGATGGTGATGGCCGCCGTCGGCTCCAGAAAGCAGCCCACGAAGAGCATCAGCAGGTTGGCCAGCAGCAGGAACACCCACGGCTCCTGGGTGAAGGCGAGCACCCAGGCGGCGATGTCGGTCGTCACGCCGGTGACGGTGAGCATCCAGCCGAAGATCGATGCCGCCGCGACGATCAGCAGCACCGTGCTCGTGGTCTCTATGGTGTCCAGGCAGACCCTGATGAACATCTTCCACGACAGCGTGCGGTACCAGGCAAAGCCCAGGATCATGGCCCACACGCAGGCCGCGATCGCGCCTTCGGTGGGGGTGAACAAGCCGGTGGTCATGCCGCCGATCAGCAGCACCGGCGTCATGATGGGCAGCAGCGCCTGGAAGTCGAACAGCTTGTCGAGCACGAAAAGGCAGGCCAGCCCGGCGAACACCGTCAACTGCGCCGGCGTGCCGAGCCTGACCACCAGCAGCCACAGCAAAAGGGGCCAGCCGATCACCACGAGCAGCTCCGCCAGCGCCTTGAACAGCCGCGTGCGCGAGAACTGCACGTCCGCGCCCCAGCGGTTCTTGTGCGCGTAGTAGGCCACCGTGAGCATCATCAGGATGGCCAGCAACGCGCCGGGCAGCAGGCCCGCCAGGAACAGCGCCCCGACCGACACATTGGCCATCATCCCGTAGATCACGAACGGCAGGCTCGGCGGGATGATCGGGCCCAGCGTGGCCGAGGCCGCCGTCACGCCGACGGCGAACTCGGTGGAATAGCCATGCTCCTTCATGGCCTTGATCTCGATGGTGCCCAGGCCGGCCGCGTCGGCAATGGCCGTGCCGCTCATGCCCGCCATGATCACCGACCCGAGCACGTTCACATGCCCGAGGCCGCCCTTGAGCCAGCCGACCAGCGCCAGCGCGAAGTTGTAGATGCGCGTGGTGATGCCGGCGCTGTTCATCAGGTTGCCGGTCAGGATGAAAAACGGCACGGCCAGCAGCGGAAAGCTGTCGATGCCGCTGACCATGCGGTGGATGACCACGAACGGCGGCAGCGGCTGGCTGTCGCTCGTCAGGATGTAGACCAGCGCGGCGCCCGCCATGGCGATGGCCACCGGAACGCCGCCGGCCATGAAGAACAGGAAGATGATTTTCAGCATGGGCTTGGGTGTCGCGGGGCCGGGTGTCAGCGCTGGTCCAGCGTGGATTCGGGTTGCGTGAGCACGCTGTAGCCGCGCTGCCAGTGGATGCACAGCACCTGCAGCGAACGCCAGGCCATCGCGGCGAAGCCGAACGCGCAGGGCGCGTAGACCACGTTCATCGGCAAATCGACGATGGTCATGCGCGTCTGGTTGCCGATCTTGAGCATCATCTGCACCGTCATGACCACGGCCGCGACGAAAAAGGCGGTGCGCAACAGGTCCACCGCCATCGAGAGCAGGCGGCCCAGCGCGCGCGGCATGTGGCGGTAGAAGAAATCGACCTGGATCTGGTTGTTCTTGGCCACGCCCACCGCCGCGCCGATGAAGACCACGGCGATGAGCATGTAGCGCGCGACCTCCTCGGTCCAGGCGGCCGAGTCGTTGAGCACGTAGCGCGTGACGAACTGGTAGAGCACCGTCAGGCCCAGCAGCCAGAAGATGGCCAGCGCAATCCAGCCTTCGGCAATGGTGCCTGACAGACAGACCGCCTCGTCTTGCGCGTGGAACCGGCCTTCGTCGTCGATGGTTTTTGCAGGCTCGTTCATGGCTGCGTCGGGGTGCCGGGGGCGGGCTTGCGGGCTTGCAGGCTTACTTGAGTGCCAGGATGCGCTCGTAGTCTCGTTGGCGATAGCCATGGTCCGTCGGCTTGGTGGCCAAGAGCACGGCGGCGCGGAAGGCGTCCCTGTCGACCGTGATCACATGGTTGCCCCGGTTCTTGAACTCCTGCGCCAGCCGCGCCTCGGACGCGATGATTTCCCGGCCGGTCTTTTCGGCGGCCTCCTGCATCACCTCGGTGAAGATCTTCTTTTCATCCGCCGAGAGCTTGGCCCATAGCTGCCCCGAGCAGATCGTGAGCAGCGAATCGACGATGTGGCCGGTCAGCGAAATGTTCTTTTGCACCTCGAAGAACTTCTTGGCTTCGATGGTGGGCAGCGGGTTCTCCTGCGCATCGACCGTGTTGTTCTGCAGGGCCAGGTACACCTCGGCGAAGGCAATGGGCGTCGGGTTGGCGCCCAGCGATTTCGGGAAGGCGAGGTAGGCCGGCGCGTCGGGCACGCGGATCTTCAGGCCCTTCATGTCTTCGGGCTTGCGCACCGGCCGTGCCGCGCTCGATGTCACATGGCGCGCGCCGTAGTAGCTGAGCGCAGTGATGTGGTTGCCGCTCTTGTCGTCGTAGCCCTTGGCGAGCTCGTTGAAAACGTCGCTCTTGGCGTACTTCAACTGGTGCTCGGCGTCGCGGAAGATGAAGGGGAAGTACGAGACCGCCAGCGGCGGGTAGATGCGCCCGGCAAAGCTCGCACCCGACAAAATGATGTCGACCATGCCGAGCGTCAGGCCCTGGTTGATGTCGGCTTCCTTGCCGAGCGTGGAGGCCGGGAACACCTGCACCTCGTAGCGGCCGTTGGTGCGCCTTTTGATCTCGTCGCCGGCCCACACCGAGTATTTGTGAAACGGTTCCGATATCTCGTAGACATGGGCCCACTTGAGCTTGGTCTGCGCAGCGGCGATGCCCGCCATGCCGAGGCTGGCGGCGGCCAGCGCGCAGGCGGCGAATGTCCGGAGGAGGGTGCTTCGTGGGTTGCTCATGGTGCTGTCTGCGGGGTGAATGCGGGGTGGAGGTGGTGGTTCATTGGATGGCCAGGATGCGCTCGTAGTCCCGCTGGCGCAAGCCATGGTCGGTCGGCCTGGTGGCCTTGAGCACGGCCTCGCGGAAGGCCCTCTTGTCGACCGCGATCACGTTGTTGCCCTTGTTCCTGAACTCCTGCACCAGGCGCGCCTCGGCGGCGAGGACCTCGTGGCCGGCCTTGTCTGCGGCTTCCTGCATCACCGCGCCGAAGACCTTCTTGTCCTCGTCCGAGAGCCTGGCCCACAGCGTGCCCGAGCAGATGGTCAAGAGCGATTCGACGATGTGGCCGGTGAGCGAGATGTTCTTTTGCACCTCGAAGAATTTCCTCGCATCGATCGTCGGCAGCGGGCTTTCCTGCGCATCGACCGTGTTGTTTTGCAGCGCCAGGTAGACCTCGGCGAGAGCGATCGGCGTCGGGTTGGCGCCCAGCGCGCGCGGAAAAATCAGCGTGGCCGGCGTATCGGGCACGCGGATCTTCAGGCCCTTCATGTCCTCGGGCCGGGCCACCGGGCGCGCGGCGCTGGAGGTGACATGGCGCGTGCCGAAGTAGCCCAGCGCCGTGATGTGGTTGCCGCTCTTGTCGTCGTAGCCCTTGGCCAGTTCCTTGAACACATCGCTCCTGGCGTACTTGATCTGGTGCTCGGCGTCGCGAAAGATGAACGGAAAGGCCGAGACCGCCAGCGGCGGGTAGAGGCGGCCCGCGAAACTCGGGCCGGCCATGATGATGTCGACCGTGCCGAGCGTCAGGCCCTGGTTGATGTCGGCTTCCTTGCCGAGCGTGGAGGCCGGGAACACCTGCACCTCGTAGCGCCCGTTGGTGCGCCTCTTGATCTCGTTGCCGGCCCACACCGAGTATTTGTGAAACGGTTCCGATGTCTCGTAGACATGGGCCCACTTGAGCTTGGCCTGCGCAGCGGCGATGCCCGCCAGGCCGAGGCTGGCGGCGGCCAGCGCGCAGGCGGCGAATGTCCGAAGGGCCGTTCGTTGGCTGCTCATGGTGTCGGGGATGCGTGTCGGGAGGAGGGGCTGGCATGCCGGGTCGGCATGTCAGGTCGACTTGGTGCGGCGCCAGTTCACGCTGAAACGGCGGTGCGATTTGTCCATGTGCGCGTGCATCGCGTCGCGCGCGGCCCCGGCGTCGTGCGCGGCGATCGCGTCGCGGATGGCTTCGTGCTCGGCAATGGCGACGCGCCAAGAGGTCACGGTCTCGAAATAGCCGCCAAGCCGCATGAAGATCGGCCCCTGGCGCGAATCCCAAAAGCCCTGCACCGTCTCCACCAGCACCGTATTGCCACTGGCGCCGGCGATGGCCAGGTGAAAGGCGCGGTCGCCGTCCAGCGGCGCAACCCGGCGCTCGGCCTGTTCGTGCATCGAGGCGATGGCGCGCGACATCGCGTCCACATCCTTGCGCTTGCCGCAGCGGGCGGCGATGGCGGCAGTCTCGCCCTCGACCACGCGGCGCGCGCGGATCAGTTCCAGCGGCCCCCACTCCGAGGGCGCCACGGCCCCGGACGGCGCCACGGCCTCGGCAGACGCCACGGGCCGGCGCGCGCGGTCGAGCACGTACACGCCCGAGCCGATGCGCACCTCCACCCAGTCCTCGACCTCCAGCGCGATCAGCGCCTCGCGCACCGACGGCCGGCTCACGCCCAGTCGTTGGGCCAGGTCGCGCTCGGCAGGCAGCCGCGCACCGGCGTCGAATGCGCCCTGGGCGATCAGGGCGCGCAACTGCTCGGCGATCTGGCGATACAGGCGTTGGGGTTCTACGGTCTGCAGTG
This sequence comes from Verminephrobacter eiseniae EF01-2, assembly GCF_000015565.1. Taxonomy (NCBI): domain Bacteria; kingdom Pseudomonadati; phylum Pseudomonadota; class Betaproteobacteria; order Burkholderiales; family Comamonadaceae; genus Verminephrobacter; species Verminephrobacter eiseniae. The sequence continues at coordinate 1,729,068 of NC_008786.1, forward strand.
GCACGGGACGGGTGGCGCAGGCTGGCCCTGCGTTGGACGACGATCGAAAATTGGTAAGGCCAATTCAGGATACGGCGCCTTGCCCGCTCCACCCATCGGGTCAAACCCGAGTCCGCCGTCGCAGCCCTGCCGCCGGTGCCGGCGTCGGTGCCGGCGTTGGGCAGGCCCGGCCATCCGTGCCGGTGCGCTGGCCGCCTTGCCGCACGGGATCGGTGCGCGGCGGGCGCCGGGGCGCGCCGGGCCGGTGGCCGCCACGGTCACGCAGCGCCCGCCGCCCGGACCGGGCGCGGCGCAGGGCGGCCGTTTGGCCGGACGCTCAGGGCGCAAGCCCCACCGTCATGCCACCGCAGACATACAGCACCTGGCCGGTGGTAAAGCCCGCGCGCGCATCGAGCAGCGAGGCGACCTGGTGCGCTATGTCGTCGGGATGCCCCATGCGGCGCAGCGGGATGGTGTCGAGAATGCGCTGCGTCGCAGGCGCGCCGGGCGGGTTCACGCGCTCGAAGAGTTCGGTGGCAATGGGGCCGGGGCCGATGGCGTTGACGGTGATGCCGTCGGCGGCCAATTCCAGGGCCAGCGCGCGCGTGTAGCCGTGCACCGCGGCCTTGCTGGCCGCGTAGGCAATGCGCTCGGCCTTGCCCAGCGCGGCGCGGCTGGAGATATTGACGATGCGCCCAAAGCGCGCTGCGCGCATGGCCGGCAGCAGCGCCTGCACGCAGAGGATGGCCGCAGCCACGTTGACGGCCATCACGGCCTGCAGGTCGGCGCTGGTGACGGCATCGATGGTTGCCGGGCGCACGACACCGGCGTTGTTCACCAGGCGCGTGACCGGCCGTTCGGCCACGGTGCGTGCCAGGGCGGCGCGCAGCGCGCGCTCGTCGGCCAGATCCACCGGCACGAAAGTTTCGCGCGCGCCCAGCGCGACCGGGGGGACGATGTCGTAGTTGAGCACCTGCAGGCCGTCGGCCATCAGGCGCGCCGCCACGGCGCGACCGATGCCACGGCTGGCGCCGGTCACGAGCACGGCGCCTTCCTGGGCGTTGTCGGCAGCGCGCACCGGGGTGCCTTCGGCTGCGGTATGAGCGCCTTCGGGCGGCCGGGCGGCGCTCATGATCGACCGTCCTGGCCGGGGGCTGCTCCGGCGGGCGCCGGGGTGCGCGCGCACAGGCGGGCGACAGGGGTGTGGGCACAGGGGTGGGCAGAGCGGGTCATCGGAGGTTCTCCTTCAGCGGGCCATGGCGGCCAGTGCCCGCTGAAGGGCGGCGCGCCAGAAAAAGTCGATCGCACACATATGGATGGGGTCATGGGGTCATGCTCCTTCAAACGGCGGCAGTTTGCCCGAACAGCGCGCCGCGCACCTCGACCACCCGGCGCCAGCGCCCGCTCCCGGGCGTCGCGAAGGGGTGTATTTTCATCTTCGCCATGGCTGCTGCGCATTGAATGCAAGTCTTGGCAGGAAACGGCACACCTCATCCGTCCACAGAGCACTGCCGAGCGCTCAGGCGGCAGCGGCACGCTGCAACCGGTCGCGCACGCCTTCCCAATCGGGGGTCGCGGGCGGGGTTTCGATCCAGATCAGTGGCACGCCTGCGTCGTCCAGGCTGCGCAGCACGGCAAACAGTTGTTGCGCGGTGGCGCTGGCGTCATCGGGCATGCGCCGCAGGATGGGTCCGGGCGCGGGCATGCGCAGCGCAGACCGGGCGTAGACGGCCATCGGGGCGGTGGCGGCGGGGGCGGAGGCGGCCCACAGGTCCAGGCTGGTCTGCAAGGCCCGGGCGTCCATCAGGCGAACCTTGGCCCTGGGGGCATAGTGGGCCGCCAGCGTGCCCGGGGCGCGGGGATCGAGGGCCGGCAACTCGGCGCGCGACAGCGGCGCGATGCCGCAGGCGGCCGCGATCTGCGCGCGCGTGATCGAGCCGGGCCGCAGCAGCACCGGCAGGCCGCGCGTGCAGTCGACGATGGTCGATTCGATGCCCAGCGCGCAGGGCCCGCCATCGAGCACCAGCAGCGCGGCGCCCAATTCGTCCTGCACATGCTGCGCGGTGGTCGTGCTGACCCGGCCAAAGCGGTTCGCGCTGGGCGCGGCCAGGCCCCGGATGGGCGGGCCGCCCTGGTCATGGCCCTGGTCCGTGCCGCCCTCGGGCGGCGGCGCCGCGCAGGCCCGCAGCAGCGCCTGCGCGACGGGGTGCGCCGGGCAGCGCAGGCCCACGCTGTCCTGGCCGCCGGCGGCTGCGCTGGCCACGCCTGGCCGGCGCGGCAGGATCAGCGTCAGCGGCCCGGGCCAGAACGCATCGGCCAGGGCCTGGGCAAAGGCCGGCAGCGCGCGCGCGAAGTGGGCAATGCCTTCGGCGCTGGCCACATGCACGATCAGCGGGTGGTCGCGGGGCCGGCCCTTGGCGGCAAAGATTTGCGCCACTGCGGCATCGTTGCCGGCGTCAGCCGCCAGGCCGTACACGGTCTCGGTGGGCAGGCCCAGCAGCGCGCCGCTGCGCAGGGCGCGCGCGGCTGCGGCGATGGCGCGGGGGTCGTGACCGTCGAGGATCATGCTCGGTCAGCGTCGAGGATCATGGTCAAAATGGCGCGATGCCCAGCAGGGCCGCCGCTTTCAGGGCCGTGGCGCGGGCGGCCTGCGGGCTGGGGCCGGTGACGTTCAGGTGGCCCATCTTGCGGCCCGGCCTGGCCTGGCCTTTGCCGTACAGGTGCAGGTGGGTGCCCGGCAGGGCCAGCACCTCGGCCCAGGGCGGGGTCTGCGCCACGGCGCCCTGCGCAAACCACAGCTCGCCCAGCAGGTTGAGCATCACTGCCGGGCTGTGCTGGCGCGGCGCGGTCAGTGGCAGGCCGGCCAGGGTGCGCAGTTGCAGTTCGAACTGCGACAGGTCGCAGGCGTTTTGGCTGTAGTGACCGCTGTTGTGCGGGCGCGGGGCGATTTCGTTGACCACCAGGCTGCCGTCCTGCAAGACGAAGAACTCCACGCACAGCAGGCCCACGTACTGCAAGCCGTTGGCGATCGAAATGGCCGCTTGCAGCGCTTGTTCTACCAGCGCCTGCGGCAGGTTTCCCGCATACACCTCGGTCACGGCCAGGATTGCGTCGCGGTGCAGGTTGCGCTGCACCGGCAGGTGCACGATGCTGCCGTCGGCGCCGCGCGCCACGATCACCGAGCATTCCAGCGCCAGCGCCAGCCACTGCTCCAGCACGCAGGGCTGTTGGCCGAGCGAGTGCCAGGCGGCGCTCAGTTCGGCAGCGGTCGTGACGCGCCGCTGGCCCTTGCCGTCGTAGCCCAGACGCAGGGTTTTCAGGATGCCGGGCAGCAGTTCGGCCGGTGCTGCGGCCAATTGTTCGGCCGAGGCGATCACGGCATAGGGCGCGCAGCGCACGCCACAGCGCACGAAATGGGCTTTTTCCTGTGCCCGGTCCTGCGCCAGGGCCACGGCGTTGGCGGCGGGCGCCACCGGGCGCCGGGCGGCCAATGTCGCCAGCGCAGCGGCCGGCACGTTCTCGAATTCGGTCGTCACCGCATCGGCCAGGCGGGCCAGTTCGGCCAGGCCCTGCGGGTCGTCATAGCCGGCCTGTATATGGTGGTGGCTGACTTGCCCGGCGGGGCTGTCGGGGTCGGGGTCGAGCACCACCGTGCCATAACCCATGGCCTGCGCCGTATGCACGAACATGCGGCCCAATTGGCCGCCGCCGAGCACGCCCAGGGTGCGGCCCGGCAACAGCGGCGCCTGCGGGCGCAAGGCGATCGGGGCGGCGCCAGGCGCGGTCATGTTCGCGTGGTGCTGCATCTCAGCCGCGCCCCGTGCAACGGGCGCAGCCCGCACCAGGGGCGCAGGCACATCGGGGGTGGGGGGTGTTCCGGATCGTTGTCCACATCTTCATGCCTTCATGCCTTCATGCTCTCATGCGACGGGCGGCAGGGTCATGCGGCGCGCCGCCTCGGTCTGTTCGGCGCGAAAGGCTTGCAGGCGCTGGCGCAGCGCGGGGTTTTCGTTGGCCAGCATGGCCACCGCAAACAGCGCGGCATTGGCCGCGCCTGCGCTGCCGATCGCAAAGCTGGCCACCGGAATGCCCCGGGGCATTTGCACGATGCTGTGCAGCGAATCGACGCCCTGCAAATGGCGGCTGGCCACGGGCACGCCCAGCACCGGCACCGTGGTCTTGGCGGCCAACATGCCGGGCAGGTGGGCGGCGCCCCCGGCCCCGGCGATGATGGCCTTCAGGCCGCGCCCGGCGGCGGCATCGGCATAGGCCCACATGTCGTCCGGCATGCGGTGCGCCGAGATCACGCGGGCCTCATGGGCGATGCCGAACTGCTCAAGAATCTGCACGGCATGCCGCATGGTGTCCCAGTCGCTGCTGGAGCCCATGAGCACGCCGATCTGTAGGGTGTTCATCGGTGGGTGTCGTTCGGGCGCTGCTACGGGTCGCAGACCGACCCGCAGCCGGCGATTGTACTTTTTGCACGTCCCCGCGCTGCAGGGCCGGTGGCGATGCGCCAAAATAGCGCGCTGCACGTTTCACCGGCCCCGGCCCGAACACCATCATGATTGACGTCACCGTAGAGAATTTTGAAACCGAGGTGCTTGCCGCCTCCGCGCATGTGCCCGTGCTGGTGGACTTCTGGGCCCCCTGGTGCGGCCCCTGCAAGTCGCTCGGCCCGGTGCTGGAAAAGCTCGAAACCGAGTATGCCGGCCGCTTCAAGCTGGCCAAGATCGATTCGGACCAGCAGCAGCAACTGGCGGGCATGTTCGGCGTGCGCAGCATCCCCACCTGCATGTTGCTGATGAACGGCCAGCCGGTGGATGGCTTCACCGGCGCGTTGCCCGAAAGCCAGTTGCGCAGCTTTCTCGACAAGCATTTGCCCAGCGTCGCAGAGCTGGTCGCCAACGCCGAGGAAGAGCAGGCTTTGCAAGCCCTGGCCGAGGGCGATACCGACACCGCGCTGGAGAAGTTGCAACATGCCGTGATGGCCGACCCGGCCAACGACGATGCCCGCTTCGACTACGTCAAGCTGCTGCTGCAACTGGACCGCGCGGGCGACGCCAGAACGGCCTTTGCCCCGGTGCTGGCCAAGGCGGCGGGGTCGCGCAAGTTCGGCGCGCTCAAAGCCTGGCTCGATGCGCTCGATTTCGCCGCCACGGGCGCATACGACGCCGACGCCGAGGCCGGCTTTGCGGCCAGGATCGCCGCCAACAAGCGCGACTTCGACACCCGCTACGCCCGCGCCCGCTGGCTCATGGCCGGCCAGCGCTGGACCGATGCGCTGGACGAACTGCTGGAAATCCTGATGCGCGACAAGGGCTGGAACGATGAGGCGGCGCGCAAGACTTGCGTGGCCGTGCTCGAGATCATCGAGCCACCCAAGCCCAAGGTGGCCGAGGGCCAGATCCCGCCCGAAGACCCGGTGGTGGCCAGCTACCGCCGCCGCCTGTCGAGCGTGGTGCTCAGCTGAAACCGGGCCGGGACGGCGTTGCGCGCGGGTGCATGGGGGCATGGCTGTGCGGCCTGGTGTCGCGTCACCGATCATCTGTCGGTCTGCGCTGGCCATCGAAGCGCATCGCGGCGTTGCATCGCTTGCCAATACGCTCGGTATTGGCTGCGCGATGCGCCTTGCGCTGCGCTCCGATGGCTGCGCGCAGCCTACGACATCTGACCGGTGACGCGACACTATGTCGCGTCACCGATCATCTGTCGGTCTGCGCTGGCCATCGAAGCGCATCGCGGCGTTGCATCGCTTGCCAATACGCTCGGTATGGGCCGCACGCTGCGCCTTGCGCTGCGCTCCGATGGCTGCGCGCAGCCTGCGACATCTGATCGGTGGCGCGGCACTGGTCTGTGCTTTGCTGGCCGGCTGCGCCAGCCGCCCGCCGGCGCCCGACGCCGTGGTCTCCGGTGTGGCGCTGACGCGCGAGCGGGTGCTGCTGCCCCCCGAGGCGGTTTTCGAAGCCACGCTGCTCGATGTCACCGACCCGGACCGGCCCCCGGTGGTGCTCGGCCGCCAGCGCCGCGCGCCTGCCGGGCCGGCGCCCTATGCGATCTGGATTGCCTACCCCTCGGCGCACTTTCTGCCCCAGGGCCGCTACGAGGTGCGCGCCAGCGTCACGCTGCAAGGGCGTTTGCTGCTGGCCAGCAACCGGCGCCATCCGGTGCCGCAGGCGCCGGCCTGGCGCCATGTGGATGTGCTGCTGGAGCGCCTGCGGCCACAGCCGGCCACGCAGCAGGCGGCAGTGCCGCTGACGCTGACGCATTGGCGGCTGGTGGCCATCGACGCCGAGACCCTGCCGCGCCCCGCCGAAGGCGAGGTGGCGCCGCACCTGGTGCTACAGGCCGGTGAGGCCCGCGCCACGGGTTCGGGCGGGTGCAACCGGTTTCTCGCCGACTATGCCTTGCAGGACGCGCAACTGCGCTTTGGCCGCCTGGTCAGCAACATCGCGCTGTGTCTGCGCAACGGCGCTTTGGAGCAGCGTTTCTTCGCCGCCCTGGGCGCGGTGCACAGCTTTGACCAGCAGGGCCGGCAGTTGCTGCTGCGCGGCGCCCAGGGCCAGCCGCTGCTGCGCCTGGAGGCGGCCGAGACGGCGCTGCGGTGATGCGGGCGGGCCTGTGGCCGGCTGGCGCGATTCCCGTCGCGCTCGGGCTGCCGCAGCGCAAGTGGCTCGATCTGCTGCGGCGCAAATCCCGACCAACTACCGCGCGGTGAGCCGCTCCAGCGCCTCGCGGTACTTGGCGGCCGTGCTTTCGATCACGGCCTGGGGCAGGCGTGGCGCGGGCGGCGTTTTGTCCCAGGGGCGGCCGCCCACCTGCGCCTGCTCCAGCCAGTCGCGCACGAATTGCTTGTCGTAACTCGGCGGGTTGCGGCCTGCGGCCAGCGCGGCGGCATAGCCTGCGACGGGCCAATAGCGTGAGCTGTCGGGCGTGAGCACTTCATCCATCAGCACCAGGCGGCCATCGGGCGCCAGGCCGAACTCGAATTTGCTGTCGGCAATGATCAGGCCCTTGGCCAGCGCGATGGCTGCCGCCGTCTGGTAGATGGCGATGCTCAGGTCGCGGATGCGCGTGGCCAGATCGGGGCCGATCAGCGCCACCGTGCGCGCAAAGCTGATGTTCTCGTCATGCTCGCCCGCCATTGCCTTGGTGGCGGGCGTGTAGATCGGCTCGGGCAGCCGGGCGGCGTTGCCCAGGCCGGCGGGCAGCGGCAGGCCGCAGATCGATTGCGTCGCCTGGTATTCCTTCCAGCCGCTGCCGGCCAGGTAGCCGCGCACCACGGCTTCGATCGGGATCGGGGCCAGCCGCTGCACCAGCATCGAGCGGCCCCGGATCTGCGGCGCTTCCCGGGCGCTGACCACGCTTTCGGGGTCTGCGCCGGTCAGGTGGTTCGGGCACAGATGGCCGAGTTGGTCGAACCAGAACAGCGCCATCTGCGTGAGCAGCGCACCCTTGCCCGGAATCGGCTCGCCCATGATCACGTCGAACGCGGACAGGCGGTCGCTGGCCACCATCAGGATGCGGTCCTGGCCCACGGCGTAGTTGTCGCGCACCTTGCCGCGCGCCAGCAGCGGCAGCGAGGTCAGCGCAGAGGTGTGCAGGACGGCGCAATGGGTCATGGTATGAGGGTATGGGCGGTCGGTGTCCGCGAGCGGGCAGGCGCGCAAGACGAGGGGCATGGCGGGAACGTCGGCCGGGGCGGCGCCAGCGCCATTGCAATATGGCAATGGGCGCCAGCCAGGCAGTGGATTTTACGCGCGCGGCGCCGGCGCCGGACACCATGCGGCACACTGTAGGCCCTGCAACCGATATGGCCGCCGCCGGCCACTGCCTGTGCCCTCTGACAACCCTGTGCTCAGCCCGAGTCGCGAACGCTGGCTGCTGTTGACCCTCGCGGGCATTCAATTTACCCATATCCTTGATTTCATGATCATGATGCCGCTGGGGCCGCGCTTCACGCAGCTGTTTGCCATCAGCGATGCGCAGTTCGGCCTGCTGGTCTCGGCCTACACGCTGTCGGCCGGGGTCTCGGGCCTGCTGGCCGGCACCTATGTCGATCGCTTTGGCCGCAAGCGGCTGCTGCTGGTGCTCTACGGCCTGTTCGGGCTGGCAACGCTGGCCTGCGGCGTGGCGCCTGGCTACGCGCTGCTGATGGTGGCACGCATCCTGGCGGGGGCCTTCGGGGGCGTGCTGTCGGCCTTGTCGCAGACCATCGTGGCGGATGTGGTCCCGTTCGAGCGGCGCGGCCGCGCGATGGGCATCGTGATGACCTCTTTTTCCGTATCGACGGTGGCCGGCGTGCCGCTGGGGCTGCTCCTGGCCCAGTATGGCGGCTGGCACCTGCCGTTCTTTGCGATTGCCGCGCTGGTCGCGCTGCTGGCCCTGCAGGCGGCGCGCACGCTGCCGACGCTGACCGCGCATCTGCAAGCGGCCCGTGGCAGGACGGCGCTGGGCGGCATCACGCAGGTGCTGGCCGACCACAACCATCGCTGGGCTTTTCTGTTCTCGGCGCTGCTGATGTTCACCGGTTTTACCGTGATCCCCTACATCACCATTTACATGCAGACCAACGCCGGCGTGCGTGCCGACCAGGTGCCTTTGCTGTACCTGTGCGGCGGCCTGGTGACCTTGTTCACGGCGCGCCTGTTCGGCCGGCTGACGGACCGTTGGGGCAAGGTGTTCACGTATCGCCGGCTGGCGCTGGCCTGCACCTTGCCGCTGCTGGCCATCACGCTGGTGCGCGGCGTGCCGCTATGGGCCGTGATAGCGGTGAGCACGCTGATGTTCACCTTCCTGAGCGGGCGCATGATTCCGGGCATGGCGATCGTCGCTTCGGCCGCGCAGGCGCCGTTGCGCGGCACCTTCATGACGCTGAACACCTCGGTGCAGTCTGCCGCCATGGGGCTGGCCTCGTTCGTCGGGGGCTTGCTGATCAGCCGCGATGCGCAGGGGCTGGTGCAGCACTACTGGATGGCGGCCCTGGTGGGCATTGGCGCCAGCCTGCTGTCGATGGTGGTGGTGGGCAAGCTGCAACTGTATGGCGCGGCGCCATCGGCCCCGTCGAGCGAACCGCAGGCTGCGGCGGCGGCCCAGTCCGGGCAGGGGGCACCGAGTGCACGGGGCAGCGACTGAACTTCATCGATCACGGAGCAACACATGGATCTGGGAATTGCCAACAAACGCGCCCTGGTGCTGAGCGCCAGCGGCGGCCTGGGCAGCGCAATCGCCGTGGCGCTGGCGCGCGAGGGCGCTACGGTGTGCCTGGCCGGGCGCAACGAACAGGCGCTGGCTGCCGCCGCGCAAAGGGTGCGCGCGACCGGCGCCACGGCCCACAGCTTTGTCTGGGACCTGGCCCACGGCGCGCAATGGTCCGAGGGCATCGCCAGCGTATTGCAGCGCGTCGGCGGCATCGACATCCTGGTGAACAACACCGGCGGCCCGCCGCCCGGCCCGGCCCATGGGCATGCGCTGGACATCTGGAGGAATGCGTTCGAGTCCATGGTGCTGTCGGTGATCGGCATCACCGACCTGCTGCTGCCCGGCATGCGCGAGCGCGGCTGGGGCCGGGTGATCACCAGCACTTCCTCGGGCGTGGTCGCTCCCATCGTCAACCTGGGCCTGTCGAACGCCACCCGCATCTCGCTGCTGGGCTGGTCCAAGGCGCTGGCGCGCGAGGTGGCGGGCCAGGGCGTGACGGTGAATGTGCTGATCCCGGGGCGCATCGCGACGGCGCGCACCCTGTCCCTGGACAGCGCGCGCGCCCGGCGCGAAGGCCGCGACCTGGCGGCCGTCGAGGCCGAAAGCGCGGCCACGATTGCGCTGGGCCGCTATGGCCGGCCCGAAGAGTACGCCGATGCCGTCGCCTTCCTGGCCAGCGAACGCGCGGCCTACATCACCGGCACCACGCTGCGCGTGGACGGCGGCCTGATCGCCAGCATCTGATCGGCAAGGAAAATCCCCATGACCGCCCCCGACGACGCCGCAGCCTTCCTGGCCCTGCAAGCGGTGACCACTGCCACCTTGACCACCGTGCTGCTGAAAAAAGGGCTGCGCAATGTCTGGATTCGCGGCGCCTTGCCGATCACGCCGCAGGCGCAGCGCTGCGTCGGCCGGGCGTTCACGCTGCGCTTCATTCCGGCCCGCGAAGACCTGGCCACCCCCGAATCCTGGAGCTCGCCCCAGTCCACGCGCGCCGCGATCGAGCAAATGCCGCCAGGCTGCATCGCCGTGGTCGATGCCAATGGCGTGCGCGACGCCGGCTTCTGGGGCGACATCCTGTGCGCGCGCATGGCCCGCAAAGGCGTCGCGGCCCTGGTCAGCGATGGCGTGGTGCGCGATCTGGCGGGCGTGCTGTCCACCGGCTTGCCGATCTGGGCCGCAGGCACGGCCGCCCCGCCCTCGGTCGCCGCGCTGACCTTCGTGGCCTGGCAACAGCCCGTGGGCTGCGGCGGCGTGGCGGTATTTCCCGATGACGTGATCGTCGCCGACCGGGATGGCGCGGTGCTCATCCCCGCAGCGCTGCTCGGCGAGGTCGCGGCGCAGGCCACCGAGCAAGAGCGGCTGGAAGACTGGATCATGCAGCAGGTCCAATCCGGCGCCGCGCTGCCCGGACTGTATCCGCCCGACGCCGGCAACAAGGCGCGCTACGAAGCCGGCAAGGCCGCGCCCTGATCAAGCCTTCCAGCCGCGCAGCAGCAGCCACTGGCAGCTCGCGCAGGCCAGCACCAGCGCGGCGTAGGTCAGCATCTTGCCGTCGCGCCCCCACAGCATCAGCCCGGCCAGCAGCGTGGCCACGCCGACGATGAAAATGACGCTGGCCTGCCACCACCAGGGCAGCGCGACAGCGGCCCGGGGGCGGCGCATGAAGCGCCCCGCCAGCGCCAGCGACAAGGCCAGCGCGGCCGCCGGCGCGACGAAGTTCAGCAGGTGGTTGAAGGCGTTCAGTGCACCCATCGGGTTGACCCGGATCAAGGTTTGGGCCGGCCGGCCGGCGCCGAGCGCGCCCCGGGCGCTGCCAGGCAGCCGTCGGCCCGGGCCGGGGATTTTATAATCCGCGCCCATGGCAGTCTGGGCCCTAGGCATCAACCACAGCACCGCGCCGCTCGATCTGCGCGGCCGCTTCGCGTTCGCGCTCGACCAAATCGCGCCCCGGCTCCAGGGTTTGCGCCAGTCGCTGAGCAGCCACCCCGGCGTGGAGACGGCCATGCTGTCCACCTGCAACCGCACCGAGATCTATTGCGCCGCCGAGCAAGCCGCCATCGACCACACACTGGGCTGGCTGGCGCACAGCGGCGGTGTCAGCACTGCGCTGCTGCGCGCGCATTCCTACACGCTGCAAGACAGCCGGGCCGCGCGCCATGCCTTTCGGGTCGCCAGCGGCCTGGACTCGATGGTGCTGGGCGAGGCCCAGATTCTGGGCCAGATGAAAGATGCCGTGCGCGCCGCCGAAACCGCAGGCGTGCTCGGCAGCACGCTCAACCAACTGTTTCAGCGCAGCTTTGCGGTGGCCAAGGAAGTGCGCAGCAGCACCGAGATCGGCGCCCACAGCATCAGCATGGCCGCCGCTGCCGTGCGCCTGGCGGGCCAGTTGTTCGAAGACCTGAGCCAAATCCGCGTGCTGTTCGTCGGCGCCGGCGCGATGATCGCGCTGTGCGCCACGCATTTCGCGGCCAAAAACCCCCTGGGCCTGGCGCTGGCCAACCGCACGCTCGAGCGCGGCGAACAGTTGGCCGCGCGCTTTGGCGCCACCGTGCTGCGCCTGGCCGATCTGCCCGAGCGGCTGCACGAGTTCGACGCCGTCATCAGCTGCACCGCCAGCAGCCTGCCCATCATCGGCCTCGGCGCCGTCGAGCGAGCGCTCAAAAAACGCCGCCACCGGCCGATGTTCATGGTCGACCTGGCGGTGCCGCGCGACATCGAACCCGAGGTCAAAGCCCTGGGCGATGTCTACCTGTACACCGTCGACGACCTGGCCAGCGTGGTGCAGACCGGGCAGGCGAGCCGCCAGGCAGCGGTGGCGCAGGCCGAGGCGATCATCGATGCCGGCGTGCAGAGCTTCATGCACTGGCTGGCCCAGCGCAACCCCGTGGGCGGCGTGGTGCCGCTGATCCGGCAACTCAACGCCCAGACCGAGGTCTGGCGCGCCAGCGAAATCGCGCGCGCGAAGAAACTGCTGGCCAAGGGCGAAGCCCCGGACGCCGTGCTCGACGCCCTCGCGCGCGGCCTGACGCAAAAGATGCTGCATGGCACGATGGCCGAACTGCGCGCCGGCGACGCCGACATGCGCGCGCAAACGGCGCAGACCGTGGCGCGCCTGTTCCTGCGCGCGCAAAGCAACCACGACCTGTAGCGACGCGGCGCCCCCGCAAGCGCCCAGGCCTTGGGGCCAGACCGGCCCCCAGCGCACGAATATCCCGCACCACCAGCTACCAACAAGGTAGCGCAGTAGCAAACCACGACGCCCCGCCTGCATGAAACCCTTTCTCAGAAGCCAGTTGGCGCGCCATGCCCAGCGCCTGGGCGAACTCGACTTCCTGCTCGCGCGCCCGGACATCATGGCGGACATGGTGCAGTACCGCAGCATCGCGCGCGAGCATGCCGAGGTGACGCAGGTGGCGGGCCGCTACGCGCGCTACCTGCAACGCGAGGCCGACCTGGGCGCGGCCCGTGAACTGCTGGCAGACCCCGGCATGGCCGAACTGGCACAGGAAGAAATCGACAGCAGCCAGACCGAACTGCGGCAACTCGAAGACGAACTGCAACGCCTGCTGCTGCCCAAAGAACCCGACGATGCGCGCAACGCCTTTGTCGAAATCCGCGCCGGCACCGGCGGCGATGAATCGGCGCTGTTTGCCGGCGACCTCACGCGCATGTACACCCGCTACGCCGCCCGCAGAGGCTGGCAGGTCCAGGTGCTCAGCGAGAACCCGGCCGAGCTTGGCGGCTATAAGGAAATCGTGCTGCGCATCGACGGCGAGCAGGTCTACGGCACGCTCAAATTCGAGTCCGGCGGCCACCGCGTGCAGCGCGTGCCGGCCACCGAGACACAGGGCCGCGTCCACACCAGCGCCTGCACCGTGGCCGTGATGCCCGAGCCCGACCCCGCCCGGGCCATCGCGCTCAACCCGGCCGAACTGCGCATAGACACCTTCCGCGCCAGCGGTGCCGGAGGCCAGCATATCAACAAGACCGACTCGGCCGTGCGCGTGGTGCACCTGCCCACCGGCATCGTCGCCGAATGCCAGGACGGCCGCAGCCAGCACGGCAACAAGGCCCGGGCCTTGCAGGTGCTGCAAGCGCGCCTGCAGGAAAAGGAACGCAGCGAACGCGCCGCCAAGGAGGCCGCGCTGCGCAAGGGCCTGATCGGCAGCGGCGAGCGCAGCGACCGCATCCGCACCTACAACTTCCCGCAAGGACGGCTCACCGACCACCGCATCCAGTTGACGCTGTACCAGTTGCAGCAGTTGCTCGACGGCGAACTCGACCCAATGCTGCAGGCCCTGGGCCATGCGCGCGAGGCCGAGCAATTGCAGGAACTGGAGCGGGGGTAACGCGCCGGTGCAGAGCGCGGGGCGCCGGGCGCCGGTGCGGGGATACAGTAATGGCAGCGACGATCGCCCATAGTCTGAAATAGTGGATTGCAAGCCCCATGACTGCCCAAAAGCTGGAAGCCGCGCCGCTGGCCCGGTGCGCCATCGCACGCAGCGCAGCGCCGCCAGCCCGGGATCAGCGCGAGGTCCATGCATTCCAGTGGGCCGCGCTGCGCCTGAGCGCTTGTGCTGGCCGCAGGAAGCCGCGCGCCTGGGGCCAGCGGGCGGGCAGTATTTCGCCACGCACCCCGGGCAGGGACTGGCGCGGGTCGATGCCGTCAGAAAAGTCAGAAAAGGCCGGGTTGTCCGCCTGCCGCGCTGGCGTGACATGCCCGGGCGTCGACCCGATGGGCATCGAGACCATGCCGCAATGCGTGGCCAAACGGCCCAAGCCCCGGTGCTGACCCCCACCCTGGCCCAGGCGCTGAACCAGGCCCGCGCGCTCGGCCTGGCGCGCATCGACGCCCAACTGCTGCTGCTGCACCAGCTAGGCCGCGCCGACGCGGGCCGCGCCTGGCTGCTGGCGCATGACAGCGATGCGCTCGCGCCCGCCCTGCATGCGCAATTCCTGGCCCTGTGCCGGCGCCGCGCAGCAGGCGAACCCGTGGCCTACCTCACGGGGCGCAAGGAGTTCTATGGCCTGCCGCTGGCCATCGACGCCCGCGTGCTCGACCCGCGCCCCGACACCGAAACCCTGGTCGATTGGGCGCTCGAAGTGATCGCCCCGCTGCCCGCCCCCCGCGTGCTGGACCTGGGCACCGGCAGCGGCGCCATCGCCCTGGCCTTGCAACGGCACTGCCCCGGCGCATGGATTCTGGCCATAGACGCCAGCGCCGATGCCCTGGCCGTGGCCCGGGCCAATGCCGGGCGGCTCGGCCTGCCGGTGCAGTTGGCGCAGGGCCACTGGCTCAGCGGCGCACCGGCAGGCTTTGACGCCATCGTCTCCAACCCGCCCTACCTGGGCGCGCAAGACCCGCACCTGGCCGCGCTGGCCCACGAGCCCCGGCAGGCGCTGGTCAGCGGCGCCGACGGCCTGCAAGACATCCGCAGCATCATCGGCCAGGCCCCCGGGCATCTGGCCGCCGGCGGCTGGCTGCTGCTCGAACATGGCCACGACCAGGCCGCCGCCGTGCACGCCCTGCTCAGCGCCCGGGGCTTTGCCCGGGTGCAAAGCCGTGCCGACCTCGCCGGCATTGCCCGTTGCAGCGGCGGGCAGTGGAACCACCGGGGTCGCACAGAGTCCGAGGGACGGTGAAATAATCCACCCCCGGTCGGCACCACGGCGACCTGCGCCGTCCCGACCTTCCAGGAGCATTCCCATGAGCGACACCCGACAACGCCTAGACGCACTCGTCAAATCCAGCGACATCCTGCTGTTCATGAAAGGCAACGCCAGCTTCCCCATGTGCGGCTTTTCCGGCCGCGCGATCCAGATACTCAAAGCCTGCGGCGTCGACCCCAAGGCCGTGGTCACGGTCAACGTGCTGGAAGATGAAGCGATCCGCCAGGGCATCAAGGAATACAGCAACTGGCCCACCATTCCGCAACTGTATGTAAAAGGCGAATTCATCGGCGGCTCGGACATCATGATGCAGATGTACGAATCGGGCGAACTGCGGCAGGTGCTGGGCACATGAGGTGAATCGCCCATGCCGCCAGCGGCCTGGGCGTGGACGGCGGTGATACCCGTACCGCAGGAAAGTGGGTAGGCAGCGGGTATGTTGTGTGCTTGAATGTTCGCGTGACCCCGCCCAAGGAGCATGCAATGAACCACCATGGCCTTGTTCCCCAGTCGCCGGCCCTGCGCTTGCCGGTGGCCCAGATGCGCAATGTGTTCAGCCCCGGCGATGTGCAGCGCAAGCTCGCCAAGCTGCAAGAGTCCGGCAGCCAGCGCGAATACGACGGCCTGCGCACGGTCTACGAACGCATGCTCGAGCGCGGCCCCGAGCGCTTTCAGGTCAAGCCTTCGGGCATCCCCGACATGGACGGCCTGTACCAGCAGTTGCCCAACTTCACCGAGGTGCTCGATGACGTGAAACGCCATGTGGCGCTGGCCCAGGACTGCAGCGATGGACTGGAAGTCACCCCGATGCTGCTGCTGGGCCCGCCCGGCATTGGCAAGACCCATTTCGCGTGCCACCTGGCCAAACTGCTGGGCACCGGCATGAACCTGTTGCCGATGAGCTCCCTGACCGCCGGCTGGCTGCTGTCGGGCGCATCGGCGCAATGGAAGGGCGCGCGGCCGGGCAAGGTGTTCGAGGCCCTGATCGATGGCGCATACGCCAACCCGGTGATCGTGGTCGATGAAATCGACAAGGCCAACGCCGACGCGCAATACGACCCGCTGGGCGCGCTGTACGGCCTGCTGGAGTACGACACGGCGCACAGCTTCACCGACGAGTTTGCCGAGGTGGCGATCGACGCCAGCCAGGTGATCTGGATCACCACCGCCAACGACAGCCGGAGCATTCCGGACCCGATCCTGAACCGCATGAACGTGTTCGAGGTGCCAGCCCCCACACCGGAGCAGGCGCGCACGATTGCACGCCATTTGTACCAGGACATCCGTGCCGGGCACGAATGGGGGCGTCTGCTGGACCCCGAGCCACGCGACGATGTGCTCGACCACCTGGCCCGGATGCCGCCGCGCGAGATGCGGCGCGCGCTGATGACTGGATTCGGCAACGCCCGGCTGGCACAGCGCGCCACGGTGGAAAGCGCCGACCTGCCGCGCACGAGCGGGGCCAAAGGGCGTATCGGATTCCTGCAATAGGCGCCGGCCCCCCGAGGTGCGCCGGGCGCGGCGGCGGTAGATGCCGGGCGCGCCGCACCTGCCCCATCGGGGTGCGCCCGGTGTGCCCGACGTGCCGTTGCCCCCGGGCCGTGCGCCGACTCCTTGGCAATGTCCGGGCGACTGGCAGCGCGTCTGCAACGCCGGCCAGCCCTGCATGTCCCTATTGAAAATCCGGGACATGTCCCCCGTCTGGCAGCGGCTGCGCGGATTACGCCGCTTGCAGCTCCATATCCATATGCACGCGGCAACCCATGGCGGTGGCGCTGTTCACCAAAGCATCCAGGCAGCACCGCGAGACGCGGCCACGCAACAGGTCATCGCGGCGGGGCGGGGCAACCCCGCAGTGCATTGCGGCTTCCGATGGCGCCCAATCATTGCCCTCGATGACGGCCGCAATTTGGCGCATGGGTTCAGCCCTGGCGCGAAGGCTCGCAGCCTGCCCGGACATGTCGGCCACCGCATCCCACACGCTGTCAAAAGTTTCGATCTTGGTCATTTGGCATCTTTCGGCCGTTCGGTGCATCGCTTTTTGGCAAGCCCCATGTCGCGCTGGCTTGTGGTCTGGGTCTTTTTCTGAAAAGCGCGCAGCACATAGACCGCATCGGCCAGCAGCGCCTTTTTCTCCATGGCCAAGACCTGGCGGGCCGCAGCGCAACACCTGCGACAGCGGGCCGACGAAGAGGATGGTTTTTGGGAACCCTCCAGACCGGCATACTCCACTCGGCCTCCTACGGCAAAGAGTGGCCAGCCAGTCTCGGTCACTTCGCCAATTTCTCGCCTACCATGCGGATCGAAATCACAAAACCGCTGCTGTTTCTCGTTTCCTGCGGGAAAGAGTCAGTGCAAAAGCCACGCCATGCATGCCAATCTGTACGCGCTGGGCGCCATCGCGCTGTGGGCCTCGCTCGCCTCGCTGGGCGTGGCGCTGACCCATGTTCCGCCGTTTCTGCTCACCGGCATCGCGCTGCTGATCGGCAGCGTGCCGGCTTGGCCGTTCGTGCTGCGCGATCCGGCGCAATGGCGCATTCCGGTGCGGACGTTGGCGTTGGGCGTGTACGGCCTGTTTGCCTACCATTTCCTGCTGTTCATCGCGCTGCGCCATGCGCCGCCGGTGGAGACCAACCTGGTCTGCTACCTGTGGCCACTGCTCATCGTGCTGCTCTCGCCCTGGCTGCTGCCCGGCGTGGTGTTGCGCGCGCCGCATCTGCTGGCCGCCCTGCTGGGCTTTGCCGGCGCAGCCATTGCGATCACGGGCGGGGCGATCGCGGGCGGGCAGGCGCTCAGCGGCACGCTGGCCTGGGGCTATTTGCCGGCGCTGGCAGCGGCCTTCATCTGGGCCAGCTATTCGCTGCTGACCCGGCGCGTGGCGGCTTTTCCGACCACGGCCATTGGCCTGTTCGCTCTGGTGTCGGGGCTGCTGTCCCTGCTGTGCCATGCGCTGCTGGAGCCTGCTGCGGCGTTGCAGCCGCGCGACTGGGCGCTGCTGGCCCTGCTCGGGCTAGGCCCGCTGGGCGGCGCCTTCTTCATGTGGGACCGGGCGCTCAAGCTCGGCGATGCGCGGCATATCGGCATCCTGAGCTACATCACCCCGCTGGCGTCGACGGCACTGCTGCTGTTGGTCAGCGGTCGCCCGCTCAACGCGAGCATCGCCCTGGCCACGCTGATGATCATCAGCGCAGCCGTGATCGGCATGCGGGCACGGTGATCTGGATGAAAACGGCTTGCGGCGCATGCCCTTTTTGCGCCATGCGCCATGCCTCGCTGCGGGTGGGCGAGCAACCCGGGCGGATGGGCCCGGACCGCCCGATGGCGCGCTGCGCAGCCGTCCCGGACGGCAGCGACCACGCAGTCGCTCAGTGTGCGACCCTGAATCTTGGCAGCAGACCCGACCGTCTGGTGCTGGTCCGCATCGATCCGGGCTTCGAGCCGGGCGGCAGCAGCGGCGGCAGGCATGGTAATTGCCGAGGGCATGGTGCTACCCTCTTGTCTGGTCTATACGGTAAGTTGCCGAATGCATCGACATGCACGGTAGCAATTTGACACTACCTGCCATGCCGGGAAACAATCCCGGCCCACATTGCAAAGAAAGAAAGCTGCCTCATGCCCATCAGACTCGTCGCCTTGCTGTTCTCGTTTGCCTTGACCGGGGCGGGCACCGCGCAGGCGCAAAGCTATCCCTCGCGCCCGATCAAGGTCGTAGTGCCTTTTGCTGCGGGCGGTCCCCAGGACGGGATCATCCGGATGCTGTCGCAAAAGGCGGCCGTCGGCCTGGGCCAGTCCTTCGTCATTGAAAACAAGGCCGGCGCTGGCGGCCTGATCGCGGCGGACCAGGTGGCCAAAGCGCCGGCGGACGGTCATGTGCTGCTGATGGCCAGCGGCGGGCAGGTATCGGTGGCGGCCGCCGTGCGCTCGAACCTGAGCTACGACCCGCAAAAGGACTTGGTGGCCATCGTGCAACTGGTCGATACACCCATGGTGTTGGTGGTTCCGGACGCGATGCCGGTCGCCAATCTGGCCGATTTCATCGCACTGGCCAAAAGCAAGCCGGGGGCGCTGACCTTTGCCTCGACGGGCACCGGCACCATTTCCCACTTGATCGGCGATGCCTTCAAGTACGCAGCGGACATCGACATACTGCATGTTCCCTACAAGGGCGCGGCCCAGGGTTTGCCCGATCTGCTGGCCGGCCAGGTGAACGCGATGTTTACCAGCGCGGCAGCGGCCCATGGCTACCTGTCAGCGAAGCGGTTGCGCGCGTTGGCGCTGGCCTCTGACGTGCGGCTGCCCTCGTTGCCCGATGTGCCTACCTTCGCCCAGGCCGGCATCAAAGGCTTGGCGATTCCGGTGTGGGTCGGGCTGATGGCCCCGCGCGGCGTGCCGCCAGAGGTGGTCGACCGGCTCAACAGCGAGTTCGTCAAGGTGCTCAAGGACCCGGCCATCAAACAACAGTTGCAAACCATGGGAGCGATCGTGATCGGCAGCACCCCGGCACAGTTCGCCGCCACGGTACACGAAGACATTGCGCGCTGGAAACAGGTCGTCGCCCGCAATCATCTGAAGCTCGATTGACCCCCATGCGAATCACCGTTATCGGCGCCGGCAATATCGGCCTTGCCGTCGCCGCCCATGCCTGCCATCACGGCCACGACACGACGCTGTGGTCGCCCTCCGGGGCCGGCACGGCCGCGCTGGCCGCCGGTCAACCATTGCGCTATGCGGGCGCCATCGAAGGCCAGGCCAGGCCAGGGGTCGCCAGTGACCTGCCCGCTGCGGTCCGGGATGCGGATGTGGTCTACATTGCGCTGCCGGCCACGGCCCACGCCGGCGTTTTCAAGCAACTCGGGCAATGCCTGCGCGATGCCCAGCCCGTGATCCTCAGCGCGTTGAGTTCGGTCAGCGCGCTGGTGCTCGACCGCGAACTGGCTGCGCGTGGCCTGCGCAGCAACATCGCCGTGTTTGGCAGCACGCCGATGACGGCGCGCCGGGCACCGACCCCCGAAGTGCAGGTCTCGGCGCTGCGCACGGTGCTGGACATGGCCGCGCTGCCTGTGGCACGCGGCCCTGCCGCACTGGCTTTGTGCACGGCGCTGTTTGGCGAACGCTTCCGAATCAACGGTGACATCCTGGCCATGTCGCTGGCCAACGTGAACCCGATCGCGCACAGCGCGCTGGCCTTGTGCAACATCACGCGCATGGAGCACGCCGAGCAGTGGCCGCAGTACCACTGCATTACGCCCTATGTCTCGCGCCTGATCGAAACCATGGATGCCGAGCGCCTGACACTGGCGGCTGCGGTGGGCTGCACCCTGGGGACGATCCACGCGCATTTTCACAACTCGCTCGGCGTTGCGCAGACGGATCTGGCGACGATCGCTGCAGAAATCCATCGCCGCCGTGGCGGCCTCCCGTTAGGCCCGACCCACCCGCTGCACCGTTACGTGCTCGAAGACATACCCTTTGGCCTGGTGTTTTTCGCTGCGCTGGCCAAAATGGTGAACCGCCCCGTTCCGGTGATCAGTTCCGTCATCACCATCATCGACGCCCTCTACGGGCGCTCGTTCGCGCAGGAAAACGATGTGCTTGCGACCCTGGGGCTGGAAAAACTGCCCTTGCCGGAATTGCTCGCGCTGGCACGCGAAGGCTATCCACGCCGCTGATTCCATTTTCCAAATCGCTCGTGAACGCGAAGGCCAAGCGTAGACAGTGCAGAGGTACGGCAAGCGAAGCCGACAAAGTGCCCGGATGATTCAGGAATGGAATGGGGAACCGGCCCCAGGCCCCGGTCATGGCCGCCGACCTCGGCCAACGGCTCGTCCAGCAGAAAGTAGCGCAGGCGAAACGCTCGTGGGGCCTCGGCAGCCTTAGTCCGAGCCGGTGGGTGGGGCAGGCGGACGATGCTGAGCACCGCGACCTGCCGCGACTGATTGCAGAGCTGGTGAAACTGGACGCGCTGGCGTCCGAAGTGAACAAGGCCCTCTATCAACTGCTTTCTGGAGTGGGCAAATGATGGAGTTGCCGGAAAGTTGGACGGTTGAGCCTTTCAGTCAGCGCGCGCTACGCGACGGGACGCACGCCTGCCCGCGCGAATCCTGCGTATTGGGCGAAAGGTGCCAATCAGGTTCCGTGGGTAGCGATTTCCGACATGGAGGAATACGGCATCCTCACTGAAACGACAGAGTTCGTTTCGGAGTGTAGGAATCGGTTTCCCGATGAGCACTTGACCCATGCACGCTTGATGACAGGGCAAACCGGCTTCGGTAGAGCGATTGACAATGTTTGCGATATTGCATACATTGCAAACATGACAAACAAAGCCGATCTGTCCACCACCCTGCGCACTCTCCGCGCCAAGCTCGCCCTCACGCAGGAACAGCTGGCCGAACGGCTGGGCGTCTCCTTCGCCACCGTCAACCGCTGGGAAGGCGGGCAATCCAGGCCGCAGCGGGCGCAGGCCGAAGCCATCGCCGCACTGGTGCGCGAGGCGGGCACCGGGGAAGGTGCGGGCGACGCAGGCAGCGATGCCGAAACCGCCCCCATCGCGCCGCGCCGCGCCCGTCGCGCCGGTTCCGATGCGCCCACCACCAAGCCGATGGAACAGATGCTCTGGGACGCCGCCTGCTCCATCCGGGGCGAGAAGGACGCCGCCAAGTTCAAGGACTACCTGCTGCCGCTGCTGTTCCTGAAGCGCCTCTCGGACGTGTTCGACGACGAAATCGCGCGGCTAGCCGAGGCGTATGGCGACCGCGCCACGGCGCTGGAAATCACCGAATTCGACCACGGTCTGCTGCGCTTCTACCTGCCGCCCGAAGCCCGCTGGGCCGTCCTCAGCGGGCGCGAAACCTACGAATGGCCGCTGGACGCGCAAGGCCGCAGTACCGCCCCGCGCGACATCGGCGACCACCTCACCCGCGCCGTGCGCGCCGTGGTCAAACACAGCCCTACGCTTGCCAGCGTCATCGACATGGTGGACTTCGCCGCCGAACGCAACGGCGAGCGCGACATCAACCCCGCCAAGCTGCGCGGCGTGGTCGAAACCTTCTCCGACCCGCGCTATCGCCTGGGCCTGGCCGACGTGCAGCCCGACTTCCTGGGCCGCGCCTACGAATACCTGCTGCGCAAGTTCGCCGAAGGCTCCGGCCAGAGCGCGGGCGAGTTCTTCACGCCAACCGAAGTGGGTTTCCTGATGGCGCACATCCTGCGCCCGCGCCCCGGCGAAACCTGCCACGACTACGCCTGCGGCTCGGCGGGCCTGCTCATCAAGCTGCAACTGGTCGCGCGCGAACTCGACCCCACCAGCCGCGTGCCGCTGCAACTCAGCGGCCAGGAATTGCAGGCCGAAAGCTACGCCGTGGCGCAGATGAACGCCATCATCCACGACATGGAAGTCACGCTGGCGCGCGGCGACACCATGATCAACCCCAAGTTTCGCGAGGCCAACGGCAAGCTGCGCAGGCACGACGTGGTGGTGGCCAACCCGATGTGGAACCAGCCCTTCGCCCCCGACCTGTTCGCCAACGACCCGTTCGACCGCTTCCGCACCGCAGGCGGTGTCACCAGTGGCAAGGGCGATTGGGCCTGGTTGCAGCACACGCTGGCCTGTCTTGCCGCCGATGGCCGCGCGGCGGTGGTGCTGGACACCGGCGCGGTGACGCGCGGCTCCGGCAGCAAGAACGAGGACAAGGAACGCAACATCCGCAAGTGGTTCGTGGACAAGGACACCATCGACGGCGTGATCCTGCTGCCGGAAAACCTGTTCTACAACACCACGGCGGCGGGCGTGATCGTGGTGCTGAACAAGCGCAAGTCCACGGCACGCAAGGGCAAGATCACGCTGCTCAATGCCAGCAAGCACTTCCGCAAGGGCAGGCCGAAGAACTATCTGCCGGAGGAAGACATCAAGCCGCTGGCGGCGATGTACTTGAAGGGCGAGGCGGTGGAGGGTGAAGTCGCGGTCATCACGACGCAGCAGGCGGAGGAGGCGGATTACAACCTGAGTCCGAGCAAATGGGTCGGGCAGAACGGCAGCGCGGAGGTTGGTTCGATTCCAACGCTGATTCAGCAACTCGAACAACTCAATGCCCAAGACCTTGGTTTGACGACTGATTTGCTGAAACTGCTGCGCCCGCTGTCCAAGACGGAGGACGCATGATGAGCGAAGCATGGGCCAGCGCCGCTGTCGCCGATTGCCTTGTTCCTGTTTCCGCTGCGGGCAAGAGCAAGGTTCAGGCGCGCGATTACAAACCGTCCGGTCGTTTCCCCGTCATCGACCAGGGACAAGAACAAATCGCAGGCTGGACGGATGACGAAAGCGCCGTCATTGACGCGCCCTTGCCGCTGGTCGTATTCGGCGACCACACGCGCGCCTTCAAGTTTCTCGACCTGCCGTTTGCACGCGGCGCGGACGGCACGCAACTGTTGCGGCCCAAGGCGGACATCGACCCGCTGTTCTTCTTCTACGCTTGCCGCGCCATCGACCTGCCCGCGCGGGGCTACAACCGGCACTTCACCGTCCTGAAGGAAAAGGAAATGTCCTACCCGCTGGATGAAGCCGAGCAGAAAGCGGCTGCTGGTGTTCTTCGCAAGACAGAATCGGCGCTGCAACAACAGGCGGCGGTGCTCGATAACCTGCAAGAACTAAAACGCGCCGCCATGCGCGAACTGTTCACGCGCGGCCTGCGCGGCGAGGCGCAGAAGGAAACCGAAATCGGGCTGGTGCCGGAGAGTTGGGTCGAGGTTGTTTTTGCCGAATTGGGTGAAATCGTCACAGGCACGACGCCGCCGACGAAAGATCGCGACTACTACGACGATGGAACGATTCCTTTCATCTCGCCGGGCGACATAGACCACGGGTTCCCGATTGCGTCAACCCAGAAGCACATCACCGATTCGGGATTGGCAGTTTCGCGGGCGCTTCCCGCAGGGACAACCTGCGTGGTGTGCATTGGCTCGACCATCGGCAAGGTCGGGCGCACCACGGTGGTATCCAGTGCCACCAATCAACAAATCAACGCCATCGTTCCGGGCGTGGGCTATGACCCGAACTACCTTTCGCACTTACTCACTTACCGCGCGGACATCGTGCGCAATGCGGCTTCACCCAGTCCAGTTCCAATTCTGAGCAAAGGCACATTCGAGAAGCTCATGCTGTTCACCTCGACGAATCCCGATGAACAGACGGAGATTGCCGCCATCCTCGACACCCTCGACCGCAAGATCGCCCTGCACCGGCAAAAGCGCGCGGTGCTGGAAGAACTCTTCAAGTCCCTGCTGCACAAGCTGATGACCGGCGCCATCCGCGTCGCCGACCTCGACCTGTCGGCGCTGACTCCGACGCAAGCTACGGAGGCCACCGCATGAAGCAGGAAGGCAAGCCCGCACCCGACGCGCCGGGCGAACTGGTCATCTACCCCGGCAAGGATGGCCGCCTGTGCGTGCAGGCCCGCTTGGCGGTGGATACCCTGTGGCTGACCCAGAAGCAGATGGCCGAGTTGTTCGGCGTGCAAGCTCCGGCCGTCAGCAAGCACCTGAAGAACATCTTCGAGACTGGGGAACTGGCCGAGGCGGCAGTTGTTTCCATTTTGGAAAGCACTGCCGCCGACGGCAAGGCCTACGCCACGCGCTTCTACAGCCTGGACGCGGTGATTGCCGTGGGCTACCGCGTGAACTCGGTGCTGGCGACGCACTTCCGCATCTGGGCCACCCAGGTGCTGCGCGAATACATCGTCAAGGGTTTCGCGCTGGACGACAAGCGCCTGAAGAACCCGCCGGTGGCTGGCTCCAGCGCGCCCGACCATTTCGCCGAACTGCTGGAGCGGGTGCGCGACATCCGCGCCAGCGAGCGCCGCATGTATCTGCGCGTGCGCGAGGTGTTCACGCTGGCGGCGGATTACCAGCCCTCGCTGCCGGAAACCACGCGCTTCTTCCAGGTGATGCAGAACAAACTGCACTACGCCGTCACCGGCCTGACCGCGCCGGAGATTGTCGCCAGTCGCATCAATCATCTGCTGCCGAATGCGGGCCTGAGCACCTGGGCGGGCGAGGAAGTGCGCAAGAGCGACGTGACCATCGCCAAGAACTACTTGCAGGAAAGCGAAATCCGCGAGTTGAACCGCATCGTCACCATGTGGCTGGATTTCGCCGAGGATCAGGCCGAACGCCGCAAACAGGTGTTCATGGCCGATTGGGAAACCCGGCTGGACGACTTTCTGCGCTTCAACGACCGCAAGGTATTGCCCGACGCGGGCAAGCGAACGCGCAAGGAGGCCGACGCCATCGCCCATGCCGAATTCGAGAAATTTGCCGAACGCCGCCGCGCGGAAAAGGAAAGCAGCGGCTCGGTGGAGAACATCCGCGCGTTGGAGTCGGCAGCCAAACTGCTGGAATCCGCCAAGCCGCGACAGACGCGCAAGAAGAAAGGGGAGTGAGCGGCATGAGCAAACCCCTGAAAATCAGCGAAGCGGGCACCGTGCAGTTCCCGATGGTGCGCCACGCGGCGGAAATCGGCTGGACGACCATCACGCCCGACGATGCCCGCGCCAAGCGCGGCGGCGATGCGGGCACGTTCTTCCGCGACGTGCTGGAAGCCAAGCTCGCGGCCTTCAACCCGTGGCTGACGGCGGATGCCATCCGCTCCATCGTGGAAACGCTGGACGCGCTGCCGCCCGGCATCGAAGGCAACCGCGAACTGCTGGGCTGGCTGCGCGGCGAACGCCAGTGGTACGACGAGGCGGAAAAGCGCCACCGAGCGGTGACGCTGATCGACTTCGATCACCCGGCGGAAAACGCCTTCCACGTCACTTGGGAATGGAAGATCAAACCGCCCGCGCGGCCCAAGGGCAACCGCGCCGACGTGATGTTCGTGGTCAACGGCGTGCCGGTGGTCATCGTCGAGCACAAGAATCCGAAGGACGGCGACGCCATCGAGCGCGCTATCAAGCAACTGCGCCGCTACGAAATGGAAACACCGGAACTGCTGGCGACTGCGCAGTTGTTCAACGTCACCCATCTGCTCGATTACTGGTACGGCGTGACCTGGAACGCCACCCGCCGCGACATGGCGCGCTGGAAGCAGGCCCCGGAGGAAAGTTACCGCTTCGCGGTGCAGGCCTTCTTTGAGCCGACCGAGTTCCTGCGCACCTTGCAGCACTGGATTCTGTTCTACGTGCAGGACGGCGAAACGCGCAAATCCGTGCTGCGCCAGCACCAGCGCCGTGCCATCGACGCCATCCTTGCACGCTGCGCCGACCCGGCCAAGACGCGCGGGCTGGTCTGGCATACACAGGGTTCGGGCAAGACCTTCACCCTGCTCACCGCCGCGCGGCAGATTCTGGAAGACAAGGCGCGTTTCAAGAATGCCACCGTGCTGCTGGTGGTGGACCGTACCGAACTCGAAGGCCAGTTGAAGGGCTGGGTCGAGCGCCTGCTGGGCGAGATGCAGGCGCAGGACATCGCGGTCAAGCGCGCCAGCAACAAGGCCGAACTGCAAGCCCTGCTGGACGCGGATTTTCGCGGCCTCATCATCTCGATGATCCACAAGTTCGACGAGGTGAAGAAAGACAGTTGCACGCGTGACAACGTCTATGTGTTCATCGACGAGGCGCACCGCTCGGTGGCGAAAGACTTGGGCACCTACCTGATGGCGGCATTGCCCAAGTCCACCATCATCGGCTTTACTGGCACGCCGATTTCGCGCAGCGCGCAGGGCGAAGGCACGTTCAAGATTTTCGGCACGCAGGACGAACACGGCTATCTCGACAAGTATTCGATTGCCGAAAGCATCACCGACGAAACCACGCTGCCCATCAAGCACATGATGGCCCCCAGCGAAATGACCGTGCCTGCCGAACGGCTGGACAAGGAATTCTTCGCGCTGGCGGAAAGCGAAGGCGTCAGCGACGTGGAGGAACTCAACAAGGTGCTCGACCGCGCCGTGGGCCTGCGCACCTTCCTCACCGCCGACGAGCGCATCGAGAAGGTGGCGGCTTTCGTCGCCGAACACTTTAAGGAAAACGTGCTACCGCTGGGCTACAAGGCGTTTGTCGTGGCGGTGAACCGCGAAGCCTGCGCCAAGTACAAACAGGCGCTGGACAAGCTGCTGCCGCCGGAATGGACGGTGCCGGTCTATACGCAGAACGCGGCGGATGCGATTGATCGCCCGCTGGTGGCGAAGCTACAGCTTTCCGACGAGGCCGAGGAACAGGCGCGGCTGATGTTCAAGAAGCCCGCCGAAAATCCGAAGATTCTGATCGTCACCGACAAGCTGCTCACCGGCTACGACGCACCGCTGCTGTATTGCCTCTACCTCGACAAGCCGATGCGCGACCATGTGCTGCTGCAATCCATCGCGCGCGTGAACCGGCCTTATGTGGATGCCAACGGCGTGCGCAAGCGCGTCGGGCTGGTGCTGGATTTCGTCGGCGTGCTGCGCGAATTGAAGAAGGCGTTGACCTTCGACTCCAGCGACGTGGGCGGCGTGATCGAGGACTTGGACGTGCTGTTGCAGGATTTTCTGCAACGCATTGCGCAGGCGAAACAGGAATACCTTGAGGCCGATGCGGAGGGTGCGCCGGACGAGCGGCTGGAAAAGCTGGTGTTCGGTCGCTTCCTGACACCGGAAGCGCGCAAGACCTTCTTCGAGGCGTACAAGGAAATCGAAGCGTTGTGGGAAATCCTCTCGCCCACGCCGGAACTGCGCGACCACATCGCCAGCTACAAGCAGTTGAGCCAGCTTTACGCGGCGGTGCGCAACGCCTATGCGGAGAAGGTCGGCTTCGTCGCCGATCTGGCCTACAAGACCCGGCGGCTGATCGAGGAAAGCGCCGAGCAGCAAGGCTTGGGACGGTTGACCAAGAGCGTGACATTCGACGTGGCGACCCTGCAATCGTTGCGCGGCGACAAGGGTTCGGACGAAGGCAAGGTGTTCAACCTCGTGCGCGGCTTGCAGCAGGAGATCGACCAGGACGCCGCCGCCGCGCCCGTGTTGCAGCCACTGAAAGACCGGGCCGAGCGCATCCTGAAGGATTTGGAGGAACGCAAGACCACGGGCCTGGCCGCGATGGATCAATTGGCGGCGCTGGCGGCGGAGAAAGAAGCCGCGATGAAGGCGGCACGCGACAGCGGCCTGTCGGCACGCGCGTTCGGCGTGTTCTGGGTGCTGCGCGAGGATGCAGCGGTGAAGGCCGCAAGCCTCGATGCAATGGCGCTGGCGAAGGACATCGAGGAACTGCTGGGCCGCTTCCCCAATGCCGCGGTCAACCCCGACGAACGACGGCGACTGCGCGCGGCCATCTACAAGCCCTTGCTCGGCCTGCCGCCAGAAGAACGCACCCGCGCCGTCGATCTGGTGTTCAAGATGCTTCTGGTGGAGGCGGATGAATGAAATCCTCCCTCTATCCCGCGCAAGACCTGCGCCGCCGCACGCTGGCCTGGGCGCTGAAGCTCAAGGTCAACCCGCGCGTGGTGCGCGTGCAGACGATGCGCCGCAAATGGGGTTCGTGTTCCTTGGCAGGTACAGTCACGCTGGCCAGCGACCTGCTCGATCAGGAATCGTGCTTTCAGGATTACGTGATCGTCCACGAACTGCTGCACCTGCGCTACACCACCCACGGGCGCGTGTTCAAGGCGCTGATGAGCGCGCATGTGCCGGGGTGGCAGACAATGGAAGCGCGGCGGATGCAAGCGACTTGAACGGGAGGACGGGCGATGGATATTGAAATCTTCGACGTTGAGCATGGTGGATGCTCTTTGGTCACTGCGGACAACAATCGCAGGATTCTGGTTGATTGCGGGCACAACACGTCGACGAACTGGCGTCCCTCGCAGGCTCTGCCTGCGCGTGGCATTCAGTACATCGACCGCCTGATCGTCAGCAACTACGACCGCGACCACGTCAGCGATTTGCCCGGCGTGCTCACCAACATTGGTGTATCTGTTCTCAGCCGCAACCCATCCGTTTGGCCGAACCTGTTGTATGCCATGAAAGCAGAGAACGGGATAGATCCGGGCATCCGCACTTTGGCGTACATGGCAGGCACCTATTACACGCAAGACCTGCCCGCTCCGCAGGATTTCGGTGCTCTCCAGATTTCGTATTTTTGGAACGTCTACCCGGAATTCACCGATGAAAACAACCTGAGCTTGGTCACGATTCTGCGTTATCACGATTTAGGGATCATTTTCCCGGGCGACATCGAGAAGGCTGGCTGGCTCAATCTGCTCCGGTTGCCAAACTTCCGCACCGCGCTGGCTGGCGTCAACATCTTCGTGGCGTCACATCACGGGCGCGAAAATGGCTACTGCGCCGACGTTTTCAATTGGTGCAGTCCTGAAGTCGTCGTGTTCTCCGATGGCGCAGTTATTCATGAGACACAGAAAACGGCGAACTTGTATCGGCAGCATGCGAAAGGCATCGCATTCTTCGATGGGGTGACACGCCATGTGCTTACCACACGCCGTCACGGTGGGATTCGCTTTCGCCAGACGGGATGGGGCGGGGGGCACGTTTGTATAAACAAAAGATAGCGAGATCTGGCAATGCTGAAAGTTCATTTTCTCAACGTGGGGCACGGTGACTGCACGGTCATCGAGCATCCCTCTGGGCGCATCACCGTCATCGACATCAACAACGGCAGTGAGCTTGACCCGTTCACGGAAGCAGAGCTGTTGTCGCGTTATCGCGTTGATGGGAGACAGGCTGCCATCTATCACAGCGTCGGGCAGCTTCTGGAGCAGGCAGGGTACGGCATCGAACTTACCAATCCCATCGATTTTCTGACGATGCGGTTTCACGGGAAATCGATCTGGCGCTATGTCCAGACGCACCCGGACATGGATCACATGCGCGGCATCTCGGTACTGGATCGGCAGTTCAGCATCAACAACATTTGGGATGTCGAACACTCGAAATGCATCACGGATTTCTTTCGCGATTCCGACCGCGATGATTGGGCGGCGTACCAGCGGCTGCGCTCGGGGCAGAACGGCACGAAAGTCATGAACCTGATGCGCGGCCATACCGGGAAATACTGGTGCGAAGGAGATTCGCCGATGGATATTGGGGATGGCATCGAAATTCTGGCTCCGACACCGCAACTGCTCCGTGATGCTGGTGACAATTCCAACTGCATGAGCTACGTCCTGCGACTGACTTACGCTGGCATCAAGATCATCCTCGGCGGTGACGCCGACGAGGCAGTATGGGAGGATATCTACGCGCACTATGAGTATGACTTGAAGTGTCACGTCCTTAAGGCCAGCCATCATGGTCGTGACAGCGGTTATCACCGACCCTCGGTCAAGGCGATGGCTCCGCAATACACCATCGTTTCCGTTGGCAAAAAGCCTGAAACCGACGCCAGCAACAAATATCGGCAGTATTCTAGTAATGGAGTTTTGTCAACGCGGTGGTGCGGCAACATCACATTGACAGTGAATCCGGATGGTTCCGGTAATTTGAATGAGAAATACCAACTGAAGAACACCAATGCGTCAGCTTGAATTCTACGAATTCACGGGCATCCTGCTACCCGGTGCAATTGCAATGGCGGCGCTGGTGCTGCTGTTCCCGGGCTGGGGTCTCCCCACGCTCGTCAAGGATGTAAGCGTGGGCGGGCTGGGCATTTTCATTGTGCTGGCCTATGCCGCCGGGCACATCGTGCAGGCCGTCGGCAACCTCATCGAGGCCGTATGGTGGAAGTGCTGGGGCGGAATGCCCACGTACTGGCTTCGCATCAAGCCCGCCCGGCTATTGGCTGCGCAGCAGATTTCGCAGGTAGAAGAACGTCTTCGCAAGCAGCCAGGACTGGCCAATTTCGAAATCGCATCATCCAGCGCGAGCGATTGGCACGCGATCACGCACCAGATCTACGCCGCAGTTGCGGGCGCAGGACGAACCAGTCGCGTTGACACCTTCAACGGTAACTATGGGTTGAACCGGGGTCTGGCCGCCGGGCTGCTAGTAGCGCTCGCCCTCTTGCCCACGCAAGCATCGGCGGACTGGCGTTTGGTCGTTTGCTTGGTGGTCGGCACTGGTTTGGCCCTGTACCGGATGCATCGCTTTGCGCGTCACTACGCGCGCGAGCTATTCGTCCAATTCCTGCAATTGCCGGAGAGGGGGAGCGACAAGGCGAAAAAGCCGGACACCCCCGCTCCGTAGCAATGATGCATCATCAATCAGGCCATGCGGTACACGCGCTCGCCGACGGGCTGTTTGTCCGAAACCAGCGTCAGACCCAGCTTTTTCTTGAATGCCCGGCGAACGCGCCGCGCACCGTGTGCGCCTGCCAGCCGGTGGTGGCGCAAATCTGCCGGACGGTCGTGTCTTCGGGACGCTGGAGCATCCGCACGACTTCGGCCTGCTTGCTGTTCGTCCACGTGCGCGGCTTGGCTCACGATGCTTCGGCGGCGGACTTCAGTTCCGCGTCGTTCGGCGTGGGCGGCGCGCCTTCGGCGTTGGCGATGATCTGGTCAAGGTTGGAAGTGGCACGCCTACCCACCGCATTTTTGAGCAAGATAGCAGGATCTGGATTGAAAACGCCGAAAAACGGGGTGGCTCTGGACTCCCCTGACCACCGCATCCCGTGCCGCAACCCCGTGAACACTGGCGATTCCGCAAAGAAAAGGGCCAACCCGGCAGAGTTGGCCTTTTGAGAGTGGTGGGTCCTGAGTGGCTCGAACACTCGACCTACGGATTAAGAGTCCGCTGCTCTACCAACTGAGCTAAGAACCCACATCTTGCGTGCGAGACATTCTCTCGTCTGTGGCGCCGCAAGCGGTGGAGATTATGCACCGGTTTTTTTGCTGCCACTTGCAAGCGGCAGCAAAAAAATCAGGCCGCTGGGCCTGCGCTGGCAAAGTCCGCTACGGCCCGGTGGCTCGACTTCCCGCCGGCGCGCCGCCGGCCAGCGCGTGGTTGCGGGCCTCGGCCAGCGCCGCTGCGGCGGCAGGCTGGGTGGGCCAGCCTGCCAGGTGCTGCCGTGCCACGCAGGCCAGGGCGGTGATCCATTGGGGGCTGTCGTTCAGGCAGCGGATGTAGTGAAACTCCTTGCCGCCGGCCTGCAGGAATGCCGCGCGCACTTCGATGTCGATTTCTTCCAGCGTCTCCCGGCAGTCGCTGGTAAAGCCCGGGCAGACCAGGTCCACCCGGCGCAGGCCGGCCTGGCCCAGCGCCTCGACGGTGGGCCGGGTGTAGGGTTGCAGCCATCGAGCGTTGCCAAAGCGCGACTGGAAGCTGACGCGGTAGCGCTCCTGGCCCAGGCCCAGGCGCTCGGCCAGCAGGCGGGCGGTCTTGCGGACTTCGCAGTGGTAGGGGTCGCCCAGTTGCCGGCTGCGTTCGGGCAGGCCGTGAAAGCTCAGCACCAACTGCTCGGGCCGGCCATGCTGCTGCCAGTGCGTCTGGACGCTGTGCGCCAGCGCGGCGATGTAGTCCGGGTGGTCGTGGTAGCGGTTGACAAAGCGCAACTCGGGCAGGCGGCGGATACGGGCGGCCCAGCGGTAGACGGCATCGAACACGCTGGCGGTGGTGGTGGCCGAGTACTGCGGGTACAGCGGCAGGATCAGGATGCGTGTGGCGCCTTCGGCCTTGAGCGCGTCGAGCTGGCTGGCAATCGACGGGTTGCCGTAGCGCATCGCATGGCGCACCAGCACCCGGTGGCCGGCGGCATCCAGATCGTCGCGCAGCAGCCCGGCCTGCCTGGCCGTCCACAGCGCCAGCGGCGAGCCGGCGGCGCTCCATATGCTGGCGTATTGGGCGGCCGATCGGGCCGGGCGCGTGCGCAAGATGAGGCCGTGCAGCAGCGGCAACCACAGCAGTTTCGGGATTTCGACCACGCGCCGGTCGCTCAGGAACTGCGCCAGATAGCGGCGCACCGCAGGGGCCGTGGGGGCATCGGGCGTGCCCAGGTTGCACAGCAGTACCGCAGTGCGTTCGGCCTGGCCATGGGTGTAGGGGGGTTCTGGGGCAAAGGGGGAAAACATGGGCGCGATTGTGGCAAATGCCCCGCGCAGGCCGGCACGCCGGCCAAGAGCACGGCGGGTAGGGTATTCTGGCCGCACCATGCCCGCCCCTGTCCCTGACCTGCCCCTCGACCCGGTATGCGCGCCGCCGTTGGACATGGCGCGCATCCGTGCCATCAGCATCGACCTGGACGATACCCTGTGGCCCATCCGGCCCACCATTGCACGCGCCGAAGCGGCGCTGCTCGACTGGCTCGGGCAGCATGCTCCGGCCACGGCGGCAGCGTTGGCCGATGGCCAGGCGCTGCGCGCGCTGGGTCGCCAAGTGCTGGCGCTGCGGCCCGGGCTGCAAGCGGACCTGAGCGGGTTGCGGCGCGAGGCGATCCGCCTGGCGCTGACCCAGGCCGGCGAGTCGCCCGCGCTGGCCGAGCCGGCGTTCGATCGGTTCCTTGCCGAACGCCAGCGCGTGGTGCTGTTTGGCGATGCGCATGACGCATTGGCGTTTTTGTCGGCGCGCTACCCGGTGGTGGCCTTGTCCAATGGCAATGCGGATGTGCAGCGCATCGGCATCGGCCATTATTTTCGGGCCAGCATCAGCGCCTCGGTGTGTGGCGTTGCCAAGCCCGATGCACGCATCTTCCATGCTGCGGCCCAGGCGCTGCGATTGCCGCCGCAGGCGCTGCTGCATGTGGGCGACGACGCCACGATGGACGCCTTGGGCGCCATCGACGCGGGCATGCAGGCGGTCTGGCTGAATGCCGCAGGCCACCCCTGGCCGCATGACAGGCCGCCCCAGGCCACGGTCGGCAGTCTCACGGCGCTGTGCCGGCTGCTGGCCTGAAGCACCATTGAAGCACCATTGAAACACCACCCGGCGTTCTTGCCCCTTCGATTACTTTGCGACCCGCACACCATGCCCCGTCACCTTCCCCCCTTGCCCGCCGTGCGCACCATAGGTCTGCTGCAGCCCATGGACTGGCTGGCCCTTGCCTGGCACGACATGGCCCGCGCGGGCTGGATCAGCTTTGCCCATGGCCTGGCGCTGACGCTCTTTGGCGCGGCCATTTTGGCCGTTGCGCACAACCGCTTCTGGCTGCTGGCGGGGGCGCTGTCGGGCTTTCTGGTGGTGGCGCCGGTGCTCGCCACCAGCCTGTATGCGCTCAGCCGCGCGCTCGAACGCGGTGAGCCGGCGAACTTCGCGCTGGTGCTCAAGACCTGGCTGAACTGGCAGGGCAGCCATGTCAACAAATGGGGGCACGACTACTGGTGCATGTTGCAGTTTGGCGCTTTGCTGGCGCTGGCGGCCACCGGCTGGGTGCTGACCTCGGCGGCACTGATCACGCTGCTGGCGCCGGTGCCGGTGCTGACCCCGCTGGATTTCCTGCGCCATGTGGTGCTGGCCCGGGACGGCTGGCTGTTCGAGCTATGGCTGGCGCTGGGCAGCTTCATGGCCGCGCCGATCTTTGCCTCCAGCGTGGTGGCCATGCCGCTGCTGCTCGAACGCCGCGCCAGCCTGCGGCAGGCCGTGCTCACCAGTTGGCAGGCGGTGCTGGTCAACCCGCTGCCGATGGCGTTCTGGGCGGCGCTGATCCTGGGGTTCACGCTGCTGGGTTTGGGCTCGCTGCTGCTCGGGCTGATCGCCGTGATGCCGATGCTCGGCCATGCCAGTTGGCACGCCTATCGCGACCTGATCGACGCCTCGGGCCTGCCGCAGCGCGAGCCAGGCAGCAGCCATGACGACAGCGGGGTGGCAGCGTGATTTTCGGCTTCACCGAGGCGCAGATCTCGGGCTTTTTCCTGACCTACGGCGTCGGCGCGTTCATCCTGTACATGCTGTTCATCATCGGCCAACTGGCCTGGGAGTCCAAGGCCGGGCGGTTCGGCACCTTTGTGCTGTTCCTGGGGCTGGGCGTGGGCTTCGTGGGGTTTCTTGCCAAGATCGTGATCCAGTGGTGGATGGAGCGTTGAAAGGAATTCCGCCCCGCGACGCTTGGCGTCGCTTGCCTGAATCGCCTGGCGGCGCATGCCCGAGCCGCCTGGCGTCGCCCGCCTGAATCGTTTGCATCGCCCGCCCGGGCCGCTCGCATCGCCTGCGGCCGGGCGCGGCCCTGTGCATGGTGTCCCCGGCTGGGGCCGATTGCGCTCGATTCAATCGGGCCTGACCTTGGCGCGCAGCAGCACCGCCTTCCAGCGCTGCTGCTCGGCGGCAATGAACTGCGCAAACTGTGCCGGCGTGCTGCCAATCGCCTGCGCGGCGTCGCCGTTGAGGCGCTCGAGCGCGGCTGGCGCCTGCACGGCCTTCATCGTGTGCGCGGCCAGTTTGTTCAGGTGGGCCGGGGCCAGGCTGGCGGGGGCCAGCATGCCGTACCACTGGGTCATCTCAAAGCCCGGAAAGCCCTGCTCGGCCACGGTGGCCACCTCGGGCAGTTGCGCCAGGCGCTGGGCCGAGCCGGTGGCAATGCAGCGCACCTTGCCCGCCTTGATGAAGGGCAGCATCGCCGCCGCGCCCACGGCCGATGCATCCAGGCGCCCCGCGAGCAGGTCGGTCATCATCGGGCCCGTGCCACGGTAGGGCACATGCAGGATGAACAGCCCGGCCGCCATCTTCAGGTACTCGAACGCCAGATGCCCGGCGCTGCCATTGCCCGCCGAGCCATAGCTGAGTTGGCCCGGCTGCTTGCGCGCATGGGCCACGAACTCGCGCAGGTTGCGCACCGGCACATCGGGATGCACGACATACAGGCTGGGCACCTTGGCCAGCAGGCTCACCGGCTGGAAGTCCTGGTTCGCGTCGTAGGGCAGTTTGTCGAAGATGAAGGGGTTGACCGCCAGCGTGCCGATATGACCCAGGATCACTGTGTGCTGGTCGTCCGAGCGGGCCACTTCCTGCATCGCGATATTGCCGGCGGCGCCCGGCTTGTTCTCGACGAACACGCTCTGGCCCAGGGTCTTGCCCAGTTCGGCGGCGGTGGAACGGGCCACGATTTCCGAGCTGCCGCCCGGCGCAAAGGGCACGACGAAACGCAGCGATTTGGCGGGCCATGCGGCCTGCGCCGAGGCGGTGGCGGGCAGCAGGCCGCCGAACGCGGCGCCAAGCAGCGCGCCACTGGTGTCAAGCCATTTCCGGCGGGTGATATGCAGCAAGGGCGTGGGCTGGTCTGAAAGCATGGGTTGGTTTTCGTGAAAGTGCGCATCCGGCATGTGCGCGGCGCCATGGTAGCGGGTGCGGAATGCGCGCCCCGGGTTGGTCGCCCGGCGTCCCGGCCCGCGCCGCCAAGCGCGTTCGTCCAGTCCCGGAGGCGCGCCATGGCCGTGGCGCAGGCGCCGAAGGCTCACTCCATCGTCAGACCCAGTTCGCGCGTCATCGCCTGGTACTGGGGCCAGGTGCGTTTGATCAGCTTGCCCAGTTCATCCCCGGTCCACGGCGGTTCCGTCACGCCCAATTGCGCCATGACGGTCTTGATGCGGTCCGACTTGAAGAACGAGGCATGGGCCAGCCCGGCCACGCGATCGACGATCGCCTTGGGCGTTCCTTTCGGGGCCAACACCATGTTGCATTCGATGAGGTACTGGAACGCCGGGCCGACGAAACCTTCGTCGGCCCAGGTGGGCACGCCCGGCAGCAGCGTGTCGGAGCGCGTGCCAGAGATCGACAGAATCGGCCTCGCCGCTCCTTGCGCAATGGCGCCACCCATGCCTGCCATCGAGCCTGCGCCCATGTCGATATGGCCCGCCATCAAGTCCAGCACCATCGGCCCTGTGCCCTTGTAGTTGATGATGTCGAATTTTCCGCCTGTCTGCTGCGCCAGGGCGCTGATCATGAGGTGCCAGCCGGACCCGATGCCATAGTTGCCCACCGAAATCGGTCGCGTGCGGGAGAGCGCGATCAGCTCCTTCAGATTCTTCACCGGCAGATCTTTTCTGACCACCATCGGCGCTACGCCGGTGCTGAAGGCCGCGATCGGTACCAGGTCGATCGACGTGTCCAGCGGCACCTTCTTGAGCAGCACCGGTGCCTGTGCGAGTTGGCTGTGCAGTGTGATGAGCAGCGTGTGGCCGTCGGCCGCAGAGCGGGCCACGTATTCCGCCGCGATCATTCCGATGGCGCCGGGCTTGTTCTCGACGACGACAGGCGCGCCCCCCATGCTCATCGTCAGGTACTCGGCAAGCGCCCGGGCCGTTGCATCGTTGGACGATCCCGGGGCCTGCGCCGCAATCAGCCGGATGGGCTTGGATGGCCATCCCTGCGCGCGCGCCATGCCGGGCAGCCATCCGAGGCCCACGGCGCCGAGACCGGCCAGCAGCAGCAGGTGGCGGCGGTGTGGGTTCGACCATGTGGGTTCGAGTCTGGTGTTCATACTGTCTCCTTCATGGGTGCGCAAAAAGCCAGCACCCGGTGGCCGCCCGGCGCTGCACGCGGGCGTTTTTCGTTCGGGAGTCGTGCAGAGGCCGGGCGGGCACGCACCGGGCGGTGCGATCTCAGATGCCGATCTGGTCGGCCCTGTCGACGAGGTTCCTGACGATGCGCACGGAGGCGATGTCGATCATCTTTCCGCCGTACTGGACGGCGCCCAGTCCTTGCGCCAGCGCCGCGTCGTAGGCCTCGATCATTTCGCGTGCCCGCGCGACCTCTTGCGCAGGCGGCGAGAAGACCTCTTGCGCAATGGCCACCTGCGACGGGTGGATGGCCCATTTGCCGACCATGCCGAGGATCATTGCGCGCCGGCATTCTTCGCGGAATGCGTCCGGGTTTTTGAAGTCGGCGTAGGGGCCGTCCACCGCATCGATGCGGTTGGCGCGCGCCGCGATCGTCAGCTTGTGGCGCTGGTAGCTCCAGATGTCGCCCGGATAGCCGCCCGGGCCGCCGATGTCGCCGATGGAAACGCCCTGGCTGGCCGAATAGTCGCCCATGCCGAAGATCAGGCATTCCAGGCGCGGCGTGGACGCGGCGATCTCTTCCACACGCATCATCGCCTCGACCTCCTCGATCAGCACGTCGATGCCGATGCGCTTTTTCAGGCCGAGCTTCTTTTCCATCATCGAGAGCAGCTTGTCGACGAACTGCACGTCGGCGGCGCTCATCGCCTTCGGCAGCATGAGCATGTCGAGGTTCTCGCGCGCGCCTTCGACGACCTCGATGATGTCCTCGTAGGCGTACTGCGTCGTCAGGTCGTTGATGCGCACGCAGCGCGTGGTCTTGCCCCAGTCGAGCGTGTTCAGCGCGCTCACGATCTTGGCCCGGGCCGCGCGCTTTTCCGATGGCGCGACGGCGTCTTCCAGGTCCAGGAAGACGAAGTCGACCCCGGTTTCAGAGGCCTTGCGCATCATCTTTTCGCTGGAGCCCGGAACGGAAAGCTGGCAGCGGCGAAGTCTTCTGGTTCGGTTTTGCATGAGATCGATCTCCTGGATTCGATGCGGGGTTCGGCACGCTCACTGGATCACCTGGTCGGCGCGCAGTGCCGCGATTTCAGCGGGCGCAAAGCCGAACGCGGCCAGCGTGCTGTCGGTGTGCTCGCCGGTCAGCGGCGCCCGGCGGCGAACGCCGCCAGGTGTCTGGCTCATGCGCACCGGCGTGCCGGCAACGGTCAGCGGACGCGCCGCGCCCGGTTGTTCGGTCTCGACGAGCATTTCGCGAATCCGGAAATGCGGGTCTTCGAAGATGTCCGCCGCGCTGAAGACCGGGCCGAACGGAATGTCGCCGCCGAGCATCTGCGCGAGCTCCGCCTTGGTATGGCGCGCAGTCCAGCCGCCGACGATCGCCTCGACCTCGGCGCGGTGCTGCACGCGCGCGTCGTTGCTCGCATAGCGCGGGTCGATGGCCAGCGCCGGGCGACCCATGCGGTGCGCCAGCGGCACCCAGAAACGGTCGTTCGGCACGCCCAGGCTGACGAAGCCGTCTTTGGCGGCAAACAAACCGAACGGGCACAGCAGCGGGTGCCCGTTGCCCTCGGGGCCTGGCGCGACACCCGAGACGCTGTACTGAAACACCAGCCGCTCGCAGAGCGCCAGCACCGCGTCGACCATCGAGACATCGACGAACTGGCCCTGGCCGCTGCGCTGCGCGCGCCAGCAGGCGGCCGCCACGCCATAGGCGAGAAAGGTGGCGGGAACGAGATCGCCGACGCCCGGGCCGATCTTGGTCGGGGGGCCGCCCGGCGCGGCGCCGGTGATGCCCATGATGCCGCCCATCGCCTGCGCCACCGGGTCGTAGGCCGGCCAGTTCGCATAGGGACTGGCGCCGCTGCGTGGATCGCCGAAGCCGCGCAAGGCGGCATAGACCAGTCGCGGGTTCTCCGCGATCAGCACCTCGTAGCCGAGGCCCAGCCGCTCCATCACGCCGGCGCGGTAGTTCTCGACCAACACGTCGGCCTTGTGCACCAGCCGCAGCAGCGTGGCCTTGCCCGCCGGCTTCTTGAGGTCGAGCGTGATCGAGTCCTTGTTGCGATTGATGGACGCGAAGTAGCCGCCGAAGCCGCGCTCCCCGATCTTCAGCGCTCCATCGGGATGCGGTCCGTTGCGGCGCGTCAGGTCACCGCCCGGCGGCTCGATCTTGATCACATGGGCGCCCTGGTCGGCCAGCATCATGGTGGCGTAGGGGCCTGCGAGCATGCGCGTCAGGTCGAGCACCACCAGGCCGTCGAGCGCGCCCGGAACGACCGCTGCCGGCGTCACCTGTGCCCCCAGTGGCTCTTGCGCTTGAGCAGCACGCTGCGCTCGGCTTCGACGCAGAGCTTGCCGTCCTGGTTCAGGCCATAGTGCTTGAACCGGACGATGCCGGCGTCGGGCTGGTCCGAATCGCTGCGCTCCAGCACCTCGCTGTAGGCATAGAGGGTGTCACCGTGAAAGACGGG
The DNA here is from genome assembly GCF_000015565.1 of Verminephrobacter eiseniae EF01-2. NCBI lineage: Bacteria > Pseudomonadati > Pseudomonadota > Betaproteobacteria > Burkholderiales > Comamonadaceae > Verminephrobacter > Verminephrobacter eiseniae. Next base: position 1,768,736 of record NC_008786.1, read on the forward strand.
GTGCGACAGGCGGATCTTGTCCAGCCTCAGCTCGCACAGGCACTGCTCGGCGGTGTCCTGCGCCGCCAGGCCGAGCACCAGCGCCAGGTTGATGCCGCCGAACACCACGCGCTGCGCGAAGATGCCGTGGCCGCCCTGGCTCATCGCGTGCTCGTTGAAGTGGCCCTCGGCGGTGTTCATCACCATCTGGGTGATCAGCACGTTGTCCATCTCGGTCACCGTCTTGCCGCGGGCGTGCCGCAGCAGGCGCCCGACTTCGAAGTCCTCGAAGTAGTTGTCTTGGCTGGTCAGGGCTGCCGTCTTCATGCCAAGGCTCCGCGCCGCGCGGCCTGGGTGTCGAACGCCCGCGCCGCGATCATGGCCTCGACCTCGGACTTGCCGAGCAGGCTGGTGGCGATGATGCGCTGCTGGATTTCGGACGTGCCCTCGAAAATCTTCGTCAGCCGCGCGTCGCGCCAGTAGCGTTCGACCGCAAACAGCTTGGTGTAGCCCGCGCCGCCGAAGATCTGCAGCGCCTGCGAGGTCACGCGCTCGGCCATTTCGGAAGCGAAGTACTTCGCCATCGACGCCTCGCGGTCACAGCGGCGGCCGCGATCGATCTCGCCGCAGACGTAGTACAGCAACTGCCGCGCGGCCTCGATCTCGGTGGCCATGGTGGCGATCTTGAACCGGATGGCCTGGTATTCGGCAATCGGCATGCCGAACTGCTTGCGCTCGCCGGCATAGGCGATGGCGTCTTCGAGCGCGCCTTGCGCCAGGCCGATGGCCCGCGCCGCAGTGTGGGCGCGCGCGCCTTCGAGGCCCTTGGCCATCAGCAGGAAGGCTTTGCCTTGCGCGCCGATCAGGCAGTCGGCCGGCACCCGCACTCCGTCGAGCGCCAGCTCGAAGGTTTTCCAGCCGAAGTAGCCGATCTTGGGAATCGGCGCGCCCGTCATGCCCTTCGGAAAGCTGCCGCGCTCCTTCTCGATCAGGAAGCAGGAGATGCCCTCCCCGCGCTGGCCCGCGCTGGCGGGTGCGCTGGTGCGCGCGAACAGCGACAGGTAGTCCGCGCCGTCGGCGAAGGTGCACCAGTACTTGTTGCCGGTCAGCACCCATTCGTCGCCCTCGCGCACCGCGCGGCAGGAGATCGATGCCAGGTCCGAGCCGGTGTCGGGCTCCGAGAGCGCGCTCGCATTGAGGAATTCGCCGCGCGCCACGCGCGGCAAGTACTTCGCCTTCATCTCCTCGGACATGGCCGATTTGATCCAGCCGCCTTGCCCGCGCGCCACGATGGACGCCACCGACATCCATCCGCGCGCGAGCTGCTCGCAGATCAGGCAGTACTCGAAATAGCCCAGGCCCATGCCGCCGTACTGCTCGGGAATCATGATCCCGAAGTAGCCCATGCCGGCCATCTTCTGGCGCAGCGCCATCGGGATCTCGGCATCAGGGCCGTCGAGCTGGTTGGCCACCGGCAGCACCTGCCGGATCGTGAAATCGCGGGCGGCATCGCGGATCATGCGACGCTCTTCGGTCATGTAGCCCAGTCCATCTTCCGACATCTTCAGTTCCTCGTTTTGACCAGATTCGAGCGCTTGAAGGCGATGACCTCGTCGCCCCGTTGATTCGTGCCGCGCGTGTGCCAGGTCACGATGCCGTAGCCCGGGCGGTTGCGCGCCAGCCGCCTGGCAAGCACCTCGGAGCACGCATGGAGCGTGTCGCCCGGATAGACGCGGCGCAGGTAGACCAACTCGTCGACGCCCAGAAAAGGGCCACCGCCCTCGGACAAATCCTCGACCGACAGGCCGAACACCGTGTTGAACACCAGCAGCGGATTGACCACAGTCGCCGGATGCCCGTGCGCGTTGGCGAAGGCCGCGTTGGTGTAGTGCGGGTTGTAGTGCAGGGTCAGCGCCGAGAACAGGGTGTTGTCGGCCTGCGTCACCGTGCGGCCCCAGTGGTGGACGAATTTCCGCCCGAGCGCAAAGTCTTCGTAGCGATGGCCGCGGGCCCGCAGCGTCGCGTCGGCCTGCAACCGTGCGACCGTGAGTTCATCGGGAGTCATCGAATGGCGTCCAGCAGTGGTTGGAGGGTGGGCGCGCGGTCCAGCGCCACGATGGCCTCGACCAGGCGGCCGAAGCGCTCGGGGCCGATCACCGGCTCGGCGATCGAGCGCGCCTTTGCCAGCAGCCGCGTCCATTGGGCGCAGAGATCGGTGGCAGGAATGGCGACGTTGGCCGTCTGCGTGAACGACTGCCCCTGCCGGGTGCGCATGGACACCTGCGCAGCGTTGCCATCGCCGGTGGCCGTGATGACCAGTGCGATGCGCTGGCGCGCCTCGATGTAGCGCGCATCGAGCGCCGTTGCATCGGCATAGAGGCCCAGGTCGGCGGTGTCGGCGCCGTCCAGCGCCAGCGCGGCCAGGTGCTTGATGGAGAACTTCACGCCGAGCCCGGTCTTCGGGTCCTCGATGTCGCAGACGCCGCGCTGGTTGCCCGCGACCGTGATCGTCATCCCCTCCAGCGCATCCAGGCCGACGGCGTGTTGCTGGCGCAACTGGCGAATGGCTTCGATCGTCGAATGCGTGAGGTAGCAGGCCGCGTGGTATTTGAAGAGCGTGCTCTCGATGGCAAAGCCGGCAGCGGTATCGATCGGCGCAACGAACGGATGGCGTTCGGGCGCCATCGTCAGCGCAAAGCCCTGGGGACACTCGATGCCGCAGTCGTTGGCGCTGAACCCGCGCAGCGCCAGTTGCGTTGCCATCAGGCCATTCATCGCCGCCTTGCCCGCATGCAGGGGCTTGGCCATGGTGCCGAACATGCTCTTGAGGCCCGCAGCCTGTGTCGCTGCGAGCCCGAGCGCGTGGGCCGTCTGATCTTCGCTGAGCCGGCGCAGGCTGGCGCAGGCGGCAGCAGCGCCGAAGGTGCCGACGGTGCCGGTGGCGTGGAAGCCGTGCAGATAGTGGCTCGGCCCGAGCATCTCGCCGATGCGCGCCTCCACCTCGTGCCCGACCACCAGTGCGCGCAGCAATTGCCGGCCGCAGGCGTTTCCGATCTGGGCGCTGGCCAGCGCGGCCGGAACCACCGGCGCGCTCGGGTGGCCGATCATGTTCGATGACACATCGTCGAAGTCCAGCGCGTGGCCCGCCGCGCCGTTGATCAACGCCGCATCGTGCGGCCGGGCACGGGCGCCGCCGCTGGCGAGCAAGGTGCAAGGCAGGTCGGCCGATCCGCCGTATTCTTCGGCCAGCATACGGACCAATGGCTCCGATGCGCCGGCAATGCCGACGGCAAGCCAGTCGAGCATCACATGCCTGGCCCATTCGAATGCGCCGGGGCTGATGGCAGCAGCGCCGGTCCCGCTGATCCATCGGGCGAGCAGCCGCGTTGCCGCGACTTGGCCGTCGCCGGCCTGGTTGCGTGTTTTCACTGCGTTCGTTGCCGGAATCGACCCGGCTTTTGTTCGTTGATCGCAATGAGTATTGAACGGTCCTGCGCGCAAAGGCATCATGGATGTGATGGATGCGGCGCCCCGTCATTCATCACATCCATGATGGCCGTGCCGATCGCCAGTCGCCAAACTCCATCGGCATCTGGCAGCCGCCCGCTTCGGCCGTCGCTCGTTTCCACACTCTGCTGACCCATGAACACCCAGCCATCACACAAGCTGCGTCGCTCCGCGATGTACGTCCCCGCCACCCATCTGCGCGCCCTGGCCAAGGTCGGCGGCCTTGGCTAAGGCGCAAGAACTCGGCTCCACGCGATTCCAGCATCAAGCCGCAGACGACTTGGTGCAGCAGGTTGTTGAGGTCGATGGGCAATGGTGTTTGCGCAGCGGGCCACTTCCTCCGTGGAGTAGCCAGCAGCCACCGATCGACGCAGACGAGCTGACGTCGAGCGTTCGGGAGACCAAAGACCGCGCTGCGCTTCATTGAATGAAGCGCGGGCAGAGTAGCGCGCGGCAGTGGACCGGGAGTTAGAGGCCGATGGGCGCGTGGCGACAGCTGATGTTTACGCCTTTCGGCTGATCAAAACCCCGGCCTGCGTGGGAGCCTTACTGTCGAGATATTCACGGCGATGACGCAAGACCGGCGCGATAGAGCGACTGGATGGTCGCCGCAGGAAGTGGCAGCCCAGGTTCTGCGGCATGTCGCGGAATACCGCCAGTCCGAAGCGCCGATCATGGGTGCCATCGTTCAGGCCACCGAACTGCTGGCTCCCAGGCGTTTCTGAACCAGCCGACGAAGCGGGCCTGCGTGTGAACAAGTCACTGCACTGGCTGCATACGCTGGTTCCCGAGGGACTGACTTGGGCGGCGCACCATACCAAACGCGGCGCGCAGTCGTTTGCTGATTTCTGCCACAGTTCATCGGCACGCTGGTGCATGACGGCCGGACACCCCGCCGCACACTGCTGCCCAATGTCAGGCAGGAAATTTAGAGATGTTTTTTTCTTTCGGTGAGCAAAATATAGGACACATGTCGTATCATAAGATACTTTTAGCGACCAATGCACAAACACTGTGTCAATCTTTTTGATGCGTTCACCCAAGCCTTTCGGGGTTTAGCGCTTCAGCCGCGCTTTTGTTGGCGGGCTGGGGTGTGGGCTTGGCAGGCTGATTCCATTCATGAATCATTTTGGAGAAAATCATGCCATGTCCTACCAGTGGAAACGACGAAGTGTCGAGATATGCCCGCGAGGCGATAACGTCAGCGCAAACGATCGAGCAGCTACGCCAGGCGCAGGCTGTCGTTTTGCCGCTGAATCATGGTTTGAGTTTGACTGACACGGCGCGGATTATTGGCGTATCACCAGGCTGGGCTTGCCAATTGCGCCGTCGTTTCACGCATGACCAGATGGCAGGGGCGCCCGGTGCCCCCACTGCCGGCGGGTGCAGGCGCCAGAACATGCGTCTGCAAGAGGAACGAAAGTTTTTAGCACCTTTTTTGCGTCGGCAGCCGAAGGCGGCCTACCCGTTGTCGGTCGGATCAAAGCAGCGTTGGATCAGTACCTGGGGCGGACAGTGGCATTGGTATCAGTGTATAAACTGCTGCACCGCCACGGCTGGATGCCAAGGCATGTTGACGCAAGAATATACCTGCACCTATGGCGCAGTGGATGTCTGTACGGGTGAGATCGATAGCCTGATTCTCACGTATGATGAGTAGTTACAAAGAAAGTAGATGGAGAGATAAAATGAAAAAATCTTCATTGCATACACTTACTGCTTTGGACTGCGACAAAAGCATGCCGCTCTATCGCCAGGTGTATCAGCGGTTCATCTGTGCGATTAAGCAGGACATTTTTTCATCCGGGCAGCGTGTTCCCTCGATACGGGCACTTGCCAGTGAACTACGGATATCACGCAATACGGTCGAGGTGGCATATAACTTGTTGATTGGCGAGGGGCATCTGGAGGCGCAAGGACAGGCAGGGACTATCGTATCTCCTGTGTCTCCGTACTTGCGAGCTGCAATGAATCATAGAACTCCGGGACGAGAAATAAATGATCATAAAACCCTTGCGAGGACAGGAAACGATTCACTGTACGATACGGCATCAGAACTTCAGCCGCTACCGTATCAACTTGGCTTGCCTGCGCTGGACATGTTTCCGCACAAATTGTGGTCGAGTTTGATCGCGCAGCAAATACGCAAGCAAAGTCGATGCCACGCTTATCCTCATTCGGCGGGGCATTCACAACTACGCGAAGCAATTGCTGCTTATTTGCACATCTCGCGTGGATTGGACTGTACGCCGGAGCAGGTCTTCATTACCTCAGGCTATCGGGGCTCCATCGGGTTGATAGGACGCACATTACTTCGTCCGCTTGATCAGGTCTGGCTGGAAGATCCGTGCTTTCCGCCCGGCTTTCACTTGATGTCCGAAATGGGCGCACAGCTGATGCCGGTGCCTGTAGATGAACATGGGCTTTGTGTCGCGGAAGGCAGAGCGCGGGCACCACATGCCCGATTTGCGCTGGTGACACCGGCGCACCAAAGTCCACTTGGTGTTTCGTTATCATTGGTGCGACGACTGGAGTTGTTGGCTTGGGCGGAGCAGAACAATTCTTTTATCATTGAAGACGATTATGATAGTGAATACCGCTATGATGGGTGGCCATTACCAGTACTGGCCAGTTTGGGAGTTAACGACAACGTTCTTTACCTCGGTACATTTAGCAAGGTGCTCAGTCCGGCTTTGCGCATTGCTTATTTGGTTGTACCGAAACCTTTGATACAGCAGTTCAATAAATCTTGTCCCATCGTGAATGATGGCTGTCCGTTGCTGATTCAGGGTGTGATCGCCGATTTTATCAACGAAGGTTATTTCGCCAGGCATCTGAAGAAAATGCGCACACTGTATTCCGAACGACGGGAGATGGTTATTGAGAGTCTGCACATGGTATTTGGTGACCGCTTGCGTTTTGACGCGCCAGCTTGTGGACTTCATCTTCTAGCTCGTCTGGATCACGCTGAAGATGATTTGCAATTGGCTCAGCGTGCCAAGCGTCAGCAATTTGGCGTGGCAGCGCTGTCGGTGCGCAACATAGAGGCTGAGTGTGGCAAGGGGTTACTATTGGGTTTTGCCAATGTGAGCTCTCGTGAACAGGCACTGCTGCAAGCCCATGGATTACATCAGTGCCTAGGGTGAACGATCTCATCTCCGGATGGGGTGCAATCAATCCGGTATTACAGCGGTAGCTTCAATTTCAACCTTGGCTCCATCGACCATCAATGCTGTAACCTGGAAGGCGCTCATCGGCGGATAGTGGCCAATCAATTCCCGGTATGCTCGTCCGACTTCGCGCGCCTGTTCAATATATGCATCATGATCGGTCACATACCAAGTCAGGCGCACCAGGTGCTCTGGACGAGCTCCAGTTTCTGCCAGCACGGCAACAATGTTTTTTAACGCCTGAATAGCCTGATCGGCGTATCGTGAACTGTGAAATTGCTCTTGGCTGTCCCAGCCCAGTTGCCCTGAAGTGAAAACCAGTGTGCCACGCGTGGATATGCCGTTGGCATATCCACGCGGACGAACCCACCCTGGTGGCTGGAGTATCTGCATCATGCTATGTCCTCCTGCTGCGATAGCAATGCCCGCAATGCATCGCCCACATCGTCCGGCATGGGAGTCGATTTTTCTGTGTCCAGAGAGGTGAATACCAGCACTTGTTGGCAGCGCAGACGCATAATCATATCGACATGCCCTTCAAGATCCAGAGTGATGGAGCGCTGCCCCAACTTGGCAACACGTAACTGCAATGTGAGTGTGTCGCCGTGGTGTGATGGACTGATAAATTCACAATTCAATTTGACAATGGGAAGACCCAGGCGACGGTGACCGATGAAAGATGCGAAGTCTATTCCCAATCCTTCATTGAACCAGTCTTCTATCAGCCAATTACTCAGCACGAGGTATTGGGGGAAGTACACAATGCCGGCCGGGTCACAGAAGGAGAAACGGATTGGATACTGTTTAGTGAAATGCATGTCGTGCATTGGGGATTTTCCTTTGTAAAGAAGGTCGATGGCTTCCTCAAGCAGGAAGCTTCGTCGCTCCGATTTCAACCAGTTGCAGATAGTTGGCCAGCATGCTTAATCCCTGCTCGGTCAGCACAGACTCGGGATGAAATTGCAGTCCATAAATTGGTAAGGTACGATGGCGCAAGGCCATGATTTCCCCGAGACTGCCGTCAGTGCGCACTGCCCATGCAGTTGCCACCAATTCATCCGGTAGCGCATCAACCGCCAGCGAATGATAGCGGGCGACCTTCAGCCCGTTATCCAGACCCGCGAACAGGCTGCTCCCATCGTGATGGAGGCGCGAGACCTTGCCATGCAGCACTTCTTCTGCCCTCCGAATCTGAGCCCCGAAGGCGGCACCAATGCATTGATGCCCAAGACAGATGCCAAGCAGGGGAAGATGACCTGCAAAATGCCGGATGGCGGCAAGCGATATGCCTGCTTCGTTTGGCGAACAAGGGCCAGGGGACAAGATAAGTGAGAGTGGATTTATCTCCTCGATTTCGGCAAGCGTGATTTCATCGTTGCGCCGTATCATGATCTCCGCACCAAGCATACCCAGATACTTCATACGCGGACAAAGCACAACTCTTTATTACGCCAGCCCAGCAACGCCAGGCCGAACAAAGTGCAGACCAGCGGGAACAGGTACATGCCAGTCCAGCCAAAGTGATGTACTGCAATGCCACCGAGCCAAGAGCCAAGTGCTGCGCCAAGAAAGAACACGGTCATGAACAGACTGTTGAGGCGCGAGGCAGCAAAGGGATCGAGGCTCAATACGCGGCCCTGCGTGATCACTTGTATTGAGCGCACACTGACGTCGGACATAATTAGAAAGGCAATGATCATCGGCAGTTGACTACCCAGCCAGCAACCGGCAAGTGACACGGCGACCACGCCGGTGCCTAGCAACACGATGACGCCGCTCCAGTGCCAGTGATTTTGCAGCCAGCGCACCATGGCCGGGGCCCCCAAAGCGACGATGGCGGTAAAGGCGAGCAGACCCGTCTGGCCCGAGCTCCAGTGCAAGGTCGCGTGCGCCAGCGACGCGAGATTGGCCCAGATGCCATTAAGCGCGGCAAAGAAGCAGGCAGCAACGAGCGCCAGCCGGCGCAACTCGGGTTGATTGAGCCACAACTGGCCTTGTTGGCGCAGCATCGGCAAATAATGTAGCTGAGTATTGATTGCGTTTTGGCGAATATTGCGCAAGAGGGCGATTCCCAACAGCAAGGTCAATATACCAACGAGTTGGTAGACGGCACGCCAGCCGAGATGTTCGGCGCCCCAGCCCGAAAGCACTCTTGCAAGCAACAAGCCGGCAAACAGCGAAGAAAGTAGATGACCAACCACGACTGGACGTTGCTCAGGCGCTACCGTTTTAGCGCAGTGTGCGATCAGTAATTGCCCACCGATAGAGAGAACACCGGTCAAACAAAACAAAATGGTCATGAGCACGGGTGACGGCGCCCATGACACCAGCAGCAGCACCGCCCCCAGCGAGATGATGGAGACGGGAATCAGTCGGCGCGGTGGCAGCATGTCACCAAGCGGCAGTCCGAGGATGAGCCCGACTCCATAACCAAACTGAGTGGCCACTGACAGTCTCCATAAGGTGTCGACGGGCATTTGGAAGGTGGCGGCAATCAATTGCGTCATCGATTGGTGGTAAACCACGGCCGCAACGGAAAAACCGGTTGCCAGGCAATATAATGCGAGCGTCCAGCGTGGCAGAGAGAGTTCAGGTTTCATGGCGTAACTCTTAAGGTAGAGGATCGGGATATGCCGCATTCAGTCGAACGTCAGCATCAATGCCGGCATGCAGTAGCGCGTCCAAAAGGTTGTTTACTGGGGCCAGTTTGTCTTCCGCTTGCTCAATGAATCCGAGCAGGCGCTCGCGTTTACCATTGAAAAATTGGGCATGACCAAACAACACCGCCTTGGGGATACCGGTAGTGCCCGAGCTATGGCAGATCATCACGATATCCGGGTCACTGACGGTGACCGGCCAGTCCTGTATCACTGGTGTGCCCAATGGCACCGCTGCCCCTTGGACAAAGCCGGCATTAAAAACGGATAAGCTCTTCAATATATCGGCAAGGTTCCAGCGGGCATTGGTTTCTTGATCATAGATAAAGACATCAAATCCATTGCGTTGAGCGTATGAGTTGGCAAGATCAGCGCGCAAGTGACCATTGATCAGCACCGGGATGCAACCGAGACTGCCCAGTGCCAAGAAGTGCAGAAATGATGGAATACCATCGCCCAAGTACAGGCAGACGCGACGGCCGGCACGAATGCCCTGATGTTGATACCAGGCCGCCAGATCACGGACCGCCAGGAATAGGCTACTCAACGAGAAGGCTTGATAGGCTGCGCCCGAAGGCCCGACATAGGGTTTTTCAAGAAAAAGAAAGTCCTCATCGCCTCCGCCATAAGCAGCATGCGCTTTGAACAGAAAATTGCCGGCCCCAAGTTTGGGGTCATTGAACAGTTTGTTCCTGGCTTGTAATTTGGCAAATTCGCTCATTTCAATCTCGTTTTTTGTCGTGCCGTCGAAGCCCGATGCGGGCAGGCTCAGTGTTTACTGGCGCATGCCAATGGCAAGGCGGGTCATTGCATTCATCAGCGCGATGGCGAAGGTCAGATCGGAAATTTCCTGATCGCTGAAATGCTCCTTCAGCGGGAAGAAGGCTTCGTCCGGGGCGTGGGTATCGGCCACATGGGTCAGCGATTCGGCCCACTCCAATGCCGACTTCTCGCGCTGGCTGAACTGGGAGCTGACGCGCCAGCCGGCCAGTTCGGCCAGACGACGATCCGTCTCATTGCGCTCACGCAAGGTTTTGGTGTGCATATTCAGGCAATACGAGCAACCGTTGATCTGCGCGACGCGCAGATAGACAAGTTCGATCAATGGCAAACCCAGGGGACTGGCCTCCAGATCGACCTTGATTTGACGCAACCCTTGCAATAGCTGTGGTGAAAGTTCGTAGTACGGAAGGCGTAAACTGCTTTTCATGGTGGAAGCTCCTATGTTGACGATGACGGGAAGTGAGCGTGGTGTGCGATATGCCTCAAGGCGTCTGCCGAGTGCCTTGGGGCGTTTCCGTAATGCAGGTCAAATAGACCAAATAGGCGCAGGCGGCGCAAGTCAGAACGCTGAAATTGAGCGCCAACTTCAAGCTTTGAAAAGCCGCCATGCTGATGGCGAAGATCAGCAACAAAATGGCACTCAGCCAAGCGGTCATGCGCAACTGGATGCCAAACAATAGGAACAAACCCAGAACGGCTTCCAATACGTTCACCAACCAGGCTAGAACTGGAATCAGGGGCGCGAGAGCCCAAGGCGTGAGCTTGGCAACATGGCGGTAAAAGTAGTCCATGCTGCCCCAGGAGACCCCCAAGTCCCCGATCTTGCCCCACAAACCAAAACGATCTGCTACGGCGGATAAGAACGCTGTCGCCAGCGCGATGCGGGCGACGAGCAGCACAAATCTCAAAGAGTTTTCTTTCTGCATGACAGCCTCTTCTTTCTCGTACGGGATAGGCACGATCAGATTTCATACGGCTTGGAATATTTCCCATGCCAACGAAACGAGAAGATACGGTATCTGGCAGTTTTTACTAAGGGGCAAGAATTGCTATTTCGACCATGACAAGCGATGAGCCGGCCGAACAGAGGAATACAGGGAAGCGCTGGAGAATTGTTGGAATTTCGCACAATGCCGGTTGAATGCGAGGGGCGCTGGTCGGTGGATACCGGGGCTACCAACAAGTGGGGAAGCGGGCAGGCGGCGACCTGTGGAGCGCCGACGGCATCACCGAAATCCGGCTGCGGGTGGCCTCTGCCGTCGTGCTTTTCCACGCTTGCCCATTCTTGCACGTCGGAATGATCGCGCTCGCACCACGGGCGGCAATCGCTTCATGGCAGCCCTTGGTGGCATACACCCCCGTCGCCACTGATGGCGATGAACGCCGCAGTCACCTGACGCCGGTTCGCAACCGCAACGGGCCTCAGCATTTCCTGGCGGCCGCCAGCACGGCGGTCAGCAGTTGCTTGCGCCGCCTGTGGAGCCGCTCGATCGGCGCTCCGATGCCAAGACCAAGCCGCTGGCCACGGATCAAGGTTTGCACCAGCGCGGCGATCACGCCCGCGCCCGTGGTCGCGAGATTCGCCGATTCATAGTGTCCTTGGTCGCGCGCCAGCGCGACGGCGCGGAGGGTCTCGGCAATCTTCGCCGGATGTCCGGCCCTGCCGACCTCGGCGTTGTAGCGGCGCAGGAGCAGACCGATCTGCTCGTCCTCCAATTGGCTCATCAGCAAAATGCCGATGGCGGATCGGTGTATGGGGCGCATCGTCCCTGGCGACGGCGAAAAGCGCAGCGCATGCTGCGATTCGATGACCGACAGATATTGCAGTTGCAAGCCACTTTGACGCCCGAGCAGGACGGTTTCGCCGGTCTCGGCGGCCAGTCGGCGCATCGCATCCTGAATGGCTTCCGGCCGATCCGGCATGCGCGTCGTCCAGTCGCCGAGAAAGGAAATCCGTATCGACGGGCAATACTCGCGCTTGGCGGCATCGAATTCCATGTAGCCCCGGGCCACCAGCGACTTGAGCAGCATCGAGACACTCGACTGGGGCGCGCCAAGCCTCTCGACGATGTCCGCGACCCGCAGCGGCCGCCGTTCGGCCTCGAACATTTCGAGCAATTCGAATACGCGCACCGCCGACTTCACCATTGCCGCTTTCCAACCGATGCTCGCGCTGCCACCCATGTGGTTCAGGCAAGGTAACTTGCCGAGCCAACCCGTCGCCGCAGACTGTAATCCACAACCTGATGCAAGCACCACCCGGCCTCGGCACACTTGCGACCGATCGGGGTGGGCTGAAGGAACCTGAAGGGCCGTTTGCGTTCGTCAGTGTCCCATTGCAATGGCATGAGGACAGCGCGGGCAGCGGCTTGCGTGCCATGCACCGGTGCCAGGCGCTGGCGCCTTGGCGCACCCGGGCGCCAAGGTGTCCGCGGGAAACCACCAGTGCGCTGCGGCGCTGCGCTCGTTACCGTTGCAACATTTGGCGAGCGCATGAGAGGCAAAGATGGGCGACGACATGCATCATCCCCCGCCACGGCGGCATTTTCTGCGACAAGCCATCAGCGTTGCAGGCGCGGCGCTCGTTGCGACGGGCGCCAATGCCGCTAATGCCACTAATGCCGCCAACACGCCTGCGGCCATGCCGGCGCCGGTCGGCTACCAATGCTTCAGCGCGGATGAGGCTGCGTTCACGGAAACCATGGTGAACGTCATGTGCCCTGCCGACCAGTTCACGCCCAACGGGGTGGATTGCGGCTTGGCGATCTTCATCGACCGCCAATTGAGCGGCGCATTCGGACAGGGCGCAGGCCGCTATATGAGCGGTCCGTGGCGCGAAGGAAAACCGGAGTTGGGGCTGCAACTGCCTTTGACGCCCGAACAGTTCTACAAAGCCGGCGTGCAGGCAGCCAATCACCAGGCGCAAAAGAAATTCGGCAAGACATTCGATCAGTTGCCATCGGCCGATGCCGACGCTTTCCTGAATGAAATCGCCGGCGGCAAGATCGGCGATGACGACATTCCGCTGGCATCCTGGTTCAACGATTTGGTGTACCCCTTGTTTACGCAAGCCTGTTATGCAGACCCGCTCTATGGCGGCAATGGCGACAAGGTGTTCTGGAAGATGATCGGCTATCCGGGATTGCCGGCGACGCACACGCTCGACATGGTCGACTATCGCGGCAAGCCCTATCCGGGCGCGCAGGATCCCAAGTCCATTCTCGATTTCGGCTGAGGGCCGCGATGATCAAAAAACTCGAAAGACGGACCGTCGTGATCGTCGGTGGCGGCCTGACTGCCGGGCTGATGGCACGCCAATTGACGGCGCAGGCCATCGATGTTCTGGTGCTCGAACGCGGTGGCGACCACACCCATGGCGCAGCAGCCCGGCTGCCGAGCCAGCGCGACGAACTGCGCTGGGGCGTGCGCCAGGGCCTGATGCAGAAATGGAATGTGCAGACCTACAGCTTGCGCCATTCGCGCAGCGACGCTTCGCTGCCCGTGCGCTGGATGGAAGCCTTTCTGCCCGGCGAGGGTATGGGCGGCGCGGCGAGCCATTGGAACGGACACACATGGCGCTGGGCCGGGTACGACCCGACCCTGCGCACGCGCTATGCGCAGCGCTACGGCAGCAAGGCGATTGCGTCGACCATGCCGCTGCAGGACTGGGGCGTCACCTACGAGGAGATGGAGCCTTACCACGATTTGTTTGAAAAGCTGTTCGGCTTGTCGGGCACGGCAGGTAACGTGCACGGCGAAACGCGGCCCGGGGGCAATCCCTTCGAGGCGCCGCGCCGGGGTGAGTACCCGCAAAAAGCGCTGGAAATTACCGAGGCAGGATTGATTTTCAAGCAGGCCGCCGAAAAGATGGGCTATCACCCGTTCCCGATACCGGCAGCCAATTCCTCCGGGGTGTACACCAACCCCGACGGTCAGAAACTCGGCCAGTGCCAGTATTGCGGCCATTGCGAACGGTTCATCTGCGAAGCGCAGGCCAAGGCGTCTGCGGACGTTTTGCTGTACCCGATGCTCAGGCAGCGCAAGGGATTTGAGTTGCGCCTGCACAGCCATGTGCTGGGCGTGAATTACGAGCGCCAGGCCCAGCGCGTGACCGGCGTGCGCTATGTCGATGGGCGCAGCGGCAAAGAATACGAGCAGCCGGCCGATGTCGTCGTGCTCGGCGCGTTCACGATGACCAACAACAAGTTGCTGATGCTCGACGAGATCGGCGTTGCGTATGATCCGCTCACCGGCAAAGGCGTGGTCGGCAGGAACTTCTGCTACCAGACCAATTCAGGGGTCGGCATCTTCATGAAAGACCGCTGGATCAATCCTTTCCTGGCCAGCGGCAGCACCGGCATGGTGATCGACGACTTCAACAACGACAACTTCGACCACACCGGACTCGGCTTCCTGGGCGGCGGCATGATCAGCGCCAGCGTATTCAACGGCCGCCCCATTACCGCGCGCCGTCTGCCGCCCGGCACTGCGCGCTGGGGCACCCGGTGGAAGCAGGCCAATGCCGATTGGTATGCGCACTCGTTCGGTTTGTCGATTCAGGGCAGTTGCTACCCCGACACCGGGAACTTCCTCGATCTCGATCCGGTATACAAAGACGCCTACGGCCAGCCGCTGGTGCGCATGACTTTCGACTGGCGCGACAACGAGATGAAGATGTCGGCCTACGTGACGAAGAAGATGGACGAAATCGCCAAGTCCATCGGGGCCGACATCGTCTCCCCGGCAATACCGCGCAAGAGCCCGTTCGACACGCGCATTTATCAAAGCACGCATGTCACCGGCGGCACGCCGATGGGCACGGACCCGGCAACCAGCGTCGTCACGCCGCACCTGCAGCATTGGGATGCGCAAAATCTGTTCGTGGTCGGCGCTTCGGTGTTTCAGCACAACTCCGGCTACAACCCGACCGGCCCGTTGGCGGCGTTGGCGCTGCGGCTGGGCGATGATCTGGTGCGCTACGTTCAGCGTCCGCGCATGTTGTGATCGAAGTGCGGCGTTTTGCCGTTTTGCCCCGTTTTGCCGTTTTGCAATACCCGCCGCCGGCACGCTGCGCATCACGATGCACCACGATCAGGAGACTTCGCCATGAGCCCGCAACCTGTTTTGCTGCCCCGGCGCCATTGGCTGGCAGGCAGTGGCGCCGCACTGGCTGCAGCTGCGCTGGCCCGCACCGGCCCTGCGGCGGCAGCGGGCGAAACGCCAGCGCCGGGGGCCGCCGGTGCGACCAAGCCGCTGCCCGCCTATGCGGCCTGGAAAGACCCGTCGAGCCTCATCGTGCACAGCAGCAACACCATCGAGACCAGGCGCAGCGCATTCGGCACCGGCGTCATTACGCCTTTCGGGCAACTCTACGTGCGCAACAACCTGCCCGCGCCGGACGCCTCCATCCTGGCCGAACGCGATGCGTGGCAGATCAGCATCGAAGGCGTGAAAAATCCGCGCCAGCTCACGCTGGGCGAGCTCAAACGCATGGGCATCGAGACCACGGCCATGGTGTTGCAGTGCTCAGGCAATGGCCGCAGCTACTTTCCGGACAAACCCGGTGGCACGCCTTGGCAGGTGGGGGCAGCGGGCTGCGTGCTCTGGAGCGGTGTGCCCGTGCGTTGGGTGGTCGATGCGCTTGGCGGGGTGGACCCCGGCATGGCCTACCTCACCGGCACCGGCGGCGAGAAGCTGCCCGATGGCATCGACCCCAAGAGCGTCATCGTCGAGCGCTCGGTGCCGGCCAGTGCCATGGCCGACGCCATGCTCGCTTGGGAAATGAACGGCGTGCCGATCCCGCTGGCCCACGGCGGCCCGTTGCGCCTGGTCGTGCCGGGCTACACCGGCGTCAACAGTGTCAAGTACGTCAAGCGCCTGGCCTTCACGGCCCGGGAGAGCGACGCCCGCATCATGACGCACGGCTACCGGCTCTCCCCGCCCGGCGGCAAAGGCGACCCCTCGCAGCCATCGGTGCAGGAAATGTCGGTCAAGTCCTGGATCAACGGCCCGGGCACGGACGGCACCCGCCTGAAGGCCGCAGACGTGCAAATCCATGGGGTGGCCTTTGGCGGAATGCATGCCGTTGCCAAGGTCGAGGTGTCGCTGGACGCTGGCAAGACTTGGCAATTGGCCCGTCTGGCAGGCCCCGACCTCGGCCGCTTTGCCTGGCGCCAGTTCGTGTTCGCCGCGCGCCTGCCCGCCGGCCAGTTCACCCTGGCCAGCCGTGCCACGGATGCCGTCGGCAATGTGCAGCCCGAGCAGCGCATGGAAAACGCCGGCGGCTACAACAACACCAGTTGGGCCGACCACGCCGTGAAAGTGAGTGTGGCATGAGCGCCGCCCGGCCGCCCGGCCGCCCGAAGGCGCTCATACCGCAGCCGAAGGCGAAGGTATCCCATCCATCGCCGCCCGGCCGCCCGAAGGCGCTCATACCGCAGCCGAAGGCGAAGGTATCCCATCCATCGCCGCCCGGCCGCCCGAAGGCGCTCATACCGCAGCCAAAGGCGAAGGTATCCCATCTATCGCCGCCCGGCCGCCCGAAGGTGCTCCGGTGAGGCGCGGCGGTTGCGCCCGGGCGGTGTGGCCTGTTTTGGCGCTTGCCGGTGTCGCCTTGGCCGGCATCGGTTGCCCGTCAGCGGCTGCCGATGAAACCGCCCGGTTTGCGCAGGGCAAGGCCCTGTTCGCCCAGGGCAGCGTTCCCGCCTGCGCGCTGTGCCACACGCTGCGGGACGCCGGGGCAGAAGGCGCCGTAGGCCCCAGTCTGGATGAGATCAAGCCTGACGCCAGGCGAGTAGCCAAGGCACTGCGCAACGGCCTGGGGCAGATGCCGTCTTACGATGGCCGGCTCACCGATGAGCAGATTGCGGCATTGGCGTTGTATGTGTCCAGGGTCAGTGGAGCAGCGCAATGAAAATGGAACATGTTCGTCGGGCGGCGTTGGTTGCCGCCGTCATCGTGCCGGGCCTGCCGGCAGCGGCGCAAGATGTCAACGCAGGCCGGCAGGTCTTCGCGCAATGCGCCGCTTGCCATGCCGTCACCACTGCCAACGGCGTCGGTCCCGGCCTGTGGGGCATTGTCGGCAGCAAGTCGGCGTCGGTGCCGGGCTTTCGTTATGGCGCGGCGATCAAGCGCGCCCATCTGATCTGGGATGAAAAGAATCTGGATGCCTATATCGCCGACCCGCAGAAAGCGCTGCCGGGAACGCTGATGCCATTTTCGGGCATTGCCGATGCACAGCAACGCGCCGATCTGATTGCATACCTGAAAACGATCAAGTCACCGTAGCCCGCCCGGCAGGCAGGCAGGCAGGGGTGGCGTCCGGTTCTTCGGGGCAACAAACCGGTGCAGGCGGGCCTTGCATGCCATCGCGCCTGTTGCGGGCCGGCACCGAAGATGGCCAATGCGCGACAGGATGGCCGCCGCAACGTGCGTCCGGCGCGTCCGGCTTGCGGCACTCGAGGCCGCCCCGGGCGCAAGGTACTGCGGGAAAGCCCCAGTGCACCAGGCGGGTGCGGCCGTTACATTGGCAGCACTCGATGAGTGCACCCGAGCGTGCCAAACGAGGAGCCAGAGGAGACAGTCTTTCCTGCCAACAATAAAGAAGACCCCCAAGCACCCTGTGAGGTGCGTACCTTTCCAGGCGCCGGCGCTCCCGGCGCCTTTTTATTGCCTGTCCACTGGCGCGGTTCATGCTCTGGCTGCGAGAAGATCGGGGCGCCGCGTTGCCCCGCGCCAGCAGTTGCGTCTGTGGGCGCGGGCAGCCTGCTGCCGGATGTGGATCGCCTGCGGCATGGCATGGGTCGCCTGCGGCGAATTGGCACCTGAACGACCCTCTGATCCGTGGTTTGTAAAAAGTCCGCAACCCTATAATCGTGACCGTTCGATGATGACAGACCGTGCCATGGATTCGTGGCTTGCCGGTGCCTCCCGCCGCATTCCGCCGCCTCCGGCCTGTTGGCCCGCAGGCCCCGGATTGTTTCCACCTGAACGACCCTGACAGGATCCATTCCATGAAATTGTTCAAGGCTGTAGCCGCCATTGCGACCGTGACCGCGCTCACGCTTTGTGCCACCTCCGCCGCCTTGGCCCGGACATTGGACGAGATCCGGCAAGACGGCAAGATCGTGATCGCGACCGAGGGCCAGTTCGCGCCGTTCAATTTCTTCAATGGCAGCACGCTGACCGGTTTCGAGATGGACGTGGCCGAGTTGGTGGTCAAGAAGATGGGGCTGACCATCGAGTGGAAGGCGCTGGGCTTCGATGCGCTGCTCACCGGCCTGCGCCAGGGCCGCTGGGACTTGGTGATCGCCTCCCATGGCATTTCCGAAGAACGCGCCAAGGCTGTCACTTTCACCGCGCCCCACTATTGCTCGGGCGGCATGATCATCGCGCTGGACCCGGCCATCAAGAGCGCCAAGGACCTGGCGGGCAAGGTGGTTGCGGTACAGACGGGCACCAGCTATCTGGAGAATGTGCAGAAGGTCGCGGCCATCAAGGAAGTCAAGAACTTCCCCACCGACAACGATGCGCGCAGCGCGCTGAACTCGCGCCGCGTCGATGCCTGGGTGACCGACCGTTTCGTCGCCAAGGCCGTGGCCGAGAAGAACCCCGGCGCGGGCTTTCAGCTCGGCGACATGCTGTTCATCGAACAAATCGCCGCTGCCGTGTCCAAGGGCAATGGCTCGCTCGCCGCTGCCTGGAACAAGGCCCTGGCCGAAGTGATGGCCGATGGCAGCTACGCCGCCGTGTCCAAAAAGTACTTCCACGAAGACATCCGCTGCCACTGATCTGCCGCGACCAGCGTGCCCATGCGCATCGCCTTTTGGCCCCGGTGCTGGAGCCGCCAGCGGCGTAGCAACGTCACGCTGGTGCTGGCTGTCGTGCTGATGGTGCTGACGCTGGTGTTGCTGGGCCAACTGCTGTCCTTCCTGCCCGAGCCGATAGGTTCCAACGCCCAGGCTTTTTCTGCCGGCGCCCGCATCACCTTGTGGCTTACGCTGGTCAGCGGCAGCCTGGGCTTGGTGCTGGGCACCGGCACCGCCCTGGCGCGCACCTCGCGCTGGATGGTGTTGCGCTGGGTGGCGGGGTTTTACATCTGGGTCATCCGTGGCACGCCGCTGCTGGTGCAGATTCTGTTTGTCTACTTTGCGCTGCCCATTTTGGTGCCCGGCCTGAATCTGCCGGACTTTGCCGCTGCCGTCTTGGCGCTCGGCCTGAACGTGGGCGCCTACAACGCCGAAGCCGTCCGGGCCGGCCTGCTGGCCGTGCCACGCGGTCAGACCGAAGCCGCCAAGGCGCTCGGCCTGGGCCGGCTGCATGTCATCGCCGATGTGGTTTTTCCGCAGGCGTTCAGAATCGCGCTGCCGCCGCTGGTCAACAACTTCGTCGCGCTGCTCAAGGATTCATCGCTGGCCTATGCGATCGGCGTGGTGGAACTGACCAATGTGGGCTATCGCATCCAATCGGTCACCTTCCAGTCGGTTGCCACGCTGTCGACCGTGGCCGTCACCTACCTGCTGCTGACCACCTTGCTGACCCAGATCTCGAACAGCGTCGAGTACCGCTTCGATGTCGAAGGGCGCAACCCATGACCGGGCAGCCGATGCCGTTCATCGTCGCCGAGCGCGTCTGCAAATCGTTTGGCGCCCACCAGGTGCTGCGCGCGGTGTCGACCGTGTTCAACACCGGCGAGGTCACCGTGATCATCGGCGCCTCGGGCTCCGGCAAGAGCACGCTGCTGCGCGCCATCAACCGCCTGGAGCCGCACGACAGCGGGCGCATCACCATCGACGGGGTGGAGGTGGGCGACGACCTGCCCACGCTGCAAAAGCAGCGCAGCGAGGTCGGCATGGTGTTCCAGCAGTTCAACCTGTTCGGCCACATGTGCGTGCTGGACAACGTGACATTGGCGCCGCGCCGCATCCGCCGCACCCCGCGCCGCGCGGCCAACGAGCAGGCCATCGCCCTGCTGCGCCGCGTGGGCATGCACGAGCATGCGCACAAATACCCGTGGCAGCTCTCGGGCGGCCAGCAGCAGCGGGTGGCGATCGCCCGGGCGCTGGCCATGCAGCCCAAGGTGATGCTGTTTGACGAGCCCACCTCGGCACTCGACCCCGAAATGGTGCAGGAGGTGCTCGACGTGATGCGCGAACTGGCGCATGGCGGCATGACCATGGTCGTGGTGACCCATGAAATGGGCTTTGCCCGTGAGGTGGCCGACCGCGTCCTGTTCTTCGACCAAGGCTGCATTGCCCACGACGCACCCCCCGATGAGTTTTTCAACCACCCGGCCAACGACCGCATCCGCGCCTTCATCGGTCGCATGGCCTAAAGTCGCATGGTCTAAAGTCGTATGTTCTGAAGATTTCCACCACCAACCTCTGACCGGAGTAACCATGAAACCCAACCCTCTCTTGCTCTCCCTGCTGGCCACCGGCCTGTGCGGCCTGCCCTTGGCGGCGCAGGCGCAGTCGGCCCAGGACTTTGAGGCGCTGCGCAATGAGCTCAAGGCGCTGCGTGCCGAACTCGACCAGATCAAGGCCCGGCAGCCGGCGCCATCGTCTGCCCCGGCGGCATCGGCATCGGCCTGGAGCGAGCGCATCGACGCCGTGGAACTGCGGCAAAAAGATGCCGTGGTGCTGGGCGACATCCCGGGCAGTTTCCGCTTGCCCGACAGCGAGACCTCGATCCGCATCTATGGCCAGGCCGAGGCCAACCTGGTCAAGGACTTCAAGGGCACGGCGCCCGGCGATATCTTCTCGAATGTGATGGAGCAGCCGCTGGGCGCGTCCCGCAGTGGCAAGATGGCGCTGACCGCACAGACTTCGCGCCTGGGCCTGGAAACCTCGACACCGACCTCGAACGGCACCTTCAACACCAAGGTCGAGGCCGACTTCTACGCTTACTGCGACGCCGATTCCACCTGCCTGCGCAACCGCCTGCGCCTGCGCCATGCCTATGGCGAGTACGCCGGCTGGCTGGTCGGCCAGACCTGGTCGACCTTCGTGGATGCGGACAATTCGCCGGAAACCGTGGACTTCAACGGCCCGCCCGGCTTCCCGGGCGGACGGATGATGCAGGTGCGCTACACCTACAACGTTCCCGCAGTGGCCAAATTCCAGTTCGCGCTGGAGGGTCTGAACGACGGCATCAAATTCCCGAACTTCGTTGCCCGGGTCGACAAGGCCTTCGACTGGGGCAGCACCAACATCCGCCTGCTGTCGCACGAGCAGCACATCGATGGCGTCAGCAAGCGCGGCCTGGGCCTGGGCTTGGGCGCCGGCGTGAAGATCGGCAGCACCAGCACGCTGATGGCGCAGTACTCGCTCGTCGACGGTGATGCGGATGCCAACTACCTGACGGGCGCCAACTACCCGGTGCTCGACGGCAAAACCCTGCGCATGGACCGCTCGCAGGGCTTTTTGCTCGGCCTGGGCAACGTGTTCAGCGACAAACTGCGCGGCATGGCGTCGTTGGGCGTGGTGCGCTCGCGCCAGCGGCTCGGCGATGCTTACGTCAACACCTATGGCGCCCAAGGCAACCGGCAGTTGCTGCAATGGCATGTCGGCATGTACTACCTGCCGATCAAGAACGTGGAACTGGGCAGTGAACTGCTCGGGGGCCGCCGCACCACGTTCGATGGCTCCAAGGGCGACTTGCTGCGGCTGAACCTGCAGGCCCGTTACCTGTTCAACTGACCCTTTGTCTTTCCCGCTCGATCAGGCTGACCGGGTAACCGGCCAGCCTGGTTTTTCTTTATGCGCCCGGAACGTTTTGGCCTGCTGGCCCTGTTGTTGGTGACCGTGGTCTGGGGCACCACCTTTCCCGCGATGAAACTGCTGTCGCAGTGGCTCGATGCGCTGCAGATCATCTGGTTGCGGTTCGCCATTGCACTGGCGGTGCTGGCCCCGCTGTGGCGGGGCATGTTGCGCCATGAGCGGCGCTGGGGCTGCGCGCTGGGCCTGCTGCTGTTTCTGGCGTTCTGGCTGCAGATCGAGGGCCTGGCGCGCACCAGCAGCAACCGCAATGCCTTCGTCACCGGGCTGAATGTGCTGGTGGTGCCGCTGATCGCGATGGCGCTGTGGGGGCGCCGCTATGGCTGGCGGCTGTGGGCTGCCTGCGCCGTGGCCTGCGCGGGCATGGCGCTGATGTTCCACGAGAACGAGCCTTGGAACCTGGGCGATACGCTGACCCTGGCCAGCACGGTGTTTTACGCCCTCTACATCCTGGCCCTGGAAGAATGCGCAAGCCGGAACGGGGCGCAGCCTGCGCGGGCCAGCCGCATGGCGGCGGCGCAGGCCACGGTGATCGCGCTGGCGGCCACGCTGCTGTTGCTGGCGCGCGGTGGCGGCATGGGCTGGCTCGCGTCGGTGGCCCGCCTGCCGCCCGATGCCTGGATCGCCCTGTCGTACCTGGGCCTGCTGGCCAGTGTGCTGGTCGTGACGCTGCAGGCATGGGGCCAACAGCGCGTCGACGCGATGCGCAGCGCCATCGTGTTCGGCCTGGAGCCGGTGTTCGCAGCGCTGACGGCCTGGGTCTTGCTCGGCGAGCAGTTGGGCTGGGCCGGTTGCAGTGGCGCTGCGCTGATCGTCGGGGCGCTGGTTTTCAGCCAGATCACGCCGCCGGCCCGGGCCGTGGCGGCGCAGCCCTGACCCGGCAGATCAAGGCGCCGCCGTGGCGCGCACCAGGGGCACCTCGTCCACTTTGCGGGGCTTGCCTATCGGCGCCCCGGCCAGCCCCTTTTGCACGGCCGCGATGTCCTCTTCGCTCGGGTACTCTCCCATCAGCCAGTAGTCGAACACCCGGCGCGCGATCGGTGCCGCATGGGCGGAGCCAAAGCCGGCGTTCTCCACGATCAGCGCCAGCGCAATGCTCGGGGCTTCGGCCGGGGCAAAGGCGGTAAACAGGGCGTGGTCGCGCAGATGCTCTGCCAGGGCCTTGGCGTTGTATTTCACGTTCGGCCCCAGGCTCACGGCCTGGGCGGTGCCGGTCTTGCCGGCCGAGGTGTAGGCGGCGCCGGCGAAGACGCGCGCACCCGTGCCGTCCTTGTTCACGGCGACCAGTGCATTGCGCACGATGTCGACATTCCGGGGCAGATAGCCCAGGTTCGCGCCGGGCGGCTGAGCCACCTCGGTCACCGCGCCGGTGAGCGCATTCTTCACCGCCTTGGCCAAATGCGGACGGTAGCGCGTTCCCCCATTGGCCAGCGTGGCCTGCGCCACGGCCAGTTGCAGCATGGTAAAGCTGTTGTAGCCCTGGCCGATGCCCAGCGACACGGTCTCACCCGGGAACCAGCGCTGCATGTCGGCGCGCCGGTAGGTTTTGCGCTTCCAGTCGGTGCTGGGCAGCGTTCCGGGCACCTCGCCTTGCAGATCGATGCCGGTGGCCTGGCCAAAGCCCAGCGGCCGCATGAAGTCATGGATGTTGTCGACCCCCATCTCCACGGCCAGCGAATAAAAATAGGTGTTGCTCGACAGTTGTAGCGCGCGCTGCATGTCCACCCCGCCCAGGCCCCCTTCGTGGCTGCGGAAGGTGTGGCCGCCGAAGGTGTAGGAGCCCGGGTCGTTCACCACCAGGCTCGGCGAGCGCTTGCCCAGTTGCAGCGCTGCCAGCGCCATGAAGGGCTTGTACGTCGAGCCCGGCGGGTAGGTGCCGCGCAATGCGCGATTGAGCAAGGGCTTGTCGATGGATTCGTTGAGCGCGGCCCAGTTGTCGGCGTCGATGCCTTCGACGAACAGGTTCGGGTCGAAGGTGGGCTTGCTGACCAAGGCCAGCACTTCGCCCGAGCGCGGGTCGAGCGCGACCAGCGCGCCGCGGCGCTCGCCAAACAGATCCTCGATCATCTTTTGCAGCCGGATGTCGAGCGCCAGCACCACCGTGTCGCCGGGCGTGGCGGCATGGCTGGCCAGCTTGCGCACGGCCCGGCCGCCGGCGGAGGTCTCCATCCGCTCGACCCCGGTGGCGCCGTGCAGCGCAGACTCGAAGCTCTGCTCTATGCCCAGCTTGCCGATGTATTCCGTGCCCCGGTAGTTGGCCTCGTCATCCGAATCCTGGATGCGGGCCTTCTCGCTCTGGTTGATGCGGCCGATGTATCCGATGGCATGGCTGGCCACATCGCCCAGCGGGTAGCTGCGAAACAGCCGCGCCCGGATATCCACACCGGGAAAGCGGTAGCGCTGCGCCGCAAAGCGCGCCACCTCCTGGTCCGTCAGGCGCGTGCGGATCGGCAGCGACTCGAAATTGCGCGACTCTTCGAGCAAGCGCTTGAAGCGCCGGCGATCGCGGGCCTGGATCTCCACCACCTTGGCCAGTTCATCGATGGTCTCGTCGAGCGCTGCGACACGCGCGGGCGTGATCTCCAGCGTATAGGCCGAGTAGTTGGTGGCCAGCACCACGCCATTGCGGTCCAGGATCAGCCCGCGACCGGGCACGATGGGCAGCACCGCCGTGCGGTTGCTTTCGGCCTGGGCGGCCAAATCCTCGTGGCGCAGCACCTGCAAAAAGACCAGCCGGGCCAGCACCAGGCAAAACGCCACCAGCACCAGGGCGCCGACCGCCAGCGCGCGCAGCCGGAAGTGCCAAACCTCGGTTTGGCTATCGCGCAGCTCGGTCATCGGCATCACCCACACAGGACATGCTCACAAAGGACGGTTTTGATCGCTATCGGGCGGGCGGCGCTGCGGGGCCAACAGCACCCCGCAGGCCAGGGGCCAGAGCAGCGCTTCCAGCAGCGGGGCCGCCAACAGGCCAGGCCCCGGAAATATGCCCCCGCTGGCCAGCCGCGGCAAAAGCTCCAGCGCATGGGCCAACGCGAACAGCGGCAAGACCTGCAGCGCCTGCGAAGGCACGCCAAACCACAGCAGGCGGCGGTGGATGGCCACGGCCGCAAAGGACAGCACCGTGTACGACAGCGCATGCTGGCCGAGCAGGGTCGACTGGCCCACATCCATGCACAGCCCGAGCACGAAGGCCGTCCCCATGCCCATGCGCAGCGGCTGGTGCGCGCCCCAAAAGACCAGCAGCACCATCAGCAGATCGGGCATCCAGGCGATGCGCCCGAGCGGCAGCATGTTCAGCGCCAGGCCCACCGCCAGACTGGCGCCGATGAACACCGGGTTCACCGGCAGCAGCAAAGGTTCACCGCGCGGCATGATCATGGCGGGCCTTCTTTCAGGGTGCCGGCCATCATCGGCGCGCCCCGGGTTTGTCCGCAGACTCCGGGCGTTCAGGCGCCGGCTGCGACAGCCGCTGATCGGTCAGCCGCTGGAGCACCAGCACATGGCCGGACCCCTGCACCTGGGCCAGCGGCAGACAGTAGATGCGCGCGAACGCCGAGTCCGCCCCGCGCTCGACGCGCACCACACGCGCCACCGGCAGGCCCGGCGGGTACAGGCCATCGACGCCGCTGGTGGTCAGCAGGTCGTCTTCGCGGACATCGGCGTTGGCCGGCATGAAACGCAGTTCCATGCCGGCGCCGCGCCGGGTCACCGGGTCGCCGTAGGGGTCGCCATAGGCCACACCGCGCACACCGGTGCGGATGTTCAGCACCGGAATGGCCTGGTCGCGATCGATCAACAGCGTGACTTCACTGTCGAGCGCAAAAACGCGCGTGACCTGCCCGAGCACACCGGCCTGGTCGATCACCGCCGCCCCGGTCTGCACGCCGTCGATCCGCCCCCGGTCGATCACCACGCGGCGCGTATGGAGGTCGGCCGTGTCGTGGAGCACCTCGGCGGCCAGCGCCGGAATTTGCAGGCGCGCGCGCAACGCGAGCAACTGGCGCAGCCGCCGGTTTTCCAGTGCCAGTTGCGCGGCCTGCTGGGCGCTCTGGCCCAGCAGCGCCATCTTTCTGCGCTCGGCGTCGAGCGCTTGCTGCGCCGTCTGCAGCGACCGGAAATAAGCGCTGCCCTGGCTGGCGAACTCCATCGGCTTGAACATCAGCCACTGCAACGGGTAGAGCGCGGCGGCCACGGCCTGGCGCAACGGCTCGGTCAGCCCGAAGCGCGCATCCGCCACCATCAGGAACAGCGCCAGCGCGCTGAACAAGGCCAAACGCGACAGGGCCGAAGGGCCCTGTTTGAAGAGGGGGGGAGCGCCGCGCTCCAAAGTACCCTGTGGCATGGTGCGCAGCGCCCACAGACCGTCACTCGCTCATGAAAATGCTGCCCAGCCGGTCCATGCGCTCCAGCGCAATACCGCAGCCGCGCACCACGCAGGTCAGCGGCTCCTCGGCCACCAGCACCGGCAGGCCGGTTTCTTCGGCCAGCAGGCGGTCCAGGTCCCGCAGCAGCGCGCCGCCGCCGGTCAGCATCATGCCGCGCTCGGCAATATCGGCGCCGAGTTCGGGCGGGGTCTGCTCCAGCGCGTTCTTCACCGACGAGACGACCTGGTTGAGCGGGTCGGTCAGCGCTTCGAGCACCTCGTTGCTGGAGATGGTGAAGCTGCGCGGCACGCCTTCGCTGAGGTTGCGGCCCTTGACCTCCATCTCGCGCACTTCCGAGCCCGGGAATGCCGAGCCGATGCGCTTCTTGATGAGTTCGGCCGTCGGCTCGCCGATCAACATGCCGTAGTTGCGCCGGATGTAGCCGATGATGGCCTCGTCGAACTTGTCGCCGCCCACGCGGACGCTGCCCTTGTAGACCATGCCGCCCAGCGAGATCACGCCCACCTCGGTGGTGCCGCCGCCAATGTCGACCACCATCGAGCCGCAGGCTTCCGATACCGGCAGGCCGGCGCCGATGCCGGCCGCCATCGGCTCCTCGATCAGGTACACGGCCGTGGCGCCTGCGGCCACGGCGGCGTCCTTGATCGCGCGGCGCTCGACCTGGGTGGAGCCGCAGGGCACGCAGATGATGATGCGCGGGCTGGGGGCGAACAGCGTGCGCGGGTGCACCATCTTGATGAACTGCTTGATCATCTGCTCGGTGATGATGAAGTCGGCGATCACGCCGTCCTTCATCGGCCGGATGGCCTCGATATTGCCGGGCACCTTGCCCAGCATCGCCTTGGCCTCGCGGCCCACGGCCTGTATCACCTTCTTGCCATGGGGGCCGCCCTCGTGGCGGATCGCGACCACCGAAGGTTCATCGAGCACAATGCCTTTGTCGCGGGCGAAGATCAGGGTATTGGCAGTGCCAAGGTCAATCGCAAGATCAGTAGAGAAATACCGACGGAAAGCTCCGAACATTCAGGAATCCTCTCGGGCATGGCTTGCTCGTCGGCCTGCCATCGCCGGGTTGACGGGGGTCAAATGAATCGTTTTCGCGCAATGACCGGCAGGCGGCAGCGGTCGGCGGGAGGGTATTGCAGCAAAGCCGGGATAATACCCCATCGCCTGTGCATCACTCGCTGCGGCCCGGGCCGGCGCCACCGCTGCGGCGGCTTCGTTTTCCACTTTTTTTTCCGATTCTTTTCGTTATGGCACTGATCCCCCAGGACATAGAGCGCATCGCCCGGCTGGCGCGGCTGGCGCTCACGCCCGCCGAAAGCGCTGGCATGCTGACCCAGCTCAACGGCTTTTTTGCCATCGTGGAAAAAATGCGCGCAGTGGACACCTCGGGCCTGACGCCGTTGGCGCACCCGGTGGCCGCGATCGAGAGCCAGGCGCTGCGGCTGCGCGCCGACTTGGTCAGCGAGCCCGACCAGCGCCAGGCCAACCAGCAAAGCGCGCCGGCGGTCGAGGGCGGGCTGTACCTCGTTCCCAAAGTGATCGAATGATCAGGCAAGGCGCGCATGAACACCATCCACACCGCCGCCCTGCATGACCTGGGCGTTGCCGAACTGGCCACGGCGCTGCGCCAGCGCCGCGTCTGCGCCGTCGAGGTCGCCCGGCATTTTCTGGCCCGCGCCAAGGCCCGCCACGACCTGGGCGCTTATGTGGCGCTGAACGAAGAACTGACGCTGGCCCAGGCCCGGGCGGCCGACGCGCGCATCGCCGCCGGCAGCGCCGCCCCGCTGGAAGGGGTGCCATTGGCGCACAAAGACATCTTCGTCACGCGCGGCCTGCCCAGCAGCGCCGGCTCGAAGATGCTGGCCGGCTACCAGTCGCCGTTCGACGCCACCGTCGTGCGCCAACTCGCGCAGGCCGGCGCCGTGACGCTGGGCAAGCTCAACTGCGACGAGTTCGCGATGGGCTCATCCAATGAAAATTCTGCCGTGGCCCCCTGGGGCCACCCCGGCCCGGCCCCGGTGCGCAACCCCTGGGACCGCAGCCGCATTCCCGGCGGCTCCTCCGGCGGCAGCGCCGTGGCCGTGGCCGCGCGCCTGGCGCCGGCCGCGACGGGCACCGACACCGGCGGTTCGATCCGCCAGCCGGCATCGTTTTGCGGCATCACCGGCATCAAGCCCACCTACGGCCGCGCATCGCGCTACGGCATGATCGCCTTTGCCTCCAGCCTCGACCAGGCCGGCCCGATGGCACGCTCGGCCCAGGACTGCGCGCTGCTGCTGTCGGCCATGTGCGGCCCGGACCCCGACCGCGACTCGACCTCGCTCGACCGGCCTGCCGAAGACTTCAGCCGCGCGCTGAACGAGCCGATCGCCGGCCTGCGCATCGGCCTGCCGGCCGAGTTCTTTGGCGCGGGCCTGGCCGCCGACGTGCGCGCCGCCGTCGATGCCGCGCTCGGCGAATACGAAAAGCTCGGCGCCAGACTGGTGCCCATCAGCCTGCCGCGCACCGAGCTATCGATTCCGGTGTACTACATCATTGCCCCGGCCGAAGCCTCCTCGAACCTGAGCCGCTTCGACGGTGTGAAGTTCGGCCACCGCGCCCGGGACTACACCGACCTGGCCGACATGTACTGCAAGACCCGCGCCGAAGGCTTTGGCGCCGAGGTCAAGCGCCGCATCATGATCGGCACCTATGTGCTCTCGCATGGCTATTACGACGCCTACTACCTGCAAGCGCAAAAGATCCGCCGCATGATCGTCGACGACTTCCAGAACGCCTTCAGGCATTGCGATCTGATCGCCGGCCCGGTGGCCCCCAGCGTGGCCTGGAAACTGGGCGAGCATGGCAACGACCCGCTGGCCAACTATCTGGCCGACATTTTCACGCTGCCCGCATCGCTGGCCGGACTGCCCTGCATGAGCCTGCCCGCCGGCTTTGGCGCAGCCGGCATGCCGGTGGGCCTGCAACTGATCGGCAACTACTTCGGCGAAGCCGGCCTGCTCAACGCGGCCCACCGCCTGCAGCAAGCCACCGATTTCCACTTGCGCCAACCGGGCGCGGCCTGAGGCCAGCCATGGATGATTTCCGGGACGCGGCAAAACGCCATCTGGACGACGCGCAATTGCTATTCACCCACACTCCTCAGCGGTTGGCAAACGCAAGCCATCTGTTTGGTTTGTCGGCCGAATGCTCACTGAAGGCCATCGCCAAATACCTCACCCACACTGCGCACTTTGGCGGACGCAATGGACATATTCCAGGGCTTTTTTCAGAATTAAAGAATGTCTCTCCAGCCATGGCAGGCAATGCAGCGCTGGCCGAGAAGATTGTGGCACTCGAACCGCAGTTCGCCCACTGGAACGTGAACCAGCGTTACACCCCACAGGACAGGTTCACGACCGCCAAGACCACGCAAGAGTGTACTGGTGCCCATGACGCCTATCGGCTGATGACCAACTGCTTGGGAGGACTGGCATGAGTTCGATGCAGAGGTTGCAGGGGTTGCTGGATTGGGAGTCCGTGGAACGCAATTTGGTTGGCGTGCTCAGGCAAAACCCGCAAAGCAGGCATCTGGGAGTCCTGTTGGCCGGTGAGGCGCTCATTCTCGTTCGCAATTGGTACGGACAGCTCGTGCTGCTGCTGCCATGCAGCAGGGACGAACTGGAGCGTTCTCCATGTGCTTTGCTCATGGATGAATTGAAAAAGACGGTCGGCTCTCTTGCCCTGTCACCTTGGACACTGTGCCGGGATGAATTGTCGGATGCGGCGTCCTATTGGACTGATCGATCCCTCTTGCAACTCTTCAATGAGAAAGATGCAGCAGGGAAAGTCTTGACGTTATTGCTGCTCGAACGTCAAGACAAGGACCGGGATTGGCTGACGCGTCCTGAACACATCGAAACCGGCGCAACGAAACGCTGCATATTTTTCAGCGTCAAGGGCGGGGTGGGCCGCAGTTCTGCGCTCACCATGCTGGCCATTGCCTGCGCGCAACGTGGCAAGCGCGTGCTGGTGGTTGATAGTGATTTTGAATCACCCGGTCTTTCGTCCAGTTTGTTGCCCAGTGGCGACGGGCAAACTGCATACGGCGTCATCGACTGGCTGACCGCGCAGGCCCTTGGTGCCGACCGTACATCACTGGAGCGTATGGCGCTGGAACATGTGGTCGCACCGTGTCCGCTCAACGCACGACTCGCGTTGCCGGGCCAGATATTGGTAGCGCCAGCTTACGGCAAGCAAACCCAAGCCTATGTCGCCAAACTGGCACGCATTTACAGACAAAGCCAGGGCGGCAAAGCGTATGCACAGCGACTCAACGATTTTCTGTTGACAACAGAAATGCAGCACGAGGCCGACATCACGCTTTTTGACTGTCGGGCAGGAATCGACGATACGGCAGCCGCCGCAATCACACAATTGCAAGCGGACATATCATTCTTGTTCGCCATCGATACCCATCAAACCTGGGATTCCTACCGCCTGCTGTTCAAGCATCTGCGACGCAATCCCGTTTTGTTCGAAACTTCAAAGGCAGATGACGCGCCGTGGGAGTTGCGCCGCAGCTTGCGTCTGGTGTCCGCTCTCACCCCGCAAGAGCACGGGCCCTACGTTGGCTATTCTGAAATCTTGCAGCAAAACGCCTATGACTGCTTCTGCGAGATCTATGACGAAGATTCTGGCGAAAATCGGGACGCATTCGCACCAGCCCCTGGCGATACCGATGCCCCTCATGCGGCTTTGCGCATACAGTGGGTGGAGGCCATGCGCGCGTTCAACCCTCTGATCGAACCAGTTCAATTGACGGACCCACTCAACCAAGCCGCTTTTGCCGATTTCCTGGACTGCGCCAAGGCGCTTTTAGAGGTGCGATGAGGATGGCCGCTGAAACACCCACATTGAACGTTCAGCAACGAATCGACTTGCGCGCGGAGTTGCTCGATGCGCTTGAGAAAATTCCGACCGATGGCTCTACCAACAGTTGGAACGATGTCTATGTTCCCATGTCCCATCAACAGGCGTTGAACCCTGATCGCATGGTTGTCGAAGGTATGCGGGGGGCGGGCAAATCCTTCTGGACGGGCGTCTTCGCCAATCCTGATTTGCTTCGCGCGCTTGGCCGCCACCCTTTGGAAATCGACCTTCAATCGGCGCTGAGGAGTATCAAGGCCAGTCGCACCATTGCGCTTGACGCCAAAACCGCAAAAAAAAATTTCCCCAATCCCAACGAACTGGCTCAATTGCTTGGTTTGCCCGATGTTACGCCAGAGACGATTTGGAGCGTAGCCATCCTTTTGCTTTTCGAGCCTGATCCATCGCTGGGTATGCCTCGGTCGACGGATGCACATGATCTTTGGCAAGCGCCCATCGCTTGGGCAGGAAAAAATCCCGGCCGGATTGCGCGCGCACTGGATTTTCTGGATGAGCGCTTTATTTCAGCCAATGAAAAAGCACTGGTGATTTTTGATGCGCTGGATCGCGCATCCAACGAACTATCGGACGTGTCCAAAATGACAGCAGGACTTCTGCGTGTCATGCTTGACCTCAGGTTCGCCAAGGGATTGCGCTTGAAGGCTTTTATCCGCGAAGATATTTTGGCACAGGCAGGAGCATCAGTGGTGGATGGCTCCAAGCTGCTCAACAACAAAGTGACTTTGCAATGGACTCAATCGGATCTGTACGGCTTGGCCTTTTATCGGATCGCGCAGCACTCATCCCTGTTCAGAGATCGATTCAAAGACATCGTCGGGCATTCATGGCAAGACATCAATGGGCGCTTCCAATGTAATGCCGCCGATGAGCCCAAGGTGCAGGAGGAGCTATGGCGCGCACTCGTTGGCCGTTACATGGGAAAGTCCGCGACCAAGGGACACAGCTACCCCTACATCTACAACCACCTGAGCGACGGTCTTGGCAGGGTCGCACCCAGGACTTTTTTGACCGCTTTGCGTGCAGCGCTGAATTCGGCATCCAGGCAATATGCCGAGAGGCCGCATGTCATTCATCATGAAGCCATCAAGGACGGCGTGCGCGGGGCCAGCACGGCGCGTGTCGCGGAGTTGCGTGAGGAGTACCAATGGATCGATCCGGCCTTGCAATGCATCAAGGATCAACAGAAAACCGTACCCATCAGCAAACGTGACCTGGAAGAACTCTGGCTAAAGGATAATGCCAGCGTTTTGCAGATGATTGAGAACCTGCGGGATAAGGCACTCGTTCCATGGCGAAATGGCGCATCAAATCCAGAAAAAGTGGAACAGTTGCGGGCAACACTGGAGCAGATCGGCATTGTCAAATCACGGCAGAAGGATGGGGGCGAACGCGTGGAGTTGCCAGACATCTATCGGCTGGCCTACAAGATTGGCCGTCACGGCGGCATTTCCACGCAAAAACCATGAACACCACCCCCCTGGTACAGGGCTACGAAGTCGTCATCGGCTTTGAGACCCATGCCCAACTCTGCACCCGGTCCAAGATTTTTTCCCGCGCTTCGACGGCCTTTGGCGCTGCGCCCAACACCCAGGCTTGCGCGGTCGACCTGGCGCTGCCCGGCACGCTGCCGGTGATGAACCACCAGGCCGTCGTCTGTGCGATCCGGTTGGGACTGGCACTGGGCGCGCGGATTGCGCCGGTCAGCGTTTTTGCGCGCAAGAACTACTTCTACCCCGACCTGCCCAAGGGCTATCAGATCAGCCAGTTCGAGCTTCCGGTGGTGCAGGGCGGTGTGGTCGAATTTTTTCTCGGCAATGAAAAAAAATCCGTGCGCCTGGTGCGCGCCCATCTCGAAGAGGACGCGGGCAAGTCGCTGCACGAGGACTTCTTCGGCCAGTCCGGCATAGACCTGAACCGCGCCGGCACGCCGTTGCTGGAGATCGTGACCGAGCCCGACATGCGCTCGTCCGAGGAGGCCGTGGCCTACGCCCGGGAGTTGCACAAGATCGTGACCTGGATCGGCATCTGCGACGGTAATATGCAGGAGGGCTCGTTCCGCTGCGATGCCAACGTCTCGGTGCGCCAACCCGGCCAGGCCCTGGGCACGCGCCGCGAGATCAAGAACCTGAACAGTTTCAAGTTCATGCAGCAGGCCATCGACTACGAGATCCGCTGGCAAATCGCGCAGATCGAGGACGGCCACCCGATCCGGCAGGCCACCGTGCTGTTCGACCCGGACAGCGGCGAAACCCGTGCCATGCGCACCAAGGAAGATGCGGCGGACTACCGCTACTTTCCCGACCCGGACCTGCCGCCGCTATACATTTCAGATCAAATGGTGCAGGAACAACGCGCGCTGATGGTCGAATTGCCGCGCAGCATGGCGGCGCGTTTCGTGGCGCAATACGGGCTGCCCGAATACGATGCCGCGACCCTCACGCAGAGCCAGGCCATGGCCGCTTACTTCGAGGCCGTCGCCGGGGGTTGCGGCCAGCCCAAGCTGGCCAGCAACTGGATCATGGGCGAGTTTTCGCGGCGCCTGAATGCGGACGGGATCGGCGTGGCGCAGGCCCCGGTCGCGCCAGCGCAGTTGGCAGCGCTGATCGCGCGCATCTGCGACGCAACGATCTCCAACAACGCCGCCCGGCAGGTGTTCGACGCGCTGTGGGCCGACCCGGCCGGCGAGGTGGACGCCATCATCGACGCCAAGGGGCTGCGACAGATGAACGACAGCAGCGCGCTCGAGCAGATCATCGACGCGGTGCTGGCCGCCAACGCCGACCATGTGGCGCAGTTGCGTGCCGGCAAGGACAAGGCTTTTCACGCGCTGGTCGGCCAGGTCATGAAGGCCAGCAAGGGCCAGGCCAATCCGCAGCAAGCCCGTGACCTGCTGCGCGTGAAGTTGCAGTGAAACCTGCGCCGCAGGCGCTTGCGCTGTGCGCAGCGCAAATGGCGCAAATGCTTTACTTGGGCGATGCCGTGCCGAGCGTAGGCAACTGCGGCTGCGGCTGCGGCTGTGCCTCCCAGATCTTGCGCAACAGGGCCAGTTCGGTATCGAAGCGCTGGTGCACGCGCTGTTTTTCCTGGAGCTGATCGGCCATGAAGCGCCGTTGCTCGTCCATGTTTTCTTCGTATGCGGCGAGTTCGTGGCGCAAAGCCGTCGGTATCTTGTCGGGGTTCTTCTTGTACAGATCCATTTGCGCATCGAGCTCCTTGCGCTGCTTTTTCAGTTCGTCGATGCGCTGCTCGATCGCGGCAGTGATGCTATCGACCATTTCGATGGCCTTGGCACGCGCCGCATCATGGCTGGCCTGGTGGGGGTAGCGCAGCGTCATCGCGCGCCCACGGCGTCTGTCCTCCTGCACGAGGCTGCGCGCTTCGATCTCCTTGCGGCGCTCGGCGGCCTGCGCGGCACGCTCCTGTTCCGACAGCGCCGGGCCAATCTGCCGGCGCACGAAGCCGGAGGGCGCGAGTTCGCGGTGCTCACGGTCGAGGCATTCGGCAATCAACCGGTCTGCGCCCTGCGGGCGCCCGCTGCTATCCACGCAGGTGTAGATGTTGGCGCCGCTCTGCGCCCGCGCGCCATTGGCGCCAGGCGCGGCGATGAGGAGGGTGCAGCAGGCCGCTGCGATGATCCACGCTGATTTGCTCAAACCGTCTACCCTTCATTGACGCCATACCGCTGGCGATAGGCCAGCACTTCGTCGCGGTGCAACCGCATGCCTTCGGACTCGTTGTCGGTCAAATACTGCAATAAGTCTGCCAACCGGGCGATGGCACAGACCCCAAGCCCCAGTTGCCGGCGTGCATACTGCACGGCGCTGTAGTCTGCATCGCAACCGTCTTCGGTGGCTTTTTCCTGCCGGTCCAGTGCCATCGCGATCGCCTCGGGCCTGGCCCCTGCGGCGCGGATGATGGCCATCGACTCGCGCACGGCGGTCCCTGCGGACATCACGTCGTCGATGATCAGCACCCGACCCTCGAGCGGGGCGCCCACCAGCGTGCCGCCTTCGCCATGGTCCTTGACCTCCTTGCGATTGTAAGCAAATGCGACGTTGCGCCCCTGCCGCGCCAGTTCCACGGCCACGGTGGCGGCCAAGGGTATGCCCTTGTATGCCGGGCCAAACACCATGTCGAATTCAATGCCGCTGGCCAGCAGGGCTTGGGCATAAAATTGCGCCAGCCGACCGATCTTGCAGCCGTCATCAAACCGGCCGGCGTTGAAGAAATAAGGGCTCAGGCGCCCGGCCTTGGTTTTGAACCGGCCGAACTGCAACGCGCCCGATGCGACGGCAAACCGCACGAAATCCTGCGCCAGCCGGCCTTGTCCGGCGGTCTGCGCACCAACATCCACCATGGGGAATTCCTTGTTCAAATTGACCAGCCTCAATCTCAATGGCATCCGCTCGGCCACCAGCCGGGGCCTGGAAAGTTGGCTCGCCGCCACACGACCCGATTGTATTTGCGTGCAGGAAGTCAAGGCCCAGGCCGCCGATTTGGCCGACCGGTTCGAGCGCCTGGCAGACCTGCAGGGGTACTTTCATCTGGCCGAAAAAAAGGGCTATTCGGGCGTGGGGGTCTACACCCGCCACGAGCCGTCGGACCGGGTGGCCGGCTATGGCTCGCCCGAGTTCGATGCCGAGGGCCGCTATCTGGAACTGCGCTTCGACACGCCGGCGCGCAAGCTGTCGATCATCAGCGCCTATTTTCCCAGCGGCTCCTCGGGGCCGCTGCGCCAGCAGGCCAAGTTCCGTTTTCTGGCCGAGTTCCATCCCCATCTGATGCGCCTCAGGGCTGAACGCGAATTCATCCTGTGCGGCGACATCAATATTGCCCACCAGACCATCGATCTGAAAAACTGGCGTAGTAACCAAAAGAACAGCGGATTCCTGCCCGAGGAGCGGCTCTGGATGACAAATTTGCTGGACGTAAATGACAAAAACGGCGTCATAGACGTTTACCGTCGGTTACAGCCCTGTGCCACCGACACAGCCTACACTTGGTGGAGCAACCGTGGTCGGGCCTATGCCAACAACGTGGGTTGGCGGCTGGACTACCACTTGGCCACCCCTGCATTGGCGGCTCTGGCGCGTGCCCAATCCATCTACAAAGGCGAGAAATTCTCTGACCATGCTCCGATCACGGTGGACTACGAATTGCGCCTATAAACCTCTCCTTCAGGTGCCCTGATGACCGACGCCGCCGATTCTGTTTCGCCAGCACACTACAGTTTTCGCCCTGCCAGCGCCGAAGCCCTGTGGCAGCAGATATCCACACCGCGCCCCACGGCGGGCAAGGCGCGGCGCCTGGGCGAGGCACTGGTGCATGCCGGACTGTTGACCGCGCCCGGGCTCTGGCATGGCCTGCAAGTGCAGCAACAAGAGCGCGAAAAGGGCCAGCACCGGCCCATCGGCCAGATCCTGGTGGAACTGGGTGCGCTGACGCAGGAGCAACTGCGCGCGGTCATTGCCAGTTGGCTGGGCGAGTACCAAGTGCACCCTGGCGACCTCAAGCCCGAAGCGGCGGCCCTGGCCCTGGTGCCCCGCGCCATGGCCGAGCGCGAATCGGTGCTGCCGCTGCTGATACGCGAAGACACGCTGGTGCTGCTGATGATCGATCCCGGCAAGCGCTCGCTGCTCGACGAATTGCGCTTTTTGACCCAGCGCCGGCTGATTGCGCTGCAGGCCGCGCCGGACACGCTCGGGCCCGCCATCCGCAAGGCCTACCAGCCCCCCGGCACCGGAACCGAGGAGGAACCGGCGCCGGTCGTGCGCAGCACATTGCAAGAACTGCTCAGCACCCTGGACAGCACCGAACCCGGCGATGCGAACGAGGCCGATGCGCTCAACGAGTCGGACACCCTGGCACAGATCATCAACGCGGTGATCGACGAGGCCATCGGCCGCAACGCATCCGACATCCACATCGAGACCGAACTGGCCCCGAAGAGCCTGCGCATCCGCCTGCGCATCGACGGCGACCTCGCGACCCACCTGGAACTACCGGCGCGCTACCGCGTCGCCGTGGTGGCGCGCATCAAGGTCATGGCGGGCATGGATATCTCCGAGCGCCGCAAGCCCCAGGAGGGCAAGATCGACTTTGCCCGCTTTGGTGGCCCGCCGGTCGAGTTGCGCGTGACCTCCATCCCCACCTCGCAGGGGCTGGAAGATGTGGTGCTGCGGCTGCTCACCGGTGTTTTGGCGCTCGATCGCATCGACCTGAGCCGCGCCAACCTGCTGGCACTGCAATCGGTGGCGCAAAAGCGCTACGGCCTGGTGCTGGTGTGCGGGCCCACAGGCTGCGGCAAGACGACCACATTGCATTCAGTGTTGCGCGACATCAACGGCACAGGCCGCAAGATCTGGACTGCCGAGGACCCGATCGAGATCACCCAGGATGGTCTGCGCCAGGTGCAGGTGAACCCGCGCCTGGGCTGGACCGTTGCGGCCGCGATGCGCGCCTTCCTGCGGGCCGACCCGGACGTGATCATGGTCGATGAAATGCGCGACGAGGAGATAGCGCGCATCGCCCTGGAGGCCGCGTTCACCGGCCATCTGGTGCTGACCACGCTGCTGACCACCGCCGCGCCTGATGCCGTTGCACGCCAGTTGGGGCAGTTGGACATCAAACTGAATCCGCTCGATTTTTCCGCCCTGCCGCTGGCGATTCTGGCCCAGCGTCTGGTGCTGCGCCTGTGCGTGGCCTGCCGCGAGTCCCAGGTGATCGACCAGGACCGGCTGATGGACCTGGCCTCGCAGTACCTGGAAAGCGGCAGCGGCAGCAATACGCTGGAGGCGCGCACTGCGCAGGTCGAGCGTTGGCGCTTGCAGCACGGCGACGCGCAGGGTGCGTTGCGCCTGTGGCGCCACAAGGGCTGCGCCGAATGCCAAGGCTTCGGCTACCAGGGCCGGCTGGGCATCCATGGGCTGATGGTGCGCGATGAGCCGGCGAACTGGCTCACCTTGCGGCAAGACGGTATCGAGAAGGTGTTGCAGGGCTTGACCGACATGGCGCAAGTGCTGGCAGCGACCGACCTGTAGGTTGTCGGCCGCCGGGCCGCTGCACATGCGAAACTCGCCGGCATGGCCGCAGACACCATCATCACTACCGCCACCGCCACCGCCACGAGCGCCCGCGACCCCGTTCGCCTGACCCGCTACAGCCATGGCGCCGGCTGTGGTTGCAAGCTCAGCCCCCAGGTGCTGGAGGTGATTCTCGCGGGCAGCAGCGGGGCGCACGGCCTGTTCCCCGGGCTGTGGGTGGGCAATGCCTCGCGCGATGATGCGGCGGTCCATGCGCTCGACGACGAGCGCGCCGTGGTGTCGACGACCGACTTCTTCATGCCCATCGTCGACGACCCCTACGACTTCGGCCGCATCGCCGCCACCAACGCCATCAGCGACATCTATGCAATGGGCGCCGACCCGCTGATGGCGATCGCCATCCTGGGCTGGCCCGTGAACATGCTGCCCGCCGAGGTGGCGCGCACGGTGGTGGACGGCGGGCGGGCGGCTTGCGCTGCGGCGGGGATTGCACTGGCCGGCGGGCATTCCATCGACGCGCCGGAGCCGTTCTTTGGCCTGGCCGTGACGGGAGTCGTCGAAAAACGCCACCTCAAACGCAACGACACGGCCACGGCCGGCTGCCGTTTGTACCTGACCAAGCCGCTCGGGATCGGCATCCTGACCACGGCCGAGAAACAATCCCGGCTGCGCCCGCAGGACGCTGGCCTGGCACGCGACCTGATGTGCACACTGAACCGACCGGGCAGCCGCTTTGGCAGACTGGCCGGCGTGCAGGCCATGACCGATGTCACGGGCTTCGGTCTGCTCGGCCACCTGCTCGAAATGGCCGAAGGCAGTGGCCTGACCGCCGTGCTCGACGCCGCCGCCGTGCCCCGCCTGGCGGGGATCGGGCATTACCTGGACCAGGGCTGCGTGCCCGGCGGAACGCAGCGCAACTTCGACAGCTATGGCGCCAAGGTCAGCCCCCTGAGCGCGGCACAAAAGCATTTGCTGTGCGACCCCCAGACCAGCGGTGGCCTGCTGGTTGCCGTGGCCCCTGACGGCGAGCGGGAGTTTCTGGCCGTGGCCGCGCAGCAGGGGCTGGCCCTCGATCCCATCGGCCACTTGACGGCGCGGCAAGCCCTTGCCGTGGTGCTGCGCTGATGCGGCAGGACGATGCCCAGTTGCGGCATATCTTCCTGCACGATGTGCCGCTGCTGGATGTGCGCGCGCCGGTCGAGTTTGCGCAGGGCGCCTTCCCCGGGGCGGTGAACCATCCTTTGATGGACGACGCCGAGCGGCACCAGGTCGGCCTGTGCTACCGGCAGCAGGGCCAGCCGGCAGCGATTGCGTTGGGGCAGCAACTCGTGTCCGGCCACACCAGGCGCGAGCGCATCGCGGCCTGGGCGGCGTTTGCCCAGGCCCACCCGGATGGCCTGCTGTATTGCCTGCGCGGCGGACTGCGCTCGCAAATCGCCCTGCAATGGCTGCACAGCGAGGCCGGCATCGCCTATCCCCGCGTGCCCGGTGGCTACAAGGCGCTGCGCATGTTCCTGATCGACACCACGCAGGCGGCGGCGCAGGAATGCGATTTCGTGCTGCTCAGCGGCTTGACGGGCACCGGCAAGACCGCGCTGATTGCGCAGTTGGCGCAGGGCCTGGACCTGGAGGGTCATGCCAATCACCGCGGCTCCAGCTTCGGCCAGCGCCTGGACGGCCAGCCCAGCCAGGTCGATTTCGAGCATCGCCTGGCCATCGACATCCTGAAAAAGCAGGCCCGGGGGCACCGGGCTTTCGTGCTCGAAGACGAGGGCCGGCATGTGGGCCGGTGCTCGGTGCCGCTGGCGCTGCGCCAGCGCCTGGAGCGCGCTCCGATCGTGTGCCTGCAAGACAGCTTCGGCGCCCGGGTCGAGCGCATCGTGGGTGACTACGTGATCGGGCAATGCGCCGACTTTGTCGCGGCCCATGGTCCGGCCTTGGGCTTTGAACGGTTCTCCACCCGGCTGCTGGACAGTCTGGGCAAACTGGCCCGGCGGCTCGGCGGCGCGCGCTACCAGCAACTGCACGCGGACATGCAGGCCGCGCTGGCGCGGCAGCAGGCCAGCGGCGACATCGATCTGCACCGCCACTGGATCGCGGCGCTGGTGCGCGACTATTACGACCCCATGTACGCCTTCCAGCGCCAAAGCCGGCCCGGGCGCATCGTGTTCGAGGGGGATCTGCCTGCGGTGCTGGCTTATTTGCGTGCCGGCTGCGGCTGACCCGGGGCCAACGCCTGCAACGCCGCCATGACCTCGGCCGCGTCCACGCCA
This sequence comes from Verminephrobacter eiseniae EF01-2, assembly GCF_000015565.1. Taxonomy (NCBI): domain Bacteria; kingdom Pseudomonadati; phylum Pseudomonadota; class Betaproteobacteria; order Burkholderiales; family Comamonadaceae; genus Verminephrobacter; species Verminephrobacter eiseniae. The sequence goes on from NC_008786.1 coordinate 1,809,248, forward strand.
TCCACCGGCACCAACCGGGACGCCAGCGCTGGCAGCGCGCCGGCACCGGTGTGCAGTTCGGCAATGGCCTGACCGGCCTGCCTGGGCGCAGCGAAGCCCTGGCTTTGCAATAGCAGACGACCATCGGCGGCGACGAGCTTGAAGTAGAACTTGCCATCGGCCTCGCGGTACTGCTTGAATGCGGGCTGTCCCGTTTTGGCCGTTTTTGCCGCTTTGGTCGATTTCACCGCTTTCACCGCCTCGACCACCTCGGCCCCCGCCGTGGCCTGCGCAGCCGGCACCAGACTGCGCAGACCGACGGCGCCGCGCAGCTCGCGCATGAACGGCCTGGCCAGTGCGCGGGCGCGCTCGGCGCCGGCCAGCAGGGTCTGTTCGATGCGGGCCGGGTCATCGAGCAGCGCCTGGTACTGCGCGCGCATCGGGGCAATGGTTTGGTCGACGCAGTCGAGCAGCAACTGCTTGACCTCGCCCCAGGCGATGCCGTCGGCATAGTGCTGGCGCAGCGCTGCGGTTTCCGTGGGCGTGGCAAAGGCCTGGTAGATCTGAAACAGCGCTGAGCCCTCGACCTGCTTGGGCGCGCCGGGCGCGCGCGAGTCGGTCAGGATGCCGGCGATCAGCCGGCCGAGCTGCTCGCGCGTGCTGAACAGCGGTATCGTGTTGTCATAGCTCTTGCTCATCTTGCGGCCGTCGAGCCCGGGCAGGATGGCCACATGCTCGTCGATGGCCGCCTCGGGCAGCACGAAATGCGCGCCGTACAGGTGGTTGAAACTGCTCGCCATGGCGCGCGCCATCTCTATATGCTGGCTCTGGTCGCGGCCCACGGGCACCTGGTGCGCGTTGAACAGCAAGATGTCGGCCCCCATCAGCAGCGGGTACATGAACAGGCCGGCCGTCACGCCAGCGTCGGCCTCGCGGCCTGCGGCGCTGTTCTTGTCGTTGGCGGCCTTGTAGGCATGCGCCCGGTTGAGCAGGCCCTTGCCGGTCACGCAGGTCAGCAGCCAGGTCAGTTCGGGGATTTCGGGGATGTCGGACTGGCGGTAGAACGTGACCTGCTCGGGGTCGAGCCCGGCAGCCAGCCAACTGGCCGCGATCTCCAGCGTCGAGCGCTGCACGCGCTGCGGGTCTTCGCACTTGATCAGCGCGTGGTAGTCGGCCAGAAAGTAAAAGCTCTGCACGCCCGGCTGCCGGCTGGCCGCCACCGAGGGACGGATGGAGCCGACAAAGTTGCCCAGGTGGGGTGTGCCGGTGGTGGTGATGCCGGTGAGAAAGCGCGTGGTGCTCATGGAGTGCATGTCGGCAAACAGAAAAATCAGCCCGCCAGCGCTGCCAGCGCCTCCAGCGGTGTCAGCAGCAGGCGGACGGCGGCGTAGCTCAGCACCATCAGCGGGCGCAGCCACAGCGGGCCCACCACCCCGGCAAGGGTCAGGCCCATCACGATCAGCAGGCCCCAAGGCTCCAGGCGCGCGAGCATCCGGGCTTGCTTGACCGGCAGCAGGCCGATCAGGATGCGCCCGCCAGGCAGCGGCGGCAGCGGAAACAGGTTGAAGGCCCACAGCGCCAGATTGATCCCCACACCGGCGCCCGCCATCGACAGAAAGAAGAACTCGTCGACGCCAAAACCCTTGAGCACGATCAGCAGCAGCGCCCAACCAACGGCCTGAACGAGGTTGGCCGCAGGCCCGGCCAGGGACACCCAGATCATCTGCGTTTTCGGATTGCGCAGCCGGCTGAAATCGACCGGCATCGGCCGGGCGTAGCCGAGCAGGAACGCGCCCGCAGTGACGAAGTACAGCAACAGCGGCATCAGGATGGTGCCCACCGGGTCGATGTGCTTGAAGGGGTTCAAGCTGATGCGCTGCTGCAGCGCCGCCGAGTCGTCGCCGAAGTAGCGCGCAGCGTAGCCATGGGCGGCCGCATGCAGCGTGATGGCGAGCAGCGCCGGCAGGGCGTTGATCAGAACGGTCTGGATCAGATGGTTGGGGTTGGTGTCCACCCCCGGATTGTCTCAGAGCGCCGGCCCGGCCTGCCGCCCGCGCGTTACAGCCCCAGTGCCGGCAAACTGCCACGGCCTGCGCGCACCACTTCGGGGGCGCCGCCGACGCCCATCGGCGTCAGGTCCAGCACCGTGGTCGGCTCGCGCGGGCAGGCGCCGGCGTCGACGATGGCAGCGAGCTGCCCGGCATAGTGCCGGCGGATTTCCTGCGGGTCGTTCAACGGTTCGCTGGCCCCGGCCGGAATCAGCGTGGTGGCCAGCAGCGGCGCGCCATGCAATTGCAGCAGCAGTTGCAGGCCCTTGTGGTCGGGCACGCGCAGGCCCAGGGTCTTGCGCGCCGGATGGCTGACGCGGCGCGGCACCTCCCGCGTGGCTTCCAGGATGAAGGTGTAGGGCCCGGGTGTGCCCAGCCGGAGCAGCCGGTATTGCCGGTTGTCGACGCGCGCGCAACTGGCCAGTTCGGACAGGTCGCGGCACAGCAGCGTCAGGTGGTGCTTGTCATCGACCTGGCGGATGCGGCGCAGGCGCTCGGCCGCGTCCTTGTCGTCCAGATGGCAGGCCAGCGCATAGCTGGAATCGGTGGGCACGGCCACGATGCCGCCCTGGCGCAGCAACGCGGCAGCCTGCCGGAGCAAGCGCGGCTGCGGGTTGTCGGGGTGGATCTCGAAATACTGGGCCATCGCAGAACACCGGCGCGCCGGAGCCGGTTTCAGGCCCGATCGGGGGCCCAATGCGGGACCAAATGCCGGGCCGGATGGCGGATGCGGTCGGCCAGCAGCGTCCACACCGGCGTCAAGGCATCGGGCAGCGGCGGCAGGCTGCCCAGATCGGTGTGCGATTCAGCGGGGCTGTGGAAGTCGCTGCCGCGCGAAGCGGCCAGGCCGAACTCTTGCGCCAGCGCGGCATAGCTCAGGTATTCGGCGGCGCTGTGGCTGCCGGTGACGACCTCCACGGCCTGGCCGCCATGGGCCTTGAATTCGGAAAACAGCGCAAATTCCTCGTTGGCACTGAACTTGTAGCGCGCCGGGTGAGCGATCACGGCCACGCCCTCCGCCTCGGTGATCCAGCGCACCGCGTCGCCCAGCCGGGCCCAGCGGTGCGGCACATAGCCGGGCCGGCCCTCGGTGAGGTATTTGCGAAACACCTCGCCGGTATCCTGGCAGCGGCCGCTTTCGACCAGAAAGCGCGCGAAATGCATGCGCGAGATCAGCGCCGGGTTGCCGACGAACTGCAATGCGCCTTCGTAAGCGCCCCCAATGCCCGCCCGGGCCAGTTGCGCGCCCATCTCCTTGGCGCGTTCGCCGCGCCCGTCGCGGGTGGCCGCCAGGCCCTGCGCCAACTGGGCATTGTCGGGGTCGAAGCCCAGGCCCACGATATGCACGGTGGTGTCGGCGAACGTGACCGAGATCTCGACCCCGGTCAGGTAGGCCATGCCCTGCGCCTGGGCGGCAGCGCCAGCGCGGCGCAGGCCGCCGGTTTCGTCATGATCGGTCAAGGCCCACAACTGAACCCCGTTGGCACGGGCCCGGGCGGCCAGGTCTTCAGGGCTCAGGGTTCCGTCGGAGACCACGGAATGGCAATGCAGGTCGGCGTTCAGGGGGATGGTGGCAGGGATGGGCACCGGGCCATTCTAGGGCCGGAACCGATGACCCGTCCTGCGGCCCGGATTTTGCCCGGGGTCAGCGCACCAGCAGCACCGGCAGTTTGCTGTGGGCCAGCACCTGGGCGGTCACCGAGCCCGTCACCAGCGTGGTCAGGGCGCCATGGCCATGCGAGCCCATCACGAGCAGGTCGAACCCGCCGCTGTCGGCCAGCTTGGCGATGCTCTCGCCCACCGGGCCCACCTTGGCGATGCGTTTGGTTTGCAGCGCATGGCGCGCGAGAAACTTGCACACCGGCGCCAGAATCTTGTCGGCTTCTTCGCTGTGGTAGCTGTCCACGGCTTCCTTGCCCAGTGCGGCGCGGGCGCGCGCCGGCAGCGGGGCCTGCACGGTCAGCACGGTGTACGTATGCTGGCTGCCCAGCAGTTCTTCATGGGTGGCCAGGTAGGCCAGCATTTTCTTGGTGTAGGGGCTGCCATCGACAGCAAGCAGGATGTTCATGGTGCTCTTTCCGCAAAGAAGGGGGACAAAAGCGCGCAGTCTACGACGGCGCGCCGGGCGGCTGCCGCGCAAACGTCGGGCGTGCCCAAGCGCGTGCAGGCTTGCAAGCGCCCGTCCGGCGCCGCTTGCCGAGGGCCGCGCCGGCGCCGCCAGCGCATCCACAGGCACCGTCGGCACCGTCGGCATCGTCGGCATCGCCCAATGCCTGACGCCGGCGTCGCGCCGCTCAGCGCCGGCCGGGTGCGCGAAAGCGGGCGTGCGGCACGGGTCGGGCTGCGCCCGGCCATCACCTCGTCGAACACGCGCAGCAGGGCGGATCCAGGCAGCGGGAGTTCAAAGAGGCCATGGCTTTATCCATCATTAGCCCCATGAATGACGCGGGTTCAAAATATAAATTTGAATCGAACTAGGGTAAACCCTAGTATCCTTCTCCTTCCACTGCCCGGCAATTTCGCCGCCAGCGTCAGGAAGGGGAAACCGAAATGACCAGCTTTGTCAACGTTCAATACCCGAGCGAGCACCTCGGCGTGGTGCGCGCCGAAAACGCGCTGGCGGCTTTGAAGCAGGCCGCAGCCGGCTTTGACGGCGCCCGTGGCATGGCCGCCTTGCTGCTGGCCGCCATGGTGTCGGCGCTGCTGGTGTTCGCTCAGCAGGTGATCGACTCCTGGGCCGAACACCATCAGTGGGCGGCATGGCTGGCGCTGTGGCTGCTGGCCTTTGCCGCGCTGGCATTGCTGGCCGCCCCTACCCGCCGCGCCGGGCTGGCGTTGCGCGGTGCGGCCCGCTCCTGGGCCGAGCGCCGTCGCCGCGCCGCCGAAGACGAACGCACCTGGCAAGCCGCGCTGCGGGACCCGCGCATCATGGCCGAGATCGAGCGCGCGCTGGACCGTTGCGGCGCGGAGCACACGCACAGCCGGCACGGCTGAAAATTCAGGGCGGGGCCTTCGGCAACGCTGCGGGCCCGGCGGCGGCCCGCTCGCGCTCCTGCCGGGCGCGGTACTTGGCGGCAAATGCCCGGACTTCTGCATACGACACATAGCCGTCGTGGTCCGTATCCGCCTCGTCAAAAGCGGCCGCCAGGCGTGGAAAGAGCCTGACCTCCGCGCGGCTGAGCTTGCCGTCGCCATTGAAATCCAGCATTTTGAATTCGCGCATGGCCTTGATCTCGCCCCGGGTCGGCGCAGCCGGTGACCCGGGGCTGGCGCCCGGGGCTTGGGTCGCCTGGGGGGGTGGGGCCGTCTGGGTGGTCTGGGCCGGAGCGGCGCTGCAAAACCAGGGAGCCGACAACACCAGCCCCGCCAGCCACACAGATGAAAAGGTCTTGCGCACGACATGCTCCTTCGGTACCGGGCGGTGATGGTTGCACATCGCAGCGCATGGCGCCAGATGGCCGCCGGGGCTTGGGCCGCCGGCTGTTTCATCACTGCCCGGCCCGGTTTTCAAGGATTGGCGATCCCGCTGCTCACATGGCCTGCGGGCACATGGCGGGCGGCGGATGTGACATGGCCGGTCTGGTCGTCGAAGAAAAAGTCGGCCTCGAACTCGCGCAGAAACTCGCCCTTGGGCAGGCCGCCCAGAAACATGGCTTCGTCGACCGCGATGTTCCAGTCCATCAGCGTGCGGATGGCGCGCTCGTGCGCGGGGGCGCTGCGGGCGGTGACCAAGGCGGTGCGGATGCGCATGCCGCCCGCCTGGCCCGCGCCGCTTTCGTGGCCCCCTTGGCCCATCTTGCCCGCCGACTGCAAGCGGTGCAGCGCAGCCAGCAGGGGTTTGAAGGGGCCGTCGGGCAGCGGCAGCGTGGCCTTGTCGGTCTCGTGCTGCTGAAAGGCGGCCAGCCCCAGGTCCTGGTAGACGCGCTCGGCCTCGTCGGAGAACAGCACGGCGTCGCCGTCGAAGGCGATACGCACTTCCAGCGGGTTGGCGTCGCCCGCCTGCACCGACTCCGTGACCACCCGCGCAGCCGGGTAGCCCAGGTGCAGGGCCTGGCGCACATCGGCTTCGTTGGCCGACAGGAACAGGTGCGCTCCGAGCGGGCGCAGGTAGCGAAACGGGTCGCGCCCCTGCGTGAACACGCCGCGCTGCACGGCGGGCAAGCCGTGGGCGTTGCATGAGCGAAATACGCGCAGGCCGCTGACCGGGTCGTTGCGTGACAGCAGCACCACCTCGACACGCTGGCACCCGGCGCTGTTGAACGCGAGCAGTTTGCGCACCAGCGAGAAGGCCACGCCCGGCGCTGCCGGCTCGTCGATGCGTTGGCGTTGCAGCGCGACATAAGCGCGGTCGTTGCCACGCTCGAAAACGCGGTTCTCTGCTTCAAAGTCGAACAGCGCGCGCGAGGAGATCGCGACCACCAGTTTGTCGGTCAAAGTCACGGCCATGGTTACTTCACATTCACGAACTGGTTCAGTTCGATGATCGGCAGCAGCACGGCCAGCACGATCAGCAGCACGATCAGGCCCATGCTGACGATCAGCAGCGGCTCCAGGATGGTGGCCAGTTTCAGCGCGCGGCGCTGCACTTCGGTGGCCAGTTGCCGGGCCGCGCGTTGCAGCATCACGGGCAGTTGGCCGGTCTGCTCGCCCAGGCGTGCAAACATCGACAGCAGGCCCGGAAAGCGCTTGTTTTGCGCCAGCGCCGAGGCCAGCGGCGCGCCTTCGCGCACCAGCACCAGGGCCTCGAGCGCGTCGGCGCGCAGCGCGCGGTTGTTCAGCGTGTCGGCGGCGGCCTGCAGGGCTTTGAGTATCGGCACACCGGCGCCCGCGAGCATCGCCAAGGTGGCGGCAAACCGGGCTGCGTTGTAGCCACGGGCGAGCTTGCCGAGCACCGGCAGGTTCAGCCAGGCGGCATCGAATTGCTCACGGATCTGCGCCCTGGTCAGCGCCCAGCGCGCGCCGAGCGCCAACACGATCGCCGCCAGCAGCATGACAACGCCATGGCTGCGGACAAAGGCGCTCAGGCCCATCATGGCCTGCGTGAGAAGCGGCAGCGCGCGCTTGGTGCCGACGAACACGCTGGCCACCTGCGGCACCACATAGCCGACCAGGAACAGCACGATCGCGCCGGCCACCAGGGTCACGATGGCGGGGTAGAGCGCGGCGCCGATCAGTTGGGCCTTGAGCGCCTGGCGTTCTTCGAGGTCGTCGGCCAGGCGTTCGAGCACCAGCGCCAGGTTGCCGCTGTGCTCGCCGGCGCTGATCACGGCGCAGTAGATGTCGGAGAACTCGCGCGGGTGTTGCGCCAGCGCGCGCGCAAACATCGAGCCGGCGTTGACCTCGGCGCGCAGCGCGGCCACCAGATGGCGCTGGCGTTCGTCGTCGGCCTCTTGCGACAGGCAGGTGAGCGCGCGTTCGAGCGGCAGCCCCGAGGACACGAGTCCGGCGATCTGGCGCGTCCAGATGGTCAGCGTGGTGGCGCTGAACACCGGCCGGGTGAACAAGCGTTGGCCCAGGCTGGCCGAGCGGCCGTCGAGCGACTGGCCGGTCTGCACCGGCTCGACCGCCAGCGGCACCAGGGCCTGCGCCCTGAGCAGACTGCGCGCAGCCTTGGCCGTGTCGGCCTCCATGAGGCCCTTGCAGGTCTGGCCCTGGGCGTCCAGGGCTTCAAAGGAAAAAGCGGGCATGCAGGCGTGGGTGGCGATCGGACGGGGGCGGGCGAAAAAGCCCGCTGCCCCGGGATGGTAGCCGCTATCGGGCCGGGCATTGGCACAGGGCGGCGCCGGGCCGCCGTGGTCGGCGCGCATCCGTCCGGCGGCGGCACAGGGGGGACATTGGTCAGCGCCATTGGTCATTGGAGCCGGCCCGGCCCAAGGTACACTTTGCGCCTTCCTGCAACCGGTTCCCCGGCGTCCTTCGCACCGCACCCATTCATGGCCCCCACCCCGCCGGCCCAGGCCCGCACCCGCTTTGATCTGAAAAGCGCCTCGCTGCCCGTGCTGGCCGTGGTGCTCAAGACCACTGACGCCGCATTGTTGGCGAGCGAACTGGCCGGCTGTGTGGCCGATGCGCCCGGCTTTTTCGACAACGACCCGGTGCTGATCGACCTGGCCTGCGTGCGCGCAGCCGAAGAACCGATAGATTTCGCCGCCATCATGGCCCTGCTGCGCCGCCATGGCACCTTGCCGGTGGCCGTGCGCGGCGGCACGCCCGCCCAGATGCAGGCCGCCTGCGCTGCCGGTCTGGCCGCGGCACCGGATGCGGCGCCGGCGCGCGCCGAAGCATCCGCGCAGGCCGGCGCAGGCCGCCAAGGCACCCGCGCAGGCGAAGTGGTGCGCGAAGTGCCCGTGGCCGGCCCCGGCACCATGGTGCTGGACAGGCCGCTGCGCTCGGGCCAGCAGGCGTATGCGCGCGGCGCCGACCTGGTGGTGCTGGCCGCAGTCAGCTTTGGCGCGGAAGTGATTGCCGACGGCCACATCCATGTCTATGCCCCGCTGCGCGGCCGCGCCATCGCCGGCGCGCGCGGCAACACCGAAGCGCGCATCTTCTGCACCTGCCTGGAGCCGCAACTGCTGTCCATCGCCGGCATCTACCGCACCATCGAGACCGATCTGCCCGGCGCTGTGCGCGGCAAGCCGGCCCAGGTGCGGCTCGAAGGCGAGAAGCTGATCATCGAGCCCCTGGCCTGATCCCCTGCATCCCCCTTCGCTTCCTTTCGTCCTGCTCCGATCAACCCACTGAAGAACCAGCAACACATGACCAGAATCGTCGTCGTGACCTCCGGCAAGGGGGGCGTTGGCAAGACCACCACCAGCGCCAGCTTTGCCACCGGCCTGGCCCTGCGCGGCCACAAGACTGCCGTGATCGACTTCGATGTCGGTCTGCGCAACCTGGATCTGATCATGGGCTGCGAACGCCGCGTGGTGTATGACCTGATCAACGTGATCCACGGCGAGGCCAACCTGAACCAGGCGCTGATCAAGGACAAGCAGTGCGACAAGCTGTTCGTGCTGGCCGCGAGCCAGACCCGGGACAAGGACGCGCTGACGCAGGACGGCGTCGAAAAGGTGCTCAAGAACCTGGCCGAGATGGGCTTTGCCTACATCGTCTGCGACTCGCCGGCCGGCATCGAAAGCGGTGCGCTGATGGCCATGCATTTCGCCGACGAGGCGCTGCTGGTGACGAACCCCGAAGTGTCCTCGGTGCGCGACTCGGACCGCATCCTGGGCATGCTGGGCAGCAAGACCCGGCGCGCCATCGAAGGCGACGAGCCGATCAGGGAACATCTGCTGATCACGCGCTACAACCCCGGCCGCGTGCAAGACGGGCAGATGCTCAGCTTGCAAGACATACAGGACATCCTGCGCATCCCGCTGATCGGCGTGATCCCCGAGTCCGAAGTGGTGCTGCAATCGTCCAACCAGGGCCTGCCGGCCATCCATGCCCAGGGTACCGATGTGTCCGAAGCCTACAAGGACGTGATCGAGCGCTTTCTGGGCGCGACCGACAAGCCGCTGCGTTTCATCGATGCCGACAAGCCCGGTTTCTTCAAACGCCTGTTCGGGAGCAGATGAGCCATGGCTTCTTTCCTGTCCTTCCTGCTCGGCGAAAAGAAAAAGACCGCCAGCATCGCCAAGGAGCGCCTGCAAATCATCCTGGCGCACGAACGCAACGGCCGCAACGCCTGCGAGCCGGACTACCTGCCCGCGCTGCAGCGCGAACTGGTGGCCGTGATCTCCAAGTACGTGAAGATCAACCCCGAACACCTGACGGTGCATCTGGAGCGCCAGGACGACCTGGAAGTGCTGGAGGTCAAGATCGAACTGCCGGACTCGGTGCGCTGAAAGCGCCAGGGCTGGCGCCTGCCGGGAAAATGCAATGAGCGACCGCGATCGGGCAGCCCCGCCGGCCGACAGCGCCCGCGCAGAGGGCCGGGTCTTGGCTGCGCGCTACGCCTTGCGCTGCGCTCCGATGACTGCGCGCAGCCTGCGACATCTGTCCGATGGTGCGACACCAGGCTGCGCCGTTGCCCATCGGGCGGCACCGTCACTTGCATCACTTTTCATCCCCATCCATCCACCATCCTGCCAAGCACTCCCATGACCGACCACACCACCGTTTGCGGCCTGCAAGTGGCCACACCCCTGCTGCGCTTTATCGAAGACCGGGTGCTGCCCGGCACGGGCGTCGACAGCGCTGCGTTCTGGCAGGGCTTTGCGGCCATCGTGGTCGACCTGGCACCGCGCAACCTGGCGCTGCTGGCCGAGCGCGAGCGCTTGCAGACTGCGCTGGACGCTTGGCACCAGGCCAACCCCGGGCCGATCGGAGACATGGCGGCTTACCGCAGTTTCCTCGAAAAGATCGGCTACCTGCTGCCCCCCATCGCCCAGGTGCAGGCCAGCACCACCGGTGTCGACGACGAACTGGCCACGCAGGCCGGGCCGCAGTTGGTGGTGCCGATACTGAACGCGCGCTATGCGCTCAATGCCGCCAATGCGCGCTGGGGCAGCCTGTATGACGCGCTGTACGGCACCGATGTCATCCCCGACACCGGCGCCACCGCCAAGGGCCGGGGCTACAACCCCGTGCGCGGCGCCAAGGTGATTGCCTTTGCGCGCCAGGTGCTCGATGAGCATGTGCCGCTGGCCAGCGGCGCGCACCGGGATGCGACCGGCTACCGCGTGGCCGACGGGCAGTTGCTGGTGGCGCTGCCGGGCGGCGCCAGCACCGGCCTGGCACACCCCGGCCAGTTCAAAGGCTACCAGGGCAACGCCGCCAGCCCGTCGTCGGTGCTGCTGCAGCACAACGGCCTGCACCTGGACATCCGGATCGACCGCAGCACCCCGATCGGCCAGACCGATGCGGCGGGCGTGAGCGACCTGGTGCTCGAAGCGGCCCTGTCGACCATCCTGGACCTGGAAGACTCCGTGGCCGCCGTCGATGCCCGGGACAAGCTGCTGGGCTACAGCAACTGGCTGGGCATCATCCAGGGCACGTTGACCGAGCAGTTGACCAAGGATGGCCGCAGCTTCACCCGCGGCCTGAACCCCGACCGCATCTACACCGGCCCCCGGGGCGGCACAGTGCGGCTGCATGGGCGCTCGCTGATGTTCCTGCGCAATGTGGGCCATCTGATGACCAACCCGGCCATCCGGTACACCGACGCCCAGGGCCGGCAGCGCGAGATTCCCGAAGGCATCATGGACGCCGTGGTCACCACCGCCATCGCCTTGCATGACCTGCGCAAAGTCCATGGCGCAGGCGCTGCGCAGATCCGCAATTCACGCCAGGGCAGCGTCTACATCGTCAAGCCCAAGATGCACGGCCCGGTCGAGGTGGGCTTTGCCAACGAGCTGTTCGGCCGCGTCGAGCAATTGCTGGGGCTGCCGGCGCACACCGTCAAGCTGGGCATCATGGACGAAGAGCGCCGCACCAGCGTGAACCTCAAAGCCTGCATTGCTGCGGCCAGCGCGCGCGTGGCCTTCATCAACACCGGTTTTCTGGACCGCACCGGCGACGAGATACACACCGCGATGCACGCGGGCGCGATGGTGCGCAAGGGCGACATGAAGGCCAGCGCCTGGATCCAGGCCTACGAAAAGAACAATGTGCTGGTGGGCCTGGCCTGCGGCCTGCGCGGCAAGGCGCAGATCGGCAAGGGCATGTGGGCCATGCCCGACCTGATGGCCGACATGCTCCGGCAGAAAATCGCCCATCCCCAGGCCGGCGCCAACACCGCCTGGGTGCCCAGCCCGACCGGCGCCACGCTGCACGCGCTGCACTACCACCAGGTGAAGGTCAGCGAGGTGCAGATCGCGCTGGAGAAGATCGACGCCAACGCCGAGCACGACAATCTGCTGGCCGGCCTGCTCACGGTGCCGGTGGCCGCCCAAGCGAACTGGAGCGAGGCCGAAAAGCAGCAGGAACTGGACAACAACGTCCAGGGCATTCTGGGCTATGTGGTGCGCTGGGTGGACCAGGGCGTGGGCTGCTCCAAGGTGCCCGACATCCACAACGTGGGCCTGATGGAAGACCGCGCCACGCTGCGCATCAGCAGCCAGCACATTGCCAATTGGCTGCTCCATGGCGTGGTCACGCCAGCCCAGGTGCGCGCCACCTTCGAGCGCATGGCGGCGGTGGTGGACCGGCAAAACGCCGGCGACCCGCTGTACCAGCCGATGGCCGGTCACTTCGAGACCAGCCTGGCCTACCAGGCGGCCTGCGATCTGGTCTTCAAGGGCCTGGCCCAGCCCAGCGGCTATACCGAACCGCTGCTGCATGCCTGGCGCCAGCAGCGCAAGGCGGCCCCGGCAGCGCCAGCCGCCTGAGCATGCCCAGTAGCTACCAAAAAGATGGCCAAAGGCGCTCATGAGCCATGCGCCAGCGCCCGTTTTCGATGCATCTTCCGGGATGAAGCCCGCAGCACCGCACCCGCTGCGCTGCCCCCTGTGCGGCCAGCCGAACCAGTGCGCGCTGGCGTCCGGCCAGCCGGCCCGAAGCTGCTGGTGCATGGCCCCCTGCGCCCTGGCCGCGTTGCCCGAAGGGCTGCGCGGCCAGGTCTGCATCTGTGCTGCCTGCGGCGCCTGGGCCGATCGGCCCGCGCCGGCGCCGATATGATTTGCGCTTTTGTCCTCAGGAGTCCGCCATGCCCACATACCACATCGAGATGATGGAAGGCCGCACGGTCGAGCAAAAGAAGAAACTGGTGGAAGAAATCACCCGCGTGAGCGTGCAGGTGCTGGGCGGATCGCCCGAGGCGGTGGACATCCTGATCACCGACATCAAGCGCGAAAACTGGGCCACCGGCGGCAAGCTCTGGTCGGAACGCCACTGAACCGGGCGGCGCAGGCGCCGCTGTGCCGCCAGGCGCTGGCGGCTGCGCCCGTTCCGATCTGAACCGATCTGCCATGCACGACGCCGATCACAGCGTCGACCTTTGCGTCAACGGCCAGCGCTACGCCATGCCCGCGCCGGGTGCCGGCGCCACGCTGCTACAGGTGTTGCGCAACGATCTGGCACTCAACGGCCCGAAGTACGGCTGCGCTCTGGGGCAATGCGGCGCGTGCACGGTGCTGGTCGATGGCGTGGCCGCGCGCGCCTGTGTCATTGCGGCCCGGGGGGTTGCCGGCCGCGCCATCACCACGCTCGAAGGACTGCCCGGGCGGTGGCAACGGCGGCGCGCTGCACCCGGTGCAGCAAGCCTTCGTCGACGCGCAGGCCGCGCAATGCGGCTATTGCCTCAACGGCATGGTGATGATGGCGGTGGCCTTGCTGGAGCGCAATCCCGACCCCGATGAGGCGGCCATCCGCCGGGAGCTTGCCGGCAATCTGTGCCGCTGCGGCACGCATGTCGCGATCATCCGCGCCGTGCAGCGCGCTGCGGTGTCGTTGCGCCAGGCGTCGGCATGAACGCCGCCCGAAGGCGCTCATACCGCAGCCGAAGGCGCGGGTGCCCCAGTGATCCATCTGCCCGATATCTCCGGGCGGCCTGCGCCGGGAGTCTGGCAGCCCGGCCACGGCGATCAGCGCCTTCTTCGGCATGTGCATCCGTTCGAGGTGAACCGCCGTGATCGCCGCCAGCGCGCTCACCCGGCAGGGGTTCCGGCTGGTGTCCCGTCACGGCATCGAGGCAAATGTCCAATGACCGCGCAACCCCTTCGGCCACCATCCGCGTGATGTCTTCGCAGTCCCGCGTCACACACGCCTTGTCCAGCGCGTCGTAGCAGGCCAGCCGATCCGCTGTCTCGACGATGGCCGGAGGGGAAAAACCCTCGCGTATCAACTCAAAGTTCATCAGCCGCCTGCCCGTGCGCCCGTTCCCGTCGAGGAATGGATGAATTTCGGCGAACCTCGTGTGTCACCGGCAGGCGCGTCCCATCGGGTGCAGCGATGGGGCCTCGGCGCCGTACCACGCCATGGGTTCTGCAATGACTTCCGGCAGATGGACATGATCCGGTGGCGTCGTACCCGCGCCGCTGATGACGACATTCTCGCGGCGATGGCGGCCGGCTTCGTCCGGGTCGATGTTCCTGAGCACGAGCGGGTGCATGTGGCGCAGGTTCCACCCGTCGATGTCCGCAGACTTTCCCGCCAAGTCCTGGACGAAATGGATGGCCTGCTGGTGATTTGATCACCTCGAAAGCCCATGCCATTGCATTGTGTGCGCCCCAAAAGAGCCGGGGCATATCCTGCTGCTCGGGCCTGAATACCAGACGGAGGGTGTCGTCCGGCGGGCCGGTCGCGATGGCGTTGCGCGGCCTGCCCTGGCTGGCGCCAGTCGCCCGACGGCTCAAGATGTCATGCCCCACAGCAGTTTCATTGCAAATGCCAACAGCAATCCGCCCATGCATCTTTCAAACCAGTACCCGGTTTTGAGAAATGATTGCCTTACCTTTGGATTTGAGAAAAACAACGCAACGATCACAAACCAGGAAGCATTGACTGCGCACATCCACACCCCGTATCCGGCCTGAATGGACAAGGGGGTGGTGGCGCTTACCATGGTAGTGAACACAGCCAAAAAGAAAAGTGTTGCCTTCGGGTTGGTGGCGTTGGTGAAAAAGCCAATGGAAAAGGATTTGCCATTGGTTTGATTTTCAGCCTTGCCTTGAATGTCTGATGAATCATCTGCAACGGCAGGTTGGGCGCGCAGCAAATTGACTGCCAGATAACAGATATAAAGCGCGCCGATGATTCTCGCAGCATTCATCAAAACGGTGCTGGCATGCATCAATGCACCAATACCGAGGATCGTATATATCACATGAACCGATATGCCTGCGCCTATGCCCAATGCCGTATAAATTCCGGCGCTTCTGCCGTGCCGCACACTCTGACTGATGGTGATGGCAAAGTCCGGGCCTGGAGCCACTACCGCCAGAAAATGAATCAATGCCAAGGAAAGAAATTCTGGAGCGTAAGAGGCCATTTGCTCAACTCCAAAAAGTTAATGGAATATGCGCGCCCCTGTCCCCCGATAAAGCTGGAAATGCCAGGTCTGCATGAATTCGGCAGGTTCTGTCAGGGTGTCTGCAGCAGCGCATTCACGTCCGCAATGCTGGCAGCACTGTCGCCGCCGGACAGGGCCTGCAGGCGCACGTAGGATATCAGGAAGAGGTAGCGCGCCCGGGCCAGGTCGCGCAATGCCATTTCCTTTTGCTGCTCGGCATTGAGCACGTCCATCAGGGTTCTGGAGCCGCCGGCCAGCGAGCGGCGGGCCGATAGCACCAGTTGGGCTGCCGAGCGTGCGGCCTGATCCAGCGCATGGATGCGCAACGGCCCTTCGCTGACGCCACGGAACTCGGTGTGGATGCGCAGGCTGAGATCGCGGCGCGTGGCCTCCAGCAATTCGCTGGTGCGCATTTGTTCGGCCACGGCCTGGCGCACCGTCGAGCTGACCGAGCCGCCGGAGTACAGCGGCACGTTCAATTGCAGACCGATCGAGCGTTGTATGTAACGGGTGCCGGGGTTGTAGACGTTTTCGCTGCCGCTGTTGGTCCATTGGGCCAGCGCGTCCAGTGTGGGCAGATGCCCGCTGCGTGCCTTGTCGATCTCCAGCCGGGCGGCCTCCAGGCGTGCTTTCATCTGCCGGATTTCCGGGCTGTTGTCTTCGGCCTGCTGCAGCCATTCCTGCACGCTGCGCTGCGCCGGCGACCAGGCCAGGAACTTGGCTTCATCGAGCGGGCTGAGGGTGTCGACCGGCTGGTTGATCAGCGTCTGCAACTGACGGCGCGCGTACTCCTCTTGTTGCCGGGTTTCGAGCTCCTGGGCGGTCACCATGTCCAGTCTGGCCTGGGCTTCGTCGACATCGGTGCGCGTGCCGTTGCCGGCCGCCAGCAGCTTGCGCGCGGCATCGAGCCCGGTGGTGGTGGCGGTTTTCTGCGCCTGCATCAGGGTCAGGTACTCATGGGCGTACAGCAGTTGCAAATAGGCGTCGGTCACGCGCACGCTCAGGTTTTGCAGTTCACGGTCGAGCTGTGCGTCGGCCTCGGCCCGTATCTGCTGCGCCTGCTCCAGGTCGACCGCCAGGCCTTTGCGGTAAATGGGCTGGCGCAAGCTCAGTGTGGTGTTGCTGCTCGGGTAATGCTGGTCATCCACCGCCGCTTTGCTCAGTTCGTTGCGGTTGTAGCCGGCGCTGAACGCGATATAGGGGTAGCGCGCGGCCCGGGCCTGCACGAGCCGCTCACCGCTGGCCTGCACCCCCGCCCGGACGGCGCGGATGGTGGCGTCTTGTTCCAATGCGCCCTGGTAGGCTTGCAGCAGGTCTATGGCCGAGGCCGGTCCGGCCAGCAAGAGACCAAGGGCCGCCATGCCAGCCCGCCAAGACGATTTGTTCTGCGCTGTGCTGCCGAGGATGGCCATGAATTATTCCTCCTTCAACGAGTGCGACAGTCTGGTGAGCAAGGGCCCGAGCAGGTAGGTCAGCATGGTGCGCTCGCCGGTTTTGATGACTACTTCGGCGGGCATGCCGGGCTGCAGGTGGCGCTGGCCCAGGGTTTTCATGCCTTCGGACGTGACCTTGATGCGCGCCAGGTAGTACGACACGCCGGATTGCGCATCCGTCAGCAGGTCGCCCGATACCGACGCGAGCTCGCCTTGCACCACCAGATGCGGGGAATGCGCGAAGGCCGAGAAACGCACGTCCGCATGCAGGCCGGGGCGCAGCTTGTCGATCAGGTGCGGGGCAATGTGCGCTTCCAGCAGCAGCGGTGCGTCCGGCGGCACGATGCCCATCAATTGCTGCCCGGGCTGGATCACGGCCCCGACGGTCTGAACCGCCAGGCCCACCACCTGGCCGGAGACCGGCGAGCGGATCTCGATGCGCTCCAGGTCGGCCTTGAGTGCCAGGTATTTGTCGGTGTCCGACTGAACGTCGCGGGTGACGTCGCCGAGCATGGATTCGACTTCCTTGCGGTATTCCTGCTCGCGCGCCAAGGCTTTTTGGCGCATCTCGCCAATGGAGCGCTGGGTGCGCATGGTATTGCCCAGCAGGTCGGTGATCGACAGGTTGGACTCGGCGACCATGCGCTCGAGCTCCAGTTGCCGGTTGCGCGGCGTGTAGCCTTCCTTGACCAGTTCGCGCGTGTGGCGCAGTTCATCTTCGAGCAGGCCCAGTTGTCCGCGCCGGCTGGTCAACATGCCGGCATACGATTGCAGCAAGGCTTTTTGGCCCTGTATGCTTTCTTCGATGGCTTGCAGGTCGGCGCGCAAGGCCGCGCGCCGCGACAAGATCAGCTGCTCCTGGTACTGCATCTGCTGGCGTATCAGCGGGTCGTCGGCGGCGGCCTGCAGGTCCGGGTGGAAACTGATCTTGGCGGCCCCGGTCTGCTCGGCCAGCAGTCGGCTCTGCACGGTGCGCAGGCCGAGATAGCGCTGGCGCACCGCCTCATAGTTGGCCTTGGCCACCGCATCGTCGAGCTCGATCAAGGGCTGGCCGGCCTGAACCATATCCCCCTCGCGCACGAAGACCTGTTTGACGATGCCCCCGGTCAGGTGCTGCACCAGCTTGCGCTTGGTATCGAGCGTCACCACGCCCTGGCTGGGCACGCCTTCGTCGAGCGGGGCCAGCGTGGCCCACAGCAGGAAGCCGCCCAGCCCCAGGCCCAGCACACACAGCCCGATGCGCGCCGCGCGCCCGGTGTCGGACGGTGGCGGCTCGGGGACGTTGCGAATCCCGGGCACGGAAGATACCGGGAATGCTTGTGCGAAAGGGTCGGTGCTGGCCATGGATGGAGGGTTCAAAAAGGTGCGGATTGAAAATGCAGGCTGCCCACGGTGTTCACGACAGGCTTCAGGCTGGCAGCAGAGCGGGCAGGCCGTTCGCAGCCGGCGGCGGGTCGTCCTCGCGCTCGGCGTTCATCTGTGCAAAAACCTGATCACGCGGCCCCTGGAAATGGATGCGGCCGGCGCGCATGACCAGTACCTGGTCGGCCTGCGCCAGCACCCCGGCCCGGTGGGTCACCATCAGGATGGTTTTGCCGCGCGCCTTGAGCCCGCTGATGGCTGTCAGCAGCGCGGCTTCGCCGATTTCGTCCAGGTGCGCATTGGGCTCATCGAACACCAGCAACGCCGGGTCGCCGTACAGCGCACGCGCCAGCCCGATGCGCTGGCGCTGGCCGCCCGAGAGCAAGCGCCCCCCCTCGCCGATCAAGGTGTCATAGCCTTTGGGAAAGCCCAGCACCAACTCATGCAGGCCGGCGTGCCGGGCGGCGGCGATGACTTTCGCGGGGTCGACCTGGGCAAAGCGGGCGATGTTCTCGGCGATGGAGCCGCCGAACAGGGCCGTGTCCTGCGGCAGATAACCCACCTGCGGGCCCAGGGTCTGCTGGTTCCAGTCCGTGATCGGCCGGCCATCGAGCAGCAACTCCCCGCCGCAAGTCGGCCAGGCGGCGACCAGCACCCGCGCCAGCGTCGATTTGCCCGAACCGGAAGGGCCCAATACCACCGTCAATGTGCCCGGGCTGGCGCGCATGTCGATGTGCTGGAGAATCGGCACCGTCCGGCCCGGCGCGGTGGCCTGCAGACCACGCAGTTGCACATTTCCTTGCAGACGCGCCGGTTTGGACGCGGCCGGCAAGGGCGGATGCTCGGCCAGCAATTGCCGGAGCCGACGATACGCGGCGCGGGCCCCGACAAAGCCGCGCCAGGTGCCGACCAACTGGTCGATCGGCGCCAGTGCCCGGGCCATCAGCACATTGGTCGCGATCATCGCGCCCACCGTCAACTGGCCATCGATCACCAGCAAGGCTCCGATCGCCAGTGCCAGCGACTGCTGCGCATAGCGCACCGATTTGCTCCAGGCCATGACGCGGTGCGTCATCCCCTGCGTCACCGCGTGCTGCCCGACATGGCGGGCATGCAATGACTGCCAGCGGTGGCGCAGGTACTGCAGCATTCCCATGGCTTCGATGGCCTCCGCATTGCGCAGCTTGCCATGCAGGTAGGCATATTCCTTGGTCTGGGTTGCGGCGAGCGCCTCCAGCGGAGCGACCGTGCGGTGGTGGCCGAACCAGGCCAGCGCCGCCTGAATCAGCGCAAAGCCCAGCGCCACACCACCGAGCAAGGGGTGCAGCATGAACAGCGCCGCGATGTAGACCGGGGCCCATGGCAGATCGAAGAAGGCAAAGATGCTCGGCCCCGTCAGGAACGTGCGCAACTCCGTCAGGTCGGCAAACGGCTGCGCGCGCTGGGCGCTGGCGCCGGCGACCCCGCGCACGAAACTGGCCGTAAACACCCGCTGCCGCAGCATTCGGTCCAGCCGCACGCCGGTGCGCACCAGCAACCAGGAGCGCGCCCATTCGGCGAATGCCATCACGGCAAAGAAAAACAGCGTGATCAGCGATACCACCAGCAAAGTCAGCATGTTTTGGCTGGCCAGCACCCGGTCATAAATCTGCAGCATGTACAGCGTGGGCGCCAGCATCATCACATTGGCGACCATGCTGAAGATGACCAGCGTGATCCAGGCATGGCGCAGGCTGGTGATGGCTTGGGCGATTTCGCTGCGCGCGGGGGAGCCACTGGTGGACATGGGGTCGGTTCGCAGGAGAGGTTGATTCATTCAGGAAGCCTGTGCCTCGACGGTCACTACGGAACCCGTGGAGGCCGCAGATGCCACCGCCGCAGAACGGCCCTGAAGCATGGCCAGCACTTCATCGCGCGGCCCGAAAGCCTGCTGCATGCCCGCGTGCAGCACCAGCAGTTTGTCCGTCACGGCCAGCACGCTCTGCAGATGGGTCATCACCACGATGGTGGTGCCGCGCGCCTTGAAGGTGCGCAGGGCCTCGGCCAGGGCGAGGTTGCCGGCTTCATCCAGGCTGGCATTGGGCTCATCGAGCACCACGAACACCGGCGAGCCGTAAAAGGCCCGTGCCAGGGCCACGCGCTGGCGTTGACCGCCGGAGAGCATCACCCCGGCTTCGCCCACCGGGGTGTCGTAGCCCAGGGGCAGCGAGGTGATCCATGCGTGCAGGCCCACGACCTGGGCCGCGTCGTACATCGCCTGCCCGTCGATCTCGCCAAAACGGACGATGTTCTCGCCCAGCGTGCCATCGATCAGATCGACCTCCTGCGGCACATAGCCCACATGGGGGCCTAGCTCGGCCTTGTCCCAGATGCTGACATCGACGCCATCGAGCCGCACGCTGCCGCCCAGCGGCGGCCACAGCCCCATCAGGATGCGCGCCAGCGTGGTCTTGCCGCAGGCCGATGAGCCCAGCACCCCGAGCACCTCGCCCGGGGTGAGCCGGAACGACAGGCCCTTGATGAACGGCGCTGCGCCGGCGCTGGCTCCGGCGACCAGATTTTCCACCGCCACCCGCGCCTGCGGCCGGGGCAAGGGCATGTTGGGCGTGGGCGCCGGCTGGCGTTCCAGAATCTGCTCGAGCCGCTCCCAGGCCCCGCGCAACTGAATCACGGCGCGCCATTGCGAGACCACTTGCACCAAGGGCGCGAGCACACGCCCGCCCAGCACCG
The DNA here is from genome assembly GCF_000015565.1 of Verminephrobacter eiseniae EF01-2. Lineage (NCBI taxonomy): Bacteria > Pseudomonadati > Pseudomonadota > Betaproteobacteria > Burkholderiales > Comamonadaceae > Verminephrobacter > Verminephrobacter eiseniae. The sequence goes on from NC_008786.1 coordinate 1,829,749, forward strand.
ACCCCACGATCATCATGCCCGGCCCGCCGGGCAACTGGTTGCGCAGCAGCAGCCAGGCGCCCAGGCCCAGCAGCGCCGAAGCCAGCGTGGTCTGGAAAAACTTGCCAATGGACTGAAAGACCGCCGCCCTGTCCGAGGCCCGGGACTGTAGCCCCAGGCCCTCGTCGTACAGCCTGAGCCAGCGCCGGCGCATGTCTTGTTCCATGCCCAGGGCCGCAACCACATCACTGTGGCGCAAGGTGCCGTCCACGTAGGTCCTCGCGCCCATGTCGGACCGGTTGGCCTCCAGCATCACGGGGCTGGTGCTGCGCTCGTTCAACCACGAAACGCCGGTTTGCAACACCGCCCCGGCCAGCGCCACCCAGCCCAGCAGCGGATGGATCACGAACAGCAGGATCAGCAAAATCAGCGCCACTGGCGTTTCCATCGCCGCCCCGAGCGCCGGGCCATGGAAGAAGTCGCGCACGACCCGCAGATCGACCATCGGCTGCACCCCCAGGGCGGCGCCCTGCTTCAGGTGGGCCACATGGATGGCGTTGAAAATCCGGGGGGCCAGCGCCTGGTCCAGCGCGGCGCCGGCTTCCCGCAGGGTTTCGGCCCGCGCCCATTCCAGCAGCTCCATCACGACGATGGCCAGCAGCACGATCAGGGTCAGCATGGCCAGGGTCAGCTCGTTGCGGCTGTTCACCACACGGTCGTAGACCTCGAACATATAGACCGTCGGCCCCAGAACCAGGAGGCCGCCAATGGTGGCAAATACGAAGGCCCGCCAGAAAAAAGGAGTGAGCTTTGCCAGAGCCTGTCGGAGTTCGGATGGCACTGCGGGTACTGGCATGCAAAGGTGGGTGGGTAAGTGAAAAGGTTGGTCATTATGCACAGCCGCCCGGGGCCGCCATGCCAAAGACCATGGGTGTGTGTCGCGGGCACCGGGGCGGCGCGGGTTTTGCCAAGCGGTTTGGCGCTGGCAACGGGCGGAAAAAAGCGGCAATGGATGGACACGAAAGATACGCGGCAATGACATGGGCTGCCCGCCACGGGTGTGCTTTCTTCCGCGTTTTTCGTGTGTTTTTCGCAACGGGCCACCACACACTTGCACTTGCAGCAGCCCGGCCATGCCGCGCAAGGGGAAGGGACATGAGTGCCGCACGGCCGCCCGAAGGCACTCATACCGCAGCCGAAGGCGAAGGTGCTCCAGCGATTGCCGCACGGCCGCCCGAAGGCACTCATACCGCAGCCGAAGGCGAAGGTGCTCCAGCGATTGCCGCACGGCCGCCCGAAGGCACTCATACCGCAGCCGAAGGCGAAGGTGCTCCAGCGATTGCCGCACGGCCGCCCGAAGGCACTCATACCGCAGCCGAAGGCGAAGGTGCTCCAGCGATTGCCGCACGGCCGCCCGAAGGCGCTCATACCGCAGCCGAAGGCGAAGGTGCTCCAGCGAGCCGGCCCCTACAATCGCGCAGACCGCTTGCACAGCGGGGGCAGTCCCTTGCAAGGCCGGCGGCAGGCGCGGCCCGACGGCATGGTTTTCGCACCCCCCGAGTTGGAGACATCAAATGCCCGAGAACACCATGGCCCATGACCAAACCCCGCACCCGGACAGGCGCGCCCAGCTGCGCCGCTCCGCCCTCGAATACCACGAGTTTCCCAAGCCGGGCAAGCTCGCCATCGCTGCCACCAAGCAGATGCTGAACCAGCATGATCTGGCGCTGGCCTATACGCCCGGCGTGGCCGCGCCCTGCGAAGAGATCGCCAAGGACCCGAACGCGGCCTTCAGGTACACCAGCCGGGGCAATCTGGTGGGCGTGGTGACCAACGGGACGGCGGTGCTGGGCCTGGGCGACATTGGCCCGCTGGCCAGCAAGCCGGTGATGGAAGGCAAGGCGGTTTTGTTCAAGAAGTTCTCGGGCATCGATGTGTTCGACATCGAAATCAACGAAAAAGACCCCGAGAAACTGGTGGAGATCATTGCCAGCCTGGAGCCCACCTTCGGCGGCATCAACCTGGAAGACATCAAGGCCCCGGATTGCTTCTACATCGAGCGCAAGCTGCGCGAGCGCATGCGGATACCGGTCTTCCATGACGACCAGCATGGCACGGCCATCACCGTGGGCGCGGCCATCCTCAATGGCCTGAAGGTGGCGGGCAAGGACCCGGCCCGGGTCAAACTGGTGACCTCGGGCGCCGGCGCTGCGGCGCTGGCCTGTCTGGGCCTGCTGGTCAAGCTGGGCATTGCGCGCCAGAACATCTGGGTGACCGACCTGGCGGGTGTGGTCTATCAGGGCCGCAGCGAGTTGATGGACGATGACAAGATCGTCTTTGCCCAAAAGACCAGCGCCCGCACGCTCGACGAGGTGATCGAGGGGGCCGATGTGTTTCTGGGGCTGTCTGCCGGCGGCGTGCTCCAGCCGGACATGGTGCGCAAGATGGCGGCGCGCCCGCTGATCTTTGCCTTGGCCAACCCGAACCCGGAGATCCAGCCCGAGGCGGTGAAGGCCGTGCGCGACGACGCCATCATGGCCACCGGCCGCTCGGACTATCCGAACCAGGTCAACAATGTGCTGTGCTTTCCGTACATCTTCCGTGGGGCGCTGGACAGCGGCGCGACCACCATCACGCCGGAGATGGAAATCGCCGCCGTGCACGCGATTGCCGAACTGGCCCAGGCCGAGCAAAGCGAGGTCGTGGCGGCCGCCTATGCCGGCGAGGCGCTGGCGTTCGGCCCCGAGTACCTGATCCCCAAGCCCTTCGACCCGCGGCTGATGATGATGATCGCGCCGGCCGTGGCCCGGGCAGCGGCCGACAGCGGCGTGGCGCTGCGCCCGATCGCCGACATGGACGCATACCGCGATCACTTGCAGACCTTTGTCTACGCCTCGGGCACGATGATGAAGCCGATCTTCATGGCGGCCAAGAGCGCGGCCAAGAAGCGGGTCGCCTACGCCGAGGGCGAAGAAGAGCGGGTGCTGCGCGCCGCGCAGATCGTGGTCGACGAGCGCATTGCGCGCCCGACGCTGATCGGCCGCCCGGCCATCATTGCCCGGCGCATAGAGAAGTTCGGCCTGCGCCTGCAGGAAGGGCGCGACTATGACGTGGTCAACGTCGAAAACGACCACCGCTACCGCTTGTTCTGGCAGACCTACCACCGCATGACCGAGCGCAAGGGCGTGACGGTGTCGATTGCCAAGATCGAGATGCGCCGCCGCCTGACGTTGATCGGCGCGATGCTGCTGCACCAGGGCGAGGTCGATGGCCTGATCGTCGGCACCTGGGGCCATACCGCGCACCACCTGAACTACATCGAGCCGGTGATAGGCAAGCGCGCCGGCGTGAACAACTTTGCCTGCATGAACGGCCTGTTGTTGCCCGAGCGGCAGGTGTTCCTGGTGGACACGCATGTGAACTACGACCCCAGCGCCGGGCAACTGGCCGAGATCACCGTGCTGGCGGCCGAGGAAATGATGCGCTTTGGCATCCGCCCCAAGGCCGCGCTGCTGTCGCATTCCAACTTTGGCAGCAGCAACCAGCCCAGCGCCGTGAAGATGCGCCAGGCGCTGGAACTGCTGCGCGCGCAGGCGCCGTGGCTGGAAGTGGACGGCGAAATGCACGGCGATGTGGCGCTCGACGGCAAGGCGCGCGCGGCCACCATGCCCCACAGCGAACTGCTGGGCGATGCCAACCTGCTGGTGCTGCCGAACATCGACGCCGCGAATATCTCCTACAACCTGCTCAAGACCGCCGCCGGCGGCAATATCGCCATCGGCCCGGTGCTGCTCGGAGCGGCCCGGCCCGTGCATATCCTGACCGCCAGCACCACGGTGCGGCGGATCGTGAACATGACGGCGCTCACGGTGGCCGATGCCAACGCCGCGCGGCAATGAGACACCCCCGGCCCCCAGGCGCGTTGGCGTTCTGCCCGGGCATCAGAACAACTGGCCCGTGCGCCCCGGCGCCTCTTGCGCGCCCGGCCTGCGCCGGGGCGCCGGCGCAGCGACCGCTGCGTGCGGCGCCGGCTGCTGGTCGCAGCGCACCAGGGTGCCGGCGCGTACACCCAGCAAACGCAGGCGCTGCTGCAGCGGCACCCGCTTGAGGCACTGCCCGGCCAGTTGGCGGATGGTGGCGCCGTCGGCGGTGTAGCTGGCGGCGGTCTGGTCGCGCGTGGCGATCCTGAAGTCGGCGTAGCGCAGCTTGATGCCGATGGTGCGGGCGACATAGCCCTTGCGCTGCAAATCCTCGGCCAGGCGCATGCACAGGTCGGTGAAGATGCGGCCGAGTTCGGCCTTGTCGTGCACGGCGTGCAGATCGCGCTCGAACGTGGTCTCGCGGCTCATGCTCACGGGCTCGCTCTCGGTCACCACGGGGCTGTCGTCCTGGCCCCAGGCCGCGCGGTGCATCCAGGCCCCGATCGACTTGCCGAAACGGGCCATCAGCCACTGCGGGTCTTGCGCCGCCAGTTCACCGATGCGCTGCACGCCCAGCGCCGCCAGTTTCTGGCCCGCCTTGGGGCCGATGCCGTTGATCTTGCGCACGTCGAGTGGCCAGATTTTGGTCTGCAGGTCTTGCTCGTAGATGATGGTGATGCCATTGGGCTTGTTGAACTCGCTGGCCATCTTGGCCAGCAGCCGGTTGGGCGCCACGCCGATGGAGCAGGTCAGACCGGTCGCGTCGGCAATGCTTTTCTGGATCAGCCGCGCCAGCACGCGCCCCCCCTCGCGCTGGCCACCGGGCACATCGGTGAAGTCGATGTACACCTCGTCGACACCCCGGTCCTGCATCACCGGGGCGATTTCGGTGATGACGCTCTTGAACAGGCGTGAATACTTGCGCACCTCGTCAAAATCCACCGGCAGCACGATGGCCTGCGGGCACAGCTTGGCCGCCTTCATCATGCCCATTGCCGAGCCCACGCCAAACTGCCGGGCGGCATAGGTGGCGGTGGTGATTACGCCACGGCCCACATAGTCCCTGAGCCGCGCAAACTCCGCCACCGGGATGAAGCGCGGCGCGCGCAGGCCCGAGCCATCCGGGCTTTGCAGCCGCTGCTCGTCCGCCTTGCGCCGCCCGCCGCCAATCACCACGGGCAGGCCCTCGAGCTGCGGGTAGCGCAGCAGTTCCACCGAGGCGAAAAACGCATCCATGTCCAGATGCGCAATGCGGCGCATCCGCCCGCCGGGGGCGGCGGGGACGGGGTCGATCGGGGTGTCTGGCGCAGTCACAGCCATTCATGTTGCCGTATCGGGGCGATGCCGGGCCGGATGAAGTCTTGCGCTCCATGGGGCCTGACGGGCGGGCCTCATCTTTGCCTTATCTCTGCCTCATCTCTTTATGGCATCCGACTGACATGCGCGGCGACGATGCGCCAACCAGCGTCCGTGCGCACCCAGGCTTGCATCTGGCGGCCGATCCCATCGGAATCGTCGGCGGTGAACTCGGTGCTGACCGTGGCATAGTCGCGGCCGAAGGTGGTGACGACCGTGTGCTGCAAACGGCGCGAGGGATGCACCGGCGCGCAGGTCTGGCGGTATTGGCGTATCGCTTCACCGCCGAGCAGGATTTCCGCCACGCCGTAGCGCACTGCCTGCGGGGCGTACCAGAACCAGCGATCGAGCGCCGGCACATCGTGGATGAGCAAGGCGTGCTCATAGTCGGCAAAGGCTTGTTCGACTTGCGCCACGACCTGCGGCAGATTGACTGGCATCATGCGGATTCTCCGGCGGTTTCCTTGAAGGCGGCTTGCAGTAGCGCAAGCGGCGCCTTCCAGCCGATGATGCCGCCTTGCGCGGTCAGCATCGCCAAGGTGGCCAGGTGGAATGCGCGGAAGTAACTGGCGCAGGCGTCCTCGACGATCAGGGATTCGTAACCGCGATCATTGGCCTCGCGCATCGAGGTCTGCACGCAGACTTCCGTGGTGACGCCGGCAAACAATAAATGGGTGATGCCGCGCGCCTGCAACTGCGCGTGCAGGTCGGTGGCATGGAACGCACCCTTGCCGGGTTTGTCGATGACTAGTGTCGCGTCACCGATCATCTGTCGGTCTGCGCTGGCCATCGAAGCGCATCGCGGCGTTGCATCGCTTGCCAATACGCTCGGTATGGGCTGCGCGATGCGCCTTGCGCTGCGCTCCGATGGCTGCGCGCAGCCTACGACATCTGATCCGTGACGCGACACTAGTTCGCCGTCCAGCGGCGCCAGCAACGGCAAAATCTGATTGCCAGGCGCGCCGCGCACCAGAATGCGTCCCATGGGGCCTGCATCACCGATGGCCAGCGCCGGGTTGCCGCGCCTGCGCTTGGCGGGCGGGCAATCGGACAAGTCGGGCAGATGCGACTCGCGCGTGTGCACCACCCACATGCGTTGCGCGCGCGCCAGCGTCAGCAGTTGGGCGACGGTCGGCACGATGCGCGCCAGTGGCCGCACGTCATTGCCGAGCATGCTGCCGAAGCCGCCTGCTTCGATGAAATCGCGCTGCATGTCGATCACCATCAGCGCGGTGTGGTGGCGGTCGAACTGATAGGGATAAGGTACGGCGTCGACGGTAATCATGCGGCCTCCCGTTGGACATTGTGCATTGCCGATGTCGTGCGGTGCCCACATGCCCTGCCAGTATGCGCCACCACGGACAGCGTGGCGTCACCTGCCCTGCGCCCAGGGCCGATATCCGCAGCACGCAATGCACGACGAATTTTTCCGATGCCCGGATTTTGCCTCCGGGACGCCGGCCCGCTCCCCCACGGCAACCATGCCAGCCCGCTCGGTAGAATCCGCCGCTTTGCCGCTCCACCGACGCAGGAAGACCGCCTTGCCCGACCGCCTTGCCGTACTGGCCCAATACGCTCTTCCCAAGCGCGCACTGACCACCTGGGCCGGCAAGTGGGCCTCGGCCCGGCTCGGTGGACTGACCACGGCGCTGATCCGCCGCTTCGTTGCGCGCTACGACGTGAACATGGCCGAGGCGGCCAACCCCGACATGGCAGGCTACGCCTCGTTTAACGACTTCTTCACGCGCGCGCTCCAGCCCGGCGCCCGCCCGCTGGCCCGGGCGGACCTGATCTGCCCGGTGGACGGCGCCATCAGCCAGTTCGGCCGCATCGGGAAAGACCGGATTTTTCAGGCCAAGGGCCATGCCTACTCCACCACGGCACTACTGGGCGGCGATGCGGCGATGGCGGCGCGCTTCGACGATGGCCATTTCGCCACGCTGTACCTGAGCCCGCGCGACTACCACCGCGTCCACATGCCCTGCGCGGGGGAGTTGACGCGCATGGTGCATGTGCCGGGCGAGCTGTTTTCGGTGAACCCGGCGACGGCATGTGTGGTGCCGGGCCTGTTTGCCCGCAACGAGCGGGTGGTGTGCGTTTTCGAGTCCGCCCCGGGCCCCGGAGGTCCGTTTGCGCTGGTGCTGATCGGCGCCGCCATCGTGGGCAGCATGGCCACCGTGTGGCATGGCCAGGTGAATCCGCCCCGCCCCGGCACGCTGCGGCAGTGGGACTACGCCAAAGGACAGGTGCGCCTGCAGCAGGGCCAGGAGATGGGGCGCTTCCTGCTGGGCTCGACGGTGGTGCTGCTGCTGCCTCGGGGGCCCTTGCAGTTCAACCCGCAGTGGGCGCCGGCCCGGCCGATCATGCTCGGCCAAGCCATGGCGCAGCGCTGTGCGGACTGAGGGGCATGTCACGGCCGGTCGGGAACGCGCCGGCGATGAAAGGCCGTCGGCGCCAGTTGCAGCGCGTCGGGGTGCACCGGTGTGTCATGCCCGACCAGATACACCATCAGCGCATTGCGGCGGATCAGCACATGGCTGATGGTCTCATGCTGCGCGCCCCACTGCACCGGGGCGCCGGGCTTGAAAAGGCGCATGTAAAAGTAGGCCGCCGGGTCCATGAGGGTGTGGCTCCATTACGCAATGGCCGCAGAAGATGGGCAGGCCATGGTAGGCATTTGCCCATCCACCGGCAAGACGGCCTGCCAAGCGCCAGGGTCTTCGGCCCCCCGGCCCCTCATTCCTGCGCCGGCCCGGACTGCGTCATGCGCGCCATGGTCGACAGGTCGGTGGCGGCGGCCATCCGAAGCCCCTTGGGCAGCGGGAATTTGGTGGTCTCCTCGATGCCGGCCATGCTGCGCACCGACACGGCGCCCAATGCCTTGATGCGGTCGATCACCTGCCGGACCAGGATTTCCGGGGCCGAGGCCCCGGCGGTCAGCCCCACGCGCGCCAGGCCGTCAAACCACTCGGCCTGAAGCTCGTCGGCGCTGTCGACCATGTACGCCGTGGTGCCCAGCTTGGTGGCCAATTCGCGCAGGCGGGTGCTGTTGGAACTGGTGGGGCTGCCGACCACGATCACCACGTCCACCTGCGGGCTGAGCAGTTTCACGGCGTCCTGCCGGTTCTGGGTGGCGTAGCAGATGTCCTGCTGCTTGGGCTCGCGCACACCGGGAAAGCGCGTGCGCACGGCCGCTGCGATCTCGGCGGCATCGTCCACGCTCAACGTGGTCTGCGTGACCAGCGCCAGCTTGTGCGTTTGCGCGGGCCGCACCCGGGCCACGTCCGGCACGTCTTGCACCAGGTGAATGCCGTGTTCGAGCTGGCCCATGGTGCCTTCCACTTCGGGGTGGCCCTTGTGGCCGATCATGATGAACTCATAGCCCTGCTTGGCGAGCTTGGCCACTTCGACATGCACCTTGCTCACCAGCGGGCAGGTGGCGTCGAAAATGCTAAATCCCCGGGCCTGCGCCTCCTGCTGCACGGCCCGGCTCACGCCATGGGCGCTGAAGACCAGGGTGGCGCCGGGCGGCACATCGGCGAGCATTTCGATGAAGACCGCGCCCTTGGCCCGGAGGTCGTTGACCACGTAGGTGTTGTGCACGATCTCATGGCGCACGTAGATCGGCGCGCCGAACTTCTGTATTGCGCGCTCGACGATTTCGATCGCCCGGTCGACTCCGGCGCAAAAGCCGCGCGGCTCGGCCAACAAAATATGCTGAGGGGGCGCCATCACAGGACTCCGATCAGATGCACTTCAAACGTCACCGGCTGGCCCGCCAGCGGGTGGTTGAAGTCGAACCGCACCGCCCCGTCGTCGCGCACCTGCAGCACGGCGCCGGCGTAGTGGCCCTGCCCGTCGGGCGTCGGAAACTGCACCATGTCGCCCACGCCGTAATGCGCGCCAGGCGCGCCCAGTTCATCGAGCAGTTTCCTGCTCACCCACTGCTGCATGGCGCCATTGCGCGCGCCAAAGGCCTCGCCAGCGGCCAACTCGAACGTGGCGCGCGTGCCCTCGGCCAGGCCCAGCAGGCGCTGCTCCACGGCAGGAGCCAATTGCCCCTGGCCCAGCGACAAGGTGGCAGGCTTGTCGGCAAAGGTGTTGATCACATCCCCCGCCGGGCCTGCCAGGCGGTAATGCAGCGTCAGAAAGGAGCCCGGCTGGACGGTGCTCGGGGGGATGTCGATGGCAGTCATGAAAGTCCCGATAAACTGGCCTGCATTGTAGAAAACCGAAGCAAACCCTGTTGCGCCATGGCCCTCAAAGACCTGCCCGCCGATGCCCAGCCGCGTGAGAAACTGCTGGCGCGCGGCCCCGCCACACTGGCCGATGCCGAACTGCTGGCCATCTTGCTGCGCACCGGCATCATGGGCAAAGGCGTGTTGCAGATGGCGCAGGAATTGTTGGATCCCCCCGGGGTAGACGCCGCCACCGGACAACCCACCGGCGGCTTTGGCGGCATTGCCGGGTTGCTGCACGCCAGCGCCGCCGATCTGGAGCGCATCAAGGGCCTGGGCCCGGCCAAGCGCGCCGAACTGGTGGCGGTGCTGGAACTGGCCCGCCGCGCGCTGGCCCAGCAACTGCGCGAATGCGCGGTTTTCGACACTCCCGATGCCGTCAAGCACTACCTGCAGCTACAACTGGCAGCCAAGGGCCACGAGGTGTTTGCCGTGCTGTTCCTGGACAACCAGAACCGCCTGCTGGCGATGGAAGAATTGTTTCGCGGCACGCTCACGCAGACCAGCGTGTACCCGCGCGAAGTGGTGCTGCACGCGCTGCACCACCGGGCCGCCGCCGTGGTGCTGGCGCACAACCACCCCAGCGGCAGCGTACAGCCGAGCCGCGCCGACGAAGCGCTCACGCAGACCCTCAAGAGCACGCTGGCGCTGGTGGATGTGCGCGTGCTCGACCATGTGATCGTGGCGCCGGGCCAGGCGCTGTCGATGGCAGAAATGGGCTTGCTGTGATGCGGTGGCCGCCCCCTGCGACGGGGCCTCCCACCAGTGAACGCCAGCCGATGCCGCTGGCGCGGATCACACCCGCACGGCACGCAAGCCGATCGAGAAATCGCGCAGCGCGGCAATCCCGCTGCTCTCGGCCCGCCTGCACCAGGCTTGCAGACCCGCCGTCAACTGCTCGCGCGACTGCGAGGTGTTGAGCCACAGTTGGCGCAGTTCCTCGCGCATGGTCAGCATCTTGTCGAGCGCGGGGTGGGCTGCGCGCACCAAGGCCAACTGGGGCACGGCCCGGGCCGGCACCCGCTGCGCATCGCGGTGCAGCCAGCGCCTGGCGGCCTTGAGCATGGACAGGTCGCCATGATGCGCTTGCAATGCCGCCATCTCGGCCTTGCAGGCCTGGCGCACACCACGGGCGTAGCTTGCCATCACCTCGTAGCGATGGGCGATCAAAGCCTCCAGGGTCTTTTCATCGGCCATGGGCCGCAGGTCACCGAGTTGCAACTTGGGCGGCAGTTTCCTGACCGTGGCCCAGCCGATCTTTTGCAGCAGGCGGATGTAAACCCAGCCCATGTCGAACTCATACGGCTTGACCGAGAACTTGGCCGAGGTCGGATAGGTGTGGTGGTTGTTGTGCAATTCTTCGCCACCGATGATCAGGCCCCAGGGCGACAGATTGGTGCTGGCGTCGGGCACCTCGAAATTGCGATAGCCCCAGTAATGGCCCAGCCCGTTGACCACACCTGCGGCCCAAAAAGGAATCCAGAGCATTTGCACGGCCCACACGGCGGCGCCCAAAGCGCCGAACAGGGCCAGGTCCAGGATCAGCATCAGGCCGATGCCAAGCCCGCTGTAGCGGCTGTAGACATTGCGCTCGATCCAGTCATCGGGCGTGCCATGGCCGAACTTGCGCAGCGTTTCCAGGTTCCCGGCCTCGGCGCGGTACAACTCGGCGCCGCGCCACAGCACGGCGTTCAGGCCGCGCACCTGGGGGCTGTGCGGATCGGCCGCCGTTTCGCACTTGGCGTGGTGCTTGCGGTGGATGGCCACCCATTCCCGGGTCACCATGCCGGTGCCGAGCCAGAGCCAAAAGCGCAGGCCATGCGCGGCAATGGCATGCAAATCGAGCGCCCGGTGCGCCTGGGCGCGGTGCAGGAAGATCGTGACCGCAGCAATGGTGACATGGGTCGTCGCCAAGGTGTACAGCACGATCTGCCACCAGGCCAGGCGCCACGACCCATGGCCCAGCCAGTCAATGGCAGCGTTCAACACAGCCCAATCGGGTAACAGCATATTCGACAAGCCTCACGACACGACAAAAGGTCCGCTGCGCCTGTTCTGCCCGCGCCAGCGGCGCTTCGATTCTAGTGTCACGTCACCGACCATCTGTCGGTCTGCGCTGGCCATCGAAGCGCAGCGCGGCGTTGCATCGCTTGCCAATACGCTCGGTATCGGCCGCGCGCTGCGCCTTGCGCTGCGCTCCGATGGCTGCGCGCAGCCTACGACATCTGATCGGTGACGCGACACCAGGCCCGGCGCGCACCGGCGGGGCCGGTGGGGTCCGCCGCGCCTGATTTCAAGCCCATGGAGCGCAATTCATCGATGCGGCTGCGTCCTTGAAATGCCGCACGACCATACACATTTGCCGGGCATGCGGCGACCATGTCGGGAGCCGCCCAATGCACAGGAGTTCACCATGATCTTCGCCCCCATGATTGGCCGCGCCACCTACACCCCCCGTTCTGCCGACCTGGCGTTGCAGCGTTTTCTGCTCGGAACGCTGGCCCAGCCGGTGGCCGCGCACGCTGCAGGCTGCACCGTCACCCAGGACGACAAAAGCATCACCTTGCAACTGGATGTGCCCGGGCTGAGCCGCGAGCAATTGCAGATCAGCATTGAAAGCAACATGGTGCGCCTGCAAAGCGTGCCCGACGCGCCACGCCAAGTGCAACGCACCTGGGAATTGGCCGGCGAGGTGGACGCCGCTGCCAGCAGCGCCAAGCTGGAAAACGGTGTGCTGACGCTGACCCTGGCCCGGGTGGAACCGGCCAGCAAAGCCACGACGTTGAGCATCCATTGAACCGGCGCGTGTCCCGGCCGGGGCCAGCCGGCGGGCCACTGCCCCTGCAGGCGCGGGGGCACCTTCGCTTGCCGCGCCCGAACGCTGCAAGCTCTGCTGGCAGCCCGGTCATGCGGTGCATCAGGAGCACCGGGTGCGCCAGGCCCATGCAGGCGGGATGCGGGCGCTCTTGACGGTGGTCTGCGTGCCCATCGGGCCTGCTGTCTGCCGGTCGTGGGTGCGAGCGCGGGCGCGGTCGCCGCGTGGGCGCTTGCGCGGGGCTTGCGTGCTGCGCGCGGGCGCGGCTTCATGGGCAGTCATTTGCGTGGCGGCACACCCAGCCATTTATCGCCGCATGTCGGCAAATACCTGGAACTCCCAGTTGCGCATGGCCAGCAGCAAGGTGTAGCCGCTGCGTTCGCGCTCGGGCATTTTCTGGTCGGCAAGGTGTTGTTGCGCGAAGTCCCGGGCCACGCGCTGCATGCGCTCCATGAATGCGGGCGTCAGGCTGCGGCCGATTGCGCCGTGCACCAGCAGCATGCATTCGCCTGGTCCGTCAAAGCCGCCGCCGAAGTAGTCGAGCAGGGCGTGCGCGCGAAAGTAGTTCATCACCGGCCCGTCGGGGCGCCAGCGGAAGGTCTTGGCCCGTTGCAGGCGGTAGCGGTTCAGGGGGCGCAGTGCGATGACGCCGATGCGGTCGAGCTGCGCCAGGTACTCGATGCCCTCGGCCTCGGTCAGGCGGTAGCTGCTGCAGACCTGCTCCAGCGTCCACTGGCTGAGCACGCAGAGGGCCATCAGCAGCAATTTCTTGTCGCCGACCACGGCCTGTTCCTGCTAGTGTCGCGTCACGGATCAGATGTCGTAGGCTGCGCGCAGCCATCGGAGCGCAGCGCAAGGCGCAGCGCGCAGCCCATACCGAGCTGTATTGGCAAGCGATGCAACGCCGCGATGCGCTTCGATGGCCAGCGCAGACCGACAGATGATCCGTGACGCGACACTCGTTGCTTGAGCTGCGATGGCGCGTCGGCCACGCGGCGCGCCAGGTCGGCAAAGTCCAGCGTCAGCGCGCGGCAGATCGCGTCGATGCGCGACAGCGGCATGTCGCCCCTGGCCAGCATGCGCTTGACGCTGGTGGCTTGGCAGGACCTTTGTGCTATTTTTTGCTACGGCGCCGGGCTTGCCGAACATACTGTGCGGCATTGATTCCCCACCCCTCGTTCACGGAGACGATGAGCATGCATTTCCTTTTTCTCCACCACTGCCGGCGCCCCCCGGCCTGGTCACGCGCTGAAACCGGGCTGCTGCTGGGCGCGGTGGCGCTGCTGGCGGTGGCCTGGTTCGGGCCGGCGCTGCCGGCCAGCGTGCAGCAGCACGACTTTGCCGACCTGCGCACGCTCTGGGGCATTCCCTGCGCGATGGATGTGCTGAGCAATCTGCCGTTTGCGTTCGCCGGCCTGTATGGCCTGGTCGTGCTGCGCCGCGTGGGACCGGCCATGCCCGATGCCGCATCGCGTGCCTCGGCCACGCTGTTCTTTGCCGGCCTGCTGTGCACGGCGGCGGGCTCTGCGGTGTACCACTGGCAGCCGCAGGATGCGGGTTTGCTGTGGGACCGGCTGGGCATGGTCCTGCCTTTTGCCGGTTTGCTGGGGCTGACTGCGGCCAACCGTGTGAGTGAGCGATCGGGCTGGGCCGTCGCCGCCGCCGTGCTGCTGGCCGGGCCGCTGGCCCTGCTGTGGTGGTCGTACCGGGGCAATTTGTTGCCCTGGGCCGTGGTGCAGTTCGGTGGCATGTCGGTGGTGTTGGTGCTGGCCTTCGTGCCGCGCCGCGCGGGCGCGCTGGCGCTGTATCCGGGGGCGGTGATTGCGCTGTATGCGCTGGCCAAGCTGTTCGAGGCGGCGGACCATGCGGTGTTCGGGGCCACCGCGCAGTGGGTGTCGGGCCACAGCCTCAAGCATGTGCTGGCGGCAGGCGCGGCCTGGCCGGTGTTGTCGGCATTGGCGGCGTTGCACAGCGACAGGCCCGGCGTGTCGCACACCACCATGCGCTCCCCGTGGGCGCAGGAAAGCACCAGCCAACCGCAGACCGGGGCCGGCGCGTGAGCGCCGCCCGGCCGCCCGAAGGCGCTCGAACCGCAGCCGAAGGCGAAGGTACTCCATCCTTCGCCGCCCGGCCGCCCGAAGGCGCTCATACCGTAGCCGGAGGCGAAGGTGCCCCATCCTTCGCCGCCCGGCCGCCCGAAGGCGCTCATACCGTAGCCGAAGGCGAAGGTGCTCCAGTGAACCCCGAAACTTCCTTGGCCGGCGTGGCGCAGCCGCATGCAGACCCGAACCAGTTCGCCCTGTTGCAGCAGCGGCGTTTTGCGCCGTTCTTCTGGACGCAGTTCCTGGGCGCTGCGAACGACAATCTGTTCAAGTTTGCGTTCACGGTGATGGTGACTTACCAACTCAGTGTGTCGTGGCTGCCGCCGGCGATGGCGGGGCTGGTGATCGGTGCGCTGTTCATCCTGCCGTTCCTGTTGTTTTCAGCCACCTCGGGGCAGTTCGCCGACAAGTACGACAAGACCCGCATGATCCGCTGGGTGAAGAGCCTGGAGATTGCCATCATGCTGGTGGCGGCGGGCGGGTTCATCGCCGGCCAGGTGCCGGTGCTGCTGCTGTGCACCTTTTTGATGGGCCTTCATTCCACGCTGTTCGGCCCGGTGAAGTACGCCTATCTGCCCCAGGTGCTCAGCGAGCGTGAGCTCACCGGGGGCAACGGCATGGTCGAGATGGGCACGTTCGTCGCCATCTTGCTGGGCAATGTGGCCGGCGGCCTGCTGGCGGCCCTGCCCGGCGTGGGCCATGCCAGCGTGGCGGCGGGCTGCGTGCTGGTCGCGCTGCTCGGGCGTGCGGTGGCGCAGTTCGTCCCCCCGGTGCCAGCCACCGACCCGGGGCTCAGGATCAACTGGAACCCTTTCACGGAAACCTGGCGCAACCTCCAACTGGCGCAGCAGAGTGTGGTGGTGTTCCGCTCGCTGCTGGGCATTAGCTGGATGTGGTTCTTTGGCGCGATGTTTCTGTCGCAGTTTCCGAGCCTGGCCAAAGAGGTGCTGCATGGCGACGAGCAGGTGGCCTCGCTGCTGCTGGTGGTGTTTTCCGTCGGCATCGGCATCGGCGCGCTGCTGTGCGAGCGGCTCTCGCGCCGCCATCTGGAGATCGGTCTGGTGCCGCTGGGGGCGATAGGCATGAGTGGGTTCGCGATCGACCTGTACTTTGCCGCGCGCAGCCTGCCGCCGGCGCAGGCCATGGGCCTGGCGGCCTTTCTGGCCCAGGGCGCGCATTGGCGCGTGCTGCTCGATCTGGCGCTGCTGAGCCTGTTTGCCGGCCTGTACAGCGTGCCGATGTACGCGCTGATACAGATGCGCTGCCAGCCCACGCACCGCGCGCGCATCATTGCCGCGAACAACATCCTGAATGCGCTGTTCATGATCGCCAGCGCGCTGATTGCCGGCGCGCTGCTGGCAGCCGGCTGCACCGTGCCGCAGATTTTCCTGTTCACCGGCATTGCCAACGCGGTGGTGGCGTCCTACATCTTCATGCTGGTGCCCGAGTACCTGCTGCGCTGCGTGGCCTGGGTGGTGTCGCGCTTGGTGTACCGCTTCGAGGTGCAGGGCGATGAGAACCTGCCGGCCACGGGCGCCGCCATCCTGGCCTGCAACCATGTGAGCTTTGTCGATGCCGTGCTGCTGATGGCGGCCAGCCCCCGGCCGATCAGCTTTTTGATGGACCACCGCATCTTTCGCGTGCCGGTGCTCGGCGGGCTGTTCCGCTTGGCCAAGGCGATTCCGGTGGCGCCCCAACAGGAAGACCCCGCCACCTACCACGCAGCGTTCGAGCGTGCCGCGCAGGTGCTGCGCGCGGGCGGTCTGCTGGCCATCTTTCCCGAAGGCGGGGTCACCCGCGACGGGCAGTTGCAGGAGTTCAAGGGCGGGATCATGAAGATCCTGGAACGCGCCCGGGCCGACGGGGTGCAGGCGCCGGTGATCCCGATGGCGCTGACCAACCTGTGGGGCTCTTATTTCAGCCGCATCGAGCCTGGCGGCGCCATGGTGCGGCCCTGGCGCCGGGGCTTTTACAGCCGCGTGGGGCTGAACGTGGGGCCGCCCGTGGCGCCATCGGGCGTGCAGCCTGCGTTGCTGCGCACGCGGGTGGCTGACCTGCTCCGGGCCTGAGCCGGGTCGGCGCGCACTTCATCCGGCACGGCAAGGCGTTCGAGCGCGGGCAGCCGGGCGCCTGCGGGCAAGCCGCAGCGCCATCCGCTCCGTACCAGAAACGAGGGCCTCCGACGCCGACCCGGTGGAGGCCGGCGCGGGCGTGATCGGCCACGGCAGCGGGCTGTGCGCGCGCTGCGCCAGTGTGCCGTCCTTGTCTGCTGCCTGCCGGATCATCGGGCTGGCGCCCCGGCGCCGCCGGTGCTGCGTCTGTGCTGCATCTGCTGCCTGTGTGCGGCGCACCCTGCCCGCCCAACGCAAACAGGTATGCTGGCCCGGGTGTGAAAAACCCTGCGCCCGGCAACCACCCATGACCACCCACCTCCATCACGCCGCAGTCGCCCTGGACGAACGGGGCATCGCCACCGTCACGATCCGCAATGCCGGAGCGCTGAACATTCTTTCCTCGCCCGTGCTGCTGGACCTGATCGCGGCGTTCGAGGCGCTGGCGCAAGAACCGGTGCTCAGGGTTGCCATCTTGCGGGGCACCGGCGACAGGGCCTTCGTGGCCGGTGCCGACATCAAGGAGATGGGGGCGCTGGCGCCAGAAACGGCGCCGGCCTTCATCGACCGGCTGCGGCGCTTGTGCGATGCGGTGCGCTGCTTGCCCGTCCCGGTGATCGCCCGCGTCGCTGGCTGGGCCTTGGGCGGGGGGCTGGAGCTTGCCGCTGCCTGCGACCTGCGCTATGCCAGCAACCGGGCGCAGCTCGGGATGCCGGAGGTCAAGATCGGCATTCCATCGATCATCCACGCCGCCTTGCTGCCCCGCCTGATCGGCAACGCCCGCGCCAACTGGCTGCTGCTGACCGGCGAGAGCATAGCCGCCGCCCAGGCGCTGTCCTGGGGGCTGATCGACGCCAGCCTTCCTTTGGATCGCCTCGATGCCGAAATAGCGCATCTGGCGGGCAGCATCGCCGGCTACGGCCCGATGGTCATGCGCCAGCAAAAGCGGCTCATCCGCGAGTGGATGGATGCGCCGCTGCCCCAGGCCATCGCCGATGGCGTTCAGGAGTTTGCCAACGCCTTCGATACCGGCGAGCCGCAGCGCTACATGGCCGCATTGGCCCGGAAATAGCGCCAACAGCCGCCGCGCCGGGGCGCGGGTCAACGCAAGGGATACCGCGCGGGGCGCCCGGACTGCGGGTGCTCCCGCAGCGCTGCAATGCGTTGCACGAAGCGCGCAGGCTGCGGCACGAAACCGTCCTCGTAGCCCAGCACGCGCAAAGCGGCGCAGGCGCCGAGCAGTTCGCCGGGGCGCAGCAGAAATTCCGCCCGGGTGGGCCGGCCCACGGTTTCCTGGCCTTGCGCAAAGGTTTCGTAGATCAGCAGTCCGCCGGGCGCGACGCTGGCCACGATGACCGGCAACAAGGGGCGCCACAGATAGTTGGTGACCACCACCGCATCGAATCGCCGCCCGGGGAAAGCACCGCCTGGCTGCTCGGATTGCCTTTCGGCAAAGGGCCAGGGGCCGGCCTCGATGTCGGCACAGATCATCTCGCCCAGATCGGCGCAGGCCGCCAGCGCCTGGGCCGAGCGGTCCAGCCCGACGACGCAATGGCCCCGGCTGCGCAGCCAGCGCAAATGGCGTCCCGTGCCGCAGGCCACATCCAGCACCGTGCTGCCGGGCGCGATCAGCCCGGCCCAGCGGCAAACCCAGTCGGAGGGGGCATCGGTTGCGTGCATGCGGCCATGAAAAAATGGCTATCGGCGCTCGGTGGTATGCATCTGCGGCCCGAAAGGGGAGAGCGGGGAGAGCGCCCGGCGGTACCCATTCCATTCCTGAATCGTTCGTGAACGCGAAGGCGGAGCGCAGACAGTGCGGCTGTACGGCAAGCGAGGCCGACAAAGTGCACGGATGATGCAGGAATGGAATCAGAAGCAGGCCCATACCTGCCCGGCCAGCAGCAGCATGAATTCGGGCATGGTGTACAGGGCAAACACCAGCAGGCACAGCAGCAGCGCCACCGCCTGGGCCAGCCAGCGCCGCGCCACGGGTTTTGTCGGAGGGGGGCTATCGTTCATCGTGCACATGTCCGGGTTGGCTGCACTGCGTTGCGCGTCGAACTGGATAGTGATGGCCGGCGTTGCGTGGTCAAGCCGATGGCGCGATGTTGCGTGGTCAAGCCGATGGCACGACGTTGCGCGTCAAGCCGATAGCGCGACGTTGCGCGCTATGGGCCTTTCCTTGATCGGAAGGTTCACCAGCGCCGCAAACAGGCCCAGGCCGATGGAGATGAACCAGACGATGTCGTAGCTGCCGGTGACGTCATACAGATAGCCGCCGAGCCATACGCCGATGAAACTGCCGATCTGGTGGCCGAAAAACACAAAGCCGCCCAGCATCGACAGGTGCTGTATGCCGAAGATCTGGGCGATGGTGGCATTGGTCAGCGGGATGGTCGACAACCACAGCGCGCCCATCACGGACGAGAAGATGTACACCGATGCCGGCGACAGCGGCACCAGCAAGAAGATGGTGATCGACACGGCCCGCGCCGAGTAGATGAAGGCCAGCAGATAGCGCTTGGGCAGGTGCTGGCCCAGCACGCCGGCGATGTAGGTGCCAAATACGTTGAACAGTCCGATCAGCGCCAGCGAATAGCTGGCCACCTGGGGCGACAGGCCATGGTCTTTGAGGTAGCTGGGCATGTGCACGCCAATGAACACCACCTGAAAGCCGCACACGAAGTAGCCCATCATCAGCAGTGTAAAGCTCGGGTAGCGCAGCGCCTCGCCCAGCGCCTGCACGATGGTCTGGTCGCGTTTGACCGGGGTAGCGCCCCCGAACCCGGGCTCGCGCAGGCCAAAAGCCAGCGGCACGATCAGCAGCACCATCAGCGCCAGCGCCAGCAGCGCCTGCTGCCAGCCCAAGCCGGCGATCAGCCAGCCTTCCACGGGCACCATCAGGAACTGGCCGAACGAGCCGGCCGCTGCCGCCACGCCCATGGCCCAGGAGCGGCGCTCAGGGGCCAGTTGCCGGCCCAGCACGCCGTAGATCACGGCGTAGGTGGTGCCGGCCTGCGCCGCGCCAATCAGTATCCCGGCGCTCAGTGCAAACCAGGTCGGCGTGGGCGCCAGCGCCATGCCCACCAACCCCAGGCCGTAGAGCAGTGCGCCACCGATGAGCACACGAAAAGCGCCAAACCGGTCTGCGATCATGCCGACGAAAATGCCGACGATCCCCCAGGAGAGGTTCTGGATCGCAATCGCCAGCGCAAACGACTGGCGGGTCCAGCCCATCTCTTGCGTGATCGGCAGCAGCCATAGCCCGAAGCCATGGCGTATGCCCATCGACAGGGTCACGACGGACGCCCCGCAGATCAAGACCTGGAGCATGGACAGTTTGGGAGGATGGGTAGGCATCGCAGCAATATAGCGCGATTGCATCTGCTCCGCTGGCGCACCGCGGCTGCCATGCCAGCGCCGCTGCCGCTGCATGGCAGGCCGGGCCAGGTTTCCAACTGTTCCAACTGTGAAACTGTTTTTTTATCCAGCTTTTGCTGCACTGCCACATTACAATCGGCCCCCATGTCTGCCAAACCCTCCCGCCTGCCCACGAGCGGCGTCTACTCCGAAGGCTCGATCCGCGTCCTCAAGGGCCTGGAGCCTGTCCGGCAGCGCCCGGGCATGTACACCCGCACCGACAACCCGCTGCATATCACCCAGGAGGTGCTGGACAACGCGGCCGACGAGGCACTGGCCGGCTACGGCAAAAAGATCAAGGTCACGCTGCACATCGATGGCTCGGTGAGCGTCGAGGACGACGGGCGCGGCATTCCGTTTGGCATGCACCCCGAAGAAAAGGCGCCGGTGATCGAGTTGGTCTTCACCCGGCTGCACGCGGGAGGCAAATTCGACAAGGGCCAGGGCGGCGCCTACAGCTTCTCGGGCGGCCTGCATGGCGTGGGGGTGAGCGTGACCAATGCGCTGACCACGCGCCTGGAAGCCACCAGCCACCGCGAGGGCCAGCTCGCGCGCCTGGTGTTCTCGGGGGGCGCAGTCATCGAGCCCCTGCGCACCCGGCCGCTGGCATCCGGCGAGCGCCGGCAGGGCACCACGGTGCGCCTGTGGCCCGATGCCCAATACTTTGAATCCTGCGCCCTGCCCATGGGCCCGCTGTGCCAGCTACTGCGCAGCAAGGCGGTGCTGATGCCGGGCCTGTGCGTCTCGCTGCTCAACGAGAAAACGCGCGACACGCAAACCTGGCAGTACCAGGGCGGCCTGCGCGACTACCTGGCGCAGAACCTGAGCGCCGACCCGGTGATCCCGCTGTTCGAGGGCGCCGCTTTTGCCGACGGCAGCCATGAGAGCTTTGCCGAAGGCGAGGGCGCCGCCTGGTGCCTGGCCTTTACCGAAGACGGCCCGCCGATACGCGAGAGCTACGTCAACCTGATTCCCACCAGCGCCGGCGGCACGCACGAAAGCGGCCTGCGCGATGGCCTGTTCAACGCCGTCAAGAGCTTCATCGAGTTGCACAGCCTGCTGCCCAAGGGCGTGAAATTGCTGCCCGAAGACATGTTTGCGCGTGCCAGCTACGTGCTGTCGGCCAAAGTGCTGGACCCGCAGTTCCAGGGCCAGATCAAGGAGCGCCTGAACTCGCGCGACGCCGTGCGCCTGGTCTCGGGCTTCGTGCGCCCGGCGCTGGAGCTTTGGCTGAACCAGCATGTCGAGTACGGCAAGAAACTGGCCGAACTGGCCATCAAGGCCGCGCAGACGCGCCAGAAGGCCGGCCAGAAGGTGGAAAAACGCAAAGGCTCGGGCGTGGCCGTGCTGCCGGGCAAGCTCACCGACTGCGAGAGCCGCGACACGGCGCACAACGAGGTCTTCCTGGTCGAGGGCGACTCGGCCGGGGGCAGCGCCAAAATGGGCCGCGACAAGGAAAGCCAGGCCATCTTGCCGCTGCGCGGCAAGGTGCTCAACACCTGGGAGGTGGAGCGCGACCGGCTGTTTGCGAACAACGAAATCCACGACATCTCGGTGGCCATCGGCGTCGATCCGCATGGCCCGGATGACAGGCCCGACCTGACCGGCCTGCGCTATGGCAAGGTCTGCATCCTGAGCGATGCGGATGTCGACGGCGCGCACATACAGGTGCTGCTGCTGACCCTGTTCTTTCGCCACTTCCCGCAGTTGATCGCGACCGGCCACATCTATGTGGCCCGGCCCCCGCTGTTTCGCGTCGATGTGCCCGCGCGCGGCAAAAAGCCTGCGGCCAAGATGTACGCGCTCGACGCGGGCGAGTTGGCCGCCATCCTCGACAAATGCGCCAAAGAAGGCTTGGCGCGCGAGAAATGCCAGATCAGCCGCTTCAAGGGCCTGGGCGAGATGAATGCCGAGCAACTGTGGGAGACCACCTTGAACCCCGACACCCGGCGCCTGTTGCCGGTGCAACTGGGCGCGCTGGATTTTTCCGCCACCGAAGGGCTGATCACCAAACTCATGGGCAAAGGCGAGGCCGCCGCCCGGCGCGAGCTGATGGAACTGCACGGCGACGCGGTGGAGATCGACATCTGACCGGACCGCAGCGCCATGCCCCAAAAGAACCTGCTGCGCCTTTGCCTGCCGGGTGTGCTGCTGCTTTTCATGCAGCAACCGGCCCATGCCGACCAGGCGCCCCCCAGGCCCCACGCGCTGCCGACTGCGGGCGAGCGCCTGCTGGTCTTTTTCGATATCGCGCCGGCCTACAAGAGCGTCAAGCACCACCTGCGGGCCGCCGCCAAGATGCAGGGCGTGGATTACGCACTGCTGCAGGCGCTGATCGCCGCCGAGTCCGATTTCAATGCCACGGCCGTATCGCCCAAGGGCGCGGTGGGCCTGATGCAACTGATGCCGGCCACGGCCCAGCGCTTTGGCGTGCGCGCCGATGCGCAGCGCACGGTGGAGCAAAAGCTGGCCGACCCGGCAGTGAATGTGTCCACCGGCGCCCGCTACCTGCGCTATCTGCTCGATCTGTTTGCCGGCCGCATCGATCTGGCCGTGGCGGCCTACAACGCGGGCGAGGGGGCGGTGCAAAAGGCCGGCAACCAGGTCCCGGACTTCAGGGAAACCCGCAACCATGTGCGCACGGTGCTGGATCTGTACGCGCTGCTCCAGGCCGCCGGCCAGCAGGGCGGTTTCCCGCAACCCGATTGAACCCGTAGCCGAACCCGCAGCCCACAGCCCACAGGGCAGCGCCATCCTTGCAATGCCCTGGCAGAGGTGGCGTCGGTTGCCGCGTCACGCCGGCAATGTGGCGTCGTTTCTTGCGGCAGGCCGTGGGGTTGCGCGGACATGCCAGAAGTGCCCGCTGGCCGCCGCAACGCGCGCAGGCGCGAACCCGCCGGTGGCTGGACGGGTCGTTCGATGCAGAGGCTTGCAAACCCGGTGGGTGATCTGATCGACCGGGACGACGGAAGGCTTGACCATCGATCGACTCCAGGGTTTCAAATCGCGTCAGCGCTTTGCAAACCCTGTCTGGAGAAGAACACCATGTCGGCCCAATGCCATCACCACCAACATCGCCCCGATCACCACGGCGCCAGCGCCGACCCGCGTTACCGGCGCATCCTGTGGGTTGCGCTCATCGTCAATGCCGCCATGTTCGCGCTGGAGTTGGGCGCGGGCCTGCGCTCGGGCTCGGCAGCGTTGCTCGGTGACGCCATCGACTTTCTGGGCGACGCCGCCAACTACGGCCTGTCGCTGTGGGTGCTGGCCATGGCCCTGGCCTGGCGCGCCCGCGCGGCCCTGGTCAAGGGGCTGAGCATGCTGGGGTTTGGCGTTTTCGTGATCGGGCGCGTGGCCTGGGGCGCGTGGCAGGGCATCCCGCCCGAGCCTTGGACCATGGGCAGCGTCGGCCTGCTTGCGCTGGCCGCCAACCTGGGCGTGGCTGCGCTGCTGTATGCCTGGCGCGACGGCGACGCCAACATGCGCGGCGTCTGGCTGTGCACGCGCAACGACGCATTGGGCAACCTGGCCGTGATGGGCGCCGCCCTGGGCGTGCTCGGCACCGGCACCATCTGGCCCGACCTGGCGGTGGCCGCCATCATGGCCGGATTGGCCATCAGCGGCGGCCGGAATGTGATCCGCCTTGCAACGCAAGAACTGGCCGAACTGGCCAATGGCACCACCGTGGCGCGACCGGGGCCGTGAGCCACGCGGGTGCGCCAGCACCCGCATTCCACATGCCGGTGCGCCAGCACCCCGCATTCCACATGCGGGTGCGCCGGCACCCGGCATTCCACGCGCCCGGCAACTGCGGGTACAGTTCGCGGGCGTGGCCGTCATACCCCCGCACCGTGGGCGCCCGGCGTCCAGCATCCACCCCCGCTTGCACCCAACGACCATGAACAAGACCCTTGTCGCCCTCACCCTTGCCCTGTGCGCCGGCGCATGCCGTGCCGATGACAAGGTCGCGCACGACGGCCACACCAGTGCCCCCTTGGCGCAGCAGCAAAAAGCCTGGGGCATCGCGGGCGACACCCGGGCCGTGGCCCGCACCATCACGCTGCGCATGACCGACGACATGCGCTTTACCCCGCGCCATATCGAAGTGCGCGAGGGTGAAACGGTACGCCTGCGCGCCCGCAACGAGGGCCAGGCGCTGCATGAAATCGTGCTCGGCACCAAGGCCGATCTCGACGCGCATGCCGCGCTGATGAGCCAGCACCCCGGCATGCAGCATGACGGGCCGTCAATGGCCCATGTGAAAGCCGGCCAGCAACGCGACATCGTATGGACCTTCAACCGCCCCGGCCAGTTTGACTTTGCCTGCCTGGTGGCGGGCCATTACCAATCCGGCATGACCGGCACCATCACCGTCCTGCCGCGCAAGCAGTGATGCGCCCGCCCCCCGAAAGAAAACACCATGCGCGACACCCGCACAGCACCACGCCGGACCAGCCGCCGCCAATGGCTTGCCGCCGCCCTGCCCCTGCTGGGCGCGGGCGGCCTCGTCGCGTCAGGGGCGGGCATGGCACGGGCTGCCAGCGCGATGGACGTATGGAAAGCCCCCGACTGCGGTTGCTGCCAACACTGGGTGCAGCACATGCAGGCCAATGGCTTTGAACTGGCCGTGCACGACAGCGGCAACAACGCCGTGCGCGCCCGCCTTGGCCTGCCGCAAAAATGGGGCTCATGCCACACCGCCCTGATCGACGGCTACCTGGTGGAAGGCCATGTGCCCGCCAGCGACGTGCGCACCCTGCTGCGCCAACGACCCAAGGCCCTGGGTCTGGCCGTGCCGGGCATGCCGATAGGCTCGCCCGGCATGGACGGCCCCGAATACGGCCGCCGCCACACCCCCTACGACGTGCTGCTGATCGCCCACGACGGCAGCGCCCGCGTCTTCAACAGCCACCCCGCCCCGGGGCAGCACCATCGACAGCCATGAAACCCTGTTTCGATGCCGGCCGCGCCGGCAGCATCACCCGCGTGCCCGGCATCGAGGCGGGCCACTTCACCGAAACCCGCCGCCCGACCGGCTGCACCGTGGTCATCGCCAGCGAGGGCGCGGTGGCGGGCGTGGATGTGCGCGGCGCAGCCCCCGGCACACGCGAGACGGACCTGCTCGCCCCCACCCACCTGGTGGACAAGGTGCACGCCATCATGCTGGCCGGCGGCAGCGCCTGGGGGCTGGATGCCGCCACCGGCGTCATGAACTGGCTGGAAGAGCAGGGCATGGGCCTGGATGTCGGCGTAGGCCGCCTGCCCCTCGTGCCTGCGGCCGTGCTGTTCGACCTGCAAGTGGGCGACATGCGCATACGCCCCGGCGCCGCCGCAGGCCATGCCGCCTGCGCAGACGCATCCTCGGAGGACCTGCCGGAAGGCAATGTGGGCGCCGGCACCGGCGCCACCATCGGCAAGGTCTTTGGCATGCAGTACGCGATGAAGGGCGGCATAGGCAGCGCATCGATCACGATCGATGGCGTGACCGTGGGCGCGCTGATTGCCTGCAACGCGCTGGGCGACGTGATCGACCCCGACACCGCCCGGGTGATTGCCGGCGCCCGCAGCGCCGACGGCCTGCGCCTGCGCGAAACCCGCCGCGCGCTACTGCACGGCGACCCGCCCCAACCCCTGCTGGCAGGCAGCAACACCACCATCGGCGTGGTGGCCACCGACGCCATCCTCACCAAGGCGCAGGCCCACCGCCTGGCCGTGGCCGCGCATGACGGCCTGGCCCGCAGCATCAACCCCGTGCACACCATGTCCGACGGCGACACCCTCTTTGCGCTGGGCACCGGCCGCACAGACCGGCGTCCGGGCATGTTGCTGCTGGCCACGCTGGCCGCCGAGGTCACGGCGATTGCAACGGCACGCGCCGCACGGGCAGCCCACTCCATCACGACGGCGCAAGGCCTGTATTTGCCCGGGGCGGCTGATTGGGGTTGAGTCCAGGCATTTCCGGATGGCCTGTGCCGACCTCGCCCATGTTTGCCGGGTGGTGCGCGGCGCTGGCAAAGCCCGGGAGAAAGTTCAACCCGAGGGCCGCGCCCGTGTGGCGCCGCTGACAAACCATCGCCGCGACACTAGGTCCGAAAGAATGCCCTGCGGGAGTCTGCGGCCCGGGCGGCCGTGCGGGCCCGTCTGGCTGCTGCCTCGATAGAATCGCCGGTTTGCATCGCCCAGCACCAACACCATGCCCTCGATTTCGGTTGCAGACATCCGCAAGAGCTTTCTCGACTTCTTCGTCGCCAAGGGCCACACCATCGTGGCCTCCAGCCCGCTGGTGCCTGGCAACGATCCGACGCTGATGTTCACCAACTCGGGCATGGTGCAGTTCAAGGATGTGTTCCTGGGCACCGACAAACGCCCCTATAGCCGGGCGGTGTCGGTGCAAGCCTGCCTGCGCGCCGGCGGCAAGCACAACGACCTGGAAAACGTGGGCTATACCGCGCGCCACCACACCTTTTTTGAAATGCTGGGCAACTGGAGCTTTGGCGACTACTTCAAGCGCGAGTCGCTCCAGTGGGCCTGGGAACTGCTCACCGAGGTCTACCGGCTGCCGGCCGAGCGCCTGCTGGCCACGGTGTACCAAGACGACGACGAGGCCTACGACATCTGGACCCGGGAGATCGGCCTGCCGCCCGAGCGCGTGATCCGCATTGGCGACAACAAGGGCGGGCGCTACAAGTCGGACAACTTCTGGATGATGGCCGACACCGGCCCCTGCGGCCCCTGCTCGGAAATCTTCTACGACCATGGCCCCGGGATCCCGGGCGGCCCGCCGGGCAGCCCGGATGAAGATGGCGACCGCTTCATCGAGATCTGGAACAACGTGTTCATGCAGTTCAACATGGCCGCAGACGGCTCGGTCACGCCGCTGCCCGCGCCCTGCGTGGACACCGGCATGGGCCTGGAGCGCTTGGCCGCCGTCTTGCAGCAGGTGCACAGCAATTACGAGATCGACCTGTTCGAGCAGTTGATCGCGGCCGCCTCGCGCGAGACGGGCGAGAAGGACCTGGGCCACAAAAGCCTGCGCGTGATCGCCGACCATATCCGCGCCAGCGCTTTTTTGGTCAGCGACGGCGTGCTCCCCGGCAGCGAGGGCCGCGGCTATGTGCAGCGCCGCATCATGCGCCGCGCCATTCGCCATGGCTACCAGTTGGGCCAGAGGGCGCCTTTTTTGCATCGGCTCGTGGCCGACCTGGTGCGCCTGATGGGCGCTGCCTATCCGTCGCTGCGCGCGCAGCAGCAGCGCATCGCCGACATCCTCAAGGCCGAGGAGGAGCGCTTTTTCGAAACCCTGGCCCATGGCATGGAGATACTGGACGCAGCGCTGGACGGTGGCGCCAAGCTGCTGCCGGGCGATGTGGCCTTCAAGCTGCACGACACCTACGGCTTCCCGCTCGACCTGTCGGCCGACATGTGCCGCGAGCGCGGTGTGGCGGTCGATGAGGCGGGCTTTCATCTGGCGATGGAAAGGCAAAAGACCCAGGCCCGTGCCGCCGGCAAGTTCAAGATGGAGCGGGCGCTGGAATACACCGGCGGCGCCAGCCGCTTCACCGGCTACGAGGATTTGGCCGGGACGGCAAAAATAACGGCCATCTATGCCGCCGGCACCAGCGTCGCGGCGCTGAAGACGGGCCAGCATGGCGTGCTGGTGCTCGACCGCACCCCGTTTTACGCCGAAAGCGGCGGCCAGGTGGGCGACCAGGGCCTGATCAGCAGCGGCTCGGCGCGCTTTGCCGTGGACGACACGCTCAAGATCAAGGCCGATGTGCATGGCCACCATGGCCGGCTCGAAGACGGCACGCTGAATGTGGGCGACACCGTGCAGGCCCGGGTGAATACGGCGCTGCGCGCCGCCACCATGCGCAACCACTCGGCGACGCACCTCATGCACCAGGCGCTGCGCGCCGTGCTCGGCAGCCATGTGCAGCAAAAGGGCAGCCTGGTGAACGCCGAGCGCACCCGGTTCGACTTCGCGCACAACGCCGCCGTGAGCAGCGCCGAACTGCGCGAGATCGAGCGCCGCGTGAACGAAGAAATCCTGGCCAACCAGCCCACGCAGGCGCGTGTGATGGACATCGAAGCGGCGCGCAGCAGCGGCGCCATGATGCTGTTCGACGAGAAGTACGGCGCCGCCGTGCGCGTGCTCGACATCGGCAGCAGCCGCGAACTGTGCGCCGGCACGCATGTGCAGCGCACCGGCGACATAGGGCTGTTCAAGGTGGTGGCCGAAGGCGGCGTGGCCGCTGGCGTGCGCCGCATCGAGGCCGTGACCGGCAGCCATGCGCTGGCCTGGTTGCAGCAGCTCGAAGACACCGTGAACCAGGCCGCCGACACCCTCCGGGCGCCGGTGGCCGAACTCAATGGCCGTATCAGCCAGGCGCTGGACAACGCGCGCGCGCTGGAAAAGGAAGTGGCCGCCCTCAAGAGCCGGCTCGCTGCCAGCCAGGGCCAGGAACTGCTGGCCCGGGCCGTGCAGATCAAGGGCCTGGCGGTGCTGGCCGCGACCCTGCCCGGCGCCGACGCCAAGACCCTGCGCGCGACCATGGACCAGCTCAAGGACCAGCTCAAAACCGCCGCCATCGTGCTCGCGGCCGTGGACGGCGACAAGGTGCAGTTGGCCGCAGGCGTCACGGCCGACAGCGTGGGCCGGATACAGGCCGGCGATTTGGTGAACTTCGTCGCCCGGCAGGTGGGCGGAAAGGGCGGCGGCAAGCCCGACATGGCAATGGCCGGCGGCACGGACGCGGCCGGGCTGCCGGCGGCATTGGCCTCGGTGGCGGGCTGGGTGAGCGGGCGGCTCTGATCGGCGCAGGTCATTCCATTTCCGAATCGTTCGCGAAGGCGAAGGCGGAGCGCGGACAGTGCAAATGCACGGCAAGCGACGCCGACGAAGTGCACGGCTGATTCGGCAATGGAGTCAGAACAACTCGACATCGTCATTGGCCACCTTGGTGGCCAGATGGCCGCCGGCCACCAGGTCGTCGTAGAAGCAGACCTGGTTGCGGCCATGCTCCTTGGCGTAGTACAGGGCCTGGTCGGCCTGGCCCAGGATTTCCACTGGCGCCCCCCGGGCCGTGCTGACAAAGCCCAGGCTCACGGTGACCTGGCCGACCTGCGGGAACGGGTACTCCTGCACCGCCATGCGGAAACGGTTGAACACCTTGTGGGCCGTGCCCAGTGTGGTCGAGCGCAGCAGCACCACGAACTCCTCGCCGCCGAAGCGGAACACGCGGTCGTGGCTGCGGAACGAGTTGCGCAGGATGTTGGCAATCAGGATCAGCACCTCATCGCCGTACAGATGGCCGAAGCGGTCGTTGACCTGCTTGAAGTGGTCGATGTCGACCACGGCCAGCCACTGCTGCACGGGTTCGCCGGGCAGCACATGCGCGTTGCAGGCGAACACCGGCGGGGCCGCATCCGGGCGGCTGACCAGGCCATGCAGCGCGTGGCGCGAGAACTGCTCATCGAAGGTCTTGCGGTTGAACAGGCCGGTGAGCGCGTCGCGTTCGCTGTAGTCGAGCAGGCTCTGGTAGTTCTGATAGACCTGAAACACGCCCTTGAGGACATCGAGCTTGTGTGCCGAAAAGGGGCGCGATTGCGTGATCTCCAGGCAGGTGCTGACCTTGTCGTGCACCCACATCGGCAGCCACAACCGGTAGCGGCCCTTGTGCACCGTTGCCAGGGCGCTGTCGCCATGGTGCGCCACGCATTCGCGCAGGTACGGGTAATGCTCCAGGGTTTCGCGCCGGGGGTCTGCGGCGGCTTCGGAGTCGGTAAACGCCCATTGGCCGTCCTCCACCCAGGTGCGCGGGCGCATATGGGCAACGCCGGCGTCGGTAAACAGCTCCAGCGCCCGCACTTCGATGACGTGGTTGAGCTTTTGCAGCGTCGACAGCACCGACAACTCCAGCCGCAGATGGTCGCGGTGGCCGGTCATCTCGACCAGGTTCTGAAGAATGGGCTTCATGGTCGTCATGCGGGGCAGGCCGCAGGCCGTCAATGGCGTCGCTCGAACACCAGATCGCGCACGCCATGCCCCAGCCGCAGACCCCGGTTCTCGAACTTGGTCAGCGGCCGGTAGCCGGGCTTCGGAGCAAAGCCGGGGGCGGTGTTGCGCAGCAAAGGTTCGGCGCCGAGCACTTGCAGCATCTGCTCGGCATAGGGCTGCCAGTCGGTGGCGCAATGCAGGTAGCCGCCGGCTTGCAGGCGGGCGGCCAGCCGGGCCACCAGGGGCGGCTGTATCAGGCGGCGCTTGTGGTGCCGGCTTTTGTGCCAGGGGTCGGGAAAGAAGATATGCACGCCAGCCAGACAGGACTCGGGCAGCATGTGGTCGATGACCTCGACCGCGTCATGTTCGAGGATGCGGATGTTGGTCAGGCCGTGCTCTGCGATGCGCTTGAGCAGAGCGCCGACACCGGGCCTGTGCACCTCGCAGCACAGGAAGTCGTCCTGCGGCCGCACCCGGGCGATATGGGCCGTGGCCTCGCCCATGCCAAAGCCGATTTCCAGCACCAGCGGGGCGTCGCGGCCAAACCAGGCGCCGGCAGCGGGTGCAGCAGGCGCAATAGGTGCAATAGGTGCAATAGGTGCATAAGGCACGACGAAACGCGGCCCCAGGTCTTCAAAGGCCCTGGCCTGGGCGGCCGTGGTGCGGCCTGCGCGGCGCACGAAGCTCTTGATGGTTTGGGGATGGGCGACATCGGCCGGGGCGCCGCCCCGAGGGACGGCCGGGGCAACTCCCCGGGAACCGGTGGCCGCGCCCCGGGATGCACTGGCAGTGGTCAGTTCGGTCACGATGGGCCATTGTAATTTCGGCGCCATACGGCAACGCACCGGCCGTGTGCGTCAGCGACGCAAATGTTGTGTGGATCTGCAAATGGCGCGGATCGGGCGGAGGGCGGCCAGGGTGCGCCAGGATCAATCAGGATCAATCGGGAAAAGGGCGCGCGTCGAGAAAGCGGCGCAAGACGTTCTCGGTCAGTCGGGAGATGTTGTTGGCATAGCCGTTGTGCGACAGCGCGCCCGCATAGGCGATCGACCCCACGCTGAAGACCGCGCCGCCCTGGCCGCTCTCGAAGAACACGATGTCGCTGCGCACCAGGGGGCACAGGTTGCCGGTGGTTCCCATGAAGTTGAACAGCATGTCCTCGACCACCAGCACATGGGCCTCGGTGTGCGGGCCGGAACTGGCCAGCACCACTGCATGGCGCGGCGAACCCCGGGCGACATCATGGCGATCGACCTCCATCCCCGCAGCGCCCCCGCCGATCAGGCCGAAATCGCCCAGAATCTCGTCGTCGATGCCGGCAAAGGCAAAGGCCACGCGCGGATCGCTGCGGGAGGCCTGCGAGCGGCGGTACGGCGAGGATTCATCGAAGCCCTGGGCCGCGAAACCGACGCCCACCAGATGGTTCGGCGCGCGCTGGCCCTGCCTGCGCCACAGCCCCCCGTACTCGCCGGTGAAGGCGTGGTAATACTCGCCCGTCGGCGGTTCCCAGGCGCGGCTGCCGCCTTCGGCGCGGCGCGTCTCGATGATTCCGGCGACGGTGTCGTTGAAGGCGATGCGCCAGTAAAAGCCGTTGCCCCCCATGTACATCAGGCGGCCACCGCTGCGCGTGAAGTCGAAGACCGCCTGCCACATGGCCGTCGAGTAGTACTCCGGATGGGTGGCCGTCATCACCACCTGGTATTGCGCCAGCAGCGCGTTGCCTTGCTGGTGCAGGTCTTCGTCGGTGACCACGTCGTAGTCCAGGCCCAGGTGTTCGAGCCAGTCGGTGATATGCGTGTCGGCGTTGAATTGCCAGAGGTTCGAGGGCCGCGCGCCGTGGTTCGATTCCAGCTTCGGACGCAGATTGAGCATCGGGCGCAGGCGCGACGAGTAATAGACGCCGCTGCCGTCCGAATGCAGGTCGTACAGCGAGTGGCCGTACTCGCGGTGCTCGTTGAGGAAAACCTGGTGCGGATGGAGCACCAGCGCGCGGTTCAGATGCAGTTCGACAAGCCCGTCGTTGGTGCCGAAATGCTCGTTGGCGTAGGCCATGTAGGTGGCCAGCGGGAACAGGTAGAGCAGCTTGGCGCGCCGGGCGCCCGGCGCCGGCTTGACGACGAAGACCACGAACTGCTCTTGCCCATGGGAGCACAGCCGAAAGGCGTAGATGCCGCTTTTGAGCGCTTGCGGCACGACATAGGCCAGATCGACCAGCCACCCGGCATCGTGCAGGTCGTCGTCGTGAAAATGAACGGCGCTCCACTGCGCCGGCTGCTCGCGCCAGCAATGCTGCTCGCCGCTGAAGTTGTGGCCGGTGACGGCGCGTGTCGGCATGTTGACGAAGCGGCCATCGAGGCCGGCCCCGCTGGTGTCGTAGAAACGATCGGTTTGCATGCCGATGGAAAAGTCCCAGGCGCCGATCAGGCAGGCTTTTTGCGCATCGCTCCAGGCATCGCTTTGCAGGCCCCGCAGCGCGGCCAGATCGAGGGCGGCATCGAGCGCGCGCGGGCGGTCGATCTTGCCGTTGAAGTGGTCGCTGGCGCAGGGGCGTCCGGCGTCCTGTCCGCGCCATGTCGCCGCCAGGCTCAGCGGGATGCCCGCCGCCAGCCCCGGCGTGCCCGCGAAGGGCCGAGGGCAGGGCCGTTGGCGCACATCCTGGTCGGCCAGCGTCGGAGTCGGCGCCAGCGGTATCTGCCAGACCGACAGCAGGCCATTGCTGGCGTCGCAACTGCCGGCAACGAAGTACCACTGCCCGGCAAGCAGGGGCCGGCGGCTGGCCACGCTGTGCGTCTGTTCGGCAGTGCGGACCTCGAACAGCGTGCGGCCGGCGGCGTCGATGCCCAGCAGCACGCCGTGCCCGGTGTGCGGATCGAACCTGGAAATGATCGCCTGCCGACCCTTGCCGGGCGTGGTCGGGCAGATGAATGCCTGAAAGGTCAGCGACCGGCCCGGCGACCATGCCGGCATGCGCTCGACGAGGCCGAACGAGCCCGCCAGAATGCGCTGCGGCCGGCCCGGCAGTTCGCGCCGGATGCCGTCGGTCGGCAATATCTTCAGTTGCGGCGCGGCCGGACTGGTGTCGCCATGCACCACCTTGACGACCTCCACCTGGTAGCTGGGGTACTCGCAATGGACCATCAGTTGCACCGTCTGGCCCGGGCAGACGCTGACTTGATCGACGTAGGCAGTGATGTGGAGCATGGCGGTCTTTCTGCACGAAACGGGAGGGACCGGGACGCGGCAGGCGCTGCGCGCGCCGGCTACCCGGCAGGCAGCGCGTAGCCGAGCCGGGCCCGGACGCGGTGCCGGAAGATTGCGCGCTCGGCGTCGTCGATGTCGTGGTAAGTCTCCTCCAGGCGCGACATCGGCAGGCCGCGGCCGTTCATCCGGACCAACTGCCACTCCTTGTGGGGCACGGTGCACAGCAGCGCCAGCTTGCCCTGCATGGGGTCGCTGCGCAGCCAGTTGATCAGGCGCTGCAAGGCCGGGCTGTGCTGCCCCGTGGTCTTGACGCAGAACTCGCGATAAAGGGCTTGCAGATGCTCGCCTTGCCGCCACTCGGCGGGCACATAGGGATTCATGCGCTGTCACCTCGTCGTCATTCTGACCGAACGGCCATTTTCTGGATGATCCATCA
The DNA here is from genome assembly GCF_000015565.1 of Verminephrobacter eiseniae EF01-2. Lineage (NCBI taxonomy): Bacteria > Pseudomonadati > Pseudomonadota > Betaproteobacteria > Burkholderiales > Comamonadaceae > Verminephrobacter > Verminephrobacter eiseniae. Next base: position 1,863,324 of record NC_008786.1, read on the forward strand.
AAACCGCTGAAAGATGTGTGCGTTCGGCGCAGATTTGGCCTTTCCCAGGGTAATCACGGAGGGGCTTGCTGTTTTTCTGATTGACTTTTCGGTCAATGGAAAAATACCATTCGGTCACTCATCGCGGTCACTCGCCGATCACCATCGATCCTCCATCGGGCACCTCCCTCCACCCCTTTGCTGACAGGAAAGCCATGTACGGATGCCGCAAACTCTCGCTGTCAGCGCTGCTGGCGGCCACGCTGTCGATGCTCGCGGCGCCCGCGCCCGCTGCCGCAGACAAGACCCCGGTGCTGGGCATCGTGGCCATCGACCTGCAAAACTCGTTCTTCGTGCGCATGCGCCAGGCCGGCGACGAGGCGGCCAAGGACTACGGGGTCAAGACGATCTGGCAAGGCTCGGAGGGCAGCCTGGAAAAGCAGGTCTCGAACATCGAGAACTTCGTCAACCAGGGCGTGGACATCATCTTGGTGGACCCGCTCGATCGCGCGGCCATTGCCAGCGCCGTGCAAAAGGCCAAGGCCCGGGGCATCCCGGTCATCGCGATGGGCAACAAGGTCGATGGCCACTGGAACTACAACACGCTCTACCCCGATTACCCGAACATGAGCATGGTCGCGCGTGCGCTGGGCAAGCAGCTCGACGGCAAGGGCGAGGTGGCGCTGCTGATCGGCGGCAAGGGCAACCATGTGTCCGACACGCGCGAGCAGGCGTTTCGCGACGTGATGAAAAAGGAGTTCCCCGGCATCCGGCTCGTCGGCGTCGAACCGACCAACTGGGACAGTTCCCGCTCGGCCAACGCGATGCAGACCTGGCTGTCGACTTACCCCCAGCTCAGGGGCGTAGGCTGCTTTGCCGATTCGATCTGCATCGCGGCCAAGGCCATCGCCGATGCCAGCGGCCGCAAACTGGTCTTTGCCAGCTATGAGGGCGATCCGGAAATGTTCCCCAGCGTGGCCGATGGCTCGACGGTCATCGACGTGCTCAACGGCGCCTACCGGGTGGGCTACTGGAACATCGCTGCGGCCGCGCGCATCGTGCGCGGCGCCAAGTACGGCGTCGACCTGTTCATGCCCACCTACTTCGTGATGTCCGACAAGACTGCCGGCGCGCTCAAGGCCAAGGGGCTGGAACTGCCCTTCATCACCCCGGAAAGAGCCAAGGTCGAGGCGCTGAACTACCGCGCCCAGATGGGGCCCGGGCAGCCCGATTCGGCGCTGTCCGTGGGCGGCCAGTAGAGAGCGCGCGCGCAGCCGCCATGGCCGACGCGGGCACCGATGCGGGCACCACGGCATGGCCTTGGCGCGCCACGGTGCGCCCGATGGTGCGCGGGATGGAGCGCGAGCTTGCGCTGCTCGCCCTCGTGCTGCTGGTGCTCGCCGGCTTTGGCGCGACCGCGCCGCAGTACCTGTCGCTGTCGAACCTGCTGAACATCGGGCAGCAGACGGCGGTGATTGCCTGCGTGGCCTATGCGATGACGGCGGTCATCATCTGCAAAGGCGTCGATATTTCCGTCGGCAGCACGCTGGCCGCCAGCAGTGTGATCGCTGCGCTGGCGCTGCAATCGGCCGGCCTGCCGGGCTGGCTCGGGATCGTGCTGGTGATCGCCGTGGGGGCCGCGTTCGGCCTGCTCGGCGGGGTGCTGGTCAGCTACGCGGGCATCAGTGCGCTGGTGGCGACGCTGGCGGTCAGCGCGCTGGCGCGCGGCATGGCCTTGAGCGCTTCAGGCTCCCGATCGGTGGCGGTCGATAGCGCGCTCTATCTGTGGTTCGGCCGGGGGACGCTGGCCGGCGTTCCGGTCAGTTTCCTGATCGCCATCCTGCTGGCCGGGCTGTGGTGCGTGCTGTTGCAGCGCACGGTGTTCGGGCGCTGGGTCTATGCCAGCGGGGGCAACGAAGACGCGGCCCGGGCCTCGCTGATTCCGGTGCGCGCCGTGCGCCTGATGACCTATGTGCTCGCCGGGGCCAGCGCCGGCATCGGCGCGCTGCTGACCACGGGCCGGGTCGGCTCGGCCCAGCCGCTGGCGGGCGCCGGGCTGGAGTTCGCGGCCATCACTGCGGCCATCGTCGGCGGCAGCCGGCTCTCGGGCGGCCATGGCTCCATCATCGGCACGGCCCTGGGCGCGCTGCTGCTGGGCGCGGTCAACACCGGCCTGTCGTTCTTGCAGGTGTCGCAGCAGGTCAATTACTTCGTGACCGGCGCTTTCGTGATCGCCGCCATGGCGGCGAGCCAAAGGGATGCGCTGGCGCGGCGGGGCCCGGGCTTCGTGCGCCGCCACAGGAGCGTGCCGCAGCCGGTTCCGGTGGCCGGCCCGGCCCGGCCCCGCCGGCTGGAACTGCGCGCCATCGGCAAGCGTTTCGGCGCCGTGCAGGCGCTGGCGCAGGTCTCGATGCAGTTGCGCGCGGGCGAGGTGCTGGCGCTGGTGGGCGAAAACGGCGCCGGCAAGTCGACGCTGGTCAAACTGCTCTCGGGCATCCATCAGCCGGAGCAGGGGACGCTGCTGCTCGACGGCCGCGTGCTCGAACTGGCCAGCGCGCAGCACAGCCGCGCTGCGGGCATCGCCGTGATCCACCAGCATTTCAGCCTGATCCCGGACCTGACGGTGGCGGAAAACCTGGCGCTGGCCCTTGGACGATTGCCGACGCGCTGGGGGTTCACGCTCGACCGCGCGGCGATGCGCCGGCGCGCGCTGCAAGTGCTGGCCGATCTGCAACTGCCGGTGGCCCCGGAGCAAGTCGTCGCGCGCCTGACGATAGGGCAATGCCAGATGGTCGAGATCGCCAAGGCCACGCTGGCCGATGCCTGGCTCATCGTGATGGACGAGCCGACCAGCGCCTTGACGAACCACGAGCGCGACCAGCTCTACCGCCTGGTCGGCCAGTTGCAGCAGCGCGGCTGCGCGGTGCTCTACATCTCGCACAAGATGCAGGAGATCTACCGGCTGGCGCAACGCGCCGTGGTCTTGCGCGACGGCCGCGTCGTGGGCGAGGCCGACCTGCGGCACACCGACGCGCCCGCGCTGATACGGATGATGGTTGGCCGGCAGATACAGGAGGTGTTTCCGTTTCGCCCGGCGCAGGCGGGCAACGCGGTGCTGGAGGTCAGGCAACTGTCCGACCGGGCGCTGCTCAGGGGCATAGACCTGCAGGTGCGCAGCGGCGAGCTGGTCGCGCTGACCGGGTTGATGGGCAGCGGCAGAACCGAACTGCTGCGCTGCATCGCCGGGTTTGCGCGCTTTGCCGAGGGCCGCGTCACCATCGGCGGCGCGGCGCTGCGCAGCGGCAGCGCCGCGCATGCAGCCGGCCTGGGCGTGGCCTATGTGCCGGAAGACCGGCACAAGGAGGGCCTGGTTGCCAGCCTGTCCGTCAAGGACAACCTGGGCCTGCGCTGGATCAGCGCGAACAGTCGCGCCGGCTTTGTCCAGGTGGGCAAGCTGGGCCGGCTGGCCGAACGGCTGATCGCCCGGCTCGATGTGCGCCCGCCCGATGCCGAGCGCCTGGCGGGCCAGCTCTCGGGCGGCAACCAGCAAAAAGTCGTGCTGGGCAAATGGCTCGCCACTGCGCCCCGGCTGCTCTTGCTCGACGAGCCGACCAACGGCGTCGATGTGGGCGCCAAGTTCGAGCTGCACCAGTTGATCGCCGATCTGAAAGAGCAGGGCCTGGCCATCCTGATGGTCTCCAGCGAGTTGCCCGAGGTCTTGGGCGTGGCCGACCGCATCGTGGTGCTCAGCGGCGGTCGCGTGGCCGGCGAACTGGCGCGCGGCGCCACCGAGGAGCAGGTCACCCGCCTGGCATTCGAGCATGCGTAGCAAACTCCTGAACCTGGCGCTGGATCAGGCCCCCTGGCTGGTGCTGCTGGCGCTGCTGGCCGCCTTCGGCATGGCCGACGCGCGTATCGTCGCGCGCGAGCACCTGTGGGTCTTGTTGCAGCAGGCCACGCCGGTCGCGATGCTGGGCATGGCGGTGTTCTGGATTTTGCTGACCGGCGACATCGACCTGTCTGCCGGCCACTGCGTCGCGCTCAGCGCCGTCACGATGGGGACGCTGCTGTCTGCCGGCATGGCGCTGACGACGGCGCTGGGCACCGGCTTGGCCTGCTGCCTGCTGGTCGGCTGCCTGAACGGCCTGCTGGTGGCCTGGCTGCGCATCCCCTCGTTCATTGCGACGCTGGCCAGCATGCTGATGGTGCAGGGCGCCACCCTGATCGTGGCGACCACCGGCACCATCCTGGTACTCGACCCCGCATTGCGTGCTTTTGGCGCCGGCGCCGGCGCCGGCCTGCAACCGACGATCGGCTTTACCGGCGCCGTCGCGGTTGTCTCCTGGTGGCTGTCCCGGCAGACCCGCTTTGGCCTGAAGACCTTTGCCGTCGGCTCGCACCCGGCGCGCGCCGAACTGGCGGGCATGTCGGTGGGGCGGCAAAAATTCGGCGTATTCCTGCTGTCCTCGGTGTATGTCTTTTTCACTGCGGTGATCATCATCGCCCGGGTGCCGGTGGTCAATCCGGGTGTCGGCGGCGTCAGCCTGCTGCTCGATGCCATCGCTGCTGCCGTCATCGGCGGCACCAGCTTGCTCGGCGGCCGGGGCCGGGTCGGCGGCGTGGTCTGCGGCGCCATCACGATCAGCCTGCTGACGGCGGCGCTGCGCGTGCTCGGCATCGAGCCTTCGAGCCTGGACCTGTGCAAAGGCTCGATCATCGTGCTGATCTTGCTGGGCGAGCGCGGCCTTCATGCGCTGCGCGCGCTGGCGCACGGGCGCTTCGATGTCTGAGCCGGCGTTCGATGTCGCGGTGATCGGGGCCGGCGTGGTCGGTTGCGCCGTCGCGCGCCGGTTCGTGCTCGGCGGCGCCCGCGTGCTGCTGCTGGAAAAGGGGGCCGACCTTCTGTCGGGCGCCAGCAAGGCCAACAGCGCCATCCTGCACACGGGTTTCGATGCGCCTGGCGGCAGCCTGGAACTGGCCTGCATGCAGCGCGGCTACGCCGAATATATGCAGATTGCCCAGGCGCTGAACCTTCCGGTGCTGGAGACCGGCGCGCTGGTGGCGGCATGGAGCGACCAAGAGTTCGAGCGCCTGGCGCAACTGCATGCGCAGGCCAGCGACAACGGCGTGCACGACGTGCAGCGGCTGGACCGGGCCGAAATGCTGGCGCGCGAGCCGCATATCGCGCCCTCGGTGCGCGGCGGCCTGCTCGTGCCCGGCGAGCATGTGATCGACCCCTGGAGCGCGCCGCTGGCCTATCTGCGCCAGGCCGTGGAAAACGGCGGCCGGGCGGTGTTTGATGCGCCGTTGCTGGCCGGTCGGCGCGTCGGCGCGCAGTGGCGGCTGCACAGCGCGCGCGGCCACTTTCGCGCCCGTTGTGTGGTCAATTGCGCCGGACTCTGGGGCGACCGGGTGGAGGCCATGCTGCTCGGGCAGGCCAGCTTTCAGATCAAACCGCGCAAGGGGCAGTTCGTGGTGTTTGACAAATCGGCGTCGGCCTTGCTGCGCAGCATCTTGCTGCCGGTGCCGGGCGAGCACAGCAAGGGCATCGTCCTGACCCGCACCGTCTTCGGCAACCTGCTGGTCGGGCCGACGGCCGAGGAGCAGGAAGACCGCAGCCGCGCCACGGTCGAGCGCGCCGCGCTGCAACGGCTGATCGACAAAGCCGGGCAGTTGCTGCCGGCGCTGCGCACCATGCCGGTGACCGCCGTCTACGCCGGCCTGCGCCCGGCCAGCGAAAAAAAGGAATACCGCCTGCACCTGCAAGCGGACGCCGGCTACTTTGCGGTGGGCGGGATTCGCTCGACCGGACTGACAGCGGCGCTCGGTCTCGCGGCCCATGTGTTCGACCGGCTCAGGCCCTGCCTGCCGGACCTGGCGCCGCCCGACCGCGTGCTTTGCTCGCCGGTGCCGAACCTGGCCGAGCACCGCGAGCGGGACTGGGAAAAGCCCGGGGACAACGACATCGTCTGCCATTGCGAGCGGGTGACCCGGCGCGAGATCGAGGCGGCGCTGACAGGCCCGGTGCCGGCCCTGGACCTGGGCGGCCTCAAGCGCCGCACCCGGGTCTGCATGGGCCGGTGCCAGGGTTTTCATTGCGCGGCCCGCGTGGCCGAACTGAGCGCCGGGCATTTCCACGCTCCGCTGGCGCTCGCCACACTGGATCGGCATGGCTGAGCCTATCGACGCAGTGGTCGTCGGCAGCGGCCCGGCAGGCATCGCGGCCGCCGTGGCGCTGCGCCGCCAGGGGCTGCGGCGGGTGCTGCTGCTGGAGCGCGAAGACAGCGCCGGCGGCGTGCCGCGCCACTGCGGGCATCCGCCTTTCGGCATGCGCGAGTTCGGCCGGGTCTGCACCGGGCCGGCATACGCCCGGCGGCTGCTCGATCTGGCGCAGCAAGCGGGCGTCGAGCTCCATCTGCGCACCACCGTGCTGGCGCTGCTGCCCGACGCGGTGCTCGACATCGTCTCCCCCGCAGGGCGCGACCGGCTCCAGGCGCGCCGCGTCATCCTGGCCACGGGCGTGCGGGAGACGCCGCGCTCGGCCCGCCTGGTATCGGGCGACCGCCCGCTGGGCGTGATCAACACCGGCGCCTTGCAGGCTTTCGTCTATTTGCAGGGCCTGGTGCCATTCCGGCGTCCGGTGATCGTCGGCACGGAACTGGTGGCGCTGTCGGCGCTGCTGACCTGCCGCACGGCGGGCATTGCGCCGGTGGCGTTGATCGAATCGGCCGCGCGCCCGAGCACCTATTGGCCTTGCATGCTGCTGCCGCGCCTGCAGGGAATTGCCGTGCACTACGGCACGCAGTTGCTGGAGATACGGGGCCGGCAGCGGGTCGAATCGGTCCTGCTGCAACGGGCCGATGGCAGCCAGCAGGACATCGCCTGCGACGGCGTGCTGTTCACCGGCTGCTTCGTGCCCGAAGCGGCGCTGGTGCGTGCCAGTCATCTGGTGCTGGCCGACAGCACCGGCGGGCCGCAGGTGGACCAGTTCGGACGCTGCTCGGACCCGCGCTTTTTCGCCGCCGGCAACCTGCTGCGCCCGCTGGAGACGGCCGGCTGGTCCTTTCGCGAAGGCGCGCGCATCGGCCAGGCCGTCGCCGCCGACCTGCGGGGCCGGTTGCCCGGCGCGCAGCAGCCGCTGACGATCGAATGCGCGCAAGGCATACGCTACGTGATGCCGCAGCTTCTGAGCCTGCCGCTCGGCCCCTATGGGCTGCCCGAACTGCAACTGCGCGTGGGCCGCGCGACCCGTGGCCTGCTGACCGTCAGCGCGCTGGGCCGGCAGATCTGGCGCCAGCGGCTGCGCAGCCTGCCGCAGCGGCGCATCCTCGTGCCGCTGCGGCAATTGGCGCTGCCCGACGGCGCCAGCACGCTGCGCATCGCGCTGTCGGACAGCAGTGACCCGTGACGCGCACCACGCACACCACGCACACCAGGACCCGACCCCATGAAACCATTTGCCGCGATCGACCAGGGAACCACCAGCACCCGCGTCTTGCTGGCCGGTGCCGGCGCCGCAGCGCAGGTCTTGCTGGCGCTGCGGCACGGGCAGCACTACCCCCACCCCGGCTGGGTCGAGCATGCGCCGCTGGAGATCTGGGCCAATGTGCAGGCTTGCCTGCACGCCGCAGGCCAGGTGCAGGCGATCGGCATCGCCAACCAGGGCGAAAGCTGCCTGGCCTGGGATGCGCGCAGCGGCGCGCCGCTGTCGCCGGTGATCGTCTGGCAGGACAACCGCACGGAGCAACAGTTGGCGCAGTTGCGCGCCGAAGGCGCGCAAGCGCTGACGCTGGAACGCGCCGGCCTGCCGCTGGACAGCTACTTCTCGGCCGCCAAGCTCGGCTGGCTGCTGCGGCACGACGCCGCCGTCGCGCAGGCGCACCGGCGCGGGCGCCTGCGGCTCGGCACCACGGACGCCTTCCTGCTGGAGCGGCTGACAGGGCAGTTCGTGACCGATGCCACCACGGCCTCGCGCACCTCGCTGATGAATCTGGCCAGCGCTGCCTGGGACCCCGCGCTGTGCGCGCTGTTCGGCGTGCCGATGGAATGCCTGCCCCGGATCGTGCCCACGGTGGGCGAATTCGGCAGCTACTGCGGCACTGCCGTGACCGCCTCCATCGTGGACCAGCAGGCGGCCCTGTACGGGCATGGCTGCCGCGCAGCGGGCGAGGCCAAGATCACCTTCGGCACCGGGGCCTTCGCGCTGGCGCTGACGGGCGCGCAGATCGTGCGCGCGCCGGCGCTCGGGCTGCTGCCGACGCTCGCCTGGCAGATCGGCGGGCAGATCACCTACGCGCTCGACGGCGGGGTCTATGACGCCGGCGCAGCCGTCGAATGGGCCGCCCGCCTGGGCCTGTTCCAGGAGCTTGCGGAACTGGCCGCGTTCAGCGCGGCGCCGGCCATCGCGCGCGGGCTGGTCTTCGTGCCGGCCCTGTCGGGCCTGGCCTGCCCGCACTGGGACCGCAGCGCTGCCGCGCTGTGGCTCGGGATGAACGCCGCCACCACCCGGCAGGACCTGTGCCAGGCCCTGCTCGAAGGCGTGGCCATGCGCGCTGCGCAGGTGATCCGGGCGATGGCCGGCCATGTCGGCATGGCGAGCCGCCTGGCGATAGACGGCGGCCTGGCCCGCAACCCCTATTTCTGCCAGTTTCTCGCCGACATGCTGGGCCGGACCATCGTCACGTCCCGGTTCGACGAGCGCACGGCCCTGGGCTGCGCGGCGCTGGCCGCGCGCGGCGCCGGGCAACTGCTGCCAACGCAGGCCGACGACATGGCCGACAGCTTCGAGCCGCGCATCACGCCGGGCCAGGCGCAGGACTGGCAACTGCGCTTTGACGCCGCCGTTTCAAAGACAATGGGCTGGAAGCGCGAGCCGTCCGGGCCGGCGCCCGGACCGCCGTGAATGCGGCCGTGGCGTCGGCAGGGCCCCGCGCGCGCAGCGCCAACCATCGACACCATGCGCCCTAGCGAAAGACACGCCGCGATCCTCGAAATCGTCGACGAGCACAGGCATGTGTCCGTCGACTTTCTCGCCCAGCGCTTCGGGGCCTCGCGCGAAACCATCAGGCGCGACCTGACGCGGCTGGCGCGCGACGGGCGCCTGCGCAAGTACCACGGCGGCGCCACCGGCGCCGGGGCGCTGACCGAAGACGCATTCAGCACCCGCATCCACGAGTTCGCGCGCGAAAAACGCGCCGTCGGCCGTCGGGCCGCAGCGCTGTTCGGCGCGGGCGACAGCTTGTTCATCGACACCGGCACCACCACGCTGGCCTTCGCGCAAGAACTGGCCGGCACCAGCGGCATGACGATCATCACCAACTCGGTCTCGATCACCCAGCGCCTGGCGCGCGGGCCGGGCCGCAACCGGGTCTTTCTGATCGGCGGCGAATACCGTGCCGAAGCGTCCGAAAACCTGGGCCCCTTGGCGGTCGCGCAGGTGGCGCAGTTCAACGCCCACCATGCGGTGATCACGGTCGGCGCGATCGGCCTGAACGGCCTGCAGGACTACGCGCTGGAGGAAGCAGAAATCGCCCGCGCGATGATCGCCCGCGCCACGCGCGTCACCGTCGTCGCCGATGCCTCCAAGCTCGGGCGCTGCGCGCTGTTTCCGGTCTGCGGCCTGGAGCGGATCGCCTGCCTCGTCGTCAGCGCCGCACCCGAAGGGCCGCTGGCAACGAAACTCGCTGAACTTGGCGTCGAGGTCATCGTGGCCGAAGCGGCGCCACCGTCCGGCAGCGCCGATCGCAGCCAGGCCGCAAGCACCGGGACAAGCACCGGGGCAAGCGCCGGGAAGTCACGAAAACTTGCAAATCGAATCGATTGCGATGAATGAAACAGCGAAATGCAAAGGCGCAATGCATGAACAAAGACACACCTGCGGTCTCTGGTGCAGGTTGGTCCAATGCGTTTTGAGCACCCCCGGCAACCGGGTCGCAGCGCGGGGGGTTCATGGGTCTTGCGACCTTCTTGCCTGACGCAGGGCAATATTTCCGGGCATCGACCAGGGGGTGGATTTCAGACCCTACCAAGTATCGACAAACCGATGCCCCCACGGCGCCACTTGCGTCGATGCCAAGCCCCGCGCCAGCCAGGCGCGCGTGTCGGCGGGGTCGATCACGGCGTCGATCTCCAGGGTGCTGGCCATGTGCATGGCGGCGCCGTTGGTGTACTGGCGCGCCAGCAGTTGCTGGAACAGGGTGTCGCGCTCGGGGCCTTCGGGGCGGGCTTGCAGCTCTTTGCGAAAACCCAGGCGCACTGCGCCTTCCAGGCCCATGGCGCCGAACTCGCCGGTGGGCCAGGCGACGGTGAATACCGGGGCGTGAAAGCCGCCGGCGGCCATGCCCATCGCGCCCAGGCCATAGCCTTTGCGCAGGACCACGCCGAAGTACGGCACGCGCAGGCCGGCGGCGGTGACGAACAGGCGGCTGACATGGCGCACCTGCGCTGTGGCTTCGATGTCCGGGCCGACCATGAAGCCGGGGGTGTCCACCAGGCCCACCAGCGGCAGGCCATGGGCGTTGCACAGTTGCATGAAGCGCGCGCCTTTGTCGGCGGCGTCGGCGTCGATGGCGCCGCCCAGGTGCAGCGGGTTGTTGGCCAGCAGGCCCACGGGCCGGCCTTCGATGCGCGCCAGCGCGGTGTGGATGCCGGGGCCGAAGCCGGTGCGCAGCGGCAGCAGGCTGCCTTGGTCTGCCAATGTGCTCATGGCGCTGCGGGTGTCGTAGACGCGCAGCCGGTTTTCCGGCACCAGGGCGCGCAGCAGGCGCTGCTCGGGCGCGCTCCATGGCGCCAGGCGGCCCTGAAAGAATGACAGGTATTGCCGCGCGGCTTGCACGGCTTCGGCTTCGTCGTCCACCAGCACATCGATCACGCCGTTGGCGTGCTGCACATGGCTGGGGCCGATCTGCTCGGGCCGAAAGCGCCCCAGTCCGCCGCCTTCGACCATGGCCGGGCCGCCCATGCCGATGTTGCTGCTGCGCGTGGCGATGATCACGTCGCTGCAGCCGAGCAGCGCGGCATTGCCGGCAAAGCAGCGCCCGGCCGCGATGCCGATCACCGGCACCTGGCCCGAGAGCGCGGCGTAGCTGGCGAAGGTGCGCACATGCAGGCCGGCCACGACGGGCATGTCGGTGTCGCCCGGGCGGCCTCCGCCGCCTTCGGCAAACAGCACCACGGGCAGTTTCTGCGCCAGCGCTATGCCCAACATGCGGTCGGTCTTGGCGTGGTTGCGCGCGCCCTGCGTGCCCGCCAGCACGGTGGCGTCATAGGCCATGACCACGGCGCGCGCCTGGTCGGCGCCAAAGCTGGCGCCGTTGATGCTGCCGATGCCGGTGACCATGCCGTCGGCGGGGGTGTTGGCGATCAGGTCCTCCAGGCTGCGGCGCCCGGTCTGCGCGGCAATCGCCAGTGCGCCGTATTCGATGAAGCTGCCGGCGTCGCACAGGTCGGCGATGTTCTGGCGCGCGCTGCGCCCGCCTTGGGCCTGGCGCCGGGCCATGGCTTCGGGGCGGGCGGCGTCGAGCGCGAGTGCATGGCGTTCGAGCACCTGTTGCAGGTCGGGGCGTAGTTGGTCGGGGTCTTGCTCGGCAGCAGCTTGCGCCAGCGTGGGCGCCGCGCCTTCGACGGCGTCGAGCACCAGCAGCGGCTGGCCCTGCGCCAGGTAGTCGCCGGGCGCGGCCAGCCATGCGCGCAACTGGCCGGCATGTGGGGCCAGCAGCAGATGCTCCATTTTCATGGCTTCCAGCACGGCCAGTTCGGCGCCTGCGGCCACGGTGTCGCCCTCGGCCACGCTGCGCTGCACCAGCCGGGCCGCCATCGGGGCCGGCACGCTGCCGGCCGGTGGGGCTGCGCTGCGCTGGCCGCCGGGGTCGCCGGGGCTGGTTTCATCTGCTTGCTGCGCGGTATTTTCTGTGGCGGCCAGCAGTTGCGGCAGCACCGATTCGAGCCAGCGCGTATGCAGTTGCTGGCTGTGCATCTCGGGCCGGGCGGCCAGCGCCCGCAGCAGGGCCAGGTTGTTGGCCAGGCCGGTGATGCGGCATTCGGCCAGCGCCCGCTGCGAGCGGCGCAGTGCCGTGTCGAAGTGGGGGCCGTGCACGATGAGCTTGGCCAGCAATGTGTCGTAATGCGGCGAGGGCGCGGCGCCAGCCACGCCATGCGTGTCCACCCGGATGCCGGGGCCGGCGGGCAGGTCGAAGCGCGTGAGCCGGCCGCTGCCGGGCATGGCGCTGCCCTGCGCGTCCAGTGTTTCGGCGTTGATGCGCCATTGGATCGCATAGCCTTGCACGGCTGGCGGCGCCTCGGGGTTCAGGCCCAGTGCGCGCAGGCTCTGGCCCGCCGCCAGTGCCAATTGTGTTTGCACCAGGTCCAGACCGGTGACGGCTTCGGTGATGGTGTGCTCGACCTGCAGGCGCGGGTTGGCCTCGATGAAGACATAGGGGCTGGTGCCGTGGCTCTGGTCGACCAGAAATTCAAAGGTGCCCAGGCCCTCGTAGGCCAACTCGCGCGCCATGGTCAGCGCCGCTGCGCTGATGCGCGCGCGCAGCGCAGCGGGCAGCGTGGGGCTGGGCGCGATTTCCACCAGTTTCTGAAAGCGCCGCTGCACGGTGCATTCGCGCTCGCCCAGCGCCATCACCTCGCGGCCGTCGCCCAGCACCTGCACCTCGATGTGGCGCGCGTTGCCCATCAGCCGTTCGACATACAGGCCATCGACCCCGAAGGCCGCCAGCGCCTCGCTGCGGCAGCGCGCGTATGCGGCCGGCAGTTCGTCGGCGCTCTGCACCGCGCGCATGCCGCGCCCGCCGCCGCCGCCCAGTGCCTTGAGCACGATGCCGGCCCCGCCGTTGCCGTCTGCGCACTGCGCTTGCCAGAAAGCCTGGGCCTGTTCGAGTGTGACCGCAGCTTGCGTGCCGGGCAGCAGCGGCACGCCGCAGCGCAGCGCCAGCGCCCGCGCCTGGCCCTTGTCGCCGAGCAAGGCCAGTTGTTCCGGTGTCGGGCCGATGAAGCGCAACCCGGCGGCGGCGCAGGCCCGGGCGAAGTCGGCGCGTTCGCTCAGAAAGCCGTAGCCGGGGTGCAGGCCGTCGCACCCCTGCGCCCTGGCGATGGCAATCAGGCGCGCCGCGTCGAGGTAGGCCGCCGCGCCGGTGGCGTCCAGCGCCACGGCCTGGTCGGCCGCAGCCACATGCGGGCTGGCGGCATCGTCGGCGGCGTACACCGCAACGCTGGCCAGGCCCAGGTCGTGCAGCGCGCGCACGATGCGCAGCGCGATCTCGCCGCGGTTGGCGACCAGGACCCGGGCGAACAGGGGTTGGGATGGCATGGTTTGGTTTGGTTTCGGGTTGCTATGTTTTCAATGGCTGTCAGCGCTTGTGTTGCTACTGCGCCGGCGGCCGTTGCATGTCGACCGCCGGGGGCGCTCAGGCCAGGTCGCGCAGCAAGCGGCGCAGCACCTTGCCGGCGCCGGTGCTGGGCAGCGCGTCGATGAAGCGCAGCTCGCGCGGGACTTTGTACGGCGCCATGTTGTCGCGCGCCCAGGCCAGCAGTTCGGCGGCGTCCGGCGCTTGGCCGGCACGCAGGACGATGAAGGCGCGCACGACCTCGCCCTTGTGCTCGTCGGGCACGCCGATCACGGCGGCCTGCGCCACGGCGGGGTGGCGGATGAGCAGGGTTTCGACCTCCTCGGGGAACACGCTGTAGCCCGAGACCTTGATCATCTCCTTGAAGCGGCCGATGAAGGTCAGGTAGCCGTCGGCGTCGATCCGGCCCATGTCGCCGGTGTGCACCCAGCCGTTCCTGAGCGTCTGCGCCGTGGCCTCGGGCCGGTTCCAGTAGCCCTTGAAGTTGCCTGGCCCATGGATCGTGATCTCGCCTGCGGCCCCCACGGGCAGTGGTGCGCCGGTGTCGGGGTCGATGATGCGGATGCGGTTGCCCGCCACCGGCTTGCCATGCGCGCCCCAGCGGATCGCCTCCGGCGGCATGCAGACATCGATGGTGTGCGTTTCAGACAGGCCGTAGCCGGCCTCGAACGCTGCGCAGCGGGGGGCGAAGCGCTGCCATTGCTGCGCCAACTGCTCGGTGAAGGTAATGCCGAAACTGGTCACCGGGTTGATGCGCAGCGCGCTCCAGTCCATCGCGCGGGCGCCGGGCAGGCGCATCAGGGCGCTGTTCATCGGCGCAATGCTGTACCACCAGCTCACGCGGTAGCGCTCCAGCGCCTGCGCAACGCCCAGCGGGTCGAAGCGGTACAGCAGCACTGCCGTGGCGCCGGTGTGAACCGGCAGGTTCACGCCCATCACCATGCCGGCAATGTGGTACAGCGGCGCCACGGCCAGCAGCACATCGTCGCTGCGCGCAGCGTTGCAGTCGGCGGCGGCAGCGGTCTTGAAGCGGGCGTTTTCATAGGTCAGCATCGCGCCCTTGGGCAGGCCGGTGCTGCCCGAGGTGTAGGTCATCAGGGCCACGTCGTCCATGGCGATGCGCACCGGTGCCGGTGTGCCGCCAGCGCGCACCAGGGCCAGAAAATCCTCGCAGCCCGCCGGCACGGGCGCGGCGGCGGCACGCAGGGCCTGTAGTTCGTCGGGCACATCGATGGTGGGCATGTCGGGCAGCCAATCGCCGTAGCGCACGACAAAGACATGCGCCAGCGCCGTCTGCGCGCGCACCTTGTCGATCACGGGCAGCAGCAGATCGGCAGCGACGATCACGCGGGCTTGCAGGTCCGACAGTTGGTAGGCCAGTTCATGCTCCTTGTTCAGCGGGCCGCAGGGGCAGCAGATGGCGCCGATCTTTTGTATGCCGTAATGCGCCATCAGGTACTGCGGGCAGTTGTTCATGAACAGCGCCACCGGCTCGCCGCGCTGCACCCCCAGGGCCTGCAGGCGTGCGGCAAAGGCGTCGCTGGCGGCATCGAGTTCAGCCCAGGTGATGGGCTGGCCGTACCAGAGGCAGGCGACGCGATCGGGCGTCTGGCGCGCGTTGCGGCGCAACTGTTCGTGCAGCGGTCGCTGCGCTGTGGTCTCGGGCATCGGTTGTCTCCTGGATCCGCTGGTTCCCGGTGGCCTGTCAGGGTTTGCGATAGGCGCATCCACCCGCCAGCTACTTGCCAATATATACCGACGGGTAGAACATGGCCACCCATGGGTATGAATCGTCGGTCACACAAAGGATCGCCCAAGGGCAAGGGGTCGCACGCAGGACAACCGCCTGCCGCCCGCCGCCGGGCCGCAGACGCTGATGACAAGCGCGAACGCATATTGCGCGCCGCCGAGGCGCTGTTCGACGCACAGGGCTACGCCAGCACCACCATCGAGCAGATCGCGCGGCGGTTGGGGGTGACCAAGCCCTTCGTCTACTATTACTTTCGCAGCAAGCAGGAGATTTTCGAGACCCTGTCCTGGGCCCCTGCCGTGGCCTGCTTCACGAGCATGGACTTCGCCGCCGACGACCTGCGCCCCGCGCATCTGAAGGTGACCGAGGGCCTGGAGCGCCTGATCCGCACCACGCTGGAGCAGCACCCGGCCGCGTTCTTCGTGTACCGCGATCCGCAGGCCTACCGCCCGGAATACATCGCCATGCAAAAGCGGCTGGCCAACCATTTCTACGACCGGCTCTGCGCCCTGCTCGATGAGGGGCGGCGCGACGGCATGTTCGAGTTCAACGACACCAAGGTCACTGCGCTGGCGGCCTGCAGCCTGCCGGGCTTTCTCTACCACTGGTACCGCCCCGATGGGCGCCTGGCGCCAGAGGCGTTGGTGCAGGAACTGGCGCATCTGGCCTGGCGCGTGCTCGGGCTGCGCCGCAAGCGCCGCCGCGCGACGCAATGACGAGGCCCCCACAGATAAAAGGAGCGCACCATGCAAACCACCTTGCTCGCCCGGCTGGCCGCCTTGGCCGTCCCGGCCGCCTTGTCGTTCGCCTTATCGTTCAGTACCCCCGCCGGCGCGCAGGAGCCATTCAAGATCGCCTATATCGACCCGCTCACCGGCCCGTTTGCCAGTGTCGGCGAGTTGATGCTCACGCACACCCAGTACGCCGTCGAAGACATCAACGCCAAAGGCGGCGTGCTCAAGGGCCAGCGGCTGCAACTGCTGCTGTTCGACAGCAGGCTCTCGGCCCAGGAGAGCCAAAGCGCCTTGCAAGCGGCCATCGACCAAGGCGCGCGCGCCATCGTCACCGGCGGCTCGGGCTCGTCGGTGGTCACGGCGCTGGTGCAGGCGGCGGCGCGCCACAACCAGCGCAACCCGGGCAAAGAGGTGATCGTGCTCAACCACTCCTCGATCGACCCCGACCTGACGGGCAAGACCTGCAACTTCTGGCATTTCCAGTTCGAGGCCAACACGGCGATGAAGATGAAGGCCATCGCCAACTACATGAAAAAGCAGCCCGACATCAGCCGCGTCTACCTGCTCAACCAGGACTACGCGCATGGCCGGCAATGGGCGCATTACGGGCGCGAGATGGTGGGCCTGGCGCGGCCCGACATCCAATTCGTCGGCGAAACCATGCACCCGCTTGGCCGCGTCAAGGACTTCGCGCCCTACCTGGCCAGGGTCAAAAGCAGCGCAGCCGACACGGTGATCACCGGCAACTGGGGCCAAGACCTGGTGCTGCTGCTCAAGGCGGCGGGCGACGCGGGCTACCATCTGCGCTACTTCAACCACAGCGCCGGGGCCATGCCGGGCACGGTGCTGGCCGTATCGCAGGCCCGGCTGGGGCAGTTGACCTGGGTCGCAGAATGGCACCCTGGCCAGGCCGAAACGCCCCGGGTCGACGCGCTGGCCCGGGCCTACAAAGCCAAGACCGGCAAGGATTTTCTGGCGCCCCGCATCGAGATGACGCCGCGCTTTCTGGCCGCCGCCATCGACAAGGCCCAGTCCACCGACCCGCTGAAGATCGCCCGGGCGCTGGAAGACCTGACGCTCGATTCCGTCATCGGCCCGGTGCGCATGCGCGGCGAAGACCATCAACTGCTGCTGCCCCAGGTGGTCAACACCATTGCGCCGGTGGACGGCAAGGCCGTCAAAGCCGGCTGGGAGGGCACGAACTACGGCTTTCGCACCGACATGGCCTACACCGGCAACGAATTGGCGCAGGGCACGCAGTGCAAGATGGCCCGACCCTGATCGATTGCCCCCGAGCGCGCCTGATCGCCGGCAGGCACAGTTCTTTCTCCCCCATTGGCTTTCCCCCATGGCCGGCATCGCGCGTGGCCGCCGCTACCATAAGCGGCCTATTGACGACTTTGACGACTTGACCCAGGAGAGCGCCCCATGCCCGACTTTCGCAGCGACACCGTGACCCAACCCACGCCGGCGATGCGCGCAGCCATGTTCCAGGCCCCGCTGGGCGACGATGCCTATGCCGACGACCCTTCGGTGAACGCGCTGCAAGAACATGCGGCCGAGGTGCTGGGCTTCGAGGCCGCGCTGTTCGCACCCTCGGGCACGCAAACCAACCTGATCGCGCTATGGGGGCACTGCCAGCGGGGCGACGAAGCCATCGTCGGGCAAAACTGGCACACCTACCGCTGGGAGGCCGGGGGCATGGCGGTGCTGGGCTCGATACAACCCCAGCCGCTGGAAAACCAGCCCGACGGCACGCTGCGCATCGCCGACATCGCCGCCGCGATCAAACCCGACGACGCGCACTTTGCGCGCACCCGCCTGGTGGTGCTGGAGAACACCACCGGCGGCAAGGTGCTGCCGCCGGCCTACCTGGCCGAGGTGGCCCGACTGACCCGCCAGCACGGACTGGCGCTGCACCTGGACGGCGCGCGCATGTTCAACGCCGCCATTGCCGATGCGCAGCGCAGCGGCACCGATGTCTATGCCCAGGCGCGCAGCCTGTGCAGCCATTTCGACTCGGTCTCGCTGTGCCTGAGCAAGGGCCTGGGGGCGCCGGTAGGCTCGCTGGTGCTGGGCCGGCGCGACTTCATCCGCCAGGCGCGCCGTACCCGCAAGATTCTGGGCGGCGGCATGCGGCAGGCCGGCATATTGGCGTCCGCCGGCCACTACGCGCTACAGCACCATGTGCGGCGGCTGGCCGAAGACCATGCCAACCTGGACCAACTCGCCCGGGGCCTGAGCGCGGCGGGCCGCAGCCACCCGGTGCTGCAAGGCCGCATCAGCGTGCAGCCCTGGCAGACCAACATCCTGTTCACCGACCTGCACCCCGATGTGGCGCCAGCCTTCAGCGCCTGGCTGGCAGACAACGGAGTGCGCGTGACCAGCAGCCTGTACGGCGGCCAGACGCGGCTGCGCTGGGTGACGCATCTGGACGTGAGCCCATCCGATGTGGCTGCGACGCTGGACTGTGTGGAGCGGTTTGCGCTGCCGGGCTGATCAGCGCAGCGGGCCAGGCCGGTCGCCGAAGATGCCACTACCCACGCGCACCAGGGTGCTGCCGGCCCAGATCGCGGCCTCCAGATCGGCGGTCATGCCCAGGGACAGGGTGTCGAAGTCCTCCAGACCCGGTACCGCGCTGGCGCATATCTGGTCAAACAGCCGCTTGACGCTGGCATGAATCGCCTTTTGCGCTTGAAAGTCAGGAGCCGGGTCGGGGATGCTCATCAGCCCGCGCAGCCGCAGCCGTGGCAGTTGCGCGATGGCGCGCAGCAACCCCGGCAGTTGCCCCGCTGTCACGCCCGACTTGGTGGCGCCCCCGTCGAGGTTCACCTGAATGCACAGTTGCAGAGGCGGCAGATGCGCGGGGCGCTGGGCCGACAGGCGCTGCGCGATCTTGAGTCGATCGACGCTGTGCACCCAGTCGAAATGCTCGGCCACGAGCCGCGTCTTGTTGCTCTGCACCGGGCCGATGCAATGCCATTGCAGCGCTGCATCGGGCAAGGCCGCGCGCAGGGCGAGGATCTTGTCCACGCCCTCTTGGATGTAGTTTTCGCCAAAGGCGCGCTGGCCAGCCGCCACCGCCTGCGCCACCGCGTCGGCGTTGAAGGTCTTGGCAACGGCCAGCAGGCCGACGCTGGCCGGTGCGCGCCCGGCGGCCATGCAGGCTCGGGTCATCCGGTCCGCGACCTGCTGGAGGTTGGTAGCAATCGTTGTCATAATGGTCAGTCCCGAGCGTACCAAACCAGACAGTCAGCACAATCACCCGCAACGATGGAGGGATTCCGTGGACATTACCCAATTGCTCGCATTCGGCGTCAAGAACAAGGCGTCGGATTTGCACCTTTCTGCTGGTCTGCCGCCGATGATCCGGGTCCATGGCGACGTGCGGCGCATCAACATCGATGCGCTCGACCACAAGGCGGTGCATTCCATGGTGTACGACATCATGAGCGACTCCCAACGCAAAATCTATGAGGAATTTCTGGAGATCGACTTCTCGTTTGAAATCGAAGGCTTGGCGCGCTTTCGCGTCAACGCCTTCACCCAGAACCGCGGCGTGGCCGCCGTGTTCCGCACGATTCCGAGCAAAATCCTGACGCTCGAGCAACTCAACGCCCCGAGGATCTTCGCCGACCTGGCGCTCAAGCCGCGCGGGCTGGTGCTGGTGACCGGCCCCACCGGCTCGGGCAAGTCGACCACGCTGGCGGCCATGGTCAATTTCCTGAACGAAACCGAGTACGGCCATATCCTGACGGTGGAAGACCCGATCGAATTCGTGCACGAGTCCAAGAAATGCCTGATCAACCAGCGCGAAGTAGGCCCGATGACGCTGTCGTTCTCCGCCGCGCTCAAATCGGCCTTGCGCGAAGACCCCGACGCCATCCTGGTCGGCGAAATGCGTGATCTGGAAACCATCCGCCTGGCGATGACGGCCGCTGAAACCGGCCACTTGGTATTCGGCACGCTGCACACCTCCAGCGCCGCCAAGACCATAGACCGGATCATCGACGTGTTCCCGTCCGAAGAAAAAGAAATGATCCGCGCCATGCTG
The DNA here is from genome assembly GCF_000015565.1 of Verminephrobacter eiseniae EF01-2. NCBI lineage: Bacteria > Pseudomonadati > Pseudomonadota > Betaproteobacteria > Burkholderiales > Comamonadaceae > Verminephrobacter > Verminephrobacter eiseniae. The sequence goes on from NC_008786.1 coordinate 1,883,193, forward strand.
TCCGAATCGCTGCAGGCCGTGATCTCGCAAACCCTGTGCAAGACGCGCGACGGCGCGGGCCGCGTGGCGGCGCATGAAATCATGCTCGGCACCAGCGCCATCCGCAACCTGATCCGCGAGGCCAAGGTGCCGCAGATGTACTCGGCGATACAGACCGGCAACAGCGTGGGCATGCAAACCCTGGATCAGAACCTGACCGACCTGGTAAAGAGCAAAATCATCACCCCAGCCGAAGCGCGCAGCAAAGCCAAGATTCCCGAAAACTTCCCCGGCTGACACGACACCATGCCCTTGTACAAACCCATCCCACCCATGACCCCAGAAACCATGCGGCATTCCAATGCGCCGCATACCGGAGCGAGCGATGAAAGGCATCTTGAGCCTTCTGAGAACCAAGCCCCGCAAGACCCAACCGGCCAGCCCCCACCACACTGACTCCATGCTGTTCGCCTCCGCGTTCGCACACCAGGGCGTGGACGACGAGATGCTGGTGCCCTGGGAAGCGCGGGCCGTCGAAGTGGGCGCGCAGCGCCTGTCCGCGCACCGGGGCGGCAAGCTGCTACGCCACCTGTGGGCCAAAGACAAGTACATGGCGCAGTTGGACAAAGGCGCCTTGGCGCGCGTAGAGCGCTTTTTTGAATTTGCCACCATTGCCGCCCACCGCGATGTGATCCGGCAGGATGAATACGGCAACTTCCTGGTGGTGGTGCTCACCGGCACCATGGCCATCGACCGCATACAGCCTTGGGGCAAGCAACGGCGCTTGGCCGAGGCCCAGCCCGGGGACATGCTCGGCGAAATGTCGCTGCTCGACAGCGGCAGCCGTTTTTCGGCCTGCGCCACACTCACCCCTTGCGAAGTCGCCGTGCTCAGCGCCGAGGGCATGGACGAGATGATGAACGAGGAGCCGCAGTTGGCCGCCAGCCTGGTCACGCTGCTGGCCCGCAAGCTATCGCTGCGCCTGCGCGCGGTCAGTGCCAACCTGAGCGACAACCAAGAGTGATGCGCTCAGGGTATTTTTCAACCCGGACCATGCCGGGACAAAGATCCCGCTGCAAACATGCTGCCTGACAGGTTCCGCGCTGAAAGAAAATGCCGGCACGGGCGGCGCGCTTGCTTTGCTGCCGGGATGCTTGTCCGTCTGCGGCGCTGCGGCCTGGCCCGTTTTTCGACACATCGAGCCGCGATCTTGGCTGAACCTGCTAGCCGGGCACGACATGCGCGTTGCCGCGCGGCCCATGCGTGAAAAAATGGTGCCCCGGATTCGCATCTTCCAGCGCCACGCCGCCCCCTGGCACAGGCCCCATAATCGCCCGATAGACAGATCACCCGGGAGGAAACTCTGATGGACCGCGACCAGGCCAGCAAATTCATCAATGACCTGTTGCGGCTGATGGTCAGCCGCAACGGCAGCGACTTGTTCATCACCGCAGAATTTCCGCCGGCCATCAAGGTCGATGGCAAGGTGACCAAGGTCTCGCCCCAGCCGCTGTCCCCGAGCCACACGCAGACGCTGGCCCGCGCCATCATGAGCGACAAACAGGTGTCCGACTTCGAGCGCACCAAAGAATGCAACTTCGCCATCTCGCCCGCCGGCATCGGCCGCTTTCGGGTCAACACCTTCATACAGCAGGGCAAGGTCGGCATGGTGCTGCGCACGATTCCGCTGACGCCGCCGACCATCGACAGCCTGAAACTGCCGCAGGTGCTCAAGGAAGTGTCCATGCACAAGCGCGGCCTGTGCATCCTGGTGGGCGCCACCGGCTCGGGCAAGACCACTACGCTGGCAGCGCTCGTCGACTGGCGCAACGAAAACTCGTTCGGCCACATCGTCACGGTGGAAGACCCGGTCGAATTCGTGCACTCGCACAAGAACTGCGTGGTGACGCAGCGCGAAGTGGGTCTGGACACCGACAGTTGGGAACTTGCGCTCAAAAACGCGCTGCGCCAAGCCCCCGACGTGGTCCTGATGGGCGAGATCCGCGACCGCGAAACCATGGCGCACGCGATCACCTTCTCCGAAACCGGCCATCTGTGCCTGGCCACGCTGCACGCCAACAGCGCCAACCAGGCACTCGACCGGATCATCCACTTCTTCCCCGAAGATTCCCGCATCCAGATGCTGATGGACCTGTCACTGAACCTGCGCGCCCTGATATCGCAGCGCCTGATCCCGAAACAGGACGGCAGGGGCCGCATCGCTGCGGTCGAGGTGCTGCTCAACACGCCGCTGATCTCCGACCTGATCTTCAAGGGCGAAGTCTCGGAGATCAAAGAAATCATGAAAAAGAGCCGCAACCTGGGCATGCAGACCTTCGACCAGGCACTGTTCGACGCCTACGATGCCTACGCGATCAGCTACGAAGACGCGCTGCGCAACGCCGATTCGGTCAATGACCTGCGCCTGCAAATCAAACTCAACAGCCAACGCGCCAAGTCGCCCGACCTGGCCGCTGGCACCGAGCATTTAGGGATCGTTTGAACCATGCCAAGCACCAACCCGCGCCACTACGACGCCGCCCCTGCGCGCAAGACAGCCTTCCTGGGGCTGGGCGTGATGGGCTATCCGATGGCCGCGCACCTCGCGCTGGCCGGCCATCAGGTCACCGTCTACAACCGCACCAGCGCAAAATCGACAGCATGGTGCGAAGAATATGCCTGCACCAATGGTCCAAAACATGCCGCCAGCCCGCGCGAAGCCGCAGCCGGCGCAGAGTTGGTGTTCTGCTGCGTGGGCAACGACGACGACCTGCGCAGCGTCACACTCGGTGCCGATGGCGCCTTTGCCGGCATGGCGCCTGGCGCCATCTTCGTCGACCACACCACGGCATCGGCGCAAGTGGCGCGGCAACTGCACGCCGCAGCCCTGGCCCTGGGCCTGCACTTTGTCGATGCCCCGGTCTCCGGTGGCCAGGCCGGCGCACAAAACGGCCTGTTGACCGTGATGTGCGGCGGCGATGCCGCAGCCTTCGACGCGGCCCGGCCCGTGGCCATGGCATTCGCGCGCGCCTGCACGCTGCTGGGTGCCAGTGGTTCAGGACAACTGGCCAAGATGGTCAACCAGATCTGCATCGCCGGTCTGGTGCAAGCCCTGTCCGAGGCCATAGCCTTTGGCCAGAATGCCGGTCTCGACATGCAGCAGGTGCTGTCAGTGATCGGCAAAGGCGCAGCACAAAGCTGGCAACTGGACAACCGCGGCCAGACCATGCTGGAGGGCAAGTTCGACTTCGGCTTTGCGGTCGACTGGATGCGCAAAGACCTGGGCCTGGTGTTCGACGAAGCCCGGCGCAACGGCTCGCGCTTGCCAGTGACGGCGCTGGTCGACCAGTTCTATGCCGATGTGCAGAAGATGGGTGGTCGCCGCTGGGATACATCGAGCCTGGTCAAGCGCTTGGGTTGATGTGTACCCCCAGAATCGCCTGTGGCGCCTGCCCGTTGAAGTGGGAGCCAGCGGCTTGGCAAAATTCAGTGCCGAATTTGGTGCCGAATTTCGGCTCCGCGAATTTTGCAGTACAATGCGCGTATCCCGCCCCTTGAAGTAAGCCTCCAATCATCCTGGATGTGCCAAAACTTGGGGCGTTTTCGTTTCCGGAGGAATCGTGCCCACCGCTGTACTCATCGATGGCGGCTACTTTGTCAAACGCTTTCGTGCCATTTTCCCGGAGCGCGCGCACGATGCGATGCGCGCGGCCGATTTGGCTTGGCGGTGGGCCATGCTGCACATGCGGGAAGGCAGCGCACGAGGAAAACGGCGGGAGCACGAGTTGTATCGCATCTTTTTCTACGACTGTCCCCCGCTGCTCAAGAAGTTGCACAACCCCCTGACCGGCAAGGTCGTCGATTTCTCGAAAACCGACGAGGCCCGCTTCCGCACGGAACTGCATGGACGCCTGCGTTGCAAGCGCAAGCTCGCCCTGCGCATGGGGCATCTTTCCGGGGATACGCCGTGGACGCTGGTGCCGTCGGCCATCCAGGACCTGCTCAAGAAGAAACGCAAGTTCGAGGAACTGACCGAAGGGGACTTGCTGCCCAATGTCCGCCAGAAAGGGGTGGACATGCGCATCGGGATCGACATTGCGTCACTGGCCTTCAAGCGACAGGTTGACCAGATCGTTCTCGTCGCCGGCGATGCCGACTTCGTTCCTGCGGCCAAGCTGGCGCGGCGCGAAGGCATTGATTTCATCCTGGATCCGATGTGGCGTTCCGTCGATCCAAGCCTCAATGAGCACATCGACGGGCTTCGCTCTACATGCGCGCGGCCGGTCCCGAAAGTGGCTGCCAAGGACGGCATGTCCGCGCAGTCTGAATGACATTGCCATGACTGCTCCATATCGCCTGGGGTGAACGAGCCACCGCGCGCCATATGTCGTGCATCCCGGGCGCGGACCACCACCGCACGGTGAACAAGCACTTGGAGCATCGCTTCGAGAAGCAAGGGATGCAAACCCACAGGGTTGCTGCCGCCGTCGCCAGTCAGTGTCTGCGGCCCGGCTTGCCAGGCCGGGCCGCAGACACTGGTGTTGCCGATGTCCGCGCTGCCGATGCGGGCAGGCCGAAAAGCTGATCGAACATCCAGTTGAAAACAAAGGTGTAGCCCAGAAAGAAGATGGCCAGCGCCAAGTCCATCACGAACGCCTGCCACAGGCTTATGCCAAACCACCAAGCCAGTAGCGGCACCAGAAGCACCACCAAGCCACCCTCAAAACCCACGGCATGTGCGATGCGCCGTCGCACATTGCGCCCGCGCACGGTCTGGCGCGACTCCCAGTACTCGAACGCCCAGTTGAACAACAGGTTCCACAGCACGGCAATCGCCGAAGTCGCCACTGCCACCACGCCCGAGTGCCCCGCGCTCTGCCCCGTCAGCCAAGCCAGCCCGACCGTGACCACCACAATGGCGATCAGTTCATACAGCGTGACGTAAATCACCCGCCGCCACAGACCTTGTAGCCCGGGGCCTGGGTTTGGAATAGGCGCTTTCATCCGGGATTTCCCATTAGCCCCGATTCCCAATGAAAACCATTAGCGCAAGTCATTGAAAACATTGAGATTCAGGGCATTCCTTACTGAATCCAGGCAATCGCGATTTGAGTGCCGGAGAACAGATGAAATTTGCTTGTGGGATGCGGCAACAACCTTTGCTTTGCCTGCGCGATTTTCTCCCGTTTTTCGCCTTGAGATTTTCTAATGGAAAATATCGGTTGAACTCGCTCGTGAACTGTCACCATACAAAGCCAACATCGTCCGACACCGCTTACAACCCCCTTCAAGCCTGAGCTGGCCTGCGGCGCGGAGTTGTGGGTAAACCGCAGGCCCCGGAGGGGGAGCCGTTGCAGGCGACTCGGGGCGGCTTCTCACATCAACACCGCGTTGTCGCCGCCCAGGATCACGTAGTTCACCTTGCGGATGTCCATCAGCTTCTTGCCACCGGCATAGCTGATCGAGCTTTGCAGGTCCTGCTCCATCTCCACCAGCGTATGGGCCAGCGGGCCTTTGATCGGTTCCAGGATGCGCCGGCCCTCGACATGTTTGTACTCGCCTTTGTTGAAAGGGCTGGCAGAGCCGTAGTATTCCTTGAACCGCTCGCTGCCTTCTTCGACGGTTTGGCCGGGCGATTCTTCATGGCCGGCCAGCAGCGCGCCGACCATCACCATGCTGGCCCCGAAGCGGATGCTTTTGGCAATGTCGCCATGGCTGCGGATGCCGCCGTCGGCAATGATGGGCCGGGTCGCCACGCGGGCGCACCATTTGAGCGCCGACAACTGCCAGCCGCCGGTGCCAAAGCCGGTCTTGAGCCGGGTGATGCAGACCTTGCCCGGGCCCACGCCCACCTTGGTGGCGTCGGCGCCCCAGTTTTCCAGGTCGATCACGGCCTCGGGCGTGGCCACGTTGCCGGCAATCACGAAGGCCCGGGGGAGCCGGGTCTTGATCCGGTTGATCATCTCCTGCACGCTGTCGGCATGGCCGTGGGCGATGTCGATGGTGATGTATTCGGGTGTGATGCGCTGTGCTGCCAACTGCTCCACGGTGTCATGGTCGGGTGGTTGCACGCCCAGCGATATCGAGGCGTAGCAGCCCCGGGCCTGCATGTCCCGGACGAACCGGACATTGTCCAGGTCGAACCGGTGCATCACGTAGAAGTAGCCGTTCTGGGCCATCCAGGCGCAGATTTTTTCGTCCACCACGGTTTTCATGTTGGCCGGCACCACGGGGATGCGAAACGAGCGCTCGCCCAGCCGCACGCTGGTGTCGCATTCCGAGCGGCTGCGCACGCGGCATTTGCGCGGCAGCAAAAGGACGTTGTCGTAGTCGAAGATTTCCATCGGATTCCAAGCTCCATCGAGTGGGCGCGCGCTGCAAAACGATCCCGGTTGCGCCGGGTGCTTTCTACAATGGCTGCATGTTCCCACAAGACCCGCTCCCGGATGCCCCATCGGCCGCATCCCCCCTTCTGGTCCATCTGAACCCCGAGCAACTCGCCGCCGTGACGCTGCCGGCCGGCCATGCGCTGATCTTGGCGGGGGCGGGGTCGGGCAAGACGCGGGTGCTCACCACGCGCATCGCCTGGCTGCTGCAAAACGGCCATGCCAGGCCCGGCAGTATCCTGGCCGTGACCTTTACCAACAAGGCCGCCAAGGAAATGGTGGCGCGCCTGTCGGCGATGCTGCCGGTGCATGTGCGCGGCATGTGGATCGGCACCTTCCACGGTCTGTGCAACCGCCTGCTGCGTGCGCACCATCAGGCTGCGGGCCTGCCGCAGACCTTTCAGATTCTGGACACGCAAGACCAGCTTGCCGCCGTCAAGCGCCTGTGCAAGCAACACAACGTTGATGACGAGCGCTTTGCGCCCAAGGATTTGGCGCACTTCATCGCCAACTGCAAGGAGCAGGGCCTGCGCCCGAACGATGTGCAGGGCCAGGACAGCAACACCCGCAAGAAGATCGAGATTTACCAACTCTACGAAGAGCAATGCCAGCGCGAGGGCGTTGTCGATTTTGGCGAGCTGATGCTGCGCAGCTACGAACTGTTGCGTGACAACGATCACCTGCGTGCGCATTACCAGCGCCGCTTTGCCCATATCCTGGTCGACGAGTTCCAAGACACCAACCAACTGCAATACGCCTGGCTCAAGCAGTTGGCAGGCAATGTCGTGGACGGGCGCTACCAGGCGCACGGCAGCGTGCTGGCCGTGGGCGACGATGACCAGAGCATCTACGCCTTTCGCGGTGCGCGCGTGGGCAACATGGCCGACTTCGTGCGCGAGTTCGGCGTGCAGCAGCAGATCAAGCTCGAACAGAACTACCGCAGCTACAGCCATATCCTGGACTCGGCCAACGCGCTGATCAGCCACAACAGCAGCCGCCTGGGCAAGAACCTGCGCACCACGCAAGGCCCCGGCGAGCCGGTGCGGGTGTACGAGGCGAGCTCCGATCTGGCCGAGGCGCAGTGGATGGTCGACGAGATCAAACAACTGCTGCGCAGCGACGGCTTCGAGCACCGGGAGATCGCCGTGCTGTACCGCAGCAATGCGCAAAGCCGGGTGATCGAATCGGCGCTGTTCAATGCCGGCGTGCCTTACCGCGTGTACGGTGGTCTGCGCTTTTTCGAGCGTGCCGAAATCAAGCATGCGCTGGCCTATCTGCGCCTGCTGGAGAACCCGCAGGACGACACCAGCTTTGCGCGCGTGGTGAACTTTCCGCCGCGCGGCATTGGTGCGCGCAGCATCGAGGTGCTGCAAGATGCAGCCCGCGCCGCCGGCTGCTCACTGTACGACGGCGTGAGCGCCGTGCCCGGCAAGGCGGGCATCAACCTGGGCGCATTCGTGGCGCTGGTCGATGGCCTGCGCGCGCAGACACGGGGGCTGAATCTGCGCAGCATCATCGAGCAGATGCTCGAATCCACGCGACTGGTGGCGCACTTTTGCACCGAAAAGGAAGGCGCCGACCGCATCGAGAACTTGCAGGAACTGATCAATGCAGCGGAGAGCTTCGTCACGCAAGAGGGCTTTGGCCGCGATGCCGTGGCCTTGCCGCTGGATGAGCATGGCGGCGCTGCACCGCCCAAGCCACCGATGCCCGGCATCGTGGACGCCGACACCGGCGAAACCCTGTCGCCGCTGGCCGCCTTCCTGACCCATGCCGCACTGGAGGCGGGCGACAACCAGGCCCAGGCCGGACAGAACGCCGTGCAACTGATGACCGTACACGCCAGCAAGGGGCTGGAGTTTGATGGTGTGTTCATCGGCGGCATGGAAGAGGGCCTGTTCCCGCACGAGAACGCGGCCAGCGAGCGCGACACTCTGGAGGAAGAGCGTCGCCTGATGTACGTGGCCATCACCCGCGCGCGCCGGCGCCTGTATCTGAGCCATTCGCAAACGCGCATGTTGCATGGCCAGACCCGCTACAACATCAGGAGCCGTTTCTTCGACGAACTGCCTGAGGCGGCGCTCAAGTGGCTCACACCCAAGCGCCAGTCCTTTGCCGCGCTTGCTTCTCATTCAGGAGCAGGCAGTGCATATTCTTCCAGTGCCAGGCAGTCATTCGGTTTCAAATCCGCAGGTGCTGAATCAGGGGTCTTTGCCCATCTGCCGGTGCCGCCGCGCAAGGGCGCGCCCGCGCATGGTCTTGCCGCCGGCATTGCCGTGTTTCACACCAAGTTCGGCGAAGGCAAGGTGCTGGCCCTTGAAGGCAGCGGCACCGATGAGCGTGCCCAAGTCCATTTTGCGCGCCACGGCAGCAAATGGCTGCTGCTGTCGGTGGCCAAGCTGACGGTGGTGGATTGAACGCGGGGGGCGCCATCGTGCCAGGACAGCGTCATCGGTGGGCTACGCCGAAGCGCTCGGCCAATGAGGAAGACGCTTGTCGAGTGTCCACAACCGGGCGCCTGGCGTGATCAGGGTGGGCGCCAGCAGCGACATGTCCACCACACCAATCCACACCCCAACCCGCACAGCCTCTCGCGCTCGATGAAGACCCTGACCTCGCCCAAGCCCGCCAGATTGCAAGGCTGCAACAGGCATAGGAGAGCGGAATAAGCAACGGCCCATGTTGCGGGGTGGAGTCCCGGCCCGAGCGGGGGCGCGGGACGCCAGGGGGCCTGGTCAGCGTCTTGCCTTGAAGTTGGTGAATATGCTGGTCTGGACTTTGCGGATGGCTTGCGGCAGCGCATCAGGCGCCACCATGGTCTTGATGGCTTCGTTGTCCAGGAAGATGGACTTGTTCTCGGCCACGTCCTTTGTCACGAACTTCAGCGAGGCTGCGTTGGGATTGGCGTAGAACACTTTGTTGGTCAGCGACGCATGCACTTCGGGACGCAGGATGTAGTTGATGAACAAATGGGCGTTTTCCACATTCTGGGCGTCCTTGGGGATGGCCATGGTGTCAAAGAACAGGGTGGCGCCGGACTTGGGCACCAGTGCCTCGATCACGACGGGCGTTTTGGTCTTGGCAGCGGCCGCGCGGCTGCGGGCGATGTTGATGTCGCCCGAGTAACCCATCACCAGACAAATGGCGCCACTGGCCATTTCCTCGATATAGCCCGACGACGAGATGCGTGTGACGTAGGGGCGGATGGCCTTGAGCACTTTGCCGGCAGCCTCGTAATCGGCAGCGTCCTTGCTGTAGGGGGGCTTGCCGGCGTACAGCAAGGCGATCGGGAGCACTTCGGAAGCCGAGTCCAACACGCTGACACCGCAACTCTTGAGCTTGTTCACGTACTTCACGTCAAACAGCAGGTCCCAGGCGTTGTCCGGCATCGGCATGTCGCCCAGCGCCTTCTTGACTTTGTTCACGTTGATGCCCACCGTGACATAGCCCCACAGCCAGTCCACCAGGTATTCGTTGCCGGGGTCGAGCTTGTTCAACTGCTCCAGCAGCCCTTTGTCCAGATTGCCCCAGTTGCTCAGCTTGCTCTTGTCGAGTTTTTGCAGCAGACCGGCCTCGATCTGGGTCTTGGCAAAGTGGGAGCCGGGCACGACGATGTCATAACCGGTCTTGCCGGCGACCAGTTTGGCGTGCAGGATTTCGTTGTTGTCGAAGTTGTCGTAGCGGACCTTGATGCCGTACTCTTTCTCGAAGTTCTTGATGGTGTCGTCGGCGATGTAGTCCGACCAGTTGTAGATGTTGAGCACCTTGGATTCTGCAGCATGCGCGCCCACGGCAATGCACAGGGCAGTGGTCAGCAGCGCCAGCGTGGCGCCCCAGTGTTTAAAGCTCTTGGTCATTGCAATCAATCCTCTTGGAAGGAGATGGGGATGGGGATGGAGGGAGCGTCTGCGCCAGCGGCAGGGTGAAAATAATATCAGAGCATTTGCCACCGACGGCGTGCCATCAGCTACACAGTTGCAACATTGGCGCGGGCTGTATAGCCACCAGACAGCGGGTATCCCAAGTTCTGCAATGACTGCTCAGAGGTCGGCAGCGGCTGGTGCAATGAAGCCAAGCGCATGATGAAAATTTCAGGCGTGGGCCTGCTCACGGCGACTGCGGCTAGTGTCGCGTCACCGATCAGATGTCGTAGGCTGCACGCAGCCATCGGAGCGCAGCGCAAGGCGCATAGCGCGGCCAATACCGAGCGTATTGGCAAGCGATGCAACGCCGCGATGCGCTTCGATGGCCAGCGCAGACCGACAGATGATCGGTGACGCGACACTAGTCACGATGGGCCATGTCAGCGCCAAGCAACCCGTGCAGCGAGCAGCGAGCAAGGGGCCATCGCTCTACGGCGAAGTTACGGCGAAGCAGCGGAAGACTTGTCCACCTTACCCTTCAACTCCTGATAGTTGAAGATACGCTGCCAGCTCAGCCGGCCAACGGTATCGCGAGCGGGCGCAAGAGCCGAGCCGCTGCCGGCGCCTGCACCACCGTGCGTTGGTGGAACCGCAAACCTGAGGACTTCACGCTGGCGCCGGCCCGTGCTATCGGCCGCCGTCACCCGGGCCTGGTCACTGGACACCACAACCGCCGGCCCGAGGAAACCCTGGGTGGAAGAGACATAACCTGCCTTGGCATTGCCAATGATCAGATAGTACCGATGACCACCGCCCAAGGCATTCGAGCAAGCGCCGGAGCCCCTGGCCGGAGGAATCTTCGACTGCACGAGCGCCGACAGATCGCCCAAATCCAGCGCCGCCTGGTCGATGCGCTCGCCGGAGACAGGCAAATCAAAGAACCAACCGGCGCGCGTGGCGACATCCGCGTCGGAACGGGGACGCCCCCAGCGGAAAGCGCGCACCGACACGGACCGATTGCCCGTATCGACAACCCCCTGCTGAAGACGCCCGCGGCCCGCAATGGCGCTGACCGCCGGACTCGCATCGGCGCGCGTCGAGCCATTGTCATAAATGACATACACCGACTGCCCGAACGTTGACGCACCGTCGGGCACCTCCAGATACTTGCCGGTGCCCACCACCACGTAGAACGTCTCCACCCCCCCGACGACCGGGCCGACAAAAACGGCAGGCGCCGCAAAGAGCGGCTGCACCTGCCCGTCATCGGAGCGCGCGCTATACAGCGGATAGGGCGCAGGACTGGCCGCCGTACCCTGGTCGAAAAACGACAACCCATTCATGCTCCACTTGTCCGTCCCCTTGCCCGCGAACTGCAGCCGCCAGAGCTTGCCATGCAGGTCGCCCACATAGATATCCGTCACCTCGCCCTGGATACCGTACAGGGCGCTGAAATTGGCCAAACCCGGGGCAACGGTGCGCGCCAAACCGGGATCGGTGGGCAGGGACACCTTGAAGTAATTGTGCCCCGGGAGCCAGGCCTGACCGGCAGGCTTGTCCAGCGCCAACAAAAACAGCGCCGGGCGGCCCGAGCCGGGCTGCGGCTGGTTGTCATCGGGCACATGGTTGTTCACACCGCTGCCCACCACGGCAAACCAGCGATACACGGCAGCCTGGCGGCGGCCATTGCGCATCGGCGCGTTGGTCCTGATCTTCATGATCCGGGGTGAACCGAGCACCTGACCCATGTCCGGGTCATCGGCGCGCGTGAATTCCCACATCACGTGGCTGGAATCGAAACGCGCCGGGTCCGACACATCCAGCGCAAACACACCGGCGCCACCGGCGCCGGTGCCCGAGACCAGCACCGTTTTCCAATCGCGGGCACTGGAATTGCCAGGGCCCACCCAGGCCTGGGCCACCACCGAGGGGGCATCCACATAGCTCTGGTGATGGTTGCGAAAGCCCGGCTCCGTCAGCGCGGACAGTCTGGGCACGAGCCAACTGGGAATATAGGCAAACAGCTCATCGCCCGTGTTCGCATTGAACGCATGGAGCATGCCGTCATTGGCGCCGACGAACACGGCCGGCGTGCGCGCGCCGTACTGTCTGCGAAAGTCCGCATACCCGGCGCCGGGGAATACGTTCGACGGCGGGCCGGAATACGAAATATTGGAGTTCACGATATCCCCCAGCAGGGAACTGCGCAGCCGAAACGGCGCCCCCTCCTTGCTGCGATCGCCACGCAGGTAAGCGATCCGGTCGGCGCCGGCCGCGCCGCCAAAGTGCAGCGCCAGCGATCGGAGGTCGATGTCATCCCGGGTGAACCTGCTCGCCACCGGGACCGGGTGGCGCCCTGGCCTGCCCACATGGATATTGCGGCGCGCGGGCGGCATCCGGTCGAGTTGCTGCGCCGCCCGCCAAAGGGGCGGCAGAATCTCCAGCGCCTGGCTGGCATTGTGGCCGATCGGCTCGGCCACGACATCGCCACTCCAATCGCCGGTGTCGAACCGGGCCGAATACATGACCGAGCCCTGGCTGAGCTGGCTGCCCGTGTTCAGGCGCGCACCGGCCGCACTGCGCATGCCCATCGATGCGCGGTAGAAAATCCGGTCGAAAGCGCTGAGCAGGCCGCGCGCGGGCGCCGGGCCTGCCGGGTCGAGGAAATGGTAGGCGCTGGCTTCGCCGGGCTGCTCGGGTTTTTGCCAGACATCATCGATGAACTGGCCGTGCCGGTCCCTGAACGGATGGACGTTGGCATCATGCGGGCCGGGACGCGCCAGAGCGGTCTCGAAGCCGCCATATTTGGCGGCCATGAAGAACTGGTTGCGGGTGCGGCGGGTGGCCGCATCGCTTTGCAGCCCTGCCTCATTGACATCGAAAGCCCAGGTCTTGACCCGCAGGCCCGGGCGCTGTTTGTCCGGTTGCGCGCTCCAGCCGGCGCCGCGAATGTCGTTCGTTCTGGCCCAATACGCCAGGCCGATGATCGGTTTGGTGAATGTCCAGTGCCCGGTATGGGGGTTGCCGCTGGCGCTCTCGAAGCGCTTGATGGCCTCGCGCCAGTGATCGATGTCGGGAATGTTGCGCGCTGCGTCGGGGCCGGGCAGGGCATGGTGTTCATGCGTGTGTATGTCCCCGACCAGCAGGATGTGGCTTTTGACGCACGAGTAATCACTGGCATTCGTGCGCCCGGCGCCATACGGGTCGTCCCACTGCGTGTAGACCGGATAGCCATCGGCCAGGGCGCCATTGGCAGGAACGCCTGCGATGGCACGGGGGTCTGGCGCAAGTCCCTGCAAATACCGCAGCGCCTCGTAATGCAGTTCGCCGACGGGGTCCAATTCCTTGTACAGGCCAGGCACAGCGCCGGTGCGGCCAAACTTGTTCAGATAGTTGATGACCCCGCTGATGGCGGGCGTGCCGGGCATGGACCCCGGTGTAGACCCCGGTATAGGCCCCGGGTTGGCGATGAACACGCCGGTGTCCTTGTCCCACTCGGCATGCGCGTTGCTGCCGGAGATCTGGCCGTTGATGTCGTAGGTTTTCGTGCCCACGTATTTCATCGGGGCGCGCATGACGCCGCCATAGCGACGATGCTCGTCGTCGTTGTCCAGCAGGTAGCCAAATGCTGCCAGGCGCAGTTGGTCGCTGTATTTCTGGATCACGCCGGTGGGTTTGTAGTTGCCGCCGGGATACTGCTGGCACAGTGGGTAGTCGCGGTGGTCCTGGAGTTTGCCCGAGGCGTCGGCATCGCAGACGCGCACGCGCGCGTAGAAGTAGCCGTCGGAATTGAGCGCCGGAGTGCCCACCAGGTCATAGGCCGAGGTGTCATCGCAGGAGCCGGTGGGCCCGGCTGCGGTGGTTGGCGCGGCCCTGAAGTAGATGCGATCGAGCATGTTGGCCACATGAATGTCCCGCAAGCCGGCAGCATGGATCATGGGCAGGGGCAGTGCGCCATGGTAGCTGCCACCATGCGCCCGCAGGTGTTTTGCCGGAAAGTAGTCTGGGTGGTTCCACATGCACTGGGGGTTGCCGTCGCCGGGCAGCATCGCGCGCTGCAAGACGGTCAGTGCTGGGGTGTCGATATGGCGGTCTCCGCCCGAGAGTGCCAGGCGAAGCATGTCGATGGCAGAGCCGGAGGCCCAGTTCAGGAAGTTGCCGCTGAATGCGTTGGCGCAGCGGCGCTTGGTTGCCGGCCCGGTGCGTTCGAATCGTTTGTCGGCTTTTGCGCGGGCGTCGTTGTATGCGTAGCAGCTTTGTGCATCGTAGTAACCCAGGTACTCTTTGTCCGGGCTGTATGTGTCGTCGGTGGCGTTTTGCGAGGTGTATTGCGCTCCGACTGTCGGAAACTCCACCGATAGCGCAAGCAGCAAGGCGGGTTTGTCTGCCGGCGGCGCTGCATGCAAGGGGGTGTTGGCCAGAGCGACTGTTTTGGGTGCGGGCAGGGCTTCGGTGCCCAGGGCCATGCAGTGGCTGCCCAGGGCGATGGGCAGCAAGATCGAGGTCAGATAAGTGGCGCGGCTTGGGGGTGGGCGTTTGCGCTGCCTTGGCCCGCTTTGTCCGGGTGCGCCTGCCCGGCACGGTTTGCTCATCATGCGGCGGTCCATGGGTGACAAACTGCAACTTCGTGCCGGCAAGCGTACTCCGGCCTGTATCCGGGACCAATAGATGAAATCCCGTAAGCAGTCGGTCCATTCGGTCCGCAGTCCTGTCCTGTTGCCAGGCTGTCAGGTCAGTTCCCCGGTGGCCGCTAGTGTCGCGTCACGGATCAGATGTCGTAGGCTGCGCGCAGCCATCGGAGCGCAGCACAAGGCGCATCGCGCAGCCCATACCGATCTGTATTGGCAAGCGATGCAACGCCGCGCTGCGCTTCGATGGCCAGCGCAGACCGACAGATGATCGGTGACGCGACACTAGGCATTTGGTGTTGATCGAAGCGCGCGTGGGCCCGTAGTGCACCGATGCTGTGGTTTCGGGCGGAAAAATGCGCCACGGCAGGTCTTGCCGCAGGCGTAGGCGCATGAAGGCTTGAACCGCGCCGGCGAGGACCTCTTTGTTTGGCCGGCACATGCCGTGGCCATCAGGGCGTCATGGATACAGTCCGCGCATCTCCCGCGCACGCAAAATGCGTTGGCAGGCCACGATAAAGGTGGCGGTGCGCAGGCTCACGCCATGCTCGGCGGCCACCTGCCAGATGCCGGCAAAGGCCTCTTGCATGATGCGCACCAGGCGCGCGTTGATCTCGTCCTCGCTCCAGAAGAAACTGGAGAAGTCCTGCACCCACTCGAAGTAGCTCACCGTCACGCCGCCGGCGTTGGCAATCACGTCGGGCAGTACCAGCACATCCTTGTCGTGCAGGATGTCATCGGCCTCGGGGGTGGTGGGGCCGTTGGCGCCCTCGATCACCAGCCTGGCCTTGATCTGGCCGGCGTTGAGCCGAGTGATCTGGCTCTCCAGCGCGGCGGGGATCAGAATCTCGCAAGCCACGCCCCAGAACTCCTGCGGGGCCATGCGGTCCGCGCCGGCAAAGCCGTCGACGCCGCCATGGGCCTGCACATGGGCCAGCAGCGCCGACATATCCAGGCCCTGGTCGTTGCCGATGGTGCCGGTATGGTCCTGCACTGCCACCACCCGGGCGCCGGCCTGCGCAAACAGCTTGCCGGCGGTGCCGCCGACATTGCCCAGGCCCTGCACTGCCACCCGGGCGCCTTCGATCGGCAAGCCGATGCGCTTGGCGGCCTCCACGCCCACAGTGAACACGCCGCGGCCGGTCGCTTCCACGCGGCCCAGGGAGCCGCCCAAGTCCACCGGCTTGCCCGTGACCACTCCGGTGGCGGTGGCGCCCACATTCATCGAGTAGGTGTCCATCATCCAGGCCATGATCTGGCCATTGGTGTTCACATCGGGCGCAGGGATGTCCTTGGTCGGGCCGATGATGATGCCGATCTCGCTGGTGTAGCGCCGTGTCAGCCGCTCCAGCTCGCTGCGCGAGAGCTGCCTGGGATCGACGCGGATGCCGCCCTTGGCGCCGCCGTAGGGAACGTTCACTGCCGCGTTCTTGATCGACATCCAGGCGGCCAGGGCCATCACCTCGGACAGCGTCACATCCTGGTGAAAGCGCACGCCCCCCTTGCCCGGGCCGCGCGAGGTGTTGTGCTGCACGCGATAGCCCTCGAAGTGGGCGATGGTGCCGTTGTCCAGCTCGATCGGCACATCCACGATCAGCGCGCGCTTGGGGCGCTTGAGGGTCTCGACCCAACGGGCCAGATGCCCCAGGTAAGGCGTGACGCGATCGATCTGCTGCAGGTAAACGCCCCAGGGCCCGAGCTTGTCGGCCTGCAGGTACGAGGGCAGGGTGTGGACGGCACTTGCGGGCGCGGATGAAAGCATTGTGTGGTTCCTTGTGGACAGGCGTTCGAGCCGCCCCACCCATGCGTGGCCGCCCCGGAATGCCCGACGCGCAAGTGTGGCATACCCGCGTGGCCGCATTGCAAGTGACAGCCCCCGAAAGCACCGCCTGATACGGCGCTGCCGAACCGGGGAATTCATCATCGGACACCTGTGCCCCCAACCCTTGGGCAAGCGTTCACGACACCTTGATCCCGGCCAGCGACGGATCTCCGGCCGGGTAGCGCAGCCCCAGGTTTTGCAGCACCGCGCGCAGCACCGTGGCAACCATCAGGTTGCGGTGCAGCTTGGAGTCGGCCGGCACAATGGTCCATGGCGCCCAGGGCGTGTGGCAGGCATCGAGCAACCGGTTGTAGGCGCGGCGGTAGTCAGCCCATTGCTTGCGCGCGGTGATGTCGTCGTTGCTGAACTTCCAGCGCTTGGCCGGATCGTCCAGCCGCTTTTGCAGCCGCTCGCGCTGCTCGTCAAATCCGATGTGCAGCAAAAACTTCAGCACGATGGTGCCCGTCTCGCTGAGCATGCGCTCAAAGTCGTTGATATGGGCCAGCCGCTGCCGGTGCTGCTGCGGCGTGATCGAGCCGTTGACCACAGGCACCAGCACATCTTCGTAGTGGCTGCGGTTGAACACGGTGATGTCGCCTGCCTGCGGCACCCGCTGGTGGATGCGCCAGAGGCAGTCATGCGCCAGTTCGGCCTCGGTGGGCGCCTTCCAGCCCACGGCATGTACGCCCAAAGCGCTGGTGCGGGCAAACACGCTGCGGATCGTGCCGTCTTTGCCCGCAGTGTCGGTGCCTTGCAGCACCACCAGGAGCTTGTAGCGCTTGTCGACGTAGAACAGGTTTTGCAACGCATCGATATCCACGGCCAAACGGTCCATGGCCGCCTGGTCCAGGGCTTTTTCGCCCAGGGAAAACGGTTTCTCGCCCGGGTCCATGCTGTCGAGCGTGAAGGCCCGCTCTGGCGTCGGCTGGTCGGGCAACCGCACCGGGCCGGGCTGCCAGCGCGCCCAGCGCTGTGCCAGGGCCTTGTCATGGAGCGAAAAATGCGCAGCGAGCGCGGGGGTTTCTGGCATCGGGGATTCCTGGCAAATCGGTGTGAAGGAGCGATGGCCCCAACTGAAAGCCACACGCGACTTTCCATCATGCCACCAGCGCTTGAGTGTTCCATGGGTCATGTAGCGGGCGCGTGGCCCGCGCCAGGGGCGCCGCGGAACTGATAGAAAATCTCAAGGCGAAAAACGGGAGAACATTGCCCCAAGCCGCGCGGCAGAAAGCGTGATGGCAGACTGCCTGATCCAATTTCCAAATCGTTCGTGAACGCGAAGCGCAGACGGTGCACATGCACGGATGATGGAGGAATGGAATGAGACCTCCCTTGCATTTCCTTCAAGAAAAGAGTGACACCATGACCATGACACCGTTGCGCATCGCCGTTCTCGGCACCGGCCTGATGGGGTTGCCGATGGCACGCCGCTTGCGCGCAGCCGGCCACCCACTGCAGGCATGGAACCGTACCCGCGCCAAGGCCGAGCCCCTGCTCGCCCTTGGCGCCACCGTGCACCCCACCCCGGCAGAGGCCGTTCAGGATGCCCAGATCGTGATCAGCATGTTGGAAAACGGCCCGGTGGTCGGGCAGGTGCTGTTTGACATGGGCACCGCCAGCGCCATGCGCAAAGGGGCCCTGTTCATCGACATGGCGTCGATACAGCCCGGCGAGGCCCGCGACCACGCGGCGCGTCTGGCAGGGCTGGGTTTGGACCACCTCGATGCCCCGGTCTCCGGCGGTACCGTGGGGGCCGAGGCCGGCCAACTGGCCATCATGGTCGGCGGCAACGCCGAAGACTTCAGGCGCGCGCAGCCGGTGTTTGCCCCGCTGGGCCGGGCCACGCATGTGGGCCCGCATGGCGCCGGCCAACTGGCCAAACTCGCCAACCAGATGATCGTCGGCATCACCATCGGCGCGGTCGCAGAAGCCCTGCTCTTTGCCGCCAAAGGGGGTGCCGACATGGCCCTGGTGTGCCAAGCCATACAGGGTGGTTTTGCCGACAGCCGCATCCTGCAACTGCATGGCCAGCGCATGGCCGAGCGCGACTTCACGCCGCATGGCCGTCTGGTGGTACAGCTCAAAGACCTGCGCAACGCCCTGGCCACGGCCAAAGAAACCGGTTTCGATGCCCCGATCACCACCATGTTCGAGACCCTGTACGCACAGGGCGTAGCGCATGGCCTGGGCGAGTTGGACCACAGTGGCATCTTCGTCGAACTGGCCAACCGCAATGCGATGCGCTAGTGTCGCGTCACCGATCACCTGTCGGTCTGCGCTGGCCATCGAAGCGCAGCGCGGCGTTGCATCGCTTGCCAATACGCTCGGTATGGGCTGCGCGCAGCCTACGACATCTGATCCGTGACGCGACAAGGCGTGTTGACAATCGATTGCCTGGGAGCAGACCAAGGATGAGATGGAAACCGATCCCAATGGCTACATCGTGTTCGACGACACCGTCCTGGACAAGAACCATGCGCACAAGATTGGTTTGGTACGCTTGCAAATCAGCAGATCAGCAGCGGCGCTGACTTGGCGGGTGCTTCGACCCGGCCCGCGCCCATTGCACACACCCATTTCGGACAAAGGCTTTCCAATGACGCATGTTTTCCATCGCCATCTGCACAGCACACCGCCGGTCGCCGCCTGCGCGAGCGGCATGCGCATTCAGGACGCTGCCGGGCGCAGTTATCTCGACGCCTCGGGTGGTGCGGCAGTGTCCGCGCTCGGTCATGGCCACCCCGATGTGCTGGCGGCCATGCATGCGCAGATCGACCGCCTGGCCTATGCGCACACCAGCTTTTTCACGACCGAGGTGGCCGAGCGGCTGGCTGACGAACTGGTTCGCACCGCCCCTGCGGGCATGGGCCATGTCTACCTGGTCAGTGGCGGCTCGGAGGCGGTGGAGGCGGCGTTGAAGATGGCGCGACAGTATTTCGTCGAGATCGGCCAGCCGCAGCGCACGCATTTCATCGCCCGGCGCCAGAGCTACCACGGCAATACGCTGGGCGCATTGGCCGTCGGCGGCAATGCGTGGCGGCGCGCTCCGTTTGCGCCGATGCTGGTGCCGGCCACCCATGTGGCGCCTTGCTATCCGTACCGCGAGCAGCGCGCCGGCGAGACGCCCGAGCAGTACGGGCTGAGGCTGGCGGACGAGCTCGATGCGGCCATCGTCGCGCAGGGCGCGGACCGCGTCATCGCCTTTGTCGCCGAGACCGTGGGGGGCGCGACGGCCGGCGTGCTCACGCCCGTGCCGGGCTACTTCAACGCAGTGCGCGCGGTGTGCGACCGGCATGGGGTGCTGCTGATCCTCGACGAGGTGATGTGCGGCATGGGGCGCACCGGAACGCTTTATGCCAGCGAGCAGGAAGATGTCGTGCCCGACCTGGTGACGATCGCCAAGGGCTTGGGCGGTGGCTATCAGCCGGTGGGCGCGGTGCTGGCGCAAAAGAAGATCGTCGATGCGCTGTCGCAAGGCAGCGGCTTCTTCCAGCATGGCCACACGTACCTGGGCCATCCGGTGGCTTGTGCTGCGGCCTTGGCGGTGCAGACGGTGATCCGGCGCGACGGTCTGCTGGCCAAGGTGCGCGCCGACGGACTGGCCTTCGGCGCGATGCTGCGGCAGGCGCTGGGCGAGCATCCGCATGTGGGCGACATCCGTGGCCGTGGCTTCTTCTGGGGAATCGAACTGGTGGCCGACCGGGGCAGCAAGCGGCCCTTTGCCGCAGCGCTGAAAGTCCACGCAGCGGTCAAGCAGGACGCGCTGGCCCGTGGGCTGCTGTGCTATCCGTCCGGCGGCACGGCCGATGGCGTCCACGGCGACCATGTGCTGCTGGCCCCGCCCTTTATCGCCAGCCGCGCTGACCTGCAGGAGATCACCCGTTTGCTGGGCGCGTCGATCACCGCCGTGACCCGGGCATCTGTGGCTGCCGGCGGTTGATGCCGACTTGAGGGTCTTTTGGGCCTTTTGGACCTTTGGGGGGGATGCAGATGCGCTCGTACAATCGCAGGCTTGCGCTCTGGCCGGACAGCGCCGGCATTGTGCCATCGGGATTTGCTGGGCCGCCTTGTGGGTCCTGTGGGCAAATCTGATGGCGCCAATCCACTCAACCCCCGTGATGGAAGACTGACCCGTATGACTGCCATGAAACACTTGCTGGTGAAACTGTTGACCGCCGCGTCGCTTGCCGTATCGCTCACGGCACCGATCTGCACCCCCGCTGCTGCTGCCGAGCCTTTGCTGGTTGCCATCGATACCGC
Organism: Verminephrobacter eiseniae EF01-2; assembly: GCF_000015565.1. Lineage (NCBI taxonomy): Bacteria > Pseudomonadati > Pseudomonadota > Betaproteobacteria > Burkholderiales > Comamonadaceae > Verminephrobacter > Verminephrobacter eiseniae. The sequence goes on from NC_008786.1 coordinate 1,904,131, forward strand.
CTTCATTCCGTTCGAGTTCAAGCAGGGCGACAGCTATGTCGGCTTCGACATCGATCTGTGGGATGCCGTGGCCAAGGAGTTGAAGCTCCCGTACAAGCTGCAACCGATGGACTTCAATGGCATCTTGCCCGCGCTGCAAACCAAAAACGTGGATGTCGCACTGGCCGGCATCGCCATCAAGGACGAGCGCAAGAAGGTCATCGACTTCTCCGATGGCTACTACGACAGTGGCCTGCTCCTGATGGTGGCCAGCGATAGCAAGATCGGCGGCGTGGCCGACCTCAAAGGCAAGACGCTGGCGCTCAAGACCGGCACGGCTACGGTCGACTACGCGAAGGCCCACTTTGTCGGGACCACGCTGCGCCAGTTCCCGAACATCGACAACGCCTATCTGGAACTGATGACCGGGCGCGTGGATGCCGCAATGCATGACACCCCGAACATCCTGCACTACATCGCCACGGCGGGTGCCGGCAAGGTCAGGGCCGTGGGCACGCAGATGATGGCGCATCAGTACGGCATCGGTTTCCCAAAGGGCAGCCCGCTGCGCACGCAGGTCAACGCTGCACTGGCGAAGATCAAGGCCGATGGCCGCTACACCGAGATCTATAAAAAGTGGTTCAAGACCGAGCCGCCGAAGTGATGGGGTGAACGACCCCGTGCCGCCGGCAGCGCTTCATGGGGAGCGACGCCAGCGGCGCGGCCAGTTCCCCGGCGTGCCCGGCTTGCGGAGCGCGCCATGGAACACCGGGCCTGGCAAGGAGTCATCGTGGATTTTGACTGGTCAGTGATCGCCGGCGCACTGCCGGCGCTGTTCAAAGGCGCCCAGCTCACGGTGCTGATCACCGTGTTCGGGCTGGTCGGCGGGACGCTGCTCGGCGTCTCGTTCGGTCTGATGCGGGCTTACGGCGGCCGCATGCTCAGCAGCCTGGGCTGGGCTTATGTCGGGCTGGTGCGCGGCACGCCGATCGTGGTGCAGGTGATGTTCATCTACTTTGCGCTGCCCGGGCTGATCGGCCTGCGCGTGGACCCGATGAGCGCCGCCATTGCCTCGATCATCATCAACTCGGGCGCCTACATTGCCGAGATCGTGCGCGGCGCGTTTTTGTCGGTGCCCCGGGGCCTTGCCGAGGCCGGGCTGGCCATGGGCTTGCCGCACTGGCGGGTGCTGGCATTCGTTGTCGGTCCGGTCGCTTTTCGGCGCATGACACCGGCACTGGGCAACCAGTTCATCGTCAGCCTCAAGGACACTTCGCTGTTCATTGTCATCGGTGTTGGCGAACTGACGCGCCAAGGCCAGGAAATCATGGCGACCAACTTTCGGGCCGTCGAGATCTGGACGGCGGTCGCGGTGATCTATCTGCTGCTGATCGGCGTGCTGACGCTGGGTTTGCGGGTGCTGGAAAAAAGGATGCGAATTCTGTGAACATCGTCGAATTCAGGAATGTCGACAAGCGCTTTGCGGCCCATGTCGTGCTCGATCGGGTGAACCTGCAGATTTGCCAGGGCGAGGTGGTGGTGCTGATCGGCCCGTCCGGCTCCGGGAAATCGACGCTGCTGCGGTGCATCAACGCGCTCGAGCCTATCGATGGCGGGGATTTGCTGGTCGGCGGCCTGAGCGTGCGCGCCGGCAATGCCATAAAGCGCGAGATCCGCCAGGAGGCGGGCATGGTGTTTCAGCAATTCAATTTGTTCCCGCAGATGACGGCGCTGGAGAATGTCGCCTTCGGCCCGCGCCAGGTGCGCGGCGCGTCCAAGGCCCAGGCCCATGCGCAGGCCAGGGAACTGCTGACCAAGGTCGGCCTGGCGCAGCACATGAACCACTACCCGAGCCAGCTTTCGGGCGGGCAGCAGCAGCGCGTTGCGATCGCCCGCGCGCTGGCGATCAAGCCTCGGCTGATGCTGTTCGATGAGCCGACCTCGGCGCTGGACCCGGAGTTGCGCCAGGAGGTCCTGCGCGTGATGCAGGCGCTGGCCGAAGATGGCATGACGATGGTGGTCGTGACCCATGAGATGCAGTTCGCCCGCCAGGTGGGCACGCGGCTGATCTTCATGGAAAACGGCCACATCACGGTCGACGGGCCGCCGGCCGAACTGCTGGACAACCCGCCGAACCAGCGTTTGCACGACTTCCTGCGGCATGTGCAATGAAATGCCCGCGCTTGAGCTACCTCGAAATCGAAGGCGCCCCTTTTGACGCGGGCCGGGCCTTGGGCCGATTCGGCGCCGCAGCGCTGCATGAGTATGCGCGGCACTCTGCGGCCTGGGCCAGCGTCATGCGCTACCGTGGCACGCTGCTGGCCGACAGCATGTCGCGCCTGGTGCGCCTGCGTTTTCCCCGGGTATGGGATGAGTTGCAGGGCCTGGCCATCGGTCTGGAGCGGCCGTTTGAAGAGGTGTTCCTGTGGAACTGCCGGGGCGACCTCTGGGCCATGGCGCCGGATGGCGATATCGCCGTGAACGAAGATGGCTGCACGACCGTGCAGCAGGCAGGAACGGTCAGGCGCATCACGCACAACGAGGACGGCGACCCGGCCTTCGCCGGCCATTGCGCCATCGCCGCATTCGAGGTGGCGGGGGGCGCAGCGTTTGCCGCTTTCATCTATCCCGGATCGATAGCGGGCCACACCTTTGCCGTCACCGATGGCGGCCTGGCGATGACGGTCAACAACCTGCGCTGCCGCAGGGTGCGGGCCGGCATCCCGCGCATGGTGCTGGCGCGGGCGCTGCTCGATGTCGCGCGCCTGGACCAGGCGCTGGCGCTGATCCATGGCACCGAGCGCGCAGGCGGCTTTCACCTGACGCTGGCCCACCGGGATGAACCCGGGCTGCTCAGCGTGGAGTTCAGCTCCGAAGCCTGCGCCGTGGTCACGATCGCCGGGCGCGGCCTGCATGCGAACCATGCGCTGCATGCGCCGCTGCGGCAGTTGCCGCAAATCATCACCGCCTCTTCGCAACATCGGCAACGACGCGGCCAGGCCCTGCTGGCCGAAGCGGCGGGCAAGGCGCTCGATCCGCTGCGGGTATTGGCCGACGCCGAGGATGCCGGGTTCCCGATCCTGCGCGCCGATCCGCTGGACAGCGATGCAGAGAACACGCTGGCGACGGCCGACATCCATGTGGGTTCTGGCCATATCGAATGGCAGGTCCATCCGCATCCGGCGCAGCCGCCGCAATGGCATCTGCGCGACGGTCATTTCATCTGCAAGAAAGACCAGGGCGGCCAGCCGGTCTGACGCAGGGCTGGCAGTGCGCCTGCGCGCAGGGAACTGGGCAGTGCCGGTGCAGGCGAACTTCACGCGCGGTGTGCTGGCAGCCCGCCGGTGGCCGCAGCGCAACGGCCATGCCCGCAGCGCTGGCGTTGCCCGCCCGAAGGGTCCGGCGGCGCCGGCGACCCGGGGTTGTTTCAGGTTTCCTGGCTGATCGAGATGGTCGGGAATTTGTGCGAGAAATCCTTGGCCTGCCGGGCGATCTTGAGCGCCATGTCGCGCGCCATTTTCTTGTAGATCCGCGCCACCTCGCCATCGGGGTCGGCCACCACGGTGGGCCGGCCGCTGTCGGCCTGCAGGCGGATGCGGATGTCCAGCGGCAGCGCGCCCAGGTAGTCGATGCCGTAGTCGGCGGCCATCTTCTTGCCGCCGTCGGCGCCGAAGATATGCTCCAGATGGCCGCAGTGGCTGCAGATATGGGCCGCCATGTTCTCGACGATGCCCAGGATGGGCACGCCCACCTTCTCGAACATCCGGATGCCCTTTTTCGCATCGAGCAGCGCAATGTCCTGCGGCGTGGTGACGATCACGGCGCCTGTCATCGGCACGCGCTGGCTCAGCGTGAGCTGTATGTCGCCAGTGCCGGGCGGCATGTCGACGATGAGGTAGTCCAGATCCCGCCATCGGGTCTGGCGCAGCAGTTGCTCGAGCGCCTGCGTGGCCATCGGGCCGCGCCAGATCATGGCCTGGTCCTGGTCGACCAGGAAGCCGATGGACATCACTTGCAGGCCGTAGTTTTCCAGCGGCTCCATGGTCTTGCCGTCTGCGCTGTCGGGGCGGCGGTCGATGCCCAGCATCATGGGCTGGCTCGGGCCGTAGATGTCGGCGTCGAGCACGCCCACGCTGGCGCCTTCGGCGGCCAGGGCCAGGGCCAGGTTGGCGGCCGTGGTGCTCTTGCCCACGCCGCCCTTGCCCGAGGCCACGGCAACGATGTTGCGCACTTGGGGCAGGAGCGGCACGCCGCGCTGCACGGCATGGGCGATGACCCGGGTGCTGATGTTGACCGACACGTTCCCGACCCCTGCCACGCCTTTGGCTGCGGCCACCAGTTGGCGGCGCAGTTCGGGCAGCAGGCTCTTGGCGGGGTAGCCCAGTTCCACATCGAAGGCCACATCGCCGCCCTGGATTTGCAGGTTGCGCAGCGCATGGGTGCTGACGAAATCATGGCCGGCATGTGGGTCCTGCACGCACGAGAGTGCGGCCAAAAGGCTTTGTTCGCTGACTGCCATTCAATGACTCCTGTGGGGGCCGGTAGTTTATCGAAGCCTTGCAGCCCGGCCCATCGAGGGGTGATGCGTATCCGGGGGCTGGCGCCGCAGCAGAAAGCGACGCTGGTCGAACGTCAAATCGAGCGGCTGCGCGCCAGCGGCGGGTTTTTGGCAAAGTAGCGCGTGATGCCGCGCATCAGCGCATTGGCCAGTTGCTCTTGATAGGCGCTGCTGCGCAGGCGCTTTTCCTCCTCGGGGTTGCTGATGAAGGCGGTCTCGACCAGCACGCTGGGAATGTCGGGGGCCTTGAGCACGGCAAAGCCGGCCTGCTCCACCTGCGGCTTGTGCAACTGGCCCAGTTGGCCGATCTCGCCCAGCAGCACGCGGCCGAGTTGGAGGCTGTCCTTGATCTGCGCGGTGATGCTCATGTCCAGTTTGGTGAACTGCACATACCGGTCTTGCGCTTGCCGCTGCGCATTGATGCCGCCCACCAGATCGGATTGGTTTTCCTTGTTCGCCATCCAGCGCGCTGCCGCGCTGGATGCGCCGCTCTGGCTGAGCGCAAACACGCTGGCGCCCCGCGCCGCAGGGGTGGTGAATGCGTCGGCATGGATGCTCACGAACAGGTCGGCCTGCACGTCCCGGGCTTTTTGCACGCGCGTGCCCAGGGGGACGAAGTAATCGCCGTCGCGCGTCAGGTAGGCGCGCATCGGGTTGCCGGCCACGGTGGTGGCGTTGATGCGCTGGCGCAGCAACTGCGCCACGCGCAGCACCACGTCTTTCTCGCGCGTGCCCGCAGGGCCGATGGCGCCAGGGTCTTCGCCGCCGTGGCCGGGGTCCAGCGCCACGATGATGAGGCGATCGGTTGGTGTGGCCGTGGCGCGGTTGCCGGGGCGTGCCGGTACGGCGGGGACGATGGGGGGCGCCGGTGCGGCAGGGACAGCGGGGAGCGGCGGTGCCGGTGCAGCAGGGGCGGTGCTGATGGGCGCTGCGGCCAGCGTGGGCGGCGCGGTTTCTGCCGGGGGCGGGCTGCGGTGATTGCTGTGTTGGGCGATCAGTGCGTCCAGCGGGTCAGGCGCGGCCGGTGGCGCCGGAGTCTGGGCGGTCGTCGCCGGGGCCGGGGCCGGGGCGGCTGTTGCCGGGGGCGGCGGCGCGTCGCGCAGGCGCTCGGCAATCAGTGCTTGCAGCGGGTCCATCGGCGCGGCCGGGTACAGGTCCAGCACCAGCCGGTGCCGGTACGCCGCCACCGGGGGCAGCGTGAACACCTGCGGCAGCGCGGCCTGCTTGAGGTCTATCACCAGCCGCACCACGCCGGGCGCGTTTTGCCCGACCCGGATGCCGGCAATATTCGGGTCGTCGAAGCGGACTTTGGCCACCAGTTCGCGCAGCGCGGGGCTGAGGTCTGCGCCTTCGATGTCCACCGCCAGGCGTGGCGGCGTGGCCACGAAAAACGGCTTGGCGCTCAGCGCTTCATCGGATTCGATGGTCACGCGCGAGTACTCGGGCGCGGGCCAGATGCGCACCGCCACGATGCCGGCGCCGTGCGCCATCCGCAGGCGACCCAGCAGCAGCGCCAAGCTGGCGGCCCGCAGCAGGCTGCGCCGGGCGGGGGGGCGGCGGTCCATGCGTTCAGAGTCCTTGCAGCAGGCTGCGTCCGGTTCGGCTGTGGGCGTGCAGCGTGACCTGTCTGGCGGTGTCATCGATGGCGTGGAGGTGTATGGCGAGGTCCGCAGGCGGCGCAAGCGCTGCGGCTTTTTCCGGCCATTCTGCCAACTTCAGGCCCGGCTGGGCAAACAGTTCCCTGAACCCGGCGTCCTCCCATTCGCGCGGGTCGTCGAAGCGGTAAAAGTCGAAGTGCCACACCAGGGTGTGGGGCGCGAGATGCGGGGCTTCGTGCGGCTCCGCCACGGTGTAGGTGGGGCTTTTGATGCGCCCCTGCACGCCCAGGGCGCGCAGCAGATGCCGCACCAGGGTGGTCTTGCCCGCGCCCAGGTCGCCGTGCAGCGTCAGGTAGGCGTTGCCGATCAGCGGCTGCGCAGCGAGCCGGCGCGCAAAGGCAGCGGTGTCGTCTTCACTGCGCCAGGTGAAGTGGCGGCAGGTCTGGCCCGCGCTGCTTTCTACAATCTGGCCGGTATGTGGAGCTACAGTCAACTCGTTCCTCAAATGCAGGAGTGGGCCCGCGCGCTGGGGTTTTCCCAACTCGGCGTTGCGGGGGTGGACCTGTCTGCCGCAGAGCCCGGCTTGCTGGCCTGGCTTGCGCAAGGCTTGCATGGTGACATGCATTACATGGCAGTGCATGGCCTCAAGCGCGCGCGCCCGGCCGAACTGCTGCCCGGCACCGTGAGCGTGATCACGGCGCGCATGGATTATTTGCCGCGCAACACCGGCGCGGGCGCGCCCCAGGGCTGGCAGGCGGTCGAGCTCGGGCGCCTGGCGCGCCCGCAAGAGGGCATCGTCTCCGTCTATGCCCGCGGGCGCGACTACCACAAGGTGTTGCGCACGCGCCTGCAAACGCTGAGCGCGCGCATCGCGGCGGCGGTTGGCCCCTTTGGCCACCGTGTGTTCACCGATTCTGCGCCCGTGCTGGAGGCCGAACTGGCCGCACGCAGCGGGCTGGGCTGGCGCGGCAAGCACACGCTGGTGCTCAACCGCGCGGCCGGATCGATGTTCTTTCTCGGCGAGATTTATGTGGACATGGCGCTGCCCGCCAGCGCGCCCGTCGCGGCGCATTGCGGCAGTTGCAACGCCTGCATGGCCCTGTGCCCGACGCAGGCCATCATTGCGCCGCACCGGCTCGATGCGCGGCGCTGTATCTCGTACCTGACCATCGAGCATGCCGGGCCGATTCCGCTCGCGCTGCGGCCGTTGCTGGGCAACCGCATCTACGGCTGCGACGATTGCCAACTGGTCTGCCCCTGGAACAAGTTCGCCCAGGTCAGCCGTCTGCCGGATTTCGACGAGCGCCAGGGCCTGTCGGGCCAGCAACTGGTGCAGTTGTTTGCCTGGGACGAGGCCACTTTTGCGCGCCTGACCGAAGGCGGCCCGATCCGCCGCATAGGCCACGAGCGCTGGCTGCGCAATGTGGCCGTGGCGCTGGGCAATGCGCTGCGCGCCACCGGGGACGAGGCCCTGCGCGCTGCGCTGCGCTTGCGCGCCCGGGATGCCAGCCCGCTGGTGCGCGAGCATGTCGCCTGGGCGCTCGGCGGTTGACGCCATGCCGATCGAGGCGCGCATGGCACATGCGCTGGCAGCGCTCGACGCCTGGGCATTTCGATGGTGCCGGCGCGCGCGGCCCCGGCAAGGGGGCTTTAGCGCAACACGCCCAAGGCCAGGGGCAGGCTGGCGATGCCCAGCAGCGTGGACAAGGTCACCAGCCCCGCCACATAGGGGCCGTTGTAGCCCATGCGGGCGGCCAGCACGTAGCAGGTCGACGCCGCAGGCAGCGCACAGAAGGCGAGCAAGACCGTGGTTTGCAGCGCATCGAGCCGGAAAAGCCGTGCCAGCGCGAACGCCAGCAGGGGCTGCACCAGGTGGCGGATCAGCAGCACCGACACGCTCAGCACCTTGCCCCTGGTGAGCAGGCTCAGTTGCAGGCCGGCGCCTGCGGCCATCAACCCCAGCGCCAGCGACGCCGCGCCGATGCGGCCCACGGCGGGCATGGCCCATGCGGGAATCGTCAGATGCAGCAGGTTGGCCGTCAGACCCGAGGCCGTGGCGATGATCAGCGGGTTGCGCAGCAACTCGCGCAGAAAACTGTGCTGGCCATGCCGCGCCATGGGCCATACCGCCGCCACGTTGAACAGTGGCACGCACACGCCGATCAGCACCGCAATCAGCAGCAGCCCCTGGGGCCCTGCCAGCCGCTCGGCGAGGGCCAGGCCGATGAAGGAATTGAAGCGGAACGCCACCTGCGCACTGGCGGCATGGTCGCGCATGTCCAGGCGCCGCCCGACCCAGGGCCAGTACGGCAGGCTATAGGCCAGCGCGATACTGATCGCCCCCGCGAGTATGCCGGCGCCGATCAGCCCCGACGCAGCGCCGATGTCCGCCGGGCTTTGGACGATGGACTGGAACAGCAGCACCGGAAAAAGCAGGTAGTACACCAGGCTCTCGACCGGCTGCCACACCGACCGGTTCAGTGCGGTGTAGCGGCAGATCAGGTAACCGCACAGGATGAGCGAAAAATCCGGGAGCAGGAGCTGGGCATAGTTCATCGGCTGAGAATACCAAGGCCAAGGTGGCGCCAACGGCCACGCATCGGACATGCATGGGCCATGCCTGTCGTCGGGCGCTGCCCCCGAAGCCGGATGGCCTGAACTCCGCCGGTTGACAAAGTGCCCATTGCCAGCGCCCATTGCGCATACCATCGGCACTGTCTTGTCTGTCTTGTTTGTCATCCCCATGAAGGAGAAATCAATGCATCGTCGTCAATGGCTCGCGCTGACGCTGGCGGTCGCCGCCGGATCCGTGGCTGCGCAGGGCTACCCCCACAAAGTGATTCGGTTGATCGTGCCTTTTGCCCCCGGCGGCACCACCGACATCATTGCGCGTGTGATCGCCGACCCGCTGGGCAAGGCCCTGGGCCAGAGCGTGATCGTCGACAACAAGGCCGGTGGCGGCGGCATCGTGGGAGCGGCAGAACTGACCCGCGCAAACCCGGACGGCTATACCCTTGGCGTGGCCACCGTGTCGACCACGGCGGCCAACCCGGCCATCAATCCGAAGACGCCGTACAACCCGCTGACGGATTTCTCGCCCGTCATCAACATAGCGGCCACGCCCAACATCATTGCGGTGCATCCGGGCTTTCCGGCCAAGGATTACAAGACCTTCGCGGCCGAGATCAAGAAGGTGCCGGGCAAGTACTCGTATGCCTCGTCGGGAACCGGCGGCATCGGCCACTTGCAGATGGAGCTGTACAAGAGCCTGACGGGTACCTTTGTGGCGCATATTCCTTACCGTGGTGCCGGCCCGGCCCTGACGGACACCGTGGCCGGCCAGGTGCCGATGGTTTTCGACAACCTGCCCTCGGCCCTGCCGTTCATCAAGGAAAACCGCCTGGTGCCTATCGTGGTGGCATCCTCCCAGCGTGTGGCGGCCTTGCCGAACGTGCCCACGTTCAAGGAACTGGGCCTGGAGCCGGTGAACCGCATGGCCTATTACGGCATCGTGGGCCCCAAGGGGCTGCCTGCGGACATCATCGACAAGATCAACGCCGGAGTGCGCAAAGCCCTGGAAGACCCGGCGGTGAAGCGGCGCATCGAAGACACCGGCTCGATCGTGATCGGCAATACGCCCGAGCAGTTCGGCGCGCAGATCAAGGCCGAGTTCGCGGTCTACAAAGAGGTGGTGGCCAAGCAAAAACTGACGCTTGAATGAGCGTTGCCGGCCCGGTGGGAAGCCGCCGCATCGGCCGCTCGACTTGCCGAACGAGGCCATCGGTGCCCGCGCATGCCCGATCCCGACGCCATCGATGCTTTCCTGGACGCCCTTTGGCTCGAGGACGGGCTGGCGCGCAACACGCTGGCCGCATACCGGAGCGACCTGACGCGGTATGCGCAGTGGCTGCACGCGCAGCAGCCGGCCGTGGCGCTCGACGACACGGCAGAGCACCATCTGCAGGCGTACTTTGCGGCGCGGCATGCGCAAACCCGCGCCACATCGGCCAACCGGCGCCTGACGGTGCTGCGGCGCTACTTTCATTGGGCGCTGCGCGAGCGGCGCATCAGCGCCGATCCGACCGCGCGCCTGGCGGCCGCGCGCGTGCCGCTGCGCGTGCCCAAGACCATGACCGAGACCCAGGTCGAGGCCCTGTTGCAGGCCCCCGATCCGGGCACGCCGCTGGGCCTGCGCGACCGCGCGATGCTGGAACTGATGTATGCCAGCGGCCTGCGGGTGACCGAACTGGTGGGGTTGAAAACCTTCCATCTGGCGCTCGATGAAAACCTGCTGCGCGTCACCGGCAAGGGCGGCAAGGAGCGCCTGCTGCCGTTTGGTGTCGAGGCCGGCCAATGGCTGGAGCGCTACCTGCAACAGGCGCGCGGCGTGATCCTGGGCGGCCAGCGCACGGACGACCTGTTCGTGACCCGGCGCGGCTGCGGCATGACGCGCGTCATGTTCTGGATCATCGTCAAGCAATGGGCCCGGGTGGCGGGCATCACGGTCCCGCTGTCGCCGCATACGCTGCGCCATGCGTTTGCCACCCACCTGCTCAACCATGGCGCCGATCTGCGCGTGGTACAACTGTTGCTAGGTCATGCCGACATCTCAACCACCACCATCTACACCCATGTGGCACGCCAGCGGCTCAAGCAACTGCATGATGAGCACCATCCGCGCAGCCGTGCACCGGCCGGTAAATGACTGCAGATGGAAATGGCGCATTTCGTGCTAGTGTCGCGTCACGGATCAGATGTCGCAGGCTGCGCGCCGCCATCGGAGCGCAGCGCAAGGCGCATCGCGCGGCCAATACTGAGCGTATTGGCAAGCGATGCAACGCCGCGATGCGCTTCGATGGCCAGCGCAGACCGACAGATGATCGGTGGCGCGACACTAGGGCGGCGTTGCCAATCCCCGCGATACCCAGCCGGTGCCTCTGCGGTTTGCGCCCCGCCTCGACAGGAAACGCATCGATTTCATTTCGTGCCACCATTTCCGGGCCGGCGCACGGGCCGGCCGCACCACGACCCATGAACCTATGATCGCAAGGAGAGATTCCATGAAAAAATGGCTGACCGGCGCACTGCTGCTGGGCATTGCGTGCCTGACCCTGGCACAGGACTGGCCCGTGGCCAAGCCGATCCGACTCATCGTGGCCTACCCGGCCGGTGGCGTCAGTGACCAGATGGCCCGCGCGCTGGCCGACAAACTGACCGTGCAACTGGGCACGCCGGTGCTGGTCGAGAACAAGGCCGGCGCCGGCGGCAGCCTGGGGGTCGATGCCGTGGCCAAGGCGGCGGCCGACGGCTACACCCTGGGTTTTGCCGCCATCAGCCCGCTGTCGCTCGATCCGCACCTGGGCTCTGCGCTCGTCGATCCGCAGAGCGTTGCCCCGGTGGTCAGCGTGATGTATTCGCCGGTGCTGCTGCTGGGCACCTCGGCCAGCAAGGCGACGGACTTCAAGGAATTGATCGGGATGGCGCGCCAACAGCCTGGCGCGCTGCGCTTGGCGACAGCCGGGCAGGGGTCACTGGGGCATCTGATGCTCGAACAGATACAGGCGGCGGCGCAGGTGCAAATCACGCACATCCCTTACAAGGGCGGAGGCCAGCAGATCAACGACGCCCTGGGCGGACAGTTCGAGGTACTGACCGTCAATGCCACGGCGGCGGTGCTGCAGCACATCAAGGCGGGCAAGCTCCGGCCGCTGGCCGTGGGGGCGCCGGCGCGGCTGGATGCCTTGCCCGATGTGCCCACGCTGGCCGAACTGCAACAGCCGGACGCCAACCGATGGTCGCTCTTTGGCATCTACGCCCCGGCCCGGACCGCGCCGGCGATCATCGCGCGCTTCAACACCGAGGTGAACAAGGCCTTGGCGCTGCCCGACATCCGCAGCGGGCTGCGCGCCGGCGGCAACCAGCCGACCGGTGGCAGCAGCGCGGAATTTGCGCGCCAGATTGCGCAGGAGTCCGAGAGCAACGCGCGCATCATCCGCGCGGCCGGGATCGTCCGGGGCAACTGACAGGCCGGCCCGGGCCGAACCCGGGCCGAAGCGCTCCTTTGCGGCCGTTACCCTGCGCTCAGGCCCTCGGCCCATGTCAGGGCCTGCAAATGGGCCCAGTTCACCTGGCGGTTGGACAGTTGCAGCGCGTTCGCGGATCGGGCAAAGCTCACTTCGTCACCGCTTTCGCAGGCCATGGTCAGCGCCAGGAACGGGGCGAAAATGCCGCTGCCGTGCAGCAGCGCATCGACCACGGACTTGGGCAGGGCCACGGAGTCCAGGGCTTTGTCCATCGGCACACCCAGCATGGTGTCGAGCAGCGAGAACACGCCGACCACGAAGGCGTTGTCGACTTCTTCGGGCGGCAGCAACTCGGCGGCCAGCAACTCCATCAGGCGGCCGCGCACCACGGCGGTCTGGCCCACGGCGGGCGGCGCGCCGCCGGCGCGCGAGGTAGTCATCAGTAGCGCCGCCCAGCGGAACAGCCTTTGCAGGCCCAGGATCATGACGGCATGGCGAAACGAGGTGATCTCGCATGACAGGCCAAAGCCCGAGGAGTTGATGAAGCGCAGCAGGTTGAAAGACAAGGTCGGGTCTTTCTTGAGCAGGTTCTCGATCGCGCCCGTGCTGGCCTGTCTGCGCACCAGGTTGATCAGCTCGATGATGGCCGCCTGCGTAGGGCGGATCGTGCTGGCCTTGACCAGCGACGGGCTGGCGAACCAGTAGCCCTGGTACAGCTTGACGCCCAGAGAGCGCATGAGCTCGTACTGCGCGGCGGTTTCGACTTTCTCGGCGATCGGTGTGGCCTGGCTGTGCTGTGTGGTGAATTGGACCAAAGGCCCGGCGAACTCGGGCTTGATCGCCTGCATGTCCAGCTTGATGAAAGACGCCAATGGCAGCCACTGGGTATAGGCGCGGCGCAAGACCTGCTGGTCGAACGCCAGGCGAAAGCCGCGCTCGCGCAACGCATGCAGCGTCGGGATGCGGGCTTGGATGTCTTCTGGCGTGGTGCTATAGGGCAGGGGGGGAACCTCCAGCACCACCTTGTCGGGATGAATCAACTCCAGATGGGCGCCCGAGAGGCTGTCATGGGTGCAGTTGATGAAGACGGTTTTCTTGCCGACCAGAATTTCGGCGCCCGCGTAAGACAGGGCATTGAACAGCAGGGCGGCATCGCTGGCGGCCGTGCGCGAGTCCGAGGCGGTCGACCGGTCGAACAGCTCATAGCCATAGACCTCGCGGTTTTCGTTCACGATGGCCTGGCGGGCGATGATGGCCAGGTTCTCGTCCACCGGTTCGGGCGCAGGGGATGCAGCTACCGGGGTGTCTTGTGCAGGTGTGCTCGACATGGCGTCCGCTGTGGTGCAAGGGCTGGGCGCTGCGCCAATTCCAGATCGGCGCAGCCGTGTCGCCATCTTGCCACAGGCCCTGGTGTCTGTGGCCGCGTTGCAGCGCGGTTTGCCAGCGCAGGTGTATCGGCTGGTGTGTATGAACCCGGCGCCGTCGTCGTTTTTCTGTTCGGGCTGCAACGCGCACTGCGGGCCAGTGTCGCGTCATCGGTCATCGGTCAGATGTCGCAGGCTGCGCGCAGCCATCGGAGCGCAGCGCAAGGCGCATCGCGCAGCCCATACCGAGCGTATTGGCAAGCGCTGCAACGCCGCGCTGCGCTCCGATGGCCAGCGCAGACCGACCGATGACCGATGACCGATGACCGATGACGCGACACTGGCTGCGATCCTTACAATTTCAGCCCTTGTACCTTTTTCGGAGCGGGGCATGGCGATTTACGAAATCGATGGTGTGGCGCCGCAGTTGGCGGCATCGGCCTGGGTGGCGGCCAGCGCGCAGGTGATGGGCCGCGTGCTGCTCGGCGCAGATGCCAGCGTCTGGTTTGGTGCCGTGATTCGCGGGGATACCGAGAGCATCACGGTGGGCGCAGGCTCGAACATACAGGACGCCTGCGTGCTGCATGCCGACCGGGGCAAGCCCCTGTTCGTCGGCGAGCGCGTGACGGTGGGCCACCAGGTGGTGCTGCACGGCTGCACCATCGGCGACGAGTCGCTGATCGGCATCGGGGCCGTGGTGCTCAATGGCGCCAAGATCGGCAGGAACTGCCTGGTGGGCGCCGGTGCGCTGGTGACCGAGGGCCGCGAATTTCCGGATGGCTCGATGATCATCGGCCGCCCGGCCCAGGCCGTGCGCGCACTCACGCCCGAGCAGATCGAAGGCTTGCGCCAGAGCGCGCAGCACTACATCGACAACGCGCGCCGTTTCCAGAGCAGCCTGCATGCGATCGGCTGAACGCCGACGCTGTGCCTCAGGCGGCCATGGTGGCCTGAGGGGACTCTTGCGCGCAGTACTGGCCGCGCAATGTGTAAGCCCGGGCCTCGGTGATCGTCAGTTCCACCATCTGACCCACCAGGTGCGGCGGGCCGGCAAAGTTGACGACGCGGTTGCACTCGGTGCGGCCCATCAGCTCGGCGGCATCGCGCCGGGAAGCGCCTTCGACCAGAATGCGCTGCACCGTGCCGACGCGGCTTGCGCTGATGGATCGGATATGGGTATCGATGACGCCCTGCAACTGTTGCAGGCGGCGCAGTTTGACCTCGTGCGGCGTGTCGTCCGGCAGCCCGGCTGCGGGCGTGCCCGGGCGCGGGCTGAAGACGAAGCTGAAGCTGTTGTCGAAGTGAACCTCGGCGATGAGCCGCATCAGCTTGTCGAAGTCGTCCTGCGTCTCGCCCGGAAAACCGACGATGAAGTCGCTGCTGAGCGCCAGATCGGGGCGGATCGCGCGCAGCTTGCGCACCGTGCTCTTGTATTCCATGGCCGTATAGCCGCGCTTCATCGCCATCAGGATGCGGTCGCTGCCATGCTGCACCGGCAGGTGCAGGTGGTTGGCCAGCTTGGGGAGCCGGGCGTAGGCCTCGATCAGCCGGGGCGTGAACTCGTTCGGGTGGCTGGTGGTGTAGCGGATGCGTTCCACGCCGGGAATGCCGGCCACATAGTCGAGCAGCAGCGCCAAGTCGGCCCGCTGCGCCGTGCTGCCCATCCGGCCCCGGTAGGCGTTCACGTTCTGGCCCAGCAGCGTGACTTCCTTGACGCCCTGGTCGGCCAGGCCCGCCACTTCCACCAGCACATCGTCGAGCGGACGACTCACTTCCTCGCCACGGGTGTAGGGCACCACGCAGTAGCTGCAGTATTTGCTGCAACCTTCCATGATCGAGACAAAGGCGCTGGCGCCTTGCACCGAGGCGGCGGGCAGGTGGTCGAACTTTTCGATCTCGGGGAAACTGATATCGATCTGGGGCTGGTCCAGGCGCTCGCGCTGCTGGAGCAACTCGGGCAGGCGGTGCAGGGTCTGCGGGCCAAACACCACATCCACATAGGGCGCGCGCCGGATGATTTCGGCCCCTTCCTGGCTGGCCACGCAGCCGCCCACGCCGATCCTGACGCCCCGGGCCTTCAGGTGCTTGACGCGACCGAGGTCGCTGAACACCTTTTCCTGCGCCTTTTCACGCACCGAACAGGTGTTGAACAGGATCAGATCGGCCTCCTCGACATTCTGCGTAGGCTCGTAGCCCTGCGCGGCGTGCAGCACATCGGCCATCTTGTCCGAGTCGTACTCGTTCATCTGGCAGCCGAAGGTTTTGATGAAGACTTTTTTGGCCATGGCAATGTCGCGCTGTCGCAAGGTCGTCAATGGCAGGCAAACCACCGCTGCCTGCGGGACGGGTGCTGGCGTTACTTTGAGTCGGCGTCTGAGCCAGACGTGATGTTGGTGATGACCGCGTTGCTGCCCTTGCGGGGCAGAGCGGCTTCCTTCTCGGTCAGGATCCAGGCCGAGTGCAGCATTCCTGTGCCCGCCTCCAGCAGGTAATTCACCCTGAGGCTTTGGCCCAGCACGGAATGCACCATCACCAACTGGTTCTGTGGGTTGAACAGCCGCATGCCGGGAGCGACGCGGACCGACTGCCCGTTGACCGTGGCCTGCGCGGCGCTGCTGAAGCTCAATATGCCGCGCAATGCCGATGCCGGGAAAGGGCGCGTCACGCCCGGTGCGGGCTGCAACTGTTCGGCGGCAGGCAGTGCGGCCCCCCACCAGGTCAAGACCAGCCCGGCAAGCCATGCGCGCGCTGCCAGCCCAATGGGGCCTGCGGATCGGGTGGTGGGGCAGCGGTTCATCGTCGACATCCAGGAACTGAAGGCCCGATTGTAGGGCGCGGCCCGAAAGAAAGCCCCCACGGCGCCGTGCACGGCGGGCTTTGTTGCGTGTGATGGAATGTTGGAATCGAACCTGCGCCAGATCTCCAGGCAGGAGCGCCAGGTTTTGGCCCTGAGGGCATGAATCCGAGCATCCCGCCCCATCGGGAATGCCCAGCGCACGCGCCCAAATTTGCTGGCGCACCACGCGCACGGTCAATGTCATGGTATCGGCATGGCATGTTTTGGACGGTTATGGACGATGCCTCCGACGAAAAACCCCGGTGCGTATACGGCGCGGGGCTTTGGGGGGGCTGGCCTGGATTGGTTCTGGCGGAAGCGGTGAGATTCGAACTCACGGTGGGGTTGCCCCCACGCGGGTTTTCAAGACCCGAGCGTTAAACCACTCTGCCACGCTTCCAGATTTTCATGCCGACGCCGGTGGGGTTGCGGCGATTGCCCACGCCATCCCGATGAAGCCAATACCTTGCGGGGCCTTGCAGCGGTGTTCAGATCGGTGCCATCGACCTGCTTGCCACCTTTGCGGCTTTGGGCAACGGTTTTCAACCCCGGCCCCGAAGTCCGCAGGGGCCAAGGCTGCGCATTCTACCCGCCTGCTGGCGCTGATTTTTGCAGCATGCCCCTGGCCTCGATGAAGGCCACCACCTCGGCCAGGCCGGCCTGGGTTTTCAGGTTGGTCATCACGAAGGGCTTGAGGCCCTGGGCCGTGGTGCGCATGCGCACGGTGTCGGTGCGCATCACGTTCAGATCGGCGCCGACATGGGGGGCCAGGTCGGTTTTGTTGATGATGAACAGGTCGCTTTTGGTGATGCCGGGGCCGCCTTTGCGCGGGATTTTTTCGCCTGCGGCCACGTCGATCACGTAGAGGGTCAGGTCCGAGAGTTCGGGGCTGAAGGTGGCGGCCAGGTTGTCGCCGCCGCTTTCGACAAACACCAGGTCAGCGTCGGGGAACTGCGCGAGCATGCGGTCTATGGCTTCGAGGTTGATCGATGCGTCTTCGCGGATGGCGGTGTGGGGGCAGCCGCCGGTTTCCACGCCCAGGATGCGTTCTGCAGGCAGCGCGCCGCTGAGGGTGAGCAGGCGCTGGTCTTCCTTGGTGTAGATGTCGTTGGTGATGGCGATCAGTTCGTAGCGTTCGCGCATGGCTTTGCACAGCTTTTCCAGCAAGGTGGTTTTGCCGCAGCCCACGGGGCCGCCGATGCCTACGCGCAGCGGGGGCAGGGGTTTGGTGCGGTTCGGGATGTGGTGCAGGTGGTGCGTCATGATCGGAACAGGCGGGAGTATTGGGTTTCATGCCGGGCCGACAGGATGGCCAGCATCGGGGCGAAGGCTTGGCGTTCGCTGTCCATCAGGGCGATGGCCTGGTCTGCGGCGGCGGGGATGGCGTCGGCCAGCCGGGCCAGGATGCGCTGGCCTGCGCTCTGGCCCAGCGGCATGGATTTGAGCGCGGCTTGCACCATGTTTTCGGCCCAGCCGAAGGCGTAGGCCAGCAGCACTTGCCGCACCGGCGCCTGCGTGGCGGCGGCGGCCTGTGCAAAGGCCACCGGGTATGTGAAATACCCCTGTCCCTCAAGGGGCTGGCACCGGCGGTCCGGCAAGGCCGGTTCCGCAGCCGCCCTGGCGGCGGGCTGCGCCTGTTGCATGCGTGCCGGGGCCGGCATGGTGTCATGGGCAACGGGTGGGTCCGGCTCTGCGGTGGGGACCTCGGCGCTGGCCTGGTGCTGTCGGTTCTGATTGCGCAGCCATTCGCACAGGGAGCGGCCCATTTGCTCGGTTTGCAGGCGCTGTTCGCTGGTCTCGCGGGTGTGCAGCACCCAGTCGTCGAGCGCGCGCACTGTCGCGGCATCCCCGCGCCGCCATGCGCCCAGGGCCTTGGCGAGCACGGCCATGTCGCTGCGGGCCTGGGTCAGGTGCAGTTGGTCGAGCAGCCAGTCGGCCACTGCGGCTTCGCTGGCCAGGCCGGTGTTTTCGATGGCGCTTTCCAGCCCCTCGGAATAGGAAAAACCGCCCACGGGCAAGGCTGGCGATGCCAGCCAGATCAGCCGCAGCAGGCTGGCCGCAGGCAGTTCCCGGGGGTGTTGGCGGTGCGCGCGGCGCGTGGCGGGACTGCGGGGTCGTGGGCTCATGGAACCATGGGGCCGTCAGTGGTGGGGGTGCGTGTGCTGGCCATGCGGGCCATGGCCCCCGCCTTGGCCAGCGGCGTAGGCGCCGCCTTCCGGCTCGAAGGGCAGGTTGTCGGCCTGCACGATCAGGTGCAGCGCGCGCAGCATGTCGGCCAGCACGGGGTCGGGTTCGATCTTCAGGTGGTCGGGTTGCAGTTCGATGGGCACATGCCGGTTGCCCAGGTGGTAGGCCGCGCGCGTCAGGTCGAAGGGGCTGCCGTGCTTCGGGCAGGCGCTGATGAGGAGCACCGGCTGGGGGGTGGCCAGCACGCGCACCAGCGAGCCGTCTTCGGCCACCAGCATGTCGCCGCCGCGCAGTCGTGTGCCCCGGGGCAGGAAGATGCCCAGCGCACGGCCGGCGGAGTCGGTGGCCGACAAGCGGCTTTTCTGGCGCAGTTCCCAGTCGAGTTCGACGGTGCTGGCGCGTTGCCGCAGCACGGGCGCAAGGCCCTGGCCCCGGGGGATGAGTCGGCTGACGGTGAGCATGGAGGCGATCAGAACAGGAAGTAGCGCTGCGCCAGCGGCAGTTCCGTGGCGGGCTCGCAACTGAGCCATTGTCCGTCGGCGCGCACCATGTAGGTCTGGGCGTCGATTTCCATCTGCGGCAGGTAGCTGTTGTGCACCATGTCGCGCTTGCGGATGCCACGGATGCCGCGCACGGCGCTGAGCGTTTTGCGCAGGCCATAACGCTGGCCAATGCCGGCCTGGAGTCCGGCCTGCGACACGAAGGTCAGCGAGGTTTTGGCGATGGCGCCGCCAAAGGCGCCGAACATGGGCCGGTAGTGCACGGGCTGCGGTGTCGGGATGGAGGCGTTGGGGTCGCCCATGGCTGCCAGCGCGATCTGGCCGCCCTTGAGGATCAGGGCGGGTTTGACGCCGAAGAATGCGGGCTTCCAGAGCACGATGTCGGCCCATTTGCCGACGGCGATCGAGCCCACTTCATGGCTGATGCCATGCGCGATGGCGGGGTTGATGGTGTATTTGGCCAGGTAGCGCTTGATGCGGAAGTTGTCGTTGCGGGTGTCGTGGTCTACCCCTTGGCCAGCGGCGGATGACAGGCCCGCCCCTTGGCCAGCGGCGGGGGGGGACAGCCAGCCGCGTTGCTGTTTCATCTTGTGTGCGGTCTGCCAGGTGCGCAGGATGACTTCGCCGACGCGGCCCATGGCCTGGCTGTCGCTGCTCATCATGCTGATCGCGCCCAGGTCGTGCAGGATGTCTTCGGCGGCGATGGTTTCTTTGCGGATGCGGCTTTCGGCAAAGGCCAGGTCTTCGGCGATGCTGGCGTCCAGGTGGTGGCAGACCATCAGCATGTCCACATGCTCGTCGAGCGTGTTGTGGGTGTAGGGCATGGTGGGGTTGGTCGAGGAGGGCAGGAAGTTGGCCTCGCCGACCACGCGCAGTATGTCCGGCGCATGGCCGCCGCCCGCGCCTTCGGTGTGGAACGCGCAGATGCCGCGCCCGCCGACGGCGGCGATGGTGTTCTCGACAAAGCCGGATTCGTTGAGTGTGTCGCTGTGGAGCGCCACCTGTGTGTCGGTGGCTTCGGCCACATCCAGGCAGTTGCTGATGGCCGCTGGCGTGCTGCCCCAGTCTTCGTGCAGTTTCAGGCCGATGGCCCCGGCGTCGATCTGCTCGTGCAGCGCGCCGGGCAAGCTGGCGTTGCCTTTGCCCAGAAAGCCCAGGTTGACCGCAAAGGCATCGGCTGCCTGCAACATGCGCTCGATGTTCCAGGGGCCCGGGGTGCAGGTGGTGGCCAGCGTGCCGGTGGCCGGGCCGGTGCCGCCGCCGAGCATGGTGGTCACGCCCGAGGCCAGCGCATGTTCGATCTGCTGCGGGCAGATGAAGTGGATGTGGCTGTCGATGCCGCCGGCGGTGACGATCTGGCCTTCGCAGCTGATGACTTCGGTGCCGGGGCCGATGATGATGTCCACGCCCGCTTGGGTGTCGGGGTTGCCGGCCTTGCCGATGGCGGCGATGCGTCCGTCCCTGAGACCGATGTCGGCCTTGACGATGCCCGCAGCGTCCATGATGAGCGCATTGGTCAGCACGGTGTCCACCGCCCCCTGCGCCCGGCTGTGCTGCGCCTGCGCCATGCCGTCGCGGATGGTTTTGCCGCCGCCGAATTTCACCTCTTCGCCGTAGCTGCCTGCGCGCAGCGTGTAGTCGGCCTCGACCTCCAGGATCAGCCCGGTGTCGGCCAGGCGCAGGCGGTCGCCCACGGTGGGGCCGAACATTTCGGCGTAGGCGCGTCGTCCAATGGTGGCCATGCGGGGGGTGCTCCGAAAAAACGGTTGACGGCTTTTTGCCAGCCCTTTTTGCCAGCCTCCGGCGCAGGTATCCCGAGCGCGGTCTGCCGGTGTGCCGGGATGATTTTGAAAGTGCTTCAGGGTGCGCCCTGCACCCGGCCCTGAAAGCCGAACACCAGGCGGGCGCCGGCGTAGTCGAGCAGTTCCACCGTGCGCTCCTGGCCGGGTTCAAAGCGTACGGCGGTGCCCGAGGCGATGTTCAGCCGCATGCCGCGCGCGGCGGCGCGGTCGAAGTCCAGGGCCTGGTTGGTTTCGGCAAAGTGGTAGTGCGAGCCGACCTGTATCGGGCGGTCGCCGGTGTTGCGCACCAGCAGGGTTTTGGTGCGCCGGCCGGTGTTGAGCGGGTGTTCGCCGGGGCCGATCAGGAGTTCGCCGGGGATCATGGCCTGTTCCTTTGGCATCGATCAGGCCATCTGCACCAGCAGTGCGCCGCCCCAGAGCGCCACGCCAGCACCCGCAGCCCGCGCCAGCCACGGCGTGCGCGCGCGCAGCGCCCAGCCGGCGGCCAAGCCTGCGCAGTGCAGCAGCGCCGTGGCCAGCAGCAGGCCGGCCAGGGTCTGCCAGGCGCTGGCACTGCCGGCCAGTTCGTTGCCGTGGGCCAGTCCGTGGAACAGGGCCAAGGCGCCCATGGCCAGCGCGGCCACCCAGCCCGGCAGCCGCAGGCGCGTGACCACCAGCAGGCCGATGGGCAGCAGCGATGCGGCGACCATCGGCTCCACGGCGGGGATGGCCGCGCCCCGCAGGCCGAGCGCGGCGCCGGCCAGCAGCAGCGCGGCAAAGCCCATCGGGCCCCACAGCAGTCCGGGCCCGGCGCGGCGCGCGGCCAGGGCGCTCCACAGGCCCACGGCCAGCATCGCGGCCAGATGGTCGAGGCCCAGCAGCGGATGGAGCAAGCCGCCCACAAAGCTGCTGTGGCTGGGCACCGGGATGCCGGTATGGGCGCTGGCGCTGGTGCCCATTGCGCCGATGGCGCTGAACAGGAGCGCCGTCGGGAGTGTCATTGCAGGATGGGACAGGCGCAGGGGATGCATGTCGGGTGTCTCCACAGGGGGGCGATCGCAGGGGTGAAGGGTCAAAAAAAGGGCCAAATAAAAAGGGCCAAAAAAATCAAACGATGGGCTGGTGCACCGTGACCAGTTTGCTGCCGTCGGGGAAGGTGGCCTCGACCTGTATGTCCGGAATCATCTCGGCGATGCCCTCCATCACATCGGCGCGGCTGAGCAGGGTGCGGCCTGCGCTCATCAGCTCGGCCACGGTTTTGCCGTCGCGCGCGCCTTCCATGATGGCGGCGCTGATCAGGGCCACGGCCTCGGGGTGGTTGAGTTTCAGTCCCCGGGCCTTGCGGCGCTCGGCCAGCAGGGCTGCGGTGAAGATCAGCAACTTGTCTTTTTCGCGCGGGGTGAGTTCCATGGGCTGCCGCCGGGGTGGTGTCGGTGCGGGTGTGGGTCGGGTCGCGGGCATCTGCGCCCCCGGTATGGCGAGCAAGCCCCGTGCCCGGCCGGCGCACAGGGCGTGCATAGAGCGCACAGGGCGCACAGGGCGCGCAGGAGCACTTGCGCGCGCTGGTGGCATGGAAACTGCACCCGCCCAGGGGGCTATCGCCGTCTTGCTCCATGCCCGCCCCTTGCGCCTTCACCACCCCTGCTGCGCTGGCCGTGCAGCCCCGGCCCGGCGGGGATGCCGCGCCGCAGCAGGTGGTGGTCAAGGTTCGGCGCGACTACAACAGTTGGGTGGCCACCGAGACCATGGAGGACTACGCGCTGCGCTACACGCCGCAGCGTTTTCGCCGCTGGTCCGAGTGGCGCGTGGCCAATACGGCGTTTGGCGCGGCCTCGTTCCTGATTCTGGAGGCGGTGGGCGCCACGCTGCTGGTGCAGTACGGGTTCATCAACGCCTTCTGGGCGATCGTGGCCACGGGGCTGATCATCTTTCTGGCCGGGTTGCCAATCAGCGTGTACGCGGCGCGCTACGGGGTGGACATGGACCTGCTCACGCGCGGCGCGGGCTTTGGCTATATCGGCTCGACGCTGACCTCGCTGATCTACGCCTCGTTCACCTTTGTCTTTTTTGCGCTCGAGGCTGCGGTGATGGCCTATGCGCTGGAACTGGCGCTCGGCATCCCGCCCCACTGGGGCTATCTGATCTGCGCCTTGGTGGTGATTCCACTGGTCACGCATGGCGTGTCGACCATCAGCCGCCTGCAGATGTGGACGCAGCCGCTGTGGCTGCTGATGCTGGTGCTGCCGTTCGGCTATGTGCTGACGCGCGATCCCGGTGCGTTTGTCGGGATGCTGCACTACGGCGGTGAGTCCGGGCGCGGCGCGGGCTTCGATCTGCACCTGTTTGGTGCCGCGCTCACGGTGGGCATTGCGCTGATCACCCAAATGGGGGAGCAGGCCGATTACCTGCGCTTCATGCCCGCAGCCACGCCGGGCCGGCGCGGGCGCTGGTGGCTCGGGGTGCTGGCGGGTGGGCCGGGCTGGGTGCTGCCGGGCGTGCTCAAGATGCTCGGCGGCGCGTTGCTGGCCTGGCTGGCGCTCGCGCACAGCCTGCCGGCCAACCGGGCGGTAGACCCCAATCAGATGTATCTGCTGGCCTACGGCTATGTGTTCCCGCAGCATGGCTGGGCCGTGGCGGCCACCGCGCTGTTCGTGGTGCTCTCGCAGATGAAGATCAATGTGACCAATGCCTATGCGGGGTCGCTGGCATGGTCGAATTTCTTTTCGCGCCTGACGCACAGCCACCCGGGGCGCGTGGTGTGGATGGTGTTCAACACGCTGATCGCCTGCATGTTGATGCAGATGAACGTGTTTCGCGCGCTGGGCGAGGTGCTGGGCCTGTTCTCCAACATCGCCATTGCCTGGATCATGTCGGTGGTGGCCGATCTCGTCATCAACAAGCCGCTGGGCCTGTCGCCCCAGGGCATAGAGTTCAAGCGCGCGCACCTGTACGACATCAACCCGGTGGGCGTGGGCGCGATGGCGCTGGCCGGCGGCCTGTCGATCAGCGCGCACCTGGGGTTGTTCGGCCCGCTGCCGCAAGCCTTCTCGGCGCTGATCGCGATGGCCGTGGCCTTGGTGAGCGCGCCGCTGATCGCCTGGGCCACCCAGGGGCGCTATTACATTGCGCGCCGGCCTGAACCGGTGGCCGGCGCGCCGGCCCGGACGCAGCGCTGCGTGGTCTGCGAGCATGAGTACGAGGCCCCCGACATGGCCCGATGCCCGGCCTACCGGGGCGCGATCTGCTCGCTGTGCTGCACGCTCGACGCGCGCTGCGGCGACCTGTGCAAGCCCAAGGCCAGCCTGGCCGCGCAATGGTCGGCCGCGCTGCGCTGGCTGCTGCCGCGCGTCGTCTGGCGCTATCTGGACACGGGCCTGGGGCATTTTCT
Organism: Verminephrobacter eiseniae EF01-2; assembly: GCF_000015565.1. Classification (NCBI taxonomy): domain Bacteria; kingdom Pseudomonadati; phylum Pseudomonadota; class Betaproteobacteria; order Burkholderiales; family Comamonadaceae; genus Verminephrobacter; species Verminephrobacter eiseniae. The sequence continues at coordinate 1,928,345 of NC_008786.1, forward strand.
GCTGCTGATGCTGGTGATTGCGCCGCTGCTGGCGGCGGTGCTGGGGCTGCCGTACCACCAGGAGCTCAACACCCTGGCCCAGGCGCTGATCGATGCGCCGCTGGCCGCGCCCGAAATGGCGCTGCGCTCGGGAATGCTCAAAGCCTACCTGGCGCTGCTGGTGATTTCGGGCATCGTGGCCTGGTGGCTGGTGCTGGCGCACAAGAGCCGGCAGGTGGCGCAAGAGGAGTCCAACCGCCAGACCGGCCTGCTGCTGCGCGAGATCGAACTGCACCGCCAGACCGACCAGGCCCTGCAAACCGCCCGCCAGGTGGCCGAGCAGGCGCGCCTGGCCGCTGAACAGGCACGCCAGGTGGCCGAAGCGGCCCAGCGCGCCGCCGACCAGGCCAACCAGGCCAAGAGCCGCTACATCAGCGCCATCAGCCATGAACTGCGCACGCCGCTCAACAGCATCCTGGGCTATGCGCAGTTGATGAGCGAAGACCCGGGCCTGCCGCCGCAGCGCCAGCAGGCGGTGCATGTGATCCGGCGCGGGGGCGAGCATTTGCTGTCGCTGATCGAGGGCACGCTGGACATCGCGCGCATCGAGTCGGGCAAGCTGACGCTCGAAGTCGCGCCGATGCGCTTTGCCGATGGGCTGCGCGAGATGGCCAGCCTGTTCGAGTTGCAAGCCGCAGCCAAGGGGCTGGCCTTCCGGTTCGAGCCGCAGGGGGCGCTCCCCGAGGTGGTGCGCGCCGATGAAAAACGCCTGCGCCAGATCCTGATCAACCTGCTGGGCAACGCCATCAAGTTCACCACGCAAGGCCAGGTGACGCTGCGCGTGCGCCACGCGCGCGAGATGGCGCGTATCGAGGTGCAGGACACCGGGCCGGGCCTGACGGCCAGCGCCATCGAGCGCATCTTCGAGCCTTTCACCAGGGCGGGCGCAGCAGATACTCCGGGCGCAGGGCTGGGCCTGACGATTGCCAAGATGCTGACCGCGCTGATGGGCGGCGAGCTCACGGTGAGCAGCCAGCCCGGCGTCGGCTCGGTGTTCCAGGTCAAACTGTTCCTGCCCGAGGTGCATGACGCGGCGCCGGGCCGTGCCGCGCCATCGGCCGCCGCCCGCAGCCAGCGCGCGCGCACAGGCTACGCCGGCCAGCGGCGCCGCATTCTGGTGGTCGACAACGAAGCGCCCGACCGCGAGTTGCTCGTGCAATGGCTCGAACCCCTGGGCTTTGCGCTGCGCCAGGCCGCCAGCGGCCTCGACGCGCTGGACCTGCTGGCCAGCGGCTACCGGCCGCATGCGCTCTTGCTCGACCTGGCGATGCCATGGATCGATGGCTGGGAGACATTGCGCCGCGTGCGCCGCATGCAACTGCCCGGCATGCCCGACATGCCATGCGCGATCGTCTCGGCCAATGCCTTTGACAAGACCCTGGACAACGACGTGGGCATCCGCCCCGAGGACTTCATCGTCAAGCCCGTGCGGCACGGCGAACTGCTCGATTGGCTCGAGCGCCGCCTGGGCCTGCAATGGCAGCACGACGATGCGCTGCTGCCCGCATTGCCTGCGCCGCCCGCGCCGGCCTTGCCGATGGCCGGGGCCGGCACGGCAGCGCACCCGGCGCCGCTGACCTACCCCGATGGCGCCACCCTGGCTGCGCTGGCGCAGGTGGTGGCGCTGGGCCATTACCGAGGCATCCTGAACATCCTGGACGACATGGAACGCCGCCAGGACACGCACCGCGCCTTTGCGCAGACCATGCGGCAGTTGGCCCGGCAGTTCCAGTTCGAGGCCATGGGCCGGATTCTCGAGCAGGCGCCCGCATGATGGGCAGCGCCATGCCGGTTTTCCCGGCCCATGCCGCCACGCCCGAGCGCGGCCACAGCGACCTGGTACTGCTCGTCGACGACATGCCCGACAACCTGGCCATGCTGCACGATGCGCTCGACGAATCCGGCTACACCGTGCTGCTGGCCACGCAGGGCGCCGCCGCGTTGCAGCGCGCTGCGCAGGCCCTGCCCGACATCGTGCTGCTCGACGCGATGATGCCCGGCATGGACGGCTTTGAAGTGGCGCGGCGCCTGAAAGCCTCGCCCGCCACGGCGCATATCCCGATCATCTTCATGACCGGCCTGACCGACACCGAGCATCTGGTGGCCGCACTGGCGGCCGGCGGCATCGACTACGTGACCAAGCCCATCAAGCCGCGCGAGGTGATGGCCCGCATGGGCGTGCACCTGGGCGCCGCGCGCCAGGCCCGGCAGGACGCCAGCCAGGCGCGCCAGGCGCGCAATGCGCTCGACGCCTTCGGCTACGCCAGCATCACCGTGCGCGCCGTCGACGGCCGCATCATCTGGCAGACGCCGCTGGCGCGCGCGTTGTTGCAAGCCCATTTCGGCAACCCGCCGGGCGCTGCCGACCCGCTGGCGTTGGCGCACCGGGCGCCCGCGCCGGCAGAGCAATGGGTGCCCGCGCCGGTGCAAGCCTGGCTGCGCGGCCATGTGCTGGCCGGCGACGCAGCCGAGCGGCTGGACCATGCGCAGGCCGAGCCGCCGCAACTGAGCATCGGACAGGGCACGCGCCGCCTGACGCTGCGGCTGCACCGGCAGGCCGGCGATAGCGCCGGCGGGGGCGACTGGCTGATCGTGATGCGCGAGGACTCGAACGCCAAGCTCATCGAATCCATGGGCCTGGCGTTCAAGCTCACCGCGCGCGAGGCCGAGGTGCTCTACTGGGTCGTCCAGGGCAAGATCAACCGCGACATTGGCGCCATCCTGGGCGCCAGCCCCGCCACCGTGAAAAAACACCTGGAGCGCGTGTTCGCGAAACTGGGCGTGGAAACACGCACCGCCGCCGCCGCGATGGCGCTCAACCGCATGCGCCAACTGCATCAGCAGTTCGATGGGTGATCTGCGCAGTTCGACGCCGGAGGCGACCCCTCGGGGCGGGTTCACATCCCGAGCGATTTGAGCAGCGCGTCGGTGTCATCCCGTCCGGCGGGCGGCGGGGGCGCTGGCGGCAATGGCTGCGCTTGGGCCATCAGCGCATCGGCATCGGGCACTTCCTGGGCCTCGAAGTCGTACAGCTTGATGAACTCGGTGCGGTCTATCGCCAGTTCCAGATAGAAGAGATGGTTGTTGCCGGTGTAGAAAGTCACGCGCCGGGCTTCGGGCTTGTCCAGATTGGCGTCCACGCTCAGCATCACCTGCTTGCTCAGCACCAGCATCTTGGGCTGGTTCTGGGTGATATGGGTCTGCATCTCGCGCCGCACCTTGCCGGTGAAGTCGCCCACCACCTGGTTCATCAACTCGCCCATCACGTTGCTGACCTCATCGCTGGTGTAGGAACTGGCCAGGTCATCCTTGGACATGCCCATGTTCAGCAGATAGTTGGCATACAGCTCCATCGCCGCCTGGGCCGAGAAGTTCAGGATCACCAGCCCCGAGAAACCGCCGTCGAACAGCACAAAGCAGCCGATGTCCGGCTTCAGGCAGGTCCTGCCGATGCGCTGGACCATGCCGGAGTAGTGGACCTGGCTGTGGGTGGCCACATTCAACACCCGCGTGACCGAACTGCACAGGCTGATCAACAGGTCTTCGGTGCCGTAGACAGTGGCTTTTTCGGCGGTGTTCATGGTGTCTCGCAGGGGGTCAGGATGAACGCTGCGCAAAGCATAGGCCAAGGCGCTGCGCCAGACTAGTGTCGCGTCACCGATCATCTGTCTGTCTGCGCTGGCCATCGAAGCGCATCGCGGCGTTGCATCGCTTGCCAATACAGCTCGGTATGGGCTGCGCGCTGCGCCTTGCGCTGCGCTCCGATGGCTGCGCGCAGCCTACGACATCTGATCCGTGACACGACACTAGCGTCGGTTGGCGTCTGTGGTGCCAACCGACCGGGTGCCGGACGGCCCGGCCCCGCGCTGCCATGGCCCGCAAGCCCTGGCAGCGCGGCGCAGCGGGCGCACCATCGGTGGAACTGCGTCGCAGCCACGCCACAGTCGGCCACCCGCCGCGCTGCGGACGTAAAGAATGCATGAAGCGTGCGTAAACAACGCGCTTGCAGGCCATGCCCTGCGGCCCTACGATGCGCCCCGTGCAACGGCGCCAGACGCAGGCAGCGCAGGTTGCCCTGTCGCCGCCCCTTCAGCGCCCCCTTTCCGACCCATTCCGCCCCCCTCACCCCCACCCCGGAGACCCCGACCATGGCCCATGCCGCATTCCACTGGGATGACCCTTTTTTGCTGGAGCAGCAACTGAGCAACGACGAGCGCATGGTGCGTGATGCCGCCGCCGCCTACTGCCAGGAACGGCTCGCGCCGCGCGTGCTGGAGGCTTTTCGCCATGAAAAAATGGACACCGGCATCTTCCGCGAAATGGGCGCCATGGGCCTGCTGGGCCCCACCATCCCCGAGCAGTACGGCGGCCCGGGCCTCGGTTACGTGGCCTACGGCCTGATCGCCCGCGAGGTCGAGCGCGTCGATTCGGGCTACCGCTCGATGGCCAGCGTGCAAAGCTCGCTGGTGATGGTGCCGATCCATGAATTCGGCACCGAGGCCCAGCGCCAAAAATACCTGCCCCCGCTGGCCAGCGGCGCGGCCATCGGCTGCTTTGGCCTGACCGAGCCTGACCACGGCTCCGACCCCGGCGCCATGGCCACGCGCGCGCACAAGGTGGCCGGCGGCTACCGGCTCGAAGGCAGCAAGATGTGGATCACCAACAGCCCCGTGGCCGACCTGTTCGTGGTCTGGGCCAAGGAGGTGTCCGAGGCCGGCGCCGTAGGCCCGATTCGCGGTTTCGTGCTCGAAAAAGGCATGCCCGGCCTGAGCGCCCCGGCCATCCACGGCAAGGTCGGCCTGCGCACCTCGGTCACCGGCGAGATCGTGATGGACGCGGTGTTCGTGCCCGAAGAAAACGCATTCCCCGATGTGCAGGGCCTCAAAGGCCCCTTCACCTGCCTGAACAGCGCGCGCTACGGCATTGCCTGGGGCGCCCTGGGCGCGGCCGAGTTCTGCTGGCACCGCGCGCGCCAGTACACGCTCGAACGCAAGCAGTTTGGCCGGCCTCTGGCGGCGAACCAGTTGGTCCAGAAAAAGCTGGCCGACATGCAGACCGAGATCGCCATCGGCCTGCAAGCCTGCCTGCGCCTGGGCCGCATGAAGGACGAGGGCACGGCCGCCGTCGAGGCCACCTCCATCATCAAGCGCAACAGTTGCGGCAAGGCGCTGGACATCGCCCGCCTGGCGCGCGACATGATGGGCGGCAACGGCATCAGCGACGAATTCGGCGTGGCGCGCCACCTGGTGAACCTGGAAGTGGTCAACACCTACGAAGGCACGCATGACGTGCATGCGCTGATCCTGGGACGCGCCATCACCGGCATCGCCGCCTTTGCGAACTGAAGGCGAACTGAGGGTGCCCACCCGCCCGGGCGATGATCGCCTGGGCGATCCTTTTGCACCCTGGCGCATGGCTTGCCCGGGCGCCCATGGCCATCGATTTCCATCAACCCCATCGTCGACAGCACCCATGACTACCTCCGCTCGCAGCACCACCGCACCGACCAGCGCACCGACCACCGCACCGACCAGCGCCGCACTGGCAGGCATCAAGGTACTGGACCTCTCGCGCGTGCTCGCCGGCCCCTGGTGCACGCAGATCCTGGCCGACCTGGGGGCGGATGTGGTCAAGGTCGAGCGCCCCGGCGCGGGCGACGACACACGCCACTGGGGGCCGCCCTTCCTGCGGGATGCCGCAGGCAACGACACCGCACAGGCCAGTTACTTCACCGCCTGCAACCGCAACAAGCGCTCGGTGACCATCGACCTGGCCAGCGCCGACGGCCAGGCGCTGATCCGGCAGATGGCGCAGCAGGCCGACATCGTGGTGGAGAACTTCAAGGTCGGCGGCCTGGCGCATTACGGCCTGGACCAGGCAACGCTGCGCGCGCTGAACCCGCGCCTGATCTACTGCTCGATCACCGGCTTCGGGCAGGACGGGCCGTATGCCGAGCGCGCCGGCTACGACCTGATGATCCAGGCCATGAGCGGCATGATGAGCATCACCGGCCGGTCCGATGGCGAGCCCGGCGGCGGCCCGTTGCGCGTGGGCGTGGCGCTCACCGACCTGTTCACCGGCGTGTACGCCAGCAGCGCCATCCTGGCCGCGCTGAACTGGCGCCACACCAGCGGCCAAGGCCAGCATATCGACATGTCGCTGCTCGACGTGGGCATGGCCATCCTGGCCAACCAGGCCGCAGGCTTTCTGGCCACCGGCCAGGCGCCCACGCGCCAGGGCAACAGCCACCCCAGCGTGGTGCCGTACCAGGACTTTCCGACGCAAGACGGCGCCATGCTGCTGGCCATTGGCAACGACGACCAGTTCGCGCGTTTTTGCGCCGCCGCCGGCCAGCCCCAATGGGCCAGCGACGCGCGCTTTGCCAGCAACACCGCGCGCGTGCGGCACCGCGCCGACCTGATCCCCGCGATGCAAGCCGTCACGCGCACCCGCAGCACCGCCGACTGGATCGAGCTGCTGCAAGACAAGGCCGTGCCCTGCGGCCCCATCAACACCATCGCCCAAGCCTTCGACGACGCCCAGGTCAAGGCCCGTGGCCTGCGCGTGCAATTGCCCCGATCGGCCGGCGACGGCATAGAGCACATCGGCGGCGTCGCCAGCCCGCTGCGCCTGTCGGCCCATCCCCCGGTGCTGCACCACGCGCCCCCGGCCCTCGGCCAGCACACCGACGAAGTGCTGGCCGAACTCGGGCTGGACGCCGCACGCATCGCCGCCTTGCGCGCCCGCGGCGTGGTGTAGCGCGGCATGAGCGCCAGCCACCGGGGCGAGGGCTTTGGCCAGGGCCCTGTGTGCGCGAGCATGCGCAGGACCGTTGCAGCACGGCCCGTGCAATGGCCTTCTCGATGCCCCTTTATCGGCCCACCCCGGTGGCCGACCATGCGCAACTTGCAGACATCGGGCCGCCCCCCGCCCGGCGCGGACTTTCAGGGCGCCTTGAACGGGCTGCGCGCCTGCAAGTGGTCGAGATAGTTTTCCACCCCGGCGCCTTCGCGCTCCAGAAACCGTTGCACGGCCTGCGCAAATGCCGGGTGCGCCAGCCAGTGCGCGCTGTGGGCCGGCACGGGCAGCAGCGCGCGGGCCATCTTGTGCTCGCCCTGGGCGCCGCCTTCAAACCGCGCCACGCCATGGGCTATGCACCACTGCAAGGGCTGGTAGTAGCAGGCCTCGAAATGCAGGCCATCGACCCGTTCGAGCGCGCCCCAGTAACGGCCATAAGCCACCAGATCAGGGGTCTTGCCAGGAGCATTGCCAGGAGTCTCGTGCGCGCCGGCGCCGGTTTCATCGGCGCCCAGCGCTATCAAACTGCTGGCCATGGGCTGGCCGTTGCGTTGCGCTATGAACAGCAGCCAGGCTTCGGGCATATGCGCGGCCATGCGCGCGAAGAAGTCGCGCTTCAGGTAGGGCGGGTTGCCGTGTTCGAGGTAGGTGCGTTCGTAGCAGCGGTAGAAGAAGTCCCAGTCGATCGCGCTGATTTGGGCGCCGCGCGACCAGCGGAACGTCACCCCCGCATCCGCCACGCGGCGGCGCTCTTGGCGAATCTTCTTGCGCTTGTCCTGAGTCAGCGCGGCGAGAAAGCCGTCAAAGTCCCGGTACGGCCCGTTCTTCCAGTGAAATTGCACGGTATGGCGCAGCATCAGGTCTTGCTGCGCACTGCTTTGCATGTCGTCAGCGCTGGCAAACAGCAGATGCACGGATGAGATGTTCTCTTTGTCGCACCATTGGCACACCGTCTGCAACAGCAGTGCGCGGGCGGCTGCGTCGCGTGCCAGCAGGCGGGTGCCGGGCACGGGGGTGAACGGCACGGCGATCACGGCCTTGGGGTAGTAGGGCAGGCCGTGCTGCGCATAGGCGCTGGCCCAGGCTTGGTCGAACACATATTCGCCGTATGAGTGGCTCTTGAGGTACAGCGGGCAGGCGGCAATCAGCCTGTCGCCCTGCCCTGCGTTTTGCCACAAGGTGACGAAGCGCGGTGCCCAGCCGCTGCGCGGCGTGGCGCTGCCGCTGGCCTGCAAGGCCGCCAGGTATTCGTGGCGCATGAAGGGGGTGGGCTGGCTTTGCTGCGCCAGCAGCGCGTTCCACGCGCTGGCGTCCACGTCGAGCACGCTGGCGAGGATGCGCACGATAATGGCCGCCTCAGCCATGCGGGCCTGCTGGCTGCGGGTTGCCACTGAGGGCATGGCCCCGGGCCGCAGGGGCCGGTTCCGCTTCCGATTTCAGTTCCATGACACTCTCCATTTGCACTGCGCAGCTCAACTTCGTCGTGGGCGACATGCCCGCCAACGCGCAAAAGATCATTGCGGCGGCGCGCCAGGCCCATGCCCGGGGGGCCAGGCTGCTGCTGACGCCGGAACTGGCCATCTGTGGCTATGCCGCCGAAGACCTGTTCCTGCGCCCGGCGTTCATTGCGGCCTGTGATGATGCCGTGAAAACCGTGGCCCGCGAGACGGCGGATCTCAAAGACCTGGCCATCGTGCTCGGGCATCCCCGGGGGTTTGCGCCCGAAGCGGCGGCTTTCAGCGCCTGCATCAATGCCGCCAGCGTGCTGCGCGCCGGGCAGATCGAGCAGACCTACGCCAAGCGCGAGTTGCCCAACTACCAGGTGTTCGACGAGCGCCGCTATTTCGTGGCCGGCCACAAGCCCTGCGTGTTCGACATGGGCGGCCTGCGCGTGGGCTTGCTGATCTGCGAAGACGCCTGGTTTGCTGCGCCGGCGCGCGATTGCGCGCTGGCGGGCGCCCAGTTGCTGGCGGTCATCAATGCGTCGCCGTTCCATCTGGGCAAGGGCGCCGAGCGCGAGCAGATCATGCGCGAGCGGGTGCTCGAAACCGGGCTGCCGCTGGTCTATGCCCACTTGGTCGGCGGCCAGGACGAGGTGGTGTTCGAAGGCCGCTCGTTTGCGCTCGATGCCGATGGCTCGGTGGCCGGGCGGGCGCCGGGGTTTGAGGAAAAACTGGTGTATGCGCACATCCATCCATCGTCGAGCGCTATCAGAATAGAGGCAGACATCGCCCCTGAGCGCAGCCTGGAGGCCGACCTGTGGGACGCGCTGGTGCTGGGCGTGCGCGACTATGTGGGCAAGAACGGCTTTGCCGGCGCGCTGCTCGGGCTGTCGGGCGGCATCGACTCTGCGCTGGTGCTGGCCATTGCCGTCGATGCGCTGGGCGCCGACAAGCTGCGCACGGTGATGATGCCCTCGCCCTACACCGCCGATATCAGCCTGATCGACGCCCGCGAGCTGGCCCGCCGGCTGGGCGTGCGCCATGACGAGATCTCGATCACGCCGCAATGGGAGGCTTTCAAAGCCGCGCTGGCCCCGGCTTTTGCCGGCCTGCCCGAGGACACGACCGAAGAAAACCTGCAGGCGCGCATCCGGGGCACGCTGCTGATGGCGCTGTCCAACAAGTTCGGCGCCCTGGTGCTGACCACGGGCAACAAGAGCGAGATGTCCACCGGCTACTGCACCTTGTATGGCGACATGGCGGGCGGCTTTGCCGTGATCAAGGATGTGGCCAAGACCCGGGTCTTCGATCTGGCCCGCTGGCGCAACGCCAACGATCCCTATGGCAGCGGCGCCAACCCGATCCCGCAGCGCATCATCGCCCGGCCCCCGAGCGCCGAACTGCGCCCCGACCAGACAGACCAGGACAGCCTGCCGCCCTATGAGGTGCTCGACGCGATCATGTCGCGCTACATGGAAAACGACGAGCCCATCGAATCCATCATCGCCAGCGGCTTTGCCCGCGCCGATGTGGAGCGCGTGACCCGGCTCATCAAGTTCAACGAATACAAGCGCCGCCAGGCCCCGGTGGGAATTCGCGTCACGCGCCGCAGCTTCGGCAAGGACTGGCGTTACCCGATCACCAGCCGGTTCAGGGCCTGAGCGCTTCCTGCTCCGGCGGCTCGGCGTTCTTGCTTTTCTGCTTTGCGCCATGCGGACGAGCACCGAACGGCAGGCCGAAAGAATGGTGGCTGGCAGCCCCACGGCCGGGCGAGCGCCGCAGGGGGATCGACGGCGTGGCGCCGGCAGTGCAAGCGTGGTGCGGCGCGGCGGTGGAATCGGCGCCTTGCCGTTTTGCTGCTTCCCGTCACCGCGCCGGCCAGGCTGAAAGTCGAACGAAATCAATCAGTTAGCGCCTGATGCCAGGCTGCCCTCATCTGTTAGTCTCAGCGCACATCGAAATCCGCCCCTCCAGGAGACCCCGCATGAAAATGATCACTGCCGTCATCAAACCGTTCAAGCTCGAAGAAGTCCGCCACGCGCTGGCCGAATGCGGCGCGACCGGCCTGACGGTGACCGAGGTCAAGGGTTTTGGCCGCCAAAAGGGCCACACCGAGCTGTACCGGGGGGCCGAGTACGTGGTGGACTTTCTGCCCAAGGTGAAGGTCGAAGTGGTCGTCAAGGCCGACGATGTCGAGCGCTGCGTCGATGCCATCGTCAACGTGGCGCGCACCGGCAAGATCGGCGACGGCAAGATTTTCGTGACGGCTGTCGAGCGCGTGGTGCGCATCCGCACCGGCGATCTCGACGACGCAGCGGTGTGAGGGGGCCGCTGGCAGGGCGCCGCTCGGCGCGTCAAATCACGCTGCGCAGTGGCATCGGGGCCTGGCCGGGGCCCGCCCGCTGCATCAGTTGGCACAGCAGTTCCTGCGCATCGGTGGCGACCTGCAGCAAATCCATCTGCCAGGCCCCCATGAAGCCGCTGGCCACGCTGGCTTGCAAAAAGCCCAGCAAGCCATCGTAGTAGCCGGCCACATTCAGCAGGCCCAGCGGCTTGCCGTGGTAGCCAAGCTGGCGCCAGGTCCAGGCCTCGAACAGTTCTTCCAAGGTGCCAATGCCGCCGGGCAGGGCGACAAAGGCAGCGCTGCGCTCGGCCATCATGGCCTTGCGCTCGTGCATGGTATGCACGATGTGCAGTTCATCGCACAGGCGGTTGGCCTGCTCTTTGTCCACCAGCGCCTGCGGGATCACGCCCACCACGCGCGCGCCGGCCAGCCGCGCGGCCTCGGCCACCACGCCCATCGAGCCGCCGCGCCCGCCGCCGTACACCAGTTGGCCGCCGTGGGCGCCAATCCAGCGCCCCACCGCCTGCGCGGCCAGCGCAAAGGCCGGGTTCTCGCCGGGACGCGAGCCGCAGTACACGCAGACAGAAAAAGCCGGTTCAGCCATGGAAAAACCTCTGCCAGGCCGCCGCCGCCCAAATGCCCATGCACAGCAGCAGCGCCAGCAACACCGCCGCACTGCCCAGGTCTTTGGCGCGCTTGGACAGCACATGCGCCTCTGGCCCGATGCGGTCGATGGCGCTCTCGATGCCGGTGTTGAGCAGTTCCACGATCAGCACCAGCACGACCGCGCCCGCCAGCAGGGCCACCTCGCCCCAGTTGCGGCCGAGCCAGAGCGACAACGGCAGCATGACGATGGCGGCGATGGCCTCCTGGCGAAAGGCCCGCTCGTTCCAGCCGGCCCGCAGGCCGTCGATCGAATAGCCCGCAGCATGCCAGATGCGGCGCAGGCCCGTGCGGGCCTTTTGCGGGTTGTTCGGCGCATCGTTCGGCGCATCGTCTTGCCGCTTGGCCGGGGCCGCCGGGAGGGGAGATGGGTTGGGCATGGCGCTATTTTGGGGGCCTGTCGACATGCACCAGCCGGGTGCCTGCCAGCGCGTCATGCCAGAACTGCCGCTGAGGATGAAAACGGCTCAGCAGCGCCCAGAGCGCCACCCATCCCGAGACGATGACGGCCGCCGCGCCCGCCGACAGCGAAAACGGCGCCATGGCGGCCAGCGGCGGCAGGAACCAGAGCCAGCAAAGCAGATAGCGCAGCAGCGCGCGCGCCTCGGTGACGGCCCGCCCGGTCTTGTCCACCACGCGCAGATGCCAGGTCTTTTGCGCCAGGGTCTGGCCCCGGGCCCAGAACCAGGTGAAATAAATGCCGGCCACGAGGCAGACAAAGGCTTGCAATGCGTGGCGGTTGTCCAGCGCATTGCGGGTCTGGCTCAGGGTGCCAAACAGGTAGCCCGCGATGAAGACCACGGCGAACATCAGCAGACCCTCATACAGCCAGCAGGCCATGCGGCGCCACAGGGCGGGTGCGGCGCCGGGCGCGCCGGCCTGCGCGGGGTGGGCGGTGCGGGCGGCGGGTGGAGCGGCAGACATTCGGGCGACTGGGGAGCGACTGGGGAGCTACTGGGGATACCGCCCCGGGCGGTCGGGGTTTTCGGCCGAGGCCGAACCACCCAGCGGTGGCAGCGCAGTCGGCACGGCCACGGGAACGGCCACGGGCGTCGTCTCCACCCCGGTGGACGCGGCGCCGGGCAGCAGCGGGTACTGCGCGGCATGGCCGGCGGCGGGCAGCGCCATTGGCGTCACCGGCGCAGCGACACGGGGCGAATGGTCGATGACGGGCGGAATCTTGGGCGCATTCGGCCGGCCGGGATGGGCTTGCAGCGCAGCCGGCACCTGGGCCAGTTTCTTGGGCGAGACCGGGCGCAGGGCCGTCGCGGCGCCCCGGGGCTTGGGATCGGCCCGGGCGGCCAGTGCGCGCCGCTGTTCATCGGACAGGGCTTGGTAGGCCTCCCACTGCGCGCGTTTGTCCGCGCGCGCCAAGCCGGTGGTGACGGCATAGTTCAGCCGGGCCTGGCTGCGCTGCTGGGCGCTCAGGTTGGCCCAGGCGGTGATGCGTTCGAGGAACTTGCGCTGCTCCTCCTGCGACAAATGCGGGTAATTGGCCGCCAGCGTCAGCCAGCGGCGCTTTTGTGCCTGGCTGATCAGCGACCAGCGCTCGGCCAGCGGATACAGCGCCAATTTTTGCGCTGTGTCCAGCGTTTCCCAGCCCGGGCCCGGCTGGGCCTGGGCCGGCGGCACGGCGCCGCCGGCCGGCGGGGTGCGGGCCTTGTTCGGGCCGGCCACGGCGGCTTCGGCGCCGGCAGGCAGCGGCGTTCCGGGCGCCATGTGCATCTGCTCCCCCACCTGGGCGCCCAGCGCCGTCAGCAGGCCCAAGAGCGCCAAAGCCAGCACGAAGGCTGGCTGGAGCAACGAGACTGGCAGGGCGGGGTTGGCGCCAGGAGGGCGTGGATGCATGCAGTCGGGAGTCCGGGGGTCGGGCGGGATCGGGCCGTTCAGTCTGCCAGTGCCGAGGTCTTGAGAAATTGTACGAAGCCCGGGTCGGCATAGGCCGCCGGCGGCAGGTCGTCGGTCAGCAATGCGGCATCGACCTCGGCCACATCGTGGGCGCTGCGCTCGTCCTGCGCAATGCTGATGAACACCAAGCCCACCACCAGGGCCAGCAGCGGCAGCGCCGACACCAGCGCATTCCACCAGCCGCCGCCCCAGCCGCCACCTTCGCCGCCACCCCCACCCCAGGCGGCGCCGCTGCCCGCATGAACCAGCCCGGGGGCGCGGTAGCGCACCGGGGCCGCCACCTTGCGCCGGGCCAGGGCCTGCATGCGCGCAGCGCGCAGGCGCTCGGTCACGTCATACGGCAGGTCATGAGGCAAGTCACCGGTGCCGCCGGACAAGCGCGCCGTGACACGCAGCGCAAAGCGCTCGGCGGCAGCTTGCGCGGGTGTCAGGGTCTGTGCAGTGTTCTTCATGGCTCGATTCCTTTGGCCTTCAGTGCCTGGCTCAGGGTTTGTATGGCGCGAAAGCAATGCGTTTTCACACTGCCTTCGGCGCACCCCATGGCGGCTGCCGTTTCGGCAACATCCATGCCTTCCCAGTAACGCATCAGGAACGCCTCGCGTTGACGCGGCGGCAGTCCGGCTATTTCGGCCTCGATGGCGTGGAATATCTGCGCCCGGCGGGCCAGGTCTTCCGCACTTTCTGCCTTGACGCCATCTTCCGGCCCTGACCAGGCTTGCAGCAGATCGAAATCGGCGCCCTCATCGTCCGGGCCTTCAAAGTCGCTCATGCTCGAAAACAGCGCATTGCGGGTCTTTTGGCGCCGAAACCAGTCCAGCGTGCAGTTCGACAGGATACGCTGGTAGAGCAAGGGCAGTTCCGCCGCCGGCTTGTCCCCGTAATGCTCGGCCAGCTTGAGCATGCTGTCTTGCACGATGTCGAGCGCCGCTTCCTCATTGCGCACATGGTAGAACGAGCGCTTGAAGGCGCGCTTTTCTACACTTTTGAGGAAGTCGGAGAGTTCTCGTTCGGTTGCCAAGACGGGTCAGCCCGGGAGGGATGGCTGCCGGGACGCCCCCCAAAAACCCAAGGCGACCCGGCACTGCGCGTGGCGCCGATTATTGCATCCGCCGGTGTTTTTTTCGATGCCCCCGGGCTTTGCGTGGAGTCGCAATGCAATAATCGCCGCTGCAATCCGAAGCTAAACGGGCCCTGGGTCCGGCGCGGCCATCCTCGCGCCCATGCTCTTGGCCTCAAGTTCCAAGCTGGCTCCACAAGAGCGCGAGCGAGGAGCACCCAAGGTTTTTCGTCAGAGAAATTCACAAAGGTTGATCATGGAAATCTCCAAGACCGAGCTCCATCGGGCGGCCGCTGCCGCACCCGACCACGCCGCCCCCCAAGACCTGATGGGCGCTGAAATCCTCATCAAGGCGCTACAGGCCGAAAGCGTTCGCTACATCTGGGGCTACCCCGGTGGCGCGGTGCTGTACGTCTACGACGCGCTCTACCAGCAAGACACCATCGAGCATGTGCTGGTGCGCCATGAACAGGCCGCCGTGCATGCCGCCGATGGCTACGCCCGCGCCACCGGCCAGGTCGGGGTGGCGCTGGTTACCTCGGGCCCCGGGCTGACCAATGCGGTCACCGGCATTGCCACGGCGTACATGGACAGCATCCCGATGGTGATCATCTCCGGCCAGGTGCCCACGCCCGCCATCGGGCTCGACGCCTTCCAGGAATGCGACACCGTCGGCATCACGCGCCCCATCGTCAAGCACAACTTCCTGGTCAAAGACCCGCGCGATCTGGCGCTGACGATGAAAAAAGCCTTCCACATCGCGCGCACCGGCCGCCCCGGCCCGGTGGTGGTGGACCTGCCCAAGGATGTCTCGTTCAAGAAAGCCAGCTACGGCGGCTACCCGCAAACGGTGGAAATGCGCTCGTACAACCCGGTGCGCAAAGGCCATGGCGGCCAGATCCGCAAAGCGCTGCAACTGCTGCTCACGGCCCGGCGCCCCTACATCTACACCGGCGGCGGCGTGCTGCTGAGCAATGCCTCCAGCGAACTGCGCACCCTGGTCGACCTGCTCGGCTACCCGGTCACGCACACGCTGATGGGCCTGGGCGCCTACCCCGCGTCAGACCGCAAATTCCTGGGCATGCTGGGCATGCACGGCACGATCGAGGCCAACAACGCGATGCAACACTGCGACGTGCTGCTGGCCGTCGGCGCCCGGTTTGACGACCGCGTGATCGGCAACCCCAAGCACTTTGCACAGAACGACCGCAAGATCATCCATATCGACATCGACCCGTCGAGCATCTCCAAGCGCGTGAAGGTCGACATCCCCATCGTCGGCGATGTCAAGGACGTGCTCACCGAGCTCATCACCATGGGCCGCGAAAGCAGCCTGCGCCCCGACCCCGGCGCGCTCGCGGCCTGGTGGAACACCATCGAAGACTGGCGCCGGCGCGACTGCCTCAAGTACGACATGGGCAGCCCCGACGTGATCAAACCCCAGTACGTGGTCGAAACGCTGTGGCAGATGACCCGGGATGCGGACGCCTACATCACCTCCGACGTCGGGCAGCACCAGATGTGGGCCGCGCAGTACTACCGCTTCGACGAGCCGCGCCGCTGGATCAACTCCGGCGGACTGGGCACCATGGGCGTGGGCATCCCCTACGCGATGGGCATCAAGCTGGCCAAGCCCGAATCCGAAGTGTTCTGCATCACCGGCGAAGGCTCGGTGCAGATGAACATCCAGGAACTATCGACCTGCCTGCAATACCGCACGCCGATCAAGATCTGTGCGCTGAACAACCGCTACCTGGGCATGGTGCGCCAATGGCAGGAGATCGAATACTCCGGCCGCTACAGCCACAGCTACATGGACGCGCTGCCCGACTTCGTCAAACTGGCCCAGGCCTACGGCCATGTGGGCCTGCTGATCGAGCACCCCAAGGATGTCGAGCCGGCATTGCGCGAAGCGCGCAAGCTCAAAGACCGCACGGTATTCATGGACTTCAGAACCGACCCCACCGAAAACGTATTCCCGATGGTGCAGGCCGGCAAAGGCATTACCGAAATGCTGCTGGGCTCCGAAGACCTCTGAGACCATCCAGAACCATCCAGATGCCCCGGTAGCGCAGCGCAAGCCCTGCATGCACCACAAGCTATCGAATAGATAGCATTCCGATAGTGGCGAATCTATTGCCTGCCAAGCCCGCGCATTACCGTGCGCGGGGGAGGGCGGCGAAAAGAGGAATCTGACACCATGAAACACATCATTGCCGTCCTGCTCGAAAACGAACCGGGCGCGCTGTCGCGCGTCGTGGGCCTGTTCTCGGCCCGGGGCTACAACATCGAATCGCTCACCGTCGCGCCCACCGAAGACGCATCGCTGTCGCGCATGACCATACAGACCACCGGCTCCGACGACGTGATCGAACAAATCACCAAGCACCTGAACCGGCTGATCGAAGTGGTCAAAGTGGTCGACCTGACCGAAGGCGCCTACACCGAACGCGAACTGATGATGGTCAAAGTGCGTGCCGTGGGCAAGGAGCGCGAGGAGATGAAGCGCATGGCCGACATCTTTCGCGGCCGCATCATCGACGTGACCGAAAAAAGCTACACCATCGAACTCACCGGCGACCAGGCGAAAAACGACGCCTTCCTGCTGGCCATAGACCGCAGCGCCATACTGGAAACCGTGCGCACCGGCGCCAGCGGCATAGGTCGCGGCGAGCGCGTCCTGCGCGTGTAAGACAATCGCGTTCGATTCATCCACGACATCACCCGCAACACATTGACCCCATTTCAACCGGAGCGACCCATGAAAGTTTTCTACGACAAAGACTGTGACCTGAGCCTGATCAAGGGCAAGACCGTGGCCATCATCGGCTATGGCTCGCAGGGCCACGCCCATGCCCAAAACCTGAACGACAGCGGCGTCAAGGTCGTGGTCGGCCTGCGCAAAGGCGGCGCCTCCTGGGACAAGGTGGGCAAGGCCGGCCTGACCGTGCTGGAAGTCGACACCGCCGTGAAGAGCGCCGACGTGGTCATGGTCTTGCTGCCCGACGAGCAAATCGCCGAGGTGTACCAGCGCAACGTAGCGCCCCATATCCGGCAAGGCGCCTCCCTGGCCTTTGCCCACGGCTTCAACGTGCACTACAACCAGGTCGTGCCGCGCAGCGACCTCGACGTGTGGATGGTCGCCCCCAAAGCCCCCGGCCACACCGTCCGCAGCACCTACACCCAGGGCGGCGGCGTACCCCACCTGGTCGCCGTGCACCAAGACCCATCCGGCAAGGCCCGCGACCTGGCCCTGTCATACGCGATGGCCAACGGCGGCGGCAAGGCCGGCATCATCGAGACCAACTTCAAGGAAGAGACCGAGACCGACCTGTTCGGCGAACAGGCCGTGCTGTGCGGCGGCGCGGTCGAACTGATCAAAATGGGTTACGAAACCCTGATCGAAGCCGGCTACGCCCCTGAAATGGCGTACTTTGAATGCCTGCACGAGCTCAAGCTGATCGTCGACCTGATCTACGAAGGCGGCATTGCCAACATGAACTACTCGATCTCGAACAACGCCGAATACGGCGAATATGTGACCGGCCCCGAAGTGCTCAACGAGCAATCGCGCGCGGCGATGCGCAATGCCCTCAAGCGCATCCAGAACGGCGACTACGCCAAGATGTTCATCCAGGAAGGCCGCCTGAACTACCCGAGCATGACCGCCCGCCGCCGCAACACCGCCGAGCACAGCATCGAAGTGGTAGGCGCCCGACTGCGCGCGATGATGCCCTGGATCGCCAAGAACAAGCTGGTCGACCAGACGCGCAACTGATCGCAAGCAAGAGGCGGGTCGTCCTGCGCGGGGGCGCCCGCCTCCAACAAGGCATGAATGCAGTAGAAATCGAAGCCGCCATCTCGGAGTTGGCGCCCCAGCCCTTTGACAGGCAGGAGTTTCCATTCGCCTTCCTGGCCGCCTTTGGCAACAAAGACACGACCCTCAAGCGCCTGCGCACCGGCAACAGCAATGCGTCGGATGTGCCCGGTGGCGTGCTCCAGCGCAACCATATTCATCTGGCGGTATGCGCGCCCGGCACCGTGGGCGCGACCCTTGCGGCACTGCGTGACAGCCCGGCCACCACGAAAGCCAAAGCCAGGTTCATCCTCGCCACCGACGGCCAGACGCTCGAGGCTGAAGATCTGGCTGGCGGTGAAACCATCGCCTGCGCTTATTCGGATTTTCCCGGGCATTTCGGCTTCTTCCTGCCGCTGGCCGGCATCTCCACCATCGAGGAGATCAAGGACAACCCCATCGACGTGAAGGCCACCGGGCGCCTGAACAAGCTGTACGTCGAACTGCTGAATAACAACCCGGACTGGGCCACGAGCGAGCGCCGCCACGGCATGAACCATTTCATGGCGCGCCTGATTTTCTGTTTTTTTGCCGAAGACACCGACATCTTCAATGGCAACGGCCTGTTCACCCAGACTGTGGAGCAGATGAGCGAGTGCGACGGCGCCAATACCCATGAAGTGTTGGAGGCAATTTTTCGCGCCATGAACATCGGGCCTGCCGAGCGCGCCAATGCCCGACCCCGCTTGCCCCACTGGGCAGATGGCTTCCCTTATGTGAATGGCGGCCTGTTCTCCGGTAGCACCGACGTGCCGCGCTTTACGCGCATGGCGCGCACTTACTTGCTGCACGCTGGCGGGTTGAATTGGCGGCAAATCAATCCGGACATTTTCGGCAGCATGATTCAGGCCGTGGCCGACGACGAGGAGCGCGGTGCATTGGGCATGCACTACACCAGTGTGCCCAATATCCTGAAGGTGTTGAATCCATTGTTTCTGGATGATTTGCGTGCCCAGTTGGCAGAGGCCGGAGAGAACGAGCGCAAGCTGCTGAACCTGCGCAAGCGCATGGCGCGCATCCGGGTGTTCGACCCGGCCTGCGGCTCTGGAAATTTTCTGGTCATCGCCTACAAGAAAATGCGCGAAATCGAGGCGGAAATCAACCGCCGCCGGGGCGAGCCGCATTGGGGCAGCGAGATTCCACTGACCAACTTCCGGGGCATCGAGTTGCGCGACTTTCCGGCAGAGATTGCGCGCCTGGCGCTCATCATTGCCGAGTTTCAGTGCGATGTGCTGTATCGTGGTCAGAAGGAGGCACTGGCGGAGTTTTTGCCCCTGGATGCGCAGAACTGGATTATCTGCGGCAATGCGTTGCGGCTGGATTGGTTGAGCGTTTGCCCGTCAACAGGGACAGGGGCCAAACTGGTGGCGGATGATCTGTTTGGTATGCCGCTCGATCAGTCGGAAATCGATTTCAAGAACGAAGGCGGGGAGACGTATATCTGTGGCAATCCGCCGTACTTGGGAAGCACATGGCAATCGAAGGAGCAAAAGAACGATCTCAAAGCCATATTTGATCATTACACCCGAAACTGGAAATCCCTCGACTACGTTGCTGGCTGGTTCATGAAAGCTGCCGAGTATGCTCAGCACACAACGGCAGATGCTGCATTCGTGAGCACCAACTCAATATGCCAAGGCAGCATTGCACCCATACTTTGGCCAACGATTCTCGCAACAGGTTCTGTCATTCGTTTTGCGCACACCTCATTCAAATGGACCAATCTTGCCAGCCATAATGCCGGCGTAACCGTTGCCATCATTGGGCTTTCCCAAGCGAAATCGAAGAAACGCTACCTTTTTGATTTGGGCGATAGTGGTGAGACGCTAATAAGGGATGCGGGCAATATCACGCCTTACCTCACAACCGGAGAAAGCATCACTGTCACCAGTCAACAAGAAGCCCTTGCTGATTTGCATGATATGAGCTATGGGAATAAGCCTGTCGATGGTGGTCATCTGTTGCTATCTGGCGATGAGGTAACGGCATTGGGGCTTACATCAGAACAACAGGCTCGTCTTATTCGCCGTATCTATGGTTCAGCAGAGTTCATCCGTGGCTTGGCACGATACTGTTTGTGGATTGAAGACCGCGACCTGGATGAGGCGAGAGGCATCAGGTCGATTCGGCAACGCATTGAAGGCGTGCGAGCAGTGCGACTGGCGAGTCGAGACAAAGGCGCCAACAAAATGGCAGCCCGACCGCATCAATTCAGGGAAATGACTACAGGCTTGCAACACACTATCGTGGTTCCAAGTATTTCATCGGAGGAGCGTAAGTATTTGCCTTGTGGTTTATTGGGAGAGTCGGTAGTTATTACAAATCTAAGTTTTGGTATGTACGACGCCCCCCTTTGGAACATGGCGCTGATCGCCTCACGCCTTCACCTGATATGGATTGCGACCGTCTGCGGCAGGCTTGAGACCCGATATCGCTACTCCAACACCCTCGGCTGGAACACCTTCCCCGTCCCGTTGCTAACCGAGCAGAACAAGACCGACCTGACCCGTTGCGCCGAGGATATCCTGCTGGCACGCGAGGTGCACTTCCCCGCCACCATCGCCGATCTGTACGACCCCGACAAGATGCCAGAGAATCTGCGCCACGCCCACGAACATAACGACGAGGTGCTGGAGCGCATCTATATCGGGCGTCGCTTCAAAAACGACTCCGAGCGATTGGAGAAGTTGTTTGATCTGTACACCAAAATGACCGCAGCAAAATCCAAACCCAGGATGCCAGCAAAGGAAAATAAAGCATGAGCAGCTTGATCATGTACACCTCCGAGGATGGCAGAACCCGAATCAACCTCAGGGTGGAAGCCGATAGCATCTGGCTGAACCAACTGGAAATCGCTGAATTGATCCAGGCCACCAAGCAAAATGTCAACCTCCACGCAAAAAACATCTTTGCAGACGGAGAACTGAACCCGGATTCAGTTGTCAAGGAATCCTTGACAACTGCCGCCGATGGCAAGAACTACCGCACGCAGGTTTACCATCTGCACAGTTTGATCCGTATGTCAAAATGACCAATCCCAAGCCCATGACGAATTCGACAAGGCACGCATGAGCGATAACCCCATCAGCCTGACCCAGCCGCCCGAAGGCTATGCCGACTGGCTGGCCGATCTCAAAGGCCGTATCCACACCGCCCAGCAGCGCGCCACGCTGGCGGTCAACCGTGAACTGGTGTTGTTGTACTGGCAAATCGGGCGCGACATTCTGGCGCGGCAGGCTGCGCAGGGCTGGGGTGCCAAGGTGATCGAGCGGTTGGCGCAGGATTTGCGCGCCGCCTTTCCCGATATGAAAGGGTTTTCGCCGCGCAATCTCAAGTACATGCGCGCGTTTGCCGAGGCGTGGCCGGATGCGGAATTTGTGCAACAGGCTGCTGCACAATTGCCTTGGGGTCACAATCTGGTCTTGCTGGACAGATTAAACACGCAGGCAGAGCGCCGCTGGTACACAGCTAAAGCCATCCAGCACAACTGGTCGCGCAATATTCTGGTGATGCAGATCGAAACCCGTCTGCTGGAGCGCAACGGCACGGCGGTCACCAACTTCGATGCCAGTCTGCCCAAACCGCAATCAGATCTGGCCCGCGAGTCGCTGAAAGACCCGTACCGTTTCGACTTTTTGGGCCTGAGCGACGATGCGCAGGAGAGGGAGATCGAGCACGCCTTGGTGAAACATGTCACCGAATTTTTGCTGGAACTGGGCGCGGGCTTTGCGTTCGTCGGGCGGCAGGTGCTGCTGGATGTGGGCGGCGACGAGTTTTTTATCGACCTGCTGTTCTACCACCTCAAACTGCGCTGCTATGTGGTGATCGAAATCAAGGGCGGCAAGTTCAAGCCCGAGCATCTGGGGCAGCTTGGCTTTTATCTGACGGCAGTGGATCGCCAGGTGAAAAGCGAACACGACAATCCAAGCATCGGCCTCTTGCTCTGCAAGAGCAAAAACAAGGTGGTCGCCGAATATGCCCTGGGCGACAAGACCCAGCCTATGGGGATTGCCGAATACAAACTGCTCGCGTCCCTGCCTGCCGAGTTGCAAACCAGCTTGCCCAGCATAGAACAAATCGAGCGCGAACTGGCGGGTGATGAAAACACATCCACGGGGGAAGAAGCCGAATGAATAGCCCTGTCGACAACCCCGCCTGCACCGTGCCGTCGGTGTCCATCACCACGGCATGCACGGGCGCTTCCAGCAAGGCCAACGCGCTGGGAATGCGCCCCATGCAAGAGCGTGCTTATGCCAAGCGCGGCGAGCAGTATTTGCTGATCAAATCGCCGCCGGCCTCGGGCAAGTCGCGTGCGTTGATGTTCATTGCGCTGGACAAGCTCAACAACCAGGGCTTGCGGCAAGCCATCATCGTGGTGCCTGAGCGTTCCATTGGCGGCAGCTTTGCCGATGCGCCACTGCGTCAGCATGGCTTTTACTGGGACTGGCAGGTAGCCCCGCAATGGAATCTGTGCAACATCCCTGGCGTGGACGAACCGCGTGTGGCCAAGTCCAAGGTGGGCGCGGTGCGCAGCTTTCTGGAAAGCGCTGACCAGGTGTTGGTTTGCACCCATGCCACCTTCCGGTTTGCGGTGGAGGAGTTGGGCGTTCAGGCTTTTGACGAGCGCCTGATTGCCGTCGATGAGTTTCACCATGTCTCCAGCAACCCGGACAACAAACTGGGCAGTCAACTGGGTGCGTTCATCGCCCGCGACAAGGTGCATTTGGTGGCCATGACCGGTTCCTATTTCCGTGGCGACAGCGCGGCTGTGCTGGGCCCCACTGATGAAGCCAGATTTGAAACCATCACTTACACCTACTACGAGCAACTCAATGGTTATAGCTGGCTCAAATCGCTGGATATTGGCTATTTCTTCTATGCGGGCCGGTATGTCGATGCCGTTGCCAAGGTGCTGGACCCGGCATTGAAAACCATCGTCCACATCCCCAACGTCAATTCGCGCGCGAGCTTGCAAGACAAGGAGCGCGAAGTCAATGAGATCATGTCCGCGCTGGGCGATTGGAAGGGTATGGACCCTGCCACCGGCTTCCATCGGGTGCAAACCAGCGCTGGGCGCATGTTGAAGGTTGCAGATTTGGTGGATGACAGCGATCAGGCGAAGCGCTCGCGTGTGCTGATGGCGCTGAAAGACCCGGCCCAGAAGGACAAGCGCGACCATGTGGATGTCATCATTGCGCTTGGCATGGCGAAGGAGGGCTTCGATTGGATCTGGTGCGAACACGCGCTGACCATCGGCTACCGCAGCAGCCTGACCGAAATTGTGCAAATCATTGGCCGCGCCACCCGTGATGCCGTCGGCAAGGAGCGCGCCCGCTTTACCAATCTGATTGCCGAACCTGCGGCCGAACAATCCTCTGTGGCCGAGGCGGTCAACGACATGATCAAGGCCATTTCTGCCAGCCTGCTGATGGAACAGGTGCTGGCCCCGCGCTATGAGTTTGCACCAAAGAACAGCGGCCCCAAGACGGGCTTCGATTACGGCGAAGAAGGCTACGAGGCCGGTGGTCATAATCTTGGCGTGAACCAGGATACCGGCCAGATTCATGTGGAAATCAATGGGCTGGCAACACCGCAAAGCCCGGAGGCCACGCGCATCTGCAAGGAGGACTTGAACGAAGTCGTCACCAGTTTCTTGCAGGATAAAACCGTGCTGGAGCGCGGCCTGTTCGACAGGGAAAACACCCTGCCCGAAGAACTCACGCAACTGCGCATGGGGAAAATCGTGCGCGAGCGTTATCCCGAACTGAGCGCGCCTGACCAGGAGGCCATTCGACAACACGCCATCGCCGCCATGAACGTCACGCAGCAGGCCAAGTTGCTATTGGCCCAGGCCGATGCCAACGGCAGCGCGCAAGGCAGCACGGCGTTGCTGGATGGGGTGCGCAAGTTCGTCAACGTGCGCGACCTGGATATTGACCTGATCGACCGCATCAATCCATTCGATGCCGCCTATGCGGTGCTGGCGAAAACGATGAACGAAAAATTGCTGCGCCAGGTACAAGCCAGCATTGCCGCCAAGAAGATCAATATTCCCGAAAATGAAGCCCGTGAACTGGCAGAGCGCGCCTTGCAGTTCAAGAACGAGCGTGGCCGCCGGCCAGACATCCATGCAGCCGATGCGTGGGAAAAGCGCATGGCCGAAGGTGTCGCTGCGCTGGCGCGTTACTGTGCACAGGCCAAGGCGGCTCAGGAGAAGGGAAAATCCGGCAATGGCTGATATGGACGATGACGAGTTGCTGGCTGCGCTAGGGGTAGAAATCCCCGCGCCCAAAGCCTCCAGCCGAACCCCGCGCGAGGAACGCATCATCGCGGGCTTTGAGGACATTCTCCGATTTCATCAGGCGCATGGCCGCGCTCCGGTGCATGGGCAGGGGCGCGACATCTTTGAGCGCCTGTATGCCGTGCGTCTGGAGCAGTTACGCAAGCTGCCTGAAGCGCGCACCTTGCTGGCTGAACTGGATAGCCATGGCCTGTTGTCTGGCGCCGCACCTGCCGCTGGCATGGATGAAGACAGCTTGCTGGCCGCGTTGGGCGTGGCTGACGACTCTGCCGACCAGGACGACATCACCATGCTGCGCCATGTCCGTTCCAGCACTGCAAAGCGCGCGGCGGGGGAAATTGCCGACCGCACCCCATGTGCAGATTTTGAGAGGTTCCGACCGGGGTTCGAGCAGGCGGAGCGAGAACTGAAAACCGGCATTCGCAAAACGCTGCGCTTCGGGCGCGATACCAGCATTGCCGATGGTAATTACTTCATCATCGGTGGGCAACTCGCTTATGTGGCCGAGGTTGGCGGCAGCATCAAGGCCCCGAATGGCGCGAGTGACGCACGCCTGCGCCTCATTTACGCCAATGGCACGGAAAGCAATTTGCTGCGCCGTTCGCTACAGCGGGCGCTCTACAAGGACAGCACCGGCCGCCGCCTGAGCGACCCGGATACGGGGCCACTTTTTGGCGCTATGTCAGAGCCTGACGACATTGAATCCGGGTTCGTTTATGTGCTGCGCAGTCTGTCCAGGCATCCATTCGTTGCAGAACACCGCGAACTGATTCACAAAATCGGCGTGACGGGCGGCAAAATGGAAACCCGCATTGCGGGGGCAGAAAAGGATGCCACCTATCTTTCGGCCGAGGTGGAAGTCGTCGCCACCTACAAACTGCATAACCTGAACCGCACCAGGCTGGAAAACATTTTCCACCGCTTGTTTGGCGCAGCCCAACTCGATTTGACCATCGAAGACCGCTTGGGGCATCCGGTCAAGCCGAGGGAATGGTTTTTGGTGCCGTTGCATGTGATCGACGAGGCTGTTCGGCGTATTCAGGATGAATCGATCACAGAGGTAGTCTATGACCCCCAATCCGCCCGATTCCTGGCACGACCATGAATTCAATGGCGACTCGCGCATGACAACCAACGCTGGAGACCTGTTTGATGCATGACGGCAATGAACTCCATGAAAGCCCTGGCGAAGTGCTGGTGCGCAAGCGCCGCAAGGGCATTTACATCCTGCCCAACCTGTTCACGCTGGCGGCCTTGTTCGGTGGTTTTTATGCCATCGTGATGGCCATGGACGAGCGCTTCGACATGGCGGCGATAGGCGTTTTCTGTGCCATGGTGCTCGACAGCCTCGATGGGCGCGTGGCGCGCCTGACCAACACGCAAAGTGCTTTTGGCGAGCAAATGGATTCGCTCTCGGACATGGTCTCCTTCGGCGCTGCCCCGGCCCTGATTGCCTATGAATGGTCGCTGCATGGCCTGGGCCGCTGGGGCTGGATTGCCGCTTTTGTCTACTGTGCCTGCACCGCGCTGCGTCTGGCGCGCTTCAACGTGAATACCGGGGTGGTCGACAAGCGCTATTTCCAGGGCCTGCCCTCGCCCGCTGCGGCGGCCTTGGTGGCGGGCTTCATTTGGCTCATGACCGAACTGGGTGTGCGTCCGGGCCAGGACATCTGGCTGACCTGGGCGCAGATCAACTGGATCATGTTCGCCTTCACGCTGTATGCGGGGCTGACCATGGTGACCAATGTGCCGTTCTATAGCTTCAAGGATGTGCAGATGAAAAAGAGCGTTCCGTTTGCCGCCATCGTGCTGATTGCGCTGGGCATTGCCGCGATCAATATCCACCCGCCGATCGTGCTGTTCGGCTTGTTCGTGATCTATGGCCTGAGCGGCTACGGCGTGTATGCCTGGCGCAAGGCCAAGGGCCAGCACAGCAGCGTGATCAGCATCTCGACCGATGAGCCGGACGAGCGTGGGCTGCACAAGTGATGGCGCCCGGTCTGCCCATGCCCACCGTGGCCCAATCCGGTCTGCCGGGCCGCGAGACCATTGCGTGGAACGGACTGCCGGCGCCAGCCGGTGCACCGCCCGAGTGGCTAGTGTCGCGTCACCGATCATCTGTCGGTCTGCGCTGGCCATCGAAGCGCATCGCGGCGTTGCATCGCTTGCCAATACAGCTCGGTATGGGCTGCGCGATGCGCCTTGCGCTGCGCTCCGATGGCTGCGCGCAGCCTACGACATCTGATCCGTGACGCGACACTAGCGCGGCTGGGCGTCGATCTGATTCCATTTCCAAATCGTTCGTGAAGGCGGAGCGCAGACAGTAGCGGGCGCGAGCCCGGCTTTGCGCGCACCACGAACCCGATCGACATCACGGCGACACTGCCGTGCGCCCGGGTGCTGGCGCCGGGTTGCCTGATCGTCGCGGCAGCGCGGGCGGCAGCGGCCGGGTCGCTCGGGATCGATCTGTCAGCCCGGTGCCGATGGCCATGCGCGGCGCAGGCGCCATGGCGCTCCCGCTGCGCAGGTCGAGGCGCGGCTGCGGCTGTGCCGCTCGGGCCTGCGCTCACCTCAATCGCGCGTCACGCGCAGCACTTCTTCGCGGCTGGTGATGCCGGCGGCGATCAAGCGCTCGCCATCGTCGCGCATCAGCGCCATGCCCGCTTGCAGGGCGGCTGCGCGGATGTCGGCTTCGGCGGCTCGGTTGTGGATCTGTGCCCGGATGGCGTCGGTCGTCACCAGCAGCTCGAACAATCCGGTGCGGCCCGTGTAGCCGGTCTGGCCGCACTGCCCGCAGCCGTTGCCGTGGCAGTGGCTGCAATACTTGCGCACCAGCCGCTGGGCCAGCACGCCCAGCAGCGACGAGGACAGCAGGAACGGCTCCACGCCCATGTCGGTCAGGCGCGTGACGGCGCTGGCCGCATCGTTGGTGTGCAGCGTGGCCAGCACCAGATGGCCGGTCAGCGATGCCTGGATGGCGATCTGCGCGGTCTCGAAGTCGCGGATCTCGCCGATCATGATGATGTCCGGGTCCTGGCGCAGGATGGCGCGCAGGGCCTTGGCGAAGCTGAGATCGATCTTGCTGTTGACCTGGGTCTGGCCGACGCCGGGCAGTTCGTACTCGATCGGGTCTTCCACCGTCATGATGTTGTTGCGCATCGCGTCCAGCCGCCCGAGCGCCGCATACAGCGTGGTGGTTTTGCCCGAGCCCGTCGGGCCGGTCACCAGGATGATGCCGTGCGGCTGGCCGATCAGCCCTTCGAAGCGGCGCAGCGTCTGGCCCTGCATGCCCACGGCCTCCAGGCTGAGCTTGCTCTCGCTCTTGTCGAGCAGGCGCAGCACGGCGCGTTCGCCATGGGCGCTGGGCAGGGTCGATACGCGCACGTCGATGGCCCTGGTGCCCAGGCGCAGGCTGATGCGCCCGTCCTGCGGCAGGCGTTTTTCGGAAATGTCCAAGTCGGCCATGATCTTCAGCCGCGAGATCAGCGCCGCGTGCAGCGCGCGGTTGGGCTGCACCACTTCGCGCAAAGAGCCGTCGACGCGAAAGCGCACGCTCGAATGCCGCTCATAAGGCTCGATATGGATGTCGCTGGCGCCGTCGCGCGCGGCCTGCGTGAGCAGGGCGTTGAGCATGCGGATGATGGGCGCGTCGCCCGCCGATTCGAGCAGGTCTGCCACCGCCGGCAGTTCCTGCATCATGCGCGAGAGGTCGGCATCGCTTTGCACCTCGCTGACCACCGTGGCCGCGCTCGATTCGCTGTGCGAATATGCGGCGCTGATGCGCTGGGCCAGTGCCGGCGCGTCCAGCGCCAGCAGTTGCTGCACCGCATGTTTGCGCAGCACTTCCGAGAGCGCGCCCGGATCCGGGCTGGGGCCATGCCACAGCACCAGTTGCTGGCCGTCGTCCTCCAGCAGGAGCTGGGCCATGCGGGCGAAGGCGTAGGGCAGGGGATGGCGCATGGGGGCTGAAAATCGCTGTCGGGCTGGAATGCGGGGTCTGGCCCCGGCGTCAGGACGCCCCCGGCGCGTTGGCCTGCCGGCGGCATGGGCGGCGCCCGGCGCCCAAAAAAAGCCGCCGGGCGGGATGCCGGGCGGCCGGGGCAAGGCAGTCAGGCCCCATCACTTGAGCTTCATTTCCTTGTATTGCACATGCTTGCGCGCCTTGGGGTCAAAGCGCGTGATGGCCATTTTCTCGGGCATGGTTTTCTTGTTTTTGGTCGTGGTGTAGAAGTGGCCGGTTCCTGCCGTCGATTCCAGCTTGATTTTGTCGCGTCCGCCTTTGCTTGCCATGGTGCTTCTCCTTGGGTGCTTCAGGCTTGGCCGCGTGCGCGCAGGTCTGCGAGCACGGCGTCGATGCCGTTCTTGTCGATCAGGCGCAGCGCGGCGCTGGACACGCGCAGCCGGACCCAGCGGTTTTCGGTCTCGACCCAGAAACGGCGGTATTGCAGGTTCGGCAGGAACCGGCGCCGGGTTTTGTTGTTGGCGTGGGAAACATTGTTCCCGACCATGGGCTTCTTGCCCGTAACGTCGCACACGCGTGCCATGAGGACACTCCGATACTTTTTTCAACGGCCGTTGGCGGGTGTCTGTCGGCACCTGCGGGCGCCTGTTCATGCCTTCGGGACAGACTCCCGGCAAAGCATGGGTCGGCGCGCGGCCTCACCTCGCCAAAAGGGTGGCGGTAACCCGATTTGCCAAATCTGCCCAACGGCCCCGATGGACTCCGGACTCCGCAATGGGGGCTGCACGGCTTTCGCAATGGCAGGCCCGATTCAGCAAAGCCGCAGATTGTAGCCGGGGCGGCCCGCTGGTCGATCAATTCCGGGCCTGCTCCAGAAAGCGCTGCGCGTCCAGTGCCGCCATGCAGCCGGTGCCGGCGCTGGTGATGGCCTGGCGGTACACATGGTCTTGCACGTCGCCGGCGGCAAACACGCCTGGCACGCTGGTTTGCGTGGCCATGCCGTTGAGGCCGCCCTGGGTGATGAGGTAGCCGTTGTCCATGGCCAACTGGCCCTGGAAGAGGTCGGTGTTCGGGCTGTGCCCGATGGCGATGAAGCAGCCTTGCAGCGCAATGCTCTGCGTGCTGCCGTCCCGGGTGCTTTTGATGCGCACGCCGGTCACGCCGCTGTGGTCGCCCAGCACTTCGTCCAGCGTGTGCAGCAGCCGCAGTTCGATCTTGCCCGCTGCGACCTTCTGGCCGATCTGGTCCACCAGGATCGGCTCGGCCTTGAATCGGTCGCGGCGGTGCACCAGCGTGACCTTGCGCGCGATGTTCGACAGATACAGTGCCTCTTGCACGGCCGTGTTGCCGCCGCCGACCACGCAGACATCCTGCCCGCGGTAGAAAAAGCCGTCGCAGGTGGCGCAGCCGGACACGCCCTTGCCCATGAAGGCTTGCTCCGAAGGCAGGCCCAGGTACTTGGCCGATGCGCCGGTGGCCAGGATCAGCGCGTCGCAGGTGTAAGTGCCGCTGTCGCCGCTGAGGGTGAATGGGCGCTGGCCGAGGTCGGCCCGGTGGATGTGGTCAAAGATGACCTGCGTTTTGAAGCGCTCGGCGTGCTGCAAAAAGCGCTGCATCAGGTCCGGGCCTTGCACGCCATCGGCATCGGCGGGCCAGTTGTCCACATCGGTGGTGGTCATCAACTGGCCGCCCTGGGCCAGGCCGGTGATCAGCACCGGGTTCAGGTTGGCGCGGGCGGCATAGACCGCTGCCGTGTAGCCCGCCGGGCCTGAGCCGAGGATCAGGACTTGCGCGTGTCGGGTGGTGGCTGCGGCGGTGGCGGTAGGGGTGGACATGTATCGGCCTGTGTCTTGCGCCGGCGGCGCTGTTGGAAAATCCGGGGGAGCGGAGGGCGGGGATCGGGCATGGGTCGCGCGGGCATCGCGGGCATCCCGGGTCTCGGTGCGGACATTGCTGCGGGCCGCGCCCTTTTCAATCCCGGCGATTGTAAGAAGCTGTCTGCGGTTTTGCCGATGACGCCCGGGCGAGCGCCACGGCTGCATCGGGTAAGCTCGCCCGCCACGCTTATGACCTATAGCCTCAATACCTTGAACGCATCGGCTGCGGCCAAGTCGCCGCAGCGCACGGGCGCGGCCCGTTTTGGCCATGAGATCGGCCTGTTGTCGGGCCTGCTGGCCCTGGTGGTCTGGCTGCTGGCGCTGGTCAGCTACTCGGCGCAGGACCCGGCCTGGTCCACCTCGGGCGCCAGCGCCACCCTCGGCGTGGCCAACTGGGTCGGGCGCCTGGGCGCCTGGCTGGCCGATGGCAGCTACTTCGCACTGGGCTTTTCGGTGTGGTGGTGTGTCGCGGCGGGCCTGAGCGCCTGGCTGGCGTCGCTGGCGCGCTGGATGCACGGCGCCGTGGCGGCCCGGGCGTGGCGCCGCCGGGCCATCTTCTGGCTCGGGCTGGTGCTGCTGATGGCGGCCAGCACCGCGCTGGAGTGGTCGCGCCTGTACCGCTGGGAGAGCTTTTTGCCAGGGGGCCATGCCGGCGGCGTGCTGGGCTACCACATCGGGCCTGCCAGCGTGCAATGGCTGGGGTTCACCGGCTCCGCGCTGCTGGCGCTCGTGCTGATGGTGCTGGGGGCCGCTTTGGTGTTTCGCTTCTCCTGGGGCCATCTGGCGCAGCGTCTGGGCGAGCGCATCGAGGCCCTGGTGTTGTCGCGCCTGGCCCGGCGCGAGGCGGCCAGGGATGAGGCCGTGGGCCGCAAGGCGGCACTCGAGCGCGAAGTGGTGCTCGAAGAGCGCAGCGGGATCGGGGAGCAGCATTCCCCGCCGGTGCCGATCATCGAATTGGCGCCGGCGGCGGTGCCGCAAAGCGTGCGCGTGGCCAAGGAGCGCCAAAAACCCCTGTTCACCGACATGCCCGACAACCGGCTGCCCTTGGTGGATTTGCTCGACGGCCCGTTGCAGCGCCAAGAAAGCGTGGCCCCGGAGACGCTGGAGATGACCAGCCGCCTGATCGAGAAAAAGCTCAAGGACTTCGGTGTCGAGGTGCGGGTGGTGGCGGCCATGCCCGGCCCGGTGATCACGCGCTACGAGATCGAGCCGGCCACCGGCGTCAAGGGCGCGCAGATCGTGGGCCTGGCCAAGGATCTGGCGCGCTCGCTGAGTCTGGTGTCGATCCGCGTGGTGGAAACCATCCCGGGCAAGAACTACATGGCGCTGGAATTGCCCAATGCCAAGCGCCAGTCGATCCGCCTGTCCGAGATTCTCGGCTCGCAGGCCTACCACGAGGCCAAGAGCCTGCTCACCATGGGCCTGGGCAAGGACATCGTGGGCAACCCGGTGGTGGCCGACCTGGCCCGCATGCCCCATGTGCTGGTGGCCGGCACCACCGGTTCGGGCAAGTCGGTGGGGATCAACGCGATGATCCTGTCGCTGCTGTACAAGGCCGAGGCGCGCGATGTGCGGCTGTTGATGATCGACCCCAAGATGCTGGAAATGTCGGTCTACGAAGGCATTCCGCACCTGCTGGCGCCAGTGGTCACCGACATGAAACAGGCGGCCCACGGCCTGAACTGGTGCGTGGCCGAGATGGAGCGCCGCTACCAGCTCATGAGCCGGCTGGGTGTGCGCAACCTGGCGGGCTACAACCTGAAGATCGACGAGGCCAAGGCGCGCTCGCAGTCCGTCTACAACCCGTTCAGCCTCACGCCCGAAGACCCCGAACCGCTGCAACGCCTGCCGCATATCGTGGTGGTGATCGACGAACTGGCCGATTTGATGATGGTCGTGGGCAAAAAGATCGAGGAGTTGATCGCGCGCCTGGCCCAAAAGGCGCGCGCTGCCGGCATCCACCTGATCTTGGCCACGCAGCGCCCGAGCGTGGATGTGATCACCGGCCTGATCAAGGCCAACATCCCCACGCGCATCGCCTTTCAGGTCAGCAGCAAGATCGACAGCCGCACCATCCTCGACCAGATGGGCGCCGAAGCCTTGCTGGGCATGGGGGACATGCTCTACATGGCCAGCGGCACGGGCCAGCCGATCCGGGCGCATGGCGCCTTCGTGTCGGACGCAGAAGTGCACCGCGTCGTCAGCTACCTCAAGGAGCAAGGGGCGCCGGACTACATCGACGGCGTGCTCGAAGGTGGCAGCGCAGACGCGGATGCGGATTTGTCGGCGGACGGCGGCGCAAGCGGGGGCGGCGGCGAAAAAGACCCGATGTACGACCAAGCCGTCGAAGTGGTGCTCAAGGACCGCAAGGCCAGCATCTCGTATGTGCAGCGCAAGCTGCGCATTGGCTACAACCGCTCGGCTCGCCTGCTCGAAGACATGGAAAAAGCCGGGTTGGTCAGCAGCCTGGCCAGCGGCGGCCAGCGCGAAGTGCTGGTGCCCGCGCGCAATGACAATGAGTGAGCGGGCCATCCACCCTCCCCAGGAGAGTTTGCGGTGAAAAAGATCGCCACCATCATCGCCAGCGCCATCACCATCGTGATGGCCGGCAGCGCCATGGGCGCCAGCGCCGACGGACTGAAAAGCCTGGAGGCATTCCTGCAGCACACACAGACCGGCCGGGCCGAATTCAGCCAGAGCGTGACCGCGCCGCCCAAGGATGGACAAACGGCGCGCGCCAAGCTGTCTGGCGGCCGCTTCGAGTTCCAGCGCCCGGGGCGCTTCAAGTTCGTCTACCAAAAACCCTTTGAGCAAACCATCGTCGCCGACGGCCAGACCCTGTGGCTCTACGACGCAGACCTGAACCAGGTCACCCGGCGGGCGCAGGCCCAGGCGCTGGGCAGCACGCCGGCGGCCCTGCTGGCCTCGGCGCCCGACCTGCCGGCGCTGCAGGCCGAGTTCACGCTCCAGGCCCTGCCCGACCAAGAGGGCCTGCAATGGGTGCAGGCCAGCCCGAAAAACCGGGACGGCCAGATCAAAAGCGTGCGCGTAGGCTTTGCCGGCGAGCAACTGGCGGTGCTCGACATCCTGGACAACTT
The DNA here is from genome assembly GCF_000015565.1 of Verminephrobacter eiseniae EF01-2. Taxonomy (NCBI): domain Bacteria; kingdom Pseudomonadati; phylum Pseudomonadota; class Betaproteobacteria; order Burkholderiales; family Comamonadaceae; genus Verminephrobacter; species Verminephrobacter eiseniae. The sequence continues at coordinate 1,961,689 of NC_008786.1, forward strand.
TGGCCAGCGCTCCGTGATCCGCTTCACGGGCCTGCAGACGAATGTGGCGCTGCCGGCCAATACCTTCCAGTTCAACCCCCCCGCCGGGGCGGATGTCATCGCGCAATGAGCGAGCCGTGCGCGACCGCAAGGGGCATGGCGGTATGGCGATAGGGCGATAGGGCGATAGGGCGATAGGGCGGGATCGGCGGCTCAGAACCAGAACCCGTCGTCCGGCCCCGCATCGGGCGCTTGCCCGACGATGGACGGCGGCCTATGCGCCGGCGCCCCGGTGATGGCGCCGTCCGCCTTGCCATCGGCATCGAACGGCCCGCCGCCGGGGTCTCACCGGGTGGCAAAATCGTTCGTGCAATGCCATTGAATGTGCACCTGCCGGGCCTTTTTCTGCCAGCGCTTTTACGCTTGTTTGCCACTGTCACCGGTGCTGCGAACAAGCGCTCGATGGGCCTTGCCTGAGCCGCCAGGAGGGCGCGCGCGCCCGGCCACCGGCGGTGGTGAACAATCGGCATCAGCACTTGCTTGAGTACCCCCGGGAGCCTCGATGACAACCGCCACACCGACCCCTTCCCCTGGCCAGCACCAGCCGTTGGCCGAGCGGCTGCGCCCGCACACCCTGGGCGCCGTGGTTGGCCAGCAGCATGTGCTGGGCCCGGGCATGCCGCTGCGGCTGGCGTTCGAGTCGGGGCGCCCCCATAGCTGCATCCTCTGGGGGCCGCCGGGTGTCGGCAAAACCACCATTGCGCGCCTGATGGCCGATGCGTTCGATGCGCAGTTCATCAGCATCAGCGCCGTGCTCGGCGGGGTCAAGGACATCCGCGCGGCGGTCGAGCGCGCCGAGGCCGCGCGCGATGGACTGATGCAGCAGCGCACCATCGTGTTTGTCGACGAGGTGCATCGCTTCAACAAGAGCCAGCAGGATGCGTTCCTGCCGCATGTCGAAAGCGGGCTGTTCACCTTCATCGGCGCCACCACGGAGAACCCGTCGTTCGAGGTCAATTCGGCGTTGCTTTCGCGCGCCACGGTGTATGTGCTGCAACCGCTGTCGGCGCAGGATTTGCAGCAGATCGTGGCGCTGGCGCAGGCGCAGCATGCGCTGCCTGCCATTGAAGATGCGGCCGTCGAGCGCTTGGTGGCCTACGCCGATGGCGATGCCCGGCGCCTGCTCAATACGCTGGAGACCCTGGCCATGGCAGCGGCCGGGCAGCGGCTGGCCGAGATCACCGATGCCTGGCTGCTCAAGGTGCTGGGCGAGCGCCTGCGCCGCTACGACAAGGGCGGCGAGCAGTTCTACGACACGATCAGCGCGCTGCACAAGTCGGTGCGCGGCTCGGACCCGGATGCTGCGCTGTACTGGCTGGTGCGCATGCTCGACGGCGGGGCCGACCCGCGCTACATGGCGCGGCGCCTGGTGCGCATGGCCACCGAGGATGTGGGCCTGGCCGATCCGCGCGCGCTGCGCCTGGCGCTCGATGCCAGCGAGGTCTACGAGCGCCTGGGCAGCCCCGAGGGCGAGTTGGCGCTGGCCGAATGCGTGCTGTACCTGGCCGTGGCGCCCAAGTCGAACGCGGTCTACACGGCTTACAAGGCCGCGCGCGCCTGGGTCGAACGAGACGGCACACGCCCCGTGCCGATGCATTTGCGCAATGCGCCGACGGCGCTGCTGAAAACGCTAGGGGCTGGCCGGGGCTATCGCTACGCGCACGATGAGCAAGATGGCTTTGCTGCGGGCGAGCGCTATCTGCCCGAGGACATGCCCGAGCCCGGTTTCTACCTGCCGGTCGAGCGCGGTCTGGAGATCAGGATTGCGCAGAAACTGCGCGAGTTGCGCGCGCGCAATGCGGCGGCGGGTGGCGCTGGCGCGGGTGGCCTCGACGCTGGCGGCGCGCTCGCAGGAGGGTAGTCCAGTGGGCGCCGCCCGGCCGCCCGAAGGCGCTCGCGCCGCAGCCGAAGGTGAAGGTACTCCGGTGGGCCGAGGCCCGGGCCCATGCGCTCAGAGCGCCTGCGCCAAGCGGGCCACGCCTGCGCGAATCTGCTGCTCGTCCACCGTGGCGAACGACAAGCGCAGCGTGGCCTGGTCCGGGTGGGCGCAAAAAAATGGCGCGCCGGGCACGAAGGCCACGCCTTTTTCAATCGCGCGCCGGGCCAGCGCGTTGCCGTCGGCCTGCCTGCCATCGGCCCCGGTCAGGCGCGCCCAGACGAACAGGCCGCCCTGGGGGGGCACGAATTCGATGGCCGCGCCGATCTCGCCGCGCAGCGCGTCGACCATGGCCTGGGCGCGCCCGGCGTAGACCTTGCGCACCCGGGCCAGCGTGGCAGGCATGCGGCCGGCCGCGAGGTAGCGGGCCGCCGTGGCCTGGGCGAAGGTGCTGGTGTGCGCGTCGCTGAACTGTTTGCACATCGTGGCTTTGGCCAGCAGTTCGGGCATGGCCAGCATCCAGCCCAGGCGCAGGCCGGGCGCGAGCACCTTGCTCAGGCTGCCGCAATGCACCAGCAGCGCGCGGCTGCCGGGCACGGTGGCCGACAGGCTCAGCAGGCTGGGCGGTGGCGGGGCATTGAAATACAGCTCGCCATAGGGGTCGTCTTCGACGATCAGGGTCTGGTGCCGGACGGCCATCTCCAGCACCTGCCGGCGGCGCGCAAGGCTGAGCGTGGCGCCGCTGGGGTTGCCGAAGGTGGGGATCAGGTACACGAGCTTGGGCCGGTGCTCGGCGATGAGCTTTTCCAGCGCCCCGGTGTCGACGCCGTTGGCGTCTGTCGGCGCGCCGATCAGATCGGCGCCGTACAGGCGAAAGCATTGGATGGTGGCCAGGAAGGTGGGGCCTTCGACGATGACTTTGTCGCCGGGGTCGATCAGCGTCTTGCCCAGCAGGTCCAGCGCCTGCTGGCTGCCGGTGGTGACGATCAGGTCCTCGGGGCGGATGTCCAGGGCGGCCTTGCCGGCCATGAAGGCGGCCAGTTGCTCGCGCAGCGGCTGGTAGCCCTCGGTGGCGCCGTACTGCAGGGCCGCGCCGGGGTCCTCTTGCAGCGCCTGCTGGCTGGCCGCGCGGATGCCCTCGATGTCGAACAGGGCGCTGTCCGGAAAGCCGCCGGCCAGGCTGATGATGCCGGGCTTGCCCAGCAGTTTGAAAAGCTCGCGGATGGCGGAGGTTTCTACGTTGTTCAGGCGGTGGGCAAATGGCATGGTGCGGGCAAGGCGGTGGCAAAGGATTGCCCATTGTCACCAATTGGCCTGTCGCCCGGGCGGCTCGTAGCGAACGAGCCGCATGAAAATTCACGCACGGCCCGGGCGTTGCTCCTAGAATCCGAAAGCGCCTGCCGGCGCACCGCACAGGAGCAGGCCATGACAGCAGCAGTGCAGCAGGACATCGACGCGCGCACCCACCTCACCAGCACCAACCAGTTCGAGCTGCTGCTGTTTCGCCTGGGCATCGACAATGCCTTGGGCAAGTCTGAATTGTTCGGCATCAACGTATTCAAGATCCGCGAGATCGTGGCCATGCCCGGCATCACGCCGATTGCCGGCACGGCGGCGCATGCGCTGGGGGTGGTCAACCTGCGCGGGCAGGTGATTCCGGTGTTCGATCTGCCGGCCATCGTGGGCTGCAAACCACAGACCGGGCTGAACATCATGCTGGTGACCGAGTACGCGCGCACCACGCAGGCGTTCGCCGTGGAGTCGGTGGAGGACATCGCCCGGCTCGACTGGAAGCAGGTCCTGTCCGCGCAGACCAGTGGCGCCGCCGGCAAACTGGTCACCAGCATCGCCCGCCTGGACGGCAACACCGATGAGTCCCGCCTGGCCCAGGTGTTGGATGTGGAGGCCATCTTGCAGATGGTCTCGCCCTCGGACGACCATCAGGTCACTGCGGAAAAAGTGGGCGCCAAACTGGCGCTCAAGCCCGGCGCCATCATCTTGGCGGCAGACGATTCGTTCGTCGCGCGCTCGCTGATCGAGCAGGAGCTCAAGGTGTTGCAGGCGCCTTACGAAATACTCAAATCCGGCCAGGCGGCCTGGGACCGGCTCAACGCCATCGCCCAGAGCGCAAAGGCCGAAGGCAAGACCGTTCTGGACCGCGTTGCGATGGTGCTGACCGACCTGGAAATGCCCGAGATGGATGGCTTTACGCTGACGCGCAACATCAAGCAGGACGCCCGCTTCGATGGCCTGCCGGTGGTCATCCATTCGTCGCTGTCGGGCTCGGCCAATGAGGACCATGTGCGCAGCGTCGGCGCCAATGGCTATGTGGCCAAGTTCGCGGCCGAAGACTTGGCCGAAACCATCCGGCGGGTCTTGCCCCAGCCCGGCAACCCATGATGATCCAGCCCCGAGCACTCGGCGCCTGCTTCGGCGCATGGTTTGGCGCCTGCATCTGCGCCGGTATCTGGCTCACCCCGGACGCCCGGGCGCAGGTGTTGCGCTGCACCGATGCGGGCACCGGCAAGGTGACGTACACCGACGGCGCCTGCGCCAGCGACGCCCGCGTGCACCAAGTGCAGCCGCGCCGAACGCCCGAGGAGATTCAACAGGAGCGCGCGCAGGCGGCCGAGGCGCTGGCGCGCCAGCAGGCGCGGCGTGACACGCAAGGTGAGCGCGAGCAGTTGGCGTCCAGGCCGCCCAAGGCAGTCGAACCGCCCGACCATGCCCGCTCGCCCGAATGCGCGCGTTCGCGCCGCCATCTGGAGGAGACGGTGCGCAGTGGTACCAGCGGCGACACCTACGAGCAAAACGTGCGCCTCGGCGCCGCCCAGCGGCAGATGGATCTGGACTGCCTGGGCCCCAAGGCTTATGCGGATCTGGAAAAGGCCCGCGCGGCCCGGCCCATGCTCATACCGCCGGTGGTGCTGTCGCCCCGGCAGAACCCGACCCCTGTGGACCCGGCCCCGCCGCGCAAGCAAATGACGCAGTGCAATGTGTTTCGCTGCTACGACCGCCAGGGCCGCAGCTACCCGCATTGACCCGCGCGCAGGTCCCCGGTGGCGCCGGGGCGGTTGCTGGCATCGGCGATACCGTCCGTGCGTCGGCCCGCCGCCAGGCCCTCGGCGACACCGGGGTACAGCAGCCGCAGGCCCAGTTCGCGCAGCAGGCGCTGGTTGTCCAGCCGGCGTGATTCGCTCATGAAGCTCAGCCGCAGCGGCGACAACTGCTGTTGCGCCGCGCTGCGCGGCAGGCGCGGGGGGCGCGGCAGGCCATACAGGCCGGCGGCCAGGTCGAAGTAGTCGCCCATCTTCATCGGGGTCAGGTCACTCACGTTGTAGGCGCGCTGCGGCCGGCTACGCCACAGGGCGGCGATGCAGGCGCGCGCCAGATCGTCGGCGTGGATATGGCTGGTGAACACATCGTCCTCGGGGCGCAGCACCGGGATGGCACGGCGCAACCGGTCCTGCACCGTGTCCGCCGCGCGGTCAGCGGCATAAATGCCCGGAATGCGCAGCAGGCTGACGCGCAGGCCGGCACGCCCGAGTTCGCGCAAAACCCGTTCGGCGCTCGCCCGGCGCTGCGCGCGCGGCGTGGCCGGCGCCAGGCGGCGCGTCTCGGGCACCAGCGCGCCCTGGCAGTCGCCGTAGACGCCGCTGGTCGATGCGTAGACCAGCGCCTGCGGCAGGCTGCGCTGGCGCAGCACCCGGGCCAGTGCCACGGTGCGGTCGCACCGGTGGGCCTCTGTGCGCGGGTCGCGCCGGTGGGCACCGCTGCCCGGATCGCCCCCTGCCCCTTGCCCCGACAGCGGCGATGGCGGTGATGGCGGTGCCAGATGCAGCACCCTGGTGGCCAGGCCCGCGAGCCGCCGCAAGCTGGCCGCAGCGTCGAGGTTGCCCAGCAGGGGCCGGGCGCCGAGCGCGCGCAGCCGCGCCACCCGGGCCACGCTGGAGGTCAGCGCCAAGACCTGCATGCGCCCGGCGCCCGGGCCGGTTTGCAGCCGGCGCAGCACCCGTTGACCGATGTCGCCGCAGCCGACGATCAGCAGGCGTTGACGGCGAAAGCGCGCCGGCAGGGCGCCGAGAGGGGGTTGGTTTGAAGGCACAATCGGGACTTTTCAGGAATGGCATCTGCCCCGAGGATACCCACCCCATGACCAGCGCCGCCGCCGCATTGCAGATCACCGTGCAACCCAGCGGCCGCGCCTTCGGCGCCAACCCCGGCGAAGCCATTTTGGCCGCCGCCATCCGCAGCGGCGTGGGCCTGCCCTATGGCTGCAAGGATGGGGCCTGCGGTTCATGCAAATGCCAAAAACTCAGCGGCACCGTGCACCATGGCACGCACCAGTCCAAGGCGCTGACGGCCGATGAAGAAGCCGCCGGCCTGGTGCTGACCTGCTGCGCGCAGCCGCTGACCGATGTGGTGCTCCTGGCGCGCCAGGTCACCGACGAAAGCGCCTACCCGGTCAGGAAGATGCCGGTGCGCGTGGCCGCGCTGCACAAGAAGTCGCCCGACGTGATGCTGCTGCGCCTGCAACTGCCGGCAGCCGACAGCTTGCGCTACCACGCGGGCCAGTACCTGGAATTCATCTTGCGCGATGGCGCGCGCCGCGCCTACTCGATGGCCAACGCGCCGCACACGCAGACCGATGCGCCCGGCGTGGAACTGCATATCCGCCACATGGCCGGCGGCAAGTTCACGGACCATGTCTTCGGCGCGCTCAAGGAAAAGGACATCCTGCGCGTCGAAGGCCCGTTCGGCAGCTTCTTCCTGCGCGAGGATTGCGACAAACCCATCGTGCTGCTGGCCTCGGGCACCGGCTTTGCCCCGATCAAGGCCATCATCGAGCATTTGCAATTCACCGGCAGCACCCGGCGCGCCGTGCTGTACTGGGGCGGGCGCCGCCCGTCCGACCTGTACCTGTACGACTGGGTGCAGGCCCGCGTGGCCGAGATGCCCCATCTGAGCTGCGTGCCGGTGCTCTCCGATGCCCTGCCCGAGGACGGCTGGAGCGGCCGCACCGGCTTTGTGCACCAGGCGGTGTTGGACGACTTTGCCGACCTCTCGGGCCACCAGGTCTATGCCTGCGGCGCGCCCGTCATGGTCGATGCGGCCCGCGCCGCCTACAGCGCGCAACGCGGCCTGCCGCCGCAGGAGTTTCATGCCGACGCTTTCACCTCCGAGGCCGACAAACATGGCGACTGAATCCACACCGCGCAGCAGGCAACGCCGACATCTGCTGATCGCCGGCGCCGCCGTGGCTGCGGCCGCGCGCGTGCCGGCGCAAGACCCTGGCCCGCCGATCCGCCTGATCGTTCCCTACGCAGCCGGTGGCCCCATCGACGTGACGGCGCGGGTGCTGGCCGAGCGCGTGCGCGACACGCTGGGAACCGTGCTCATCGACAACAAGGGCGGCGCGGGCGGCAACATCGGCGCCGACGCCATTGCCCGGGCCGCACCCGACGGCCTGACGATAGGCATTGCCGCCACGGCCACCCACGCCGTGAACCCCTGGCTGTATGCCCGCCTGCCCTATGACGCGGCCAAGGACTTCGCGGGCATCACGCAACTGGTGCGCGTGCCCAATGTGCTGGTGATGAACGTGGCCCGCGCCGAGCAGTTCGGCATCCACCGCCTGGCCGACCTGGTGGCCTACGCCAAAGCCCACCCCGCCCGGCTCAACTACGGCAGCGGCGGCAATGGCAGCGCCGGCCATCTGGCCGGCGAGATGTTCAAGCAGCGCGCCGGCATCTTTGCGCTGCACATTCCCTATCGCGGCGCCAGCCCCGCCCAGTTGGCCCTGCTGGCCGGCGAGGTCGACTTCAACATCGACAACCTGGCCGCCGCAGCGCCGAACATCCGCGCCGGCAAACTCAAGGCCCTGGCCGTGACCTCGCTGGAGGCCAGCCCGGCACTGCCGGGCGTGCCGCCGCTGGCCGACACCTATGCCGGCTTTGCCATCGACACCTGGTGGGGTCTGGTCGCGCCTGCCGCCACGCCCCGGCCGGTGATCGACCGGCTCCACCAGGCTTTTGTGGCGGCGCTGGACGCGCCGCAGACCCGGGCCCGCTTTGCCGCCCTGCTGGCCGAGCCGGTGGCCTCCACACCCCGGCAGTTCGACAGCTTCATGGCCAGCGAACGCGCCAAGTACCGGCAACTGGTGCAGGACTCGGGCGCCAAGGTGGATTGATGGCTGGCCCGGGCCGAAGGGGGCTGACACCTCCCGGTGTCGTCGCCTGCGGCGCAACGCCTCGGGAAAGCGCCGCCAGCGGCCCGGCAAAGCCGGTTGCGCCGCGTCCCTGGCGTTGCCCGTGCCCGTGCCCGTTCCATCGGCCCTGGAAAATCATCATGCAACAGACCGATGGTGCAGGCGGATCAGGCGCAGGAAGCTATATTTTCGATGGCTCGATCGAAAAACTGCCGGCCGCCCAATCCGGGCCTTGCACGCGCGCAATCGCCTGCCCGGCCACGGCTTGCAGGGCGGCCGGGGCGATGCGCTGCGGCACCAGATCGGCCAGTGGCCGCAGCACAAAGGCGCGCCCGGCCATGCGCGGGTGGGGCACGGCCAGGCCCGGCGTGGCGATCACCCGGTCGCCAAACCACAGAATGTCCAGATCCAGCGGGCGCGGCGCATGGCGGTAGGGGCGCTGGCGGCCTGCGGCCTGCTCGATCGACTGCAACGCCGCCAGCAACGCTTCAGGCGCAAGGGCGGTGCCCAGTTCGGCGACGGCATTCAGGTAATCGGGCCCGTCTGCATCCACCGGTGCGCTGGCGTACAACGGCGAGACCCGCTGCACGCGCGTGCCGGGCAGCGCATCCATGGCCGCCAGCGCGGCGCGCAAATGCTCCGCCCGCTGGCCCAGGTTGGCGCCCAGGCCGATGAACACCGGCTCTGCCGGCGGCGCTTCGCGTGGCACGGTGGGCAGCGCGAAGCGCTGCGGGCGGCTCATGCCCCGATGGCGAGCGGCGCACCATCGTCACCCCCGGCCGCACCGGGCTTGCGGCGACGGCGGCGGCGCTTTTTGGGGGCGTCGCCTTCTGACGCCGGCGCGCCGGGCGCGGCGTCCGGGTCTGCGGTCGTTTCGGCCGATGGCGCTTTGCGCGCCAGCGCGGCGGATGGGGCGGGGGCGGATGGGGCGCGCGCTCGGGGCGTGCGCTCGGGCGGGGCTTTCTGGCGTGTCCTGTGCTCTTCGCGGGCCTGGTCCATCAGGTCTTCGCGGCGTTCGTCGTCGGCCGCCTGGAAGTCCTGCCACCACTCGGCCAGGGCTTCCTCGACCTCGCCCACATCGGCACGCAGGCGCAAAAAGTCGAAGCCGGCCCGAAAGCGCGGCTGCGCCACCATGCTGCACGGCGTGCGGCCCAGGCGCTTGTCGAAACGCGGCTGCATCACCCAGATCTCGCGCATGTCGGCGGCCAGCTTGCCACGGCCGGACACATCGCCGATGCGCTGGTCGAACACTTCGTCGATCGCGTCTTGCAGCGCGGGCAGCGGGTACTGGCGCTGGTTCAGGCGCTCGGTCCAGCCGTCGCGCACGTCTTGCCAGAGCACGCAGGCGAGCAAGAAGCTGGGCGCCACGGGCTTGTCCTGGCTCACGCGGCGGTCGGTGTCGAGCAGGGCGGCCTTGACAAAGGCGGTGTCGGCGCGCTGCACGATCAGGTCCAGCAGCGGGTAGATGCCCTGGGTCAGGCCCAGCTTGCGCAACTGCTCTATGGTGGCGATGGCGTGGCCGGTTTGCAGCAGCTTGAGCATTTCATCGAACATGCGGCTTTGCGGCACATCGGCCAGCAGGGCCTGCGACTGCCTCAGCGGGGCGGCTGTCTTGGCGTCGATGGCAAAGCCCAGCGCGCTGAGCTTGGCCGCAAAGCGCACTGCGCGGATGATGCGCACCGGGTCTTCGCGGTAGCGCAGCGTCGGCTCGCCGATCATGCGCAGCGTCTTCTTGCGGGCGTCCTGCAGGCCCTTGTGGTAGTCGACCACGATCTGGCTCACCGGGTCGTAGTACATGGCGTTGATGGTGAAGTCGCGGCGCGTGGCGTCTTCGTCCTGCGGGCCCCAGACGTTGTCGCGCAACACCCGGCCACTGGCATCGACCGCATGCTGCATGCCCGACAGTTGCGCCTTGCTGGTCTTTTCGTTGCCGCTGACCTGGCCGGCGGCGGCGTTGTCCAGGTAGGCGCGGAAGGTGGAGACCTCGATCACCTCATGCTCGCGGCCCCGGCCATGCACCACATGCACGATGCGAAAGCGCCGGCCGATGATGAAAGCGCGGCGAAACAGGCTCTTGACCTGCTCGGGCGTGGCATCGGTGGCCACGTCGAAGTCCTTCGGGCGCAGGCCCAGCAGCAGGTCGCGCACGGCGCCGCCGACGATATAGGCGGCAAAACCGGCCTGCTTGAGCGTGGCCACCACATCGGCGGCGCGGCGGTCGACCAGTTCGGGATCGATGCCATGGACCGATGCCGGTACCTCTTCGCGCCGGCCGAAATGCGGCTTGCCGCCGGTGCTGCCAGGCATCGCTTTGCCCAGCAGTTTGTCGATGAACTTCTTGATCATGGTGTGCCAAACAGGTCGAGTATGCGCCAGCCCCGCGCGCGCGCCAGCGCCCGCAGGCGCGGCTCGGGGTTGGTGGCGACGGGGTGGTCGACCTTTTCCAGCAGGGGCAGGTCGTTCATCGAATCGCTGTAGCAGCGGCTTTCGACATCCTCCCAGGCCAGTTGCCGGGCGGCCAGCCATTGTTCCATGCGCCGCAGTTTGCCCGCGCGCATGCAGGGCCAGCCGTCGATCTCGCCGCTGTACCAGCCGCTGGCGTCGCGCGCCAACTGTGTGGCCAGCAGCCCGTCGGCGCCCACGCCCAGCGCCAAGGCAATGGGCCGGGTCACGAAGTCGTTGGTGGCGGTGACGATCAGCACCTCGTCGCCCGCCCGCTGGTGCCGTTGCACCAGCGCCAGCGCCTGGGGCCGGAGCGCCGGGCTGATGACCTCGCGCATGAATTGCGCCTGGGCGGCCGCGGCCGCCTCGGGCCCGTGCCGGCGCAGCGCTGCGGTGGCAAAGCGCACGTAGTCGTGCACGTCGAGCGTGCCGGCCTGGTAATCGGCATAGAAAGCGTCGTTGCGGCGCTCGAACTCCACCGGGTCGGTCCAGCCGATGCGGGTCGTGAACGCGCCCCAGGCGTGGTCCGAATCAATGGGCAGCAGCGTGTGGTCGAGGTCGAACAGCGTCAGCCGCAAGCGGGGGGAGGGGGTATTCGCAGTCATGCCAATCCTCGTGTCGCGTCACCGATCATCTGTCGGTCTGCGCTGGCCATCGAAGCGCAGCGCGGCGTTGCATCGCTTGCCAATACAGCTCGGTATGGGCTGCGTGATGCGCCTTGCGCTGCGCTCCGATGGCTGCGCGCAGCCTGCGACATCTGACATCTGATCGGTGACGCGACACCAGCCATCGGGGGTGACGCATCAGGGCTGCTCCAGCATGGTCTTGAGCAGCGGGATGGTGATGGCGCGCCGGGTGCTCAGCGCAAAGGCATCGAGCCGTTCGAGCAGTTGCATCAGGCTGCCCAGATCGCGCGCGAAGCGGCGCAGCATGTAGTCCATCACCTCATCGCCGAGAAACACGCCGCGCGCGTCGGCCTCCTGGCGCAGCACCGAGCGGCGCTCGGCCTCGCCGAGCAGTTGCAGTTGGAACACATGGCCCCAGCCCAGGCGGCTGCGCAGGTCCTCGCGTAGCGGCAGATCGGCCGGCGGCAGGCTGCCAGCGGCCAGCACCCAGCGCTGCGCGCCGCTGGCGGGGCTGATGGCGTTGACAAACCAGTTGAAGGCCAGGGCCTGCCGGGCGCTGTCATACGACTGCACATCGTCCAGCACCACGGCGGTCCAGTTTTCGTCGAAATCCGGCGGCGCGGACAGCGCCGGGTCCAGCCAGCCCACGCTCGCGCCCTGCTCGCGCAGGCTCTGGCACACCGCCTGCAGCAGATGCGTCTTGCCGCTGCCCGGCTCGCCCCACAGGTAAGAGGGCACCGGCGAGCGGGTGGCCGCGTGGCGCCCAGCGCCCAGCGCCAGGCGCAGGTGTTGCAGCGCGGCCCCGTTCGGTCCGGCAAAAAAACGGTCCAATGTCGGCACTGTGGCCAAGCCGATATCCAGCACCAGTTGCTTCATGCGTGAAATCCGGGCGACAGGGGCGGTGCGGGGAACGGGAAAAGAATCAGCGGCAGCATCACAGGCGAATGGGAAGGCGTCTGGCCGCAGGTGACTGTGGCAGGGCACGGCAACAACGACAAGGCATCGGCGGCAGACATCGGCGGCAATGGGGAGCGATTTTAGTCTCGCGCAGCAACACTTGGGGCCTGCTCTGGCTCCGGGCCGGCGTGCAAGGTGCCGCATGGCCCTTAAAATCACCCGATTCCAGCCCGCAATGCGGGCCTATCAGCATCCTCCATGAGCGCCACCCCCCTCTCCTACAAAGACGCCGGCGTCGACATCGCCGCCGGCGACGCCTTGGTCGAACGCATCAAACCCCTGGCCAAAAAAACCCTGCGCGAAGGCGTGCTGGCGGGCATCGGCGGCTTCGGCGCGCTGTTCGAGCTGCCCCGGCGCTACCGGCAGCCGGTGCTGGTCTCCGGCACCGACGGCGTGGGCACCAAGCTGAAGCTGGCATTTGAATGGAACATGCACGACAGCGTGGGCATCGACCTGGTGGCCATGAGCGTGAACGATGTGCTGGTGCAGGGCGCCGAGCCGTTGTTCTTCCTCGACTACTTCGCCTGCGGCAAGCTCGACGTGGCAACGGCTGCGACCGTGATCGGCGGCATTGCCCGGGGCTGCGAGCTGTGCGGCTGCGCGCTGATCGGCGGCGAAACCGCTGAAATGCCCGGCATGTACCCCGCCGGCGAGTATGACCTGGCCGGCTTTGCCGTGGGGGTGGTCGAAAAATCCCGCATCCTCACCGGCCAGGACGTGCAGCCCGGCGACAAGGTGCTGGGCCTGGCCAGCCACGGTCTGCACGCCAACGGCTTCAGCCTGGTGCGCCAATGCATAGCGCGCGCAGGTGCCAACGCCCCCGCCACGCTCGACGGCAAGCCCTTCCGGCAAGCGATCATGGAACCCACGCGCCTGTACGCCAAGAACCTGCTGGCCGCGCTGGCGGCCCACCCGCATGGGGCAGATACGGCCGCGCCCGGTGGCATCAAAGCCCTGGCCCATATCACCGGCGGCGGCCTGCTGGAGAACATCCCCCGCGTGCTGCCCGAGGGTTGCGCCGTCCACCTGAACCGGGGCAGTTGGCCCCGCAGCGAGCTGTTTGCCTGGCTGCAACAGACTGCGGGCATCGACGATACCGAGATGAACCGCACTTTCAACAACGGCATCGGCATGGTGCTGCTGGTGGACGCCGCCGCTGCCTGCGCCACGGCGGCCACGCTGCGCGCAGCGGGCGAGCAGGTGTATCAGATCGGCCAGGTGCTGCCGCGCGGCGACGGCGCTGCCGTGGTGGTGACCTGATGCCGGCCTGATGCTGATTCGATGATGGTTTGAGATTCTGCGCACCGCCTTTCCACGTTCCCTGTCCTCGCCCATGGTGCAGCACCCCGCCCCCCCGGCTGCAACGCAGCCCGAGCCTGCCACACCGGCAGTGTGCACGCGAACCCGAGGCAGCGTGATGGCCAGCTATCTGCTGATGGCGGCGGTGCTGCTGCTGGTCATGTGGCGCGGTTTGCTGCCCGGCCTGCTGTGCGTGTGCCTGGGCTTTCTGCTGACGCGCATGCTCACGCGCTGGTTTGTCCAGGCGCTGGGCCGCGTGCAGCGCCAGCGCCCGTCGCCCACCGGTCTGCGGGCGGCGCCGATGATCGCTGCGGGCCTGGTGATGCTGCTGCCGCTGGCGCTGTTGGCGGCGGGCCTGACGCATTCGCGCGGCTACATCGTGAACGCACCGCAGCAGTACCAGGAACTGCTGCACTACATGGCGCGCACGGTGCTGGAACTGCGTCTGAAGCTGCCCGCCGACATGGCCGCACACCTGCCCGAAGGCGTTGCCGACATCCAGCGCATCATCGCCAGCTACCTGGGCGCCAAGGCTGGAGCGCTGGCGATGGCGGGGCGGGCCTGGCTCGCCGGGGTGCTGTTTGCCTACGTCGGCCTGCTGATCGGTGCGCTGGCCGCCGTGCGCCCGCCGGTGCTGGCGCGCGCTCCGCTGGACCAGCAAGAGCATGGCCCGCTGACCAGGCAACTCAGACTGCGCATCACCCTGTTTGGCGAGTCCTTCGACCAGATCGTGGCGGCCCAGTTCTGGATCGCATCGTTCAACACCGTGCTCACGGCCCTGTTCCTGCTGTTCATGCTGCCCCTGTGGGGCCTGCGCCTGCCCTACACCACGGTACTGATCACGTTCACTTTCGTGGCCGCGCTGGTGCCCATCGTGGGCAATCTGGTGTGCAACGTGGTCATCACCATCGTCGGGCTGTCGGTGTCGCCGTTGGCGGCGGCGGCCTGCCTGGTCTTTCTGATCCTGATCCACAAGGCCGAGTACGTGATCAACGCCAAGGTGGTCGGTCGCCGCACGCAAATGAGCGTCTGGGAACTGCTCAGCGTGATGTTTGTCGCCGAGGCCGTGTTCGGGCCTGCCGGGCTGGTGGCCGCGCCGCTGTTTTACGCCTACCTGAAAAAAGAACTGCTGGCGGCGCGGCTGGTGTAGCGTCTGGCGCCAGCGGACGGCACCTCAATAGATCTCGGGCACGTACATGTCAGCCGGCAACGGGTGCCGCAGGTACTCCGGATGGCGCACCCGCGCGGGCAGCAGCACCGCCGGGCGCGGCAGTTCCTGGTACGGCAGTTGTGACAGCAGGTGCGCAATGCAATTGAGCCGCGCTTTTTTCTTGTCCACCGCCTGCACCACCCACCATGGCGCCTCGGGAATATGGGTGCGGTCGAGCATGATCTCCTTGGCCTTGGTGTAAGCCTCCCAGCGCACGCGGCTTTCCAGGTCCATGGGGCTGAGCTTCCATTGCTTGAGCGGGTCGTGGATGCGGCCCAGAAAGCGCAGATGCTGCTCTTCGTCGGTGATGGAAAACCAGTATTTGACGAGCCTGATGCCCGACCGCACCAGCATCTTTTCGAACTCGGGCACGCTGCGAAAGAACTCCTCGTACTCCTCGTCGGTGCAAAAGCCCATCACCCGCTCGACGCCTGCGCGGTTGTACCAACTGCGGTCGAACAGCACCATCTCGCCGGCCGCCGGCAGATGTGCCACGTAGCGCTGAAAGTACCACTGGGTCCGCTCACGGTCGTTGGGTGCCGGCAGTGCGGCCACCCGGGCCACGCGCGGGTTCAGGCGCTGGGTGATGCGCTTGATCACACCGCCCTTGCCCGCAGCGTCACGCCCCTCGAAAAGAATCACCAGTTTCTGGCGGTTGTGCTGCACCCAGTCCTGCAACTTGACCAACTCGCCCTGCAACCGGAACAGTTCCCTGAAATACTGCTGGCGCGCCGCTCTGTCGGCGGGCATGGGGGCGCCAGCGCCATCGACATGGCGGTCTTCGATCTCCAACTCCAGTTCTTCGTCATAGCTGTCGAGCAGGTCGTTGGCGATGCGCTGCATCAGCGCCCGGGTGTCGATGCTGTCGTGCTCAGAGGTGTTGTGCAGGGACATGGGAGCGATCCGAAGAGGCAAAAAATGCAAGCGCCATGGTAGCGCCCGTCAACGAAAATGCCGTGACTTGGCTCAACCGTTGTCACCGCGCAAGGCATGGAGCCGATCGGCCATCAGGGCTGCGTCCGGCCCGTCCTCGGCATGGGCCAGATAGGTTTGCAGATCCGCCACGGCCTGCGCCCGGTTGCCGCGCTCGGCGTGGGCCAGACCCCGGTCGCGGCGCTCCTCCCAGGCATCGGGCAGCAGCACGACCAACCGATCGAGCACCGCGATCAAACCCTGCCAATCGCGCTGCATGCGGTGCACCTCCTTGAGGTTGCGCAACATGCGCGCAATGATCTCGCGCGGGCTGGCCGCCTGCAGGTAAAGGCCCAGCGGCATGTCGTAGTCATCGACCAGACCGATGCGCCGCTGGTACGGCTCCAGCCGCTCGGTCAAGGCTTCGCGGCTCAGGGATTGGCCCGAAATCGGGTCCAGCACCACCTGGCCCTTGGGCAAGCGCACCTTGACCATGAAATGCCCCGGAAACGCAACCCCCCGCGCCTGCAAGTCCAAGCCCTGGGCCAGTTCCAGCCAAAGCACGGCGAGCGAAATCGGAATCCCCCGGCGGGTGCGCAGCACCGCATTCAGATAGCTGTTCTCGGGGTCGTAGTAGTTGTTGATATTGCCGGCAAAACCCAGGTCGCCAAAAAAGAACTGGTTGAGCATGTGCAAGCGCTGCAATGCCGGCGCATCGGTTGGCAGTCGGCGTTGGATGCGGGCCAGCAGTTGGTCCATCTCGCTCAGCAACTGCTGCATGTCCAACTCCGGGTACTCATCCTGGGCCAGGCTGGCCGCAGCCTCCAGCAGCGGAAAATGCGCATCGCTTTGCACCAGCGATGCAAAGTACTCCAGCGAAGTGGGCAGGCGATAGCGCAAGGACATCACGGGTTTGTAAGTGCCCCACCCGGTTGCGTCAAGCAACGGCAAAAACCGCTTCGGGGCCGGCCCCAGAACACATCAGCGCCGCAACATCTGGCGCAGATTCAGGCCAGCGGCCCATAGCGCGCCAAAGTACAGCAAGGCAGCGGCGGCCAGCAGCGCGGCCAGCCACCCGACACGCTGCAGAACCCGGCCTTGCATCCCGATCCAGTCGAAATGCTGCGCCCCCCACACCAGCAGCAAGGCCAGCAGCGCACTGGCGGCCAGCACCTGCAGCGCAAACCTGCCCCAGCCTGGCCCGGGTCGATAGCTGCCGCGCCGCAGCAATCCCGCCAGCAGCCACAGCGCGTTGATCAGCGCCCCCAGAGCAATCGACAAAGCCAGGCCCGCATGCGCCAGCAGGGGCACCAGGGCCAGATTGAGCAGTTGCGTGATGACCAGCACCGCCAATGCGATCCTGACCGGCGTGCCCATATCCTGGCTGGCGTAGTAACCGGGCGCCAGCACCTTGATCGCCACCAGCCCGAGCAAGCCCGTGCCATAGCCCGACAGCGCCACCGCGATCTGCCCCACATCACTGCCAACCAGTTTGCCGTGGTGAAACAGCGTGGCCACCAGCGGGGTGGAAAACGTGAGCAAGGCCACGGCGCAAGGCACGGTCAGCAGCACGACGATGCGCAGGCCCCAGTCCAGCATGGCGGAATATGCTTGGCCATCGCCGGCCGCCTTGGCCGCCGTCAGTTGCGGTGTCAGCACCACCCCCAGGGCCACGCCCAATAGCGCAGTGGGAAACTCCATCAGCCGATCCGCATAGAACAGCCATGTCACGCTGCCGGGAGTCAGGTAAGACGCAATCCGCGTGTTGATCATCAGCGAGATCTGCGCCACCCCCACGCCCAGCACCATCGGCCCCATGAGCACCAGCACGCGGCGCACACCCGGCTCGGCCCAGGCCGCGCGCACAGCGCCCCAGGTCACACCGATGCGCGGCATCAGACCCAGGCGCACCAACACCGGCACCTGCACGGCCAACTGCAACAGCCCCCCCAACATCACCCCGCCGGCCAGCGCAAAAATCGGCTCCATGCCCCGCGCGGCCAATTGCGGCGCGCCCAACCAAGCAGCGCCGATCAAGCTGAGATTCAGCAGCACCGGCGAGACCGCAGGCACGGCGAAATGCTTCCACGTATTGAGAATGCCGGCCGACAGCGCCACCATCGACATGAAGCCAATGTAAGGAAACATCCAGCGCGTCATCAGCACGGCCGCGTCATAGGCCTGGCCACTCTGGCGCAAACCGCTGGCCAATGCCCAGACCAGCACCGGAGCCCCCAGCACCCCCAGAACGCAACTGAGCAACAGCACCCAGGCCAGCGCGGTGGCCACCGCAGCGATCAACCGCTGGGTGGCCTCCTCGCCCTGCTGCGCCTTGCAGGCGCCCAGCACTGGCACAAAGGCCTGGCTGAACGCCCCTTCGGCAAACAACCGGCGAAACAGATTCGGAATCCGGAAAGCGACATTGAAGGCATCGGTCAGGGCGTTGGCCCCGAACATCGACGCCACGAGCAGATTTTGTGCCAATCCCGTCACACGCGAGGCCAGGGTCAGCAAAGAGACAGTAGAGGCGGCTTTGAGCAATGACACCGGCGCAAGTGTATGGCATGCGCTTGCAGCCAGTGCTTCGGGCTACAATCTTCGGCTTTGCTGGCATCATCCACAGACCCGAAGGAACATCAACCATGGCATCTGCCAAACCCAAGAAGAAAAACCCGCGCCTGGCGTCGGGCCGCAAGCGCGTCCGTCAGGACATCAAGATCAACGCGGCAAACACCTCCCTGCGTTCCAAATACCGCACCGCCGTCAAGAACGTCGAAAAAGCCGTCTTGGCCGGCGACAAGACCAAGGCCACCGAACAGTTCGCGAAGATGCAAGCCGTGGTCGACACCGTGGCTGACAAAGGCATCTTCCACAAAAACAAGGCCGCTCGTGACAAGAGCCGCCTGTCCGCCAAGGTCAAAGCCCTGGCTTTGGCCGCCTGACCCGCATCAGGCCGCAGCCCGAACGGCAGCCGCCGTTCGCCGTTTGTAACGGGTGCGCTGCCAGCAAACGAAAAGACCGCCCTCGGGCGGTCTTTTCGTTTGCAACCATGCTACAGTCACCGCCCCTGGCAGAAGCCCGGGCAAACCGGGCCGGTGCGTGATCGAGAGCCAGGAAGGGGACGAGGAGGGGGGAGTCTGGAAAAAAAGTGGGAGGTGGGCTGGTTTTCGCAAGAAAGCTGTGCTAAAGTAGCGGGCTTGGCTGATCGTAGCCGGTGGCGAGCGGGGATGAAGTAGCGATCTTTAACAAAACACAGCCGATAAGCGTGGGCGTTCGAAGGCGAGTGCTGAGTCCTGGGCGGGAGCAAGCCTGGGGCAGTGCTGTGACAGACGAACGCTCGGAAAGAGCCGGAAAGCCCTGGGTGGAACAAGCCTGGGGGAATTCGGCAATAGAGCCGAGCTCAAGCAAAAGAGATCGAACTGAAGAGTTTGATCCTGGCTCAGATTGAACGCTGGCGGCATGCCTTACACATGCAAGTCGAACGGTAGCAGGCCTTAGGGCGCTGACGAGTGGCGAACGGGTGAGTAAGACATCGGAACGTGCCCGATCGAGGGGGATAACGGAGCGAAAGCTCTGCTAATACCGCATAAGATCCGAGGATGAAAGCAGGGGACCGAAAGGCCTTGCGCGGACGGAGCGGCCGATGGCAGATTAGGTAGTTGGTGGGATAAAAGCCTACCAAGCCGACGATCTGTAGCTGGTCTGAGAGGACGACCAGCCACACTGGGACTGAGACACGGCCCAGACTCCTACGGGAGGCAGCAGTGGGGAATTTTGGACAATGGGCGCAAGCCTGATCCAGCCATGCCGCGTGCAGGATGAAGGCCCTCGGGTTGTAAACTGCTTTTGTACGGAACGAAAAGGCCCTGGTGAACAACCGGGGTTGCTGACGGTACCGTAAGAATAAGCACCGGCTAACTACGTGCCAGCAGCCGCGGTAATACGTAGGGTGCGAGCGTTAATCGGAATTACTGGGCGTAAAGCGTGCGCAGGCGGACATGCAAGACAGATGTGAAATCCCCGGGCTCAACCTGGGAACTGCATATGTGACTGCATGACTGGAGTACGGCAGAGGGGGATGGAATTCCGCGTGTAGCAGTGAAATGCGTAGATATGCGGAGGAACACCGATGGCGAAGGCAATCCCCTGGGCCAGTACTGACGCTCATGCACGAAAGCGTGGGGAGCAAACAGGATTAGATACCCTGGTAGTCCACGCCCTAAACGATGTCAACTGGTTGTTGGGTCTTGACTGACTCAGTAACGAAGCCAACGCGTGAAGTTGACCGCCTGGGGAGTACGGCCGCAAGGTTGAAACTCAAAGGAATTGACGGGGACCCGCACAAGCGGTGGATGATGTGGTTTAATTCGACGCAACGCGAAAAACCTTACCCACCTTTGACATGTACGGAAAGCTGCAGAGATGCAGAAGTGCTCGAAAGAGAACCGTAACACAGGTGCTGCATGGCTGTCGTCAGCTCGTGTCGTGAGATGTTGGGTTAAGTCCCGCAACGAGCGCAACCCTTGTCATCAGTTGCCGCATTGAGTTGGGCACTCTGATGAGACTGCCGGTGACAAACCGGAGGAAGGTGGGGATGACGTCAAGTCCTCATGGCCCTTATAGGTGGGGCTACACACGTCATACAATGGCCGGTACAGAGGGCAAGCCAACCCGCGAGGGGGAGCCAATCCCAAAAAGCCGGTCGTAGTCCGGATCGCAGTCTGCAACTCGACTGCGTGAAGTCGGAATCGCTAGTAATCGCGGATCAGAACGCCGCGGTGAATACGTTCCCGGGTCTTGTACACACCGCCCGTCACACCATGGGAGCGGGTTCTGCCAGAAGTAGTTAGCCTAACCGCAAGGAGGGCGACTACCACGGCAGGGTTCGTGACTGGGGTGAAGTCGTAACAAGGTAGCCGTATCGGAAGGTGCGGCTGGATCACCTCCTTTCTGGAAAAAGACAGCAGACAAAAGCAGCAAACGAAATCGAACGCCCACACTTATCGGTTGTTGGAACGGGTTGGCGCGAGCCGACGGGGTCTGTAGCTCAGTTGGTCAGAGCACCGTCTTGATAAGGCGGGGGTCGTTGGTTCGAGCCCAACCAGACCCACCAGAGGGCAGACACCAGAGCCAGACAACAGGCAGGCCCGGGGGATTAGCTCAGCTGGGAGAGCACCTGCTTTGCAAGCAGGGGGTCGTCGGTTCGATCCCGTCATCCTCCACCACACCGACAACACCAAAGCGGCCTTGAGTCCGAAACGAGGGACAGCGAAACCTCGGGAAAGACAAAAGACCCCTTCGTTGTTGATCGACATCGAGAGATCGAACGGCTGTTCATTAAAAATTCATAGAGTCGAATCAGCGTCGCCGGCAAAGGCTGCGGGCCCGACCAAGGGCCGAGCAGCGCTGGCTGGCGACAGGGAAATCCGATTGCGTCAAAACGGATATTCAAACAGCGCTTGAAGAACTGAACACAGATGACTTGCGAAAGACATCAAAGTTATGGGGTCAAGTGACTAAGAGCATGTGGTGGATGCCTTGGCGATTACAGGCGACGAAAGACGTGAAGGCCTGCGAAAAGCTCCGGGGAGCTGGCGAACGAGCATTGATCCGGAGATATCTGAATGGGGAAACCCACCTCGCAAGAGGTATCGCGCGCTCAATACATAGGCGCGCGAGGCGAACCGGGCGAACTGAAACATCTCAGTAGCCCGAGGAAAAGACATCAACCGAGATTCCGAAAGTAGTGGCGAGCGAAATCGGAACAGCCATCCAGAGATAGCATGACGGTTAGCAAAACGGGCTGGAAAGCCCGGCCATAGAAGGTGAAAGCCCTGTATGCGAAAACCGGAATGTGGTACCGAGCTGGAGAAAAGTAGGGCGGGACACGAGAAATCCTGTCTGAAGACGGGGGGACCATCCTCCAAGGCTAAATACTCGTAATCGACCGATAGTGAACCAGTACCGTGAGGGAAAGGCGAAAAGAACCCCGGGAGGGGAGTGAAACAGATCCTGAAACCGCATGCTTACAAAAAGTAGGAGCCCGCAAGGGTGACTGCGTACCTTTTGTATAATGGGTCAGCGACTTACATTCAGTGGCAAGGTTAACCGAATAGGGAAGCCGAAGAGAAATCGAGTCCGAACAGGGCGAGAAAGTCGCTGGGTGTAGACCCGAAACCAAGTGATCTATCCATGGCCAGGATGAAGGTGCCGTAACAGGTACTGGAGGTCCGAACCCACTGGTGTTGCAAAACCAGGGGATGAGCTGTGGATAGGGGTGAAAGGCTAATCAAACTTGGAAATAGCTGGTTCTCTCCGAAAACTATTTAGGTAGTGCCTCAAGTATTACCTGCGGGGGTAGAGCACTGTCTAGGCTAGGGGGTCATGGCGACTTACCAAACCTATGCAAACTCCGAATACCGCAGAGTACAGCTTGGGAGACAGAGCACCGGGTGCTAACGTCCGGACTCAAGAGGGAAACAACCCAGACCGCCAGCTAAGGTCCCTAAAATTGGCTAAGTGGGAAACGAAGTGGGAAGGCAAAAACAGTCAGGATGTTGGCTTAGAAGCAGCCATCATTTAAAGAAAGCGTAATAGCTCACTGATCGAGTCGTCCTGCGCGGAAGATGTAACGGGGCTCAAGCCAGTTACCGAAGCTGCGGATTTGCCAGGCCCCGCGCTTGGCAAGTGGTAGGAGAGCGTTCTGTAGGCCAGTGAAGGTGTCCGGCAACGGATGCTGGAGGTATCAGAAGTGCGAATGCTGACATGAGTAGCGTTAAAGGGGGTGAAAAGCCCCCTCGCCGTAAGCGCAAGGTTTTCTACGCAACGTTCATCGGCGTAGAGTGAGTCGGCCCCTAAGGCGAGGCAGAAATGCGTAGCTGATGGGAAACAGGTCAATATTCCTGTACCGATGTGCAGTGCGATGTGGGAACGAAGAAGGTTAGCTCAGCCAACGGTTGGAAGAGTTGGTTCAAGCCCGTAGTCATGCCCGGCAGGCAAATCCACCGGGTGCAGATGAGAGGTGATAACGAGTCTGCTCGCAGACGAAGTGAGTGATACCCGGCTTCCAGGAAAAGCCACTAAGCTTCAGCTGCACACGACCGTACCGCAAACCGACACAGGTGCGCGAGATGAGTATTCTAAGGCGCTTGAGAGAACTCAGGAGAAGGAACTCGGCAAATTGATACCGTAACTTCGGGAGAAGGTATGCCCCAAGTAGGTGAACTCGAACAGAGGGAGCCGATCGGGGTTGCAAAAAAACGGTGGCTGCGACTGTTTAATAAAAACACAGCACTCTGCAAACACGAAAGTGGACGTATAGGGTGTGACGCCTGCCCGGTGCTGGAAGATTAAATGATGGGGTGCAAGCTCTTGATTGAAGTCCCAGTAAACGGCGGCCGTAACTATAACGGTCCTAAGGTAGCGAAATTCCTTGTCGGGTAAGTTCCGACCTGCACGAATGGCGTAACGATGGCCACACTGTCTCCTCCTGAGACTCAGCGAAGTTGAAATGTTTGTGATGATGCAATCTCCCCGCGGAAAGACGGAAAGACCCCATGAATCTTTACTGCAGCTTTGTATTGGACTTTGAACAGGTCTGTGTAGGATAGGTGGGAGGCTTTGAAGTGAGGTCGCCAGACTTCATGGAGCCAACGTTGAAATACCACCCTGGCATGTTCGAGGTTCTAACCCGGGTCCATCATCTGGATCGGGAACAGTGCATGGTAGGCAGTTTGACTGGGGCGGTCTCCTCCCAAAGCGTAACGGAGGAGCTCGAAGGTACGCTAGTTACGGTCGGACATCGTGACGATAGTGCAATGGCATAAGCGTGCTTGACTGCGAGACGGACATGTCGAGCAGATGCGAAAGCAGGACATAGTGATCCGGTGGTTCTGTATGGAAGGGCCATCGCTCAACGGATAAAAGGTACTCTGGGGATAACAGGCTGATACCGCCCAAGAGTTCATATCGACGGCGGTGTTTGGCACCTCGATGTCGGCTCATCTCATCCTGGGGCTGTAGCCGGTCCCAAGGGTATGGCTGTTCGCCATTTAAAGAGGTACGTGAGCTGGGTTTAAAACGTCGTGAGACAGTTTGGTCCCTATCTTCCGTGGGCGCTGCAGATTTGAGAAAGCCTGCTCCTAGTACGAGAGGACCGGAGTGGACACACCTCTGGTGTATCGGTTGTCACGCCAGTGGCATCGCCGAGTAGCTATGTGTGGAAGAGATAACCGCTGAAAGCATCTAAGCGGGAAACTCGTTTCAAGATGAGATCTGCCGGGGCCTTGAGCCCCCTCAAGAGCCGTTCCAGACCAGAACGTTGATAGGCAGGGTGTGTACCCGCAGCAATGCGTTGAGCTTACCTGTACTAATTGCTCGTGCGGCTTGACCCCATAACTTTGTTGTCCCGCAATCTACGCAATCGGATTCCCCAACTGACCCCCTCGACCCTATGAATGCCGGCGCGCCTGTACCACCCCCTCCCTCAGGCCCGCCTCCACCCAGTTACGCCTGATGACCATAGCAAGTTGGCCCCACTCCTTCCCATCCCGAACAGGACAGTGAAACGACTTCGCGCCGATGATAGTGCGGCTCCCCGTGTGAAAGTAGGTCATCGTCAGGCTCCCTTCTACCAACCAACCAACACCCCCCCAGTCATGATCCACTGGGGGGTTTTTGCATTTCGGCAGCACAATTGAATCCGGTTGTCTCAGGTGTGCCTGTACCGTATCTCAGGTGTATCTCTTGGCCCGCAAATTCTCCTTCATCCGCTGCAAAATCGGCGGCAACGAACTACCGATGCGCAAGGCCACGCAGGTGGCCAGCACGTCGATGATCAGCAGGTGCAGCAGCCGCGACACCATCGGACTGTAGCGGTCATATGCTTCCGGGTGGTCGGCCGCCAAGTGAATCTGGCAACTGCTGGCCAAGGGAGAGCCGCTGGCCGTGATGACAATGGTGGTGGCGCCATTTTTACGGGCAATTTCGGCGGCATCCATCAGGTCGCGCGTGCGGCCCGAGTTGGAGATGATGACCGCGCAGTCGCCCGGCCCGAGCAGTGTGGCGCTCATCACTTGGATATGACCGTCGCTGCTGGCGATCGACGTGATCCCCAGGCGGAAAAATTTGTGCTGCGCATCCTGCGCCACGATGCCCGAGTTGCCCACGCCGTAAAACTCGATACGCTTGCCGGTCTTCCAGGTGGCGGCAATGGCCTCGACGGCACGTTCGACGGCCGCCGTGCTGGCCGCGTTGCGGTAATGCAACAAGGCCGCCACGGCGTTGTCCACCACCTTCACGAGCACGTCGCCGGTTTTGTCGTCGGCATCCACGCTGCGGTGGACGAAGGGTACGCCTTCGCTCACGCTGCCGGCGAGCTTGAGCTTGAAATCGGCCAGCCCGCCATAGCCCATGCTGCGGCAAAAGCGCACCACGGTCGGTTTGCTCACCTGCGCACGCTCGGCCAGCTCGCGTATCGGCTGCCGGGCAAAGGCGTGGGGGTCGGTCAGTACCAGTCTGGCCACGCGCTGTTCGGCAGGGGCCAGTGAGGGCAAGGAGGCGGTGATGCGGTCCAGCATGTCAGCAAGGGTAAGAGGGGCCCAGCAATGTAACCGGGTTTGCACCCCACAGAGAACCGTTGCGCTGCGGAATAATGGCGGCATGAACCAACTCGACGCCCTCAAACAGTTCACCACCGTGGTTGCCGATACCGGCGACTTCAAGCAACTGGCGCAATTCCAGCCCCAGGATGCCACCACCAACCCATCGCTGATTCTCAAAGCCGTGCAGCAGCCCGAGTACGCGCCATTGTTGCAAGACACCGTGGCGCGGTGCAAGGGGCGCACCATGGATGACATCATCGACCGCCTGCTGGTGCGTTTCGGTTGCGAGATCCTGGCCATCATTCCCGGCCGCGTCTCTACCGAGGTGGATGCCCGTCTGAGCTTTGACACCTATGCCAGCATCACGCGCGCCGAGCGCATCATCGATCTATACCAGGCCGAGGGCATCGACATCGACCGTGTTCTGATCAAGATCGCCGCGACCTGGGAGGGCATCAAGGCGGCAGAAAAGCTCGAACAGCGCGGCATCCATACCAACCTCACATTGCTGTTCTCGTTCGCCCAGGCCGTGGCCTGCGGTCAGGCCAGGGTGCAATTGATCTCGCCCTTCGTCGGCCGCATTTATGACTGGCACAAAAAGCAGGCCGGCGCCCATTGGGACGAGGCGGCGGCGGCCGGCGCCAACGATCCGGGCGTGCGGTCGGTCACGCAAATCTACAACCACTACAAGCATTTCGGCATCGCCACCGAGGTGATGGGGGCGAGTTTCCGCAACCTGGGCCAGATCACGGCGCTGGCGGGCTGCGACTTGCTGACGATTGCGCCGGAACTGCTGGCCCGCTTGGTCGCCAGCGCTGCGCCGCTGCAGCCTGCACT
This sequence comes from Verminephrobacter eiseniae EF01-2, assembly GCF_000015565.1. NCBI lineage: Bacteria > Pseudomonadati > Pseudomonadota > Betaproteobacteria > Burkholderiales > Comamonadaceae > Verminephrobacter > Verminephrobacter eiseniae. The sequence goes on from NC_008786.1 coordinate 1,987,697, forward strand.
CGACGCCGAAGCGGCCAAAGGCATGGCGCTGCCCGCCGTCAACTACGACGAAGCAGGCTGGCGCTATGCGCTCAACGAAGACGCGATGGCCACGGAGAAGTTGGCCGAAGGCATACGCGCTTTCGCCGCAGATGCCGTGAAACTGGAGCAGCTGATCCTGGCCTCGGGGTGAAACACCCCCATGCCGCCGGCGGCGCTTGCCGATCAAGGGGTGCCCTGCGGCTTGGAGGAACGCCTGTGGCTTGGCAAAGCCCGTTCTGCCGCGTCCCTGGCGTGGACCAGGCCCGTTCCATGGGCCGTGGGTGGCGTGTCGCGCCACGGACACGGATGTGACACTTCCCCGTGGCTTGGATGCAACGCCCAGGGAAAGCCCTTAGCCAAGGATTCGAGGATGTAATTAGATTACCAACCATTCTGCATGGCACCCGGTTGCATGGCGTGCCAAGGATTCAAAACAACACCGAGGAGGTAAGGGTATGGGGAGAATGGCAATGATCACCGCAGCAGCAGACGGTTGGGCGGTGGCGCAATCTGCCAGCGCAGGGGTGATCGAGGTGGTGCTGCACGACGGGATATCGAGCGGCCAGGCCGGGTCGGCCGCCGAGCGCAAGATGGTCATGCAGTCCGGGGGCCACAGTTGGCGCGACCATGCCATGGCCGGTGGCGCCGGCAGCAGCACCGTGACGCAGCCCAAGAGCCGCGCGATCCCGGGCAACCCGCCTGCCACAGCCCGGGCCCAGGGCCCGGCGATTCAGGAATGGGCCATGCTGGCCAACCTACCCGATGGCTGCGACAAACTCTCCGGCAAGGACTTTGCCGAGACCGCAAGAGCGGCCGTTTGCTGCCCGGCGTGGCCCATGGCATGGCCCCGAAGGGCACCATCAAGAATTGTCGCCAGCCAATCCTGGAATGACGACATGGTCAGCATTGCTGACACCATGAAGAAGGTCGCGCGCGCCGCGGAAACCGAATCAACCACCACAAGGAGATAGCCATGAAGATGAGAAAAAACCGATTGACGGCATTGGCTTTGGCCGTCGTATGCAGCAGTGGCGCGATGGCGCTGGATGTTGCCGGCCTTGAATTGAGCGGCTATTCCCGTGCGGGCCCGGTGTTCAACCAGTCCGACGGCATCAAGGGCGGCCTCACCCTGGGGGGGGATTTGCAGAAATACCGCCTGGGCAATGAGGGTGACATCGGTATCGAAGTCGGCTTGACGCGCAATTTCGATACCGATGGCATCAAGTGGAGCGCGAACTACATGCCCAGCAAGTGGGGCAGTGGCGACATCGGCACCGAGCAGGCCTATGTGGAGATGAGCGGACTGTCGTTCTCCCCCGAGGCCAAATTCTGGATCGGCCAGCGTCGCCTGCGTATCGAGGATGTGCATATCGTTGACTACTTCCTGATGAACTACGGCGACTACCAGGGTGCCGGTGTGACCGCCATTCCGCTGGGCGGGGCCAAACTCGGCGTCGGGATATTCAGCGGCGACCGGTTTGGCAACAGTCTGCCCGACAACGTGAAGGCGTACCGCGTCAATGCCGACATCTCGGAGATCGCGACCAATCCGGGTGGCAAGCTGCGGGTGCTGGTCACGGCCGTCAGCGGTAGCGGTCAGGTCGGTGGCGGTTCGGGTTCGGGCATCTCGCTGCTGCACAACCAGGCCGACCTCGGGATGAAGGGTCTGAGCAACTCACTGTTCCTGCAGACCTCCCGTGGCCATGCCCGCATCGATGGCGAGTTCGAGTCCATCGACGGCAAGAGCGCCGGCAAGACGGCCACGCGCATTGCCGATTCGATCAACTGGCAAAGCGGTCCTTTCAGTGGTCAGGCGCTGGTCGCCTACCAGACCGGCAAGGTCGACCGCACCAACGTCACGACCAAGGATTTCACGCTGGGCGGACGCGGTGCGTATGCGTTCACGAAGAACGTCAAGGCCCTGGCCGAGCTGTCGACCACGACGCGCAAGGGTGCCGGGCCTGACCAGCGCCTGAACAAGCTCACACTGGCCGGTGCCCTGGCCTTGTCGGAAGACTTCTGGTCACGCCCCGAACTGCGCCTGTATGTGACCAAGGCCAACTGGAACCAAGCCGCTGCCATCGCGAATGCGGGCAGCTTTGGTGCCAATGGCAAGACCTCGCGCACGCTGGTGGGCGTGCAGTACGAGGTCTGGTGGTAGAGGATTCCACTTCGGCCACCCACCTGCGCTGTATCGGCCCGGGGCCGTGCATGCATGTCGAGGCCGGACATGGAATGAGCGAGTGAGTCCGAGGTTGCTTTGTTCTTGGGGGCACTTTGCGTGCCCCCATTTTTTCGACAGGCAGGTCGCAGAAATCGCCGCAGCCATGAAGAATTTTGTGCAAGCCTGGCTGCTGCCCAGGCTGTCGTGATGCCGGCCGTGCCGGGCTTTTGCCTTCATCCCCCGCGTATACGTGACGCATGGCCCCAGCAGAGGTCATGGTGCCGGGCGCGCACGTCGCCGTGATGAAAGGCGGCATGGTGCCCGGTGCGGCATGCCCGAGGAAATCCACCATCGCCTGGCCAACACCGAGGCGGCCAGCGCCATCGGCGCGCCGACGATGCGCCTGCTGCGCCCCGATGCATATATCTGCGCGCAGCCTGGCGACGAGGCCGGCCCGGCCATCGAACCCGCCAACGCGCACTGGCTGGATGCCGACAGCGAAAATCGCTCGGCTTGAGGAAGACCGGCCGCAGACCGGCATTCTCATTGCTATTGAACGTATAGCGTATGACGAAGTAAGATCGTGCCCCATAGGCCGGTTTGGCCCATGGAATCAGCGATGAACCCACTGCGCCTGTTGGCCGACATCGGCGGCACCAATATCCGCCTGGCCTGGCAAGACCAGCCCGGCGGCCCGTTGCATGACACCCGCGTGTTGCCCTGCGCCAACTACCCCACGGTGGCGGCCGCCATCACCGCCTATCTGGCCGAGCAGGGTCTGGCCACCCCGCGCGAGGCGGCCTTGGGCATGGCCAACCCGGTGACTGGCGATGCGGTGCGCATGACCAACCACAGTTGGAGTTTTTCGCAGCGTGCGTTGCGCGCGCAACTGGGCCTGCAGCGGCTGCTGGTGCTCAACGACTTCACCGCGCTGGCGCTGGCGCTGCCCTTGCTCAGGCCCGAACAACTGCGCCAAGTCGGCGGCGGCGCGGCGGTGGCCGGCAGCGCGGTCGTGCTGATCGGGCCGGGCACGGGGCTGGGGGTGTCGGGCCTGGTGTTTCCGCCCGGCTCCCACGGCGGCGTGCCGCTGTCCGGCGAGGGCGGGCATGTGAGCCTGGCCGCACAGACGCAGCAGGAGTTTGACGTGCTGCGCATCCTGCAAGCGCGGTACGGCCATGCCTCCGCCGAGCGCGCCGTGTGCGGTGCCGGGCTGGTCGATCTGTACCAGGCTTTGCGCCAATTGGCTCCATCGAACCCGTCAGGCCCATCAGGAGGTCCATCGGGCCCGTTGGGCGCGAGCGACCCGAGCACGGCCGCGCAGGTCACCGAGCGGGCATTGCAAGGCAGCGACCCCATTGCCTTGCAGGCGCTGGAGATGTTCTGCGGCTTTCTCGGCAGCGTGGCCGGCAACCTGGCGCTGACGCTGGGCGCACATGGCGGGGTCTACATCGGCGGCGGCATGGTGCCGCGCCTGGGGACATGGTTTGATCGCTCGACCTTTCGCCCCCGCTTTGAGGCCAAGGGGCGCTTTCAGACCTACCTGGCCGCGATTCCATGCTGGATCATCGACCCCGGCGCCACGCCCGCGCTGCATGGCGCAGCGCGGGCGCTGGATATCGCGGGCAGTGCGTAAGCGCCGGTCTGCGGCGGCTGTCAGAGGGCGGCATCAGCGCCGCACGTTGCGCTGTGGCCGGGGGCGCACGCCGGGATTGACGTGCAATTCCACCAGTCGATCCCCGCGCTGCACCTGAAAGACCGAGTCCGTGCCGGGCTTGAGTGCCGCCACGGCGCTGAGCAACTCGGGCGCGCTGACCACGCTCTTGCCATCGACGCGCAGCACCACATCGCCCGGGCGCATGCCGGCCTGGGCTGCGGGGCCATTCTGCGCGACACCAATGACGATCACGCCCCTGGTGGTCTTCTTCACGCCAAAGGCTTCGGCCAGTTCGGGCGACAGCACACTGGGCTCCACGCCAATCCAGCCCCGCGTGACCTTGCCATCCCTGACGATGCTGTCGAGCACCAGCCGGGCCGTGGACACCGGGATCGCAAAGCCTATCCCCATGCTGCCGCCCGAGCGCGAATAGATCGCGGTGTTGATGCCCAACAGATTGCCGCTCACATCGACCAGCGCGCCGCCCGAATTGCCGGGGTTGATGGCCGCGTCGGTCTGAATGAAGTTCTCGAAGGTGTTGATACCCAACTGGTTGCGGCCCAGCGCACTGACGATGCCGCTGGTCACGGTCTGGCCCACGCCGAACGGATTGCCAATGGCCAGCACCCGGTCGCCCACATCGAGCGTATCGGAGTTGCCCAGCACGATCACGGGCAGTTTGTCCAGCGCGACCTTCAGGATCGCCAGGTCGGTGTCGGGATCGGTGCCGATCACGCGGGCACGGGCGCGGCGGCCATCGGTCAATGTGACCTCGATCTCGTCGGCCCCCTCGACCACATGGTTGTTGGTGAGGATATAGCCATCCGGACTGACGATCACGCCGCTGCCCAGCCCGACCTGCGACTGGCTGCCCTGTCCGCCCTGGTCGCCAAAGAAGAACTGGAACCACGGGTCGTTGCTGCGCAAACTCCGCACTTCCTTGCTGGTATTGATGCTGACCACCGCCGGCGCCGCCCGGTGCGCTGCCGCGCTGAAGCTGCCGTTCGCCGGCTGCGCGCCGGGCGTGGCCGGCGCCTGCAGCAAGGCAACGCCGGCTGCGGAGCGCGTACCGCCCCGGCCCAGCCATTCGGGCTGCAACGTGGCGACGACGAAATAGGCCGCAACGAACACCGTCACGGCCTGGGAAAACAACAGCCAGAGTCGTTTCATGAAATATCTGCACCGATGGTGGGCCATGGGAGGAGGCGTCTGCCCCCGATCTCAGGGCCGCATTGTCCCCCAATGCGCGCCCGCCGGTCACCAGCGACAAGCGCGACAATAGCCGCATGCCGATCTCCCGCCCCCGACTTCTGCAAGCCTTTGACAGCCTGCTGCAGCCCGAGCGCTTCAAGGACTACGGCCCCAACGGCCTGCAGGTCGAAGGCCGGGCCGAGATTGCACGCATCGTCAGCGGCGTGAGCGCCAGCCGCGCGCTGATCGAAGCGGCCATCGCCGCGCAGGCCGATGCCATCTTCGTGCACCACGGCCTGTTCTGGCGCGGACAAGACGGCCGCGTGACCGGCTGGCTCAAGCAGCGGCTGCAATTGCTGCTGGCGCATGACATCAACCTGTTCGCCTACCACCTGCCGCTGGACGCCCATGCCGAGTGGGGCAACAACGCCCAACTCGGCCGGGTGCTCGGCTTGACAGCGGATGCGCGCTTTGGCGAGCAAGACCTGGGCTTTGCGGCAAGCGCCACCTTTGCCAGCGGCCAAGCCCTGGCAGACCATGTGGCGCAGGCCCTGGGGCGCGCGGTGACGCTGGTGCAGCCCGACGCAGCGGCGCAGCGCCCCATCCGTCGCGTGGCCTGGTGCACCGGGGGCGCGCAGGGTTACTTCGAGTCGGCCATTGCGGCCGGCGCCGATGCCTTCATCACCGGCGAAATCTCGGAACCCCAGGCCCATCTGGTGCGCGAGTTGGGCGTGGTCTTCATCGCTGCCGGGCACCACGCCACCGAGCGCTATGGCGCACCGGCCGTGGCCGCGCAGGTAGCCGCCCAATGGGGCCTGGACCACCGGTTCATCGAGATCGACAACCCGGCCTGAGAGTCTGAGAGTTTTTCGATTTTCAGAAGGTGGACGGCTGCCCTACGCCAGCCATGGCGGCGTGTTCGCGGCGCGAGTGAGGTAGCCACAGTGCGGCGGGTACGTTGGCTTTGAGCGTTGCAGGTCGCTCACCATGGCCTTGCGGCGCATTGATCCTGGCGCGCAGGGCCCTCAAGTCAGCGCTGCCGCACCTGCGCACGCACCTGTGCCCCAGCCGATGAGCTGCGGCGCCAGCGCCACCGTCCTCATCAGGTTGTGTGCCAGGGCATACCACCAGGCAATGCACTTGACCTTGGCCAGTCCGCGCACGGGCATGCGCAGCAGGCCGCGGTTGCGCGCCTGCGCGTTCACGCATTCGGCCGTGGCCGCCCGATCCTTGTAGATCTCGCGGGCCTCATCGGTGCTCATGCGCTGGCGCCACTGCGCCACGGCTGTGCTGTCGCCGGCCTTGGGTTGGAACTGGCTGCCCGGTGCGGGCGGCTGCTGCTCGTCGTCCTGGCCTTGGTTCTTTCCCTTGGGTGCCCTGGCTTGGGGCACCGGCGCATAGACCTCGGTCTTGTCGGCCACCGCGTCCAGTTGGCCGTGCGCTGGCAAGCCGCCGTCGACCAGCCATTGTTCGGCCGCCTTGCCCACGCGCTGGTGCACTTGTTGGACCATGGGCGCCAACTGGGCCATGTCGCTGCCGGCGGTGACGGTGTCCACGCCCACGATCACCTGGCTGGCGCAGTCGGTGGCCAGTTGCACGTTGTAGGCCGGGCGCCAGCCGCCGTCGGCCATCTTCATGTTGCTGGCATCGGCATCTGTCGTGCTGGCACGCGCCTTGTCGATCGGCCGGCCATTGCGCTGCTTGATTGCCTCCAACTCGGGCAGCCGCGCCAGTGCCGCGGCCAGTTGCTGCTCGCGCAGCTCGGCTGCCCGCAGCCTGGCCGCCTGTGCCCGTCGCTCGGCCTGCCCCGGGTTCTCGCGGGCTTGCTCCTTGAGCGAGTGCACCATCTCGGTGGCCTTGGCATGGTGCTCCTTGAGCGTGCCCTTGCGCCGGAACGAGGCCGCCCCGGCGCTGGCGCGTACCCGCATGCCGTCTTGCGCCACGCGCACCAGCCGGATCACCCCGACGGCAGCCAGCGCGGCCACGTTGTGGCTGAGCAGGCGGTCCATCAGCGCCTCGTTGCCCACCCGAAAGTCATTGAGCGCGTGGTAGTTCACCGACACACCACCACAGATCCAGCGGTACGCGTCGTGGCTTTGGCTCAACCGGGCGACCTCGCGCCCGCTGCCGACGCCATCCAGCGTGGCGTACAGCCACAGCGAGAACAGGATGCGTGGATCAATGGCCCGGCGCCCAGGCGCCGAACCTCGGGCCCGGATGGCATCGAACAGCACGCTCAGATCCTGCTGCTCCACGTAGCGCCACACCAGTCGGGCCCGATGGTCTGCAGGCAGCAGCGAATCCAGGTCGGATGCGCGCAGCTCCACTTGCAAACGGTTGGGCTCCTGCACGCGTGCCGGGGCACTGGCTGGCGGTGCGCTACAAGGGTGCATTGGCGCGCCAGCACTCGCTGCTGGCACATCCATGCCTTCGAACATGGCCTGATCCTGGGGCATCGCGGAGCGCTGGCTTGACGTCATACCTTGCCCAAGCCAGTCTCGGGCCACTTCCCAACGGTCAGCGGGGAAAAACTCTCAAGCTCTGAGCCGGCAGTGGCCGGCGCCTCGATCGCGTCCGGCAGTGGCCGGCGTCTTGCCCCCGTCCGGCAGTGGCCGGCACCTCGACCTCGTCGAACCAGAGACCAAAGGCATGCAACCCGCACAGGGCCTGCGCCCGCCAACGGGTAGCGCGCGCAATGCGCAACCAGGCGCCGGCACCGTCAATGCGCATCTGCCATGCGCGACCGTATTTTTCCCGATGCACCCCCCGGGGTTCAAGTTGGTGCAACTGTTTGCGCCGGAGGGTGGCGGGCAGGGTTGCCTGGCGCGCGGCAAGAACCCGGCGGTTTGTCGTCACCCCGCTGATTCGAGCGTGTGCGTGGCGTGTCTGTCCTGCGCCAGCAACTGCACCATCTGCGGCAGCGCGGGGGTCAGCGCCGCCTTCAGCGTGAACGGCGGGTTGATCAGAAACATGCCGCTGGCTGGCAGGCCGGGGCGCTTGAGGCTACCGGCTGCCGTGCGTTGGCCCGATTTGACGGTCAGCGTGGCATGCAGCCAGCTCTTGCCGGCTTTGCTGGCCAACGTTTTCAGGCGCCGGGGCAGTTCATGCGCTTCGGGGCGCCCGATGATGGGGTACCAGAACATGTAGCAGCCGGTGGCAAAGCGCTTGAGCGAGTCCGTGGCCAAGTCCAGCACCTTGCCATAGTCGCTTTTGATTTCATAGCTTGGATCGCACAGCAGCAAAGCGCGGCGCTGGGGCGGTGGTAGAAATTTCCGGATGCCCTGAAAACCGTCCTCGTGGAATACGGCCACTTGGCGGCCCGCTTGCAACTGGGCCACATGGCCGGCCAAGGCCCGCAGGTCGGTCGGGTGCCACTCGAATAGCTTGAGCTTGTCACTTTCGCGCAGCAGCCGCTGCGTGATGCAGGGCGAGCCGGGATAGACCCGCAACCGGCGGCCCTGGTTGAAGGCGCCGACCATGTCCACATAGGCTTGCAGGGCCGGGGCCAGCGCGCTGCCCGGCGCAGCAAACAGGCGCACCACGCCGTCTGCGGCCTCGCCACTGGTGCGGGCATAGTCCCCGTCAAGCCGGTACAGGCCCGCGCCGGCATGGCTGTCGAGCACGGTCAGCGCCGCATCCTTGTCGGTGAGGTATTGCAGGGTGGCGATCAACACCGTGTGCTTGAACACATCGGCATGGTTGCCTGCGTGGAAGGCGTGGCGATAACTGAACATGCGCCGATGGTAACGATTGCGCCAACGGCGGCGCCTTGCGTGCCGGCACAGCGCGCAGGCGCTCAATGATCTTGCGCAGGCGCTCGATGATCTGCGCAGGCGCTCTTGTGATGTGGCGTGCGCAAACGCCCGGTGCCCCCGCGCTCAGCGCGCTACCAGGCCATCGAAACAGGTGCGCAGCACCAGTTCCACGATTTCCGCGTCCGAATACTGGCCGCCCTCCTTGAGCAGGCACAGCGCCGGGTCGCAGGCCCGCGCGTACAAGGTGTACTGCACCACCACCAACGGCAGGCCAGGGTCGATCAGGCCCTGGGCCTGGGCCTCGGTGATCCAGGCGCCGATCTGCTCACTGAGCGCCCGCAGGCCGGCGCGATAGTCCTGGTTGGCCATCAACACCGCACGCAAACCCGAATGGCGACCGGGCAGCAGCGGCATTTGGTTGCCCAGCAACTGCTCGAGCGACCAGCGCAGCAACGCGTGGAGCTTTTCCAGCGCAGGGGTTTGCGCCGGCAGGCTGGCCAGATAGGTTTGCACGCGCCCGAGCATCTGCACCATGGCGGCGGTGCACAGCGCTTCCTTGCTGCCAAAGTGCTTGTACAGGCTGGCTTTGGCAATGCCCACGGCATTGGCGACATCGTCCATGGTCATCAGGTCGAACGCCTTTTCGCCCAGCAGACGGCAGGCCGACGCCAGGATCGCCGCCTCACGCGCCTGGTACATCTGCGCCTTGAACGAAACTTTGGGTGGCACCGTGAGCATGGCTGGCATTTTATGCATGGCGCGCAATCTCCCGCAGGCCGCGCCGCGCCGCAAACCGGCGCCCGGCGGCGCCGGCACTGCCTGGTGGGCGCTGGTGTGACAGGGTATACGCTGGCGCCATCAAAACGCTTCCGGTGCCAGGCTAGTGTCGCGTCACCGATCAGATGTCGTAGGCTGCGCGCAGCCATCGGAGCGCAGCGCAAGGCGCATCGCTTGCCAATACCGAGCGTATTGGCAAGCGATGCAACGCCGCGATGCGCTTCGATGGCCAGCGCGGACCGACAGATGATCGGTGACGCGACACCAGGGCCTGGGCATGCGCGGCCAATGCGGGCACGGCAAGGGCGCGCCCGATGCTGGCCTGGATGCGCCCGGCCAGCAGTTGCAGGCCGCGCCCGCCGTCCATCCGCAGTTTGCGGCCCAGCAGGTCCATGGCCTGCATGCCGTGCGTGCCTTCGTGGATCATGTTCAGGCGGTTGTCGCGCCAGTACTGCTCCACCGGGAAGTCGCGCGTGTAGCCGTAGCCGCCATGGATCTGTATGGCCAGCGAGTTCGCCTCCAGGCACCACTCGCTGGGCCAGCTTTTGGCGATCGGTGTCAACAGTTCCAGCAGCATGCGGGCTTCATCGGCGGCGCCAGCGTCAGCGGTGCGCATGTCATCGACCAGGCGCGCGCAGTACAGGTCCAGCGCCAGCGCGCCTTCGCCATAGGATTTTTGCGCCAGCAGCATGCGCTTGACATCGGCATGCTCGATGATGCGCACCGGGGGTTGGGCCGCGTCCTTGGCCAGGGCGCCGCCGGCGCCGTCTGGCTGGCTTGGCACGGGCCGACCCTGGGGCCGGTTGCGGGCGTAGTCCAGGCTGGCGTAGTAACCGGCCAGTCCCAGCATCGTGGCCGCCATGCCCACGCCAATGCGCGCCTCGTTCATCATGTGGAACATGCAGTGCAGGCCCCGGCCCGCCTGGCCCACCAGGTAGCCGATGGCGCCCGCCTGGCCCTGCACCGGGTATTTGCCTTCGCCAAAGTTGAGCAGCGTGTTGCTGGTGCCGCGCCAGCCCAGCTTGTGGTTCAGGCCCGCCAGCGCCACATCGTTGCGCACGCCGGTCAGTTGCCCCTCGGTGTCCACCAGTTTCTTGGGCACGATGAACAGCGACAGGCCCTTGGTGCCGGCAAGCAGTTGGCCGTCGGCCCCGGGAATCTTGGCCAGCACCAGGTGGATGATGTTCTCGGTCAGTTCATGCTCGCCGGCCGAGATCCACATCTTGTGGCCCTCGATGCGATAGCGCGGGCCCAGCGGGTCGCTGGCAAAGTCCGCGCCATCGGGCACGGCCCGGGTCGTCACATCGCCGAGCGAGGAGCCTGCCTGCGGCTCGGACAAGCACATGGTGCCCGAGAAGCGGCCGGAAAACCCGTTGTGCGCGAACACCGTCTGCTGCCGCCGGGTGCCGTGCACCATCAGCAGGTTGGCGTTGCCGACCGTCAGCAGGCCCGAGCCTATGCTGACCGAGGCGATGGCGAAAAAGCTGTTCGCCGCCGCAACGACCGTGCAGGGCAGTTGCATGCCGCCTATCGAATAGTCCTGCGCGGCGCTGAGCATGCCCGATGCGGCATAGGCGCGGTGCGCATCGTGCGTGCACTGGGGCAGTATCACGCGCTCGCCGTCGAAGTACGGCTCCTGGCTATCGACGGTGCGGTTGAAGGGCGCGTATTTCTCGCGGGCCATGCGCTCGCAACTGTCGAGCACGGCATCGAAGGTCTCGCGCGAGTGCTCGGCAAAGCGGCTGTGCCTGGTCAGCGTTGGCACCTGCAGCCACTGGTACAGCAGGAAATCGATGGCCGGGCGCAGGCTCATGGTGTTTACAGCACCTCGAAGACGCCGGCAGCACCCATGCCGCCGCCTATGCACATGGTCACGCACACGCGGCGGGCGCCACGGCGTTTGCCTTCGATCAGCGCGTGGCCGGTCAGGCGCTGGCCCGACACGCCATAGGGGTGGCCCACGGCAATGGCGCCGCCGTTGACGTTCAGTTGCTGCGCGGGAATGCCCAGCCTGTCGCGGCAGTAGATCACCTGCACGGCAAAGGCTTCGTTCAGTTCCCACAGGTCGATGTCGCTGACCGCAAGGCCGAGTTTGTCGAGCACCTTGGGCACGGCGAACACCGGGCCGATGCCCATTTCATCAGGCTCGCAGCCGGCCACCGCAAAGCCCAGGAAGCGGCCCAGGGGTTGCAGGCCCTTTTTGCTGGCGTAGTCCTCGCTGGTCAGCACGCAGGCGCCGGCGCCATCGGAGAACTGGCTGGCGTTGCCGGCAGAAACCAGCCCCCCGGGCAGCGCCGGGCGCAGGCCGCTGATGACTTCCACCGTGGTGCCTTCGCGCGTGCCTTCGTCCCGGCTGACCGTCACCTGCCGGGTGATCAGGCCCAAGGTCTTGTCGGTCACGCCGGTGGTCACGGTGATGGGGGCGATTTCGGCATCGAACCGGCCGGCGGCCTGGGCTGCGCAGGCTTTTTGCTGGCTGGCGGCGCCATATTCGTCCATGGCCTGGCGGCCGATGCCGTAGCGCTTGGCGACCTGCTCGGCGGTCTGCAACATGCTCCAGTAGATCTCGGGCTTTTGCCGGGTCAGGGCCGGGTCCCGCAGCATGTGCTGGTTCATTTCCTGCTGCACGCAGGAGATGCTTTCCACACCGCCGGCGACGAACACCTCGGCCTCGCCGCTGATGATGCGCTGGGCCGCCAGCGCAATGGTTTGCAGGCCGGAGGAGCAAAAACGGTTCACGGTCATGCCCGCCGTGGTGATCGGCAGGCCGGCCCTGAGCGCGCATTGGCGCGCGATGTTGCTGCCGGTTGCGCCTTCGGGGTTGGCGCAACCCATGATCACGTCTTCGACCTCGGCCGCCTCGATGCCGGCGCGCGCTACCGCATGTTGCACGGCATGGCCTCCGAGCGTGGCGCCATGGGTCATGTTGAAGGAACCCTTCCAACTCTTGGTCAGCGGGGTGCGGGCGGTGGAAACAATCACGGCGCGGGTCATGGGGAAATCCTTTCAGGGGTGGAACGCAGCGCCGCCGGGGCGGTTGCGTGGTGATTCAGTGGCAGGCCAGCGGCAGGCTCGGCCCGTTCAGTTGAAGGTTTTGCCTTGCGCCGCCAATCGGGCCAGCAATGGGGCGGGCTGCCAGAACGCCGCGTCATCGTGCGGGTTGCGGGCAAAGCGGCCCATGGCCTGCACCACGTTGAACAAGCCCAGTTCGCTGGCGTAGCGCATCGGGCCGCCACGGTGCATCGGAAAACCATAACCCGTGATGTAGACCATGTCGATATCGCCGGACTTGCTGGCGATGCCGTCTTCCAGAATGCGCGCGCCTTCGTTGACCAGCGCGAACACCAGGCGCTGCACGATCTCTTCGTCGGCAATCTTGCGCGGCGTGATGCCCAATTGCTGGCGATGCTCTTCGATCATCCGGTGGACCAGCGCGCTCGCAATCGCGTCGCGCTTGCCGGCCTGGTAGTCGTACCAGCCGGCTGCGGTCTTCTGGCCGAAGCGGCCCAGCTCGCAGAGCTTGTCCGACGTGCGGCTGTACTTCATCTCGGCACGCTCGACGGCGCGGCGCTTGCGGATGGCCCAGCCGATGTCGTTGCCGGCCAGGTCGCCCATGCGAAATGGCCCCATCGCAAAGCCGAACTTCTCGATCGCCTTGTCCACCTGTTCGGGCGTGCAGCCTTCGTCGAGCAGAAAACCGGCCTGGCGGCTGTACTGCTCGATCATGCGGTTGCCGATGAAACCATCGCACACACCGGCGACCACGGCGGTCTTCCTGATCTTCTTGGCGATGGCCATCACGGTGGCCAGCACATCCTTGGCGGTGGCCTTGCCGCGCACCACTTCCAGCAGCTTCATCACGTTGGCGGGGCTGAAGAAATGCATGCCGACCACGTCCTGCGGGCGCCCGGTGAAGGTGGCTATCTTGTCGATGTCGAGCGTGGAGGTGTTGGACGCCAAAATCGCGCCCGGCTTCATCTGCGCGTCGAGTTGCCGGAACACCGATTCCTTGACGCCCAAGTCCTCGAACACCGCTTCGATCACCAGATCGGCGTCCCGGATGTCGGCATAGTCCAGCGTGGTGGACAGCAGGGCCATGCGCTGCTGGTATTTGTCCTGCGTGAGCTTGCCCTTTTTGACCTGGGCTTCGTAGTTCTTGCCGATGGTGGCCAGGCCGCGCTCCAGCGCTTGCGGCTTCATCTCCAGAATCTTGACCGGCAGGCCCGCGTTCAGGAAGTTCATCGCGATGCCGCCACCCATGGTGCCAGCGCCGATCACGGCCACGGCCCGGATGTCGCGCCGGGGGGTGTCGGAGGGCACGTCCGGGATCTTCGAGGCTGCGCGCTCGGCCATGAACAGATGGCGCAGCGCGCGCGACTCGGGGGTCTGCATCAGCTTCATGAAAATCGCGCGCTCGATCTGCATGCCATCGGCAAACGGGCCCCGGGTGGCGGCCTCGACCGCGTCCACGCACAGCGCCGGCGCCGGGAAATTCCGGGACATGCCCTTGACCATGTTGCGCGCGAACTGAAAGTAAGCCTGGCCCTCGGGATGCCGGCAGGGCAGGTTGCGCACCAGCGGCAGCGGGCGCGCGGCGGCCACGCCCTGCGCGAAAGCCAGCGCCTCGGCAGCCAGCGCCTGGGCCGATGTCGACAGCTTGTCGAGCAGTTTCTGGCCGGGCAGCGCGCCTATCATTTCGCTGTTGACCGACTCGCCGCTGACGATCAGGTTGAGCGCGGCCTCCACGCCGAGCGCGCGCGGCAGCCGCTGCGTGCCGCCCGCGCCAGGGATCAGGCCCAGTTTGACTTCAGGCAGCGCAATGCGGCAGCTCGGCGCCGCAATGCGGTAGTGGCAACCCAGCGCCAACTCCAGACCGCCACCCATGGCCACGCTGTGCAGCGCGGCCACCACCGGTTTGCTGGAGTTTTCGATCACCGCGATCACCGACAGCAGGTGCGGCTCTTGCGCGGATTTGTCTGTGCCGAATTCGTTGATGTCGGCGCCACCGGAGAAGGCGCTGCCGGCGCCGGTGATGACGATGGCGCTCACGGCCGCGTCGGCATCGGCCCGCAGCAGGCCGTCGACAAGGCCCTGGCGGGTGGCCAGCCCCAGTCCGTTGACGGGGGGGTTGGCCATGGTGATCACGGCGACGCTGCCGTGGACTTGGTAATCAGCGCTCATGCTGTGCTTCCTTGTAGAGTGAAAAAGAACGGGCGTGCGTTTTTATTGTAGAGACTTCGGCCGACTGTGCCGGTGTCGGTGGGTGGCCAATGGAACGAACTGTCAGACCTCCAGCCATTCCTTGCGGATATCGTTGTCGGCCCGCAGGCTATCGGGCGTGCCCTGGAACACGATGGCGCCATGGCCCATGACCAATGCCCGGTCAGAAATCTTCATCGCGATGGTGAGCTTTTGCTCGATCAGCAGCACCGAGATGCCCCGGGCCTTGATGGTTTGCAGGTACTGCCCCACCAGTTCCACGATCTTCGGCGCCAGGCCCTCGGTCGGCTCGTCGATGATGATCAGGTCCGGGTCGCCCATCAGCGTGCGGCACAGCGTGAGCATCTGCTGCTCGCCGCCCGACATCACGCCGGCCTCGGTGTGCTGGCGCTCCTTGAGCAGCGGAAACATCCGGTACATGTCGTCGAATGACCAGCGGCTGCCCTTGCCTGCCGCCTTGCCATTGCCCTTTTGGCCGAGCAGCAGGTTTTGCTGCACCGTGAGGTTGGGGAATACGTCGCGGCTTTCCGGCACATAGCCCAGCCCCAGGTGGGCAATCTCGTAAGCCTTCTTGCCGGCGAGCGCCTGCCCCTTCCAGTGCAGCGCTCCCTCCCAGTGGACCAGGCCCATGATGGCCTTGGCAGTGGTGGAGCGGCCCGAGCCGTTGCGCCCCAGCAGGGCCACGATCTCGCCGGGCGCCACGTCGAAGCTCACGCCATGCAGCACATGGCTCTTGCCGTAGTAGGCATGCAGGTTGTCGATGGTCAGCATGGGTCAATGTGCTCCCGGCAGGTCGTCGGCGACCGTGCCCAGATAGGCTTGTTGCACCTGCGGGTTGGCGCGCACTTTCTCCGGGCGGTCGAAAGCGATCACCTCGCCGTAGACCACCACCGCAATCTTGTCGGCCAGGCCAAACACCACGCCCATGTCGTGCTCCACCGTGAGCAGGGTACGGCCCTCGGTGACCTGCCTGATCAGGCCAATGAAGTGCGTGGTTTCGGTCTTGCTCATGCCGGCCGTAGGCTCGTCGAGCAAGATCACGCTGGCACCTCCGGCGATGGTGATGCCGATCTCCAGCGCGCGCTGCTCGGCGTAAGTCAGGTTCAGCGCCAGCGTGTCGCGCTTGTGGTCGAGCGCGATCAGCGCCATCAGTTCCCGGGTGCGCTCATTGGCATCGTGCAGTTGCGACAGGAAGCGCCAAAAGCTGTACCGGTAGCCCATGCTCCAAAGCACGCCGCAGCGCAGGTTCTCGAACACGCTCAGCTTGGGAAAGATGTTCGTGATCTGAAAGCTGCGCGACAACCCCCGGCGGTTGATCTCATATGGCGCCAGCCCGTTGATGCGCTGGCCGTTCAGCAGCACATCGCCACTGCTGGGCACGAAGCGCCCGCTGATCAGGTTGAACAGCGTGGACTTGCCCGCGCCGTTGGGGCCGATGATGGCCACCCGCTCGCCGGGTGCGACCGCCAAATTGGCGCCACGGATGATTTCAGTCCTGCCGAAGCTCTTGCGCAGGTCGCGCAGTTCCAGCGCCGGGCCGGCGTCGTTCGCCCCCATGGCCGGCGCCTGATTACTTGTTCGCATGTTCGATTTCTTCCTGAATCCGGCTCCAGCGGCGCACAAACCGGCGGCGGCACAGTTCAAACAGACCGAAGCCCGTGACCATCACCAGGCCGGCGCCGGCCCAACTGCCCGCGCCGTTGGCGTTCAGCGCTGTCCCCAGGAAGCTCAGCACCGGCCCGAGCGCAGCGTTGAGCTGCAAGTGGTAGGCCATCTCCACCATGCAGGCCATGCCCGTCACACCCACCAAGGCCGTGCCGCCCAACCCCAGGTACGCGGGCCACAGTTGGCGCAGCTTGCCAAACCTGGCCAGCCGCAGGTTCATCATGATCAGGCTGGCCACGCCGCCGGGCGCATACATCACCATGAACAGGAACACCAGGCCCAGATACAGCGGCCAAGCCTTGGTCAGTTCGGCCAGCAGCACCGAGGCCAGCACCAGCAGCACCGCGCCGATGATGGGGCCGAAAAAGAACGTGGCCCCGCCCAGGAAGGTGAACAACAGGTAGCCCCCGGAGCGCACGATGCTCAAGCTGTCGGCGCCGGTGATGATCTCGAAGTTGATCGTGGTCAGGCCGCCGCCGATGCCGGCGAAAAAGCCCGCGATGATGAACGCGAAGTAGCGCACCCGCTGCGTGTCGTAGCCGATGAATTCGACACGCTCGGGGTTGTCGCGCACGGCGTTCAGAATGCGGCCCAGCGGCGTGCCGGTGAACGCAAACATCGCCGCAGTGCAGACAAAGCAGTAGGCGGCAATCAGGTAATACACCTCGATCGCCGGCCCGAAGCTCCAGCCCAGGAACGGCTGGCCGTACACCCGGTCGGTGGTGATGCCGCCCTCGCCGCCGAAGAACTCGGGCAGCATCAGCGCCATCGAGGCCACCAGTTCGCCCACGCCCATCGTGATCATCGCAAACGTGGTGCCCGCCTTCTTGGTGGTGACAAAGCCCAGCAAGACCGCAAACGAGGCCCCGGCCAGACCGCCCACCAGCGGAATCAGCACCAGCGGAATCTGCCAACTGCCCTTGCCGGCCAGGTTCATCGCGTGGATCGCAATGAACGAGCCCAGGCCGGTATAGACCGCATGGCCGAAGCTGAGCATCCCCCCCTGCCCGAGCAACATGTTGTAGCTCAGACAGATGATGATCATGTAGCCGATCTGCGAGAGCATGGTCAGCGCCAGACCGCTGCGCAACAGCATCGGCGCGACGAGCAGCGTGATGGCAAACAGGGTCCAGACGATCAGGCGCCCCCGGTTCCAGGGCTTGGAGCGGAGCATGGCATTCGGGACAGCGGAATTCATCACATCAGTTTTCCATCACACGACGCGCCAGCCACGGCGCATGAAACGGGCATGGCCCCAGACCGGGAACGCAGCGCCGCCGGTGGCGCCGGGCGATAGCCGAACGGGCCGCCCTTCGGGATGCAGGCGACGCAGACGCGACACGGGCACGACACAGGGGGCAGGGTGTCACTTTTTCAACTCACGCGCGTGCCCAGCAAGCCCTTGGGGCGAAAGATCAGGATCAGCACCAGAAACAGATACGGCAGGATTGGCGCCACCTGGGAGATCGTCAGTTTGAGCACCGGGTAGCCAAAGCTCTGCTCGGTCACCGCCAGGCCCACAGCCGCGAAGACGCTGATCAGCGAATAGTCCAGCGCCACCGCAAAGGTCTGCACCAGCCCGATCAGCAGCGACGCCAGAAAAGCCCCGGGCAGCGAGCCCATGCCCCCCACCACGACCACCACGAAGACAATGGAGCCGACCGAGGCCGCCATCGCCGGCTCGGTGACGTAGGTGTTGCCACCGATCACGCCGGCCAGCGCGGCCAGCGCCGCGCCACCGCCGAACACCAGCATGAAGACCCGTGGCACGTTGTGGCCCAGCGCCTCGACCATCTCTGGGTATTTGAGCGCCGCCTGTATCACCAGGCCAATGCGCGTGCGCGTCAGCAGCAACCATACCGAGGCCAGCATCAGCAAGGCCACCAGCATCACGAACGAGCGCGACCGGGGAAACTGCGTGCCGTACAGCGTGAACAGCGGGCCTTCCAGCCACCCGGGCAGCCCATAGGGCACGGTGGAACGGCCCCACACCAGTTGCACCACTTCAAGGATCAGGTACGACAGGCCAAAGGTCACCAGCAGTTCCGGCACATGTCCGAATGGATGCACCCGGCGCAGGCAATAGCGCTCGAACGCGGCGCCCAGCGCAAAGACGAGCAGGGGCGCGATCACCAGCGCCAGCCCAAAGCCCAGCAGCCCGGAGATGGTGAACGCGAAATAAGCGCCCAGCATGTAAAAGCTGGCATGGGCAAAGTTGAGCACGCCCATCATGCTGAAGATCAGCGTGATGCCGGAACTGAGCATGAACAGCAGCAGCCCGTAGCTGATGCCGTTCAACAAGGAGGTCACGAAGAATTCGGCATTCATTGGAATTTTTCGTTGCAGGGGGTCAAAAAAAGCCCGTGTCGTTCGGGCCTGCAGGCGTTGCCAGGGCGTCGACACGGACGGTCATGTCGGCCGCTTCATCTGGCACGAGGTGGGCGTGCTGGCCACATAGGGCGCGTAGTACTTCACCGGGATGAAGGCGTAGCCGGTGTTTTCATAGTCGATGGGGAACTTGCCACCGGCCTTGTCCCACTTCGAGATGAACAGCCCTTGCTGGATCTGGTGGTCGGCCTTGCGCATCTCGACCTCGCCGTTGAAGCTGTTGAATTTCATTCCTTCGAGCACGGCGGCCACTTTCACGGGGTCGGTCGAGCCGGTTCTGGCAAAGCCTTCCGCGAGCATGGCGAACACATGGTAGATGGCACTGGTGGTCATGTCGCCGGCGAACTTTTTCTTGTAGCCGAGAACCAGTTTGTTGATCTCGCCCGGCAGGTTCAGGTGCCCGTAATTGACGGTGTAGACCCGCCCCGCCGCAGTGGCGCCCAGCGCAGTGGGGCTGCCCACGCTCGCCGCGTAGTAGGTGTAGAAGGCGACATGGTTCAGGCCCGCATCATTGGCCGCCTTGATCAGCAGCGCCAAGTCCGAGCCCCAGTTGCCGGTGATCACGGTGTCGGCGCCGGATTGCTTGATCTTCGCGATATAGGGCGCAAAGTCGCGCACCTGCGCCAGCGGGTGCAGGTCGTCGCCGACGAACTGCACGTCCGGGCGCTTGTTCTTCATCATCTCTTTGGCGAACTTCGAGACTTGCTGGCCATGCGAGTAGTTCTGGTTGATCAGGTAGATCTTTTGGATTCCGGGCATGTCCTTCATGTACGTGGTCAGCGCCTCCATCTTCATCGAGGTGTCGGCATCCAGACGGAAATGCCAGTAGCTGCACCGGCTGTTGGTCAGGTCCGGGTCCACGGCCGCGTAGTTCAGGTACAGGACTTCCTTGCCGGGATTGCGCGCGTTGTGCTTTTCCAGCGCGTCGATGATGGCCAGCGCCGGGCCGGAGCCGTTGCCCTGCACCACGTAGCGCATCCCCTGGTCGATGGCCGAGCGCAAAGCGCTGGTGGTCTCTTGCGGGCTGAGCTTGTTGTCTACGGCGATGATTTCAAATTTGACGCCGGCAGCATTCTTCTTGTTGAAAAACTCTTCCGCCATGAACTGGTAGCTCTGGAGCTGGTTGGTTCCCGTCGCCGCCATCAGACCCGACAACGGGTCGATCCAGGCAATTTTCACTGTCTGGCCTTTTTGCGCGGAGACCCCGCAGGCGCTTGCCAAGATGATCGAGGCCGCTACAGCCTTGATGGCCCGTTGCATAGGGTGTCTCCTCGTTACAAAGCCCCGTAGCCTAGCGGGTTGCCATGGGGCCAGGATCAGGGTTTACCCTTGCTCATTTCCGCCTTTGGGCGCCGCGCAAACGCCAGGCCCAGGGCTTGGCGCTCACTGGGGTGCCTTCGCCTTCGGCGACGGCATGAGCGCTTTCGGGCGGCCGCGCGGCGCTCACGGCCGCTTCATTTGGCACGAGGTGGGCGTGCTGGCCACATAGGGCTCGAAGTACTGCACCGGGATGAAGGTGTAGCCGGTTTTTTCAGCATCGATAGGGAACTTGCCGCCGGCCTTGTCCCACTTCGAGATGAACAGCCCTTGCTGGAGTTGGTGGTCGGTCTTGCGCATCTCGACCTCACCGTTGAAGCTGTTGAATTTCAGACCTTCGAGCGCTGCGGCCACCTTCACGGGGTCGGTCGAGCGGGCTTTGGCAAAGCCTGCGGCGAGCAGCGAGTAGGCGTGGTAGACCGAGGGCGTGAACATGTCTTCGCCGAACTTCTTTTCGAAGTCGACAACGATCTTGTTGATCTCGCCCGGCAGATTGGGGTGGGCATACGCCACCATGTACACCCGTCCCGCAGCGGCGGCGCCGATCGCCGTGGGTCCGCCGATGACGGAGGCGTAGTAGGTGTAGAAGGCGACATGGTTCAAGCCGGCATCGTTGGCCGCCTTGATCAGCAGCGCCAGGTCCGGGCCCCAGTTGCCGGTGATCACGGTGTCGGCGCCGGACTGCTTGATCTTCGCGATATAGGGCGCAAAGTCGCGTACCTGCGCCAGCGGGTGCAGGTCGTCGCCGACGAATTGCACGTCCGGGCGCTTGCGCCGCATCATCTCCTTGGCGAACTTCGAGACTTGGTGGCCATGCGAGTAGTTCTGGTTGATCAGGTAGATCTTCTTGATTCCGGGCATGTCCTTCATGTACGTGGTCAGCGCCTCCATCTTCATCGAGGTGTCGGCATCCAGACGGAAATGCCAGTAACTGCACCGGCTGTTGGTCAGATCCGGGTCCACGGCCGCGTGGTTCAGGTACAGGACTTCCTTGCCGGGATTGCGCGCGTTGTGCTTTTCCAGCGCGTCGATGATGGCCAAGGCCGGACCGGAGCCGTTGCCCTGTATCACATAGCGCACCCCCTGGTCGATGACCGAGCGCAAAGCGCTGGTGGTCTCTTGCGGGCTGAGCTTGTTGTCGATGGCGATGATTTCAAATTTGACGCCAGCGGCATTCTTCTTGTTGAAGAACTCTTCGGCAACGAACTGAAAGCTCTTGAGCTGGTTCGTTCCGACCGACGCCATCAGGCCCGACAGCGGGTCGATCCAGGCCACTTTCACCGTCTCGCCTTTTTGCGCAGAGGCCCCGCAGGCGCCCGCCAGGATGACCGAGGCCGCTGCAAACTTGAGGGCACATTTCATTGCGTAACTCCTTGTAGACAAGTGCCCCGCAGCGTAGCGTGTTTGCACCGGACGCTGCCCAGGGATTGCCCCTACGAGGTGGCGCAATGCCCATTCCCGTCGCCTGCGGCCTGGCAACGCCGGTTACAGGCTCGGCAGTTGGTAGCCTTTGAGCTGCTCGCGCAGTTTGGTCTTGAGCATCTTGCCGGTGGCGCCCAGCGGGATGGCTTCGACGAACACCACGTCATCGGGGATTTGCCACTTGGCGACCTTGCCCTCGTAGAACGCCAGCATCTCCTCGCGCGTGAGCTGCGCGCCGGGGCGTTTGACCACGGCCACGATGGGGCGCTCGTCCCACTTGGGGTGCGGCATGCCCACGCAGGCGGCCATGGCGACGGCGGGGTGCGCCATGGCCAGGTTTTCGATCGCGATCGAGCTGATCCACTCGCCCCCGGACTTGATCACGTCCTTGCTGCGGTCGGTGATCTGCATGAAGCCGTCGGCGTCTATGGTGGCCACATCCCCGGTCGGGAACCAGCGCCGGCCTTGTTCGTCCTCGATGAGCGGGTCGCCCCCCTCGCCCTTGAAGTAGCCGTTCACGATCCATGGGCCACGGACCAGCAGGTCCCCGTAGGTCTTGCCATCCCAGGGCAGTTCCTTGCCATCGCCGTCCACGATCTTCAGGTCGACGCCGTAGATCGCGCGGCCCTGTTTTTGCAGGAGCTTCATCTGCTCGTCTTTGGGGTACGCAAGGTGCTTGCTCTTCAGGGTGCACAGCGTGCCCAGCGGGCTCATCTCGGTCATGCCCCAGGCGTGCAGCACCTCGACGCCATAGTCTTCCTTGAAGGTGTGGATCATCGCCGGCGGGCATGCCGAGCCGCCAATCACGGTGCGCCGCAATGTCGAGAACCGGAGCCCCGCAGGCTTCATGTGGCCGAGCATCATCTGCCAGACGGTGGGCACGCCGGCGGCGTAGTTGACCTGTTCGGCCTCGATCAGTTCGTAGATCGACTTGCCATCCATCGCCGGCCCGGGAAACACCAGCTTGCAGCCCATCAGCGCCGCCGAGTACGGAATGCCCCAGGCATTGACATGGAACATCGGCACCACGGGCAGCACCGAGTCGCGCGCCGACAAGCACATCACGTCGGGCAAGGCCGCTGCGTAGGCATGCAGCGTGGTCGAGCGGTGGCTGTAGAGGGCGGCCTTGGGGTTGCCCGTGGTGCCGCTGGTGTAGCACATGCTGGAGGCCGAGTTCTCGTCGAACCGGGGCCATGCATAGTCCGGCGACTGCGCGCCGATCCAGTCCTCATAGCTCAAAAGGCCAGGGATGCCGGAGTCTGCCGGCAGCCGGTCTGCGTTGCACAAGGCCACCCAATGCTTGACGCCAGGGCATTTGGCATGCACGGCCTGCACCAGGGGCAAAAAGCTCAGGTCAAAGCACAGCAACTGGTCTTCGGCATGGTTCATGATCCAGGCGATCTGCTCGGGATGCAGGCGCGGGTTGATGGTGTGCAGAACGCGGCCCGAGCCACTGACGCCGAAGTACATCTCCATGTGGCGGTAGCCGTTCCAGGCCAGGGTGGCGACCCTGTCGCTGAACAGCAGCCCGAGCTTGTCGAGCGCATTGGCCAGGCGCCGGGCACGCAGGCCAAGCTCGCGGTAGTTGTAGCGATGGATGTCCCCCTCGACCCGACGGGAAACGATCTCGGTGTCGCCATGGTGGCGTTCGGCAAACTCGATCATCGATGAGATCAGCAATGGTTGATCTTGTATCAGGCCCAGCATGGAAGTGCTCCTTGGACGGGTTGCAAAAGAGGTTATGAAAAGAAGCGGGCATGGTAGCGCGCTGGCGCCCATTTCCACAGATCCCCCAATGCCGGTGTGCCCGTTCGATGGGCGCGCGCAGATGGCCCTGCCAGCGCCAGGGCCTGTGCGGTACGAGACAATCGGGGCCATGAACCTGCCCACAGCCACAGCCACAGCCACAGTCAGCGACAGCAGCGCCGGTGCCGATACCGGTTTGGCATGGCAGCATGGTTTTGCTGCCCTGGGGGCCGACTTTTTCACCGAACTGCGCCCCAGCCCGCTGCCCGCTGCGCACTGGGTCGGCCGCAGCAGCGCCGTGGCCCGGCTGCTCGGCCTCGATGCGGCCTGGCTGCACAGCGACGCGGCCCTGCAAGCCTTCACCGGCAACGGCCCGCTGGCTGGTGCACGCCCTTTGGCCAGCGTCTACGGCGGCCACCAGTTCGGCGTATGGGCCGGGCAACTGGGCGACGGCCGCGCAATCATGCTGGGCGAGACCGCCGCGGGCTGGGAAATCCAGCTCAAGGGCGCAGGTCGCACGCCCTACTCGCGCATGGGCGACGGGCGCGCAGTGCTGCGCTCGAGCATCCGTGAATTCCTGTGCAGTGAAGCCATGCACGGCCTGGGCATTCCGACGACGCGCGCGCTGTGCATCACCGGCTCGCCGGCCCCGGTGCGGCGCGAAGAGACCGAGACGGCCGCCGTGGTCACGCGCGTGGCGCCCAGTTTTGTGCGCTTCGGCCATTTCGAGCATTTTTGCGCCCAACGCCAGACGCCGCAGTTGCAAGCCCTGGCCGACTACGTCATCGCCCGCTACTACCCGCAATGCCGCGCCGGCGCTGCCAACCCGTATGCCGCCCTGTTGCAGGCCGTCAGCGAACGCACGGCCAGGCTCATGGCCCAGTGGCAGGCGGTGGGCTTTTGCCATGGGGTGATGAACACCGACAACATGAGCATCCTGGGCCTGACCATGGACTATGGCCCGTTCCAGTTTCTCGACGCCTTCATCCCCGAGCATCGCTGCAATCACAGCGACACCCAGGGCCGCTATGCCTATCAGCGCCAGCCCGATGTGGCGTACTGGAACCTGCTGTGCCTGGCGCAGGCCCTGTTGCCGCTGATCGGCGAGCGGGACGGCGCCCTGGCTGCGCTGGCATCCTACCCCGGCGTCTTTTCCGCCGAGTTCATGGCCGGCATGCGCGCCAAGCTGGGCCTGTTGCAGGCGCGTGACGGCGATGCCGCGTTGATCGATGGCGTCCTCATGCTGCTGGCGCGCCATCGGGTCGACTACACCATCTTCTGGCGCCGCCTGTCGCAGGCCGTGGGCTGCGGCGATTTCGAGCCGGTGCGCGCGCTGTTTGCACAGCGCGCGGATGCGGAGCGCTGGTTGCTATTGTTTTCAGAGCATACGACGCATATGGATCACGCGCAGATGGCCGGCATGATGCTCAAGACCAACCCTAAATTCGTGCTCCGCAACCATCTGGGCGAACAAGCCATCCGCGCCGCGCAGCAGGGCGACTTTGGCGCCATCGAAACCCTTTTGCGGCTGCTCGAGCGCCCCTTCGACGAGCACCCGGGGCATGATGCCTACGCCGCCTTTCCGCCCGACTGGGCCGCCACCATCGCCATCAGTTGCTCATCATGAATGCCCCCGTCCAGAAAACCGACGCCCAGTGGCAAG
Source organism: Verminephrobacter eiseniae EF01-2 (assembly GCF_000015565.1). NCBI lineage: Bacteria > Pseudomonadati > Pseudomonadota > Betaproteobacteria > Burkholderiales > Comamonadaceae > Verminephrobacter > Verminephrobacter eiseniae. The sequence goes on from NC_008786.1 coordinate 2,012,680, forward strand.
CCATCCTGCACGCCAAGGGCGCCGAGCCGATGGCCTTGCAGGTAACGCGCCATGCCGCCACCGAGCGCCCCTTTACCGGCAAGTACCAAGCCCACTGGGCCGATGGCAGCTACCACTGCATCTGCTGCGGCGCCAAGCTGTTCGACTCGGACAGCAAATTCGACGCCGGCTGCGGCTGGCCGAGCTTTTGCCAAGCCATCCCGGGCGCGATCACCCGCATCGCAGACCGCAGCCACGGCATGCTGCGCACGGAAACGGTATGTGCACAATGCGGGGCGCATCTGGGCCATGTCTTCGATGATGGCCCGGCCCCCGGCGGCTTGCGCTATTGCATGAACTCGGCTGCGCTGGACTTTGAATCCGGCAAGGCATAAAAAACCGAAGGCCCCGCGTCTCCATTGCGACCCATCCCTCCCCATGAAAATCCTGCTCGACTTCCTGCCCATCGTGCTGTTCTTCGGGAGCTACAAGCTCTACGGCATCTATGTGGCCACGGCCGTGCTGATGGCCGCCACGGCGCTGCAGATGGCGCTGATCTACGCCATCGACCGGCGCCTGCAAACCATGCACAAGGTCACGCTGGCGCTGATCTTGTCGTTTGGTGCGCTGACGCTGGCGCTGCAAGATGACCGCTTCATCAAGTGGAAACCGACGGTGCTTTATGGCGCCATGTCCGTCGCACTGGCGCTGACCCTGTGGGCCCTGAAGAAAAACTTCCTGAAACTGCTGCTGGGCAGCCAACTGGCCTTGCCGGACATGGTGTGGTTGCGTCTGAATTGGGCCTGGATCGCTTATTGCGCCTTCATGTCGGCCATCAACGCCTACGTGGTGCTGCACTGGAGCACCGATGCCTGGGTGGACTTCAAACTCTGGGGCTATGTCTTCCCGCTGGTCTTTCTGATCGGCCAGGGTCTTTATATTGCGCCGCACCTGAAAAACCAGGGGCGCACATGACCGGCACGGCACAACGAATCCACCAGCGCCTGCTGGAGCGGCTGGTGCCCACCCGGCTGCAAGTGCTCGACGAAAGTGCCGCCCATGCAGGCCATGCCGGAGCCAACGACACCGGCCAGGGCAGCCATATCCGGGTGCGCATCGCGTCACCTCTTTTTACAGGGCGCTCCCGGCTGGCGCAGCACCGCCTTGTGTATGATGCGCTGCAAGAATTCATGGGCCAAGGCGTCCACGCCCTGGCCATTGAAGTTCTTTGAGCCGACCTCTTTCTCCTTACCTCACCTCATCATCCCGTCATCCGGTTGCCTGCCGGCGACTGCCTCATCTTTTGGACTTCGCATGAAGAAACAGCTCCTGTCCGGCCTGATCGCCGCAGCCCTGCTGGGCCTGGCCGCCCCGCCCGTTTCCGCCCAGAACATCGCCATCGTCAATGGCAAGCCCGTGCCCAAGGAGCGCGCCGACATGCTCCGGCAGCAGTTGGAACGCTCGGGCCGCCCCGTGACGCCAGAGATAGAAAAGCAGATCAACGCCGAAGTCATCGACCGTGAAGTCCTCGTACAGGCAGCGCTCGAGCGTGGCCTGGAAGGCTCGGCAGACTACAAGAACCAAATGGAACTGGCCCGCGAGGCGATTTTGATCAACGCGCTGTTCGCCGATTTCCGCAAGGCCAACCCCGTGACCGACGCCGAAACCCAGGCCGAATACGACAAGTTCGTTGCCGCCAACAACGGCAAGGAATACAAGGCCAGCCACATCCTGGTGGACAAGGAGGCCGACGCCAAGGCCATCATCGCGGCCATCAAAAAGGGCGCCAAGTTCGAGGACATTGCCAAGAAGCAGTCCAAGGACCCGGGCTCCGGCGCCAAGGGTGGTGACCTGGGCTGGGCCAGCCCGGCAAGCTATGTGAGCGAATTCACCGAGGCCCTGATCAAGCTGGACCAAGGCAAGATGACCGATGCCCCGGTCAAGAGCCAGTTTGGCTGGCATGTGATCCGCCTGGACGATATGCGCCCGATCCAATTGCCCAAGCTCGAAGATGTCAAGCCCCAGGTAGCCCAGCAATTGCTGCAGCAAAAGCAGGCCAAATACCAGGAAGAGCTGCGCGCCAAGGCCAAGATCGAGTAAGTGGAGTTCAGCGGGCGCTTGCCGAAAACGCGCGCGACCTGATGGGCGGCCTGTTCGACCGGCCCATGTCCGAAGCGACGATCGAGGGCGTCAGCGCTCAGGCCGCCGAGTTGCTGGCCCCACTGTCCCACGGCCTTCAGGGCTTGGCGCTTGCAGCCGCGCTTTGGTGGATGGGCCGGGGTGCGGGTCTTGTGACAAAAGGACAAGAAAAAAGGCCTTGCGGCAAACGCGCCGCAAGGCCTTCAGACGTTGGTCGGAGCGGCGGGATTCGAACTCGCGACCCCCTGCTCCCAAAGCAGATGCGCTACCAGGCTGCGCTACGCTCCGATGGCCTGCATTCTACACCCTGATCTGCCAAGCCCCTGCTTTCTGGCGCAGTGTCCGTTTGGTGATTTTTCATGGCGACTCAGACAGTGCCGTCACAAGATTGCAGCCCCCAATTGGGGCTATCTCCATGGGCAGTGGCGCGCTTGGTTGGTGGCGCGGCGTGCGTTACAAAATGCCTGTCATCACTGCCTGGTCTACGCCCGGCGCAGTCCTGCTGATCGGGTCACTGCCTGAACCAGGCTCATGGGTGCATATCTGGTGGCAGGCACCATGGTTCTATTGCTTGGCATCACAGGCGTATTCGACGCCTTCATCAAAAAAATTCCACAGGGCATCAGTGCGGGTCTGCTGGCTGGAGTGCTGCTCAATTTTGGTTGGGGGGTGTTGGCAGACGCATCGATGCATGGCGCACACTCTCAACTTTCATCATCGTCCACACCGGAGCTTGCACCATGAAAAGCAGTTTGCGCCTTCCGTACTACGAACTTTCACCACAGCTATTGCAAGGGTTGCGTCAAATCAAGGTCGATCTGGAGGCCAGTCCCCTGGGTCTGCCATTGATCGAACTTGTCTATCTGCGCGTCGCGCAGATCAACGGTTGTTCGTATTGCCTGAATATGCACACCAAAACCTTGCGTGAGCGCAATGAGACGGATCGTCGTCTGGCCGAACTGGCCGGCTGGCGCGTCAGTTCCCAGTTCAGCCAGCGCGAGAAGTCGGCATTGGAGTGGGCCGAATCGCTGACCCATGTGGCCGATACCCATGCCCCGGACGAAGCCTTCTTCCCGCTGAAGGAGCATTTCAGCGATCAGGAAATTTCCGATCTGACCTTCGCCATCGCGCTGATGAATGCAATGACCCGCCTTGCCATTGGCATGCGCCAGTAAGCACTGGGCTTGCCCGCATCGGGCTTCGACGGCGCGACAAAAACGGGATGGTCGTGGGCTGTATCTGGTGGCGGCATATCCATGGACTGAAAGCAAAATATCCGCATCCATGCCCCTTCAGGTCGTGCCGGCATGCCGCGCTGGCGTTGGCGCAAACGGTGCCGACTGCGCGCGGTGCACCGGGGCCCCGCTGGCGCCAATGCCGTGCAGCGGTGCGCTTGCCACCCTCCTTCATCCTTTCATCCTCCCCCATTCCCCGCCCCGACCGGTGGTCAGGCTCGCGCATTGCCCAGCACCGGCGCGACGCCGAGCCGGCCCGGCCGCACGCCGGCCATGGCCACCGGGTAGCGCGCCAGCGGGAGCCTTTGGCCGGCCTCGGCCTCGAACTTGTCGCGCTGCGCAAACTGCGGCAGGGCGGCCAGCTCTGACGGCCCGATCACGGGTGCTGCGGGGATGTCGTGCTTTTGCAGCAAGGTGAAAACCTCGTTCAGGTCACGCTCGGCCAAGACTTCGGCGATGCGGGCATTGATGGCGCCGGCCATGGCCTTGCGCGCCGGCATCTGGCGCAAGGCCGCAGTGGCGTAGGGCGCAAGGTCCAGCGCCTGGCACAGCCGCGCCCAGAAATGGTCTTCGAGCGCGGCGATGGAAAGATGCCGACCGTCGCGGCAGGCGAAGGCGCCATAGGCGGGCTTGACCAGCGTGGCCTGGCGCTGCTCCGCCAGTGTGTGCGCGCCGGCCTCGCGGTATGCGGCCAGGCGCGGATTCATCCAGTGCAGCGCGCAGTCTGCCAGCGCCACATCGAGGTGCTGGCCGGCGCCGGTGTGCTGGCGTTGGTACAGCGCGGCGAGCGTCGATGACAGCGCATACATCGCGCTGCACAGGTCTGCCAGCGGCAGGCCGAAGCTCTGCGCAGGCCCGCCGCCGGGGGTGCCTGACACCGCCAGCACGCCGGCGGCGGCCAGGTAGTTGATGTCGTGGCCCGGCAGGTCGGCCCAAGGCCCTTGCTGCCCGTAGCCGCTGAGCGAGACGTAGATCAGGCGCGGAAATTCGGCGCGCACCCGGGCCGCGTCCAGCCCCAGCCGTGCCATCACGCCGGGCCGGTAGGACTCGACCAGCACATCGGCCTGGCCGATCAGTGCGCGCACTCGGGCGCGTTGCGCCTCGTCCTTCAGGTCGGCCAGCAGGCTTTGCTTGCCACGGTGGAGCGCATCGAACAGGCCCGGGCCCATGCGCCGCAGGTTGTCGCCGCCGGGCGGGCGTTCGATCTTGATGACGCGCGCGCCGAGTTCGGCCAGGTTTTGCGTGAAAAACGGGCCGGGCAGCAGTTCACTGAAATCGATGACGGTGATGTCGGCCAGCGGTGGCGGCGCGGTGCCGGCCGTCATGCGGCGGCTCCGGTGCGCTCGATGATCAGCGCGTCCAGCGGTATTGCGCCCTGGCCTTTGGCGCCGACCCAGACCGGGTTCAGTTCCAATTCTTCGATGCGGTCTGCGTGGCGCAGCACGAAGTCGGAGATGCGCACCAGCAGTTCTTCGAGCGCGGCGATGTCGGCGGGCGGCTGGCCGCGTGCGCCGCCGAGCAGCGCGCGCACCGTGTGCACCATGGCCGCCGCATCGCGCGCGGCGATCGGCAGCAGGCGGCGCGTGACGTGGCGCAGAAGCTCGACGTAGATGCCGCCAAGGCCGAAGGTCAGCACATGGCCGAACACCGGGTCGCGCGTCACGCCGATCATCAGCTCGACACTGCCGGGCGCGGCCATTTTCTCGATCAGCAGGCCGGCGATGCGCGCGCCGGGTTGCCGCGCCGTGACGGTGCTCATGATCGTGTGCCAGGCCGCTTGCAACTGCGCGGCATCGCGCAGGCCGACTTGCACGCCGCCGATGTCGGACTTGTGCGCGATGTCCGCGCTGACGATCTTGGCAACCACCGGGTAGCCGATGCGCCCGGCGTGCGCGAGCGCTTCGTCGGCGCTCTTGGCGAGCGCGTTCGGCATCAGCCTGACACCGGCCTGTTGCAGCATTTGCTTGGCCTGTGCTTCACCGAGGCTGCGCGTTGCGCCGCCATCGTGCGATCGCTGGCCGGGCTGCGCGAGCGGGCGCTGGAGCGCTCCGACGTCGGGGTTGGCGCGCCGGTGGCGCCCGTATTCCACCCAGCGCCTGATGGCCGATACCGCCTTGCCCACCGAGCGCGGCGGCGCAAAGCCTGCGGCGACGAGCCGCTGGTAGCCTTCGCCGAGCCGGTCGCTCATCCAGATCGGCACGATGGGCGCGGCGCAGCCCTGTTGCGCGTGGATGATGCAATCGGCCATGCGCGTGGTGCTTGCGCCGTAGTCCAGGGCGATGGGCACGATGGTCAGGCCCAGGTTGGCATCGCTGGCCACGCGGCCCAGCGTGGTCTCGACCACGCTCTGGTCGCTGAGCACCATGGCGGTGGTATCGACCGGGTTGCCGATGGCGGCGTAGTCCGGCAGCCGGGCGCGCAGCAGCGCCGTGGTCTCGGGCGTGAAGGCCGCGAGCCTGAGTCCGGCGGCGCCGACGGCGTCTGCGGTGAGCGCCGCCGTGCCGCCCGATGAGCAGTAGATGCCCAGCGCCTCCCGGGCGCCGGGCATGGCGCGCGCGAACAGCCACGCGGTGTCTGCCAGTTCGTCGATGTCGTCGACCTCGACCACGCCGAACTGCCGAAAGATGGCGCTGTTGACCTGCGCCGAGCCGGTCAGCGCGGCGGTGTGCGACTGCGCCGCGCGCCGGCCGTATTCCGACTTGCCGACCTTGAGCACGATCACCGGCTTGCCGTTGGCCGCCGCGCGCTGCACGGCGGCGACGAATTTCGGGCCGTCCTTGATGCCTTCGAGCAAGCTGACGATGACCCGGATGTCGGGCGCATCGGCCATGTAGTGGATGAAATCGGCCACCTGCAGGTCGACCTCGTTGCCGGTCGATGCCCACAAGCCGATGCCGATGCCGCGCTCCATCGCCTGCATCACGTTGCGCCCGAGTCCGCCGCCCTGCGTCGCCAGGCCAATCGGGCCTTTGACGAGGTCATGCGGGAATGAGGGCGAGAAGGTCAGGCCCAGGCGCTGGTTGACGTTGGTCAGGCCCGGGCAGTTCGGGCCGTACAGGCGCAGGCCGCTGCGCGCGGCGATCTCTTGCAGGCGCTGCTCTTGGCGCCGGCCCTGGTCGCCGGCCTCGCCAAAGCCCGAGCTCAGGATGACCGCGAAGGCCACGCCGCGCGCTGCGCAGTCCTCGATCACCGCGAGCACGCCGCTGGCGGGCACGGCAACCACCACCACATCGGGCGTGGCCGGCAGCGCCGCGACGCTGGGCCAGCAGCGCTGGCCGCGCAGTTCGGGCCGGCTCGGGTTGACCAGATACAGCGGGCCGGCCAGTTCGGAATGCGTGAGCAGGTTGGTGAGCGTGCGTTCGCCGATGCTGCCCGCGCGCTCGGATGCGCCGACGAGGGCGATCGAGCGCGGATGGATCAGGCGCGCCAGGTCGGCCGGGCGGTGGTGCTCCATGGGGGTGTTCCTTGGGTGTTCCTTTTCAGGCGATGGCCGAGATGCCGAGGATCTCGCGCCCGACGATCAGCGTCTGGACTTCGGTCGTGCCCTCGGGGATGGTGCCGCCGCGCGTGTCGCGGAAGATGCGCTCGATCGGGTAATCGCTCGCGTAGCCCAGGCCGCCGTGCACCTGCAGCGCCATGCTCGCCACCTCGTGCGCGGCCTCGGTGGCGTAGAGCTTGGCGATGCAGGAGGCCATGCGCGCGTCCTGCGTGCCGAGCGCTGCCGCAGCGCGCAGGCCCAGCGCCCGCGCGGCTTGCACGCGCACCGTCATGTCGACGATGAGCTTTTGCACCAGTTGGAAGCTGCCGATCGGCCGGCCGAACTGGCTGCGGGTGCGCGCGTAGTCGATGGACAGGTCCAGCGCCGCCTGCGCCGCGCCGACCGCGCCCATCGCGATGTTGACGCGCGCGCCGTCCAGCCCCGCCAGCATGCGCTTGAGCGCGCCGCCCTCGGCGCCGAGCAGGTTGGCGCGCGGCACTTTCACCTGGTCGAAGCCGAGCTCGGCGGTGCCGGTGCTGCGCAGCACCATGGTGTCTACGCGGCGCATCTCGTAGGGCGAGACGGCGCGCTCGACCAGGAAGGTGGACAACTGGCCCTGGCAGTCGGGGCTGAAGGTGCGCGCGACCACGATGCCGAAGTCGGCAAACGCGCCGTTGCTGATCCAGAGCTTGCGGCCGTTGAGCACGTAGTGGTCGCCCTGGAGATCGGCGCGGGTCTGGACCTGCGCGATGTTCGAGCCTGTGCCCGGCTCGCTGATGGCGGTAAAGCAGCGGCGCTGCGAGGCCAGCAGCGGCTGGAGGAAGCGCTCCTTTTGCTCGGGCGTGCCCTCGGCGGCGATTTTGTGGATCGAGCCGTTCGTGATGTTGAGCATGGTGCGCAGCGACAGCCAGGCGTAGCCGGCCTCCTCCATCAGCATGGCCCAGGTGAGCGAGTCCAGGTCCATGCCGCCTTCGGCCTGCGGCAACCTGCCGCCGATGTAGCCGAACTGCGCCAGTTCCTCGAGGAGCTCGAACGGAAAGCTCTTGTCGGCGTCATGCCTGGCGACCAGCGGCGCGACCTGGCTTTTCATGAAGCGTCGGATGTTCTCGCGCAGCAGCGTCTGCTCGGCGTCGGGGGTGAAATTCATCGGGCTGCCTCCTGGGGGTGGATGGAAAAAATGGCCTGCGCGCTATGCGGCGCCAGGCTCGCTGCCGCTGCGCGGACGAAAGACCAGCGCCTGCACCTCCTGCAACGCAGCCAGCAGGGCTTGGCGCTGCGGGCGCAGGCGGTCGGTGGGGCCGGCCACCGAAAGCGCCAGCGGCGCGCCGCCCGCATGGCCCGCGACCGCCAGCGCCGACAGGCCGTCGCCGCCCTCGTTCTCGACCCAGATCCAGCCCTGCGTGCGCGCCTGCGCCACCTGCGCTTGCAGCGCGGCCAAGTCGACGATGCTGCCTTCGGCAATCTTGCGCAGCGGCTTGAGCCGCAACTGGCGCGCCGCCTCCTCGGGCGTGCCGAGCGCGAGGATGGCCTTGCCGAGCGCCGACACATGCAGGCTCAGCTTGTCGCCGACGTTCTGCATGTAGCGCAGCGGATGCCGCCCTGCGGTGAACGCCAGCACCTTGACCACGCCGGCTTCGATGCGGCCGCACAGCCCTGTCTCGCCGGTCTTGTCGCGCAGCAGTTCGGCCGCTTCCGAGGCCACCGCGTAGAGCGGATCGCTGGCAGAAATCTCCCGGGCCACCGACAGCAGCCGGGCCGTCGGATAAAAGCGCCGGCTGCGCGCGGTGCGCAGCAGATAGCCAAGCTCGTGCAGCGTGTGCAGCAGGTCTGAACAACTGCTTTCGGGCAGGTCCAGCAGCCGCGCCAGGTCGGCGTTGGATAGCTCGCGCTTTTCCCGGGCGAATAGTTCGAGCAAAGACATGGTGCGGGCGGCAGCAGGGACGATGATGGGCATTTTTACTCCGATATTTCGTAGACAAACACGAATATACCGGATCAAACGCCAGGTGTGTTCTTTCTTGATGATGCAGTGTTTGGCGTGATGTGGCGAACGTCATTGGGACATACCCTATTGATTCTCAACGAAATACAGAAATACATTCCGGTATGTCGTAGAAATTGTAAACAACCATCTGGAGACCTGCATGGACAAGTTCTGCAAGAAAGCGCTGGCCGGGCTGTGGGTGGTGGCTGCTTTGGCGCCCGCAGATGCGGCCGGGCAGACCTGGCCAACGCGGCCGATCAGCTTCGTCGTGCCGTTCACGCCCGGCGGCATCACCGACAGCAATTCGCGGCTGCTGGCCAAAATCCTGAGCGACAAGCTCGGCCAGCCGGTGGTGGTCGAGAACCGGCCAGGCGCCGGCGGCTCGATTGGCGTGGAAGCGGCCGTGCGCCAGCCGCCCGACGGCTACACGATGATCTACGGCACCTCGGGCACGCAGGCGGCCAACCTCGCGCTGTACAAGAACATCCGCTACGACCCGGTCAAGGACTTCGTGCCGGTGCACGCGCTGTCGGCAACGCCGCTGGTGCTGGTGGTCCACCCTGAGCGGCCATTCAAGACCGTGCCCGCACTGATCGCCTACGCCAAGGCCCACCCCGGCCAACTGAACTTCGGCTCGGCCGGCGCCGGCACTGGCACGCACCTGTCGGCCGAACTATTCCAGGCGACCACCGGCATCCGCATGACCCATGTGCCCTACAAGGGCAGCAGCCCGGCACTGACCGACCTGATGGCCGGCAACCTCGACCTGATGTTCGACTACGCCGCCGTCGTGCTGCCCTTCGTGCAGGCCGGCAAGCTGCGGCCGCTGGCCGTGACCAGCAAGACCCGGCTGGCGGCCATGCCCGACGTTCCGGGCGTGGGCGAACTAGGGCTGCCCAAGGCCGAGGTCAGCGCCTGGAGCGCCGTGTTCCTGCCGGCCCAGACCCCGCCCGGCATCGCCAAACGCCTGGGCGACGCGATTGCGCAGGCCATTGCCGACCCCGAGATGCTGCAAGCGACCGAGAAGTTCGGCAGCCTGCCCCTGAAGGACCTGCGCGACGCCAGGCTCGGCGAGTTCGTCAAGACCGAGATGGTGCGCTGGCGCGAACTGGTTCAGGCCTCCGGCGCCAAGCTGGAATGAGCGGCCCTTTCCATCCTGTCCACCTTCACCCTGTCCACCCTGTCGCCATGACCCATGACCCTGCTGCGATGACCCGAGACCTGAGCACACTGCCGGCGCAGCGGCCGTCGCTGTACCGCTTGGCCGCCGACGGCCGCTCGCTGGACTTTCTGTTCGCGCAATGCCCGGCCTGCCAGGCCCTGAGCTTTCCGGCGAACGCGCCTGGCTGCATGCACTGCGGCCAGGCCATCGACGCCAGCGCGCAGGTGCTGCGGCCCGGCGGCGGCACGCTGCTCGAATATGTGACGCTGCATCTGGCGCTGGCCCCGGGCCTGCCCGTCCCGGGCATCGTGGGCGACATCCGCATTGCCGATCGAGTGGTGCAGCAGGGCCTGATTGCGGTCGATGACGAAAGCCGGCTGCACCCCGGCATGGCGCTGCGCGCACGGGCGCAGCCGCTGGCTTCGGGCGACGGCTATGGATGCGTGTTCGTTCCAGATCGGCAGGCCGCGCAATGAGCCATTGGATCGACGGCAACGGCGGCGTCTACGTTGCCGGCATCGGCCTGCACCGCTACCAGTTCCCGACGCAAACGCCCTACACCCACCTGGGCCTGACGGCGGTGCGCGCAGCGCTGGCAGACGCCGGGCTGGCCTGGCAGCAGGTGCAAAGCGCCTACATCGGCACCACCTCGATCGGCATGGCCGCAGGCCCGGTGATGCTGCGCCACCTCGGCGCTGGCGGCCTGGCGGTCATGCAGGTCGAGAACGCCTCGGCCTCGGGCTCCTTCGCCTTTCGCCAAGCCTGCATCGAAGTCACGCATGGCATCAGCGACGTGGTGCTGGCGCTGGGCGTGGACAAGCATGGCGACGGCCGCCGCGCAGCGAACAAGGACGGGCTGGAACATCTGAGCGACAGCGCCACCATCCCGGCGGTCAAGTTCGCGCTGATGGCGCGCAGCTACCTGCGCGAGCGCGGCGCCGGCGCCGAGGCCATGGCCCGGGTGGCGGTCAAGAACCACGGCAACGCAGCGCGCAACCCGTATGCGCAGTTGCGCAAGCCGCGCACGCTGGAGCAGGTGCTGGCCGCCACCAAGGTGGTGGGCGACCTGACGGTGCCGCAATGCTGCCCGCGCGGCGAAGGCGCAGCGGCGGTGCTGCTGGTCTCGGGCCATGCGCTCGGGCGCCTGGGCCTGGAGCGAAAACGCTGCGTGCGCGTGCGCGCCTCGTGCGCCAACAGCGAGCGTCATCAGCACCCCGAGCGCAGCGAGGGCCATCAGTGTCCCGAGCGCAGCGAGCGTCATCAGCCCCCCGAGCGCAGCCAGGGTCATCAGCATCCCGAGCGCAGCGCACCGGGCGCCCCCCGCCATGGCGCCAGCGCGATCGAACTGGTGCGCAGCAGCGCCCAGGCGGCGCTCGAACAGGCCGGCATCGCGGCCACGCAACTCGATCTGCTCGAACTGCATGACGCCTTCTCGGTGGAAGAACTGCTCTACAGCGAAGCCATTGGCCTGTGCGCACCCGGCGAAGGCCCGGCCTACCTCGAACGCGGCGACTCGCAGATAGGAGGGCGCTGCGCGATCAACGCCTCGGGCGGACTGCTCGGCATGGGTCACCCGCTCGGGCCGACAGGCATCGGGCAGATCGTCGAAATCACCCGGCAACTGCGCGGCGCCGCCGAGGGCCGCCAGCACCCGGGCGCACGCTGGGGCATGGCCCACATGATCGGCTTGGGCGCGGTGGCCATAGCGCATGTGCTATCGGCCTGAGCCAACACAGGAAGGAACGACCCCGATGAGCGCAGCCCCTGCGGCGCTGGCCAGCGTGCTGTACGAACGGCGCGAGAACGTTGCCATCGTCACGCTCAACCGCCCCGGGCGCATGAACACGCTCGGCGGCTCGATGAAGCCCGACCTTGCGCGCGCCTTCTTCGAGTACGCCCGCGCTGACGAGCGCGTGCGCGCGGTGCTCATCACCGGCAGCGGCGAGCGCGCCTTTTGCGCCGGCGCCGACATCAAGGAACGCGCCGACCAGCAGACCACGGGCAGCGACTACTTCGTCGCGCAAAAGGCCACGCACGAGTTGCTGCGCAACATCGAAGAGTTCGAGAAACCAGTGGTCGCCGCGATCAACGGCGTGGCGCTCGGCGGCGGGCTGGAGGTCGCGCTGTGCTGCGACATCCGCCTCGCCTGCGACAGTGCGCGCTTCGGACTGCCCGAGGTCAAACTCGGCGTGATTCCCGCCGCCGGCGGCACGCAGCGCCTGCCGCGCCTGATCGGCCAGGCGCGGGCCAAGGAACTGATCCTCACCGCAGACCTGATCGACGCCGACACCGCGCTGCGCTACGGCATCGTCAGCCGCGTGCTGCCGCAGGCCGAACTGATGCCCGCCGCCATCGCGTTCGCGCAGCGCATCGCCGAACACCCGCCGCTGGCGGTCAGATTCGCCAAGCGCGCCATCAACCGCGGCTTGCAGACCGACCTCGACTCGGGCCTGGAATACGAGCGCTATGCGGCCGCGATGGTCATCGACAGCGCAGACCGCAAGGAGGGCATGCGGGCCTTCGTCGAAAAGCGCAAGCCGGTGTTCACCGGGCGCTGAGCGCCGGCCCTGTTTTTTTTCAACGAACATCCAGGCAGACAAGCATGAAACTCGGATTGGAAGGCCAGGTCGCGCTCGTGACCGGCGGCGGCCAGGGCGTGGGCCGTCAAATCTGCATCGAACTGGCGACCGAAGGCGCGCGCGTCATCGTCAACGACCTGTTCGCGCAACGCGCCGAGGCCGTCGCCAAAGAAATCACCGCCGCCGGCGGACAGGCGCTGGCAGCACCGGCCGACATCACGCACAGCCCACAGGTGCAGGCCATGGTCGCCCGGGGCAGCGCGCATTTCGATGCGCCGGTGACGGTGCTGGTGAACAACGCCGGCATCATCCCCGAGCGCCGCGAAAAAGGCGGGCGCACGCCAGCCTTTCTCGACATGCCGACGGCGGACTGGGCCAAGATCGTCGACCTGAACCTCTACGGCACGATGAACTGCTGCCACAGCGTGCTGCCGGGCATGGTCGAGCGCAACGGCGGCCGCATCATCAACATCATCTCGGAAGCCGGCCGCATCGGCGAAGCCAACATGGCCGTGTACTCCGGCGCCAAGGCCGCGATGGCAGGCTTTGGCAGGGCCTTGGCGCGCGAGCATGGGCGGCACGCGATCACCGTGAATTCGGTAGCGCTCGGCGCGGTGTCCCACGCCGGCATCAAGGACGGGCCGCTGGCCCTCCACGCCAGCGCAGACAACGACGAACGGCTGGGCAAGATGCTCAAGGTCTACCCCATCGCCCAAGGTGCCGGACGGCTCGCGCGGCCCGAAGACATCTCCGCACTGGTCGCCTTTCTCGCGTCCGGGCGCGCCCTGTTCATCACCGGCCAGACGATAGGGGCCTCGGGCGGGTTTGCGATGCCGTAGTGGGCTGGGCGCGTGCCCTGGTCATTGACTGGCCATGGAGCGAAGTTCAAGGCTCAATGAGAGCCGACAGCCATGATGTAATACCACAAACAATCGGAGAAGAGCATTGCGCATTGAATCGTTTCCAAAACATCTTGGTGTCTATGGCTTGCCTGCCTCTTTGCTGGACCGGGAAGACCACACGGTTGCTGTGATTGCCTTGATGCGGCGAAAAGCCTGCCTCAACCGGGAAATTCGTCATGCAATTAAGTACGAAATGCAAATTCCGGCGGAGTGGCGAGCGCGAGTAGCCGGACGACTGTCGAAATTCGACGAGCGGATACTGGCTTGCAATCTGAGTCCGGCCGTGCGTTTTCGTACCTTTTGGTCTTGCAGCGGGATGTTTTTGAGTGGGGACGGCAAATGGCCGGTAGGCACAAAGGCATATGCAATGGCACTCGACGTTCAACTGCTCGCCGCGTACAACCCGGACTGGATGCACCTCGGATATGACGAAACTGCAATGTCCGCATCGTGCCCGCAGTGGCGCGGCATTCGGGAGCGGATTCAACGCCTGACCAATCGACCGAAAGAGCAAGTTTCTTTTGGCGTATTCATGTTGTGGCCCAAAGTCCTGGCAGACTTGGCAGCCTGGGACGCACGGGAGCAGGAGCAACGTCTGATCCTCGCGCGAGTCGTCTTCTCACTGTCTTCCGTTGGTGCCACAGATTGGTTTATCAAAGAGGCTTTGACGCGCTGCCCCGCATTGCAAGAAGAGTTGGGCGATCTGGTGCATCCGTCTGAGATCGGGAAGGTGCCGAGCATGGATAGAGAAGAACCTCTCGTGCCCGTTGTCAACGCTGCTGCAACCGCTTGCCAAGAGTGGCGCGCGAGTTGGGATGTGCTGCTCGAAAGGCTTGAGTGCCTCACGGAACGGCTAAAGCAGCCGAGCCTCGAAGGCGTCACGGCGCTGGAGCAACTTTGCGGTGAGCTGGGTGTTGCGGTGCAACAAATGCCTTCTCAAGATGTTGTGGAAAGGGCCAGGCTTGAAGCCGCAGTCAAGGTCTTGGCAGACCATTGCCGCAGTTTGAGCCAAGAGCCTGTACTCGACGGTCTCGTCGATGAACTCGTCGGGAAAGTTCCGGCGCGCTGGCAGTTGGCACAGCAAGAGTGCACTGACGCCAAAGCGCTGGCTGCATTGGCCGACGATGCCGAACGCGCCATGTCCCAGACGATCGATTGCGCGGAGCGTCTTCGACAGGCATGGCAAGAACGAACAGACTTGGAGAAAGCAGTTGACCAAGCCAGTGCCGCCATCACATCCGCCAAGCCTTTTGCAGAGCGTCGAGTGTTGGAACTAAGGAGGCAAGAGAGTTATCGCCTGCTTGCGGATGCAGAGGCTGCGGTGTCCGGACTTGAGGCTGATTTGCTGGCCAGCGCGTCCCCGTTTGAGAAGTCCTTCGACCGTTCATCGAACTATCAAAGCGGACAATTGCTTCAGCAGGATGGGCAAACAAACGCTGTCTTGCCCGAGATTGAGGCAAAACAGCCCGTCGTGGAACCAGTCCCCGCAGAAATTGACGCCCAGCCCAAGGCGCAAACGCAAAGCGCGTGTTGTGAGCTTGTGCTCGAGCAGCACACTGCGCCACTGCAAGCTACGCCACCGATTGCAGCGCCGCCTGTGATGGCGCCTGCATCAGAGCCATCGGTGGCAGCGCCGAACAATGTCGTCGACGTCAAGGTGCCCACGCCTGTGCTTCCAGCGGAGTTTGAAACAAATGTCGATGACAACCTCTACTCGGTCGAGGCGGGAGAGTTGTGCAAACCGATTTGGACTCTGCTTGGCTCACATCAGTTGGGTCTTGCGTATCAATTCACCAAAGCGATTGCAGAACAGAAGCCGACCCTCAGAGTGCCGCCGCCGGCGCTATTGGCTGCTGTCACGCTGGCCAAAGAGCTCGCACTGCCAGACGGTGCCATCAGGGAAGCCCTGACGAACCATTTGAACGAACTCACGTCCGACATGTTTGTTCAGGACGGACCGTATGCTTGGCATACGGCGCTGAACCTTCTGCTGGTCGCTGCGACGTTGCGTCCGATGGTGCTTGCTCCCGGCGTAGGTGCAACGACGGCAGCGGGATACCTGCGCCTATCCAACTATCCTGCGCTGTATCGGTTGGTCGTCGAAATCAAAGAGTTCAGCGAGAGGCTGCAGGGATTCCGGATTGAACCGGCGGCGCTCAAGGCCGCTCGCTCCGAAGCGGGAATGCGCGAGGAATTGGCGCACCTGCAACGAGGTGCGACCGAGTGGTTGGGCGAGCATGCTCCGGCGATGACGATGAAGTTCGCTGCGGCCACAAACGTGTGGCGGCATTGGACGAAGCCACAGGGGGTGCTGCACCAGCTTGTTTCAATTGTTGCGGCCAACAGGTCTACCGACTTGCAACACGCCAAGTCTCTGGTCATGAAGCTATCTGATCCGAACGAATTCTCGCGCCTGGTGCGAGAGACGGACCGCAAAATACTTCGCCGAATCAGGGGAGAAGACATTCACTCTGGCGCGCTTGACCAACTCCAGCGCAGCGTTGCCGAAGCGCGCACCTACGCCCGCAAGTGGATCATTTTGGCCGAATCCGAAGGGCAAAGCGGCAACAGGCTGCGCGAATTGCTCCACGAGGTTAGGCAGACGCTGAGCAAGGCGGCTTCAAGCGTTGACGTCGAACTGGCCAACGGAGATCCCGACGAGTGGGGCCTCGTCGCGGCGGCGCGATCCGTGGTGTCGTCGCAGTTCAAGGCAATGCGCAATCTGTTCGACCCTGCGGCCGAGTTGCTCCCCGCAGAGCCCACTGCGGCCGAAGCGCTCGCACGTGCGGTATTGCTCGTTCCTTGCTTGCACCTGCACGAACGATGGGAACTCAGGACGGAGCTTGCGCAGGTGGTGTCTGCCATTGCGCAATGGTCTGCTTTCCCCGGAACTTTGGAAGATGCTTTCCGGGCACGCTTGGAAAGCGGTGACCTTTTCGGTGCCGAACTCATCGTGCAAAAGTACCCGGACTTCGAGGCCGCAGAGCGATGGCGTGTGGAACTCAAGCGCATGCGAGAGTCTTGGAGAAATGATCTCAACCGCCGCATTGCCGAGGCCCGGCGAGACATGGAGGTAGGTCGGGCATATGGCTATTTGAATGACCAAGACCTTGGTCATTTCGAGACGGAACTCAGGCGCTGCCAAGATCGTGCCGAGCAGGGCCAGTTCGATGTGGCCCTTGCGGCTGTTGACGATGCTCGCAAGGCATTGGCGGAACATCGTGCCAAGCGCACGCAACAGGTTCAACGAGCGCTATCGGAAATCAACCGAACCGCCGAGAGTGCGCCAGGCATCGATGAGGTCGAGCGTGTACTTCGTGATGGCGATGTCGCTACTGCCCATGAGCTATTGCAGCGATTGGTGGAGGGCAAGCCCGTTTGGCCGGAAGAACATGCGCTGGTTGACGGGTTCAAGGAATTCTTCCCGCACACTTTGCAAACCCTGGATGCGTGGTTGGATGCGAATTCACCCCGCAGCGTCATTGAAGGAGCCATGCGCAGTGGTCAAAAGCTCGGTGCGTTGGATTTTGACCCCCTGGGAACTGCACAGCGTGAGCATGCGGTCAAGCTGTTTGGCTTGTGGTCTGAGATCAAATCGAAAAAGCGTGTCGATGCCGGGAAGCTCGAATCGCTGTTTAGCGGGCTCGGGTTTCAGTTCAAGCGAATTCAGGTGGTCACCGAACGGCCGAGTGCGCGCGAAGAAGTCTGGAGCCTGGAGTTGGAGCCGATGAACGACCGCGCGGTGTGTCCGGTGCCGCACTTCGGTTCCATGGCCAAGGGGCGCTATCGCGTGATTTGTGTCTGGGAGCAACTTGCCGACGAGGATATCCTCCAACTCGTGGGCGACCCGACGCTTCAGAAACCAACTATCGTCCTGCACTTCACCCGGATAAAAGAACGCAGGCGCAGGGAACTCGCGCGGATTGCCAAGACCAGTCGCAAAGCGTTCCTGCTCGTCGACGAATTGATGCTGATCTATCTTTTGGCGCAGTCGACGTCAAAGGTCTCGGGCCTGTTTCAACTGGCACTACCGTTCGCATACTCAACGCCGTATGACGCTACAGCCGGTTTGGTTCCCCCCGAAATGTTCTATGGCCGAAGCGCCGAGCTTGATGCGGTCAAGGGGATCAACGGTCGCTGCTTCATTTACGGTGGTCGTCAGTTGGGCAAGACAGCGCTGTTACGTCGTGCGGAGCAGTCGTTCCACGCACCGGACGCGGGGCGATTCTCGCGCTGGGTAGACCTGCGCGCCGAGGGGATCGGCGTCAGTCGTCAAGCCGAAGAGATTTGGGTTTGTCTTGCCGAGCAACTCAAGCTCATCAAGGTACTGGAGGCGGTTGTCCCGATTCCGAGTCCCTCACGCAAAGGAAGCATCGACACCATCATTCAGGAGATCAGACACTTTCTTGGGCAAGATGACGACAGGCGCATCCTGCTGTTACTTGACGAAGCCGACCGATTTTTCGAGCAGGATGGCAAAAAGGACTTCGCCGAGACCCGCCGCCTCAAGCAACTGATGGACGAAACGTCCAGGCATTTCAAGGTCGTCTTTGCCGGACTGCACAACGTGCTGCGGATGACCGAGCGAGCGAACCATCCGCTCGCTCACTTCGGCGAGCCCATCAAGGTCGGACCGCTGGTAGATGAAGACGAAGTCAAGGAAGCTGAGGAATTGGTGCGCCGCCCCATGGCAGCCGCAGGGTTCGAGTTCGAGTCACGAAACCTGGTCATTCGGATCCTGGCACAAACGAACTACTACCCAAGCCTCATACAATTTTATTGCTCGCGCCTTTTGGGGCACATGCAGTCGAGGCTGGCATCGGCACGACACCCACCAGGGCCACGCTACATCATCTCGGACAAGGACATCGAGTCGGTCTACTCAAGTGGAGAACTTCGCGATGAGATCCGCTCCAAATTCCGTCTGACATTACAGTTGGACCCACGCTATGAGGTGGTTGCCTACGCCCTGGCGTGGGCCACTTTGGAGGGCACTTACAAGCACGCAGACGGATTGAACTGGAAGAGCATCCGCGAGAAAGGTGCGCTGCACTGGTGGCCGGAAGGATTCCAGGACACAAGCGAGCGCGATTTCTGCGTGCTCCTTGATGAGATGGTTGAGCTTGGTGTGTTGAGCAGGGCGCGCGAAGGCTACTACACGTTGCGCAATCTGAATATCCTGTTGCTTTTGGGCAGTCGCGATGAAATAGAGGCGGTACTCGTCAAGGATAGAGAGCCATCAGTCGAATTCGAGCTGTCGTCCTTCCGTCCGTCCTTGAAATCATCAACCAACAGTCCGCAACGCAATCCGCTCACGTATCAGCAACTCGACAAGCTCATGCGGCGCGAGAACACAGTGACGGCCATCGCTGGAAGCCATGCGGGCGGCATCTCTGACGTGATCGAGGCTCTACGCGACTATGTTGGAGAGACTGCACAGGTGAAGGTGTTGGAGGACGATTGCCTGGACACCATGTCGTTCACGCACGCTCTCGACCGTGCACTCAAGGCTCGAGAAACTGAAGGAAACACGCTGGTGCTCGTTCCGGCTACGGTTGCGTGGAGTTCGGAATGGATTGAGGCTGGCCGCCAAAAGCTCAACTTGCTCAGAAGCCCAAGCAAGTTCGTGTCCCTTGTTTTCCTGGCGAACCCAGTGACTTTGTGGGGCGCAATGAGCGACAGGGCTACCTTTGCAGACATGCAAGTGCCGTGGATGTCTTTGTTGCCCTGGGCTGACGAGTTCGTCAAGCACTGGCTCACCGAGCAACAACTACCTTCGGAAAAGGAAACTCGCCAGCAAGTTCGGCAAGTGACCGGCTACTGGGCATCGGCTTTGCAGGATCTGGTGAGGAACTGCAATCAGGAAAGCGAACTCAAGCGTCGCATTGAATCCCATTTCATCGGCATGGGGCCTGACCAAATTGATGCATGGGCCAAGTCCTTCGGTTTTGTCGTTTGTGAGCCTCAACTTGTGCTTTGCAGACTGGCCGCATATTGTGAGCCGGTCACCGTAGCTGAGCTCGCTGAGCTCGCGGAGGTCTCTTTGGAGATTGTCGAGCGGTCCTTGAGGTGGGCAGACCTTCTCGGATTGGTCGTTCGTGGGGGTGGCGACTATTGGAGTCTGGACCCTTTCATCAGCGGACTGCTCAACAAACTGGAGAACTGATGCGTCTTTGGAGTCTTCCAGGTCCCAGCCACTTTCTTGACCAAGCGGTGGCTGCACTCAGGGATGGTTGCAGCTTACTTTTGCCGGTGCCTGCACACGGTCTGAATGGCTTGCGAAAAGCGCTCGAAGATCGGCTGCACTTCGATGGCTGGAACGTGGCGCCCGTCGTCGAAGATGATGGTGGTGATCCAGTCGAGCAGATGTTTTCGGCGCTCGGACTCGATGACGGCAATCAAAGGCGAACGGTCGCGCTGCTTCGGCAAAGGCTCGATCCCGGGCAGGTTGTGCTCGTTGACAGGGTCCTGCCGTGCAGTTGGAGCGCTTGGAAGCAGTTCATCGGTGAATACGAAATCGCAAGCCGCAGCATTGGCATGTGTGAGCGCCCGCTCATCGTGCTGTTCACCGAAGGTGTCGCGCTTTTGGAGATGCCGCAAACAGCTGTTGCGCTACGTGCATTGGCGTGGAACAACGTGGTCGGCGAACTCGATGTCTTGCTGTTTGTGACTTCTTTGCTACGTAATGGCACAAGACCCGGCTACGAATTGCGACTCGTCGGACGAATGATTAGCCGCTTGGCGTTGTGGGATTTGGCTGTCGCCGCCTACCTCATCGAGCGCAATCCGGAGGATCTTTTTCACCCTGCGGTAGTGCTCAACGACGCTTTGCGCGAACTCGGGATGCCGGCCGGACTGGACAGGACATGGCAATCCGGTGGTTTGCAGTGCTTTGACGATGTGCAGTGCGCTCACCCCTTCTTGATTGTGCGGGAAGGCGATGCACAGCAAGAGCTGACGATGCGCCTGTGGGCGGCTCAAGCGACTGAGGTGCTTCCGGCGCTCGAGCTGCAACGTCGCAACCTCGTTCGCCTCATGCGGGGGTTGGTTGCAACACCGATAGATGTGGCGGGCATCAGGTACTGCGACCTCAACGATATGGAGATTGGGCCACTGTCTTATGTGGCTCATAGGCAGGGCCTGAGTGACAACATCCAGCGGACGGCGGAAAAGCTCAAGCGATTGCGCAACAAACTCGCGCATCTTGATGCGCTGGACGCGATCGATGTGTTTGACGAAAAGCTGTACCAGCACTCGACGACTGACGACTGACGGCTGACGACGGCAATGTCCAACGCCTGCCGGTGCCTGCACATGGGCTGCATCCGGAGCGATATGCATCTCGTGTGCGGATCGATCCTGATCTCGTGGGTGGCCATTGGCGCTGACATCCGCGCCGGCCAGTTCGGCTCTGCATCGCGCTGGGCGATCTCCCGGTTGACGGCATTGGCGATGGCCTGCACCCGATCCACCCCCGTTGGTTTGCCCTCGATGCGGGCCGGTCGCGCCTTGTGCGTTGCGTCTTGTGTGCCTTGTTCGTCCACGCCTTGGGCACCTCGTCGGGCAAGGCCGCTGCATCAGTTTTGCTTGTCTTCCAGTTTTTTCTTTGCCGCATGCAGTGCGGGCAGCATGAAGTCGCGCAGCGCTTGCACGGCGGCGGCGTCGTCCAGACCCGCTGCGGGCTCGTTGCCGGTGTCGGCGCGGTAGGCGCGCGCGCGCCATTCGAGTCGGCTGCCACTGCCGGCAGGCACGACCCGCAGCCGTGCCGAGTAGGAGCCGACCGGAAGCACCTTGGTGTCTATCGTCCGCCCCGAGCGGTAGGACATGCTCATTTCTGCCGGCAGGTGCTCGTCGAGTTCTTCGCTGACGCCGGCGCCTTGGTCGAAGGTCAGGCGCCGTTTCGAGCCGACGGCGTTGCCTTGGTCGGCCTCGCTGGCCTTCAGGCGCGGGTTCCAGCGCGCTAGCGATCCGAAGTCGCCGACCAGCGCCCACACCGCAGCGGGTGCGGCGGCGATTTCGACCGCTTCATCGATCTTTTGTGGCGTCGGCCCGTGCGCGTGCGCCGATGGCGCGGTCAGCACGGCCAATGCAAATGCCAGGGCCGGCAGTCCACGGTGGCTGCGGCGGTGTGCCGGGTGAGGGTGAGGGTGAGGCTGTGATTTCATGCGTCAAAGGGGTGTGGGTCGGGAAAGGGTGGCAGGGGCGATGCGCCGGCCTGCGCCTGTGGCGCCCGGCAGGGGTTGGCGTTGCCGGCGCCATTCGGGCAGCAGGCCCGCCAGCAGTGCCAGCGCGCCGAGCAGCACCAAAGGGGCGTGCAGTTCGTGGCGCTGTGGCCGTGTGGCGCCGCCTGGCAGTCTTTGCAGCGCGGTGACCACGGTGCCGGCATCGCTGGCCGTATGGACTTGCAGCCCGGTGATTTCGGCGATGCGGGCGAGGACTTCGTCCCGGCGCCACGACAGGTGCTCGGTGCCCGCACTGGGCGGGCGCTGGGGTCGGTTGCGCAGGTCCTCTCCGGCGGCGGCCATGCGCTCTCTGTCCGGCGCAGGAATCGCGGGCTGGGCTCCCGGGGAGGCAAAGGCCGCTGCTTCTTCCTGCGTCCAGTAGCCAATGGTCTGGCCCTGGGCGCCGGTGCGCGGCACGGGCTGGGGTTGCAGGCCGCCGACGCCGAACAGGGCCCCTGCCGGGGTGTTGGCCGATCGGTCAAAGCGTGGCTCTCTGCCGGGGAAGATCGGCGGCGCCTGGTGGCCGTCGGTGAACAAGGCCAGCGCGGTGCCGGGCCAGTGCTGCCGGATCTGCTCCAGCGCCGAGTAGGTGCCGTAAAAGATGTGGCTGTCGGCCGCCCATGCCATGCGCCAGTCGAGGTTGGTCAGCACATCGTCGAGCGCCGCGTAGTGCGCGCAGACTTCGACCGGCGCCATCAGCACCAGGGTTTTGCGTTCGGTGAACACGCCGACGCCGGCACTGTGGCCGCAGGGCAGTTCGCGCACCACGCGGCGCAGGAGTGCGCGTGTGTAGGCCAGGCGTGTGATGGGCGCGGCGTCTGCCGGCAAGTTGCCGTCCGGGGGTTGCCCGTGCATGTCGGCCACGTTCATGCTCTGCGTGATGTCGACGACCAACAAGGTGGTGCCGACGCGCGACGGCCAGGTGAAGCCGGGGCGCAGCAGTGCCAGCGCAAAGGCCAGCACGGCCAGGATGGCGAGCCACCAGCGTGCGCGATGGCGCAGGGCTGTTTTTGGCGTGGACGATGGCCGGGTGCCAGTCATCTCAATGCATTCCGCGCGGCGGCCCGACCATTTCGGTCCAGGCGGCTTTGTCCTTGAGCAGGCGCTGCTGCGCCTCGTCGTCGAGGTCGCTGCCGGAGCGGCGCCAGTTGCGCACCTCCAGATCGGGCAGCACGCGCAATGCAAGCTCGAAGTTGTAGCGGGTGTTCCAGTCGTCGGGCTGTATCCGCAGCGCCCGGCGGTAGCC
The DNA here is from genome assembly GCF_000015565.1 of Verminephrobacter eiseniae EF01-2. NCBI lineage: Bacteria > Pseudomonadati > Pseudomonadota > Betaproteobacteria > Burkholderiales > Comamonadaceae > Verminephrobacter > Verminephrobacter eiseniae. The sequence continues at coordinate 2,035,606 of NC_008786.1, forward strand.
GGATTTGGCCAGTTGCAGCAGCGCCATCGCGCGTTCCGTGCTGCCTTCGTCGCGCGCGGCCTCGATGCCGCGGCGCAGGTACAGGTTGGCGACGTTGACCCGCACCGCCTGGCGCACGCTGTCGCTGCCCAGTGCTTGTGCGTCTGCGTAGGCGCTCAGCGCTTCGTCGAAGCGGCCCTGCCGCTCCAGCGCGATGGCATGTGCCAGCAGCACCGGTGCCGGCGCGCCGGGCGCCGCAAGCCCCGCGCTCATCTGCTGGTTGGTCTGCGCCGCTTGCCAGGCGTCGAACGCGCGCGCGCCGGCCAGCGCTGCCGCGAGCAAGGCCGTGAGCAGGCACAGCCATGGCAGCCAGCGCCCTGCCAGCAGCATGGGCCGCAGGCGTGCCGGGGTCAGCCGCGCTGCCAACGCTCTATCTCCAGGCTGCGCGCCAGCAGCAGCAGCAGCGCGCACGATAGCGCGATGGCATCGCACCACGGTGCCAAGTTGCGCCGTGGCTGCGCTTGCAGGTAGCGCAGCGGCAGGTTTTGCAGCCGCGAGACATCGCTGATCGCGGCCGCGAGGGCCTGCGGGTTGTCGGCCTCGTACAGCCGGTAGGGTGTGCCCAGGTCTTGGAAGAAGGTGTGGAGGTGGTATTCGGGCGCCACGTCGGCGCCGGCCTGCGGGTCGGGCGGACGGGTAGGGCTGTTGCTGCCGGGCGAGCGCAGGTACACCCAGTACAACTGGACGCGGTATTCCTCGAACAAGCGGCGCAGCTTGATTTGGGCACGCGGCTCGATCTGGGCTGCGCCGTCGGACACGAACAGGATCACGCGCGAACCGGTATGAGGCTGCTCGCCGAACTGCGCCAGCGCCAGCGCCAGGCCGGCCGCGACATTGGTCAGTCCGATGCCCGGCGTCGCTGCGGCGCGCAGCGCGGCGCGCACCGCTTCGTGGTCGGACGACAGGCCCAGCACCTGCATCGGCGCGGTGGAAAACAGGGTCAGGCCGAACAGGTCGAGCGGACGCTCTTTGACAAAGCCGTCGAGCAGCCGCGCTGCGGCCTCGCTCTTGGACTCCTCGCCGGCCTGGCGCGCGGCGGCAAAGCCGTCGGCCATGCTGGCGCTGCGGTCGAGCACGATGGCCAGGTGCGCGCCGGTGCCGGTGCGCTCGATCGGTAGTCCTTGCAGATAGCCGCCGGCCAGACTGAGCGCGGCGGCGGCGAGCGCCAGGCTGGCGGCGCAGCGCAGGCCCATGTCGACCCAGCGTGACGCCGCATCCACGGGCCAGGTGCCGACGCTGGCCCACATCACCCGTCGCTGGCCGTGCAGCCACCATGGCAGCACGGCCAAGGCCAGGCCATAGAGCCAGGCAGGATGCTCAAACTCGGGCATGCGCCCTCCGGCGGCCGGGCGAGCGGCTGAACTCGGCCGCCAGCCGAAACTCGCGCTGCGCCAAGCGGCGCAGCAGTGCGGCCAGGTCCTGCCGTGCCAGCCGCGTGGCGGGGGCGGCAGCCCCGGGGTCGAGGTAGAAGGCGCACTGCGACGCTGCGAATACCTCGCGCACCTGGCTGGCCAGAGGCGCCAGCCCGGGATGCGCGGCGAAGAAGGCGTCGAGCCGATCGGCAAACACCACTTCTGCGGCCGTCGCATCGAAGGCCCGGTGCCAGCAGCGCAGGTCGTCGGCGTCGGCTGGCAGCACCCCGCCCGCACCGGCGCGCGGGCGGGACTTCACGGTGCGCCAAGCCTGGGCGAAGGGCCGGGTGCTGCGCCGCAGCAGCCAGCGCCCGCTGCTCCAGGCCCAGCCGGCCAGCGCCAGCAGCGCCACGCCGAGCCAGATGCCGCTCTCGATCAGCCGGCTACGCACGTCCAGCCGGTTGGCTTGCCAACCCGGGCGCATGCTGTCGACCCAGCCGGCCCGGCGCTCCCACGGCACCAGCGGCGACAGCGATAGCCGGCTGGCCGGCAGCATCAGCCGGGTGATCTGCGCGCCCTTGCGCAGCCGCAGCGGGGTGGCTGGCAACGGCACGTCGGTGGTGTTGTGCACCGTTTTGAACAGTTGCCAAGTGACGGACAACCACCGGCAATTTGCGCAGACGCTGCCGGCCGGCTCGACGCTGTGGCCCCGCAGTTCCAGCGGGCCGTCTTCACGGGTGGGCGCTTGCAGCCCGTCGCGGTCGATCTCCCAGCCCGGCGGCCATTCGATCAGGGCACGGTAGACGAGCAAGTCGCCCAGGTGGCGGGCGCTGTCGCGGGGCGGCTGCGTGCGCAGCAATCGCGGCATCGGCGCGCCATCGGGCGCTGCGGCCGCCGATGTGGTGGCTGACGTAGTGGCCGATGTGGCCGACATGGCCGATGTCGTGGCCGAAGCCGGGAGCGTGCCAAGCATCCAGGCCATCAGCATGGCCAGCGCGATGCCGCAGGCGCTCAGTGGCTCGTCAAACCGGCGGGGGGTCGACACAGGATGTCTCATGTGCCGCCCCGGGCCAGGAAATGCCGCGCCAGCGCTGCCAGGTTCAGCCCGTCTTGCGCCACCAGCAGCGAGGCGCCGTGGCGCCGCGCCATTTGCGCCGCGCCGGCATGGCGCGCCTGTTGCGCCGCAGCCAGGCGATCGGCCAAGCCCGGGTGCAGGAACACCAGCCGCTCGCGCGCGTTTTCCAGATCGGCCAGACGCACCAGCCCCCAGCGGGCTGGCGGCGCGCGCTCCAGGCTGTCGGCCAGCAGCACGACCACGACTTCGTGCTGCGCCAACTGCTTGAGCATTTTCTCGAACAGCGCCATGTCGAAGTAGAGGTCGGAGACCACGAACACCAGAGAGCGCTGCCGTGGCAGCCAGCGGGTCGCCTGCACCAGGCCCTGGGCGCTCGCTTCGCGTGCGGCGCCTTGTACGGCCAGGTCGCGCAGTTGCCGGGCGACATGCTCGCCGGCGTGGCGTGACAGCGTTGGCGGCAGCAGCAGTTCGCGCCGCACGGCGCCATCGCAGCCGATGAAGCCGAACGGGTCGCCGCGACGGAATGCGCCACGCGCCAGCGCCCGGGCAAAGCGGGCGGTGAGTTCGAAGCGCTCGACGCTGCCGGCAAAGCGCATCGAGCGCGACAGGTCGGCCAGCAATACCACCGGGATCCGGCTGCGCTGGCGAAACTCGCGCACCCAGGGCCGGCCAAACGGGTCGGCGACGCTGGCGCGCAGGTCGATGCGGCGCGCATCGCGCCCCACGGCAAGCGGCACCACGCCGCGAAACTCTTCGCCGCTACCGGCCACGCGGGAGCGGTGGCTGCCGGGGTGCACATCGGCGGCGCGCCAGCGGATGCGGTAGGCAAGCTCTTCGGCGGCGCGGGTCATGGAGCGCTCGATGGTGTCACGGCGCTGGCGTCACGGTGCGGCGACCCGGCGCAGTATCTCCGCCGCCAGGGGCCGTGCAATCTCGGCCCGCTGCGCCTCGTACACCGGCTGCAATGCCAAGCGGTGCGCGATGGTGTCGACGAACACCGTGCGCAGGTCTTCGGGCACGATCGCCGCGCGGCCCTCCAGCCAGGCATGCACACGCGCCGCGCGGACCAGCATCGCGACACCACGCGGGCCGGCGCCGGCCGCCATCAGTTCTTCGACTTCGATCTCGGGCAACAGCACGCCGTAGCGCGCCGGCTCTCGCGTGGCCAGCCACAGTTCCGTGCCGTAGTGGCGCAGGGCCGGGCTGGCGCTGATGGTGTGTTGCAGCGTCGATGCCAGCCCATCGAGTTGCGCCGGGTCGATCAGACCTTCGGGAACCGGCGATAGCAGCGCCTGCGTGTCGTGGAAGCGGGCATCGAACATCAGCGCTTCGAGGTGTGCCCGATCGGTGGGCGCTTCGATCAGGATCTCCATCAGAAAGCGGTCGCGCGACGCGGCCGGCAACTCGAAGGTTTCCTCGCGCTCGACCCGGTTGCGGTCGGCGAACACCGTCAGGTGGGCAAACTCGAATTCGCGGTTGAACGCCGCAATGGTGCGCTCGGCCATCAGCCGCAGCAGCAATGCGTGCACCTGCGGGCGCGCACGGTTGATTTCGTTGAAGAAGAAGACCGAGAGTTTTTCGCCCTGCGCCAGCAGCGGCCCGGGCAGCACGCGGGGGCGGCCGTCGTCACCGAGCTGGGTGTAGTAGATCAGGTCGCTGGGCATCAGGTCGATGGTGCCCTCGATGCGCTGGTAGCCGCCGCCGATGCCCCGCGCCAGCGCCTGTAGCAGCGTGGTCTTGCCGACGCCGACATCGCCTTCGAGCAGCACATGGCCCCGGGCGAACAGCGCGACGACCACGCTGCGCACGGGCTTGGGCATACCGACCATCACGGCATTCAAGGCATTTTCGAGCGTGAGGGCGCGTTGCCGCCAGTCCGCGAGCAGGTTGTCGGAGGTCATGGGGGAAAAGAAAGGGTGGCGCCAGGGGACGAAGGGCTTTTGGGCAGCATTCAACCCAAGTCCCATACGCCATGTGCCATGTGCCCCTGGCTAGGGGCGTTTGCGGCTTTGCAAAACCGCGCGATGGCTGCGGCTATTGCCGGGCGTGCGCCTGGCATCCTTGCCGGCCCGGGCGCATGCCATCGCGGGGACTCGCTCAGCGTTCATCGATGAACGGCGGGGAGGTACAGCTGTTGGGGCGTCTGGCGGGCGGCGTCTTCAGTTCACGTCGAACTTGAAGGTTCCCGTCGCACGCGCATTGGCCAAGCGCTTGGCGTTGCGCTCTTCCATCGACTGGACGGCCTGCTGGTTCTTGTTCAACTCGGCAGGGTCGTGCTTGGGGTCGTACTTGCTGCCGGCCAGTTTGGCGGGATAGCCGGGTTTGGGTTCCCAGCAATCGCCGGCGGCCTTGCAGTTGGTGCCGTCGTAGGCTTGGGCGCCGGCACCGATGAACAGGGCTGCGGCGGCGATGGACAGGGCATGGTATGTCTTCATGTGAGTCTCCTTGAGGGTCTGGGGTTGGGGTTGGTGATATGGCGTGGGCCGGGTCCGGTTCGGGCCCACTCCGCTATTTGGTCCATGCGGCCTTGGCCGGATCGCCCACATAGATGGAGCGCATCCAGGCCATGAGTTGCAGGATTTCGTCCTGCGTCAAGCGGCCGCGCTGGGGCCCCATGGAGCCGGCCAGTCCGCCGTAGACACTGGAGAACAAGCCGGCGTCGGTGTTGTTCTTCGGGTAGGTCCAGTAGTCGTCCGCCAAACCTGGCCCGAGTTTGCCCTCGGCCTTGTGGCCGTGGCAACCGGAGCAGGCGGTCGCGAACAACGACTCCCCTTTCTTGATCGCGGCGGCGTCCTTGTTGTAGGGGTTTTTGCCGGTCTCCTTGAATGCCTTGACGGCAGCCGTCTCGGTCTCCTTGAGCCCGCCGAAATTGAGCGGCGTGCCTTCGATCTGGTGGTAGAAACGCGGTGCTTGGGCCATGCCGTGCACGCTGAACTGGAGCGCACTCAGCGCGATGGGGATGGCGTAGAAGGCGCGACGGATCATCATTGGCGCACGACCCCTGCTGCTGCGGCCATGGGCGCGGTCTGTGGCGTGAGGGCGGTAATCCCCTCGCTGCCCAGGACTTGGTCGAAGACGGGTTGCAGGCGGGCCATGGCCGTTTCGATCTGCGATAGCAAAAGGGTGTTGCCCTTCTTCACGCCGATCGAGGTGTCGTAGCTGAAGATCACCCGCTCGCCGTCGCTGCGCCGCGCCTCGGGCACGACCACCGAGCGCAACGGCTCTTTGCTGGCCTTGACATAGCGCGCCACGGCCGGCGCCCAGGCCACTGCGACATCGATGCGGCCTTCGGCCAGGTCGCGCACCAGCTTTTCGACGTCGTAGCGCACGAAGCGGTTGCGCATGGCCCTGTTGCCGCCCAGGGACATCAGGTAGGAAAAAGAGTCCGAGTAGCGCCCGATCTGGCGCAGCATGGTCTCGGCCGGCGTGCCGGGAATCACGCCGAGCTTGGCCGTCTTGAGCACCTCGCTGTTCCAGTCGCGCACGTCCGGCGCGTCCTTGGCCCGGGTGAGGAACACATAGCTGGAGCGGTAATAGGGACTGGTGGTTTGCAGCCGCGGGTCGCCGCTGTCGACGCCGAGCATCACATCGCACATGTCCTTGTCGATACCGTCACGCACGATGTAGCGCGGGTCGGCGAACGGCACCCGCTCCACCGCCATGCCCAGCGCGGCGCCGAGCTGCGCGGCCAATCGATCCTCGAAGCCGGCGCCGGTGGCCGTGCTGTATGGCAGGTCATCGTCGGCGGCACAGACCCGCAACGTTGGCGCGGCTGTCGCCGCCGCTGCGGCGAGCAGCAGCGCCGCCGCAACACTGATGAAGCGCATCGGGTCCATGTCGCCCACCTCTTACAGCGAGAAGACCATCATGCCGCCACCCATCTTGGTGTACTTTTGCAGTTCCTTGAAGGCTCCCACCGCGCCCAGGCCGGCCGTCGGGTCGGTCAGGTCGAACACCAAGCCCACACCCGGCCAGCCACCGACGCCGTAGTAGATGGCGACATACTGCTTGCCCCGGTGCTCGTAGGTGACCGGGTGGCCGATCACGCCCGACGGCAGCTTGAACTGCCACAGAAGATCGCCGGTGTCGGCGTCGCGGGCCTTGATGAACCCGTCGAGCGTGCCGTAGAAGACCAAGTCGCCGGCAGTGGTGGTGGTGCCACCCCAGACCGCGAACTTCTCATCCTTGGTCCACTTGAACTTCGACGTTTTGACATCGTAGGCCTTGACCTGGCCCATATTGCCGTTGTTGCCCGGTGTGGCATACATGTTCAGCGTGGCGCCGACGAAGAACTGGCCCGCCCGGTAAGGCAGCATGAACGGCTCCCAGTCCATGCAGATCATGTTCGTGCCGAACATCATCAGCTCACGCTTCTTGTCGTAGGAGTCGTGGCCCTGGTTGTGGTAGCCCATCGCCGAGGGGCAGATGCCCTTGGCCTGGTGGTCCATGCGGGTGCTGTACTCGGGGTCGCGGATCGGCACCCCCTTCTTCATGTCGTAGCCCTTGAAGACATTGACCGTGGGGTCGATCTTGTCGGCCCGCACGAGGTTGCCGCTCTCGCGGTTCAGCGTGTAGACGATGCCGTTGCGGTCGGGGTGGGTCAGCAATTTTTGCTTCTTGCCGTCCACCACCTGCTCGGACAGGCCGATCCAGTTCACGCCGGCATAGTCCCATTCATCGTGCGGCGTCTTTTGGAAGGCGAACTTGGCTTTGCCGGTCTTTACGTCGCGGCTCCAGATCGACATGGTCCACTTGTTGTCGCCGGGGCGCATGGTCTCGTTCCACGGCGCGGGGTTGCCCGATCCGTAGAAAAGCTGCTTGAGCGACGGGTCGTAGGCGTACCAGCCCCAGTTGGTGCCGCCGCCGATCTTCCACGCATCGCCTTCCCAGGTGCTGGTGCCCAGGCCCTTTTGGCCATAGTGCGGGTTGGTGGCGTTGAAGTTGTCCGCCAGCAGCAAGTCGCTGTCGGGGCCGGTGGCATAGGCGCGCCAGACCTGCTCGCCATCCTTCATCCTGTAGGCGGTGACGTACCCGCGCACGCCCAGTTCGGCACCGGAGGAGCCGATGATCACCAAGTCTTCCACCACCAGTGGCGCCTGCGTCAGCGTGGAGCCGACGCTCGGATCGGAGTTTTCCATCTCCCAGATGACCTTGCCCGTCTTGGCGTCCAATGCCACGACGCGGCCATCGAGTTGGGTCTTGAAAATCTTGCCGTCACCATAGGCCAGACCGCGGTTGACCACATCGCAGCAGGCCACGGCGCGCACCGACGCATCCTGCTTTGGCTTGTGTTCCCAGAGAATCTTGTTCGGGTCGTTCAGGTCGATCGCGTAGGTGATGTTCGGGAAGGGCGTGTGCACGTACATGATGCCGCCGACCACCAGGGGCCCGCCTTCATGGCCATGCAGCACGCCGGTGGAAAAGGTCCAGGCGGCCTTCAAATCCTTGACGTTCTTGCGGTTGATCTGGGTCAGGCCGCTGTAGTGACTATGGTCGTAGTCCTTGCCCTGCTGGGCCCATTGCTTGTGGTCTTGCGCCAGCCGTATCAACTCGTCGTTGGCCAGCGCCGTCTGCGACAGTCCGGCGAGCATGCCGCCCGCCAGCATCAGCCGGAGGGCACATGCCACCGTGGCCAAGCGCGGCGACGCCGCATTGGCGTTGCCGGACAGACGCCCCTTTTGAGACGGATGTCCCTTTTGAAATGCTTTCATTGAAGTCTCCTGTGTTATCCCGGGTTGATAGACAAACCGAATATTCTGAACACCGCTACGGTACCGGGGCGATGTGCCGGAGGTCTTGGAGCGCGTTCTCCGCCGACCCTTGCAATCACCCGCTGTTTCAAACGGTGAACGAATCCTAGGAGCCTTCTTGGTCGCAGGACAGTGAAATTGTCCCGTTGGCTACGGGATAAACTCACGAGATGAATCCAAAAATGTAACTACTCAGCCACCAGACCCATGGCCCACGCCGATCCACCAAAACGGGTTCGAGCGCTGCGCCCCGCAAGGCCGGGGTGAGCGCACTGAAACGCTGCTGGGCGCCCGGCTTGTGTGCCTGGCCGCCACCCCGAAAAGCGGGGCCGAACATACCTGTTTGCGCGTGTCTCCGTATGCAGCGCGCAAGGTGCGGGCGCGCGGCCATGAGCGCCGTGTCAGCGGCCGGCGTCCGTCGCGGAGTTCAGGCGCTGCTGGAATTGGCCGGGTGATACGCCGACCACGCGCCGGAACGCGCGGCTGAAACTGGCCGGGTCGGTGAAGCCCAGGCCGAGCGCAACCTGCACCACCGTCGCTGCGGGGTCGGCCAGGAGTTCGCAGGCCCGCTCGAAGCGCACCTTCTGCGAGAGGTCGCGGAACGTCAGGTTCTCCTTTTTCAGGTGGCGATCCACCGTGCGCGCCGACAAGTTGATGCGGCGCGCCAGGTCGTCCAGCGTGACCAGTTCGCCCAGGTCATCGCGCAGCATCATGCTCACGTAGTCGCCCCATCCGGGGTCGCCGGGCGGCGGCCTTTGCCCCAGTATCCCGCAGCGTTCGTCGACCTCTTTCACGACATGCGGGTCGGCCATGGGCAGGGCCTTGTCCAGCAGATCGGCGCCCATGACCACGCGAACTCCGCCCAGCCCCCGCTCTCCGAAGTGAAATCGCGCCGGTGCCAGCGCGCGGTAGCGGGCGATATGGGATGGCTCGGGCATGGACAGATGGATGTCGTAGACGGGCGTGTCCTGCCCGAAGGTCAGCCGCACCTGGTTGCCGTGCGAGGTGGCCATCACCTCATACATGAAGCGCAGAGTCTCCGGCGCAAAGCTGGTGACGGGCGTGTACACCGCCTCGCCGTGCGACCTGGTGCGGCGATACGTCATCGTGAACGTCTCGGTCATCAGGTGAAAGTGCCGGCTGACCATCCACATGACCTCATCGAAGTTGCGGCAACTCCACATGCCGTAGCCGAGCAGATCGTGCGAGTTCATCTTGATCAGGCTGCCCATCTCGAAGCCCAGATCGGTGCGTCCGGTGAGTTGGCGCGCAGACGCCACGAAGGCTTCGATCTCGGCCGGCAGCAGCGGCATCTTGCGCCGATCGAAGCGTGTCTCCTCGAAACCTGCCTTGCGCAGCAACTGCGCCGTTTCGACGCCCTGCCGGCGCAGCGCGTCGAGCAGCAAGACGAAATAGCGCACCGGACTGCGCTTGGCGGGAGCCGTCATGGGGTATCACCGGGGGTCAGGGTATTCACTCATTTGGCGGGAATTGTCATGCCAGCGTCCGGTACGGCAATCGCGCGCATCGCGCGCCGTGCCAATGATCTCGCGTAGCGAACCAAGAGCCAACCGTGTCCGGCAAGCGAGCCGATGCTAGTCCCCGGACCGGTTTTCGTCTACCGAACTTGCCACAGGGGCATCGCCGACCTGCGCATCCCAACCATGACACCAGAAACCCCCCGCTCCACGCTGATCTGCGTCGACAACGGTGGCACGCTCACCGACGCGATTGCGGTGCGCGGCGGCCGCTTTTTTCGCGCCAAGGCGATCACCACTGCGCACGATCTGAGCCAGTGCTTCATCGAGTCGATCGCCGCGCTGTCGCGCGAGATTTTCGGCGAGACCGCCATCGAGCGCCTGCTCCAGGAAACCGGGTCGATCCGCTACGCCACGACCCAGGGCACGAACGCCTTGGTGCAGGGCCGCGACAAAGGCCCACGGCTCGGGCTACTGCTGCCCGAGGGCATGGCCGCCACGGCGCTGCTGTCCACGCCGAATGAGCAGGCATTGTTCGCCGCATTGGTCGGCGAGCGGGTCGGCCATATCCGCGACGACGCCGACGACCTGGCCGTGATCGAGGCGGTCAATGCGCTGCTGCGCAAGGGCTGCAACCGCATGGTCTTGGCGCTCGACGGCAGGCAGTACGGGGCGCGCGAGCTCGCCTTCCGGCGCGTCTTCCTGCGCTGCTTTCCGCGCCACTTCCTCGGCGCCGTGCCCCTGCTGCTGGCGCACCAGTTGACGGACGACACCAGCGTCGGTCGCCGGACCTGGACGGCGTTGCTCAACGCCTTTTTGCATCCGACGATGGAGCATTTCCTGTACCACGCCGAAGGCGAACTGCGCCGCCACGGCGCGACGCGGCCGCTGATGATTTTTCGCAATGACGGCAATGCCAGCCGGGTGGCCAAGACCGTGGCATTGAAGACCTACAGCTGCGGCCCGCGCGCAGGCGTCGAAGGCGCTCGCGCCTACGCACGGGCCTATGGCGTTTCGCGCATCGTCAGCTTCGATGTCGGCGGCACCACCACGGACATCAGCATGGCCGGCGCCGAGGTCATCGATGAGATGGCGCACGGCCCGGTGGCAGGTGTGCAGACCTCCTTTGCGCTGTGCAACATCCTCAGTGCCGGCATCGGCGGCAGTTCCGTGCTCGGCTGGAGCGGCAATGGTTTCGAGGTGGGTCCGCAGAGCGTGGGTGCAGTCCCCGGCCCGGCCTGCTTCGGCCGTGGCGGCAAACGATTGACGATGACCGATGTCTACCTGCTCGGCGGCTGGTTCGATCCAGAGACATACTTTGCCGGCCGGCTGCCTATCGATCGCGCCCTTTCTGCGCAGGCGCTGCACGAGCATGTGTCTGGCCCGGCCAAACTGGAACAGGACGCCGCGTTGCTCGCACTGGACGACGCCTACCACCGGGCCATGGCCGACGCCATCGCGGCGCACACGGCGCCAGCGCGCGACACGCTGCTGATGGCCATCGGTGGCGCCGGACCCATGAGCGCCTGCAGCGTCGGCCAGTTGCTCGGCGTCGACCGCGTGATCGTGCCACATGCAGCGGCCGTGTTCTGCGCCTACGGCATCGGATTTTCGGATGTGCGCTACCGCTACGAGGCCGTCGTCGGCGAGGATGTCCGGGCGACCTTCGAGGCGCTGATGCAGCGCGCGGGCCGCGACATGTATGCCGAAGGCTTCGAGCTCGGCGGCTGCAAACTGATGCGCTCGCTGATCGTCGACGGCCAGGCCGATGTGGCCGTCGATGGTGAGCACTGGCCCGACACCATCCGGCCCGATACGCGCCTGCGCCTGGAGATCGTGCGCCCTCTGCAGTCGTTCCCGGTGGCCGAAATCCTTGCCGTCGACCCGCATCCGGCGACGACCACGCGCAAGCGCAACTGCCTGCTGCCCGATGGACGGCGCCTCGATCTGCCGCTGTATGCGCCACAGGAGCTCCAACCCGGCGCGCAGGGCGACGGCCCCGCCTTGCTGGAGGACGCCTACACCACGGCGCGCGTGCTGCCGGGCTGGCGCTTTGAAATCACGGCCAATCGCGACATGCTGTTGCAGCGCAGTGCTCACTGAAACCGAAAGGGCAAGCAATGAAAATCAACATGACCGAGGCCCTGGCCATCGACATGGATCGGTGCGGCTGGGTCTGCCGCAAGTGCGGCCATGAGCATGGGCCAGCCGAGCAAAATTACAAGCAGGGTCTGCTGGTGTATGCGCGCGATCCGCGCCAAGTGCATCAAGCCATCATCGACCCGCAGCAGTACGCCAAAACCTTCGCGCCGCAGCCCGAATGGGTGCGCATCATCGAGTACTACTGCCCGCAGTGCGCGCTGCTCGTCGAGGCCGAGTACCTTCCGCCCGGCCATCCTCCGGTGCACGACATGCAATTCGACCTGGCAAGCTTGCGCGCGCTGGCCGCCCGCATCCAAGGGGCCGCGCAATGAAGCGCGTCTCGGTCGATATCGGCGGCACCTTCACCGACTGCTTTCTCGTCTGGAACGAGCGCAAGTTCGGCGGCAAGGCGCTGACCACGCACCACAACCTTGCCGTCGGGTTTCAGGAAGCACTCGGCAATGCGTTCGTGCAAGCCGGTGTGCCCGCAGACATGTCGCTGGCAGACCTCGATTCGATCCGCTATGCAACGACGCTTGGCACCAATGCGCTGATCGAGCGTGGCGGGCCCCGTGTCGGGCTGTTGGTCACCGCAGGGTTCGAGGCCACAGTGCCGCTGTCACGCGGCCGGGGCTACGGCGACGGCATGTCCGACAGCGTTCAACGGGATCTGCCCAATGCCACGCGGCCGCAGCCGCTCGTGCCGATGGCGCTGATCGCCGGTGTTCGTGAACGGGTCGATGGGTTCGGCGCCATCGTGATCCCCCTCGACGTGGATGACTTGCGCGCGCAGTTGCGCCTGCTCGTGGACCAGGGCGCGCAGGCCTTTGTCGTGGCGCTGACAAATTCGGTCGTCAACGCCGAGCACGAACGTCTGGTCGAGGAGATCATCCTCGACGAATACCCCTCCCACATGCTCGGCGCGCTGCCGGTCACGCTGTCGCACCGCGTGTCCGGACGCAAGTCGGAATATGCCCGCACCAACTCGGCCATCATCAACGCCTATTTGCACGCGGTGATGTACCACGGGCTGGCGGCGATGGAGCAACGGCTGCGCGACGCAAGCTACACGCGCCCGATGATGCTGGTGCACAACTCGGGTGGCATGGCGCAGCTCAATTCCACATCGGCGCTGCAAACGATTCACTCCGGACCCGTGGCGGGCATCAGTGCGGCCGAGCAATTGGCCGCCGAGTCGGGCATCGACAAGCTCGTGTGCGCCGACATGGGCGGCACATCGTTCGACATCAGTCTGGTGGTTGGCGGCGATGTCAAGTTCTACGACTTCAATCCCGTCATCGACCGCTGGCTCTGCACGACGCCGATGATCCACCTGTTGTCGCTGGGTGCCGGCGGCGGCTCGATCGCGCGTGTCGACGCCATATTCCACACGATCGAAGTCGGCCCGGAAAGCGCCGGCTCGGAGCCAGGCCCGGCCTGCTTCAACCAGGGCGGCACGATGCCCACCGTAACCGACAGCGACCTGGTGCTCGGTTACCTCGACCCGCTCAACTACGCCGCCGGGACGATCACGCTCAACCTGCGGCGCGCACAGCGGGCGATCGAAGACGAGATCGTCGAGCGGCTTGGCATGAGCGCTGCCCGGCCGCCCGAAGGCGCTCATACCGCAGCCGAAGGCGCAGGTATTCCGCTGAGCGTGACGGACGCGGCCCTGGCCATCAAGGCCAAGGTCGATGCCAACATGGCCATCGGCATCGGACGCGAACTGCGGGCCAAGGGCTACGAACCGGCGGACTTCACCCTGCTGGCCTATGGCGGCAATGGGCCGCTGCACGCCTGCGGCATCGCCGACGCGATCGGCATGAAGCGCATCTTCGTGCCACCGTTCAGCGCCGTTTTCTCGGCGCTGGGCGCCGGCAACCTGGACCAGATCCATATCCACGAGCACAGCAAGATCTTCTGGCTCTACGACCCCACCTACAAGGAAGTCATGAGCGACTTCGACGAGTTGAACGCGCTGATCGAATCCCTGGAAACGGGCGGCCGCGAGGACATGCTGCGCCAAGGGCTGCCCGCCGAGCGCGTGCAGCACCGGCTGGAGTTGGACATGCGCTATGGCAATCAGCTCGCCCAGACCTCGGTGGTGGCCGGCCTTGCGCGTTTCACGAGCGCCCGCGATGTGCTGAGCGTCATCGGCCGTTTTGCGCAAGACTATCAGCGCCGTTTCGGCCCAGGCAGCGCGCAGCCGCAGGCTGGCGTGGTGATCACGGCCGTGCGCGTGGTGAGTTTTGCCGACAGCGAGCGCATCGACTTCAGCGCGCTGCGCGCCGGGAGCGTCGCCTGCGCTGGGCCTGCGCAACCCGCGGCACACCGCCGCTGCCACTTCGGCGCGGCGCCCGGGGGGGTGGAAACACCGGTGTTCACCTTCGAATCCCTCGTGCCGGGCCAGCGCATTGCCGGGCCGGCGGTGGTGGTGTCCAGGGTCACGACGATCCTGATCGAGCCGCAGTGGCATTTCGTCCTTTGCCAAGAGGGCGCGGCCTGGATGACGCGCGCGCATTGAACCCGCAAGGAGCCAGGACATGAAAAACGATCTGAACCCCGATGAACGCGAAGCCTTTGAATCGGTGGAGGCTTTCCTGAAGAACCAGACCGTGTTCATCGGGCCCGACCCCGACATCATGCGCGACCATGGACTGGCGCCGCGCACCCCGCGCGAGCACGCGCTGCTGGCCCGCGACTGGGAGCGCGATCGTGTGGGCCTGATGCGCGACCGGCTGATCTCCAACTGCAACGAGACCTGGCAAGTGATGAGCGCAATCGCCTCGTCTCCCGGCGCCAAGTGGGGCGATTCCATCACCGGCATCTGGACCGCTTCGGGCGATCTGGCCGTGGTCAGCACCGGCGGCGTGCTCGGCTTCGCCTCGATCACGCACTATGCGTTGCGCCACATCATGAAGTACTGGCGTGGCGAGCCGAGCATAGGCGTCAATGATGGCGATGCCTTCATGCACAACGACGCGCGCTGGGGCTCCATCCACCCGGCCGACTTCGCCACCTTCATGCCCGTGTTCGCCGGCGGCGAGTTGGCGTGCTGGGTTGGCTGCTCCGAACACCTGGGCGAGAACGGCGCCATCGAGCCGGGCGGCCTGAGCGCGCTGGCCGAGTCGGTCTACGGCGAGGGCCTGCGCATCTCGCCGATGAAGATCGCCGAGGGCGGCGAACTCAAGCGCGATCTGGTGACCTTCATGCAGAACATGGTGCGCGACCGCGCGCTGATGTACGAGGACATGAAGGCCCGCCTGGCCGTCTGCAAGACACTGGTGCAGCGCGTGCACGACGCGATTGCCGAGTTCGGCGCCGACGATTTCATCGGCATGCTCCGGCTGGGGCTGGAGGACGTGCAGGCCGAGGTGCGCCGGCGCATCGCCGCGCTGCCCGACGGCACGACGCGCGCCATCGCCTTTGCCGACAGCACGCTGCGCGAGCAGGCCTACATCAAGTGCAACGTCGAACTGCGCAAGAGCGGCGAACGCCTGGTGGTCAATGTGCGCGGCAGCGCGCCGGAGTTTGCCAACCGCACCATCAACTCGGTGCTGGGCTCCACGAAGGCCGTCGTCGGCAACCTGCTGTGCGGCTTCGTCTGGCCCGACCTGCCGCGCAACCAGGCGGTGCTGGCGCCGGTGGAGTTCGAGGTCGATCCGGGCTCTTGCCTGAACTCCAGCTTCGAGACCCCGAATTCCATCAGCATGCTGACGCTGTTTCCCACCTTCACCGCCCTGCAGGTGGCCTTTACCAAGCTCTCCTACGCCGCGCCGCAGGCACGCACCCGGGCCCTGGCGCCCTGGTACAACATGATCAACACCTACATCTACGCCGGCGTGAACCAGCGCGGCCAGATGGTGGCCAGCATCAGTGCAAACGTCAACGGAATGCCCGGCGGCGCGCGCGATGGCGCCGACGGCGAGCACTCCATTGCCGCGCTCTTTTCCATCATGGGCGACCTGCCCGAGATCGAGGTGCAGGAACAGGAGGTGCCCTACCTCAGCCTGATTGGCAAGAAGCTGCTGCGCGACAACCAGGGCTTTGGCAAGTTCCGCGGCGGCTCGGGTTTCCAATGGGCCATCTCGCCCAAGGACAGCCCGCTCTGGGGCTTTGCCACCGTGGCCAGCGGATCGGCCTACCCGAACATTTCGGGCATATTCGGCGGCTATGGCTGCGGCACCTACCCGATCTGCAAGGTGCTGGGCGTGGACATCTTCGAGCGCATCGAAGACGACCCGCGCGCATTCGCCAGCTACGACCTGGCCGAGATCATGAACCAGCGCCCGATCGCAGGCGCCCGCTACGAAACCCACACCATGGCCATGCCCTTCGAGTTGGCGCAGCGCGGCGACATTTATTTGATGAGCCAGGGCACCGGCGGCGGCTGGGGCGATGTGCTCGAGCGCGAACCGCTGTCCGTGTGGCGCGATGTGTGCGACCAGATCCTCTGCGCCGCCGTGGCCCGC
The DNA here is from genome assembly GCF_000015565.1 of Verminephrobacter eiseniae EF01-2. Taxonomy (NCBI): domain Bacteria; kingdom Pseudomonadati; phylum Pseudomonadota; class Betaproteobacteria; order Burkholderiales; family Comamonadaceae; genus Verminephrobacter; species Verminephrobacter eiseniae. The sequence goes on from NC_008786.1 coordinate 2,051,914, forward strand.
CAAGTCTATGGTGTGGTGCTGCACGCGCAGACCCAGGCCCTGGACGAAGACGCCACACAGCGTGTGCGCGCCCAACTGCGCGCCGAACGCCTGGCGCGCGGTCGGCCCTATGCCGAGTTCATCGCCGACTGGGTCACGCCCGGGCCCAGCGGCCTGCCCGCCCCCTATTTCGGCTGCTGGGACAAGCCCGACGAAATCTGGATGGGCAACGAGGAGGTGCCTTCCCCGGCCGATGCGTTGCAGCCCGTGATGATGCAAGACCCGCAATGGCTGCGCATCCGCGAGCTCGAGGCGCAGGTGCGGCAACTGCGCGCGGAGCGCACGGCATGAGCAAGAGCCGATTCCCCGGCCCGGCCCTGCGGGGCGGCCCGGCACTGTGCCTGGACGCGCTCTCCTACGCCCGGCGGGTGTTCGGCAACGATGACGAGCACTGGTTCGGCACCCCCGCGCTGCTGGCCGTGTGCCGTCCGATGGCGCAAAGCCTGCATCCGGACTGGTTCGTCTTGCCGCTGCGCGAATGGGTACAGGCCTGGTGGCAGGCCCACGGCCGGCCCGGGCAAGGCATGGTCAAACCCCGGCGTGCACTCCAGGCGCGCCTGGAGGACCCCAGGCTCAGGGCGGCACTGCTGGATGCGCTGCGCGCCTTGCACAGCGCCATCGGCAGCACGGCCGGCCTGGCGCTGCAGATAGACGGGCCCGGGCCATGGCTTTCCTGGGTCGGCGCCGCTGCCGATGTGGATGCGCTCGACGGGGCCGACGCCGAGGACGTATCGGTCTATCTGGCGGCGCTGCTGCACCGTCTCGCGGGCAGCGGCCTGGGGGCCTTGGTGGTGCAGCAGCAGGCCGGCCTGGGCACCGACCCGGCCGAGCTCTACGCCGCCCTGACCAATGCCGCCGGCCACCACGGCTGGCCTTGCGTGCTGTGCAGCGCGACCACGCATGGCGTCCCCCGGGGCTTTGACGCGCTGGCCGTACACCCGGCCATACCCGGCATGGGCCTGTGGTGCAACGAAGCCAACTGGGTGCGCCAGGCCACGCCCGGCGTCCCCTTTGTCGTGGCCCGGGTTCCCGCCCAGGCCGCCCCCGACGACGTGCTGGCGCAAATTGCGCGCTGGCGCAACCAATCCTGACAGCGCCCCACACTCGAAGCGGCCCGGCCGCAAGGAATCGCCATGAAGCTCTACGACGAACAATGGGTCAGCGAACTGGCCCGCCGCGCGGCCAGCGACGAGGTCTTTCAGAGGAAGGCCCGTGGCTTCGATGCCATCTACCAGTACGTGGTCAAGCCGCCCAAGGAGAGTGCCGGCGACAAGCCCTTCGTCTGGTGGATCAAGTTCCCCGAGGCCACCGTGCACGGTCTCGGACTGCACGAGAAACCCTCCTTCACCATGACCACCTCCTACGAGATCTTTCACGACGTGCTGGCGGGCAAGACCAATGCCATCGTCGCCTTGACCGCGCGCCGCATCTTCGTCGCCGGCGACCTGCTGAAACTGCTGCGCTTTACGGCGGCCATCAACCGCATCGTCGAACTCATGCAGGGCATACCGGCCGAGGCCGAAGGCGGGCTCGGGCCGATCGCCTGAACGGCGCTGCCTGAGGCCCAAGACTGCCATCCACAAGGAGACCCGTCCCATGGCATTCATCGACTTTTTCGACCGGGGCTGGCGCGCCAACCCGAATGGCATCGCCTACATCATGGGCGAGCGCAGCTACACCTTTACGCAGGCGCGCGAACTGTCCTGCCGCGTGGCCCATGGACTGTTGGCGGCCGGCCTGGCCAAAGAGGCCAAGGTGGCCGTGCTGTCCATGAACGACCCGGTTGCATGGATCTGCGCGCTCGGGCTGTGGCGTGCCGGTCTGGCCTGGATTCCGGTCAATTCGCGCAGCACTGCCGGGGAGAACCGCTTCATTCTCGATGGCTTCGATTGCGAGGCCCTCTTTTTCCAGAAGGCTTTCGCTGGCATGGTGGCCGAACTGCGGCCGCAACTGCCGCGCATCCGGCTTTGGGTCTGCATCGATGACGAACTGGCCGACGCGCCCTCGCTGCAACACTGGTGCGGCCAGCAGCCCGGCACCGCGCCCGATGTCCGGATGCTGCCCGACGACATCATCACGGTGATGCCCACCGGCGGCACCACTGGCGCCCCCAAGGGCGTGATGAACACGCATCGCAGCGTGCAGACCTTCGTGGCGCACTACATGATCGCCTGCAGCTATGGCAGCGACGAACATCCCGTCAACCTGGCTGCGGCGCCGATAACGCACACTGCCGGCGTGTTGGGCATTCCCTGCACGGCACGCGGCGGCACGGTCGTGGTGCTGCCCAGCCCTGATCCGGCCGGGATGTTCGAGGCCATTGCCAGGCACAGGGTGACCGAGCTTTTTCTGCCGCCCACGGTGATCTACCGGTTGCTGGGCATTCCCGGCATCGAGCGCATCGACTTTTCCTCGCTGAAATACTTCATGTACGGCGCGGCCCCGATGTCCGTGCAAAAGCTCAAGCAAGCCATCGCGGTATTCGGCCCGGTGATGCTGGGCGGCTATGGCCAGACCGAGGCGCCGGCCTCGATTGCCTACCTGCGGCCCGACGAGCACTTCGTCAATGGCCAACTCGCCAGCGATGAACGCCTGAGCTCGGTGGGCCGGCCGAACCCGTTGATACGGGTCGAGATCCTCGACGAGCAGCAGCGCTGCCTGCCCGCAGGGCAAAGCGGCGAGATCTGCGTGCGTGGCGACCTCGTGATGAAAGGCTATTACAAACAGCCCGAGCGCACCGCCGAGACGATCGTCGACGGCTGGCTGCACACGGGCGACATGGGCCACCTGGACGCCGAGGGCTACCTGCACATCACCGACCGCAAGAAGGACATGATCATCTCGGGCGGCTTCAACATCTACCCGGGCGAAATCGAGCAGGTGATCTGGTCGCACCCCGCAGTGCAAGACTGCGCCGTGATCGGCGTGCCTGACGAGCAGTGGGGCGAGGCGGTCAAGGCCGTGGTCGAACTCAAGCCGGCGCAGAGCGTCACGGCTGCCGAACTGATCGCGCTGTGCAAGCAAAAGCTGGGCAGCATGAAGGCGCCCAAGTCGGTGGACTTCATCGCCGCGCTGCCGCGCAGCCCCGTGGGCAAGGTGCTCAAGAAAGACCTGCGCCAAGCCTATTGGCGCGACGTGCAGCGCCACATCTGAAAAATCTGAAGACATGGCCAGGACACAGGATCGGCACGGGGTTTCATGAGCAACATCTACATAGTCGGCATCGCGATGACGGTGTTCGGCCGCCATCCGGAGCGCTCGGTGAACGATCTGGCGCGCGAGGCCCTGGGCGGGGCACTGAAAGACGCCGGCTGCGCCGCAGCCGACATCGGCGTGGCCTTCCATGCCGGACTCACCCAGGGGCCGCTGCACGGGCAGTTGTCCATTCCCGGGCAGGTGGTGCTTGCCAGCCTGGGCCTGCATTCCATCCCCATTTTCAATGTGGAGAACGCCTGCGCCTCGGGCAGCACCGCCGTCCACCTGGCGGTGCACAGCCTCAAGGCCGGCGCCACCGATGTCGCCCTGGCCCTGGGTGTGGAGAAGATGGTCATCCCGGACAAAGCCCGGGCGATGGCCTTGTTCGAGGGCGGATGGGATGTCTCGCGCGCCGAGGAGAACTACCAGACCCTGCTGCGCATGGGCGAGGGCGTGGAGCCGCCCCCAGGCTCCGAATCCGAGCGGCCCTACAGCAAGTTCATGGCCATCTACGCCGCCTTCTGCCGCCAGCACATGAAGACCTACGGCACCACCCGGCGCCAGATTGCGGCGGTGTCGGCCAAGAACCATCGGCATTCGCAGCACAACCCCTACGCGCAGTTCCGCAAGCCCTTCAGCGTCGAGGAGGTGCTGGCGGCGGCGCCCATTTCCTACCCGCTCACCGTGCCGATGTGCGCGCCTTTGTCTGACGGCGCGGCGGCGGCCATCCTGTGCACGCAAGAGGGCATCGAGCGCCTGGGCGCCGACCGTTCACGCTGCGTGCGCGTGGCGGCGAGCGTGATGCGCAGCTTCAGCCACCGCACGCTGGCGCAGCCCTATTTGCACGTTTCGCGCCTGGCCGCGCTGCAAGCCTACGAGCAGACGGGCCTGCAGCCGCAGGACATCGACGTGGCCGAGGTGCATGACGCCACCGCCATGGGCGAGATCATCCAGGTCGAGAACCTCGGCTTTGCGCCACTGGGCGAAGGCGGGCCGGCCCAGGAGCGTGGCGACTTCACCCTGGGCGGGCGCCTGCCCGTGAACCCGTCCGGCGGCCTGGAGTCCAAGGGCCACCCGCTGGGTGCGACCGGGCTGGGCCAGCTCTACGAGCTCACGACCCAGTTGCGCGGCGAGGCAGGCCCCAGGCAGGTGCCTGGCGCGCGCCACGCGATGCAGGAAAACGGCGGCGGCTTCCTGGGCATCGAAGAAGCCGCCGTTGCCATTCACATCCTGAGCAAGTCTTGAGCCGGTGATGGCTCCGGGCATGTCCCGGGCGGGCGCCACTGCCGGCGCCACCGCTGGTGTCATTTCCGGCACCATTCCCGGCACCATTCCCGGCACCACCCCATCCTGGCCAGGCACCACGCGCAACGGAGCCCCCATCGAGGCCGTGGCCCCCGGCCGCGACCACGGATTGGCCGTCGAAATGCGTGCCAGCGCGGGATATCCCGCCGCCGGCTGTGTCAATGAGGCGACAAGCATCCTGGCACGCGCCGCGCCGCTGCTGCTCGTGCATACTTGCGCCTGCGGTGACCGTTGCGGCTTCGTTCTTTGGCATTGTCGACTGCACGACAGGTTTCCCCGGATCCCGGAATGAGCGGAGCATCATGACCAAGGCGCCACTTCATAAATCACTGTATGTCCAGGTGCTGGCGGCCATCGTCATCGGCGTCGTGCTCGGCCATTTTTACCCGCCGTCGGGCGAGGCCATGAAGCCGCTCGGCGACGGCTTCATCAAGCTGATCAAGATGATCATCGCCCCGGTGATCTTCTGTACCGTGGTGCTGGGCATCGCCGGCATGGAAGACATGAAGAAGGTCGGCAAGACCGGCGGCCTGGCGCTGCTGTACTTTGAAATCGTCAGCACCTTGGCGCTCATCGTCGGCCTGGTGCTGGTCAATGTGCTGCAACCCGGCGCGGGCATGAACATCGATCCGCGCACGATCGATACCAAGGCCATCACGGCCTACACCGGCCCCGGCAAGATGACCGGCACGGTGGAGTTCCTGCTCAATATCATCCCGGTCAGCATGGTGGATGCCTTCGCCAAGGGCGACATATTGCAGGTGCTGCTGATCTCGGTGCTGTTCGGTTTTGCCTTGCATCGCTTCGGCGGGCGCGGCACGATGGTTTTCGACTTCATCGAAAAAGTCTCGCAGGTCTTGTTTGCCATCGTCGGCACCATCATGAAGGCCGCCCCCATCGGCGCTTTCGGCGCAATGGCATTCACCATCGGCAAATACGGCATCGGCTCGCTGCTGTCGCTGGGCAAACTGATGGGCACGTTCTACCTGACCTGCCTGTTCTTCATCTTCGCCGTGCTGGGCACCATCACGCGCCTGCACGGCTTCAGTGTGTGGAAATTCGTCAAGTACATCAAGGAAGAGTTGCTGATCGTGCTGGGCACCTCATCGTCAGAATCGGTTCTGCCGCGCATGCTGAGCAAGATGGAAAACCTGGGCGCCAAAAAGACCGTCGTCGGCCTGGTGATACCCACCGGCTATTCGTTCAACCTGGACGGCACGGCGATCTACCTGACCATGGCGGCGGTGTTCATCGCGCAGGCGACGAATACGCCGATGACGCTGATGCAGGAGGTGACGCTGCTGGCCGTGCTGTTGCTGACCTCGAAGGGTGCCGCCGGGATTACCGGCAGCGGCTTTATCGTGCTGGCCGCCTCCCTGTCGGCGGTCGGCCACTTGCCGGTGGCGGGGCTGGCGCTGATTCTCGGCATCGACCGCTTCATGTCCGAAGCGCGCGCACTGACCAACACCATCGGCAACGGCGTGGCAAGCATCGTCGTTGCCAAGTGGAGCAAGGAACTGGACGAGCAGCGCCTGCATGCGCAGTTGAACGGTCAGACCGCGGAAGAAGCCAGCGCGCCGCAAGCCCTGCCTGACCGGATGGAATCCCGGATTCATCACTGATCATTTGCATTTGCCGGCGGGGGCGGCCATGGCCCAAAGCCCCGCCCCGGGCGCCCTGCCACCTGCCATGAACTGCGGCAGCGCGGCCTGCCGGTCACGGTGATCTATCAGGCGCAGCCCGGTGCCGGCAATGGCGCCCGGTCGGGCTACCACCATGCCCCACCCCGCTGGCCGTCATTGCGCCATCAATGCGCTTGCTCCCAGTTCGGCCCGACCCCGACTTCGGCCAGCAGCGGCACCTTGAGCGTTGCGACCTCGGCCATCAGGCGCGGGACATGGGTTCGGAGCCAGTCGACGGCGTTCCCGGGCAGCTCGAACACCAGTTCGTCATGCACCTGCATGATCATCCGGATCGCGGGCTGCTGCGCGTCGAGTTCTTTTTGCACCGCCACCATGGCCATTTTGATCAGGTCGGCCGCCGTGCCCTGCATCGGGGCGTTGATGGCCGAGCGCTCGGCCCCGCTGCGGCGCGGGCCGTTGGGCGAGTTGATCTCGGGCAGGTACAGGCGGCGGCCAAACACGGTTTCGACATAGCCGTTGGACTTGGCGGCTGCCCGGGTCTGGTCCATGTACTGCTTGACGCCCGGGTAGCGCTGAAAGTAGCGGTCGATGTAGGCCGCTGCGGCCTTGTTCTCCAGCCCCAGGTTCTTGGCCAGGCCAAAGCTGCCCATGCCGTAGATCAGGCCGAAATTGATCACCTTGGCGTAGCGGCGCTGTTCGCTGCTGACCTGATCGAGCGCGACACCGAACACTTCGGCGGCGGTGGCGCGGTGCACGTCCAGGCCGGCGTGGAAGGCGTGCAGCAGGGCCTGGTCGTCGCTGAGGTGGGCCATGATGCGCAGCTCGATCTGCGAGTAGTCGGCGCTGGCAATCACGCAACCGGCCGGGGCCACGAAGGCTTCGCGCACGCGCCGGCCTTCGGGCGTGCGGATGGGGATGTTTTGCAGGTTCGGGTCGTTGCTCGACAGGCGGCCCGTCACCGCCACGGCCTGCGCATAGTGCGTGTGCACCCGGCCCGTGCGCGGCAGCGCCAGTTGGGTCAGTTTGTCGGTGTAGGTGCCCTTGAGTTTGATCAGGCCCCGGTGTTCGAGCAGTTTGGCCGGCAGCGGGTAGTTCTCGGCCAGCTTTTCCAGCACTTCTTCGTCGGTGCTGCGCGCGCCGGTGGCTGTTTTCTTGACCACCGGCATGCCCAGCTTGTCGAAGAAGATTTCGCCCAATTGCTTGGGGCTGCTCAGGTTGAAGGGCTGGCCCGCCAGCGCATAGGCGTCGGCTTGCAACTGCTCGATGCGCTGGCCCAATTCATGGCTTTGCTGGGCCAGCGTGGGCGCGTCGATCAGCACGCCATTGCGCTCGATGCGGTACAGCGCCTCGCTGCTGGCGATTTCCAGTTCGTAGATGAAGCGCAGCCTGTCATGGGCCTGTAGCTGCGGCCACAGGGTCTGGTGCACGTTCAGGGTCAGGTCGGCGTCTTCGCACGAATAGGCGGCGGCCTTGTCCACCGGCACCTGGGCAAACGGCAACTGGTGCGCGCCCTTGCCGCACAGGTCTTCATAGCTGATGCCCTTGCGGCCGGTGTGGCGCTCGGCCAGGCTGCCCAGGTTGTGCGGCTTGTGCACCTCCAGCACATAGCTTTGCAGCATGGTGTCGTGCACATAGCCCTGCACCTCGATGCCGTGGTTGGCAAACACATGGCGGTCGTACTTGATGTGCTGGCCCAGCTTGTGCCGCCGGCCATCTTCCAGCCAGGGTTTGAGGCGTGCCAGCACTTGGCCGATGGGCAGTTGCGCGGGCGCATCCGGCCCGCTGTGCTGCAGCGGGATGTAGGCCGCAGCGCCAGGCTGCACGCTCAGCGAGATGCCGACGATCTGCGCCCGCATTTCGTCGAGCGAATCGGTTTCGGTGTCCAGCGCCACCAGATCGGCCTGTTGCAGCCGCTGCAGCCATTGCTCGAAGTCCTGCCAGTTCAGGATCGATTCGTACTGCACCGGGTGTTGCCGGGCGGCCGAGGCCGGCGGGTCGGCGCCGTGCCCGGGAACGGGGACGGGGACGTCGGCGGCGGGGTCGGCAAACAGGTCGCCCGTTGCGCCGGACAGGGGCAGGGCAGGGGGGGCAGGGTCTTGCAGCGCGCGGGCCAGGCCCTTGAAACCGTATTTCTCGTAGAACGCGCGCAACCCGGGCACCTGCGGCGCGCCCATGGCCAGGGCGTCGAGCGCGGGCAGGCCGGGCACATGCGCGGCCAGGTCGCAGTCGGTCCGGATGGTGACGAGTTGGCGGCCGGTGGGCAGCCAGCCGATGGCGCCGCGCAGGTTCTCGCCCACCACGCCCTTGATCTCGTGCGCATGCGCCAGCAGCGCATCCAGCGAGCCGTATTCCTGCAACCACTTGGCGGCGGTCTTGGGGCCGACCTTGGGCACGCCGGGCACGTTGTCCACGGCGTCGCCCATCAGGGTCTGGTAGTCGACCATGAGTTGCGGGGGCACGCCAAACTCGGCGGTCACGCCCGCCACATCGCGTTTTTTGCCGCTCATCGTGTCGACGATGGTGATGTGCTGGTTCACCAACTGGCTCAAATCCTTGTCGCCGCTGGACACCAGCACCTGCATGCCCTGCGCCGCCGCCGTCACGGCCAGCGTGCCGATCACGTCGTCGGCCTCCACGCCGGCGATGGCCAGCACCGGCCAGCCCAGCAGGCGCACCACCTCGTGGGTCGGCGCGATCTGCGCGCGCAAGTCCTCGGGCATCGGCGCGCGCCGGGCCTTGTATTCGGGGTAAATGCTGTCGCGGAAGGTCGGGCCGGAGGCATCGAAAACGCAGGCCGCGTAGTTGGCCGGCCGCTCCTTGCGCAGCGCCTGCAGCATGTTGATCATGCCGCGGATGGCGCCGGTGGCGGCGCTGCGCGCATCGCCCGGAACCACCCGCAGATCGGGCAGGGCATGGAAGGCGCGGTAGAGGTAGCTGGAGCCATCCACCAGCACCAGGGTCTTGGGATCGGTCATGCGCGGATTGTGCACTTGGGCCGGTCATCAGGCATGGGGCATGGACGCGCGCCCTACAATCCATGCCCATGCGTGCCGTTCATCATCTTCTTTGCTTGCCGGGACTGGCCTGCGGCATCGCCTTGGCCCAGGCGCTGCCCGATTCCGGGCCGCCCCCGGGCCACAGCCAGCAGCGCAGCGAACGCATCCGGCTCGAAGACGCCGGCAGCCGGATCGACGAACTGCGCGTGGGCGGCCAGACCAGAATCATTTCGGTGCAGCCCAAGATCGGCCCCATGCCCGGCTACGAAGTGCAGTCGCCCGATGGCGCACTGCGCCGCGCCGGCAGCCAAAGCGGCGCCGAAACCGCCACCGCCCCCCGCGTCTGGAACATACTGAAGTTCTGACTTGGCGGGTTGGCGGTGGCCGTTTTTACCGAAGTCTCCGAGCCAGAGGCGCGCGCGCTGCTGCGGCGCTTGCGCCTCGGCGAACTGCTGGCGCTGCGCGGCATCGAGGGCGGCATCGAGAACACCAACTACTTTCTGACCTGCGAGCAGGGCGAGTTCGTGCTGACGCTGTTCGAGCGCCTGACGGCCGGGCAACTGCCGTTTTACCTGCACCTGATGAAGCACCTGGCACAGGGCGGCGTGCCGGTGCCGGACCCGCGTGCCGACCCGGGCGGCGTCATCCTGCACAGCGTCTGCGGCAAGCCGGCCGCCGTCGTGAACAAACTGCGCGGCAGCAGCGAACTGGCGCCACAAGGCGCGCATTGCGCCGCCGTGGGCCGCATGTTGGCGCGCATGCACCTGGCCGGGCGCGGCTTTGAGCGCCACCAGCCCAATTTGCGCGGCCTGCGGTGGTGGAACGACACCGTGCCCGTGGTGTTGCCGCATGTCGCTGCGGCCCAGGCGGCGCTGCTGCGCGCGGAACTGGCCTACCAGAACCATGTGGCCGCCAGCGCGGCCTACGCCGCCCTGCCCCGGGGGCCGGTACATGCCGATCTGTTTCGCGACAACGTGCTGTTCGATGGCCAGGAACTGACGGGTTTTTTCGATTTCTACTTTGCCGGCGTGGACAGTTGGTTGTTCGACCTCGCGGTGTGCCTGAACGACTGGTGCATCGACCTGGCCAGCGGCGCCCACGACGGCGCGCGCGCAGCGCGCATGCTGGCCGCATACCAGGCCGAGCGCCCGCTGACCGCTGCCGAGCGCGGCCTGCTGCCCGCGATGCTGCGCGCGGGCGCGCTGCGCTTTTGGATTTCGCGCCTGTGGGACTGGTACCTGCCGCGCCCGGCCGCCATGCTCAAGCCGCACGACCCGACCCACTTCGAGCGGGTGCTGCGCGGGCGCGTGGCCGACCCGGTGCGGGTGTAGGCGCCGTGTAGGCGCCGCATTCATTCCATTCCTGAATCATCCGCGCGCTTCGTCACTTCGTCGGCGCCGCTTGCCGTGCATTCGTGCTGTCTGCGCTCCGCCTTCGCGTTCACGAACGATGTGGAAATGGAATCAGGTGCCGACGCTGCCGCCGTCATTCCTGGTGATCACGATGGTCGCCGAACGGGGGCGCTTGCCGGCGCCGTAGCCCGCATTGGCGGGCCATTGGCTCTGGTATTTGGCCGGGTCTGCCAGATTGGCTATGCCGGTGGACTCGCCGGGGTGCTGGACGTTCACGAACAGCGCCTTGCCATCCGGGGTTTCGGCCAGGCCGGTGATTTCGCAGCCCTTGGGGCCGACCAGAAAGCGCTTGAGGGTATCGGCCGTCGCCGCCCGGCCCACGGGGGTGACGATGTCCAGCCGGCTGCCATCGGCCCGGGTGTAGCTCAGCGTCTTTTTCGCGCCATCGCCCACTTGGCCGGGCGTGGCGGCCAGCAGCATGCAGTTGCTCACATCGGTATAGGCGTTGTCGTCGGTCTCGATCCAGCAAATGCCGGTGGCCTGGCTGAAGACCAGGCCGTCAGGGCTGGAGAAGTCCTGCTCGTGCGTGAGCGCCGAGAGGTTCACCATGGCCTTGTCGGCGCCGGCCTCGGCACCAAACAGATACACGTCCCAGCTAAAGCCCGTGACCGGATCCCTGGGGTTTTCCTTGAGGCGCACCAGGTGGCCGTTGGGGTTGCCCTCCTGCCTGGTCGTGCCCTTCATGTCGGTATAGGCCCGGGGGTTGGCCGCATCCGGCGGGTACTGGCCGCTGCCCGGGTTGATGTTGCGGCTTTGGTTGTTGTTGGTCAGCGTGAAATAGGCCTCGCCATTGGCCGGGTTCACGGCAGCCCACTCGGGCCGGTCCATCCGGGTCGCGCCCACGGCATCGGCGGCCAGCCGGGTATTGATGGCGATATCGGCCGCATCGGCAAACCGGTAGGCCGCGTAGTTCGCAATGGCGCTGTTGGACAGCGCCAGTTCCACCCAGGCGCCGGTGCCATCGGCATCGAACCGGGCGACATACAGCCGGCCGCTGTCCAGGTACTTGTCGCCCACGGCCATGCGGTCGCTGGCATTGGCATCGGCCGCATTCCACAGGGCGCTGGAGACGAACTTGTAGATGTACTCGCCGCGCGAATCGTCGCCCATGTAGACGCTCAGAGGCTGGCCCGCCACCGGCGTGCCGAAGACCGCGTTCTCGTGGGCGAAGCGGCCCAGGGCGGTGCGCTTTTTGGCCATGCGGGTCTTGTCGTAGGGGTCGATCTCGACGATGTAGCCCATGCAGTTCATCGCGTTGCGGTAGTCATCGCTGCCGTCGGCCGAGGCGCCGATCAGGCTGTTGTTCCAGCGCTGGTATTGGTCACCGGCGCCGCCCGTTTCCCAGCCGTGGCGCGAGGCTGCGCCCTGGTTGCGGCCATAGCGCTTGAGCGCCGTGACGCTCTTGCCGTTGCCACGCGCAGCGTCATCGGCCGCGCTGCGGGTGAAGTAGCCGGCCCAGTTTTCTTCGGCCGTGAGAAAACTCCCCCAGGGCGTCTTGCCGGTGCCGCAGTTGTTCAGCGTGCCACGGGTCATGGTGCCCGTGGGGGAATACTTGGTGATCAATTGCGCGCTGCCACGGGCCGGGCCGGCGATCTCGATCGGGCTTTGCGCGGTGAGGCGGAAATTCAGCGCCGACCCAGGCACATAGGCCCACTTGCCGGCCGACTTGGCCACTTCGACCACGGTAATGCCGTGGACGGTGATTTCCTTGTCCACTTCGGCCGCCGGGCGGGGCAAGCTGCTGGTGCCGCCATCGGGGTGCAGGAAATACGAGGACAGCTTCTCGTCGGTGGTGGCCTCATGGTTGATGGCCAGCAGGCCGCGCTCGCTGGCGTTGTCGTTGCGTTTGCCATCGGCCCCCAGGCCGAACCATTCGATGCCGTCATGGTGGTCGCCGGCGCGGCGCTCGAAATCAGTGTCGCTGCCATCGTTCTTGTAAGCGGCCAGGCCGGCGGCGATCGGGTCGCCCAGCGCAAACAGCACGCTGGCGCTGTAGCCGGCGGGCACGGTCACGGTATCGGCCAGGCTCTTGGCCACGGCGCTGAAACCCAGCAGCCGGGGCGATGCGGGTGTTGCCGGCGCCGTGGCATCGTCGCCGCCAGCGCAAGCGGTCATGCCCAAGCCGGCCAGCATCGCGCTGCCCACCGAGCCCACGCTGCCGCGCAGCAGGCCACGGCGCGACAGGCGCGCGTCGAGCACCGCCGCAAAGCTCGGGTTGGCGGAGGAATTGGAGTTCTCGTCGTTGAAGTCGAACGCTGGCGCGAGCGCATCGATAGGGTGGGTCATGGGGTTCCTCGTGGGTCGTGGGTTCGTGGGTATTGGCGGGAGACGAAGCCTGTGCAGCATAGAAACCGCAGGTGACAGCGCGGTGAAGTTTTGATGTCCGCTGGATGACAGTCCGGATGACGATCGGCACGGGCAACGGTCCAAGGGGAACACCGGCAATCACCACGCGCCCTGGCACAGTGCGTGCAACAACCGTGGCTGTATGCTTACCAGTGCACACACACGCACGCACACGCACACTGGCGGCCAGCGGCAAGCCGTGATTTCAACTCTGCAGGAGATTCCATGAACCAACCATTGGACGAGGATGTCAAGACGCTCCATTCCATGGGCTATGCCCAGGAGTTGGCGCGGCGCATGAGCGGATTTTCCAATTTTGCGATTTCCTTTTCGATCGTTTGCATTTTGGCGGGCGGCATTACTTCCTTGCCGCAGGCTTTGAGCACCGGGTTCGGGTTTCAGGTGTTCGTCGGCTGGATCGTCGGCGGTTGTTTTGCCCTGGTGGTGGCGCTTTGTCTGGGGCAGATCGGCTCGGCTTATCCGACGGCAGGGGGGCTTTATCACTGGTCCTCGATTTTTGGCGGACGCGGTTGGGGTTGGGCCACGGCGTGGTTCAATTTGATTGGCCTGCTGTTCGTGGTGGCCTCGGTGAATGTGGGTGTCTGGTATCTTTTCCGTGATCTGGTGCTGGCCGGCGTGTTCCATATGGACGTGAGCAGCATCACCGTGGATGCCGCCCGGCAGGACAACGGCCAGGCCGTAGCGGTGCAAATCTTCGTCGTCTTGCTGATTACGACGCTGCAGGCGCTCAGCAACCATTTCGGCATCAAGCTGACGACGATGCTGACGGATTTTTCCGGCTATCTGATTTTTGTCGTCGCCATCGTGCTCACCGGAACCTTCCTGATCTGGGGCGCGACATGGGATTTTTCCCGGCTGTTCACATTCGTCAACATGACCGGAGAAGCGGGCGGTGGGCTGGTGCCGCAGCCGCGCAGCATGTTCATCGCTTTCCTGATCGGTCTGCTCTACCCGCTCTACACGCTGACAGGTTTTGATGCCTCGGCCCACACGGCGGAAGAGACCCACAACGCCCGGGTGGCAGTGCCGCGCGGCATGTTGCATGCGGTTTTGTGGTCTGTGGTCTTTGGTCTGGTGATGGCGGGGTCCTTTGTGCTGGCCAGTCCCGATTTGGCGGCAACGGCCAAGGAGGGCGGCAGCGCCTGGTTCAATCTGTTCAACAACCTGCCGGCACCGACCTGGCTGAAGGATTTTCTGGCGATTGCCATCGTCGTGGCCAATTTCATCTGCGCGCTGGCCGGGCTTACCTCGGCGTCGCGGATGATTTTTGCTTTTGCGCGGGATGGGGGTTTGCCGGGGTCGCGTATCTGGCGCCATGTGAGTGTGCGCTGGCGCACGCCGGTGGCAGCCATTTGGCTGGGGGCCGGCTGCTCGGTCGCGGCCACCCTGTATTCCCCGGCTTTTTCGGCGCTGGCCGCAGGCTGCGCCCTTTTCCTCTACGTTTCTTACGCGATGCCGATTGCCGCCGGCTTTTTTGCTGAAGGCAAGAGTTGGACGGAATTTGGCCCGTTTCGCTTGGGTTTCTGGTCCAAGCCGTTGGCGGCGCTGTCGTCGGCGGGCGTTCTGGTGCTGGTGTATGCGGGGATCCAGCCCCCTTCGGATATTTTGATCAACTACATCATCGGCATCGTCGTGTTCTTGACCGTGCTCTGGTTCGGCGTGGCGCGTCGCCGTTTCAAAGGCCCTCCGATCGGGGCTGAAATCACCCGCCGCGCCCATGAGATAGAGGCTGCCGAGGAGGCGGTCGGGGAGGTCGCATCCCCGGGGCGGTGACGGGATCAGCCCGGCGCCTGCTGCCGCAGCCGAAACTCCCGCGCCTTGCCAAAGTGGCCATTGCCGATGAATGGCACCGGGGGGCGCAGCGCCGATAGCGGCGAGGGGTGGTTCGAGGTCAGCAGCAGATGCCCGCGATTTGACGCAATACAGGCGCGTTTGGACTGGGCGTGCGCGCCCCAGAGCATGAAAACCACCGGGCGCGGGCCTTCGGCCACATGGCGGATGACCGCGTCGGTCAGCGCCTCCCAGCCTTTGCCGGCGTGGCTGGCGGCTTGGCCCTCAGTGACCGTCAGGACGCTGTTGAGCAGCAGCACGCCGTTTTTGGCCCATTTCACCAAGCTGCCGCCCGGATTCGGCCAAGCGGGAAAGGCGGTGCCCAGGTCGCGCTGCAACTCCTGGAAGATGTTGCGCAGCGAGGGCGGCAGTGGCACGCCCGGCGCGACGGAAAACGCCAGCCCTTCGGCCTGGCCGTGGCCGTGGTACGGGTCCTGCCCCAGGATGACCACACGCACCTGCTCGGGCGGTGTCAGTTCCAGCGCGCGCAGTGGCCGGGGTGGAAAGATGGTGGCGCCGGCCTGTAGCCGGGCCTGCAAAAACGCCAGCAACGCCTGTCCGCTGGCCGCCGCAAAGAAGTCTTGCACCAGTGGCTGCCAGCCCGGCGCCACGGGCCAGTCGGCCGGGTCGGCGCTCAGCAGCCGGGTCGGGGGTGGTAGTGCGTCATTCATCGTCGAACAGGGCTTGTGTGCACGATTTGCAGTCACTACCGACAAGCCACCAAGCCCGCACCCCGGCCCATCAACCCAAGCCAGGCTGGAGCGTTGGGCCCGGAAAGGCGTGCGTGAGCGCATCGAAAAGAGGGGCGCCTGCTTGTGCCCGCCCGCCAGGCAGGGCCTGGCCCGGGCTGCTCTGGCAGACAGCGCAATGCCCGGGCGGGGCATGGGTGACGACGACATCGGGCGCGGCCACTTGGCGCAGGGTGCCACCCCTGTGGGCCTTGCGCCCGCCGATCGGCCATGGGTCGGATAGCTGTTGCATCGAGTCGCGGATTGTAGTTGACGGCGCTGGCGCGGCTGGGTAGCGACAGCCGATTCGAATCAGCGAGCGGCCAGTGCGGCGCCATCTGGACAGCCAGAACTCCAGCAAACCGCAGCCCCCCAGCGCTGGGCCCCGCAGGTCCGAACCCAAGTCATTGGGCAAGGCCGGGCTGCGGGTGAATGAGACGACAACTGTCTCGACACGCGCCGCCATCGGGAAGGTGTTGGCAGCGCACAGGGGCCCGATGGTGGAGCCGAATGCCATCAACGGGAAGTTTGGAAACATCAGTACCGCAAAGCAGATGGTGCGCGCGGGCAGCGCCTTTTTCTGCCGCTGCCTGGCCCCGGAGGAATTCGAACAAACCTATGGAAGCCGCATGGAGCCTCGGTTTTGTGTGTTCGGTTTTTCGCGTGTTCCCCTACTCGTTCCCCCACGTGTCTTAAGCACAGTCGGTGCGAGCATTCTTCAAAGAGACATCTGTCCCGGAAAACCCACTTCGCTGCGCTGAAGCCCTACATGCGTGAGTCACGCTTTCTTCATTCGCCGAGGTTTTTGCTCGGAGGCAGGCAAGTCCTTGGTCGGCGTGACACACCAGTGTTCCTTGCTGTTCCAGTCCGGCCCATGGGCGCAGAGCTTGCGCAGCAAACCTTCAAAGGTTCTCCGCTCTGTCTCTGACAGGCAGGCCATCATGTCCTGTTCGCGCTGCTGGAGCGCCGGCATGAACTTGTCGTGCAGGCGCCGGCCGGCCGCCGTGATGTAGAGGATGAGCCGGCGTTGGTCTTGCGGATCGGGCTCGCGCCGCACCAGCCCCTTGCCCTCCAGCGCCGTGATGGCCCGGCTGATGTTGTTCTTGAGGTGGCCGGAAAAATCGCAGATGTCCGCCGCCGAGATGCCGTCCCTGAAGCACAGAAAGATGAGCGAAAGGATCTCGGGGCGCGTCAGTCCGTGCGTCGCCTCGATGGCTCGAAACGAAGGCTCCCGGTACGAGTTGATCATGTACCCGAGCTTGTAGGCGAAGGGGATGGAGACGCCGTCGAGGATGTCGTTGAGCGGACGTTTCATGGTGCGATGGAGCTGGGCATGCGTTCAAGTATAGGAACGTCGATGGCCTTCCAGCCATCGGGGGCGGCGTGCCACCGTGCCCTCCAAGGGAAAACCCTTTGCGTTTAAATAGTTCCATATGGGACTATTTGGGCATGCGGTTTTCTGACGACGTCGGACCCGCCAGCGAAGGAACCAGACCATGAAGCAGCGATTTATCTACTCCGGCACGGCAGATCACCCCGTCTATGTGGACGTGCTGGTCGCTGAGGAGAAGACCGAGAAACTGCCCATCGTCATGCTTCACGGCGGGTTCCACAACGGAACCGGCTACCTGGCCACACCCGATGGCCGTGAAGGCTGGGCGGCTTTGTTCTGCCGCCGGGGACACGACGTTCATGTGATGGACTGGCCAGGGCACGGCCGTTCGCCGACCTCCGCCCGTTTCCTGGAGCTGTCGATGGCCGATGTGGGCCGCTCGCTGGCCGCCTTGCTGCACGACATCGGCCCTTCCATCGTGTTCGCACACTCGGCGGGCGGACCCATTGTTTGGTGGGTCGCGGAAAACCACCGCTCGCACGTCAAAGCGATTGTCGGCATTGCGCCGGGAGCGCCCGCGAACCTGGTCCCGGAACTTCCGACCGAGCCAGACACGGCGGGTGACGGCGATGCTGGAAGTCACGCCATCTATGCGCCCACCGATCGCCCGGCCTTCGTGGACCGGTCGTTCATCCAGACCTACTGGGCCAACAGCCTGCGCTTTCCTCATGGCGCATTCGAGGCCTACGCCCGCTCCATCGGTCACGAGAGCCCGCGGATCCTGAACGAGCGCTTCAACATCGGAGGCAGCGGTCTGCGCCTGGAGCGCCCCGAACAGCTGGGCACCCTGCCGATCCTGGTCATGACCGGCGACGCCGACCCCCGCCATCCGAAGGAAGTGGATGGCGCCCTGGCGACGTTCCTGGGCGCCGATTTCATCTGGCTCCCCGACATCGGCATCACCGGCAACGGCCACATGCTGATGCTGGAAGACAACCACGAGCAGCTGGCGGCCCACATCGGCCACTGGCTCGATCAGAGAAGCCTTTGACCCCCACCCCACGAAGGAGACCCCATGAACACCAACCTGAACCGGCGCAAGGCGCTGCGCCTGCTTTCGCTGCCCGTCATCGGCGGCACGGCGCTCACTTCCCTGGCGCAGGGCAACGCCTACCCGTCGCGCCCGATCAAGATCATCGTGCCCTGGGCGGCCGGCGGCGGCGGCGATGCCCTGGTGCGGGCGATGGCGCCGGTGCTGTCCCAGCGCCTGGGGCAACCCGTGGTCGTCGACAACCGTCCCGGGGCGATTGGCACGATCGGTAGCTTGCTGGGCGCCAGAAGCCCTGCCGACGGCTACACCTTGATCTATGGGGCGGCCGACTCGCATTCCATCGCGCCGCACATCATCAAGCCCACGCCCTACGATTCAAAGAAGGACTTCCTCGCGGTGGCTCCGATCGGGTTCACCCCGCTGACCGTGATGGTGCATGCCTCCCATCCGGCCAAGACGCTGACCGAGTTTCTGCAGATGGCCAAGCAAGCGAAGGACGCTCCGACCTACGGCTCCTGGGGCCAGGGCAGCTCGGGCCAGATCATCATGGAAGTGCTGAACAAGAGCACAGGTTCCCCGCTGCTGCATGTGCCGTACAACAGCACCGCGCCGTTGATGCAGGCCCAGCTTGCCAAGCAGATCGACTGTTCCGTCATCCCCTCGCTGGTGGCGGAACAGCATGTGGCGGTCGGTGCGATCCGCATGTTGGCGGTCACCGCCCCCGAGCGTCTGGCCGGACACCCCAATGTGCCGACCCTCAAGGAGTTTGGCGTCGACATCGACATCGGTCCCTGGCTCGGCTTCGTGGCACCCGCGAACACACCGGCCGAGATCGTCACGCGCCTGCACGACGCCATCGAAGGCTCTCTGGCCGATGCACAGGTGGCAGAAACCATGCGCAAGATGTCCATGGTGATGACGCCCATGAGCACGTCGTCCTACCAGCAGTTCTACAACCGAGAGTTTGATCGCTGGGGCAGCTACATCCGGGCGGCCAATATCACATTGAACTGAGACATTCTTCTGAGATCTGGGAGGCACTTGAGTCCTCCCGTTCGCACAATCTGCCGCTTCGATGCGGAGTGCTCACAGCCTAACCGTCTCCCCCGTCAGAAACGACCGCTGGAGCGCGTGCGCGATGCGGGTGGCCTCGATGGCGTCGCTCAGGTCCCCCGGCAGGGTGCCGGTGCCCCGACAGGCGGCCACGAATGCCCGCATCTCCTGTTGAAACGCCTGTTCGAAGCGCGCGTAGAAGTCGGGCAGCGCCGGGTGGTGCACGCCCTGCGCCGAGCGGAAGGTGGTGGCACCCAGCTGGGCGCCGAAACCCACCTGCACCGTGCCCGCGGTGCCGATCACCTCCAGCGTGGTCTCGTGGCCGTGGGGCATGGTGCGGCTGGCGTACAGCACGGCGCGGGCGCCGCCCTCGAACTCGATGATCGCCAGGCCGTTGTCCACGTCGTCGTGCTGCGCCAGCTCCGGGTGGACCGCGTTGGTGCCGCTGGCGAACACCTTGGTGGCCTTGGGGTTGCCCAGCATCCAGCGGGCCAGGTCGATGTCGTGCACGCTGCAGTCATTGAAGATGCCACCCGAGGTGGGGGCGAACTTCACGAAAAATCCGTCTGGGTCGATCCTGTCGCAGGTCTGCGAGCGCACCAGGAAGGGCCGGCCCAGCTCGCCGCGTTCGATGGCCGCGCGGGCGCGCACCAGATCGGGGTCGAAGCGCCGTTCGAAACCGACCATCACCACCTGTGCCGGGTGCGCGGCCGCGAGAGCGGCCAGCGCTTCGCAGGTGGCGACATCGAGCGACAGGGGTTTCTCCACGAACACGTGTTTGCCGGCGCGCAGCGCGGCCTCGAACTGGTGGGCGTGTTCGGTGGTGGGGCTGGCCAGCACCACGGCGTCGATGTCGGCGGTGGTGATGAAGTGGTTGAAATCCTGGTGGAGCTGCGTCACGCCCAGCTGGTCACGGGCCCAGTCGAGGGCGCCCGCGCTGGGGTTGCAGGCGGCGACGAGCCGGGCACCGGGCACGTGGTGGGCCAGGCATTCAGCGTGGCGGCGGCCCAGGCGACCGAGGCCGACGATGCCGACGTTCAAGGGGGTGGCGGATGTCATGACGGTCTCCTGGGTTCAGCTGAGGCGGTGTTCGGCCAGCGTGTCCATGTGGCGCTGGAACTGTTCGGGTGGCCAGGCTTCGTGCAGCGCGCGCTGCATCACCGCCTGCGGGCTTTCGGGGGCCAGGCCGCCCAGCGGCGGGTCGCGGTCGAGGTTGGTCGGGAAGGCGTAACCCTCGGCGCTGGCGGCCACGGCGCGCCTTGCGGCTCCCGGGTCGAGCTGGCCGTCCCGCAGCAGGGTCAGCAGCGGCGGGTACAGGGTCAGCGCCATGCGGTGCCGGTCCACGGTCTCCATCGCGCGACCGAAGGCCGCCGACACTTGCAGCAGGTTGGCCATGCGCTGAATGTCCGCCGAGCGGTTTTCGCCCGCCGCGTGCAGCAGGGCCGGGTTGAAGAACACCGCGTCTCCCTTGGCCAGCGGCAGTTGCACACGGTGCTGCTCGAAATAGGTCCGGAAGTCGGCGCGCTCGGCCACCAGGTAGCCGTGGCTGAACTTCTGTGAATGGGGCAGGTAGAGCGTGGGCCCGCTCTCCAGCGGCATGTCCACGTGCGCCACCGCGCCCTGCAGGGTCAGCATGGGCGAGAGGCGGTGGGCGTGTGCCGGGTAGGCCTCGGCCTGCGTGGCGGTGCAGAAGCCCAGGTGGTAGTCGCGGTGGGGCATCTGCGCCGCGCCGCCGGGCCGCACGTTGTTGACCTGCGAGGTGACCTGGTAGCCCGGGCCCAGCCAGGCGTGGCTGGCCAGCGCAATCATGTCGCTGGCGTAGTAGCGGGCAAACAGGGCCGGGTCGAGCAGGCAGAGTTTTTCCAGCGCGTTCCATACCCGGTCGTTCGCTCCGGCCTTGGCGAAATGGTCACCGCCGCTTTGGCCGTGGCGCTCGGATTCGATGATGGCCTGGAAGCGCTGCGTGACGGCATCGACCAGCGCATGGTCGGGCAGGGCGCCCTTGAGCACCAGGATGCCGGGGCCATGCTCCCACACCCTGGCCCATTCGGCCATCAGCGCCGAGCGGAAGCCGTCATCGCCGTGCAGCTGTGTGCGCAAGGCCGCGCAGTCGTAGACCGGCACGTCGTGGGTGGTGTGCGCGGCGTTAGGGCAGTCCCGCGGGTCGGTCTTCTGGGCGAGAACGGCTTGCAGATCGTCGAGGCGCGCCTCGTTGGCGCGCAGGCCGTGCCGGTGAAGGGACTGGGTCATGTTGTCTCCTGGTGTTTGTGGGGCCAGTCTAGGCAGCGGAGCGCTTTTCCGGGGCTGACAAACACCTCAAAAACACCTCAGAATTCACCACCGGATCACCATCAAATCCACCCCCATTTCCACGCGCATTTGCGCACCCACAGACGGACACACCTTGGCCCATGACTTCGCGATGAAAGAGCTGGCCTTGCAGGCCGGCGTGAGCCTGGCCACGGTGGACCGCGTGTTGCACCAGCGGCCCGGCGTGCGCGCGGCCACGCAGCGGCGCGTGCAGCAGGCCTGGGCCGAGCTGGAGCGGCAGCAGCAACAGGTGGGCTTGCGGGGGCAGCGCTTGCTGATCGACCTGGTGATGGAGGCACCCACCCGGTTTTCGCGCATGGTGCGCGGCGCGCTGGACGAGGCCATGCGGCGCACGCAGCCGGCGGTGTTCCGCGCCCGCGATCACCTGGCCGAAACCCGGAGCGCCGAACAATGGGTGGCGGTGCTGGACGGGATTGCCCGCCGCGGCAGCCACGGTGTGCTGCTCAAGGCACCAGACCTGCCGGTGGTGGCGGATGCGGTGGCGCGGCTGCAGGCGCGCCGCATTCCCGTCGTCACCCTGGTCACCGATATGCCGTCGGCGCCCCGGCTGTCCTATGTCGGGCTGGACAACCGCTGCGCCGGCCAGACGGCGGCCTACCTGATGGACCAGTGGCTGGGCGCGCATTGCTGTGATGTGCTGGTGTCCAGCAGCGGGCAGCGCTTTCAGGGCGAAGGCGAACGCATCGAGGCGTTCCGTGTAGCGCTGGCCGCTGCACGCTCCGACTGTGGCGTCCAGGTGCTGGACGCGGGGCAGGGCTTGCACGCGCCCACGGTGGCGGCAGTGGGGCGCCTGCTGACGCGTCAGCCGTGGATCGCGGCCGTGTACTCGGTGGGCGGTGCCAACGCGGCGATTCGCGCGGCCTTCGAGCAGGCGGGCCGTGCCTGTCGGGTGTTCATCGGGCACGACCTGGACGACGACAACCTGGCCCTGCTGCGGAAACGGCAGCTGTCGGCGGTGCTCCACCACGATCTGCACCACGACTTGCACCTGGCCTGCCACCTGCTGATGCAGCACCACGGCGCGGCGCCCAGTGCGGCGGCACCGAAGCGCTCGAACGTGGAGGTGATCACGCCCTTCAACCTGCCGGCGAACCTGTCGCGTTGAGACACGGTGCCGGTGGGGTTCGTCCCGATGTTGGTCGGCCCCATTCTTCTTCGCAGTCCTGTGTTCACCGAACCCAGATCATGACCACGAGCAGCCAGGTCAGCGCGGCGCCGGTGACAAAGGCACCGCCATGCGTCAGCCATGGCAGCCAGGGGTTACGGTCGGGTTGAAACAGTCGCGCCAATTGCTCCAGTTGGGACACCACCCGGTTCACCACGGGGTGGAACTCTTTGTTGAACATTTCTCGCGCCGCAGACTGCATGGCCGCGATCTGGGTGTTCTGTGTGTTGGCGCAGACACCGCTGGCCTTTTGGTTGATCTGACTGACGCAAAGGTCCACGGCATTCTCGGAGAGCTTGGCAATACGGCCTTCGAATCCCGACATCTGGAATGCGAGGTGGTTGCTGGCCTTGAGCAGTTCCCTGCGCGAGACTTCCATATCAGGTCCGAGCTTCTCGATCCGCTCAATCAGGGATGCCATGTCACCCAGCACTTCGGCGATGAGCGCCTCCTTGGCGTTGCTCATGCCGTTCATGGCTCGAACTCCAGCGCCGCGAAGCAGGCATCGAGCTCCGGCACCACGCCGAAGGCCAGACGCCGCGTGGCCAGCTTCTGGGCCAGTGCCAGTTTCTCGCTGGTGCCTTTGGCTTGGGCGATCAGCGCCTTGTAGTCTGTGGGATCGGTTGCCAGTGTGGTCAGATCGGTCTTTGTTCCCTTGATGCGCCCATAGATTTCGTTCGCCCCCAGCTTGCAGTCCAGCTCGTTCCATTGCATGGCCTGCATGTTGCCGGGGCGCTGGAAGAGCAGGGCGGACAGGAGCAGGGCGGCGCGTGTGACTGGCTGGCCGGAATAGTCGTGGATGGCCCGCATCAGTTCGCCGGCCTGTGCGGGCTCCAGGATGGCGGCCATGTGCTTGATGTTCAGCGGCTGCAGCGCGCCGTGAAGGTCGGGAGCGGGATTGCGCTCGCAGCGGCGGTGGCCACCCCATAGCGGAACACCTGGCCAGCCGTCTGCCGCAATGTGTGTGCCGTTTCCCGGGCCCCGCGCTTTTCAATTTTGCGCAGCGTGTTGAGCAGCATGGGGGCGGTGATCTCGGGTAGGGGAACAGGACCGATCCAGGGGAACAAGTCCTTTTCCATCCGTTCAAGCCAACGTTCCCCGTACTGCTTGCTCCACCCGCTGGCCTTGGTGGCATGCAACTCGCGAGCGACTTCTTCGAAGGTGTTGGCTTCCGCCAGCTGAAGTTCAAGCCGCTCGATCTGCCGGCGTTTGGACGGGTCAGAGCCCGACTGCAGGATGCGGCGGGCGAGATCACGCTCGCTGCGGGCTTGCTTCAGGGAAACCGCTGGGTAGGTGCCGAGCGCGAGGCGCTTTTCCTTGGTGGCAAAGCGGTATTTCCAGAACCAGCGTTTGAATCCGGTCGGTGATATTTCCAGGTACAGGCCACCGGCATCGGTCAGCCGGGCACGCGCTTTGCCCGGCAGGCACACCGCGGATTTGCAGGCGATTTCGGTCAACATGGGGGAACGACCTCGGTTGAGTGGCCCAAAATCGGGCCTCGTTCCCCCAATTGTTCCCCCGTTTTGGGTGAGCTGCAATGGGTCAGTCCGGAATCTTGCGGGACGTCAATTTCAATAAACTGTATTGAAATCAACGGCTTGCGAGACAATCTGGGACTTACTGGGACCTCTTGAAACTTATCAATGGCCTGCCCGGAGGGACTCGAACCCCCGACCTATAGCTTAGAAGGCTATTGCTCTATCCGGTTGAGCTACGGGCAGTCATTGCACCGATATGGCACTGACTCGGCCGGCGCCAAGCGCCCGATCATACCTGCTGGCACTGCCCGATCGACCCATGAAAACCGGGGCAACACCAACGCGCCTGCGGTCCGGTGTGTGCCGGCGCGCATGGGCGGCACAGGCCGCCGGGGCCGTGGCGACGGTCGTGCAGTTCGGTCACGAACTGGCCGCCGCAATGTGCGCACCGGGGGTGCGGGTCGGCATGTCCATGTCGGCATGGGAACGGTCGGTCTTGCTGGTTGCGTTTTCTCAGGGTCGGGAAATCCCCCGCAGCAAAGTGTCGTCGTGCGCTGGCTCGTGCCGCAGGCGATTCTCAGCGTGAAATGCGGATCGTTGTCGTCGAAGACGGTGAGAACGAGCGCGGGGCGGGGCTGGATGTCATTGCGGAAATGGCACCCAACGATCCCAGGCGTTCCTTCAAGAAGGCAATAAAGCCCGCGACCTGGCCTGACTGCTCCCCCGTGCGGCGGGCGATGGCTATGGCGATGCCCAGTTGCTCGCCCTCGTCGAGGTCTTTGTACAGGACGCCCTTGCGCTGCATGGTCTTGAGCGAGCGGGGAATCAGGGCGACACCTTGCCCTTCGGCGACCAGGCTCAAGAGGATATGGTAGTCCGACGGCTCGATGATGCGGGGCGGGGCGAAGCGGTTGCGCGCGAAGATGCGCTCGCAATGATCGTGGTAGGCCGGGTTGAGTTTGCGGTCGAACCAAAAGAGATGGTCTTGACGGATGTCGCTCAGGGACAGCTTGCGCTTCTTGCCGGCCGGATGATCCACGGCAAGGCCCACGACCATAGGCTCGTCCAGCAGATGCTCCACGACCAAGCCTTCCGTGTGCGATGGCAGGCCAATCACCGCGACATCCAGGACGCCACGGTTCAAGTCGCGCACGCAGGCGGCCGAGAGCTGCCGCTTCACGTTGAGGCGAATCGATGGAAAGCGCTGCGCAAATTCCGGCTCTATCCACGAAAAAAGGCTGGCATCAATGACGGTGGTGATGCCCAGATTCAACCCGGATCGCTCGGCCGGTTGCTGGCCGAACTGCGAGACCAGTCGATCGGAGTCTCTGAGCAGTGCCCGCGCCCGTTCCAAAAACAGCATCCCGGTATCGGTCAGCGCGATGCGCCGGCCACCCCGCTCAAAGAGCAGCGCGCCAAGGTGCTCTTCCAGCGCGTGTATTTGCCTGCTCAGCGGCGGTTGTGTGATGCACAGCCGCGTTGCGGCGCGCCGGAAACTCAATTCCTCCGCCACGGCAACGAAGTATTTCAACTGCCTGAGATTCACAGACCTGTCCATTTTTCTCCCTGCCGCAGCATTCGATACCCAAAAGGTATCAATAAATTAAACATTGGTCAAGCAAAATATAAATCCTTATCGTTTGTGCATGAACCAACCACTTGACGAAACAAATCGCAGCACCTATGAGCTTGGGCTGGAATGCCTGTGCACTGTCGAGGCAACAGGCAATCCTGCGATCATTGCTGCCATGGCGGACATTTGCCCCGATCTTGGGAGATTGGCCATCAGTTTCGTGTATGGCGAAATCTACCAGCGGCCGCACCTGAGCTACCGCGACAGGCAATTGGTTACCGTGGCTGCTCTGGCCGCGCTGGGCAATGCGCGGCCACAATTGAAATTCCACATCGCCGCTGCGCTCAATGTGGGATGCACCGGCGCTGAAATCATCGAATCGATGATACAACTCGTGCTCTACGCGGGCTTTCCCGCCGCCTTGAACGGTGTCTTTGCGGCCAAGGAAGTGTTTGACGAACGCAAGCTGAATTTCATTCCCGAGACCACCATGTCTTGCGCTCCCGATGCCAGATTCCAGAAAGGCATGGAGGCACTTTCGCGCATCGATGGCCATGCCGGGGAAGCGGTGATTTCCGCGCTGAAAGGAATAGCCCCGGACCTGGGCCGTTTCATCGTCGAGTTTGGTTTTGGCGAAATTTACAAGCGCCCCGCGCTGGGGCTGCTGGAGCGCGAGATGATTACCGTCGCGGCGCTTGCTGCGCTGGGCACCGCCACGCCCCAACTCAAGGTGCATATTCATGGCCTTCTGAATGTGGGCGGTACGCGTGAACAGATGGTCGAATTGGCCATTCATATCGCGGCCTATGCAGGTTTTCCGGCCGCCATCAACGCTGCCCTTCTGGCGAAAGAAGTATTTGCCGAGCGAGATGTCGATGGCGGCGCGACATGCGCGGTATGAAAAGCGCGGAATTGGGGCCGATCCGGATTGGGCATGGATGGCGCGAAATGACTGCGACAACCGCTTTGGCAGTAGTGCTGAACATGCTAGTGTCGCGTCACCGATCATCTACATCTGATCCGTGACGCGACACTAGTGCTTCTATTCGATGCTTTATCGGCAGAAAATCGTTTCAACGCCGGAGACGGCGCAATTCTCTGACACTCCGCTCTGGCATCGAGGCCAAGGAATTCATCCGATGAAAACCACCCCAAATACGGCCGTCTTGCTGACGCTGCTCGCTACCTTCTTCTGGGGATCCAACTTTCAGGCAACCAGGTTTGCGCTATCTGGCCTGCCGCCCTGGACAGCCTCCGTCGAGCGCTTTCTGATTGCGGTCGCAGGCATTTTCTTGATCATGGCCATCAAGGAAGGGGTGCGCCGGGACATTTTGTCGCGCAATTTGCTCGCCTTCATCCTGCTGGGCGTGATCGGCGTAGCAGGGTTCAACGGCGCGCTTTTCGTGGGCCTGCAGAGTGCAAGCCCCATCACTGCATCGCTCATCATGGCGACCACGCCGATCTCGGCCAATATCATCGAGGCGATCTTGGGCAAGCGGATGCCCGGGATGGATCGGATCATCGGCATGGCCATCAGCCTTGTGGGCGTATCCCTTGTGATTACCGAGGGGCAAATCCTGTCGGGACATCTGGTGTTTGCCTCCGGGGATCTGATCATTCTTGCCGGCTCGATCTGCTGGGCGGCTTATACGGTCGGCACCCGCGCCTTCGTGTCTGGTGCGACGCCGCTGGAAACCACGGGTTGGACAATGCTTTTTGGCACCATCGCCTTGGTCATTGTCGCGTTCATCTGCGAAAACCCGATTCAGGCCGCGATCGGGGGAACGGGGCTGAGCTTTGCCGCAACGCTGTGGATGGGAACGGCAGGGTCTGTCCTTGCCTATCTTTTCTGGAACGTCGGTATCGCTGTGCGTGGTCCGGGCAAGACGTCGATCTTCTTCAACTTCGTGCCGGTCTTTGCGCTGCTGATCCAACTCACGATGGGCATTGTGCCGCACGCTGTCCAGATCATCGGGATCGTCATCACAATTTTGGGCGTTTTCGTGGGGCAGGGCCGCTTTTCGGGCTTGCTTTTCAAACGTAGCGCCGTCTCCCGGAAATGAGGCGCGCGGCATGGTTTCAATCGCCTCAATACCCCGTCAGCGCCATTCAAGGAGAAATTCCGTCATGAACCGTCGCAATATTTTGGCATTTGCCGCCAGCTATCCGCTGCTTGCTTGCGGTGCATCCGCCCAAGCGGCAGCAAGGCTCTGGCGGCGCGAGCGCATCATTACGGCGGGCCTGTCTTCGCCGGTCGGGATGGGCCTGGACTCGGAGGGCAGGCTGGTCGTGGCGAACTGGAGCGCCGGCACGGTCATTCGCGTCACGCAGGATGGCAAGACCACCGCGCTGGCAACCGGCCTCAGTGGACCATCGGGCCTGGCCATTGCTGCGAATGGGGATATTTTCGTTGCTTCGTATAACGAAGACTTGGTGTGGAGGATTCCCGCAGCGGGTGGCAAGCCGGAGGTATTCGTTCGCGGTTTGTCCACCCCGGCGGGGATTTCTTTCGACAACCGGGGCAAACTGCTGATTGCCAATCGCCGCACCAACCAGATTCTCGCGGTCGACCCCGCAGGCAAGCACTCGGTGGCGGTGGAAGGTGAATTGCAAACGCCGGTCGGCGCCGTCCAGATGCCGGATGGCGGGTATTTCGTGTCCAACATCGATGGCGGCGTTTCCTGCGCCGGTCCCGATGGCCGCGCGCGCACCGTCTCGCGCGATTTCGTTGCACCCGGCCCGGGCATCGCCGTTGCCGACGCCGGGTCGGTGTATGTCGTGGATTACGGCGGAACCGAGGTCAAGCAGGTGCACAAGGATGGCACTACCCATGTTGTCGCAGCAGGTTTTCGCAGCCCTGCAGGAATTGCCCTGTCTGCCGATCGGCGCCGGGCGGTGGTTACCGATTGGGGTTCCAATGCGGCTTATGAAATGTCGATCGGCGCCGGTTAGCGCAGCAAAGGCGCTTCGTCCTCCACGTTTGCCCATCCAACTCAATGCAGCATCAACGCGCCTGCGACCCGGCTTTTGCCGGCGCGGGCGGGCGGGTGGCACAGGCCGCAGATGAAGTGGCGGCTCTCGTACAACTCGGTCACGAACTGGCCGCCGCAGCGCGCGCACCGAGTGCGGGTCAACATGCCGGCGTCGACGAACTTCACCAGGCGCCAGGCGCGGGTGAAGGACAGCAGCGGCGCAATCGCGGTCGTGGTCACCTGTTCGTCGTACAGGCGGTAGGCCCGGATCAGTAGTTCCACGGCATCCAGGTCCAGGCCCTTGGAGAGGTACTCGTAGATGTTCAGGAACAGCGAGCTGTGGATGTTCTCCTGCCAGGTCAGAAACCAGTCGGTCGAAAATGGCAACTGCCCTTTGGACGGAGACTTGCCGGCGATCTCTTTGTACAGGCGGATCAGCCGCTCATACGACAGCGTGGTTTCCGATTCCAGCACCTGCATCCGGGCACCCATGCGGATCAGCACTGCCGCGCGTTCGATCTGCCGGGATTCATTCAGAACGCTTTTCACGCGGGCTTTGGCAACGTTGGTGGACATGGCGCGCTTTCAGAGCACTTCCGACACGCGGCTGGCCATCAGGATGCCGGCGTGCAGCGCGTTGGTGGCTTCGTTGCCCACCTTTTTGGCTGCATGGTCCGGCGCGTGGCTGGTGGCGTGATTGGTCAGCAGGCCCCACACCAGGTTGTCGTCGACACGCAGGCGGCACAGCAGCGTGCTTCTGGACGCCAGTTTCATCACCTGCGCTGCCGACAGCGCGGCCAGGATATCGGCCGATTCCTCGTTCATGCCCAGGCGGAAAACCGCTTCGGCCTTGTCTTGGCGGATCAGGGTCTGCGCCAGCATCAGGTAGGTGAGGTTGGCTTCGCGGATTTCCGCCAGCAGTTGTTCTTGGAGCATGGTGATTTCCTTGGGGGTTCCGGTTCCGGGGTGATCGGTTGAAATGGATTGTGAAATGGCCCCAAGCGGAAATGAAGTCGGTGTTTGGCGCTATTGCCTGTCTGGTTGTGTGTGGCCGCTTGCAGGAATTTGCCTGACAAGGACTGCAACCAAAGTCCTGCCATGCCAGCGGCGCTGCCTGCTGCGGGGGCCGCCAGTGGCGCGGGCCGTCACCTGCCGCGTCTGCGCATGCGCGCTGCGCGGGCCGGCACGACCGGCGTGTCGGCGCTGCCACGGCAGACCAGGGCGCCATTGGCGCACGCCAGCGCCGCGCCCCGGCGCAGGCCCTGCCGCGCTGGCTGCGGGTTCAAAAGTGCATGACGATGGCGTCGCTGACCCGGTAGTCGTTTTCCATCAGCGCACGCCGGGGCGAGGGGTTGGACGGGGCACGGAGCGCAGAACCTGGCCGTTGCGCGCCCCGCAATGCGCGCCATGCTGCCAGGTCAGCGCGCCGTTGACGATCACCGCATCGATGCCGACGGCGGGCTGCGCCGGTGCTTCGTAGGTCGCGCTGTCGCGAACCGCCGCCGCGTCGAAGATCACCAGATCGGCGCGCTGGCCCGGCTGCAGCGTGCCGCGTTCATGCAGGCCGAAGGTGCGGGCCGTAAGCCCGGTCATCTTCCACACCGCCGTCTCCAGCGGGAACAAACCGATGTCGCGGCTGTAATGCCCGAGCACCCGCGGGAACGTGCCCCACAGCCGCGGGTGCGGCTTGGCGCCGAAGGGGATGCCGTCGGAGCCGATCATGGTTTCGTCGAACGCAAGGATGCGCTGCACATCGCCCTCGTCCATCATGAAATAGATCGCGCTGCCCGGCTGCAGCCTGCGCGCCGCCTCTTGTCTCGACAGGCCCCACTCGGCCGCGATGTCTTTCAAGTCGCGCCCTGCGCATTCGGGGTGGGGCTGGCTCGATGCGATCAGCACGCGGCCTTCCATCATGCTGCGGTCGGTGCGGATCATCGTCGAGCCTGCCGTGTAGGGGTAGCAATCGAGCCCGATGCACTGGTGCTGCATGGCCTGCCCGATCAAGGCGAGCGTGGCGCTGCTCCTGCCGAAATTTTGCGGGTACTGCACCTTGTGGTGCGATACCACCACCGGAACATCCAGCGCGCGGCCGATGCGGAAAGTTTCTTCCAGCGACTCGATCACATGGTCGCCCTCGTTGCGCATGTGCGTCGCGTACAGCGCCTTGTGCGCCGTGAGCGGGCGGGCCACTTCGATGATTTCTTCGGTCGTCGCCTTGGCCGCCGGCGGGTAGAAGGTGCCGGTGGACAGGCCGATGGCGCCGGCCTGCAGCGCCTGCTGGACATGCGCCTGCATCGCGGCGATCTCCTGCCCGTTCGCGGGCCGCTCCAGGTCGGACATGGCCACGGCGCGCAAGGTCGAATGCCCGACCATGGCCGCCACGTTCACCGACGAGGGCGCGGCGCGCAGCGCATCGAGGTAGGCCGCAAAGCAGGCAAAGCGCCCTTGCGCCGGCACATCGAGCAGGCCCAGCGGCATCGGCAAAGCCATGTCATCGCGCAGCGGCGCGGCGCTGATGCCGCAATTGCCGGTGATCACCGTGGTCACGCCCTGCGAGACTTTGAACGGCATCTGCGGCTGCGACAGCAGCGCCTGGTCGTCGTGCGTGTGCGCGTCGATGAAGCCGGGCGCAACGATGCGGCCGCTCGCGTCCAACTGCTGCTCGGCGCTGTGCCCGGCAAGCCGCCCGATGGCGGCGATGCGCCCGTCCAGGATGCCCAGGTCGGCCGCAAAGCGCGGCGCCCTGGTGCCGTCGATCACGGTACCGCCGCGAATCAGCAGGTCGTAGTGGCAGGTTTTGTCGCTCATCATCGGGGTGCTTTCAACGGAAATTCAACGGAAATGGCAGGCCACTTGGTGCTCGCCCCGGGTGGCCTGGGTCGTTGCTGGCCGGGTGCCCAGCGCGGGCACGGTCGTCGCGCAGATCGGCTGGGCGATCGGGCAGCGGGTGTGGAAGCGGCAACCGGCAGGCGGGTTGGCCGGGCTGGGCGGGTCGCCCTGGAGCAGCAGGCGGCGGGTGCGCAGATGCGGGTTGGGCACGGGCGCGGACGCTAGCAGGATCTCGGTGTAAGGATGCAGCGGCGCCGTGAACAATGGGTCGCGGTCGGCGATCTCGACGATCTGCCCCAGGTACATCACTGCCACCCGGTGGCTGATATGGCGCACCACGGCCAGGTCGTGCGCCACGAAAAGGTAGGCGATGCCGAACTCGGCCTGCAAATCCATCAGCAGGTTCACCACCTGCGCCTGCACCGATACATCGAGCGCGGACACCGGTTCGTCGCAGACGATGAGCCGGGGGTTCAGCGCCAGCGCGCGCGCAATGCCCAGCCGCTGCCGCTGGCCGCCGGAGAATTCGTGCGGAAACTTCTTCACCGCTTCGGGGCGCAGGCCGACGCGCGCCAACAGCCATTGCACGCGCTCGCGCTGCTCAGGCGCCGTGCCCGAGCCGAAATTGCGCAGCGGCTCGGCCACGATGGCGCCAGCCTTCAGGCGCGGATCGAGCGAAGCATACGGGTCCTGGAAGATGATCTGCATCTGGCGCCGGCGCAGCCGCATCTCGCGCGCAGACAGCGTCAGCAGTTCCTGGCCATCGAGTTGCACCGAGCCGGCGTCGGGCTCGATCAGCCGCAGCACCGCCTTGGCCGTCGTGGTTTTGCCGCAGCCGGACTCGCCGACCAGCGCCAGCGTCTCGCCGCGCGCCACCGAGAACGAGACGCCATCGACCGCCTTGATCGCCGGCATGGCCGGGCGCAGCCAGCGCTGGGGCCGCAGGTAGTGCTTGCGCAGGTCGCGCACCTGGAGCAGCGGCGGCGGCTGGTTCGTCATGCGGGCAACCCGAGCGTGGCGTCCGGGTGGTCGACCCACGGCTGCCACTGCTGCTCGACGGCAAAGCAGGCCACCAGATGGTCGCCGCCTTGGCGCATGAGCTGCGGCGTTTCGCTGTGGCAGCGTGCGCGCGCGGCGCTGCAACGCGCGGCAAAGGCGCAGCCGCGGCCGAGCTCGTGCGCCGCCGGCACCAGCCCCGGGATTTCGGCCAGGCGCGCGCTGGTCTGGTTCAGCGCCGGCATCGAGGCCATCAGCGCGCGCGTGTAGGGGTGCAGCGGCCGGTCGAAGAGATCGGTCACGTCGGCCTCCTCGACCTTGCGCCCGGCATACATCACGAGCACGCGGTCGCAGTTTTCGGCCACCACGCCCAGGTCATGCGTGATCAGCACCACGCCCATGCCCAACTGCGCCTGCAAGCGCCCGATGAGGTCGAGAATCTGCGCCTGGATGGTGACATCGAGCGCCGTCGTGGGCTCGTCGGCGATCAGCAATTCGGGGTTGCAGGCCAGCGCCAGTGCGATCATCACGCGCTGGCGCATGCCGCCCGACAGTTGGTGCGGGTACTCGGCCACGCGCCGCTCCGGCTCGGGGATTTGCACCAGGCGCAGCATTTCGACCGCGCGCTGCATGGCATCGGCGCGGCTGGCGCGCTGGTGCAGTCGCACGGTCTCGGCAATCTGCCGGCCCACGGTGAGCACCGGGTTCAGCGAGCTCATCGGCTCCTGAAAGATCATCGAGATGCGGTTGCCGCGAATCTGCCGCATCTGGCGCTCGCTCAGGCGCATCAGGTCGGTGCCGCGCAGCCGCACCGCGCCCATGTGGCGCGCAGGCGGGGTCGGCAGCAAGCGCAGGATGGACAGCGCGGTCACGCTTTTGCCGCAGCCCGATTCGCCGACCACACCGAGCGTGAGACCGGCGCGCACGATGAACGAGACCCCATCGACCGGGCGCACCGTGCCGGCCAGCGTGTCGAACCAGGTGCACAGGCCATCGACTTCGAGCAGCGGTGCGCCGGCAGGCAGCGCCGCCTCGGGCATAGCGGTCGTCATCGGGCGCTCACAGCCGGGTTCATGCCCAGGCTCACAGTTGCCGCGCCAGGCGCGGGTCGAGCGCGTCGCGCAGGCCGTCGCCGAGCAGGTTGATGGCCAGCACGGTCGCCGCCAGCAGCAGCCCCGGGTACAGGATGATGTGGAATGCCAGCGCCACGAAATTGCGGCCTTCGGCCATCATGTTGCCCCAACTGGGCGTGTTCGTCGGCACGCCGACGCCGAGAAAGGAAAGCGCCGCCTCGGTCAGCACCGCAGCCGCCGCGACGAAGGTGGCCAGCACCATCAGCGGGGCGACGATGCCGGGCACGATATGGCGCGCCAGGATCATCGGCAGCCGCGTGCCTACCGCATGCGCGGCCTCGACGAACGGCTGCTCGCGCAGCGTCAGCGCCAGCGAGCGCACCAGCCGCACCACGCGGGGAATCTCGGGCACCGTGATGGCGATGATCACCGTCGCCAGGCTGGCCTGCGTCACGGCCATCAACGCGATGGCCAGCAAGATGCCGGGGATGGCCATCAGCCCGTCCATCACGCGCATGATGAAGCCGTCGGCCCAGCGCACGAAACCCGATGCCAGCCCGATCACGACGCCCAGGCCGGTGGCCAGCAACGCGACCGAGACGCCGACGATCAACGACACCCGGGCGCCCCACACCGCGCGGCTGAACACGTCGCGGCCCAGCGCGTCGGTGCCGAACCAATGCCCGGCCGAGGGCGGCAGCATGCGGGCGAGCGGGTCGATGTCCTGCGGATCATGCGTGGCGATCCAGGGCGCTGCGGCGGCGATGATGGCCACCGCGATCAGCAACAGCGCGCCAATGATCAGCGTCGGGTGCTTGCGCACCCGGTGCCAGCGCGGCAGCGCGAAAAATGCCGGCGCTTGGGCTTCGGTCAGGGTTGCGGCAGGCGGCATGGAGTGGCCCTAATACTGGATGCGCGGGTCGAGGAAGCGGTAGCTCAAGTCGATCAGCAGGTTGATCAACACATAAACGCCAGCGGAGATCAGCAGCACGCTCTGGATCACGGGGTAGTCGTGGCGCTGCACGGAATCGACCACCAGCCGGCCGACACCGGCGATGGCGAACACGGTCTCGGTCACCACCACGCCGCCGATCAGCAGCGCGATGCCCATGCCCACGGTGGTGGCAATCGGAACGGCGGCGTTGTGCAGCGCCTGGAGCAGCACCGGCAGCACGCCCAGGCCCTTGGCCCGCGCGGTGCGGATGTAGTCTTCGTGCAGCGCTTCGAGCACGGTGGCGCGCGTCATGCGCGTCACCAAGGCGATGTACACCAGCGCCAGCGTGACACAGGGCAGGACCAGCGAACGCAGCCATGGCCCGGCGCCGTCGGCCAGCCGCGCATAGCCCTGCACCGGAAACCATGGCAGCCGGATGGCAAAGCCATACACCAGCAGATAGCCGACGAGAAACACCGGCACCGAAAAGGCCAGCACCGCAAACAGCATCACCAGCCGGTCGATCCAACTGCCGGCGCGATGCGCCGCGAGCGTGCCCAGCGGCAGCGCGACCAGCAGCGTGAGCGCCATCGTCAGCGCGGCGATCGACAGCGTCGGCTCCAGCCGCTGCGCCAGCAATTGCGTGACCGGCACCTGCGAGAAGATCGAAACGCCCAAATCGCCGGTGACGAGTTTGCCAAACCAGACCATGAACTGCTGCCACAGCGGCAGGTCCAGCCCGAGTGCCACGCGCAGTTTTTCGATGTCCTCGCCGGTGGCCAGGTCGCCGGCGATCAGCGCAGCCGGATCGCCTGGCGACAGATGGATCAGCAGGAACACCACCACGGCCACCACCGCCATCACCGGGAGCGCCGCGAGCAGGCGGCCAATCAGGTAGCTCATGGCGATGCGCCCTGGCGCCTGGCGGCCGTCATTTGTCCAGCACCCAAAGATTCGGAATGCCGGCCCACAGTTTGTCTGTGCCCTTCAACTCCTTGCGCGCCACGGACGCCGCCTGGTACTGGCCCAGGCTGACATAGGGCACGGTTTCGTAGGCGCGGCGCTGGAAATCGTCGAGCAGTTGCCGGCGTCTGGCGGGCGCGGTTTCATACAGCCAGGCCGCGCGCAACGCATCGAGCCGCTGGTCGCAGGGCCAGCCCGGCAGCGTGTTGCCGCAAGCGGCGCTCAGATAGATGTTGGCGATCGGGCTATTGGCCGAGAACTCGTTGGCCACCGTGGCGTAGGCGCTCCAGCCGCCCGCGTCCGGCGCATTGCGCTTGGCGCGGCGCGCAGTGACCGAGGACCAGTCCATGCTCACCGGCTCGACGTTCAAACCAATGCTTTTCATGGTCTGCTGCATCACCAGCGCCAGCGCATTCAGGTAGGTCACGTCGCTGGGCACGAGCAGCAGCACCTTCTCGTTCTTGTAGCCGGCATCGCGCAGCATCTGCCTGGCCCGGGCCAGATCGGCCTTGCGGTAAGGCTCGGCGCCAGCGGCCGTTTCGTTCGGACTGCCGCAAATGAAATAGGTCGCGCAATGGGCCATGCGCATGTTCGGCGGGTAGCCGATGGCCGCCATGAAGCGCTCCTGGTCCACCGCCTGCAACACCGCCTGCCGCACCTTGGGATTGTCGAAAGGCGGGTGCAAGTGGTTCATCACCAACTGCCCCTGGTACGCGCCGGACGACTGCAGGTTCATGCCGGGGTCGGTTTGCATCGACGCGATGAAGTCGGCCGGCAAACTCTCGATGAAATCCACCTCGCCCCTTCGGAGCGCGGCGACGGCGCTGTTGCTGTCCGGCAGGTACAGCCACTCGATGCGGTCGAAATGCGCCTGCTTGCTGCCGGCCAACCCGCTGGGCGGCTCCTTGCGCGGCACATAGCCGGGATTGCGCACGAACACGGTTTTGTTGCCCGGCACCCACTCGTCGCGCTTGAACAGATACGGGCCGGAGCCAACGACCTCGGACAGCGGCGCGGTGGTCGGCCGTTGCGCCAGGCGCTGCGGCAGGACCACCAGCGCAAACGAAGAAGGCTTGGACAGCGCATCGAGCACCATCTCGAAAGGCCGCTTCAAGCTGAGCCTGAAGGTCGCAGCGTCGATGCCCGCCCACTGCGCGCCGGCATTCTTCAGCGCCGCGCCGAACGGATCGCGCATGGCCCAGCGCTCGATGGAAGCGACCGCGTCGGCTGCGGTCACGTCCTTGCCGTCAGAGAACTTCAGGCCCGGGCGCAAAACGAAGGTCCAGGCCAGGCCATCCTGGGACCTGGTGTAGCTATCGACCATCTGCGGCTGCGGCTTGCCGTTGCCGTCCAGCGCAAACAAGGTGTCATACACCATGTAGCCGAAGTTGCGCGAGATGTATGCGGTGGTGAAACCCGGGTCGAGGATCTTCAGATCGGCATGTGGGACGAAGCGCAGCGTCTTGGTTTGGGCCTGCGCGGGCGCCGGGACGAGCGCGGCGGCCGTGGCGGCAAGCAATGCAGCGGCGCAGGCAAAGTGGTTCAGGCGCATGGTTTCCCGGCTCCCTGGCGTCAAACGGTCATCAGAAGATCATCAGAAGGTCATCAGAAGCGGCGTGGCGACGGCGTCGATCGGCCAACGCGGGCGGCGGATCCTGGTGTATCGCAGCGCAGACATATGCTGCGCTGCGACACCGGGGGCGTCGACATAAATCACCTCGGCGGCGATTTTGGCGAACGACGCATAAAAATGCTGGGCCGATTTGACGACCACCATCGCCTTGCTGCCGAGCACGCAACCGAGTTGCGTGAACAGGTCGGTGTCGATCGCCTGGTGGCGTATCGAGCACAGCACGATCTCCAGGCCTTCGGCCTCCACCAGCGCGCAATCGCCCATGTTGGCGGGCGCGCCCGCCAGACCCGTCATCACCATGTCGGGCCTGAGCGCCCGCACCCGGCACAGCAGGTCCAGAGGCTGGCCGGACAGCGGGCCGATCTTGCCGCCGATGCGCAGCGCAAGCTGCGCGCCGGCACCGGCGTCGAACGCGATGCGGGCCGCGACCGGGTCCCATATCGGGCCGATGGCCACATTGCGGATGCCGCGCTCGATGAGCCGCCGCGCAATGAAAGTGGAATCGCCAGGGGCGCCGCTGCCCGGGTTGTCGGCGGGATCGGCGAGCACGACCGGGCCGCGGCCGCAGGCCCGCAATGCTTCGTCGAGCGCCTCATCGACCGGCGGACGACGCACCGCCAATTGCTCGCGCATGGCGATCATTTCCTCGGCCAGTTGCAGCGCCAGCGACTGCGCCTTGGCGGCATCGCCGTCCGTGTAGACCAGCACCTTGCAGCCCATTTCGGGCACATCGCCATGCGCGAAGCCCTGGCCGATGGAGATGGACAGCACACCGTCGCAACCCTCCAGCGCGATCACCTTGTCGATGAAGCCGCGCGCCGGCTGCCTGGTCGTATGCATCGGCACCACCATCCGGCAATCGACCAGCGCCGCCTCGGGCCGGATGCGTCCCGACGCGCAGGCCTCGCACAGGGCCAGCAATTCGCGGGCCCGTGGCATCACGTCGGTGTGCGGGTATTCCTTCATCGAGACCAGCAGGTCGGCGTGCCGCACCATCGCCGGCGTCAGATGCATATGCGGGTCCAACTCGGCGCCCACCACGGTCTTGGCGCCCACCAGCGCGCGCACCCGCTCCAGCAAGTCGCCTTCGCAATCGTCGTAGCCCTCGGCCACCATCGCGCCATGCAGGCCCAGCAGCACCATATCCAGCGGCAACGCGGCCTGCAGGTCGCGCAGCAACTCCGCGCGCAAACCCTCGTAGGCTGCGCGCGTGACGGTGCCGCCGGGCTGAGCGCTGGCCACCATGCCCTCGATCAGCGTCCAGCCCTTGGCGGCAGCCACTTCGCGCGCGGCGCACAACGGCCCGGAAAAGAGGGTCAATTGCTGCGGGTGCCGACCCGCCGGAAAGTAGCTGCGCTCCTTGAAACTGGCGATGCTGGTCGGCTGCGGCGCAAAAGTGTTGGTTTCGGTGGCCAGAGAGGCGCTGAATACACGCATGATGAAACCCCGATGGAGTGCCGTGGGTCATGGGCAGATTTGTGGGCGGATCGCCGGAGCCGGATGCACCATGTCACGGTCTGTGCCACGCAAGCCGGAGCGTGCGCGCCTGCGGCCACGAGCAACCGGGGCAGGTATCGTGTCTGCGCCATCCTGGCACAAACCCGGGCGCAGCGGCCTGCGACGCAGACATGAGACCGGGCATTGGCAATCGGCTTGCATGTCGATCCTTGAATCCACGCCCGCTGATCCCGATTCGCCAGACCAAATGCCGGATGCGTGGAGATGATGAATGTCGAGACCTGATCCGTGCGGCGCACCTGCCGTTGCACCCGTTGCACCATTGGCCTGCCGCTGCACATCCGGCAACACCATATTCCCATTCTTGCAATGTTGCAAGGCTGCCGGCTGCCGTGCAGGAATCGTCCATTTGAATTTCACCCCATGGCCCCATGGCCCCATTGCAAGCGCTTGGCAATAGCCAAACCGCCCGGCATGAAGCCCGGGGGGTGATCCCGGTTATCGGGCGACTGTGTCGAAAATCAAGCCAGACGAAGCCTCGCAGCAAACGGTGTGCGGGTTTGCGGCTGCCGACGAAGGCCGGCAACGCCGCATTGGCCATCGCGCTGCGCTGGCAGCCGCCGCTGCGGCGCCGATCGGGCAGGGCCGCAAACAGGGCCCGCATCTGCCCGGCAAGACCCGCCGCACCCAGTGGTTCAGCCGGGCTTCGGATGGGGCAGGCGATCGCAACCCTTCCTTTTCTTTTTTCACGGCGAAAACTTCGCATCGTCGACGGTGTGGTCAAATCGGGAGCGGCTGACCCGCAAGGCCGGATACAGCGCAGCCGCCGGTTTCTTCGCCGCACGATCAGGATTTTTACTTGTAGTCGGCGGGCGGCCATGCAAGACTATCGGCGGGGCTGCCAAAGCGCTGGGCTGCAAGCGGTGTCGAGCACAGACAGCCACATATCAACCCACACTGAAGGAAAGGATATGGCAAGCCTTTGAAGGCTGGCAGGCAGCAAGCATCGTGATGTGAAGTGAAGCAGTCGGACCGGGACGGGCCAGACCTGAATCGGCGCATGGACTTGGAAACAGTCCACCCGTCGGAACGGGGCCGGAATCAGGCGCTCGTCAGCCGACGGTATCGGGGCCGGCGGGCGATTGCGGAAAAACCAAGGCCGTCCGCCCGCAAGGCCGGATACAGGGTCGCAGCCGACTTCTTCACGACACGACGCGGGTCTTGCCCACCGCCGGGAGGCATCCATACGAGCACCATGCAATCATCCATTCGCATCCATTCGATCGCGGCCGCATCCATGCTTGCCATCTTCGGCTTGTCGGCGCAGGCGCAGACCGTCCAGATCGCCATCGCCGGCCCCATGAGCGGCTCCGTGGCCCAGTACGGGGATATGGTCAAAGCCGGCGTGCTGACGGCCATCGAGCAGATCAACGCCGCTGGCGCCGCCGGCGGCCACAAACTGGAGGCGGTCATGATGGACGACGCCTGCGAGCCCAAGCAGGCCGTGGCGGTGGCCAACAAGATCGTCAGCCAGCGCATCAAGTACGTGATCGGCCATATGTGCTCGGGATCGACGATCCCCGCGTCGGACATCTATGAGAACGAGGGCATCGTGATGGTGACGCCGTCGGCCACGGTGCCCCAGATCACCGAGGGCAAGAAGCGCAAGTTCATCTTCCGCACCACGGGCCGCGACGACCAGCAGGGGCCGGTGGCGGCCCGGCACATCATCGCCAAAGTCCAGCCCGGGAAGGTTGCCGTGCTGCACGACAAGCAGTCCTATGGCCAGGGCCTGGCCACCTCGGTGAAGAAGGTCCTGGATGAGGCCAAGGTTCCGGTGGTCCTGTTCGAGGGCGTCAACGCGGGCGACAGCGACTATTCGGCGGTCATCACCAAGATCAAAGCGCAGGGCGCGGACTTCGTCTACTTCGGCGGCTACCACCCCGAGATGGGCCTGCTGCTGCGCCAGGCGCGCGAGCAGGGTGTGAAGGCGACCTTCATGGGCCCCGAAGGGGTGGGCAACAAGGATGTGACGGCAATCGCCGGGCCGGCCTCCGAAGGGATGCTCGTGACACTGCCTGCGGACTTCTCGGAAGACCCGGCCAACGCCGCGCTCGTCAAAGCCTTTGCCGACAAGAAGCGCGACATCAACGGCCCGTTCCAGTTGCCCGCATACGCAGCCGTGAAGATCATCGCCGACGCCATGGCGGGAACCAAGAGCGCCGACCCGGCCAAGGTCGCGGCCTACATGCACCAGAACGCCTTCCAGACCCCGATCGGCAAGGTCGAGTACGACGCGCAGGGCGACCTGAAGTCGTTCAAGTTCGTGGTCTTCACCTGGCACAAGGACGCCACCAAGACGGCCGTCCATTGATCTCGCGCCTTTTCCGCAACGCCCCGTTTCTCATCCGATGAGCGGGGCGTTTCAGTATCGGGCTTACCCATCGGGCTTGCCCGCCGGCAGGCTTTGCGCATGAATGATTTTCTTGCCCAGTTCACCCAGCAGTTGGTCAACGGCCTGACGCTGGGCGCGATCTATGCGCTGATCGCCATCGGCTACACGATGGTCTACGGGATCATCGGCATGATCAACTTCGCCCACGGCGAGATTTACATGATCGGCGCCTATGTCGGCCTGGTGACGCTGACCGCCATTGGCACGCAGGGCGGCTATCCGCTGCCGCTGGTTCTCGGCGCGGCTTTGTTCGTCTCGGTGCTGGTCACGGGGACATATGGCTTCGTGGTCGAGCGCGTGGCCTACCGCCCGTTGCGGGGCGGGCCGCGGCTGGTGCCGCTGATCTCCGCGATCGGCATGTCCATCTTCTTGCAGAACTACATGCAGATCGGCCAGGGCGCGCGCGATGTCTCCGTTCCGCTCCTCGTTTCCGGGGCGCTGGAGTTCGACATGGGCGGCGACTTCACGGTCACCGTGCCCTATGGGCGTTTGTTGATCGTGGGCGTGACGCTGGCGCTGATGATCGCGCTGACGCTGTTCATCGCGCATTCGCGCATGGGGCGCGCCTGCCGCGCCTGCGCCGAGGACATGCAGATGGCCAATCTGCTGGGCATCGACACCAACAAGGTGATCTCCTTCACCTTCGTGCTCGGCGCCATGCTGGCTGCCGTCGGCGGGGTGCTGATCGGGTTGAGCATCGGCAAGCTCAACCCTTTCATCGGCTTCATCGCCGGCATCAAGGCTTTCACGGCGGCGGTGCTCGGCGGTATCGGCAGCATCCCCGGGGCCATGCTGGGCGGGGTGTTGCTGGGGCTGGCCGAGACCTTCGCCTCCGGCTACATGCCCGGCGAATACAAGGACGTGGTGGCTTTCGGCCTGCTGATTCTGGTGCTGCTGCTGCGCCCCACCGGTCTGCTGGGCAGGCCGGATGTGCAGAAGGTGTGATGGACGACATGAGCATGGCGCGGGCCAGTTCCAGCCAACCCGCCCCGGCATCGGCCGCTGCGGCCCCGGGCACGCTCAAAAACGCCGTCATCGCGGCGCTGGTCACGGCCGTGCTCACCATTCCCGCGCTCGGCCTGAAACTGAGGATCGAGGGCTACGAGGTCGTGCTGGAGCCGCACTGGCGCCCGGTCTGGATGGCCGTGATCGCGGTGTTCCTGTTCCAGTTGTGCCGGCCGGTGCTCCGCCGCGCGTGCGGCGGGGCCGTGCGGCTGCCGTCGCTGCCTGCGCTGGGCGCGCGCCAGCAGCGCATGGCCATCGGGGTGCTGTTCGTGGCCGGCTTGGTGTGGCCCTTTTTCGGCTCGCGCGGCGCCGTGGATGTCGCCACGCTGGCGCTCATCTACGTGATTTTGGGCCTGGGCCTGAACATCGTGGTCGGTTTCGCCGGCCTGCTCGATCTGGGTTATGTGGGCTTTTACGCGGTCGGCGGCTACACCTACGCGCTGCTCAACCAGTATTTTGGGTTGACTTTCTGGGAATGCCTGCCGATCGCGGGCGCGATGTCGGCGCTGTTCGGCTTCCTGCTCGGCTTTCCGGTGCTGCGTCTGCGCGGCGACTACCTGGCCATCGTCACGCTGGGCTTTGGCGAGATCATCCGCCTGCTGCTGAACAACCTCACCAGCCTGACGGGCGGCCCGGACGGGATCTCCGGGATACCGAAGCCCACCGTGTTCGGCATCGAGATGGCGCGCAGCGCCAAGGTCGAAGGCGACCGGACTTTCCACGAACTACTGGGCTGGACCTACAGCGGCGAGCACATGGTGATTTTCCTGTACCTGCTGGCGCTGCTGCTGGTGGGCGCTACGCTGCTGGTCAGCAGCCGGTTGATCCGCATGCCGATGGGCCGCGCCTGGGAAGCTCTGCGCGAGGACGAAATCGCCTGCCGCTCGCTGGGCCTGAACCCGACGCGCATCAAGCTGTCGGCCTTCACGCTGGGCGCGTCTTTCGCCGGCATCGGCGGCGCCTTCTTTGCCGCGCGCCAGGGCCTGGTCAACCCCGAGTCCTTCACCTTCATCGAATCGGCGCTGATCCTCGCGGTGGTGGTGCTGGGGGGCATGGGCTCGCAGCTCGGCGTGATCCTCGCCGCCCTCTTGCTGACCGCGCTGCCGGAACTGACGCGCGAATTCGCCGAGTACCGGATGCTGATCTTCGGCCTGGTGATGATCCTGATGATGATGTGGCGTCCGCAGGGCCTGCTGCCCGCGCGCCGCCCGCATGTGGAGTTGCCGCGATGATCCCGACGGCCGCCCCGGCGCGGTCTGCGCAACTGCTCGCGGTGTCGGGCCTGCAGATGCGTTTCGGCGGTCTGCTGGCCGTCGACGGCATCGACTTCGAGGTGCGCCCGCGCGAGGTCTTTGCCATCATCGGCCCCAACGGCGCCGGCAAGACCACGGTGTTCAATTGCGTCGGAGGCTTTTACCAGCCCACCGGCGGGCAGGTGATGTTCGACGGCCAGCGCATCGCCGGCTTGCCCAGCCACCTCGTGGCGCGCAAGGGGCTGGTGCGCACCTTCCAGAACATCCGCCTGTTCAAGCAATTGACCGTGCTCGAGAACCTGCTGGTGGCGCAGCACCTGCAGGTCGAGACCGGCCTGTTGCACGGCTTGTTCGCCACCCCGGCCTACCGCCGCGCCGAGCGCCAGGCGCTCGAGCGTGCCGCGCAGTGGCTCGAACGCATGGGGCTGGGCAAGGTCGCCAACCAGGAGGCGGGCACGCTCTCCTACGGCCACCAGCGCCGGCTGGAGATCGCGCGCTGCATGATCACCGAGCCGCGCCTGCTGATGCTCGACGAGCCTGCCGCAGGGCTGAATCCGCAGGAGAAGATAGCGTTGCAGCAGTTGATCGACGGCCTGCGCCG
Organism: Verminephrobacter eiseniae EF01-2; assembly: GCF_000015565.1. Classification (NCBI taxonomy): domain Bacteria; kingdom Pseudomonadati; phylum Pseudomonadota; class Betaproteobacteria; order Burkholderiales; family Comamonadaceae; genus Verminephrobacter; species Verminephrobacter eiseniae. The sequence continues at coordinate 2,095,585 of NC_008786.1, forward strand.
GGAGTTCGGCATTTCCGTCTTGTTGATCGAGCACGACATGAGCCTGGTGATGGGGGTGTCCGATCGCATCATGGTGATGGAGCATGGCCGGCCGATCGTGACGGCCAAGCCCGACGAGGTGCGCAGCGACAGGCGCGTGATCAACGCCTACCTGGGGGAGGACTGATGCTCGAACTGGAGCAGATCCACACCCACTACGGCGCGGTGCAGGCCCTGTCGGGCGTGTCGATCGAAGTCAAACAGGGCGAGATCGTCACCCTGATCGGCTGCAACGGCGCCGGCAAGACGACCCTCATGATGACGGTCTGCGGCGCGCCCCGCGCATCGAGCGGCCGCGTGCTGTTCGAGGGCCGGGACATCACGAACCGGCAGACCCACGAGATCATGCGCATGGGCCTGGCAATCGCGCCCGAGGGGCGCCGCGTGTTCCCGGGCCTGACGGTGCTGGAGAACCTGAAGATGGGCGGCTTTTTCGCGCGCCGTGACGACATCGAGGCGGGCATCGAGCATGTTTTCCAGCTCTTTCCGCGCCTGCAGCAGCGATCGGCGCAGCGCGCCGGCACGATGTCGGGCGGCGAGCAGCAGATGCTGGCGATCGGCCGGGCGCTGATGAGCCGCCCGCGCCTGCTGTTGCTCGACGAGCCTACGCTGGGCCTGGCGCCGCTGATCATCGCGCAGATCTTCGACATCATCCGCACGATCCGGCAACAGGGCGTGACGGTCTTTTTGGTCGAACAGAACGTGAACAAGGCGCTGCAGGTGGCGGACCGGGGCTACGTGCTGGAGACAGGGCGCGTGGTGCTGGCGGGCACCGGGCAGAGCCTGCTGGCGAACGACAGCGTAAGGAAAGCCTACCTGGGGGGATAGGGCTTTGCCGGCGCGCCCCCGCTGCCGCCGCCGGACGCTGCGCGCATGGCGCAGCGTGGCCGCCCCGGTACGCTGCGCGGCCTCGGGTTGCCGGCAGCGCCCTGGCGCGCACATGCTCCCGGCCCCATGTGCCGTGTCAATGTGCTGTGTCAATCTGCGCCCGGCGCGCTTGCCGCCGGCGCCGGATGGCCGCCCCGGGCATGCGCATTGCCAAAGCAATGCCTTGCCGTGCCGGCGCCGGCTTGCGCTACAGTCGATCGATCACAAGGAGTGGAGTGTCGCGGCTTGCCGCAACGGACAGCAGGTGAACGTGAAACTGATCGATGTGGCGCAGTTGGCAGGCGTCGACATCTCGACCGCCTCCCGCGTGTTGCGCGGCGAGTCCATGCAGCGCATCCGCGAAGAAACGCGCGGGCGCATCCTGGCCAGCGCGCGCCAACTGAACTACGCGCCCAATGAACTGGCCCGGGGTCTGCGCACCGCGCGCAGCAAGACCTTCGGCATCGTGGTGCCGCAGCTCGACAACCCGGTGTTTTCGACCGCCATCGAGGGGGCCGAGCTATCGGCCCGCCGGCACGGCTATTCACTGCTGATCGCGCACCGCCAATCCGGGGCCACCGATTCGGTCTATCGGCGCCTGGCGCATGGCAATCGGGTCGACGGCCTGCTGGTGGCGAGCCTGGACGACCAGGCCCTGCTGAAACCGGAGCTTGACGCGACGAACGTGCCGTTCGTGCTGTTGAACCGCAAGCTGGCCGGCGCTGCGCACTGCGTCGTCCTGGACAGCCGGGCGGCGGCCGAAATCGCCGTCGATCATCTGGTGTCGCTCGGGCATCGGCGCATCGCCCATTTGGCCGGACGCCCGGGCGGCTTCAATGCCGGCGAACGCCTGGCCGGCTATCGCGCGGCGCTGCGGCGCCACGGCATCAGGTTCGATGCGCGCCTGGTCGCCGTCGCCGGCTACACCGCCGAGGGCGGCGCGGCGGCGATGCGCAGCCTGCTGCCGCAACGCCCGACCGCCGTGCTCGGCGCGACGCTGGTCAGCGCCGCCGGGGCGATGATGGTGTTGCACGAGGCGCGGCTGCAAATTCCTGCCGACATATCGGTGATCGGCCTGCACGACGCGCTGGTCGCGACCATGCTCTATCCACCGCTGACCACCGTGCGCATGCCGACCGAGCGGATGGGCGAGTTGGCCACCGATCTGCTGGTGGCGCTGACCGGACACCAGCGCGTCAAAGCCGTCGCGCCCTTGCCGCCCGACGGCCTGGTGATCCGCGCCTCCACCGGGCCGGTGGCCGGTTGACCGGGCCGCTGGCGCCAAGGTGCCGGTGCCGGGGCCGGGGCCGGGCAAGGGGGAGAGGGGAAAGGGAAAAGGGGGTTGACGGATCGCACCGGATCGCGCACCATTGAACAAACGATTGCTCATGGCGCCGCATCCCGTACATCGCGCCATGTATCAGGCGCCGCATCGGCACACCGGGGCAGAATCGAGGAGACAACGACTTGGACGCGAGCACCATCGGCACGATCGACACCATTGCCGCCGCGCGCCGGCATGACCGTGTGGACACCGGTCTGGCCGAGGCATTCGGCCAGATCGTCGGCGCGCAGCAGGTCATCACCGCGTTCGATGCGCGCCTTGCGTATGCGCGCGACCGCTTGCCATTCGCGGTGTTTCGCGAGCGCGCGGGCGGCATTGCCGGCGCCGTGCCGCGGCTGGTCCTGCGCCCGGCGGACGCGGCCCAGGTGGCGGCCATCGTGCGCCATGCCTGCGCCAACGGTATTCCGGTCATTCCGTATGGCAGCGGCTCGGGCGTGCTCGGTGGCGCGATCGCGCTCGGCGGCGAGGTGCTCGTCGATCTGCGCCGGCTCGACCGGATCGTCGCCATCCATCCGCTCGATGCGATGGTCACCGTCGAATGCGGAATGAACGGCGCCCGACTGGAGGCCGCGCTCGATGCCCAAGGGCTGACCACCGGGCATCTGCCGCAATCGATCGAGATTTCCACCGTCGGGGGCTGGGTGGCCTGTCGTGGCGGCGGCCAGGCATCGAGCCGCTACGGCAAGATCGAAGACATCGTCGTCGGGCTGAAGGCGGTGCTGCCGGACGGCAGGAGCATCGAAGTGCGGCCGGTGGCGCGGCGCTCGGTGGGGCCGTCGATACTCGATCTGCTGGTCGGCAGCGAAGGGGTGTTCGGCATCATCACCGAAGTGACGCTGCGGGTCTGGAAAAAACCGGCGCTCGAGCGCGCCGTGGTGCTGGCTTTTCCGTCATTGCCGGCGGCCTGGGGCTGCGCGCGCGAGATGATGCAGGCCGAACTGCGCCCGCAGATCGTGCGCATCTACGACCATGTCGAGAGCGCCGAGCGCACCCGGGACCTGGCGCCGTTCGAGACCCGGCCGATCCTGGCGATGATGGCGTTTTGCGGCAGCGAGCCGATGGTCGCCGCCGAGTCGTCGACGGCGCTGGCCATCGCGGCAGCGTTCGACGGCCGGCAAGCACCGCTCGGCCCTTTCGAGCATTGGCAGCAAAACCGCTACGTCGCCTATTCGCAGAAGTGGCATGCAGCGGGCTACTTCAACGACACCATCGAAGTGACGGCGAACTGGTCGGCGATTCCGGCCCTGTATGAAGCGATTGCCCTGGCCGTGCGGCAGGTGCATCCGCTGCTGCATTTCGGCGCGCACTGGTCGCATGTCTATCCGGAGGGCGCCTGCCAGTACATGACCGTGCGCCTGCCGCCGATGGACGCGCAGACCGCGCTGCCGCTGCACGCCGAGCTGTGGCAAGTGGTGCAGGATTTGACGCTGGCGCATGGCGGATCGATTGCGCACCACCACGGCGCCGGGCTGTTTCGCGGGCCGTGGATGGGGCGCGAACTCGGCACCGGGCTGGACGTGCTGCAGGCGATCAAGGACGCGCTCGATCCGGGCAATCTGCTCAACCCCGGCAAGCTCGGCCTGCGGCCCCGCGCCGGGGCCAAGGATATTCGCCAGGGTTTCACCGGGCGGGGCGCAGGCCATGGCGGCGACTGAAGCGCTGCTCGCCGGCATCGACCTCGGCGCGGGTTCACTGAAGGTGAGCATCGTCCGGGCCGACGGCGCGCTGGTGGCCGAAGCGTCCAGGCCGGTCGCCACGGAGTCGCCACAGCCGGGCTGGAGCGAGCAAGACCCGCAGGACTGGTGGCGCGCCTGCTGCCAGGCATTGCGCGCGGTGCTGGCGCAGGCGGCCTGTCCGGCGCGCGCCATCGCTGCGATTTCGTTTTCCGCCGGCGCCCACACCCAGGTGCTGGAGGACGCCCAGGGCCGGGTCATCCGCCCGGCCATTTTGTGGAACGACCAGCGCAGCCGGGCGCAGACCCAGGCGTTGCGCGCGCAGGCCGACGCGCAAATCTTCGCCATCGCCGCCAACCGCGCCAATCCCACCTGGACGCTGCCGCAGATGCTGTGGCTGCGCGACGCCGAGCCAGAGTCCTTTGCGCGGGTAGCGCGGCTGTACCTGGCCAAGGATTGGCTGCGCGCCAGATTCACCGGCACCTGGGAGACCGACAGCATCGATGCGCTTGGCACCTTGATGCTGGACGCGGCCTCGGTGCGCTGGTCGCAGACGCTGTGCGACCTGATCGGCTGGCGCATGGCGACGCTGCCGCCGATCGTCGCGTCCAAGGCCGTCGTCGGCCATGTCGGCGCAGCCGCAGCGCGGGCGACCGGACTGGCCGAGGGCACGCCGGTGGTCTGCGGCAGTTCCGACACCGCCGCCGAGACCTTTGGCGCCGGCATGGTGCACGAAGGCATGGGCGTGGTGAAACTGGCCACCGCCGCCACGGTCAGCGTGCTGTCGCCGCAGCCACGGCCGGACTGGGCGCTGATCAACTACTACCACATCGTTCCCGGGCATTGGTACGTCATCACTGCGACCAATTCCTGCGCCTCGGCGCACAAATGGCTGCGCGACACCTTCTTTCGCCGCGCCGGTGACGATGGCAGCGCGGTCTTTGACGCGATGGACCGGCAGGCGGCAGCGGTTGCGGCCGGCGCCGAAGGGCTGTTCTTCCACCCCTATCTGAACGGCGAGCGCAGCCCGCACTGGGATCCGCTGCTGCGCGCCGATTTCGTCGGCGCCGGCTTCAACCACGGCGCCGGGCATTTCGTGCGCGCCCTTTATGAGGGCATCGCCTATTCGCTGCGCGACTGCCGCGATGTGCTCCAGGCCCGGGGCCTCGGCTTTGCGGTGGCGCGGCTGACCGGCGGCGGAGCGCGCAGCGCGCTGTGGCGCCAGATCGTCGCCGACATGCTCGATGTCCAGGTCGAACTCCCGACGGTCGCCGATGCCTCGTTCGGCGCAGCGCTGCTCGCCGGTGTCGGCGTCGGCGTGTTCGCCAGCGAGCAAGACGCGGCCAAGCTCGTGACCGTGGCCGCGCGCACCCGGCCCGATCCGGCCCGCGTGGCGCTCTACGAGCGTGGCGCGCCCATTTATCGCGATATACAGGCGGCGCTGGCGCCGCTGAACCATCGCATCCATGACTTCGTGGCGGGGCGATGACGAGCGCAGACCGGCCCCGGGTCGGCAAGGCCGCGCATGGCTGAAATCCGGCTGGAAAAGGTGCGCAAGACCTACGGCAATGTGGTTGCGGTGCATGGTGTCGACCTGTGCATCGGCGACGGCGAGTTGCTCGTGTTTCTGGGCCCCTCGGGCTGCGGCAAATCGACCACGCTGCGCATGATCGCCGGGCTCGAGGAGACCAGCTCCGGCACGATCCGCATCGGTGAGCGCGATGTCACCACGCTGGAGCCCAAGGATCGCAACATCGCGATGGTGTTCCAGAACTACGCGCTCTATCCGCACAAGACGATCTACGACAACCTGGCCTTCGGCCTGCGCATGCGCAAGATGGGGCGCGATCAGATCGACGCGCGGGTGCGCAAGGCGGCGGCCATGCTGGGCCTGGCGGAACTGCTGGGGCGCCGGCCCAAGCAGCTCTCCGGCGGCCAGATGCAGCGCGTCGCGCTCGGCCGCGCGCTGGTGCGCGAGCCGGACGTGTTTCTGCTCGACGAGCCGCTGTCCAACCTCGACGCGAAACTGCGCGCGCGGATGCGCGAGGAAATCGCGCGCCTGCACCAGGAGATCGGCACCAGCATGGTCTATGTGACCCACGATCAGGTCGAGGCGATGACGCTGGCCGACCGCATCGTGATCATGCGCGACGGCCATGTGCAGCAGATCGGCGCGCCGCTGGCGGTCTACGACCGGCCGGCGAACCTGTTCGTCGCGGGCTTCATCGGCTCGCCAGAGATGAATTTGATCGAGGGGCGGATCGATGGCGCCCGCTTCGTCGCCGACCGCTTCGTGCTGCCTGCCGCACCCGTCGCCGCCCGCTCCGGGGCGGCCGTGGTGCTCGGCATCCGCCCGGAGCATATCGCGCTGGTGCATGGCGCGGGCGACCGCGATCAGGGCGGTGCCGACTTCGACTTCACCGTGCGCCTGATCGAGCAACTCGGCGCGCAAACGCTGTGCATTGGCGAGATCGCCGGCCAGCGCCTGCGCATCCTCGGCGAGCGGGTCGATGGCTGGGCGCCCGGGCACAGCGTCCGCGTCCGGCTGCAGCCAGCGCGCCTGCATTGGTTCGACCCATCCGACGGACAGCGATTGCCCTCGGGCACCGGCGCGCACCGAGCACAGACCACAGGCCCATGACGGAGACGAGACCATGACGGAAACCACAGCCACCACAGCCACCACGCAGCGACAACCGGCCGGCCTTCGTCGGCGCACGCTGATCCGGCGCGGCAGTGCTGCGCTCGGCGCCGCGCTGACGCTGGGCGCGCCCACGGTGTGGGGGCAGGGCAAGAAGACGCTGCGCTTTCTCAACAGCGAAACCTCGATCGACAGCATCCGCGCGCTGAAAGTCGCCTGCGCCGACTACGAAAGGCAGTTCGGCACCCGGATCGTGATCGATTCCGTTCCCATCGACGACGCCTTCATCAAGGTCACGACCTCGCTGCGCGGCGGACAGCCCTATGACATCGCCACGCTGGCCTTTGTCGGCCATGTGCTGCTGTTGCAGGCCGACGACCGCCTGATGCCGCTGACCGAACTGACCAGCAAGCACCAGTGGGGGCACAAAATCCTGTTCCCGCTCAAGAACCAGGTCTACTGGTACCCCTATGACTACAACCTGGCGTGGATCTATTACCGCAAGGACCTGTACGAGCAAAAGGGCCTGAGCGTTCCCAAGTCTTACGAGCAGATGCTCAAGAACGCGCAGACGCTGAGCGCCGATGGCCGCCATGGCGCGCTGTTTCCGATCGGCAGCAACGGCGCGACGAACTGGCTGTCGTCGGGCTTCATGTGGGCCGAGGGCGTGAAGCTGTTCGACGACCAGTGGAACGTGCTGCTGGACAGCGCCGAGATGGCGCCCCGGGTGGGGCGCTATCTGGACTTTTTCGCCGCGCTCTACAAGAGCATGCCGGCGGGCGCGAGCCAGGCGGGCTTCGGCGAAATGCTCAGCAATTTTTCCTCCGACAAGGTGGCGCATGTGGCCTACGCCGGGCGCATCATCGAGGCGCTCGAGCGCAACGCGCCGGCGCTGTCGACCCGCTACGGCATCACCCCCTACATGGACAGCAAGGGCCGGGCGAAGGCGGTCAACCACGGCTACGACGGCTGGGTGGTGCTCAAGACGCCGAACTCCGACGAGGCCATGAAATTCATGGCCTGGTTCACCGAGCACCAGTACATCAACTTCCTGCACACCGCGCCGCTGCACTTTCAGCCGCCCCGCCTGGACATCTACGACGACCTGCGCTGGCGCGCCCACCCGCTGATCGCCAAGCACCAGGAGGCGGTCGAGACGATGCGCAGCTTCATCACCGACAAGTCGGTCATCCTGACTTCCGTGGATACCGAAGGCCCGGCGCCCGATCTGCGCCCCGGCAAGGTGCTCGAAGGCTTCGTGATCCCCGAAATGCTGCAAAACAAGGTGCTGAAAAACATGCCGTCGGCCGAATGCGTGAAGCTCGCCGCCGACAAGATGCGCAAGCTCACCGGGGCTGGCGCAGGTGCTGCGTAGCGGAGCCGGGCGGTGAGTTCCAAAGCCACGATCTACAGCTTCCTGTGCGCGGGGCTGGCGTTGACGCTGGCGCTGATCGTGGCGCCGGCCATCCATGCGGTGGGCCTGAGCTTCTACGCGATGGACTCGTTCGTCGGCAGCGCCCGGTGGGTCGGGCTGGACAACTATGCCGCGGTGCTGCGCGAAGCGCAGTTTTGGCGCGCGCTGTGCAACGGCGCGCTCTATGCGCTGGCGAGCATCGCGCTGCAGGTGGCGCTGGGCATCGCCTGCGCGCTGGTATTGAACGAAAAATTCTTCGGGCGCAACCTGGTGCGCGGCCTGTCGATCCTGCCCTATCTGCTGCCCACCGTGGTGGTGATCCTGACCTTCAAGTGGATGGTCGATGGCAGCATAGGCATCGTCACCCGGATGGTCGCCGCGCTCGGCTGGCCGGCGATCCAATGGTTCGAAAGCCCCGGCGCGGCGATGGCCTCGACGGTGCTGGTCAGCGTCTGGATGTGGACACCGTTCGTCAGCACCTGCTTTCTTGCCGCGCTGCAAACCGTGCCGCCGGCACTGTACGAGGCGGCCCGGGTCGACGGCACCAACGCCGTGCAGCGCTTCTGGCACATCACATTGCCGATGCTGCGGCCCATCCTCACGGTGGTGGTGCTGCTGCGCGCGATCTGGATGTTCAACAAGTTCGACGTGATCTGGCTCCTGACGCGCGGCGGGCCGGTGGGCGCTACGGAGAACCTGGCGCTGCTGTCCTACCGCCACGCCTTTGGCCTGTTCGACATTGGCGGCGGCGCGGCGATTGCCACCATCTCGTTCCTGATCCTGTCGGCGGCGGTGCTGGTCTATTTCAGGATTTTTCCGCTGGAGGACGAGTGATGGCGCGCCCCGCAGCGATACCGGCGCGGATCGGCCTGTATGCCGCAGCGCTGCTGATCGCGGGCTATGCCGGCTTTCCGATCTACTGGATGATCGTCTCCAGCCTGCGCGAACCGGCGGCCTTGCTGAACCAGATCGAGCTGCTGCCGTCGCCGCTGTCACTGCAGTCGTACCGCAATCTGCTGGAGTTGACCGACTACCCGGCGCATTTCGCCAACAGCGCGATCGTGGCGCTGGTGACCGTGGCCGTCACCATGGTGTTCTCGGTGATGATCGCCTACGCGGTGACGCGCCAGCGCATCCGTGGCAAGAAACTGATCGTGGGCGCGATGCTGTACGCCTACATGTTCCCGCCGCTGCTGATCGCGATTCCGATGTACACGATCTTTGCGCAGTGGGGCCTGGGCGACACCCTGGCCGGATTGATCGCCGCGCATCTGACGCTGACGCTGCCGCTCGGGGTCTGGTTCCTGTGGGGCTTTTTCAAGAACATGCCGTTCGAGCTCGAAGAGGCCGCGATGGTCGATGGCTGCACCAGGCTCGGTGCTTTCGTGCGCGTGGTGCTGCCGCTGGCGCTGCCGGGATTGATCACCGTCTCGATTTTCTCGTTCCTGCTGTCGTGGACCGACTACACCTTCGCCCTGATCATGATCGGCAGCGACGCCAACAAGACGCTGCCGGTGGGGCTGGCCTCGATGCTCGGCTCGTTCGACCTGCGCTGGGGCGAGGTGATGGCCGGCGCCACGCTGATTGCGCTGCCGCTGTTCGTGGCGTTCGCGTTCCTGACGAAGTATTTCATCCAGGGGCTGGGCGCCGGGGCGGTCAAAGGTTGATGGAACCATCGGTCTGAACCCAAGGAGATGTGATGGACTTTGGCATAGCCGACAAGAAAGCGCTGGTCACGGGCGCCGCGCGGGGCATCGGCAGGGCCGAGGCGCAGGCGCTGGCCGCCGAAGGCGTGGCGCTGGCCATCAACGACATCGATGCGGCGGCGGCGCTGGCCTGCGCCGAGGCGCTGCGCCAGTGCGGCGCCAGGGCCGTGGCCTGCGCCGGCGATGTGGCCACGCCGGAAGGCGCCAGGCAGGTGGTGCAAGCGGCGCTGGAGCAACTCGGCGGGCTGCATATCCTGGTGTCGCGTCACCGATCAGATGTCGTAGGCTGCGCGCAGCCATCGGAGCGCAGCGCAAGGCGCATCGCGCAGCCAATACCGAGCGTATTGGCAAGCGATGCAACGCCGCGATGCGCTTCGATGGCCAGCGCAGACCGACAGATGATCGGTGACGCGACACCAGTCAACAATGCCGGGGCTGGTGGCCAGCATCTGGGGCGCAGCGTCCAGGAGATGCCGATCGAGGACTGGGACATCATCGTGCAAACCCATCTGCGCAGCAGCTTCCTGTGCAGCAAGTTCGCGCTGCCGGCGTTGCGGGCCAGCGGCTTTGGCCGCATCGTCAACACCTCGTCGATGAACGTCACTGGCGGCGGCCGGCCCGGCGTGGGCAATTATTCGGCGGCCAAAGCCGGTGTCATCGGCTTGACCCGCACGCTGGCCAAAGAGGTCGGCGCAGCCGGCATCACCGTCAATGCCATCGCGCCGGGCTATGTCGAGACCGCGCTGATTGCCGGATTTTCGCCGGCCAAGCGCGCCGTCGTGACCGGGCAAAATCCGCTGGGCCGGTTCTGCCGGCCTGACGAGGTGGGCGCTCTGGTGGCCTTTCTGTGCTCGGTGCAGGCCGCCTACATCAACGGCGCGCTGATCTGCATGGATGGCGGCAAGCGCGACTTTTTCTGGGCCGACACATGATCCGCGTCTTTGGCGGCCCGCACCGCTATTTGCAGGGGCCGGGCGCGCTGGCGGAACTCGCCGCGCTGGTGCCGATGTATGGCAAGCGGCCGTTCGTGGTGCTCGATGTGGCGCTGGCGGACACGCTGCGCGCGCGGCTGCAGGCCATGCTGCGCGATGTGGTCGAGACGATCCGCTTTGGCGTCTTCAGCGGCGAATGCACCGCCGCCGGCATCGACGCCATGGCGCAAGCGGCGGGCGCCGCGCAAAGCGATTTGGTGCTGGGCATCGGCGGCGGCAAGGCGATCGACACGGCCAAGGGCCTGCGCATCATTCGCGGTGGCGCTCTGATCGTGGTGCCGACCGTCGCTTCCAACGATGCGCCCACCAGCCGGCTCGTGGTGTTGTACCGCGAAGACCATGCGCTCAGCGAAGTCCGGATGATGCCGACCAACCCCGACGCGGTGGTGGTCGACAGCGCCATCATCGCCGCCGCGCCCCGGCGCTTTTTCGTCGCCGGCATCGGCGACGCGCTGAGCAAGAAGTTCGAGGTCGAGCAATGCGAGCGTGCCGGGGGCCTGAATTTCTACCAGGCCCGCCCGACCGCGCTGGCCGTGATGATCGCCGACCAGTGCTACCGCACCTTGCGCGCGCACGCGCTCGATGCGCTCGAAGCGGTGGCGCGCAAGACGCCGAACGAGGCCCTGGAGCGGGTGGTCGAGGCGACCATCCTGTCCAGCGGGCTGGCGTTCGAGAGCGGCGGCTTGTCGATCGCGCACGCGCTGACCCGGGGCTTTTCGGCCATCTCCGCGCTACAGGGCGCGTTGCATGGCGAGCAGGTGGCTTTCGGTCTGCTGGTGCAACTGTGCCTGGAACGGCGCGCGCCAGCGTTCATCGCCGAACTCAAAGCCTTCTACCGCCAGGCGGGTCTGCCGGTGGGCCTGTCCGGCCTCGGCCTGGTGGCCGACAAAGACCAGGCCATCCGTACCATCGCGCAGCGCACCGTGGCCGACGCGCCCTATGTGCAACAGTTTCAGACCCGCGTCGACGCGCAGCAGCTTGCGCAGGCCATCGCACAGGCCGATCGCGGGCCGGCGGACGAACCGGGCCACGGGCCGGGCACCGGCCGATGACATGACGGGCAGACGACAGGAGATGAGCATGACGAGCATGACGAGCACCCACCCCGTGCCAGATCGCCACGGGCAGAACCTCTTTACCAGCGACACGCAACTGCACGGGCTGCTGGCGCTGTACCTGCCGCCCGATCTGCTGCGCCATATGCAGCCGCATTTCGAGCGCCTGGGCGCGCTCGCCGGGGGCCGCCTGGATGCGCTGGCGCAGGTGGCCGACCAGAACCCGCCCCGGCTCGAACACCGCACGCGCACCGGCATCGACGCGCAGCGCATCGTCAAGCACCCGGCCTATGTCGAGATGGAGCGCATGGCGTTCAGCGAATTCGGCCTGGCCGCGATGTCGCACCGCCAGGAGACCTTGGGCTGGAAGGGCCGGATGCCGCCCATCGTCAAGTACCTGCTGACCTACCTTTTCGTGCAGGCGGAGTTCGGCCTGTGCTGCCCGGTCTCGATGAGCGATTCGCTGGCCCGCACGCTCGGCAAGTTCGGCAGCCCGGAACTGATCGGGCGCTTTTTGCCGCGCTTGCAAGCGCTCGATTTCGACCAGTTGGCCCAGGGCGCGATGTTCATGACCGAGCAGGCCGCCGGCTCCGACATCGCAGCCACGCAAACCCGCGCCTGGCAAGACGGGCAGGGGCTATGGCGCCTGAGCGGCGACAAGTGGTTTTGCTCGAACCCGGACGCCGATTTGGCGATGGTGCTGGCCAGGCCCGATGCGGCGCCGGCCGGCATGCAGGGCCTGTCGCTGTTCCTGCTGCCGCGCCGGCTCGAAGACGGCAGCGCCAACCACTACCGCATCATCCGGCTCAAGGACAAGCTCGGCACGCGCTCGATGGCCAGCGGCGAGATTCGGCTCGAAGGCGCCGTCGCCTACCTGGTGGGCCAGGCGGGCCGGGGCTTTCAGCAAATGGCCGACATGGTGAACAACTCGCGCCTGTCCAACGGGGTGCGCGCCGCCGGCCTGATGCGCCGCGCGCTGGCCGAGGCCGAGTTCATTGCCAGCGAGCGCCTGGCCTTTGGCCAGCGCCTGGCGGACATGCCGCTGATGCAGCGCCAACTCGACAAACTGCGCCTGCCCACCGAGCAGGCGCGCAGCATGGTGTTTCAGACGGCGCAGGCGCTGGCGCGCGCCGACGGCGGTGATGCCGGCGCCTATGCGCTGCTGCGCATCCTGACCCCGCTGATCAAGTTCCGCGCCTGCCGCGATGCGCGCAAGGTCACCGGCGACGCGATGGAGGTGCGCGGCGGCTGCGGCTACATCGAGGAGTGGAGCGACCCGCGCCTGGTGCGCGATGCCCATCTGGGCTCGATCTGGGAAGGCACCAGCAACATCGTGGCGCTGGACGTGATGCGCGCCATCCGGCGCGAGCAGGCGCTGCCTGCGCTGCAGCGCCACTTTGGCGCCTTGCTGGAGCAAACGGCCGTGGCGCCGGCTTTTTCTGCCGCGTTGGGCGCTGCGCTCACGCGCGCTGCGGCCCTGGCCAGCACGGCCGCGCAGGCTGACGGGGCCGGCATTGCGCGCCAGGCCGCATCGGCGCTGTACCACAGTTGCAGCGCGATTGCGATGGCCTGGGAGGGTGTGCGTTGCGGCTCGGAGCAGCGCATCCGCTGGGCGCAGTCGGTCTTGCTGCACCGCGTGCTGCCGCGCGACCCGCTGGCCGTTGCCGCGCTGCCGGCGAGTTGGGCATCGGCTGGCGCCACCACGACGGCCGCCACGGCCGCCGCCGCAGTCGCCGCCACGGCCACCGTCACGCAGCCCGTGTCGGCCTGAGCGCAGCGCCATTCCCGGCGCTGCTGTTCAGCGTCGTTTCCCGGCGCCGCTTTTCATCTGTAAAACACCGGAGACATTCCCCCATGCAACGCCGCACCACCTTGCTCATCGCCTGCGCGCTGGCCCTGCCCCTGCTGCCCGCGCAGGCGGACAGCCTGGCCGACAGGCCGATCACGCTGGTCGTGCCCTTCCCGCCGGGCGGCCCGACCGACGCGATGGCGCGCACGCTGGCCGCCTCGATGAAAGACCTGCTCGGCCAGACCATGGTGGTGGAAAACCGCGCCGGCGCCGGCGGCAACATCGGGGCCGAGTACGTGGCGCGCGCTGCGGCCGACGGCCAGACGCTGCTGTTTGGCACCTCGGGCCCGCTGGCCATCAACGCCAGCCTGTACCGCAAGATCGGCTACGACCCGGTCAAGAGCTTTGCGCCCGTGATACAGGTCGGGCACCTGCCCAATATCCTGGTGGTGCATCCGGCGGTGCCGGTGCACAACGTCAAGGAACTGCTGGCCTACGCGAAGGCCCACCCGGGCCGGCTCAGCTATGCCTCCTCGGGCAATGGCGCCTCCTCGCACCTGGCCGGCGTGCTGTTCAACGCCAGCGCCGGCGTTCAGTTGCAGCACATCCCGTACAAGGGCACGGGGCCGGCGCTCAACGACCTGCTCGGCGGCCAGGTCAGCATGAGCTTTACCGACGTGCTGACCGCCGCGCCCTACGTCAAGGCCGGCAGGTTGCGCGCGCTGGGCATTGCCACCGCGGCACGCTCGCAGGTGCTGCCCGATCTGCCCAGCATTGCCGAGCAGGGCCTGGCCGGCTACGACGTGAGCGTCTTCTTTGGCATCGTCGCGCCCGCCCAGACACCGCCAGAGCGCGTGCGCCAACTCAACCGCGCTTTCGCCCAGGTGCTGGCCGCGCCCGAGGTGCGGCAGAAATTCGCCGCCCAGGGGCTGGAGCCGGCGCCGGCCTCGACGCCCGAGCAACTGGGCCAATTCATCCCCGCGCAAATGGCGCTGTGGTCCGCCGTGGTGCGGCAATCGGGCGCGCAGCTCGATTGATTCCATTCCTCGATCATCCGTGCACTTTGCCGGCTTCGCTTGCCGTGCATTCGTGCTGTCGGCGCTTCGCCTTCGCGTTCACGTTCACGAACGATTCAGAAATGGCATGGGGGCCGAGGTCCGTGGGTTCAGCCCGGATGAAATTCAGGCCCGATGCGCTGCCACCCAGTCTTTCAGTGCATCGTTCATGCGCGTTTGCCAGCCGCTTCCGGTCGCTTTGAAGGCCTCGATCACATCGGCATCGAAGAGAATGGTCAACAACTGCTGGGGCCGTGCCAGGCGCGGCCTGCCACGGTGCACGAGCTTGTCACCCGGGTACTCGTCGGCGCGCTCGAAAAACTCGTCGCCGAGTTCTGGCGCATCGTCCGGCCCAGGCGAGGCGGCGGGTGTATTTTGTGATTTCGCGTTCATTGGCTTTCCTCATGCTGATGATGCGGCGAGCTTCGCCGCATGGTGCCCAGACCATGGCGACCATCCGGCAATCGAGCAGGCCAACCGTGACCAAGCGCGGTTCGCCCCAGGGTTCGCGCAAGTCTTCCGCCGTGCAGTGGCGCCCGGCGAAAACCTCACTGGCGCGGGCACAGTCCCAACCGCGCTGCCGCAATGTCCCGTCTTGCCTGTCAGAGTCGTATCCGATCTGCATGGCGCCATCGTAGTGGCGTTGAGTGGCGTTGCCTCTGGCGCTCCGTGTCGTGGCCTGGCGGATCTACCGGCATGCGCCGCTGGCGCCGGGGGATGAATTCATCGGGCGCCCAGGGGGGCGCTTGGGGCGCCGCGCCTGCCGCGCCTGCCGCGAATTCCTCGAGCGCCCGTTTTCCCCGATCGCCCGTGGCGTGCCAGAGTGACGATAATGGCGCGATGCCCCGCACCACCCAACAACTGCACCCCCACCGCGAGCCTGTGGCCACCCGGGCGGCAGCCACCGTGCTGCTGCTGCGCGATGCGCCGGATGCAGCGGGCGCTGGCGGGCTTGAAGTGCTGATGACCCGGCGCTCGGCCCAGGCCAGCTTTGCGCCCGGCGCCTATGTCTTTCCCGGCGGCGGCATCGACGCGCTCGACGCCGGCGCGCATGCCGCCGCCGACCGCCGTGCCACGCAAAGCGAACTGCAACTGACGCAGGCCATTGCCGCGATCCGCGAGAGCTTCGAAGAACTCGGCGTGCTGCTGGCGCGCCATGCCGATGGCCGCATGGCCGATGCGCAGGACATTGCCGCCATGGCCCGCCACCAGCCGTTCGTCGCACAGTGCCAGGCCCGCGGCCTGCGGCTGGCGGCCGACAGCGTTTACCTGCTGGCCCACTGGACGGCCGACCGCGACCTGCCGCGCCGCTTCGAGGTGCCGTTTCTGGTCGCCCGCATGCCCGAGGGGCAAACGCCGGTGGCCGACGAGGCCGAGCAGTTCGAGCCGCTGTGGGTGCGCCCTGCCGACGCGCTGGCACGTCACGAGGCCGGGCAGTTCTTCATGATCTTTCCGACCATCCGCACGCTGCAACGCCTGTCCCGGTTTGCCGACACCCAGGCCGTGCTCGACGCCGTGGCGCAAGAAAAACCGCTGTGGGTGAGCTGCCCGCGCGCCGGCATCCTGGCGGGCAAGCAGGCGCGCTACATGGAAGACGATCCACCGTTTGGCGAGCTGGCGCTGGTCTGCCCCGATGGGCAAATCGTGCATCCGCTCGACTGGCAGAGCGAGCGCGTGGTGCCGCTGCTGAAAAACCTGCAACGCCTGACGGCCCCCAACCCGGGCGTGATGACCGGCCCCGGCACCAACAGCTACCTGCTCGGCGAGCCGGCCACGGGCTTCATCGCCATCGACCCCGGCCCGGCCGATGCAGAGCACCTCGACCGGCTCTGGCGCGCTGCCGGCGGCGACATCCGCATGATCGTCTGCACCCACTCGCACCCCGACCACGCGCCCGGCGCCGCCCCGCTGCAAGCGCTGTGCCGGCGGGCCGGGCGCGCAGCGGTGCCGATCCTGGGGCTGCCATCGGCGCCCACGGCACGCGCGGCCAGCCAGTTCACACCCGACAGGGTGCTGCAAAACGATGAACTGCTGGTGCTGGAGCACCGAGCGCCCGATGGCCAGACCACGACCCACACCCTGCAGGTGATCCACACCCCCGGCCATGCCGCCAACCACCTGTGCCTGCTGCTGCTGGAAGACAGCCTGCTGTTCAGCGGCGACCACATCCTCAATGGCAGCACCACGGTGGTCGATCCGCCCGACGGCAACATGGCCGATTACCTGGACTCCCTGGATCGGCTCGATGCGTTGTGCGCAGCGCATGGTGTCGAATTCATCCTGCCCGCGCACGGCTATGTGCTGGGCGCGGCGCGCACTGCGATTGCCCGCCTGAAGGCGCACCGGCTCGCGCGCGAGGCCAAGGTGCTGGCCGCGATGCAGGCGCTGCCCCAGGGCAGCATCGACGACTGGGTGCGCCAAGCCTATGACGATGTGCCGCCGCGCATGTGGCCCGTGGCCCAGCGCTCGCTGCTGGCCCATGTGGAGCGCATCCGCGCATTGCAGCCCGGCAACGGCTGACGCCGCCCCAGCACGGCCTTGCCCGGCGCCATGACCGAGAACCAGCCCGACCCGGGCCTGCTCCGCCTGACCCGGCGCGTGGCCCGGCAATTGAACTGCTCGCGCAGCACCGCCGAGCAGCTGATAGAAAACGGCTGCGTCAGCGTGCAAGGCCAGGTGGTGCAAGCCCCCGGCGCGCGCGTGAGCGCGCAGCAGAACGTGACGGTGGCGCAAGACGCCGCGCTGCCCGACCCCCGCCCCGTCACCTTGCTGCTGCACAAACCCGCAGGCTTTGCCGCCAGCAGCGCCGCGCCACCGGACGGGCCGCAGGCCAGCGCGCTGCTGCATGCCGCCTCGCACCTGGCTGAAGACGCCTCGGGCATGCGCGTGCTGCCGCGCCACTTCCTGCACCTGGCCTGCCTGACGCCGCTGCCGACCGAGGCCAGCGGCCTGGTGGTCTACACGCAGGATCGGCGCCTGGCGCGCGTTTTTGCGCAAGATTTCGCGCAAGACATGGCGCTGCGCCAGCCCGCGCAACAGACGCACTCGCCGGAGCAGGAATGCATCGTGCAAGTGGCCGGCACGATCGCCCCCGACGGCTTGCAGCGCCTGCGCCAGGGCCTGTTGTTGGACGGCCTGCGGCTGCCGCCGATCCGCGCGAGCTGGCAAAACGAAACCCGGCTGCGTTTTGCGCTCAAGGGCGTGCGGCCCGGGCAGATCCCGGCCATCTGTGCGGCCGTGGGCCTGACGGTGGAGGCCATCAAACGCATCCGCATCGGCCGCGTGGCGCTGGCCAGGCAGCCACCGGGGCAGTGGCGCTACCTGCTGCCATGGGAGAGGTTCTGACCGGCCTGCGGCAGGCAACTGTTACATTGTGTGCCAGCCCGGAGGCAAGCCAATGTACCCCCACCCAGCCAGCGGCGCAGCCGAATCGATGCCAAGCCCGCTGCCCCAGGAGATCGAAGCCCACCCGTTGGCGTTCACCGGCAGCGGCGGCGCGTATTTCCAGGTGTGGATCGTCAACCTGCTGCTGTGCTGCGTGACGCTGGGCCTGTACATACCCTGGGCACGCCGCCGCACGGCCCGGTATTTCTACCGCCACACCCTGGTGGCCGGCAGCCCCCTCGAATTCACCGGACGACTGCGCGTGCCGGTGCCCGGCTTGGCGCTGGTGGCCATGCTCGTCCTGGGCTGGGGCATCGCCTGGAGCCTCGGGCTGTTCTGGAAATTGGATATTTGCCTGGCCTACGACTCTGCCCGGAGCGGCGGGCCGTGCCAGAAGATCACGGCAGGGTTTCTGGCCGGTTTTCTGCTGAGCATCGTGCTGCTGGCGCCCCTGGTCTGGGGCAGCGCGATGCGCTTTCGCCTCGATGCGACACGCTGGCGCGGCCTGCGTCTGCAATCGGCGGCCAGTTGGCGCGACATCTACCGCGCCAGTTGGCCTTTGTGGGTGCTGGCACTGTCGTGGCTCGGCCTGTACCTGGCCCGATCCGCCACTGGCGCGATGCCGATCGGCCGCCAGGTGCTGGCGCTGTTGCCGGCGGGCCTGATGGGCATGTTCTGGCAAGGCGCCGGACTGACCGATACCCTGGCGAAGGTCTTCAAGGCAAAAATCGTCACCTCCGACGGGCTCGCATGGCTGCTGCTGGGCCTGATGCTGGCGCTGCTGTGCCTCGCGCGGCTGGACTACGACTACAGGCGGCTGCGGGTGTGCAAGGCCCAATCGGGCGCCGGGCAGGGCCACTGGAGGCAGCCGGAGTACCGGGACTGCGTCAATGTCTGGCTGGCTGCGGTGGCGCTGTTCGTGCTGAGCGCGCCCATGCTGGGCATGCTGGTCGGCGCGGCACTGAACGCCGTGCTGCCGAAAGACGCCTGGGTCTTCATCCTCTTCGGGGTCATGGCGACCATGGGCAAGTTCTACCAGCTGATCTTCAAGGACCCCACGGATGTCGTGGTCGTCGGGTCGATTTTGTTCCTGCTGTTGCTGGTGCTGTCGGCACCCGCCCGTGCGTACCGCGAGGCACGGATGTTCCAACTGATGTGGAACCACATCGGCATCGGCCAGGTGGCGCGCTTCAAATGCCGGTTGTCCAGCGTCGACTTTGTGCTGGCGCGCTTCGGGAACCTGCTGCTGACCCTGCTCACGCTCGGGCTGTACCGCCCGTTGGCGCGCGTCAGCGAATACCGGATGAAGCTCGAATCGGTGACCCTGTATGTCAAGGGCGGTGCCGGGCAGGTGGCTGGCGCTCCCGACGATGCGCGCGCCGGCGACGCGGCGGGTCGGGACTCGATCGGGCACGCAGCGCCCCGCGACCCGGCCCATGACGCGGGCCTTGCCGCCGGGGCGCAGGCCAGCGGCGCGCCCGAATCGGCGCCCATCCTGGTGCCAGGCCCGGTGCCAGGCGCGATGCCACGGAACGGCTATACCCACCCGCTGGCGTTCACCGGCGGCACGGGCGCGTATTTCCGGGTGTGGATCGTCAACCTGCTGCTGTGCTGCGTGACGCTGGGCCTGTACACGCCCTGGGCGCGCCAGCGCACGGCGCAGTATTTCTACCGCCACACCCTGGTGGCCGGCAGCCCCCTCGAATTCACCGGACGACCGCGTGGGCAGGTGCTGGGCTTTGTGCTGCTGCTCCTGCTGTGGCTGCTGCTCATGCTCGCGCTGGCCTCCGGCATCCTCTGGAGCGCTTGGCTGCACCAGATGCTGCGGTGGATCCCGATTTTCGACCTGCGGATCAAAGGCGACGAGTTGCCCTGGCTGTTCCGGGCCGCCGAATGGATCCCGACTTTCGGCATCTTCGCAAGCATCGGCCACAAGAGCATGGCCGTGCCTGTGCTGGCCGGTGCGGCGCTGCTGCCCTGGGTCTGGGGCAGTGCGATGCGCTTTCGCCTCGGCGCCACCCGCTGGCGCGGGCTGCGTCTGCAATTTGCCAGCCATTGGCGCGAGATCTACGGCGGCAGCGGACTTTTGTGGGTGCTGGCGCTGCTGTGGGGGGGGCTGTCCTGGAGTCTGTACTTTGGTTTTGGTCCGCAACCTTTTTCGATGCCC
This sequence comes from Verminephrobacter eiseniae EF01-2, assembly GCF_000015565.1. Lineage (NCBI taxonomy): Bacteria > Pseudomonadati > Pseudomonadota > Betaproteobacteria > Burkholderiales > Comamonadaceae > Verminephrobacter > Verminephrobacter eiseniae. The sequence continues at coordinate 2,115,712 of NC_008786.1, forward strand.
GAACTGCTGGCCGACAAGCCAGCCATCGCCAGGTTCACGGTCATGATCGCCTGGCTGCTGGGCGCGGCGCTGACGCTGCTGTGCCTTTGCCGCCTCGACTACAACCGCCTCGACCTGCTGTTGCGCAAGACCCGGGTGGGCGCCGAGCCGGTGCGCCACAAGAGGCCGGTGCTCCCGAACGTCATGGAGACCTGGCTGGTCACGGTGATGCTGTGCATGCTGGGCCTGTCGCTGGGTTTCGTGGTCTGGAAATGCCTGCCGGGCGGCTACTTCGACAAACCCCCATTTTTCGGGGTGGGGCGCAGCCGCAACGGCTCGGCGAGCGTCATGTCCGTGCTGTACAGGGTCGTGATCGTTGTGCTGCCGCTGCTGCTGTTGTCGGCCCCCGCCCGGGCGTACCGCGAGGCGCGCATGTTCCAACTGGTGTGGAACGGCATCGGCGTCAACCAGGCCGCGCACTTCAAATGCCGGTTGTCCAGCGACCGCTTTGTGCTGCTGCGCATCCAGAACCTGCTGCTGACCCTGCTCACGCTCGGGTTCTACCGCCCGCTGGCGCGCTTGAGCGAATACCGGATGAAGCTCGCATCGGTGACGCTGCATGTCACCGGCGATCTGGACCAAGTGGCCGGCGCCATGCTGCGCCAGCAGACGGGCCTTGGTGCCGTGCCGGACTTCTCGGGCCGGCGCGCGCTGCGGCACTACTTGCAGCGCGCGCAATGGCTGGCGCCGCTTCGGCGCCTGGTGCACAAGCTCGGGCCGGAAAGCCCGATACCGGAAGGCGGCAAACTCCCCCCTCTGGCGTTCATCGGCAGCGCTGGCGCGTATTTCCCGGTGTGGCTCGTCAATGTGCTGCTGTGCTGCGTGACGCTGGGCCTGTACGCACCCTGGGCACGCCGCCGCACGGCCCGGTATTTCTACCGCCACACCCTGGTGGCCGGCCGCCCCCTCGAATTCACCGGACGACCGCGCCCGATGCTGCTGATCTTTGTGCTGCTGCTCCTGCTGGCTTACGGCGCCATGGCCAGTTTGTCCACTTTGATCTATCTGATCTATGAAAGAGGAGAGCTCGCGCTCTATGGCATGGCCGAAGGAGCAACCTTTTCGGCCTACGACATCACCGGGACATTCGGGCAGAACCTGGCCGTGGCATCGTTTGTGCTGGTCGGTGCGGCGCTGGCGCCCTTCTTTTGGGGCCATGCGATGCGCTTTCGTCTCGGGGCCACAGTCTGGCGCGGCCTGCATCTGCAATTTGCCGCCGGCTGGCGCGAGGTCTACCGCGCCAGCCGGCCGCTGAGGGTGATGGCGCTGTTGTGGACGGGCCTGTTCCTGTACATGCGGACGCTGGTGCCCGGGCTGGCCGATTCGTTCCTCACCTGGCGCGCATTGGTGTTGCCGGCCTTGGTGCTGACGCTGCTGTGCAGCATCCGCCTCGACTACGACAGCAAGAGTCTGCTGGCGCGCAATGTCTGGCTGGGCGCCGGGCAAGTCCGCTGGACGCCGGTGTACAGGGACTTCGTGAATGTCTGGCTGGCCACGGTGGTGCTGTTCATACTGTGCATGCCGGGCTTCGTGGCACTGAACGCGGTGCTGACGGGCGGCATCTTCGACCTGCTCGCCCGATTGCCTGTGCGCATGCCCCCCCGCACCGGCCTCACATGGTTCGTGCTTCTCGACTGGTTCCAGGAAACCCGCAGCCGCGTGTGGTTCGTGCTCACGATGGCGCTCTTTGGCCTGAGCAACTTTCTGCTGCTGATGCTGGTATCGACACCCGCCCGGGCGTACCGCGAGGCGCGCATGTTCCAACTGCTGTGGAACGGCATCGGCATCGGCCAGGCGGCGCACTGCAAATGCCGGCTGTCCAGCATCGGCTTTGTGCTGGCGCGCATCGGGAACCTGCTGCTGACCCTGCTCACGCTCGGGCTGTACCGCCCGTTTGCGCGCGTCAGCGAATACCGGATGAAGCTCGAATCGGTGACCCTGCATGTTGCCGACGGCGGTGTCGAGCAACTGACCGGGGCGCCAGCAGCCGGGCCTCGGTGATGCGCGTGCCGACACGGCGGGGCCGGGCCGGATCGGGGTGATGCAGCGCTGCGCCATCCGATCCCTGGCGGCTGCCTTGCTGCCATGCCGGGGCGTTGCCGGGATGGCTTGGGGCGGCCTCCATGCCCGGCCGCCTGTCCGATAGGCCGCTGTTACACTGCGCGTCAGCCTAGTGCCGCGTCACCGATCATCTGTCGGTCTGCGCTGGCCATCGAAGCGCATCGCGGCCTTGCATCGCTTGCCAATACGCTCGGTATGGGCCGCGCGATGCGCCTTGCGCTGCGCTCCGATGGCTGCGCGCAGCCTACGACATCTGATCCGTGACACGACACGAGGGAGAATCCGATGCACCCACATCCAGCCAGTGGCGCGGCCGAGTCGGCACCAAGCCCGGCGCCACGAGACACCGAAGCCTACCCGCTGGAGTTCACCGGCAGCGCAGGCGCGTATTTCCGGGTGTGGATCGTCAATCTGCTGCTGTGCTGCGTGACGGTCGGCATCTACACGCCCTGGGCCCGCCGCCGCACGGCGCAGTATTTCTACAGCCACACCCTGGTGGCCCATAGTCCCCTCGAATTCACCGGACGACTGCGCTCGATGGTGCTGGGCTTCGTGCTGGTGCTGCTGCTCCTTCTGGCCCGCGACATCGCCTCGATCACCGGGCAGAAACTGGTCGTGACGCTGCTGCTGCTGGCCGCTGCGGCGCTGGTGCCCTGGGCCTGGGGCAGCGCGATGCGCTTTCGCTTCAGGGCCACCCGCTGGCGCGGCCTGCGTCTGCAGTTTGCCGCCCGTTGGCGCGAGGTCTACCGCGCCAGTTGGCCCCTGTGGATGCTGGTGCCGCTGTGGTGGGTCCTGCTCCTGGGCCTGAAGTGGCTGGCGCCGGAAATGCCCAATGCCCCGGAGCCGAACGAGAAAACCACCGGCGTCACGCCCGCCGGGGGCGCGTGGCTGCTGCTCGGTCTGGTGCTGACGCTGCTGTGCATCATCCGCATCGACTACAACTGCAAGAACCTGCTGGTGTGCAAGGCCCGATGGGGCGCCGAGCAGGGCCACTGGAAGCTGGTGTACATGGACTTCGTGAAGGTTTGGCTGGCCTCGGTGGCGCTGTTCATGCTGTGCGTGCTGGGCTTTTGGGCACTGAGCGTCGTGCTGACGGGCCAGCTTTTCGGCGTGCTCGCCTGGTTGTTCGGGCGAGCGGACCCACGCACCGATCCCCTGTCGTTGGTGCTCACCATGCTGATCATTTACATCGTTGGCGCCCTGCTGGCGCTGCTGTTGTCGGCGCCCGCCCGGGCGTACCGCGAGGCACGCATGTTCCAACTGGTCTGGAACCACATCGGCATCGGCCAGGTGGCGCGCTTCAAATGCCGGTTGGCCATCGGCCGCTATGTGCTGCTGCGCATCAGGAACCTGCTGCTGGTCTTGCTCACGCTGGGGTTCTACCGCCCGTATGCGCGGGTCAGCGAATACCGCATGCGGCTCGAATCGGTGACCCTGTATGTCAACGGCGGCGTCGAGCAGGTGGTCGGCGCGATGGTGCGCCAGCAGCCTGGCGGCCTCGGTGACGCGCTCGCCGACGCGGTGGGCCTGGACTTGATCGGGTGATGCAGCGTCCTGCGTCCGCGTCTTTCACGGGCGCCCTGCTGCCGGGGCGCTGGTTCGACGGCCTGAGCAGCCGTGCCCGGCCGGTGCTGGTGGGCCTGCAAGCCACGCCCGAGGGGCCGGCGCTGATGCTGCATCCGCTGTCATGCCCGGACGCTGCGCCGAATGTCTTCGGCCATGCCGAGGTGGACTGGCCCGAAACCTGGGACCTGTCGGCGCAACGCTGCGTGGTGCTCGATCTGCGCGAGCAGGGCAGCCTGGAGATCGATGCGCCGGGCCAATGGCGCGCCGCCCTTGCGGCCTGCGGCCAGCGCCCCGGCATTGCGCAGCGCATGCAGACCCGCTGGCCCTGGTTGCTGGGCATGGGCGCCGTGGCGGCCATCGGCCTGGCGCTGGTTTTCCGCTACGGCACGCCCTGGGTGGCCACGCAGCTCACGCGCTGGGTGCCCTTGGCCTGGGAGCGCAGCGTGGCCGAACGAGCGCTCGAGCAGCTCGAGCGCGGCCCGCTCAGGCCCTCGCAGCTTCCGCAGGAGCGGCAGGCGCAGTTGCGCGCGCGTTTCGCTGCGCTGGCCCGGCAGCCGCCGCCCGGCCTGCTGCGCTACCCCGGATACCGGCCGCAGTGGGCGCTGGAGTTTCGCTCCGGCATCGGCGCCAACGCCTTTGCGCTGCCCGGCGGCCAGGTGGTGCTGAGCGACCAGATCGTGCGGGCCGCTGCCGCCAACGGTCTGGATGACAACGCGCTGCTCGGCGTGCTGGCCCACGAGATCGGCCATGTGATGCAGCGCCACGGCACCCGCAATTTGGTGCAGCAGGGGGTGCTCGGCATGGGGCTGGGCTTGGCGCTGGGCGATATGTCCGGCATGCTGGCCGCCAGCGCTTACGCGCTCACGAGCCTGGCCTACAGCCGCGACCATGAACGCGAGGCCGACTGCTACGCGCTCGCCCTGATGGGCTATCTGGCCTTGCCGACGGCGCCGATGGGCCAGTTGCTGCTGGGCATTGCGCAGGATGAGCAGGCGCAGGCCAAGGACGAGGACCCGTCCGGCATCGAGGCGCGCGCCAGCGCCGAAGCCGCAGGCCGGCGCCACCAGGAAACCAGCGGGCCGCACCCGGCCTGGTCGCTGCTGAGCACCCATCCGGACACCGCGCAGCGCGCCATGCAACTGCAACGGGCAGACATGCCGCATTGCGCGCCGTAGGGTGGATGGCGGATGGCGGATGGCGGATGGCGGATGGCGGATGGCGGATGGCGCGACCGAGTGTGAAGCGCGCCGATAAGCCGGATTCTGTGCGCTGCGGTGACCCGCAGCGTGACCGCCATCGATCTGGGCCGGGTGTCGCCACCACGGCTCGGTGCTACCTACCCGCCAGCTCTGCGGAACCACATCGACGCTGGCCTACTTGGTATTGCTGCGCGTAGAGATTGCCCGTTTCACCCGGGGCGCGTTGCCGCCCCCCGACTCGTCTCTGTTGCTCTGATCCTCACCTCGCGGTGGGCAGCCGTTAGCTGCTACGCTGTCCTGTGCAGTCCGGACGTTCCTCCAGTGCCTGGTTTCCCAGATTGCACCAGCGGCGGTCTGGCGCGCTTCACGGCGCGGATTATCGTTCATGCGGCGCGCCGGTGGCGCAGTCCGCCGCCGTTTCATGCGCCCGGCAACCCCAGCATCGCGCGCGCCTCTTGCGCCGTGGCCACTTCGCGGCCGGCGTTGCGGGCGCAGCGGGCCAACTGCTCGATCAGCGGGCCGTTGGAGTCCACCCGGGTGCCGTCGGGCAGGTAGAACAGGTCTTCCAGTCCGCTGCGCAGATGCCCGCCCAGCTCGGCCACGCGCTGGTGCACGGGCCAGACCTCGGCGCGGCCGATCACGGTGGCTTGCCAGGGGGCGCCCGCAATGGTGAGCCGCAGCAGGATGGGCAGCAGGTCCGGGTCGGCGGGCATGCCGGATTCGACGCCCATCACGAAGTTGTACGCGGGCCGCCCCCGGGTGTAGATGCCGGTCTGAACGTACATCTGCACGCAGCGCACGATGCCCAGGTCGAAGCATTCGAATTCGGGCAATGTGCCGGTCTCGGCCATCACGTCGATGAAGTCCTTGACCTTGGCCGGCGGGTTGTCGAACAGCATCGGCGGCCAGGCCCAACTGCCGTTGCTGCGCACCTTCAGGTAGTTCAGCGAGCCGGCGTTGCAGGCCGCCATTTCGGGCCGCGTCGCGCGCAGGCAGGCGATCGGGCCTTGGCAATGCGGGCCGACCACGCCGGTGCTCTGGTTGATGATCAGGCCGGGGCAGGCTGCGCGCATGGCCTGCACGCAGTCGAGCGCCACCTGCGGCTCCCACGATGGCAGGTGGCCCTTGCCGGGCGCTTGCTGGCGAAAGTGCACATGCACCACGGTGGCGCCCGCATCGCAGGCGCGGCGCGCCTCGCGGGCGAGTTGCCCGGGGCTGACGGGCACGGGGTGCTGCCCGGGGTCGGTCAACACGCCGGTGATGGCGCAGGTGATGATGGCCTTGTCGTTCATGGGGCTGTCTCCGGTGGTAATGCCGCTGCCGCCGCAAAGCGCGCCAGAACCTGGCCGGGCGACACCTGCTGGCCAGGGCCGACCAGCAACTCGGCCAGCGTCGCGGCGTCGGGGCTGGCCAGGCGGTGTTCGAGCTTCATGGATTCGATGACCACCACGGTCTCGCCCGCCGCCAGCGCCTGCCCCACGCTGGCGGGCAGGGCCAGCACGCGGCCGTTGCAGGGGGCGCGCAGTTCGCTGGCGTTGCCGGCCGCGCCCAGGCCGGTGCCGGCATCCGCGCCCGTGGCCGGCTCCCAGGATGCGTCTTGCACCCAGCCGTCGACGCTGCCGGCCTGCCAGTGCCAGCGCAGCGCGCCCACCGGCACGGCGCGCACGTCGTGCACCGTGCGCACGAGGTCATTGCCAGGCCCGCCCGGGTTGCCTGCGCCATCGGCCGCGCGCGCCAGGGTGCAGCGCATGCTGCCATCGGGCTGCGGTGTGAGCCGTAGCTCGGTGCTGCTGCCGGTCTGCCCGATCTGTAGCCGCCCGGCTCCGCACTCGCGCACGGTCAGCCGGTGCAACTGCCCCTGGTGGCGCAACTGCAGCGGCCGGGCCAGGCCGCAAGGCAGGGCCGATGCCGCAGCGTTTTCTGCATATATGGCCGATAGCGCAGATGGAATGATGACCTGTAGCTCATTTTTCAATAGCGCCTGACGCAAATCATGCAGCGCCCCGTCCGGTTCGCGCAGAAACGACACCAGCGCCTGTCCGCTGCGGAACCGGGGGTGATCCAGGCAGGCCGCAAGCAATGCGCGGTTGGTCGGCAGGCCCAGCACGCTGGTGCCATCGAGCGCGCGCACCAGCGCGGCAATGGCCTGCTCGCGTGTGGGCGCGTGCATGATCAGTTTGCCGAGCATCGCGTCGTAGTGGGGCGGGATGTCGCTGCCTGGCTCCAGCGCATGGTCGATGCGCAGCGCGCCGGATGCGGCGCGCCCGAACAGCGTGGCCGGCGGTGTGCTCCAGTGCAGCACGCGCCCGGTGTGCGGCTGAAATTGCGCGTCTTCGGCGTACAGCCGCACTTCGATCGCATGGCCCTGCAGCGCCACCTGGTGCTGCGCCAGCGCCAGCGGCTCGCCGCGCGCCACGCGCAACTGCCACTCCACCAGGTCCAGCCCGGCGAGGGCTTCGGTCACCGGGTGCTCCACCTGCAGGCGGGTGTTCATCTCCAGCAGAAAAAACTGCCCCTCCTCGAGCAAAAACTCCACCGTGCCCGCGCCCACATAGCCCGCAGCGCGCGCCAATGCGACGGCGCAAGCGCCCAGGCGCTCGCGCAGCGCGGCATCGACGGCCGGGCTGGGCGATTCTTCGATGAGTTTCTGGTGGCGCCGCTGCACCGAGCAGTCGCGCTCGCCCAGGTGGATGCAGGCGCCATGCGCGTCGGCAAAGACCTGCACCTCCAGATGGCGCGGGTGCAGCAGCGCGCGCTCGATCAGCAAATCGCCGCAGCCAAAACCGGCCAGCGCCTCCGAGCGCGCACTGGCCAGCGCGGCGGGCAACTGCGCGGCATCGGTCACCAGCCGCAGGCCCCGCCCGCCGCCGCCGGCGACGGCCTTGACCATCAGCGGATAGCCCGTGCGCCGGGCCTCGGCGGCAAAGCGCTCCGGGCTTTGGTCTGCGCCCGCATAGCCCGGCAGACAGGGCACGGCGTGCGCCGCCGCCAGCGCCTTGGCCGCCGCCTTGTTGCCCAGTGCGCGAATGGCCGCCGGCGGCGGGCCGACCCAGAGCAGGCCCGCATCCAGCACGGCCTGGGCAAAGTCGGCGTTCTCGCTCAGAAAGCCGTAGCCGGGGTGCAGCGCATCGGCGCCGGTGGCGCGCGCTGCGGCCAGCAGTTTGTCGCCGCGCAGGTAGCTGTCGGCGCTGGCCGCGCCGCCCAGCGCGACGGCCTGCGTGGCCTCGCGCACATGAAGGGCCTGCGCGTCAGGGTCGGAATGAACGGCCACGGTGGCAATGCCCATCGCGTGGGCGGTGTGGATCACCCGGCGGGCGATCTCGCCGCGATTGGCGACCAGCAGTTTTTTCATGGGCCGTGCCCGCGCGCCAAGACCCCCGGCGCATCCGTCGGTGTCAGCCGCTGCGCAAGTTGCACGGATGCGGGATTCAGCCATGGCGGCTCACGGGAGTGGCTTGGCCTTCGGCGGCGGTGCGAGCGCCTTCGGGCGGCCGTGCGGCGCTGATTGGACCCCTGCCCACGGTGTGACGGATGGAAGGTGGCATGACCGGCGATGGGTTCGTTTTCCGATGCGGCGGCGGCCATCGGCATGGTTTGGCCCGCGCCCCATGTTCAATGCCCGGGCCGCTTGGCAATCCCCATGGTCTTGGCGATGATGCCCAGCATCACCTCGTCCGCGCCGCCGCCGATCGAGGCCAGCCGGCCGTCGCGGTACATGCGCGCGACCTTGTTCTCCAGCGTGTAGCCCATGCCGCCCCAGAACTGCAGGCAGGTGTCGGGCACGGTGCGGTTGAGCCGGCCGGCCTTGAGTTTGGCCATGCTGGCCAGTTCCAGCACATCCTGCCCGGCCACATACAGGTCGCAGGCGCGGTAAGTGAGCGCGCGCAGGGCCTCGACCTCGGTTTTCAGCTCGGCCAGCTTGAACTGCACCCACTGCTGGTCGGCCAGCGCACCGCCAAAGAGTTGGCGCTGCCGGGCCCATTCGATGGTCCAGTCGATGCAGTGGGTCAGCGTTTCGAGCGTGCTGGCCGCGCACCACAGGCGCTCTTGCTGAAACTGCTGCATCTGGTAGACGAAGCCCTGGCCTTCGGCGCCGATGCGGTAGCGCTGCGGCACGCGCACTTCATCGAAATGGAGCAGCCCGGTGTCGCTGCTGTGCATGCCGATCTTGCGGATCTTCTGCGCGATCTGCACGCCCGGGGTCAGCTTGCCGCCGGGGCCGGCGCGCAGCGGCACGATCACCAGGCTTTTGTTCTTGTGCGCGCTGCCGCTGCCGCTGTCGGTGTTGACCAGCATGCACATCCAGTCGGCCTGCAGGCTGTTGGTGATCCACATCTTCTGGCCGCTGATCAGGTAGTCGGCGCCATCCTTGCGCGCCACGCTGCGGATGCCCGCGACATCGCTGCCGGCGTCCGGCTCGCTCACGCCGATGCAGCCGACCATGTCGCCGGCTATCGCCGGGGCCAGGAATTGCTGCTTGAGCTCCTCGCTGCCGTGGCGGGCCAGCGCCGGGGTGCACATGTCGGTCTGCACGCCAATGGCCATCGGCACGCCGCCGCAGTGGATATGGCCCAGGGTCTCGGCCATCGCCAGGCTGTACGAGTAGTCCAGCCCCGCGCCGCCATAGGCTTCGGGCTGGCACAGGCCGAGAAACCCGAGCCGGCCCAGTTTTTTGAAGATCTCGTGCGCGGGGAAGATCTCGGCCGCCTCCCAGTCGTCGACATGGGGGTTGATCTCCTCGTCGATGAAGCGCTTGAGGCTGTCCTGGATTTCGCGGTGCTGGTGTGTGAACTGCATGGTGCTTGTCTCCGTGGGGTGCGCGGGCAGGCGGCGCGCATTCACATGCGCGCCACCCCGAACTGCAGGGGCCGCAGCGTGCGCGCTGCGCCTTCGGCGATGGTGGTCAGGCACAGGGCCAGCACGGCGCGCGTGTCGCGCGGGTCGATCACGCCGTCGTCGAGCAGCAGGCCGCTGGTGTAGAGCGCGTCGGCCTGGGTCTCGAACCGGGCCACGATCTGCTCGAACCGGGCTTGCGACTGGGCCGCATCGGGCACGCGGCCTTTGCGTGCCAGCGCCGCATCGGTCACGATCTGCATCGTGCGCGCGGCCTGCTCGCCGCCCATCACGGCGGTTTTGGCGCCCGGCCAACTGAACAAAAAGCGCGGCGCAAAGCCGCGCCCGCACATGCCGTAGTTGCCGGCGCCGAAGCTGGCGCCGCACTGTATGGTGAGCTGTGGCACCGTGGCCTGGGTCACGGCCTGGAGCATCTTGCTGCCATGCTTGATCATGCCGCCTTGCTCGCTGTCCTTGCCGACCATGTAGCCGGTGGTGTTTTGCAGGTAGATCAGGGGCTGGCCCAACTGGCACATCCACTGGATGAAATGCGTGGCCTTGTTGGCGCCGGCCACGTCGATGGGGCCGTTGTTGCTGACCAGGCCCACCGGGTGGCCGGCAATGCGCGCCTGTGCGCAGACGGTGGCCGCGCCATGGCGCGCCTTGAATTCCAGCAGTTCGGAGCCGTCCACCAGGCGCGCGATGACTGCGCGCATGTCCACGGGCTGGCGCAGATCCTCGGGCATCAGGGCCAGCAGGTCATCGGCGGGCAGCAGGGGTTCGGCGCCGTGGCCGGGCGCCTGGCGTTGCCGTCCCCAGCCGGTGGCCGCGAGCAGTTCGCGCGCCAGACCTATGGCGTGGCGGTCGTCCTGCGCCAGGTATTCACCCAGGCCCGACAGGGTGGTGTGCATGTCGGCGCCGCCGAGCTCTTCCTCGGTGGCGCGCTCGCCGGTGGCGGCGGCCAGCAGCGGCGGGCCGGCCAGAAAAGCCCGCGAGCGGCCCCGCACCATGATCACCACGTCCGACAGGCCCGGCATGTAGGCGCCGCCCGCCGTGCCCGAGCCATGCAGCACCGTGATCACCGGAATGCCCGCCGCCGACAGCCGCGCCAGATTGCGAAACAGGCGGCCGCCATGCACGAAGCCTTCGACGCGGTAGCGCATCAGGTTGGCGCCCGCGCTCTCGACCAGGTGCACAAAGGGCAGGCGGTTTTGCAGCGCGATTTGTTGCACGCGCAGGATTTTCTCCAGCCCCATCGGCTGCATCGCACCGGCCTCGATGCCCGAGTCGCTGGCCAGCACCATGCAGCGCACGCCCGCCACCACACCGATGCCCGCGATCTGACCGCCGCCGGGCACGGATTGCTGCGGGTCCGGAATGTCTTGCAAATAGCCCGCCAGCGCGGCCAGCGGCAGCCAGGGCGCGCCCGCGTCGAGCAGCAGCGCAACGCGCTGGCGCGGCAGCAACTGCCCGCGCTGGTCAAACTGCGCTTGCGCGCGCGCCGATGCGGCTGCGGCGCGCTCGTGCAGCGCGTGCAGCGTCGCCAGGCGCGCCAGCAGCGCGGCGCGGCGCGCCTGCGCCTGTGCCGTGGCGGCGTTGAAGCGGCAGGCAAAGGCGGCCATCGTCAGCCTGCGTGGATGAACAGCGCCAGGGCCTGCTCGGTCAGCTCATCGAGCGACTTGCCCTTGTCGGGCGCAAACCACTGCACGGCCCAGTTGAGCGCGCCAAAGATGAACAGCCGCGCCACGCCCGGCTCGGCCTGCAGCAGGCCCTGCTGGCCCAGCGCCGTCAGCGCGGGCATCCAGGCCGCCTCGTAGCTGTCTTTGACCAGCGCAATGCGCCGGCGCTGCACCGGCGTGAGCGAGCGCCACTCGTACAGCATCACCGCAATGAAGCTGCTGCGCGGCCCGAGCAGCACCTCGAAGTGGTGGCGGATCAGCACGCGCAGGCACTCGCGCGCCGGCGCCTGCGGGGCCAGCACGGCCAGCGCCTGCTGCTGGCTCTGCACGGCGCTGGCCATGCCTTCGTTCATCACGGCAAACAGCAGCGCGCTCTTGCTGGCAAAGTGGTAGAAGGGCGAGCCGCTGTGCATGCCCGCGGCGGCGGCGATGTCGCGCGTGCCGGTGGCCGCAAAGCCCTTGCTGCGAAAGAGTTGGGCCGCGCCGTCCATCAGTTGGCGGCGGCGATTGCCGTCGCTGCGCTCTTGCGCCGTCTTGCGCGGGCGGCCACGGGGGCGACGCGGCGGCGGTGCGGTGACGACGGCGGCGGGCGTGCCGGGCGCGAGGTCGGCCGTCTTGTGCGGGCGCGCTGGCAGGCTGGCCAGCGAAAGGGCAGTGGCGCGCATGCGCCGGGCGGGGGCTTGCATGGGCGCCACGATAGCAAACCGGCCCATTTTCAGCAAGCAAGTGCTTGGTGAAAATGACCGCTGGCGCCCGGACTGTCGATCGCTCGGGCCGGCTGCGCGCGGCTCCCATGCCCGGTGGCGATCGATGAAATGGCACGAAAGCGGTTGGCTGCGCCGTCATTCCATTCCTGCATCATCGGCGCACTTTGCCGCCATCGCGCCCACGAACGATGGGGAAATGGAATCAAAGAGCGCTGAAATCGGGCTGGCGCTTTTGCATGAACGCCGCAAACGCCTCCCGCGCCGCCGGCTCGCGCAGCATGCGGCCAAAGCTGGCGGCCTCTTGCGCCATGGCCGCGAGCACCTGCGCGCTCTGGCCGCATTTCATCAAGCGCTTGGTCTCGATCAACGCCGACAGCGGCTTGCGCGCCAGTTTGCCGGCCTGCGCCTGCGCCAGGCCATTGCACTCGGCGGGCGGCACCACGCGGTTGACCAGGCCCAGCGCCAGCGCCGTATCGGCCGTGAAAGGCTCGCCGAGCAGCAGCGCCTCGGCCGCGCGCTGGTAGCCCAGCAGTTGTGGCAGCAGCAGGCTCGATGCCGCCTCGGGGCACAGGCCCAGGTTCACGAACGGCATCGAGAACAGCGCGTTGTCGCCGGCATAGACCAGATCGCAGTGCAGCAGCATGGTGGTGCCGATGCCCACCGCCGGGCCGCAGACCGAGGCGACCACCGGTTTGGCAAAGGTCGCGATGCCGTGCAGAAAGCGCAGCACCGGTGAATCCTGCGTCGGCGGGGGCTGCTGCAGAAAATCGGCAATGTCATTGCCCGCGCTGAAGATGCCCGCATCGCCCTGGAACACGAGCACGCGCACGCCGGCATCGGCCTGTGCCGCAGCCAGCGCATCGGCCAGCGCCGCGTACATGGCGCTGGTGATGGCGTTCTTCTTGGCCACACGCTGGAAAGTAATGCTGCTCACGCCGGCTGCGGTGTGAACCAGGATGTCTTGGTTGGCTTCGGTCATGGTGCTTCGGGGTCTGCGTGGACAGGTGCTGCGCTGCGCGCGGCCTCATTCCTTGTAGTAGACGATCTGGTGGCTGGTGGCCAGCATGGTGCCGGCCTGGTTCCACAGTTGCGCGGTCTGGTCAAAAAAACCGTTGCGAAATTCCCGCCCCTGCGCCTGGCCCAGCAGGTAGCCCGTGCCGGTTTGCTGCAATTGCGCGCTGCCGGCATGAAAGTACACGGTGATCGACACGGTGCCGGCCGGCACCCGGCGCGCGCGGCGCAGCCATACGCGCGGAAAGAACACATCGGCCAGCGCGGCCAGCGCGCAAAAATCGAGCGCGCGGGGCGGCGCGTCGCGCACCCACAGTTGCGTCAGGCTGTGCTCGCCGGTGCCATCCCAGGTGCCGGGAATGGCGCCGGTGATCAGGCGTATTTCATAGCGGTTGAGCCATTCGACGCCAAAGCCCGGGGGGATCGCCGGCTGGCCTGCGGGCGCCGGCACCTGCGGCATCGGCACATCGCCGACGCTCCAGGTTTCGCGGCGCAGCGCCGTCACGGCCGTGGCGCTGGTCGTGACCTGCTGCACGCCATCGGCGCCCGCTTGCACGATGGCCAGCGTCCAGTGCTGCGTCGAGCGGTTGGTGCGCACGGGCTGGGCCTGCACCGTGAACGGCCCGGCGACCAGGGCGCCGGCGAAGTTCACCGTCAGGGACAGCGGATCGCCGAGCCGCTGCGGGTGCTGCGCGATGGCTTGCAGCATGGTGGCGGCAGTGACGCCGCCGAACGGCCCCACCATGTTCCAGTAGCCGGCATGGGTGGCGCCTTGGTACTGGCCGGCGCTGGCGCCGGGCGGCGATGCGGCGTGCAACTGCAACGCCTCGTCCAGAGGGTGGTGCGGTGAAGTCATGCCGCCAGTGTGCCGCGAAATGACGGCGCAGGGGAAGGAGCGGGCCGGCAAAGGAATAGGGAAAACGCGGGGCCATGGCCGGCATTGCAGCGATGCGCAATCGTCAACGGTCCGGCCGCAGGCACCCCTAGAATCAGCCTTCACTTTGTCGGGCTTCGAGGCCCATCACCGCACCGTCTGGAGATTTGTGCATGACCGCTTTCATCGAGGCCGCGTCGCCCCATTTGATGAACACCTATGGCCGCGTGCCGATTGCGCTGGCGCGCGGGCAAGGCTGCCGAATCTGGGACGTGAACGGCAAGGAATACCTCGATGGCCTGAGCGGCATTGCCGTGAACACGCTGGGCCACAACCATCCCCGGCTGGTGCCGGCGTTGCAGCAGCAACTCACGCAGTTGATCCACGGCTCCAACTACTACCACGCGCCGCTGCAAGAGGCGCTGGCCGCGAAACTGGTGCAACTGTCGGGCATGAGCAATGTGTACTTTTGCAATTCGGGCCTGGAGGCGAACGAGGCGGCGATCAAGATCGCGCGCAAATACGGCGTCGACCGGGGCCACGCCAAACCCGAGATCGTGGTCTGCGAAAAAGCCTTCCATGGCCGCTCCATCGCCACCATGTCGGCCACCGGCAACCCCAGGATTTCCAGCGGCTTCGGCCCGCTGCTCGAAGGCTTCGTGCGCGTGCCGCCCAATGACATCCAGGCCCTCGAGCGGGCCGGCGCAGACCGGCCCGACGTGGTGGCCGTGTTCTTCGAGACCATACAGGGCGAGGGCGGCATCCACCCGATGCGCATCGAGTACCTGCAGCAGGTGCGCCGGCTCTGCGACGAGCGCGGCTGGCTGATGATGATCGACGAAGTGCAATGCGGCATGGGCCGCACCGGCCAATGGTTTGCCCACCAATGGGCCGGCATCCGGCCCGATGTGATGCCCCTGGCCAAGGGCCTGGGCTCGGGCGTGCCGATCGGCGCCGTCGTGGCCGGCCCCCGGGCCGCCCAGGTGCTGCAGCCGGGCCAGCATGGCAGCACCTTCGGCGGCAACCTGCTGGCCATGCGCGCCGGGCTGGAGACCATCCGCATCATGGAAGAAGACGGCCTGCTGCAGCATGTCGCCACGGTGGGCGGGCAACTCAAAGCCGCCCTCGAGCGCGCATTGGGCCCGCTGCCCGGCGTCAAGGAAATCCGGGGCCAGGGCCTGATGCTGGGCATCGAACTGGGCCGGCCCTGCACCGTCCTGGTCGGCCGCGCGGCCGAAGCCGGGCTGCTGCTGAGCGTGACGGCCGACAGCGTGATCCGCCTGGTGCCCCCGCTGATCCTGAGCAGCGCCGAGGCCGACGAGATCGTCGCCAAACTGGTGCCCCTGGTCAAAACCCTGCTGGCCGAGTCCGAGTGAGCCGCAGCGCAAGAACTGAAACCTGCCATGACACATTACCTGCAATTTGGCGACCTCGATGCCGACACCTACGCCTACCTGTTCGAGCGCGCAGCGTTGCTCAAACACAAGTTCAAGGCCTACGAAAAACACCACCCGCTGGCCGACCGCACGCTGGCCATGATCTTCGAGAAGGCCAGCACCCGCACCCGCGTGAGCTTCGAGGCCGGCATGTACCAACTCGGCGGCAGCGTGGTGCATCTGACCACGGGCGACAGCCAATGGGGGCGCGCCGAGCCGATCGAAGACAGCGCCCGGGTCATCAGCCGCATGGTCGATTTGGTGATGATCCGCACCTACGAGCAGGCCAAGCTGGAGCGCTTTGCCGCGCACTCGCGCGTGCCCGTCATCAACGGCCTGACCAACGAGTTCCACCCCTGCCAGATCCTGGCCGACATCTTCACCTTCATCGAACGCCGTGGCAGCATCCGGGGCAAGACCGTGGCCTGGGTGGGCGACGGCAACAACATGGCCAACACCTGGCTGCAGGCTGCGGCGCTACTGGGCTTCACGGTCCATGTGAGCACGCCCCGCGGCTATGAGATAGATGCCAAACTGGTCGCCGGTGCAGGCAAAACATGCGCCGAAAGCTATAAGTTTCATAGCGACCCACGGGCCGCCTGCGAAGGCGCAGACCTGGTCACCACCGATGTGTGGACCAGCATGGGCTACGAGGCCGAGAACGAGGCGCGCGAAAAAGCCTTTGCCCACTGGTGCGTGGACGCCGAGATGATGGCCGCCGCCAAGCCCGACGCGCTGTTCATGCACTGCCTGCCCGCGCACCGGGGCCAGGAGGTGCACGCCGACGTGATCGACGGCCCGCAATCGGTCGTCTGGGACGAGGCGGAAAACCGGATGCATGTGCAAAAGGCGCTGATGGAGTACCTGTTGCTGGGCCGCATGGCTTGAGGTGCAACACCCCGTGTCGCCAGCGGTGGCCTGCCCTTGAAGGCGGCGCCCCCGGGCGTGTGGGCCGTGGGTGATGCACAGTGACCGGCATCGGCGCCGTCCGGAGACGCCCACACCGTAGCTGAAGGCACTCCGGTGAGCGCGTGCATCCCGAACTGCGGTCGCGCAACTTCACGCACCAGGGCCACATGGCGCGCTTCTTCGCGCCCCACCCGTGCTGGTGCTTGACATCCGGGGGGCAGCGCGGTCTCCGCCATCGGGTTCAAATGTCCCATTGACAGAACATTGAAACGGCAAAAACATCAACGGCATGTCGCTAATGCACTTGCCGAAATACCACCAGATTTACTTGGTGTTGCGCGAGCAACTGCACGAAGGGCATTTTGCGCAGGGGCTGCCCGGTGAACTGGCGCTGATGGCGCAGTTCGACGTGGCGCGCGTCACGGTGCGGCGTGCGCTCGAACAATTGGCCCGCGAAGGGCTGATTGCGCGCAACCCGGGCCGCCGCACGCGCGCGCTGGCGCCCCCGGCCAGCAGCGATGGCCCCAACGGCCACGGCATGGAAAGCGCCCATCTGCACGGCCTGCTTGAAAACCTGGTCACCATGGGCCTGCACACCTCGGTCAACGTGATCGAGGTGGCCACCATCACCGCCTCGACCCCGGTGGCCCAGGCGCTGCAACTGCAGCTTGGCGACCCGGTGCAGAAGGCCGTGCGCGTGCGTTCTACCAGGGAAGGCCCCCTCTCGCACATCACCACCTACGTGCCCGACTCGATTGCGCGCCGCTTCGGCCGCCGGGAACTGTCGAAGAAGCCCATCCTTGTGCTGCTGGAGGAATCGGGTGTCAAGGTGGGCCGGGCGCACCAGACCATCTCTGCGCGGCTGGCCGACAACACGCTCGCGCAGCACCTCGACATGTCGGTCGGCGCGGCCCTGCTCGCAGTGCGCCGCCTGATCTACGACGCAGACGGGCAGCCTGTGCAGTGGCTGCATGGCCTGTACCGCCCCGACCGCTACACCTACGAAATGCAGCTCTCCCGCATGGGCAGCATCGATGCGAAGGTGTGGACCAGCCAGGACATGTCGGCCCGGCCAGTCCAGTTCAACTGAAAAAAAGGAAAGCCCGATGCAGAGCCGCCGCCGTTTCGTGTCGCAGTCCGCCGCCGTGGCCAGCGCCGTCGCCTTTCCACTCGTGGCCGGAGCGCAGCCCAAGACTGTCAAGGTCGGCGTGCTGCATCCGGTCACCGGGGCGCTGGCCTACTCGGGGCAGCAGTGCCGCCTCGGCGCGCTGATGGCCATCGGGGACATCAATGCCGCAGCCGGCATCGAGTCGCTCGGCGGCGCCAAGCTCCAGGCACTGCTCGGCGACGCTCAGTCGCAGCCGCAGGCCGGTGCGGCCGAGGTCGAGAAAATGAACGAAGCGGGCGTCTCGGCCATCGTCGGCGCCTACGCCTCGGCGATCTGCCTGGCGACCACGCAGGCAGCGGCCAAGTACGGCCTGCCGCATGTGGTCGATGTCGGCGTGGCCGACCAGATCGTCGAGCGCGGCCTGAAGAACAGCTTTCGCTTCGGCTGCGGCTACAAGAAGTCCACCGGGGTGGCCATGGCCAACCTGATGCTGCTCAACAAGGCCGCAGGCAGCCCGGCCAAGACGGTGATGATCATTCACGAGGAATCGCTCTTCGGCGTCGGCACCGCACAGTTGCTCGCGCGCGAGTTGCCGGGCTACGGCTTCGATGTGAAAGAGGTGGCAAAGCATGCCAACCCCACGCGCGACTTCAACAACATCGTGCTGCGCATGAAATCGGTCAACCCCGACATCGTCATTCCCGCCAATTACTACAACGAGTACGCGCTGCTGGTGCGCACCATGCAGCAGCAAAAGGTGGTGCCCCAAGCCATCTTCTCGGTGCTGGGCGGCGCCGCATCGAGCTACAAGTTCGTGAAGGAATTCCCGGACGCGGCCAACGGCATCATCGACTGCAACCATTGGTTCAACCCGAAGGACCAGCGCGCACAGCAACTGCGCGAGCGCGTGCAAGCCAAGGGCCAGTTCTTCAGCTACGAGGTCTTCATGACCTACACCGCCATGTGGCTGCTGGCCGATGCCATCGGGCGCGCCAAGTCCATGGAACGCGCCGCGATCATCGACGCGCTGGACAAGAGCAACTTCTCGAACCACATCATGCCGTATGGCCCGACGAAGTTCGTCAACGGCCAGAACGAGGGCGCGCAACCGCTGATGACGCAGGTCGTGAAGAACGACATCAAGGTCATCATCCCGCGCGAGTACCGCGAGGTCGACCCGATCTTTCCGCTCAAAGCCTGACAAGAAGCGCCAAGCAAACGCCAGCCACATGCCAGACTTCGACATCTTTTTGCCCTCGCTGCTCAACGGACTGGCGACAGGCGCCGTGTACGCTTTGATCGCGGTCGGCCTGACACTGGTCTATGGCGTGTTGCACATCATCAACTTTGCCCACGGTGCCAGCCTGATGCTGGCCCTTTATGCCGTGTACTTCCTCAAGGAGTGCTGGGGCATCGATCCTTACATGGCGCTGCCCATTGCCATCCCCGGCATGTTCGCGCTCGGCTACGCGCTGCAGCGCGCCATCATCAACCGCGCCAGCCACGGCAAGGACGAGAACAGCCTGCTGGCCACGCTGGGCATCGCCATCGTCATGGAAAACCTCGCACTGCTGTTCTTCCAATCAGACACCCGCAGCATCGACACCGCCTACTCGCTGCGCACCGTCGCCATTGGCCCGGCGATGATCGCCGTGCCCAAACTGCTCGCTTGCGCCGGAGCGCTCGCCGTTTCCGGTCTGCTGTACTGGATCATGGGCCGCACCGACCTCGGTCGTGCCATCCGCGCCGTCGCCAAGGAAAAAGAGGGCGCCAAGCTGATGGGCATCGATGTCGACCATGTCTACGCGATGAGCTTCGGCATCGGCCTGGCCTGCCTCGGCGCGGCGGCCTGCTTCCTGCTGCCGGCCTACTACGTCAACCCGCAGGTGGGCGGCGGCTTCGTGCTCGTGGCCTTCACCATCGTCGTGCTCGGCGGCATGGGCAGCTTCGCGGGGGCGCTGGCCGGCGGCTTGCTGGTGGGCGTTGCCGAATCGCTCGGTGGCCTCTGCCTGGGAGAGTCGCTCGGCCAGATCGGCATCTTCGCCATCTTCATCGGCGTCGTGCTGTTGCGCCCACAGGGCCTGTTCGGAGCCAAGGCATGAATGCGGGAAGCAGGCAACTCGCGGGCATCGCGCTCTTTGCCGTGCTGGTCGGCTGCGTGCCGCTGCTCACCCGGTCCGGCGCCATGCTCCACTTCGTGATGATGGCGCTCTACGCCACGCTCATCGCGCAGGCCTGGAACATCCTCGGCGGCTTCGGCGGGCAATTCTCATTCGGCCACGCGCTGTTCTTCGGCACCGGCGCCTACATCCAGGCCATTGCGCAACTGCAAGGCGGCATCAACCCGTGGGCAGCGTTGCCGATGGCCATGGCCGGTAGCGCGCTCGTCGGCCTGCTCGTCGGTGCGCCCACCTTCCGCTGCGGTCTCAAAGGCTCGTACTTCGCGCTCGTCACGCTGGCCTTCGCCGAGGTGTCGCGCATCGTCGCGCTCTCGGTTTCCTTCACCGGCGGTGGCGTCGGCCTGATGCTGCCGCTGCGCGAATCGGCCGGCAACCTGCAATTCGCTTCGCGCGCCGGCTACCTGTGGGTGGCGCTGGCCATGGTCGTCGGCGCGCTGCTCGTCACCTGGTGGCTGCGCAACGGCCGCTTCGGCGCCTGCCTGCAGGCCGTGCGCGACGACGAGGACGCCGCGCGCGCCGTCGGCGTGAACCCGTTGCGCGTCAAGCTCGCGGCCATCAGCCTCTCGGCGGCCTTCATGGGCGCGGCCGGTGCGTTCTACCTGCAGGTGTTCCAGTACATCGACCCCGGCATCGCCTACGGCCCGGCCACCTCGGTCGAGGCGCTGGTCGGCGCCATCGTCGGCGGCATGGGCACATTGTGGGGCCCGGTGCTCGGCGCGGCCGTGCTGCATCTGTTGTCGGATTTGACGCGCAACCTGTTTGGTGCGCTGCCGGGCATCAACATGGTCATCTACGGTAGCGCACTGGTGCTCATCGTGATCTTTTTGCCGCGCGGCGTCGCCGGCCTGGGGCTTTCGGTGCGGCAGCGGTGGAACGCGAAGGCAGGCCACAATGACTGAGCCTGTTTTGCAACTCGATGGCGTCTCGCGCGCATTCGGCGGCCTCAAGGCCGTGCAGAACGTGAGTCTGGCCGTGCAGGAAGGCAGTCTCACGGCGCTGATCGGCCCGAACGGCGCCGGCAAGACCACGCTGTTCGCGCTCATGTCCGGCTTCCTGAAGCCCGACACCGGCAGCGTGCGCCTGGCCGGGCAGGACATCACCGGCCGCGCGCCGCATCGCAATGCCGCGCTTGGCATGACGCGCACGTTCCAGATCGTCAAGCCCTTTGCCGCGCAGACCGTGCGCGAGAACATCGCGGTGGGCGCACACCTGCATCTGCGCCACCGCGCCGAGGCGCTGGCCTGTGCCGAGACCGTCGCACGGCGCGTGGGGCTTGGCGCCCAACTCGACAAGCCCGCTTGCGATCTGACGGTGGCCGGCTGCAAGCGCCTGGAACTGGCCCGCGCGCTCGCCACACGGCCGCGCCTGCTGCTGCTCGACGAAGTGCTCGCAGGGCTGAACCCGCAGGAGATCTCCGGGATGATGCCGGTGGTGCGCGGCATCGCCGACAGCGGCGTGACCGTGCTGATGATCGAGCATGTGATGCAGGCCGTAATGAACCTGGCCGAGCATGTGTGGGTGTTGGCGCAGGGCCGGCTCATTGCCGAAGGTAGCCCGGCGCAGGTTGTCTGCGACGACCGGGTCATCCAAGCCTACCTGGGCCATGGCACCGCTGCGCGGCTGCGCAAGGTCGCTGCGGGAACTGCGGCATGAGCGCCGCGCGGTCGCCCGAAGGCGCCCATGCCGCAGCCGAAGGCGCGCCAGTGGGCGCACTGCTCGACATTCGCGGCCTGTGCGGCGGCTACGGCCGCGTCCAAGTGCTGCGCGGCGTGGACCTGCAGGTCCACGCCGGCGAAATGGTCGCGCTGCTCGGCAGCAATGGCGCGGGCAAGACGACCCTGAACAAGACGGTCTGCGGCCTGTGCCGCGCATGGAGCGGAACCATTCGCTTCGATGGCAAGGACCTGAGCGGCGCGCATTACCGCGCGGTGGTCAAGGCCGGCCTGATCCAGGTGCCCGAGGGGCGCAAGGTATTTCCCGACCTCAGCGTGCGGGAGAACTTGGAACTGGGCTCCTTCACCCGCGCCCACGAACGCCGCGCGGCCAATATCGAGAAGATGTTCCACCTCTTTCCGCGGCTGCGCGAATGCATGGCGCAGCGCGCCGGCACCATGAGCGGCGGCGAGCAGCAAATGCTGGCCATCGCGCGCGGACTGATGGCCGAGCCCGTGCTGCTGATCCTCGACGAACCCTCGCTCGGCCTCGCGCCACGGCTGGTGCAAGAGATGTTCGCGCTGATCCGCACGTTGCGCGACGGCGGCCTGGCGGTGCTGCTCGTCGAGCAGAACGTCGGCCAGTCGCTGGAGATCGCCGACCGCGCCTGCGTGCTGGAGAACGGCAGCATGCGCTTTTCCGGCACGCCCGAGGCGCTGCTCGGCAGCGACATGCTGCGGCGTGCATACCTGGGGCTATGACCCGTTGGACAACCAGGACCGTTGCTGATGAACCGCCGTGACCTCCTCATCGCACCCGCCGCACTGGCGTTCGCCGCCGGCGCCGACGCGCAGATCGACAGCGCGCCCGTGCGCATCCTCGTCGGCGCACCCGCCGGTGGCTCGACCGACACGCTGGCCCGCGCGTTGGCCGCCAGCATGGGCACCGCGCTGGGCCGCGCCGTGATCGTCGAAAACAAGCCTGGCGCGGGCGGCAACATCGCCGCCGAGGCCATCGCCCGGGCCGCACCCGACGGCCGCATGCTGCTGATGAGCTTCACCAGCCACGCCATCAACGCCACGCTGTATCCAACGCTACCGTTCGATCCGGTCAAGGACTTCACCGCGCTCACCTGCGTGGCCACCTCGCCGTCGATCCTGGTGGCCCACCCTTCGGTGCCGGCCAAGGACATGCGCGAATTGATCGCGCTCGCCAAGGCCAGGCCGGGCCAGCTCAACATCGCCATCGGCGCGCTGGGCTCGTCGTTGCACATGGCGGGCGAGGCGTTCAAGATGCAGTCGGGCGTGGACATCGTGAACATTCCGTACCAGGGCACGTCGCCGGCCGTGCAGGATCTGCTCGCCGGCCAAGTGCAGCTGATGTTCGCGGCGGTCGGCAACGTCAAGGCGCATATCCAGGCCGGCAAGCTCAAGGCGCTGGGCGTGAGCAGCGCGCAGCGCCTGCCCGCATTCCCCTATGTGCCGGCCATTGCCGAGGCTTTGCCCGGCTACGAGTCGAGCGCGTGGTTCGGCCTGTTCGGCCCGGCCCGGATGCCGGCCGCACTGGCGCGCAAGATCAGCGACGCGGCGCGCGATGCATTGCAGCAACCCGGCATGCGCAAGCGCCTGGATGCCGCAGATGCGATGGCGGTCGGCAATTCTCCGGAGCAGTTTTCTGCTTTCGTGCAAAGCGAGATTCTGCGCTGGGCCAAGGTCGTGAAATTTTCCGGAGCCCGGCCGCAATGAACAGCGCGCTGCCCCGGCGCGCGCCGGCCCGGACGCTGGCGCAAAAGCTGCTCGCGCGCGCCAGCGGTCGCGCGCATGTCGCGGTGGGCGAGATCGTCACTTGCAGTGTCGATCTGGCCATGTTCCACGACTCGTCAGGCCCGCGCCGCCTCCAGCCGATGCTCCAGGCGCTGGGCGCGCAGGTCTGGGACCGCTCGCGCATCGTGCTCGTGATCGATCACTACGTTCCCGAACGCGACGAAGACTCGCACCGCATCGTGCGCATCGCCCGCGACTGGGCGCGCGACCAGCAACTGCCGCATGTGTACGACAGCCAGGGCATCTGCCATGTGGTGTTGCCGCAGAACGGCCATATCCGCCCCGGCATGTTGTGCGTCGGCGGCGACTCGCATGCGCCGACCGGTGGCGCGTTCGGCGCCTACATGTTCGGCGTCGGCAGCACCGAGATGCTCGGCGTGCTCGTCACCGGCGAGATCTGGCTGCGCGTGCCCGAAACTGTCCAAATGTGGTGGGACGGCGCGCTGCTCGCCGGCGTGAGCGCCAAGGACATGATGCTGCACATGATCGGCCGCTTCGGCATGAACGGCGGGCGCTACCAAGCGGTGGAGTTCGCCGGGCCTGCCGTGGCCGCGTTGTCGATGCAAGAGCGCATGACGCTGTCGAACATGAGCGCCGAGTTGGGTGCGCAGGCGGGCTTGATCGCGCCGGACGAGACCACCGCCGCCTTTCTCGCTGCGGCGGCCGCGCCGCCTGTCGATATAGCGCCATGGTTTACCGACGAGGACGCCGAGCGCACGCGCCACCGCTTCGACGCCAGCACGCTGGAGCCGCATATCGCCGCGCCGCACAGCCCGGCCAATTCCCACAGTGTGCGCCGTTATGCGGGCATGCCCGTGGACGTTGCCTACATCGGCGCCTGCACCGGCGCCAAGCTCGACGACCTGCGTGCCGCAGCCCGGGTGCTGCGCGGACACAAGGCGGCGGCGGGCACGCGCCTGATCGTCGCGCCCGCCAGCCTCCGGGACCAGGAGCAGGCGCGCGCGGAAGGCGTATTGCAGGTGCTGATCGACGCCGGCGCCGAACTGCTCCCGACCGCATGCGGCGCCTGCTCGGGCTATGGCGCGCCGATGGGCGACGGCATCACCGTCATCTCGACCACGGCGCGCAACTTCAAGGGGCGCATGGGCGCGCCGAGCGCGCAGGTCTACCTGGGCTCGCCGTACACGGTGGCCGCCGCCGCGCTGCGTGGCCATGTCACCGATCCGCGTGAGGTGCTTGCATGAATGCCGCCAGCAGCCACCGCGTCTGGCGCCTGGGCGTCAACATCGACACCGACGCGCTCGCGCCCGGCCACGCGATGAAGCACGGCACCGACACCATCGCCCGGCACTGCCTGGAGAGCATCCGCCCCGAATTCGCGCGCCAAGTGCGCCCGGGCGACGTGATCGTAGCCGGCGCCAACTTCGGCATCGGCTCGTCACGCGAGCAGGCCGCAGCCGTGCTCGTGCAGTTGGGCGTGGCGGCGGTGATCGCGCCGTCGTACAGCGGTCTGTATTTCCGCAACGCCTTCAATCTGGGTCTGCTGCTTCTAACCTGCGCCGAAGCCACAGTCTTGCGCGAAGGCGATCGCATCGCCATCGACATTGTGCGCCCCGCGCTCGTGGCACCCGACGGCAGGCTGCTGGCCTGCGAACCGGTGCCCGGGTTCCTGATGGACATGGTGCGCGCCGGCGGACTGCTGAACCAGCTACGCCAGCGCGCTGGCCGACCCGCCTTCACGAAAGCCCCCGATGTCTGACCCAGCCAGCGCCATCGACCCCGTCACGCTCGCCGTGCTGCGCGGCCGCCTCGAACAGGTGGCCGACGAGATGGACGCCACGCTCTACCGCAGCGCATTCAACCCCATCATTGCCGAGGCGCATGACGCCTGCCACGGCCTGTACGACGCCAGCACCGGCGACACGCTGGTGCAGGGCAAGTCGGGCCTGCCGGTGTTCGTCGGCGCGATGGCCTTCGCGGTGCGCGCCACGGCCCGGGTGGCCGCCTCGCGCGGCGGCATGAAAGACGGCGATATCTGGATCAGCAACGACGCCTACGACGGCGGCACACATGCCAACGACTTCAAGCTCGTCAAGCCCTTTTTCCGTGGCGCCAAGCTCTACTGCCACATGGCCTCGGCCGCGCACTGGCACGACGTGGGCGGTGCGGTGCCGGGCAACTACAACCCGGCAGCCACCGAGTGCTGGCAGGAGGCGGTGCAGATTCCGCCGGTGCGCATCGTGCGCAACGGCGTGCTCGACCCCGACATGCTCGCCATCTTGCAGGCCAACACACGCCTGCCCGACAGCCTGTGGGGCGACCTGAACGGCCAACTCGCCGCGCTGGCGCTTGGCGCCAGGCGGCTCGATGCCCTGCTCGACGAGTACGGCGATGGCCTGGTGCTGGACGCGCTGGGCGCGTTGCGCGGCCGCGCGCTGCGCCTGATGCGCTCGCATATCGCCGCGCTGCCCGACGGCCGCTACAGCTTCGAGGATGTGCTGGACAACGACGGCATCGTCAACGCGCCGCTGACCATCGCGCTCGACATGACGGTGGCCGGCGACCGCTTGTCGCTCGATTTCTCACGCACCTGCGCGCAGTGCGCGGGGCCGGTCAACATCTCGCGCGCGACGGCCGTGGCCGCCTGCTACGTTGCGCTCAAGCATCTGTTTCCCGACGTGCCTGCCAATGCCGGCGTGCTCGACGCGGTGGACTTCATCATCCCCGACCGGCTGCTGATCAGCGCCGAGCGCCCGCGCCCGGTCGGGGGTTACACCGAGACCATCCTGCGCATGATCGACGTGATCTTCAGCGCGGCCGCGCAGGCCGACCCCGCGCGCGCCGTGGCGCAGGCCTACGGCACCATCAACGCGCTGTCGATCGCGGGCCACCGCAGCGACAAGGCGCGTGCAGGCCAGCGTTGGGTGATGTTCAGTTTTTTCGGCGGCGGTCATGGCGGGCACTCGGACGGCGACGGCCTGGCGCATGGCAATGCGCCGATCTCGACCGCGACGATTCCACCGCTGGAGATTCTTGAAGCGGCCTACCCGGTGCGCTTTACCCAATGGTCGCTGCGCGCAGACTCGGGCGGCGACGGCCAGCACCGTGGCGGCCTGGGCGCGGTCTATGAAATCGAGTTGCTCGAAAAAGAGGCTGAGGTGTTCGTCTTCGGCGAACGCGGCACCTCGCCGCCCAAGGGCATCGCAGGCGGCGGCGCTGGCGCGGTCAATGTGTTGCGCTACGAGAACGCAGGCCAATGGCATACGCCGCCGATGGTCTCGAAGATGCGCGCCATCCGGCTGGCGCGCGGCGAGCGCGTGCGCCTGGAAACCCCGGGCGGTGGCGGCTGGGGCAGCGCCGCCGGGCGCAGCCCCGGGCAGCGCCAGGCCGATGTGGCCATGGGCTACGTCACGATCGACGCCAGCACCGGCGCGGACCGGACGCAGAAGGCACCCGAATGAGCTGCGCTGGCAAATCCCTGGTCGTCGGCGTCGATGTCGGCGGCACCTTCACCGATCTTTTCGTGCTCGACGAGGCCCTCGGCACGGTGCGCATCATCAAAGTGCCTTCCACGCGCGGCGAGGAAGCGCGCGGCTTCCTGCACGGCCTGGCGCGCGTGGCCGATTCGGCGGCGGCCATCGCCACCATCGTGCACGGCACCACGGTCGGCACCAACGCGCTGCTGGAGCGCAAAGTGGCGCGCACCGGCATCATCACCACGCGCGGTTTCCGCGACGTGCTGGAGATGCGCCGCCGGGACCGTCCGCAGACCTGGGGCCTGCGCGGCAGTTTCCTGCCGGTTGTGCCGCGCGACCTGCGCCGCGAGGTCGACGAGCGCGTGCTGGCCGACGGCACGCTGCACACACCAGTCGATTTGGAACAGGTGCGCACCGAAACACGTTCGTTGCTCGCCGCCGGTTGCGAGGCGGTGTGCGTTTTCTTCATCAACACCTACGCCAACCCCGAGAACGAGCGCCTGGCCGTGACGGCAGTGCGCGCACTCTGGCCCAACCCGCATGTCACGTCGGCCCACGAGGTGCTGCCCGAGATCCGCGAGTTCGAGCGTTGCTCGACCGCCGCACTCAACGCGGCGTTGCAGCCGGTGCTGGGCCGCTACCTCGGCCGGCTCGACAGCGACCTGCGCGCGCAGGGCTTTGGCGGCGAACTGCTGGTGGTGCAAAGCAACGGCGGCCTGATGTCGCGCCAGACCGCGATCGACCTGCCGGTGCGCACCGCGCTGTCAGGCCCGGCGGCGGGCGTGATCGCCTGCGCGAGCATTGCACGCGCGGCGGGTTTTCCGGATGCGATCACGGGCGACATGGGCGGTACGTCGTTCGATGTGTCGCTGGTGGCCGACGGCCAAGCCGCGCTGGCGCCGCAGAGCGCCATCGAGTTCGGCATGGTGATCCGCTCGCCGATGATCCAGATCGAGACCATCGGCGCCGGTGGCGGCTCCATCGCATCGGTGGACGCGAGCGGCATGTTGCAGGTCGGCCCGGAGTCGGTCGGCAGCGTGCCGGGGCCGGCCTGCTACGGGCGCGGCGGCATGTATGCGACCGTGACCGACGCGAACCTGCTGTTGGGACGCATCGCGGCCGAGCGCCCGCTCGGCCGCGGGTTCCTCGCGGCGCTGGACGCGCAAAAGTCGCGCCAAGCCATCGAGGAACATGTCGCGCGCCCGCTGGCCCTGGACGTGCACGCGGCGGCCGAGGCGATCCTCACGGTGGCCAATGCGCGCATGGCCGGCGCGATCCGCCTCGTGTCCATCGAGCGCGGGCACGACCCGCGCCGCTTCGCCTACATGCCATTCGGCGGCGGCGGCGCGCTGCATGTCTGCGCCATGATGCGCGAGGTCGGCGTCGCCATGGGCATCGTGCCGCGCTACCCGGGCGTCACCTCGGCCCTGGGCTGCGTGATCGCCGACATGCGCCACGACGCGGTGCAGACCATCAACCAGCCGCTGAGCGACCTCGACGCGACCGACTTGCGCCGCCGCATCGATGAACTGGCCGCCCACTGCCAGCAGCGCCTGGATTCGTCGGGCATGCGCTTTGACGATTTGCGTGCGCTGATCGCGCTCGACATGCTCTACGCCGGCCAGACGCACACCTTGTCCGTGCTGCTGGCCGATCCGGGCCAGACGCCGCTGACGGCCGAATCGGTGCGCGCTGCTTTCGATGCCGCTTACACCGCAGCCTTCGGCCGCGTGCTCGACGGCATCGCCATCCGCGTGCTGAACCTGCGCTATGCGCGCATCGGCGTGCGGCCCAAGTTCGATCTGGCCGTGCTGGCGCCCAAAGGCAAAGGCAGCAGCGCGCCGCTGGGCGTGCAGCAGGTGTTCCATCGAGGCCGGTGGCACGACGCGGTGCGCTACGCGCGGCTCGCACTGCCCGTGGCCGCGCGCATCGACGGCCCCGCGATCCTCGAACAGGCCGACACCACCGTGTGGCTCGAACCGGGCTTTCATGCCGAAGTCGATGCGCATGGCAACCTGCTGGTGAGGGCATCATGAGCGCAGCGCGGCCGCCCGAAGGCGCTCATACCGTAGCCGAGGGCGAAGGTACTCCAGTGAGCGCGAAGATCGTCGCGCCCAAGACGGCGCTGCTCATCATCGACCTGCAAAACGACTTTCTCGACGCGAACGGCGCCTACGCTCGCGGCGGCGACACCAACCCGCCGGCGTTGCTGTTGCCCGGGCGCGTGGCCGCCGTGGCGCGCGCGCTCAAGGCGGCCGGCGGACTGGTCGTCGCGAGCCAGTTCACGCTCTGGCCCGACGCCGCCGGCGCGCCGATGGTGCCGCCGCATCTGAAGGCATTGCGCCCGTACCTGGCCAAAGGCGACTTCGCGCCCGGCAGTTGGGGCCAGGCCAATGTCGACGCGCTCGCGGGCCTGGTCGATGTGACGATCAGCAAGGTCATGTACTCGGCCTTCTTCAATACCCAGCTCGACTGGGTGCTGCGCCGCGCGGGCATCGACACCGTGGCGGTCTGCGGCATCGTCACCAACGGCGGCGTGGCCAGCACGGTGCGCGATGCGCAGATGCGCGACTACCGCACGCTGGTGCTGGCCGACGGTTGCGCTGCCTTCGGCGCAAAGCGCCACCAGACCGCGCTGGCCGATATGCGCAATGTGGCCGAGGTCACCGCGTGCGCGCCTTTCATCGATTCGCTGGCATGAACGGACCGCTGCGAACCATGCGCCGGGCGGCGCGCGTCGAGGCCGATGTGCATGTCGCGGTGGCCATCGTCGGCGGCGGCGCCTGCGGGCTTACGGCCGCGTTGATGCTCCACGATGCCGGCGTCGATTGTGTCGTGCTGGAACGCGATGCGCTGCCGAGCGGATCGACGGCGTTGTCCTCGGGCTTCATCCCCGCGCCTGGCACGCGCGCGCAGCGCGCGCACGGTGTGACCGGCGACAGCGCCGCACGCTTTGCCGCCGACATCCAGGCCAAGGCGCGCGGCCGCGCGGCGCCGGCGCTGGTCGATGCGTATGCAACGGCCATCGGCCCTGCGCTCGATGCGCTCCAGCAGCGCCACGGCCTCGAATGGCTGCTGCTCGACGGCTTTCTCTATCCCGGCCACAGCGTGCGCCGCATGCACGCGCTGCCGCAGAAGACGGGCCGGGCGTTGATGGCGGTGCTGCACGCGGCCGCCGGGGCGGCAGGCATCCCGATATTGACGCAGGCCGTGGTCGATACGCTGGTGCTCGACAGCGCGCAGCGCGTGCTCGGCATCGACTATCTGCGCCCCGACGGCCGGCGCGAGACGCTCGGTTGCGCCGCGCTGCTGCTTGCCTGCAACGGCTTCGGCGGCAATGCGCAGATGGTGCGCACGCTGCTGCCCGAGATGGCCGAGGCCAGGTTCTGCGGCCATGTCGGCAACGACGGCAGCGCCATTGCCTGGGGCCGGTCGCTGGGCGCGCGGCTGCGCGACCTCGGCGGCTACCAGGGGCACGGCTCGTGGGTCACGCCGCATGGCGCGCTGATGTCGTGGGCCGTGATGATGGCCGGCGCGGTGCAGGTCAACGGCGCGGGGCAGCGCTTTCACGATGAGACGCAGGGCTACTCCGAGGCTGCGCTGCATGTGCTGGCGCAGCCGCAGGGCATTGCGTGGAACCTGTTCGATGCGCCGCTGCTGGCGTTGGCGCGCAGCTTTCCCGACTTTTGCGAGGCCGAGGCGGCGGGCGCGCTGCGCCGCTGCCCGTCGGTGGCCGCGCTGGCGGACTGCATCGGCTGCAAGCCCTCGGTGCTGCAACGCACGCTCGACACAGTGCGCGCTGCGTCGGCTGCACCCGATGGCCGCGTGTTCGCGCGCGGACTCGATGCGCCGTACTTCGCCGTCAAGGTGACCGGCGCGCTCTTTCACACCCAGGGCGGCCTCGACACCGCGCCCGACATGCGTGTGCTGCGCCGGGACGGCACGCCCCTGGCCAACCTGCTGGCAGCAGGCGGCGCGGCGGGCGGCGTCTCGGGCGATGCGGCATCGGGCTATCTCTCCGGCAATGGTCTGCTGAGCGCGGTCGCCGGGGGCTACATCGCGGCGCGCACCGCCACCACGATCGTTCAATCCAGGGAGGCGCCCACATCATGACGACCCGCGACTTCAAGACCCGGCTGGCGGCGCCCGATGTGCTGCTGGCCCCGGGCGTGTACGACGCGCTGAGCGCGCTGGTGGCCGAGCAGGCCGGCTTCGAGGCGCTCTACCTTTCGAGCGCGTCGATCGCCTACACCCGGCTCGGCCGCTCCGACATCGGCCTGGCCACCTTCACCGAGGTGGCCGACACGCTCGCGCACATCACCGAGCGCGTGCGCCTGCCGGTGATCGTCGATGCCGACACCGGCTTTGGCAACGCGCTGAACACGCAGCGCACCGTGCGCGGCTTCGAACGCGCGGGCGCGGCCATGGTGCAGATCGAGGACCAGACCTTCCCGAAGCGCTGCGGGCACCTCGACGGCAAGGCCCTGGTGCCGCAACGCGAGATGGCGGGCAAGCTCAAGGCCGCGCTCGATGCGCGCTCGTCGAACGACACGCTGATCCTGGCGCGCACCGACGCGGTAGCGGTCGAGGGACTGCAAGCGGCGCTCGACCGCGCCGAGGCGTACCTTGAATGTGGCGTGGACGCGCTCTTCATCGAGGCGTTGCGCTCGCCCGGGCAGATGGATGCGGCCTGCCGCCGCTTCGCGCACCGCGTGCCGCTGCTCGCCAACATGGTCGAAGGCGGCAAGACGCCGCTGCAGGATGCAGACACGCTGCAAAGGCGCGGTTTTCGCATCGCCATCTTCCCGGGCGGCACGGCGCGCGCCGTGGTGCACACGCTGCAGGGCTACTACGCGAGTTTGCACCGGCACCGCACCACGCAGCCGTGGCGCGGGCAGATGCTGGACTTCGATGCGCTCAATGCAGTGATCGGCACACCCGAGCTGATGCGCATCGGGCAACGGTACGACTGATCCGGCTGATCCGGCTGATCCGACACGGCCGCTGTTGCAGCGCAGCACGCGGCACCGTTCGTCGCACACCTACCGGCGCGCTGCGAGCGGTGCGTGCAGATCGGCCACGGCGACGGCGCAGCGGCTTCGAGCACCGGCGCCAGCCAGCGTGCTCGTGCTATCGGCCATCAGCCATCGGCGTAGCGAAGCCCGTCCCTGCAAGCACGGCGGCGCACCCGGCATGGAAGTCGCTGGTGACACAGACCGGTGACAAAGGCCGGCGATGCCAGCGCCAGCGGCCGGCCCTTGCCGAAGATCAACGACCAGGGGCGGCCCGCCAACGGAATTACTTTTTCACCGGCGGCACATCCGTGCAACTGCCATGCGCAATCTCCGCCGCCATGCCTATGCTTTCGCCCAGCGTGGGGTGGGGGTGGATGGTTTTGGCGATGTCCACTGCGTCGGCGCCCATTTCGATGGCCAGGGCGATTTCGCCGATCATGTCGCCGGCGTGGCTGCCGACCATGCCGCCGCCCAGGATTTTGCCGTGGCCACGGGCTTCGGGGGCGTCGTCGAACAGCAGCTTGGTGTAGCCCTCGTCGCGGCCGTTGGCAATGGCGCGGCCCGAGGCGGTCCAGGGGAACAGGCCCTTTTTGACCCGGATGCCCTGGGCCTTGGCCTGGTCTTCGGTCAGGCCCACCCAGGCCACTTCGGGGTCGGTGTAGGCCACGCTCGGGATCACGCGGGCGTCGAATGCGGCGCCGGCCAATGCCTTGTCGCCCTGCAGTTCACCGGCGATGACTTCGGCCGCCACATGCGCCTCGTGCACGGCCTTGTGCGCCAGCATCGGCTGGCCCACGATGTCGCCGATGGCGAAGATATGCGGCACATTGGTGCGCATTTGTCTGTCGACATCGATGAAGCCCCGGTCGGTGACGGTCACCCCGGCTTTTTCGGCTCCGATCTGCTTGCCATTGGGTCTGCGGCCGACGGCCTGCAGCACCAGGTCGTAGGTCTGCAGGTCGGTCTGCGGGGCGGACGGGTGCTCTTTTGCGACGCGGGCAAAGCTGACTTCGATGCCTTCGGGCCTGGCCTGGGCGCCTATGGTTTGGGTGCCGAGCATGATGCGGTCGAAGCGGTGGGCGTTCATTTTTTGCCAGACTTTGACCAGATCGCGATCGGCGCCCTGCATCAGGCCGTCCAGCATTTCCACCACATCCAGGCGCGCGCCCAGGGTGCTGTACACCGTGCCCATTTCCAGGCCGATGATGCCGCCGCCCAGGATCAGCATGCGTTTGGGGATTTCCTTGAGCGCCAGCGCGCCGGTGGCGTCGATCACGCGCGGGTCTTCGGGCATGAATGGCAGGCGCAGGGCCTGGCTGCCGGCGGCGATGATGGCTTTTTTGAAGGCGATGATTTTCTTGCTGCCGGTCTGCTCCTGGCCGGCGCCGGTGGTCTCTTGCACTTGAAGATGGTGGGCGCCGACAAAGGCGCCGTAGCCGCGCACGGTGGTTACTTTGCGCATTCTGGCCATCGCGGCCAGGCCGCCGGTGAGCTTGCCGATGACTTTTTCCTTGTGGCCGCGCAAGCGCTCGAGGTTGACCTCTGGCGCGCCAAAGTCGATGCCTGCCGTCGACAGGTGGCGCACTTCGTCGATCACGGCCGCCACATGCAGCAGCGCCTTGGAGGGGATGCAGCCCACGTTCAGGCATACGCCGCCCAGTGTCGCGTAGCGCTCGACGATGACTGCTTTCAGGCCCAGGTCGGCGGCGCGAAAGGCCGCCGAGTAGCCGCCGGGGCCGCCGCCGAGCACCAGCAGGTCGCATTCCAGATCGGCCGTTCCCGCCCAGTTCGATGCTTGCACATCGATGGCAGATGGCGTTTGTCGATCATGCGCTGCCACCGGCTGGCGTTCAGATGCCGCGCTGCGGGCGTGCTGCGGCTCTTGCAGTGTCAGCAGCACCGAGCCTTCGGCCACCTTGTCGCCCAATTGCACGCGCAGTTCCTGGACCACGCCGGCGTGGCTGCTGGGGATTTCCATCGAAGCCTTGTCG
Organism: Verminephrobacter eiseniae EF01-2; assembly: GCF_000015565.1. Taxonomy (NCBI): domain Bacteria; kingdom Pseudomonadati; phylum Pseudomonadota; class Betaproteobacteria; order Burkholderiales; family Comamonadaceae; genus Verminephrobacter; species Verminephrobacter eiseniae. The sequence continues at coordinate 2,149,233 of NC_008786.1, forward strand.
GACTCGACGGTGACCAGGCTTTGCTCGGCCCGGATGGTGTCGCCGGGTTTGACCAGCACTTCGATGATGGCCACTTCGCTGAAGTCGCCGATGTCGGGCACCTTGATGTCGATGATTGCCATGGCGTTGCCCTTTCGTTACATCATGATGCGGCGCATGTCCGCCAGCAGCGAGGCGAAGTACAGGTTGAAGCGCGCGGCGGCTGCGCCGTCGATCACGCGGTGGTCCCAGCTCAGGCTCAGCGGCAGCATCAGGCGCGGGACGAACTGCTTGCCGTCCCACTGGGGCTCCAGACGGCTTTTGCACACGCCCATGATGGCGACCTCGGGGGCGTTGATGATGGGCGTGAAGTAGCGCCCGCCAATGCCGCCGAGTGAGGAGATGCTAAAGCCCGCGCCGCTCATCTCGGCCGGGGCCAGCTTGCCGTCGCGGGCCTTTTTGGCCAGTTCGGCCATCTCTTGCGAGATTTGCACGATGCCCTTTTGGTCGGCGTCGCGGATCACCGGCACCATCAGGCCGTTGGGCGTGTCGGCCGCAAAACCGATGTGGAAGTAGTTTTTCAGCACCAGTTGTTCGCCGTCGATCGAGGCGTTGAATTCCGGGAATTTTCTGAGCGCGGCCACGGCGGCCCGGATCATGAAGGCCAGCATCGTGACCTTGATGCCGCTCTTGTCGTTTTCCTTGTTGAACTGCACGCGGAAGGCTTCCAACTCGGTGATGTCCGCGTCGTCATGGTTGGTGACATGCGGGATCAGCACCCAGTTGCGGTGCAGGTTGGCGCCGCTGATTTTCTTGATGCGGCCTAGTTCCTTGCGCTCGACGGGGCCGAACTTGGCAAAGTCGATCTTCGGCCAGGGCAACAGGTCCAAGCCCACAGCGGAGCCGGCGGCGGGCGCCCGGGCCGCCTGTGCCTGGGTCTGCATGGCGCCGCTCATCACCTGCCGGGTGAAGGCTTGCACGTCGTCCAGCGTGATGCGACCCTTGGGGCCCGTGCCCTTGACTTGCGCGATGGGCACGCCCAGTTCGCGGGCGAACTTGCGCACCGACGGCGAGGCATGCGGCAGGCTGGCCATGGCCGGGCTTGGCTGCTGGGCGGGAATGGCTGGTGGCGTTGCGCCGGCCGGTGCCGCAGCCGTGGACGGCGATGCCGGTGCCGCAACGGGTGCAGCCGCGGCAGCGGTCGGGGTGGCCGGCTCAGTCGCACCTGCTGCATTTGCTGCACCTGCTGCACCTGCCACTTCGAGCGTCAGCAGCACCGAGCCTTCCTTGACTTTGTCGCCGACCTGCACGCGCAGTTCCTTGACCTGGCCTGCGTGGCTGGATGGAATCTCCATCGATGCCTTGTCGGACTCGACGGTGATCAGCGATTGCTCGACTTTGATGGTGTCGCCCGGCTTGACCAGCAATTCGATCACGCCGACCTCGTCGAAATCCCCGATGTCCGGGACCTGGATGTCTACCAATGCCATGCTTGTCTCCGGTTATGCGTACAGCGGGTTGGTCTTGTCGGCCTGTATGCCGTATTTGGCCAGCGCCTGTGCCACTTTGTCGGCGGGCAGCAGGCCGTCTTCGCTCAGCGCCTTGAGCGCGGCCAGGACGATGTAGTGGCGATCGATCTCGAAATGCTCGCGCAGCTTGCTGCGAAAGTCGCTGCGGCCAAAGCCGTCGGTTCCCAGCACTTTGTAGTTGCGGCCCTTGGGTATGAACGGGCGGATCTGCTCGGCATAGGCTTTCATGTAGTCGGTGGACGCGACCACCGGGCCGGTGCTGCGGCCCAGTTGCCGGGCCACGAACGGCTGGCGCGGCGCCGCCAACGGGTGCAGCAGGTTCCAGCGCTCGGCGTCCTGGCCTTCGCGGGTGAGTTCGTTGAAACTGGGGCAGCTCCACACATCGGCCTGCACCCCCCAGTCGGCGGCCAGCAGGGTTTGCGCGGCCAGCGCTTCGCGCAAGATGCTGCCCGAGCCCAGCAGTTGCACGCGCTGCTCGCCTGCGGCGCCGGGCTGGCACAGGTACATGCCCTGGATGATTTGCTCTTGCGTGCCATCCGTCAGGCCCGGCATCGCGTAGTTCTCATTGAGCAGCGTGATGTAGTAAAAGACATTCTCCTGCTGCTCGACCATGCGCTGCAGGCCGCGGTGCATGATCACGGCCACTTCGTGCGCGAAGCTGGGGTCGTAGCTCACGCAGTTGGGAATGGTGTTGGCCAGGATATGGCTGTGGCCGTCTTCGTGCTGCAAGCCTTCGCCATTGAGCGTGGTGCGGCCCGAGGTGCCGCCCAGCAGGAAGCCGCGCGCCTGCATGTCGCCGGCGGCCCAGGCCAGGTCGCCGATGCGCTGGAAACCGAACATCGAGTAGTACACGTAGAACGGCACCATGATGCGGTTGTTCGTGCTGTAGCTGGTGGCCGCAGCGATCCAACTGGCCATGCCGCCGGCTTCGTTGATGCCCTCTTGCAGGATCTGGCCGGCCTTGTCTTCCCTGTAGTACATGACCTGATCGCGATCGACCGGGGTATACAACTGGCCCTTGGGGTTGTAGATGCCGATCTGGCGAAACAGCCCTTCCATGCCGAAGGTGCGGGCCTCGTCGACCAGGATGGGCACCACGCGCGGGCCCAGGGCCGGGTCGCGCAGCAACTGTGTGATGACGCGCACATAGGCCTGGGTGGTGGAGATTTCGCGGCCTGCGGTTGTCGGGTCGAGCACGGCCTTGAAGGTCTCCAGTGCCGGCACGGTGAAGTGCTCGTCGGCCTTGGGCCGGCGCTTGGGCAGGTAGCCGCCCAGCGCCTGGCGGCGCTCGTGCAGGTACTTGATTTCGGGCGTGTCGTCGGCGGGCTTGTAGTACGGGATCTTGTGCAGTTCGCTGTCCGGGATCGGGATGTTGAACCGGTCGCGGATGTAGCGTATGTCTTCGTCGCTGAGCTTTTTCGTCTGGTGCACGGTGTTCTTGCCCTCGCCGGCCTTGCCCATGCCGTAGCCCTTGATGGTCTTGACCAGCAGCACCGTGGGCTGGCCCTGGTGCGCGTTGGCGGCGTGAAAAGCGGCGTACACCTTGGTCGGCTCGTGGCCGCCACGGCGCAACTCGAACACCTCCTCGTCGCTCATGTGCTCGACCAGTTTGAGCGTTTCGGGATACCGGCCGAAGAAGTTCTTGCGCACGAACGCGCCGTCGTTGGCCTTCATCGCCTGGTAGTCGCCGTCCAGGGTTTCCATCATCAACTGGCGCAGCCTGCCGCTCCTGTCGCGGGCCAGCAGCGCGTCCCAGCCCGCGCCCCACAGCAGTTTGATCACGTTCCAGCCGCTGCCGCGAAATTCGCTCTCCAACTCCTGCACGATCTTGCCGTTGCCGCGCACCGGACCGTCGAGCCGCTGCAAGTTGCAGTTGACCACGAAGACCAGGTTGTCGAGGTTCTCGCGCGCCGCCAGGCCGATGGCGCCCAGCGATTCGGGCTCGTCCATCTCGCCGTCGCCGCAGAACACCCAGACCTTGCGCTTGTCGGTGTCGGCAATGCCGCGCGCGTGCAGGTACTTCAGGAACCGCGCCTGGTAGATGGCCATCAGCGGGCCCAGCCCCATCGACACCGTGGGGAACTGCCAGAACTCGGGCATCAGCTTCGGGTGCGGGTAGCTCGACAGGCCCTTGCCATCGACTTCCTGGCGGAAACTGTCGAGCTGCGCTTCATCGAGCCGCCCTTCGAGGTAGGCGCGGGCATAGATGCCGGGCGCGCTATGGCCCTGGATATAGAGCAGATCCCCGCCGTGGTGCTCGCTCTCGGCATGCCAGAAATGATTGAAACCGGCGCCAAACATGCTGGCCACCGAGGCGAACGAGCCGATGTGGCCGCCCAGGTCGCCGCCATCGGCCGGGTCCAGGCGGTTGGCGCGCACCACCATGGCCATCGCGTTCCAGCGCATGTAGGCGCGCAGGCGCTTTTCGATCTGTATGTTGCCGGGGCAATGCGCTTCCTTGTTCGGCTCGATGGTGTTCACGTAGCCGGTGTTGGCTGAAAACGGCATGTCGATGCTGCTTTGGCGCGCCTGCTCGATGAGTTGCTCGAGCAGGAAATGGGCGCGCTCGGCACCCGCTTGGTCGATGACGGCGGACAGCGCATCCACCCACTCGCGGGTTTCTTGCGGATCGGTGTCGGATGCGGCGCCGTTTCCGGCCGGGGGGACGGGCTGAGCTGACATGCTTTGTCTCCTTGAATGTGGCAGCCATTATCAGGCGGCAAGTTTCGCATATCTTTTCCTGATTTCAAATAGTGCTTGATAATTTCATATTGCAACAATATATGAACGGCCTGCATCGGCGGCTGCGGCAAAGCAGCGCGCTGCGCACCCTACACTTGCGGGATGGACACCATGCCCCCTTCCCCCACGGCGCCGTCCGTGGCTGCGCCGATACGCTGGTGGCGCAACTGGTGGCGCGGACTGTCGCCCACCCGGCAAGACCGGTTCGCCGCCCTCGCCCCGCTGGCCGCAGTGCTGATGTTTCTGGCCGCCATCGTTGCAGCGTTCTGGTATCTGCGCGCCGAAGAGGTCGAGCGCGAACAGGAAGCCCTGCGGCGCGACGTGGAATATGCGCACCAGCGTGTGCGCTTGCGCTTGCTCGAGCGCCAGGAGCAAATCATGCGCATTGCCCGCGACCTGTCCAACCAAGACTTGGCGCGCGTGGACTTCGTCAGCCGCGCCGAGATCCTGATCAGCCAATACCCCGAACTGCAAGCCATCACCTGGATCGACGAGCGCCGGCGCATCCGCGCCAGCCAGGCCGCCCCCACGCTGGGCAGCGGGCAACTGCGCATGGCCGGCGAGGTGCTCAAGCCCGGCGATACCGCCGACGCCTTTGGTCTGGCGCGCGACCTGCAACAGCCGGTGTACGTGCAGCCGAGCGTCATTGCGGGCGACGCCGCGCCGCTGCTGCAACTGCAAGTGCCGCTGAACAACCAGGGCCGGTTCGGCGGCGTGGTGCTGAGCGAGTACTCCATCGACAGCCTGCTGCGCTATGGCACGCCCACCGAAGTGCTGGCGCGCTATGCCGTGACGCTGCTCGACGACAAGGGCCATTTGCTGGCCGGCACGCCGCTGGGCCCGCGCAACAAGGCCAGCCAGTTGCTGCCCTGGAAGCCGCGCGCCAATGAATACGAAGTGCCCGTCTCCCCGGTGGGCAACGGCCTGACGCTGCGTGCCCAGGCCTACCGCACCTCCTTGGGCATGGTCGGCAGCGGCCTGTTCTGGCTGGTGGGAACCCTGAGCGGGATGACCGCCTGGATGCTGATCGCCACCTGGCGCCACACCCGCCGCCGCATGCGCACGCAAGAAGCGCTGGTGGCCGAAACCAACTTCCGCCGGGCGATGGAGAACTCCATCCTCACCGGCATGCGCGCGCTGGATCTGGAAGGCCGCATCAGCTATGTGAACGCCGCCTTTTGCCAGATGACGGGCTGGAGCGCGCAGGAACTGGTGGGCCTGAAAGCGCCATTCCCCTACTGGCCGGAATCCGACCTGGAGACCTTGCAGGCCAAACTGCGCGACGAGCTCAGCGGCAACACCACCGCCGGCGGCTTTCAGGTGCGCGTCAAACGCAAGAGCGGCACGCTGTTCGATGCGCGGCTGTATGTGTCGCCGCTGATCGATGCCCATGGCCAGCAGACCGGCTGGATGACATCAATGACCGACATCACCGAGCCCAACCGGATCCGGGCGCAGTTGTCGGCCTCGCACGAGCGCTTCACCATCGTGCTGGAGTCGTTGGACGCATCGGTGTCGGTGGCCCCGCTGGGCAGCGAAGAACTGCTGTTTGCCAACAAGCTGTACCGCCAATGGTTTGGCTCGCACACCGGCGGGCATCTGCAATTGGTGGCACAGGCTGGCATGGTGCCCATCTCGGGCAAAGAGCACAGCGGCATGGACGACGAGGATGGCCTGATGGGCTTGCCGACCGACCCGCTGACCAGCGCGCGCAGCGAAAACACCGAAATCTACCTGACCGAACTGGGCAAATGGCTGGAAGTGCGCTCGCGCTACCTGAACTGGGTCGACGGGCGCCTGGCCCAGATGGTGATTGCCACCGACATCACCCCCCGGCGCCTGGCCGAAGAACAGGCCGGACGACAGGCCGAGCGCGCCCAATCGGTCAGCCGCCTGATCACGATGGGCGAGATGGCATCGAGCCTGGCGCATGAACTGAACCAGCCCCTGACGGCGATCAACAACTACTGCAGCGGGCTGCTGCTTCGCATCCAGAACGGGCAACTCGGCGAAGAAGCCCTGCTGGAGACCCTGCAAAAAACCGCCCACCAGGCCCAGCGCGCCGGCCAAATCATCCAGCACATCCGCTCCTTCGTGCAAAAAAGCGAGCCCAACCGCACACTGGCCGATGTGCACTCGATGGTCACCGAGGCCGTGGAACTGGCCGACATCGAACTGCGCCGGCGCAACGTGCGCCTGACACACCACGTTGCGGCCCGCCTGCCGCCGGTGATGGCCGACACCATCCTGATCGAACAGGTGCTGGTGAACCTGATGAAGAACGGGGCCGAAGCCATCGAGCATGCCAAGCGCCCGCCGCCCAACCGCAGCGTGGAACTGCGCGTAGTCCCCCGGCAGGTCGACGAGCACGATGGGGTGGAGTTTTCGGTGTGCGACACCGGCCGGGGCCTGGCACCCGAAGTACGCAAACGCCTGTTCGAGGCGTTCTTCTCCACCAAGGAAGAAGGCATGGGCATGGGCCTGAACTTATGCCGCAGCATCGTCGAATCGCACCAGGGAAGAATGGATGTGGAGAACCTCTACAATGGCCTGGAGCTTGCCGGTTGCAGATTCACCTTCTGGCTGCCGCTTGCCAAGCCAGCTGATGCCGCTGCAACTACGGTAGCAAACGAACAGACCCCAAGGATGGTTGCATGAGCTTGATTCCGAAAAAAGGCACGGTTTACGTGGTTGACGACGACGAAGCCGTGCGCGACTCGCTGCAATGGCTGCTCGAAGGCAAGGACTACCGGGTGCGTTGTTTCGATTCGGCCGAAACCTTTCTGTCACGCTACGACCCGCGCGAAGTGGCCTGCCTGATCGTGGACATCCGCATGGGCGGCATGACCGGGCTGGAACTGCAAGACCGCCTGGTCGAGCGCAAATCGCCGCTGCCCATCGTCTTCATCACCGGCCATGGCGACGTGCCCATGGCCGTGAACACGATGAAGAAAGGCGCGCTGGACTTCATCCAGAAACCCTTTGACGAGCCCGAACTGGTAGGGCTGGTCGAACGCATGCTCGACCATGCGCGCGAAGCCTTCGCCGACTACCAGCAGGCCGTCTGCCGCGAAGCGCTGCTGTCCAAGCTCACCAGCCGCGAAGCGCAGGTGCTCGAACGCATCGTCGCCGGCCGTCTGAACAAGCAAATCGCCGACGACCTGGGCATCAGCATCAAAACGGTGGAAGCGCACCGCGCCAACATCATGGAAAAACTCAACGCCAACACCGTGGCCGACCTGCTCAAGATCGCCCTGGGACAGAACGCCCCCAAGGGTTGATCGACTCCGCTACATTTTCAATAGCCAACGGTACGGATGAATCAAGCACCCAAAGCAGACTCCATCGATATTTGCGCCATGACAGCCCACACCATCGACGGCCTGGCCCTGTCGCGCCAGTTGCGCAGCGCGCTGGCGCAGCGCGCTGCGGCCCTGACGGCCCGTGGCCACCAGCCTGGTCTGGCCGTGATCCTGGTCGGCGAAGACCCGGCCTCCGCCATCTACGTGCGCAACAAAATCCGCGCCTGCCAAGACAACGGCCTGCGCTCCGTCCTGGAAAAATACACCGCCAACCTGAGCCAGGCCGCGCTGCTCGAACGCATCGCCGCCTTGAATGCCGACCCCGGCGTGCATGGCATCCTGGTGCAAATGCCGCTGCCCAAACACATCGACCCGCACCGGGTCACCGAGGCGATTGCCAGCACCAAGGATGTGGACGGCTACTCGGTGCTGTCTGCCGGGGCGCTGCTGGCCGGCCTGGACGGCTTTCGCCCCTGCACGCCATACGGCTGCATGAAACTGATCGAATCCACCGGCCAGGCCATCGCAGGCCGGCACGCAGTGATCGTGGGGCGCAGCCAGACCGTCGGCAAACCCATGGCCCTGCTGCTGCTGCAAGCCAATGCCACGGTGACGCTGTGCCACAGCGCCACCCCCGACCTGGGCTACCACACCCGCCAGGCCGACATCGTGGTCGCCGCCGTCGGCCGGGCCCGGATGCTGACCGCCGAGATGGTCAAACCGGGCGCCATCGTCATCGATGTGGGCATCAACCGCCAAGCCGACGGCAAGCTCTGCGGCGACGTGGACTTCGACCGCGTCAAACAGGTGGCAGGCTGGATCACCCCGGTGCCTGGCGGAGTGGGCCCGATGACCATTACCATGCTACTGGTCAACACCATGCAAGCGACCGAGCGCAGCGCCGCAAACCCCTGACACCCGGACATGGACAACCCCCTTCTGACCCCCTCGGACCTGCCCCCCTTCGACCGCATCGGCGCGCAGGATGTCGCGCCCGCCATCGATGTGCTGCTGGAGCGCGCCAGCCAGGCACTGGAGACCGTCACCGCCCCCGGCTTCCCGGCCCGCTGGCAAGCCATCATGGAGCAGTTGGAAGTGCCCAACGAGCAACTGCTCCGGGCCTGGGGCGCCATCAGCCATTTGAACAGCGTGGCCGACACCCCGCCACTGCGGGCCGCCTACAACGCCGCCCTGCCGCGCATCACCGAATTCTGGACCCGCCTGGGCACCAACGAGCGGCTGTACGCCAAGTACAAGGCCATCGACCCCGCGTCACTGACGCCCGTGCAAAGCCAGGCCCACCGCAACGCCATGCGCAACTTCGTGCTCGCCGGCGCAGAACTGACCGGGGCCGCCAAAGAACGCTTCGCCTGCATCCAGCAGCGCCAGGCCGAACTGGACCAGAAATTCAGCGAAAACGTCCTCGACGCCACCGAAGCCTTTGCCTATTACGCCAGCGCCGAAGAACTCGACGGCCTGCCGGCCGACATACGGCAAGCAGCCCTGTCCGCCGCGCAGGCCGAGGGGCGGGCGGGCTACAAACTGACACTCAAATGGCCCTGCTACCTGCCGGTAATGCAATTTGCCAGCCGCAGCGAACTGCGCGAAAAACTCTACCGCGCCTATGTCACCCGCGCCTCCGACCAGGCCGAGAACCGACAGTTCGACAACAGCGCATCGATCGCCGAGATTCTCGCGCTGCGCCGCGAAGAAGCCCGACTGCTTGGCTACCCCCATTTCGGCGCGCTGTCGATCGCGCCCAAAATGGCGCAGTCGCCCGCCGAAGTGATCGGCTTTTTGCGCGACCTGGCGCGCCGGGCGCGCCCCCATGCAGAAAAAGACCTGGCCGACCTGCGCGCCTTTGCGGCCAGGCACAAGGGCCTGGACGACCCCCAGGCCTGGGACTGGTACTACCTGTCCGAGCAGCTCAAACAGGCCCGCTACGCCTTCAGCGAGCAAGAGGTCAAGCAATACTTCACCGCCCCCAAGGTGCTGGCCGGACTGTTCAAAATCGTCGAGACATTGTTTGAAGTCTCGATTCGCCCGGACTCGGCCGCCGTATGGGATGCCGCAGTCGAGTTTTACCGCATCGAACGCGGCGGCCGACTGATCGGCCAGTTCTACCTCGACCAACCCGCCCGCACCGGCAAACGGGGCGGCGCCTGGATGGACAATGTGCGCAACCGCTGGCTACGCCCCGACACCGGCGCGCTGCAAACGCCGGTGGCGCACCTGGTCTGCAACTTCGCGCCCGGCGTGGATGGCCGGCCGCCACTGCTGACCCACTACGATGTCATCACCCTGTTCCACGAATTTGGCCATGGGCTGCAGCACCTGCTGACCCAGGTCGATGAATTCTATGTCTCGGGCATCAGCGGCGTGGAATGGGACGCCGTGGAACTACCCAGCCAGTTCATGGAAAACTTCTGCTGGGAATGGGATGTGCTCGGGCACATGACAGCCCATGTGGACACAGGCGCGCCGCTGCCCCGGGAGCTGTTCGACAAAATGCTCGCGGCGCGCAACTTCCAAAGCGGCATGCAGACCCTGCGCCAAATCGAATTCGCGTTGTTCGACATGCTGCTGCACACCGAGCATGACCCGGCCGAGGACTTCATGCCGCTGCTGGAGCGGGTGCGCAACGAAGTGTCGGTGCTGGCCTCGCCCCCATTCAACCGCCCCGCGCACAGCTTTAGCCACATCTTTGCCGGCGGCTATGCGGCGGGCTACTACAGCTACCACTGGGCCGAAGTGCTCAGCGCCGATGCCTATGCCGCCTTTGAAGAAACCGCAGGCCAAAATGGCCAGCCCAGCATCGAAACCGGCCGACGCTATCGCCAAACCATTCTGGAAACGGGCGGCAGCCGCCCGGCAATGGAATCGTTCAAAGCCTTCCGCGGCCGTGCGCCCAGCCTGGATGCCCTGCTGCGCCACCGCGGCATGATCGAAGAATCGACCGCCTGAGCCTGCTGCTGCAACATGGGCCCGCTGCAACCGATCACGACCGATCGAAACCCAAGGAGCAACGATCATGCACCAACCCCTGTTTGCCCCCCTGCTGGCATCCTTGCTGCTGACGCTGGCCTGCGCCAGTGCCCAAGCCCAAACGGTTTATCGCATCGTCGGCCCGGACGGCAAGGTCAGCTTCTCGGACCGCCCGCCGCCCGACGCCAAAGCCCAGCCGGTACGCGCTCCGGCGCCCGCCGCCGCCAACGGTGCTGCGCTGCCATACGATCTGCGCCAGATCGTCAACCGCTTTCCGGTCACGATCTACACCGGCGACGACTGCGCCCCCTGCGCCAGCGTGCGCATCATGCTGACGGCGCGGGGCGTGCCATTTACCGAGCGCACCGTATCGAGCAACGAGGACATCGCCGCGCTCCAGCGCCTGAGCGGCAGTTCCAGCCTGCCTTTTGGCACCATTGGCGGCCAGCAATTGACCGGCTACTCGGACACGGAATGGACACAGTACCTGGACGCAGCCGGCTACCCCAAGCAGTCCCAGCTCCCCGGCAACTATCGCCGGCCCGCCCCCAGCCCGCTGGTCGCCATCAAAGCCGTTGAGCCTGCCGCGCCCCAAAACCGCACCCCCGCGCCCGCAGAACGGGTAGCCGCCCCGGTCAACGACGGCCCCACGCCCAGCAATCCGGCCGGCATCCGGTTCTGACAAACCAGTTCTGATGAACAAGGCGGTGAAATTTCAGATCCGTTGGTGTCACCACTGAAAAAATGAGTGCTTGCCCAATCAGGCGAGAAAAGAGAGATTCTCTTGATCAAACTCAGACCAGCAACGCCAGCGGATGCGGCAGGTGTCGCCGCATTGCATGCCGAAAGCTGGCGTCAAACATATCGGGGCGTTCTCACGGATGAGTATCTGGACCAGAGGCTCGATGCCGATCGTTTGAACGACTGGCAACGGCGTTTGAATGAACCGCCCGCAGGTCAATACGTGGTGGTGCTGGAAACGGACGATGCCGGCCGCCCGGATGATCTGATGGGATTTGCCTGTGCCTATGGCGCTTACGACGTTCAGGCCGGCACTTTATTGGAAAACCTTCACACGCACCCGGAAAAAAAGCAAAGGGGAACCGGTCGCCTGCTGCTGGGGCAAATTGCGCGCTGGTCGCTGCAGCATTACCCGGACAATGCTTTGCACCTGTGGGTCGTGGCGCCCAACCAATCAGCCATCAGTTTCTATCGCCACATGCGCGCCGTCGAAGATGCCCAGGCTGTCTGGCATGCCCCGGATGGCTCCCGAATTCCTGAACTGCGCTATATATGGCGTGACCCGTCGCTACTTTTGACGGAACCACTTTCACGCTGTCGTTGCCCATGGCGCCAAGGCATGCACCATGCTGATTGAACATGTTCCCCATATTGCCGCAGGCGTTACGGTGACAATGACGGTGGCCCTGGGATCACTGGCGGTGGCAGTGGCTTTGGGCCTCGTGGGTGCAGCCTGCAAACTGTCAGGATCGCGGCTGCTGACCTTGCTGGCTGCCACCTATTCGACGCTGGTACGGGGTGTGCCGGAACTGGTGTGGCTGCTTTTCTTGTTCTACGGTGCCCAAATCCTGATTAACCAGACCAGCGCGACCATGGGCTGGCAAGCGGTGGAAATCGACCCCATGCTGGCCGGAATCACCACCATCGGCTTCATCTTCGGCGCGTACATGACGGAGACTTTTCGTGCTGCCATCATGGCAGTGCCAAGCGGCCAGGCCGAGGCGGGTCTCTCATTCGGAATGTCGCCGCTGCGTGTGTTCTGGCGCATCACGCTGCCGCAGATGGTTCGATTTGCACTGCCCAGTTTTTCCAACAACTGGATGGTGCTGATCAAAAGCACGGCGCTGGTCTCGGTGATTGGCCTGAACGATTTGATGCACCGGGCGGCGATGGCCAAATCCGCAACGCGCGACTCTTTCGGCGCATACCTGGTGGTCTGTGTCGTCTACCTGGCCATCACCGGTGTTTCCATTGGTGTATTCCGGCTGCTGGAGCTACGCTTTTCGCGTGGTGTGCGGGGGGCAGACCTGTGATGGAACTCAAGAATCTGGTGGAGCAATTTCCCATGTTTTTGGGCGGCAGCCCTGACGCTCCGGTATTCAGCACTGGTCAGGGACTGGTATTGACACTGGAACTTCTGAGCATCTCCTCGGCCATTGGTTTTGCACTGGCCGTGCCATTGGCGCTGGCACGCAATTCATCGAACTGGCTGTTGTCCCGCAGTGTCTGGTTGTACACCGGCCTGTTTCGTGGCACGCCATTGCTGGTCCAGTTGTTCATGCTGTACTACGGACTGGCGCAGTGGCCGTGGATTCGGGAGAGCTGGGCCTGGCCCTACCTGCGGGAGGCCTATGGCTGTGCCATTTTGGCGTTCACCCTCAACACCGCCGCTTATATTGCAGAAATTTTGGCCGGTCAAATTCGCAACACGCCCCATGGCGAGGTGGAAGCAGCGCGCAGCTTGGGCATGAACCACTGGTTGTTACTGCGCCGCATCGTGCTTCCATCCGCCCTGCGCCGCGCCCTGCCAGCCTACAGCAACGAAGTCATCATGCTGATGCATGCCACCTCGGTGGCCAGTCTGGTGACCTTGGCCGACCTGACCGGCATCGCACGACAGATATACGCCGAGACTTACAACCCCTTCGAGCCTTTTCTGATTGCCGGCATCTTCTATTTGGTGTTGACCAACGCATTGGCCTGGATTTTCCGCCGCATGGAAAAACACTGGCTCGCCTATTTGCGTCCGCGCGAGGCACATTGAATGGATACGCTGCCTTCACGGATTCCGGGCGGGAAAATCTGCGCGGCCATGCCTGCCCACCATCAAGCACAACGGACAACTGACAACGGATGAAACGACCATGAAAAAGCAAATGACAGCCCTCCTGGGCGCGTTGTTGGTACTGACCCTGGGTCTGGGCGCCAGCGCATCACACGCACAGCAGTCCATCCGGATTGGCGTGGAGGGTGAATACGCACCTTTCAACGAAGTCGACAAGGATGGCAAGGTCAAAGGCTTTGACGTAGATATTGCAAACGCATTGTGCGATGAAATGAGGGTCAAATGCAGCTTCGTCATTCAGACATGGGACGGCATCATTCCGGCACTGATATCCAGCAAGTACGACATGATCGTCTCCAGCGTGTTGATCACTGAAAAGCGCAAGAAGGCAGTCGCATTCAGCAAACCCTACTATACAGACCAGGCAGTGATCGTCGGCCCCAAAGGCAAGGCCATGACGATCCGTAGCGATGGATTCGAGGGCAAGACCATCGGTGTTCAAACAGCTTCCGTCTACGAAAAAATACTGAAAGAGAAATTCCCGACGGCGACAGCCAAGTCCTACGCCGCCGTGCCGGACCACAATCTGGACCTGGGTAATGGTCGTCTGGACGCCGTGTTGGCCGCACAGTTGCCCATGCTGGAATGGCTCAAGACCAACGAAGGCAAGAACTTCGAAGTCAAAGGCCAGCCCTTCATGGATGCCAAATTCATGGGTGCAGGTGCCGGCGTCGCGTTGCGCAAGGGCGACACCGGGTTGCTGAATAAAGTCAATGCCGCGCTCGACACCATCTTCAAAAATGGCAAATACGACGCCATCAACAAGAAGTATTTCCCCATCAGCATTCGTCCGCAAGCCAATGACATGCAACCATGAAGCCGGCGCTGGAAAACCAGGCGCTCATTGGCGACCGTTTATCGACGCCGCCAGAGGCCCCCGTTGCGACTGCATCAGCCCTGCGCGCACTGCCATGCCGTGCTGCTTTTTCGGCAAGCCCGTCCAGGACATGGATGAGGTCATCGTTTTGCCCAAGACCTGGCGACCGGAAATGCCGCGCATCTGCCGCAAGCACGACCTCCTGCCGGTGTTAGCCGAACGAATATGAACAAACGCCATATCGCGGTAGCGCGGCTCTGGTTTGAAGGCAACTCCTTTTGCCCACGCCGCACCACGCTGAAAGATTTCCAGACCCGCGAATGGCATGATGCGGCCAGCATGGTCGCCGGTTACGAAAATACCCGCACCGAAATGGGCGCGGTAGTGGACTGGATGCATGCGCATGCAGCCGATTACCAGACCCATGTGCTGCGTTGCGCTGCTGCGCCACCGGGTGGCCCGTTGGATACCGGGGTCTATGACACCATCGTCAATGACATCGTGCATGGATTGCAGCAATTGCAGGTGCGGCATCCGTTGGATGGTGTCTACCTGTCGCTGCATGGCGCAATGGTTGCGCAGGACCACGATAACGCCGATTACGCTCTGGTCAAAAGGATACGCGACTGCATTGGCTGGAAAACTCCACTGGCGCTGAGCTTCGATTTGCACGCCAACCATGACCCATACCTGAGCGATCTGGCCGACATCATGGTCGGCTACAAAACCTATCCGCATGTGGATATGTACGAGACCGCAGAGCGGGCGTTGGATCTGCTGCACCGCTCTTTGCTCGGAGAAATTCGCCCGCTCAGCCATGTGGCAATTACCGGGGTGGTTTTGCCCAGCCATGCAATGGCTACGACAGCAGTCCCGATGCACGCGCTCGAAACCATGGCCAACAGCATGGTGAAGCGACGGCAGGCATTGGATGTGACGCCTTTTGGCGGTTTTGGCTATGCCGATACCGCCCAGACATCCTCCAGCATGACCGTCTGTGTCGATGCACTGCAGCACCCCGGCTTCAACGCTGCCAGGCAATACGCCGCGATGCTGGCGCAGAAAATGGTGGATGCATTGCTCGCGCGACGAACTGATTTCATTCCGACATTGCCAAATTCATCAGAAGGATTGCGCCAGGCATACGATTACCTGGAGCGGCACCAAGGTTGCGTTGCCGTCGTCGATCCTGCTGATAATCCGCTGTCGGGAGGCACCGGTGATACCACCGGGTTGCTGGCCGCGTTGCTGGCGCAACCGATTCGACAAGACACTGTTTTCGCCTTTTTTCATGACCCGGCGCTGGTCGGGCAATGCCATGCTCTGGGTGTCGGCGCCCATTTGCAAGTCCAACTCGGGGGGCGTGTCGTGCCGGAGTACGGCGGCTCTATCGCCTTTGACGCTGTGGTGGAGCGTCTGACGAGCGGCGATTTCATTAACGACGGTCCTATGGAGCAGGGTTTGTCATGCCATATCGGACGCACTGTGGTGCTGCGGGGGGTGCAACTGCCGTTGCTGCGGGTCGTGGTGACAGAAACCTGCCAATCCCCCAACGACATGGCTTGGTGCCGCCTGCACGGTATTGACTTGCAGCAAGTTCGGCTGCTGTGCATCAAGGCGAAGAACCATTTCCGGGCCGCTTTTGCCAAGCATTTGGCCTGCATCATCGACGTTGACGCCCCAGGCCCGGCGATGCTGGACTTCAGCCGACTACCCTACCGGTTTCTTCCACGCAACCGGCTTTCCTGAAATCACCTCACGACGCTTTCATGGCCACATTGTTTGTCGAGAACTTGCATGAATCCTGCGGTAGCCATGGGGTGCGCGGCATGGTGTTTCAGAGCTTCGATCCGTGGTCGCAGATGTCGGTATCGGAAAACGCGATCGAAGCACCTGTCCATATACCGGGTTTGTCATGTCAGCAAGCCACCGGGCGTGCCCACCATCACCTCGATAAAGTCGGCATCACCGACAGCGGTATTGGCCAGTGCGCAAAGCGTTCGCATGCAACGGTGCTTGTCGGGCGCGCTGCGGTGACACACTCCCGGGTCACCTTCGGCGCCAAAGAGACTGGGTAACTACCTTGCAGGTAAATCATGAAACGCAAATTCCTCAAGCAGATACTGGCGACAGCCGCAGGTCTTGTTCCTGCAATGCAGGCGGTACCCGGCCTCGCCCAACCCGCAACGGGCTGGCCTGACCGTCCGATACGCCTGATCGTTCCATTTCCTGCCGGCGGGGCCACTGACAGTTTGGCGCGCGCCATTGGTGAAAGCATGGCAACGGAGCTCGGGCAATCGATGATCATCGACAATCGCCCCGGTGCAGGGGGGATTATCGGGGCGGAGGCAGCAGCACGGGCGGCAGGCGATGGATATACGTTGCTGATAGGAACCAATAACACTTTGGTGACGGGCAAGTATCTCTACCAGAAACTGCCCTACGACCCGTCGCAGTTCGAGTTGATCGGACTGATTGGCATCACACCGCTCATCCTCCTGGCAAACTCCACCGTGCCCGCGAAAACACTCCACGAACTCGTTGCCCATGCCAAGGAAAATCCGGGAAAGCTGTCCTACGGGTCATTCGGCAATGGCACGACTTCACATTTGGCCGGGGAGTTGTTCAAGCAGATGACGGGCACCGAGATGCTCCATGTGCCATACAAAGGTGCATTCGAGGGAATTCCTGCCATCTTGAGCGGCCAGATTCCGTTGTACTTCGACACCATCGTGACAGGACTGCCTCATGTGAAGAGCGGAAAGCTGCATGCGCTGGGTATCACGACGGCCCACCGGTCTCCCATGATTCCGGCAACGCCGACCATCGCCGAGCAGGGATACCCGGGCTATGACATTTATCCCTGGTACGGTTTGGTCGCACCCAAAGGCATACCCGGGGATGTCGTCGAAAAGCTGTGGCGCACACTGAATCGCAGTCTGCACGACAAGCAATTGGTGGCGAAAATCGAGATGACAGGTGCCGAGGTCACTGCCGCTTCCCCGGCGCAGTTCGCGCAGATGGTGCGTCAGGATGCTCTCAAAACCGAGAAATTGGTACGCTTGGCAGGCATCGATCTGCGTTAGTGTGCCGGCCCGCAAATGACGGCACATGAAAATGGCGCCTGGCGCTGGCCTTGGCACGAAACGCGGCGATTTCATTTCGTGCAGCCATTGACGGGGCGGCATACCCGCCGCGATGCAGTCGCTATGGTTCATCCCCCCATGACGAGGTACATATGAGTTCCTGTTTCGATGCCTTTCCGTACCGCTCCCAGCGGATGCCGGTGTTCGCACGCAATGTGGTGTCGACCAGCCAGCCTTTGGCCGCGCAGGCGGGTCTGCGCGCATTGCTCGCGGGTGGCAACGCTGTCGATGCCGCACTGGCAACCGCCATCACGTTGACCGTGGTTGAGCCCGTGATGAACGGGATCGGCGGCGACATGTTCGCCATGGTGTGGGACGGTAGCGCACTGCATGGATTGAACTCCAGCGGCTGTGCGCCTGCCGCGTGGACGCGCAAGCACTTTGCCGGACGCAGCCAGATGCCTCGGACCGGATGGGATACGGTGACGGTTCCAGGCCAGGTCGCCGGCTGGAAGGCCCTTGCCGATCGTTTTGGCAAACTTGCATTCGCGCAGCTTTTCGAGCCGGCCATCGACTACGCGCAGCAAGGGTTCCAGGTGTCGCCGCGCATCGCACGCCAATGGGCGATGCAAGCGCCCGCGCTCATGCATGAGCCGGGCTTTGCCTCTGCCTTCGCGAAGGATGGAGCGGTGCCGCGTGCGGGCCAGTCGTGGCGCTTTCCAGAGCAGGCGCGCACGCTGCAACAGATTGCCGAGACCGGTGGAGAAGCGTTTTATCGCGGCCCCCTGGCCGAGGCCATTGCCGCACATGCGCAGCGTACCGGAGGCTCGATCAGCCTGGCCGATCTCGCGGCGCACCGCGCGCAATGGGTGACGCCGATCGCGCAAAACTACCGGGGATTGACGCTGCATGAGATTCCGCCGAACGGGCAGGGCATTGCTGCGTTGATCGCACTGGGATTGCTGGAGCACTTCGATCTCGGCCCCGTCGATAGCGCCCGGTTCTATCACCTGCAGATAGAAGCGATGAAACTGGCTTTCGCCGACTTGCATGCGCATGTCGCCGATCCGGCCGCAATGACCGTGCGCCCCGAAGCGCTGCTGGATCCGGCCTATCTGGCCGAGCGTGCCCGGTTGATTGATCCGCACCGCGCCAACATGCCGACGGCGGGGCTGCCAAAGAGCGGGGGAACGGTCTATCTGACCGCCGCCGATGCGTCGGGCATGATGGTGTCGTTCATTCAATCGAACTATCGCGGCTTTGGCTCTGGTGTCGTCGTGCCCGGAACCGGAATTGCGCTGCACAGTCGCGGCGAGAATTTTTCGCTTCAAGCGGGGCATCCGAATGAAGTGGCACCGGGCAAGCGGCCTTTTCACACGATCATTCCCGGCTTCGTGACCCGGCAGGGGGTGCCGGTGATGGCCTTTGGCGTCATGGGTGGCGCGATGCAGGCTCAGGGCCATCTGCAGATGATGACGAGGCTGGCCGATTTCGGCCAAAACCCTCAGACCATGAGCGACGCCCCGCGCTTTCGCGTGGACCCGGACTGCGTGGGCCTCGAAAGCGATGTCGATCCGCAGGTTGCCGCGACATTGGGCCGATGGGGCCACAATGTGGCGATTGCAGCACGGGACAGCCTTGAGTTCGGCGCAGCGCAACTGATCCAGCGCTCTGATGCGGGCTACGTGGCGGCGTCCGATGCGCGGCGTGATGGCCAGGCCGTGGGCTACTGATGGCCGGACCGCCGCATGGCCTCTGCATCTGCTGACAATGCAATGGACAGCGTTCTCAAACCAATGGAGTATCGACAATGAACGGAGCGAAAAGTCTCGTCCTCACCCTGCTGGACTCGGGGGTAGACACCTGCTTTGCCAATCCCGGAACCAGCGAAATGCATTTCGTTGCGGCCTTGGACCAGACCCCTGGAATGCATTGCGTGCTGGGGCTGCAGGAAAACGTCGTCACCGGCATGGCAGATGGCTACTACCGGATCGCGCGCAAGCCTGCCTGCACGCTGCTCCACTGCGGGCCGGGACTGGCCAATGGCCTGGCGAATTTGCACAACGCGCGCCGTGCGCACAGCGGCATCGTCAACCTCGTCGGGGACCAGGCCACCTACCATCGCCCGTTCGATGCGCCGCTGACTGCCGACACCGATGGCCTGGCGCGCACTGTCTCGGCCTGGGTGCGCACCAGCACCCATGCCTGCGATGTCGGGCGCGACGCTGCTGCCGCAGTGCAAGCGGCGAGCAGCTATCCCGGTCGGGTGGCCACGCTGATTTTGCCGTCCGACACCTGTTGGAACGAGGGTGGAACGGTCGCGCAACCGCTGCCTGTGCCCGCACCTGCGCCGATGGACCCGGCGGCGGTAGAGAACGCGGCCCGCGTGCTGCGCAGCGGCAAGAACGTGCTCATCCTGCTTTCCGGCCATGGCGTGCTCGGAAACTCCCAGGCGCTGGCGTGGCGCATCGGTCGAGCGACCGGTGCCGCCATCGAGGCTGATTTCATGGCTTCACACTTGGCGCGCGGACGCGGCCATATGCAGCTTCAACGTGTGCCGTACAACACCGATCAGGCCATCAAGGCATTGAGCCGCTTCGAGCACATCATCCTGGTGAATGCAAAAGCCCCGGTTGGTTTTTTTGCTTATCCGGGCAAGCCATCGACGCAATATCCTCCGACGGCGCAACTGCACGTTTTGTCGCGGCCCGACCAGGATGCGCAATTGGCCCTCGGCGCCTTGGTCGACGCACTGGGAGCGCCCGAATCCGCCATCCCGGACCCTGGCCCGCGCCCCATCGCAGCCAAAGGCGCTCCGACCCCTGAGGGGCTGGCACAGACACTCGCAGCGTTGATGCCGGAGCATTCGATCGTGTCCGACGAGAGCATCTCCTATGGGCGCGGCTTTTACCCCCAAACGCATGCAGCGCCTGACCACGACTGGCTGCATTTGGCCGGCGGAGCCATCGGCGGCGGCCTGCCGGTTGCCACTGGCGCAGCCATCGCCGCCGGGGGAAAGCGTCGGGTGATCAGTTTGCAGGCAGACGGCTCGGCCATGTATTCGGTTCAGTCGCTATGGACCCAAGCGCGCGAAAAACTGCCCTGCACCACGATCATTCTGAACAACGGCAAATACAACATCCTCATTGGCGAATATGCCAACGTCGGCGCCAAGCCTGGCGCGACCGCGATGAAAATGCTCGACTTGGGCGACCCGGATTTGAACTGGGTGAAGATCGCCAATGGCATGGGAGTGGAAGCCGCGCGCGCCTCGACCATGGAGGAGCTTGCCACTTTGATGGCGCACAGCTTCCGGCAAGACGGGCCATTCCTGATCGAGCTAATGGTTTGATGCGGAGCATCGGCGGGTCGCCGGCTCCGGCCTGTCCGGCCCCGGGTAAACCAGGGTCTTGACCCCCTGGGCCGTGCCCAACAGGCAGACCGATGCCTTCTGGTGCGCAAACACCCCCACGGTCACCACGCCCGGCCATTGGTTGACTTGCGACTCGAACGCCAGCGGGTCGGTGATCGACAGTCCCTTGACATCGAGGATATGCTGGCCGTTGTCGGTCACCAGCGCCTGCCCGTTCCTGAGCCGCAGACTGGCCTGCCCGCCCATGGCTGCAAAACGGCGGGCGATGTGCCTGGCCGCCATCGGGATCACCTCGACGGGCAGGGGAAATTGCCCCAGTGTGCGCACCAGTTTCGACTCGTCGGCAATACAGACGAAGCGCTCGGCCAGCGCTGCCACGATCTTCTCGCGCGTCAACGCGGCGCCGCCGCCCTTGAGCATATGGCCCTGGCCATCGATTTCGTCGGCCCCGTCGATGCAGACCGATAGCGACGGCACGGCATTGGCATCGAACACCGCGATGCCCAGGGCCTGCAGGCGTTCGGTGCTTGCCACCGAACTGGACACGGCGCCCTTGATCTGCTCTTTCATGCCCGCCAGAGCATCGATGAACTTGTTCACGGTAGAGCCCGTGCCCACCCCCACGATATCGCCCGGCAGCACATAGCGCAAAGCGGCCTGGCCGACGCGGGTCTTGAGTTCGTCTTGGGTCAGGCCCCGGGGCAATTGCCGAGGCAAAGGGGGCGTGGTCGTCATGGGAGAATTATCCTCCCATGCCCCTGCTCCCCTACGCCCTCACCCGCCCCTTTCTCTTTGGCCTGGACGCCGAAGCCGCCCACGAGCTCATCATCGACCTGCTGGCACGCGGGCAGCGCACGCCGCTGCAATGGGCCTGGTGCAACCAGACCGTGGATGACCCGATCGAACTGGCCGGGCTGCGCTTTCCCAACCGCGTCGGCCTGGCTGCGGGCCTGGACAAAAACGCCCGGTGCATCGATGCGCTGGGCGCGATGGGCTTCGGCTTTGTGGAAGCGGGTACGGTCACGCCCCAAGCGCAGCCGGGCAACCCCCGGCCACGCATGTTCCGCCTGCCCGAAGCCCGGGCGCTGATCAACCGCCTGGGGTTCAACAATGCCGGACTGCAAGCCTTTGTGCACAACCTGCAGCAGTCCCGCCTGCGCGCTGCAGGCTCTGCGCTGCGGCTGGGTTTGAACATCGGCAAAAACGCCAGCACCCCGATGGCGCAGGCCAGCAGCGACTACCTGGCCTGTCTGGAAGGCGTCTACCCGCATGCGGACTATGTGGCGCTGAACATCAGTTCACCGAATACACAGAACCTGCGCACCCTGCAGGGCGACGCGGCGCTCGACCACTTGCTCGGCGCAATCGCCGAGCGCCGCGCAACGCTGGCCGCGCGGCATGGGCGGCGCGTGCCGGTGTTCGTCAAGATCGCCCCCGATCTGGATGAAGCGCAACTGTCGCTGATGGCCGCCACATTGCAGCGGCATGGCATCGACGGCGTGATTGCCACCAACACCACCATCGATCGTGCCGTCGTGCAAGGCCAGCGCCACGCGCAGGAAAGCGGCGGGCTCAGCGGCGCCCCCGTGCTGCAAGCGAGCAACCAAGTCATCGGGCAGCTACGCGCCGCCTTGGGCAAGGGCTTTCCGATCATCGGCGTGGGCGGCATCATGAGCGCCGAAGATGCGGTGAGCAAGATCCGCGCAGGCGCAGACTTGGTTCAAATCTACACCGGCCTGATCTATGAAGGCCCGGCGCTGGTCGTGCAGGCGGCCCGGGCGATCAAGGCCATGGGCGGCTGCGGGCCTGTCATTGCGTTGCCAAATCGTTCGTGAACGCGAAGACGGGGCGCAGACGGTGCGAATGCCCGGCCAGCGGCGCCGACGAAGTGCACGGATGATTGAGCAACGGAATCAGCGTTTGAGGCGCACCAGCACCGGCAGCAGCACCCCCGCCCAGCGAACGAGCCTGCGCGGCCCGGCCACGGCGGCCAGCAGCACCATCGCGGCCACGGCCCAAGGGTGCTCGCGCACGAACCAGGCGGTGCGCAGCACGAGGGATTCATCGGCGCCAGCGCCGGCATGGCTTTCGGCGACGGCCAGCGGCCGGTCATGTGCTGCGCGGCGGGCGCGCAAGCGTTCACGCTGCTGCTCGATGCGGTCGAGCACCAACTGCTGCGCGGCCGTCGGCGGCGGTATCCGCACCGGCTGCGACACCTGCTCCGGCTGCGCCGGGGTCGAAGTGGAAAACGGCATGCTCACAGGCGCTCCTTGATGTCACGCCAGTCCTGCGCCAGTTCGCGGCGGGTCAGTGCCAGGCCATTGCCCGTGCGTTGCGCCACGCGACCCAAGGCCGCCAAGCTGCAAAACCAGCCCGCAGACCATAGGCCCGCGACCAGCCAGGCCACCAGTTGGCGCTGGGGGCTGTCCCAGAAATGCACCAGCACGGCCAGCGACAGCATGATCAGCGCCACCACCGTCAGAGCGACCACGGCGATGGTCAGCACCAGCAGTTGCTGGAGATGGCGCTTGAGGTCCTGCCACTCCAGACAGGCCAGGTGCATCCGGTCCTCGGCGGCGCTGGCCGCTTCGATCACATGGCCGCGCCAGCGGGCGAACCAACCCTCCAGCCCCAGCAACGAGAGCCATTTCATGCGCCGCCTCCGATGATCGGCATTGCGCGCCGATCAGCAGCGGCGTGCCAGCAGGAACCCGATCAAGGCGCCCACGGCCAGCGCAGCGCTGGCCACACGCCAGGGTTCGTCATGCGCATAGCGGTCGGCGGCCAAAGCCGCTTCCTTGGCCTGCCGGGCCGCGTCCTGCGCTGCGCGCACTGCCGAATCGCGCACGCTGTGCATGCCATCGTCCAGGCGCTGGCGCAGTTGCCTGATTTCAGGAACCGCGTCCAGGTTCTTGTTGGCCAGCAGCCCGCGCAGATCGGAGACCAGCTTTTCCAGATCGCCCTGGGTCGTAGCCGTAGCCGTGGTCGTGGTGGTGGTGGTGTCAGAAGTCGTCATACAAGCCTTTCCGTGAAGCAACGAATCACAACAAAAACAATCCAAGCGACGGGGATTGGCGCCTATCTTACCAATCTGCCCGCAGGCCCATCCCGGAACGGGGGCGCAGGAGGTTGGCAATGGCAAATCGCTGGCCACCTGCCAAACCGGTGCAGCCACAGGTTCGGCAAGCGCCAGGGCCGATGTCAAGCCAGCAGCGCTGCGGCCAAACCGGCGCCTTGGCCGGTCATTCGGCGGCGCCGAACCAGTTCAGCGGGCGCGGCGCCAGGTTGATATAGCTGTGCTTGAGCTCGGTGTATTCATCGAGGCCACCCGGCCCCAGTTCGCGGCCGATGCCGCTGGCCTTGTAGCCGCCCCAAGGCGCTTCAGGGAAATAGGGGTGGTAGTCATTGGCCCACACAGTGCCAAAGCGCAATGCACGCGAGACGCGGTTGGCGCGATCGAGGTCACGGGTCCACACGGCGGCGGCCAGGCCGAACGGCGTGGCGTTGGCATGGCGTAGCGCCTCTTGCTCGGAGCCAAAGCGCTCGACGGTCAACACCGGGCCGAAGATTTCTTCGGTTGCGAGCGCCATCTCGGCGCGCACGTTGGTGAGCACAGCCGGCTCCAGCCAGAAGCCGCGCCCGAAGGTCTGGCCGGCCTGCGCTGCGGGCGCCTTGCCGCCACAGCGCAGCACTGCGCCTTGCTCGACACCGGCAGCGACCATGGCCATTACCTTTTGGCGCTGCAAGGCCGATTGCACCGGCCCCATCTGCGTGCCATCGGCAAAACCGTTGCCCAGGCGGATGCGGCGCGTGCGCGCCACCAGCGCATCGACAAAGCGGTCGTGGATGCCGCTCTGCACCATCAGCCGCGAGCCGGCCGAACAGACTTGGCCGGCATGGAAGAACGCGGCGTTGAGCGCGTAATCGAGCGCTGTGTCGAAGTCGGCGTCATCGAACACGATGTTCGGGTTTTTACCGCCCAGTTCCAGCGCGAGCTTCTTGAAGTTGCCGCTGGCCGCGTTCATCACTGCGGCCCCTGCCAGTGCGCCGCCGGTGAACGACAGCAGATCCACCTCCCGATGGCGCGCCAGTTCGGCGCCGGCCTCGCCGGAGCCGGTGACCAGATTGAACACCCCCGGAGGCAAGCCGATGTCGATCAGCAATTCGGCCAGGCGGTGCGTGCTCAGCGGCGTCAGCTCGCTCGGCTTGAGCACCACCGTGTTGCCCGCGCCCAGCGCTGGCGCGAGCTTCCAGGCGGCCTGCAACAGCGGGTAGTTCCACGGCGTGATCAAGCCGCACACGCCCACCGGCTCGCGCAGCGTGCGGCTGATGACATGCGGCGGCGCCTCGTTGACCCGGCCCGACGCGGTGGCCACCAGCGCTGCGAAATAGCGGAACGTGGCCGCGATGTCGCCCATGTCGGTGCGGCTTTCGCTGATCGTCTTGCCGGTATTGAGCGATTCGAGCGTGGCCAAGTGCTCGGCATCAGCGGCGATGGCCTCGGCGATGCGGTGGAGCCAACGGGCGCGCTCGCGCGTGCCGCTGTCGCGCCACGGGCCTTCGTCGAACGCACGCCGGGCCGCAGCGATGGCCTGCTGCACATCGGCTGCGCCGGCCTCGGCGGCCTGCGTCAGCAAGCGCTCGGTGGCCGGATCGACGATGTCACGGTAGCGCCCGCCTTCGGGCTGTACCCATTGGCCGGCGATGTACAGATCGAGACGGGGGGCGATGGGAGGAGAGGCTTGCATAGGGACTGAACATGTTCTGAGTGAACTGGACAGGATTGTCCACCGAGTTTCAGCCCCATCCATACCGCCAGGCTGGGGGCGGCCAGCAGCACGAAGCCGAAGGCCGAGCCTGGTGCCCGGTTGAAGCGGGTGATGAATGGGGTATGGATTCGTTCGGTGAACCATTGGCTGCTTTTGCCGCCCAGGTCGTAGCCGGCTTCCACCAGCGAATCGTCGAGCATTTCCAGCACCGGGACCAGGGGCCCGATCATGGTCGGGACAGTTCACCTTGGGAAAAAGCCGCCCAGAGTCGCATTCAGGCAAATATTGGTCGCTGTACGTCAATATCGAGACGCTGACAGAGGGCAAATTATCTGCTTCGTCAAAGCGATTGACCGCTGCCGCAACCGACCTGAGAGGTACCCGTGACCACTCTCGCTTCTGAAGAAGCCGGAACGATGAAAGTCCCTGCCGTCAGTCTCATGACGGAGGCGCAAGGATTTGAATGGAGCAAGTCCCGAACTGGTTTCCCTTGGCACCATGATTCACTGAGTTTCCGTTACATCCGGCCCCAGGACTCGGCTTACAGTATTTGGATTCCCCTCGACAAGGCGGACGTGGAGCGCGGAGGCGGCGGTATGGCATATGTACCCGAAAACATTTTGTCTGCAAAAGCCAATTTTCAGATTTCCAGCATGTTGTCCTCGAAAATGGCGCGCGGGGAGTCACTCGACGAGATTGCCGCCCCGTTGGGCCAAATTTTCAGCACGCCGAGCTTGCTTACGGGGCTCATGGAGGAACACCAGGAGGAGGACGACTTCGAACCGGGCGACGCCTTTTTCTTTACCAAGTCGGCTTGGCACCGATCTGGCCCATTAAAGACCGAAGGGCCCGATTTCAGGCTGGCGGTAACGATTCGATTCCTTGACTGGCGTTCCCGGTTGGACCGCATCATGTTCGACGGCGAATCCGAAAGCGGCGGTGGTGTGGGCATGGGCACCGACTGGGGGAGACCCGAGCAAACGACATACGGAGCACAATTCACGGACATTGCGAACGGTGAAGAAATCCGTAACTCGCGCCATTGCGGGGTGATCATCTGAACCTCGTCATCGGCGTCGCCGCCGCCATTTTCGCCACGTTCAGTTGGTCTTTGAATTTCCTCTCGCCCTATGTCACAGGCCACTACAGTGCTTATGACTTCATCGGTGTGCGCTTTGTTTTCGCGGGCGCTCTCGGCCTTTTGTTCGTGGCGATGCATTGGACGCAGGTCTGTCGTCTCCGTGTGGGCGAGATGGCGCTTGCTTTCTGCCTTGGCATGGTCGGCTACGTGGGCTATCTGGCGTGCATCATGGGTGGCGTCATCTACGCTGGGCCCGTGATAACGCCCGCCTTTCTTGGTCTGGTGCCTATACTGACGGCCGTTATCGGCAACGCCACAAATAAGACATTGCCGTGGACCAAACTCATTGCGCTGGTCGCACTTGCGGCATGCGGGCTATGCCTCACGAACCTGGAGCACTTTGCACGCGGAGAACGCTCTGCCGGAACTCCGCTGCTGATCGGTGTGTGCTTCTCGTTAAGCGCGGTTGCCGCGTGGCTCATTTTCAGTGTTTTCAACCAGCGTGCATTTGAACGGAACCCGCAACTGCACCCGATAGCCTGGACCGGGCTAATGATGACGGGAGCGGGAGTCGGAACACTGCTGCTGATTCCATTGGGTCTGCAATGGTCGGTGTTTAATTTTCCGACGCTGGGGTTCGGGTGGTCGAACGCCGGGCACCTTTATATGTGGGCGTTGTCGCTTGCGGTGGTGTCGTCGTTTGGTGGTGCCTGGGCATGGAACATCGCGTCGAAGAGATTGCCTATGGTCCTGACCGGTCAGCTGATCTCTGTCGAGACGCTTTTTGCGGCCACATTTGGGCTGCTCGTCCAGCAACGGCTACCCGCCGCGAACGAGATTGTCGGCCTCCTGATGATCTTGGCCGGAGCCATTGGCGCCGTTCGACTCGTGTTTGCGCCGTCAGTGTGAAAGAATGATGGCTTCATTAGTGAAATATGGGGCGGAGCGCAGACAGTCCCCATGTACGGCAAGCGACGCCGACAAAGTGCACGGATGATTCAGGAATGGAATCACACCGTACGGAAGATGGTCGGTGCCCATTTCATCTGGCCGGTTGAACCGCCCTTCAAGTGCATCCCGACGTGCATCGGGTATCTGCTGGACAGATTCATTGACGGATTTCTCACGGCGACGGCTTTTGACTGGGGAAACAAGGCCGACGGAAGAACTCGATGATGGGGCCAGCGACGAATTTGCTGCGGCCAATCTGGGGGATATGCGCCTGGCACGTGCCTGACACGAGGCTTTCAACGAACCCTGCCTATTTGCACGATCACGGGTTGCACGAAGCCCTGCGGATTTGATCCCGGGTCAGCCCGCATCCAGCACCAACCCCGCCGCCCTCTCCGCCACCATCATGGTCGGCGCATTGATGTTGCCGGAGGTGATGTTGGGAAAGACCGAAGCATCAACCACGCGCAGCGCGGTCACGCCGTGCACTTGCAGTTGGCTGTTGACCACGCCGTCGCGCCCCATTGCGCAACTGCCGCACAGGTGGTAGACCGAGCCGCTTTGTTCGCGCACGAATTGCAGCAGGCTGGCGTCGTCGTCGCCGTTGGGCCGTGGCGCGGTTTGCTCGGCGGTGACCTGGGTCAGCGCCGGGGTGGCGGCCAGGCGGCGCAGCAGGCGGGCGCCGGCGATGGCGGTGTGGCGGTCTTGTTCGGTGGCCAGGTAGTTGGGGTCGATGTGCGGGGCGCTGTGGATGTCGGCGCTGCTGATTTGTATGCTGCCGCGGCTGCTTGGTCGGCAGGGGGAAAAGAACAGGGTGTAGCCGGAGTAGGGCTGGATGCGCGGGGTGCCGCCGTTGTCCGGCAGGGTGTAGGACAGGGGGTTGAAGTAGAGCTGCATGTCCAGCGGCCCGTCCGGCCCGGCGCTGCTGAAAAATCCGCCGGCCTTGACGGTGGTGGCGAGCAGGCCGCGGCGTTTGACCCAGTATTGCAGCGCGGCGCGCGCCTGTTGCCAGGGGTGCCGGATCTGGTCGTTCATGGTCGGGCGGTTGGCGCGGAAATAAAAGGACGTGCACAGGTGGTCTTGCAGCTTGCGGCCTACTGCGGGGGCGTGGTGGATGAGGGGGATCTGGTGGCGTTGCAGCAGCGCGCCGTCGCCGATGCCGGACAGTTGCAGCAGTTGCGGGCTGGCGACGGCGCCGGCGGACAGGATGATTTCGCGCCGTGCGACAAAGCGCTGGCGCTGTCCGCCGATGAGCACGTCGACGCCGCTGGCGCGGCGCTGTTCGTCGAACAGGATGCGTTCGGCCAGCGCCCGGGTTTTGACGGTCAGGTTGTGGCGCCGCATGGCGGGGTGCAGGTAGGCGCTGGCCGAGGAGTCGCGGCGGCCGTCGCGGGTGTTGATGTCGTAGGTGCCGTAGCCGCCCAATTGGGCGCCGTTGAAGTCGTCGTTGCTGGCGTAGCCGAGGCTGGCGCAGGCGGCGAAGAAGGCTTGGCAAATGGGGTGCACGGGGTCGCGGGTGATGCGGATTTTGCCGCTGCTGCTGTGCCAGCAGGTGTCGCCCAGGGGGTGTGATTCCAGCCGTTTGAACCAGGGCAGCAGGTCGTCGTAGGCCCAGCCGGGGTTGCCTTGCGCGGCCCAGTCGTCGAAGTCGCCGGCCTGGCCGCGCACGTAGACCAGGGCGTTGATGGCGCCGGAGCCGCCGAGCACTTTGCCGCGCGGGGTGTAGACCTGCTGGTTGGCTAACTCTGCCTGGGGGGTGGTGCTGTAGCGCCAGTTGTATTTGGGGTGCTGGTAGAGCTTGGCGAAGCCCAGTGGCATGCGCAGCCACAGGGAGCGGTCGGCGGCGCCGGCTTCGAGCAGGAGCACGCGGTGCTGGCCGCTTTCCGTGAGCCGGTCGGCGAGGATGCAGCCGGCGGAGCCGGCGCCGATCACGATGTAGTCAAACTCTGTCATGCTGCCCATGGGCGGCCTATTCGCTTGGCGGTTTTTTGTGTTGCGCCAGGATGCTGACCAGTCCCAGCAGCGCCGAGGCCAGCATCAGCGCCAGCGAGACGGCGTTGAGTTCGGGCGTGGAGCCTTGGCGCATGCGGTTGAACATGGTGATGGTGAGCGGGGCGTCCGAGCCGACCAGCATCAAGGTGGTGCTGAAGTTCTCGAAGGACATGAGGAAGGCGACCACGCCGCAGCCGATCATCGAGGGGTAGAGGTACGGCAAGGTGATGGTGCGCAGCACGGTGAGCGGGCCGGCGCCCAGGTTCAGCGCGGCTTCTTCGAGCGAGCGGTCGAATTTGCGCAGTCTGGCGGAAATGACCAGGGTGGCGATGGTGGCGATGAAGGAAAATTGCCCCAGCGTCACCAGCAGCAGGCCGGGCCGCAGGGCTTCCACGCTGAGGCCGAAGTGGGTTTCCAGGCCGTTGGCGAGGGTGCTGGAGAAGGCCAGGATGGCGATGCCGAGGATGACGCCGGGGATGACCAGCGGCATCAGCATGAGCAGGTAGAGCAAGCTCTTGCCCTTGAAATCGTGGCGCTCGAACAGGAAGGCAGTGGTGGTGCCGCAGCCTATCGACAACAGCGTCACCAGCGCGGCGACGATGAGGGAGTGGCCGATGCTGGCGCCGATCTCGCCATCCCGCAACATGCCGGTGCGCGTGCTGCCGTTGCCGATGAACCAGTCCAGCGTCCAGCCCTTCCACGGCAGCGAGGGGATGGTCGAGTCGTTGAAGGCAAACACGGCCACGACGGCCAGCGGCAGGGCCAGGTAGGCCAGGAACAGGCCGAGATAGGCCTTGTGCATCCAGCGCAACCACTTTTTGCCCGGTATGGTTCGCAACATGTTTAGCTCCCTCTGGCGAGTGAACTGGACAGGGACTGTCCACTGAGTTTCAGCCCCGCCCACACCACCAGGCTGGAGGCGGCCAGCAGCACGAAGCCGAAGGCCGAGCCTAGCTCCCAGTTGAAGCGGGTGATGAATTGGGTATAGATTTGTTCGGTGAACCATTGGCTGCTTTTGCCGCCCATCAGAATGGGCGTGAGAAAGCTGCCGAGGCTGAGCATGAAGACGATGATGCAGCCGGAGGCGATGCCGGGCATGGCGTGCGGGATGACGATCTGGCGCAGCACGATCCAGCCGTTGCCGCCCAGGTCGTAGCCGGCTTCCACCAGCGAATCGTCGAGCGTTTCCAGCACCGAGATCAGGGGCACGATCATGAACAGCATCAAGGTGTAGATCAGGCCGACGATCATGGCGGCGTCGTTGTAGAGAAATTCGATCGGCCCCTGCACCACGCCGAGGTGCTGGAGCAGGCGCGAGAGCAGGCCGGTCTCGCGCAAGATGATGGTCCAGCCGAATACGCGCACCAACTCGCCAACCCAGAACGGCAGCAGGCAGGCCAGGTACAAACTGGTCTTGGAGCGGCCACGCGCCAGCTTGGCGATGTAGTAGGCCACGGGCCAGGAGATCAGCAGAATCAGCAAGGTGGTCAGGATGGAGATGACGACGGTGCGCGCCAGGGTGCGCAGATAAACCGGCTCGCCGAAAAACTCCCGGTAGTTGGCCAGGCCGACGCTGGTGGCCGATTCCTTGAAGGACAGCAGCAGCAAATCGACATGCGGCAGCACGATGATCAGCAGCATCCACAGCAAAAAGGGCGTGAGCACCAGATAAAAGGACAGGCGCCCGGCCAGTCCACCGCTGGTGTCGACGCTGGTGCTGGCGCTCATGGCATGTCTGCGCCGGGCAGGCCGATCAACTGGTCGGCGCCAAAGCGGATGTTCACCTCGGCGCCCTGCGCCAGGCCGCGATGGTTCAGGCTCTGCGGCAAGGCGACCGCAATCAGGTCGCCGGACTGCACACGCACCATGGCGCGGCTGTTGGCGCCATTGAACAGCAGGCTTTCGAGCCGGCCTTGCAACACATTGGGCAGCGCGCCGGAGGTGATGGCAGGCGTCATGTCCGTGCTGATATCAATCGCTTCCGGGCGCACGAAAAGCTCCAGCGTATCGCCGCGCATGGCGCGACCGGCGCCGCCGTAGACGGCAAAAAAGGTCTGGCCGGTGGGCAGCGAGACAGTCAGCCGTTGCCCGTCGACATGCACGACGCGCCCGCGCCAGCGCTGGCTATCGCCGACAAAGCCGGCAACGAAGGCAGTGGCCGGTTCGTAATAGAGTTTTTGCGGGCTGGCCACCTGCTCGAAGCGGCCAGCGTTCATGACGGCGACCTGGTCCGACATCACCAGCGCCTCGGACTGGTCGTGCGTGATGTAGACGAAGGTGGTGCCGAACTGGTGCTGCAACTGCTTGAGCTCCAGCTTCATATGCTCGCGCAGTTTCAGGTCGAGCGCGCCCAGCGGTTCATCGAGCAGCAGCACCGCAGGCTCCAGCACCAGACAGCGCGCAATCGCCACACGCTGGCGCTGGCCGCCGGACAGTTGCGTCACCTGCTTGTGGCCGCTGCCGGGCAAGCCGACCCGCTCCAGCGCCTCATTGACCTTCTTGTCGATCACACTGCCGCTCATGCCGCCCTTGCGCTTGAGACCGTAGGCAATGTTGGCCGCGACCGACATCATCGGAAACAGCGCCAGATGCTGAAACACCATATTCACCGGGCGCTTGTTGGGCGGCGTGTGCAAGACCGAAGCGCCCTTGATCAGGATATCGCCCGAACTGGGCTGGCCAAAACCGGCCACCATGCGCAACAGCGTGGTCTTGCCGCACCCCGAAGGGCCGAGAATGGAAAAAAACGAACCTTGCTTGACGCCGAGCGAAACACAGTCAACGGCGACATGGTTGCCGAAGGTCCTGACGACATCCCGGCATTCGAGGTCATACGACATGGGGCTGGCTCCCTCTGGATGCGTGACTGGGTGCCCGGGCACAGCGCAAAAGCGGCCTGACTGCGCCAGCGGCGGCGCGCAACCTTGAGATGGTGTCCTCATGGTTCGAGAACGTGACTTGCACATCGATGCCGGTTTTCTGCCTGGACTTTTTGACCGATTCCGGCGGCGCCAGGCCACTCCAAGCCAGCCGTTTCAAGGTTTCGGCGCAGGCGACACTGGTGGCGACCACCAAGCCCGTCAAGCCCATCGGCAAAACAAGCCGCTTTATTTTCATCATCGTCGAGTCTCCATTGTCATGTTTCTTGTCCGACTGCTCTTGCGGGGGGCTACCTGCTTGGGTCCTGCACCCCGGATGGTAGGCGCTAAGCTACGCCAACATTGGCTTGGAACAAATACCCATTTTAAAAAAATATGGTAGTCCATTCTTGGTGGGGTGTGGGTGTGTCGCGCTGGAGCAAAGCGAGGCATGAGCCAAGGCCATGACTTCATCATGGCAGGAGGGGCCATTCTGAACATTCGCGCATGCTGATGATGCAGACGATTTCTGGCACCCTGTCATTTTTTCAAAATGGAAGTTTGGATTCAGTCTCTTTTGGGGAGAAGACAGCCCGTCTGACAGTCAAATGACACGGTGGCCCGCTGGTGACTACATCGTGGCGCACAACACCAAGGCATTCATCTGGGCCATCGGACATTCGGGCCAAGATTGGCCGGGCTTGGGTCCCCTTGGATAAAATCGGTTCTGTTTGACGCGCCATCTTGGCGAAACGGGCGACTGTTAGAATGTTTGTTCACTTTCCCATGGTGTAAAAGCGTATGGGGTGTGTTTTGGCTATGCTCTTGTGCCAGTCGATAGTCAAACGATCGCCCTTCAGGACAATGCCTTGAAGCAAGCAGAATGCAATCATGATGCGGCAAGCGGAAAGTACAAGCACGGTGGCGTCATGCCACCGCACATGACCACTTGAACCTCGAAGGAACAACAAGACGATGACCAAAAAGACCACCTGTTTCGACGTGTTCGAGCAATGCGTACTGGCTGTGCAAGCCGGGGAACTGATCGAATCGGTGTCGGCGAAGGATAAGGAGTTCCACTTTCAAAACTGGTTTCAGAAGCGCCTGCAAAAGCTCGCGCTCCACTTCGAAGGATCTGGTCGCAATATTTATCCCGACTTCTGCTTGGTTGAGTACACCGAGGGCTATGAGATCAAGGGTCTCGCATGGCCAGGCCGCGAGAAGGATTACGACGCCAACAGTCAGGTACCGACCGGCCATCACAATGGACGCCAAATCTTCTATGTGTTTGGCCGCTATCCTGCTGACTTGGCGCAATTTGCGGACCAAGGCAATGGTCAAAGGCAATACCCGGTGGTTGATCTTGTGATTTGCCACGGGGACTTTCTCAACGCTGATCACAACTACGTCCACAAAAACAAAAGCGTGAAAGGTTTTGGCGCTTACGGCGACATCATGATTCGTGATCGCAAGATGTACGTCGCGCCTACGCCTTTCGCGCTGACTGAGGGCACAACGGGTCTGATAACGCTGATCGTGCCGGAAAGCATGGGTGGCGACCCGCGCTTCCAGAATGTGGGGCGCCTTACCCGTGCTGAGGCCGACACACTGGTGGTGGGCTACACTTTCGACCTGCGAACCAACGAGCTAAAAGCCGAGTACATTCCTAACCCGCGAGCCGGAGCGCAGCATCGCTTTGTCGCATTCCGACTGGCAAATCAAGCCAATAAGCCAGTGTCGATGCTCAGAGCGCCCGTCCTGCCGGATGAAAACACAGCGCCCGACGAAGCATGAACACCATCACCGACAAGATTGGAGCCGCCAATGCTGCCGCTGCTACGGCGCTTGAATGTGACTTCCCGGTGGTCGAAATCAGCCAAATCGCCGAGCAGGAGAGTTGGCGGAAAGAGATCAACCGGCCGATTTATCACATCCATAAGTGGTGGGCGACGCGGCTAGGGTCAGTATTTCGGTGCATCACCATTGGGGCATTGACCAAACCGGGTGCAAACACTTGGGCACAGTTTTACGAGACGCACGACCTCGCTGGCATGGTGGTACTCGATCCTTTCATGGGCAGTGGTACGACGCTGGGTGAGGCCGTCAAGTTGGGTGCCAAGGCGGTCGGTTCCGACATTAACCCGGTGAGCACGTTTCTCGTTCGGCAAGCGTTCACACCAGCATCTGAAGATCAACTTCGAGCAGTCTTCGAGCGACTTGAGCGGGATGTCGCCCCAGAAATCCGTCGTTATTATCAGACGCGTGATCCTCAGTCTGGTGAGTTAATCCCCGTGCTTTACTACTTCTGGGTGAAAACAGTAATGACCCCGCAAGGGGAGTCGATTCCACTATTGTCTCGCTACGTATTTTCGCAGGACGCCTACCCCAAGAAAAAGCCGAAGGCTCAGATCGTGTGCCCCGGCTGCTGGGGGATCATGGAGGAGCGCTACGACACGACGGCAGCAGACTGCCCGCAATGCGGCCACCATTTCAACCCGCAAATAGGGCCGGTTGTTGGGCAGTACCTGACCGACAGGAGCGGCAATCGCTATCGTGTCAAGGATCTGCTGCCCAAGGATGGCTCGCCGCCACATCATCGCCTCTATGCCATGATGGCCCTGCGCCCTGATGACTCGAAGGTCTACTTGGCAGCGCGCAATGAGGATGTGGCCTTGTACAAGGAAGCCCAAGAACGGCTTGCGACCGAGGTTCTGCCGTTGCCTGAATCCAGCGTGCGGCCCGGCCACAACACCAACCAGGCGCGTGGCTATAACTACACCCAGTGGCGCGACTTCTTCAATTCACGCCAGTTGCTTTGCCTGGGTATCTTGCTGCGTGAGATTTTGCATATCGAGAATACGGATATCCAGGAACAGATGCTGTGTTTGTTCTCAAGCACACTGGAGTTCAATAACCTGTTTTGCAGTTTCAAGGGAGAGGGCACCGGGGCCGTGCGGCACATGTTCTCCAACCATATTCTCAAACCGGAACGTACTCCGCTTGAAAATTCGGTGTGGGGCACGAATCGTAGCAGTGGCACGTTTAGCACGCTGTTCGAGTCCAGGCTGCTGCGAGCCAAGCGTTACCTTGACGAGCCTTTTGAGATCGCCTTCGAGTACGACCAGGCCGGACAGCGCATTGGTTCGCGTAAGATCGTTGCAAGCCAACCAATCCGGGCACGCCGCATGGAGACTTGGGGTGAGTTGGAGAAAGCCGATCACGGGATGATGATTCTCAACGGGGATAGTTCCAAGCTCCCAATTCCCGATTCATCAGTGGATGCTGTCGTGACCGACCCGCCTTACTTCGACTTCGTTCACTACTCGGAACTAAGCGATTTCTTTTTCGCTTGGTTATCGCCTGCACTGCGTGACCGCTACCCATGGTTTGCCCGTGAAAACTCATCCGATCAGGGTGAAGTGCAGCACAAAGACCCGCGCGCGTTCGCGCGCCAACTCGCCTCAGTGTTTACCGAAGCGTGCCGTGTGCTCAAGGATGAAGGTGTACTGGCGTTCAGTTTCCATCATTCGCGTGCCGAAGGCTGGGCGGCCATCTATGAGGCCATTACCAAAGCCGGGTTGGCAGTGGTGGCTGCTCATCCAGTCCATGCCGAACTGCGCGCAGCAAGCCCAAAAACGGCCGCCAAAGACCCAATCAGCCTCGACGCCATTCTGGTCTGCCGCAAGCGAGCATTCGCCCAGTCGAATCTGCCAGTTGCCGAGAATGTGGTCGGCGCCGTCGAAATGATGACAGTCAGACTACAGGCTGCTGGCTTGCGAATTTCAGTTAGTGATCGCTTTGTCATTGGCGCCGCCCAGACGCTGATTGCCCGGGCAATCGACGATCTGAGTTTCGACGAAATCAAAGAGTATCTTGAGGCAGTTCGTCTGGCCGTCGGACCGAAATCCGAAAGCCTGCCTGAGATTGAACTTTCCGTTCCAAAAACACACGCATTCGTTAATCAATTGAATTTATTCGATTTTTAACCGGACACTACCGATTTTGAATAACGTTCAGAATGCCCAAACTTCCATCAAAGCAATCTTCGACGATACTATGACAAGTAATATATCTCTCAAACACTCCGCGATACCATTGAGTGGGTATCTGTATCAAAATCTGGTCGGAATTAAATTGCTTTGTGATTGGCTCGATGACCCGAACCTCTATGACTGGGTAAAATTCGAAGCCGATGATGACGAATCGCCTAAGGGCTTGGACGATATCGTCGCCCACCGAACCGATGGTTTGCTTGATCTATATCAGGTAAAATTCACCGTTGACCCATCCACTCCCAAGAACTTCCTTTCATGGGAATGGCTTCTTGAGCACCGTCCCAAAGGTAAGTCATTGATACAGAAATGGTACGCTGCGTGGGAAAGTGCGTCTGGGTCGCCGGTTCATCTTGCCGCGCTCGTCACAAACCGCCGACCCGACCGCGAGTTCCAGGGCTGCATGAACGCGGCAGCCTTGCTTGTTGAATTCGACAAAATTCCTGCTGATGCCAGAGCCACACTGCTGGAACAACTACCTTCGGCTGATCGAGCAGAATCTTTTTTTCGCACGTTTAATTTTCAGCATTCGTACCAAGGTTTTCTTAGCTTACGTGGAACCCTGTCAGACAGACTCGTCGGTCGGCATACCACCTACCATGGTTGGCATACTCTCTTGAATGCGACCGTCGACTGGGCAATCAGGAAAAACTTCCCTCCACCACACGGACAAATCACGCTTGACATCATCAGAGGAGAAATTGATAGCCACCGGCCGGCGCCCCTCAATCAGTCGTTCCAGGTGCCTGCTGGCTATGAACCGCCAAGTATTCCATTTCACCAAAAATTCAGCGCACAAATTCTTTCCACCTCAAGCAGAATCTTTGTTTTATGGGGGTCACCCGGCCAAGGAAAAAGTACCTATTTGAGTTTTCTTTGCAAGGAGTTTGAGCAGCGCGAGATTCCATATATAAGGCAGCACTACTTTCTTGACCTATCAGATCCATCGGAGCGGTTCTCGCTTGTTTCTGTCGCCAATTCGATGATGGCGCAAATGGAAAACTATCATGGTCAATTCGTAGACCAGCTATCCAACAAACCGGAGTCATTGCGGCAATGGATCGAAGCCTGCGCATTGGGATATCAGAAAAGTGGGAAGCAATTTGTCATCGTGGTTGATGGACTTGACCACATATGGCGAGAGAACGATAGGGACATTGCACCGTTAGATTCACTGTTTCAGCATCTTCTTCCTCTGCCTCAAAATGCCGTTTTGGTAATAGGCACACAGCGCGTCAGTGTCGAACAACTGCCATCACGGTTGAATAATCAATCAGAACCCGAAGATTGGTATGAGCTTCCGCTTATGTCGCAAGCATCAACAAGGTGCTGGCTCGAAGAAAGGCATCGCAGCGGCCAATTTGAACTCCATGAACAGAACGGGAAACAGAGCGAAATCGAGAAAGCAGACCTGATTGCCCAGTTTACGGAGGCGTTCCAGACACTCTCACAAGGGCATCCACTACACCTTACCTATAGCTTCGAGGCGATGAAGCTTCAGCATCGGATACTCCGGCCCGAGGAGGTAGCCCAGTTGGCAGCCTGCCCAGATGGCGACATCCGTGGCTACTACAAGTCACTATGGCAAAGGCTTTCCTACGATGCAAAGGACGCCCTTCACCTTGTGGCAGACAGCGGCTTCCCCTGGCCTGTGTTCAGCCTTGAAGACACCTTGGGTATTCGCCCTGGGATCCTGCAAACTGAGATTCGGCATCTCTTATATGACTCGGAAGCAGGTCTTATCCCCTTTCATGGAAGTTTGCCCGCCTTTATTCGGGAGTTGGAAGAACATGATGTTCGAACTGAGCATTTAGCACCCAAGGTCGTCAAGTGGCTCAACGAAAGGGCTCCTGCCTATCATCGTTGGGGTTGGCTTTGGCTGTATCAGGCACGATGCGGTTCCACTGATAATCTTGTTTTTCAGCCTGGTCGGGATTGGATTATTAAAAGTATGTCGAAAGCCTATCCAAAAAAGCAGTTGATTAAAATTCTCACCTCTGCTGAAACTGCTGCATTTTCTCAAAAGAATTTCGCGAGAGCTGTCCGTCTGCGTTGGTTGAAAATACGCCTGCAAAACGGGACAACTTTTCAAATTGACAACCCCACCCGAATTGACGAGTGTGCGCTTTCACTCACTGATGATGATTACCCATTAAAGAATCTATCCACGGCATTTCGTACAGCAAACATTGCTGACCTGCTCCTTTTGGGCCGACAGTATCTGCGTGCACGCAGGATTGAGGAGGCCATCGAATGCAGAAAGGCCATTGGAATCAGATTGGCTGACACAATCCGTTCCGGGACAGCCAACGCCCGGAGCCATGAGTCTGATGTCAAGGCGTTGCTTGAACTATGTGCCGCCACATCGACGTTTGAATCAACAGTATTGAAGGACTGCTTCCGGCGACGTGCTTACGGTCCATCGCGATTCAGGTTCTTCATTGGTGAATTGGCTAAATTACGCGACATCGATAAACTGCTCCGATGGTTACCAATTCCATTACCCTACGGAATGCGGAGTGATTTGGAACTTGAGATTGTGCGTGTCGCTGGCATAAACAGAATTAGCCTCCATGAATACCCAGAATTTGGGCAGCTACGCAAACATCCGATCTCCGAATGCTGGGCACGCCTCTATGCGCCATCAAAGGCGCGGCCAATTCCATTCTCTCTCGATGCTTCTGTCTACAATAAAGATGCCTGGTATGATGTTTCCAGTGGAAGTCTCGAATGTTTTTTGCACGGGCTATTTTTCTACATTGTTGCCAAAACCTTGGAGGTTAAGGGGGCTAATTTAACAATAAATCCACCGACAACCCAAAAGCGTAAATGGTTGAATGAAGTCCTGACCGAGATAACAAGGTGCGCGGCATTGGCAGGCAAAATGTTGGTCAGACATGAACGTCCGAAGTTTGACTTCTTGTTTGCGGCATTATCTTCACTTCCAGAGACAAAGGATTACGACACGCATGCTGATCATCAATCACTTAAACGCGCGCTTCTGGCAATTTCAAAGGACTTGTTCCTGATATCTGGCGCTCTTGAGGCTCCACGCCTGATATCAGGCACTGAATGGACCCGCGCAAAGCAGGCTCGCCATTTTTGGTTCCATGGTTGGCTGGAAGACTGTTTGCGTACCGGCGTTGTTTTGATTGAGTCTGATATCGTGAGGCGTGAACTGGCAGACCGTATGGCGACGATCAAAAGGGAAATCAGTCAAATTGATGAGCGTGCCAACAGTTATTTGGCACTCTGCGAGTTGGCCTGCAAAACGGATTCACTTGAAGCGATCGGCAAATCTTTGTTGCACAGTTCTTTGGCGTGCGTAATGGGCTACGGATGCAGAAAAGACCCTACGATTCATCACGTTCTGGATGCAATACAGGCAGTCGCTCAGGCGGATGCCAACTTCGCCAAATCGATGCTAATCAAAATTTGTCCTGTGGTCGCCAATATCAGCGTCATTACGGATGGAAGCGAGACGAGACATGCACTCGCTACCATGGCGGTAATGTTCGCCAAATATATGCCTGAGACTTATGCCGATATGTATGATCACCTCCTGAAGTCTGGTGAGTGGTATCTATCGGAGTGTGCGCTTTCGGCTGTTGTTCCTACCATTGTTGGCAGCGCGATTGGCCGTAATGTCATTGGCCCAACCATGTGGGATGCAGAAAGCGTAGGCAAGCTGCGAGCACTGGCGTCGGCTGGCTCCGTGTATGCAAACGAAATCATCGAAATCAACTCAAAATTCCTCGGCCTTGCGTCGCTTGAACTCGGCGATGAAGAAAAGAACGGCACCTCTTTCAGCCTTGACGACGGTCATGGCATTGATATCAGCGTTTTTGGGCCACATCAATATGAGGCTTTGATTGATGCACTTCACCAGAAATCACAATATATCGCTGAAGAAAGAATGGTTCGGGAATGGTTTGCGTATTGGAGAGGCAAAGGAAAGGGTGCAGAATTGCTACGCAACCTTCGCAAATACCTGACCGAAGAGAATGTTCCGACGGGCATAAGCTCCATTTTTGATTCGATGTTTGAAATCAGTCTTCGTCTGGACGGTACGGTAAAAGCATATCGATGGCTTGTCGCTGCTCAAATCCATCGCAAAGGTTGGGACGAGTTTTATTACCGTGAAGAGGAAGCGTTGAACCGCTTCAAGGTCTTCGCATCTCATTATGCAGCGAGATGGGAAGACTTTATTTTTGACACCACGACACCGAAAACTGGACTCGATGCAGAGCCACTGGCTATTCCTCACAGTCGCTTGGTGCACTTTCTCCATGCCGTCGGCCAAATTTCAGATGCGATAAAAATAACGAAGGAAATGGTGAACGCAACTGTAGAAGAAGTGAGTGATATCCCGCTGCCCATACCTTTGTGGTTCAAGGGGAACTAACGTGGACGATAAGATTCTTGTCCGCGTAGGTCTCAGCAGACTTCGCCATCCGCTTCCACCCGTAAAATTGATGGTAGCGCATTCTGCTGCGGCAGGAATTATCTCCGAAAATGGAGCAGTCGTTTGGAATGCGTTGCTAACCTTCATTGAGAATCAGGAGTTGGAGTCCGAGGTTGCCGAGGCATTGATGGTGGCATTTCTTGCCAAAAAATCCCCATTGGTCACTGTGGCGGCACTTCACCGTGTCATTGCGAGACCATCACCGCTTTCCGACTACATTCTGATGGGAATTACAGGACAACCCGTTCTAATCAACGCTTGGTCGAAATCACACTCCGGTGAAGTACCCAAACGCTACACAATATCGGAATATGCCCAAAGCTTGACTGCCGCTCACCTTGTTCCTCCGATACTACGCACCAGATTAGCGGCTTTAGAAAAGCAGCACGATCTGCCGTTTTTACGGCAATGGGAATATGA
Organism: Verminephrobacter eiseniae EF01-2; assembly: GCF_000015565.1. Classification (NCBI taxonomy): domain Bacteria; kingdom Pseudomonadati; phylum Pseudomonadota; class Betaproteobacteria; order Burkholderiales; family Comamonadaceae; genus Verminephrobacter; species Verminephrobacter eiseniae. The sequence continues at coordinate 2,190,500 of NC_008786.1, forward strand.
GATTGAGTGCCTCGTTTGCCGCCTGGGCGCGCCTTCTGGCAGCGATCGTGACTATTGGTCGAAAGATCCCGATGCCGTCGCACTGCAGATTTCTCACGCTTGCCATTTCGGCAGATCGGCTTATCTCAGAACCCTTGCTCTTGCCTTCGACCTTTGGGGTATGTCTGAAGAGATTGTTCATGAAGAAGTGAAATATGCCATTCCTTGTGACCTTGTCTATGCCCAGATACTTCCCGGAGAGTGCCCTGTCTGGGCTGCCGGATTGCAGGAGGCTCTTCCGGATGACGCCAATAAATGTTCCACTTTGATTGGACAGATGGTGCGAGATTGCAGCGCCGGCGGTGAACTGCTGATGTATCTGAATGCACCGCTAGGCATATCCAACATGTATCGTGCAGAACTTCGAATCACTTCCTGCTATGTGAACAACGAAAGCGCAAGACCAAAAGATGGATTTGCGCTCCATGATTATCTTTTAAACAGAATGATTTCCTTAACAGAAAGTCTCGTGAATAAGATTGACGTGAAGCCGTTTGGCTTTTTGCCCGGAGTATTTCCAAATAACGTTAGCATGCTTCCTGGGGTAATACCAGGCCCGATGCGTCATTTTGGATACCTTGTGAGCGACCTGTTGTCACGTTTCCCATATTTACCAGCAAATCACAGCGTTGGTAAAAGCATGACGGCCAAGCCTACTCGCGGAGGCATTGATATTGATGCTGATGGTGTTCACATTGGGCATCTCACTTACTGGAATCAAAGGTGGCAACCAACCCATTCCAAGGGAATTGGAACTCCATGCGGTACTGCTCTCACCTTGAAGGAGGCGCATCTGGAAGGATTTTCCCCAAATCCCGTATTCCGGCTCCAGCGGTATTGGGAACTAAAAATTTTCGAGCGCGATAATTCTCACATGAACTGGAATAAGCGAACTCTATATGGCCGTGTTCTGGATAGCCTGGATACGAACCCAGTATGCAAGTTGTAATGCCAATAAAGTGTACGCCAGGGGTGGCACGGACGCGGTTGACCGTATCAAAACGCGGCGCACTGTCGAGCCGCAATGCCTTGTATAAGGCTTCGCGTGTGATACCGGCTGACTTTGTCTCTCGCTCACCCCGTGAGCGCGGGAAATTTCGGATGAAACGCAGGCGCTGGGCGTGCTCGCGCAACTGGCCGCGCACACCGCGCTGATGCGCCAGTCGCATGCGCCGTGGCCGCCGGCGCAGCCGCCTTCGTTGCCGCAGGGCAGTGGCCGCTTTCTCAACGAGGTCCAAAGCCTGGCCCTGCTGGCCGCGCATGGCATCCCGGTGGTGCGCACAGGCTGTGCTGCACCGCAGCCGAGGCACGCGATGCCTGGGGCGCGGCGTGGTGAAAGCCCGCTCAGGCGACATGCCGCACCAGTCGGGGCACGCCCTCGTCGCCCTGCATGTCGACAGCGCCAATGCGGCTGCGGCGCTGTTCGGCACCCAATGGGCGAGACGGGCAGAACCCGGGGCGGCACGAGTTCATGGCGGGCGCGCGCCAAGACCCGGTCTTCGGGCCCGTCGTGGTGGGCGACGGCGGCAGGTATGTGCAAGCGCTGCAAGACATCGCCGTGCTGATCCCGCCGTTCGACAGCGCCGACGTGTACGCAGCACTCAAAACCCTGCGCATCGCGCCGCTGCTGGACGGCGTGCGCGGCGAGCCGCCGCTCGATGCGGCCGCCCTCTGTGCGGTGGTGATTGCGCTTGGCCGACTGATCGCCGCAGCGCCCGACAGCATCGCCGCCATCGACCTCGATCCGGTGCTGGTCGGCGCCCGGGGCGAGGGCGCCATGGTCGTTGACGCGCTGGTCGAGCGGCGCTGATGCGGTGATCCCCAGAATGTGAATCCATTGCGGCGGCCGTTCCGCCCTCAAATCCGCGCTCCATCCGATCAACCAAATCTCGACCAAATCGACCAAATCGACCCAATCGACCCAATCGACCAAAGGGGGGCTGACGCGGTGATCCCCGCAAGATTGGGATGGGTGACCTTGCCCCTGGATCCCGGATCCCCTTGCTGAGCCACGAATGGGCTTGCCTGGCCTGGGCGGCCAGCCCGTCTTGCTCGATCCGTCCCGGGCTGACGCAGGCCAGCGTCGCGTGCCGTCTCGTTCGGTTGCACCAGAGCAGCCACGCAATGGGTTCATCCCTGGCCTGGCGCCTCGTCGCAAGCGCTGTCCGTGCTGCCGCCTCTCCTTCTGCGACCCGAACAGGGTTTCGCCGCAGGCGTTGTCCCAGCCGTTGCCCGGCGGCTCATCGACGCCGTGATGCCGTACTCCGTCAGCATGTCCCTGAAGTCCTGGCGGGCCTACTTCCACTGCTTCTCGTCATTCACCCACAACCCGCCCGGCAGGCGCCCCGGCTCGATGAAGGCGTCGACGACATTGCCCAGGACCGTGGAGACGTTGTTTTTGAAGCCGTTCACCGGAAGGGCCTGGCCGAACGCGATGGATCCGCCGCAAAAGACTGCGCCATCATTCGGCGCGCCGAAGTAGGTCATGTCGGCGCGGATGCGGTAGTCCTGCGAGCCGCTCAGGCCGGGGTAGGGGTAGAGGATCTCTTCGATCGACAGCATGTAGTTGTCGCTGTGCCCGCCCGAGGACGCGATGATGCGCGTGTGCGGCGGCGTCCCGAGCGTGAGGTCGTAGCGGTCGAGCTCCAGGCCGGCCGCGCCGCCGTAGGCCAGGCCGCTGTCCCCGATCATCTCGCCTTCCACGCCCTTCATGATCCAGTCCACGGTGCGGTGGTAGCTGTCGGGCATGCGCCGGTAAGGGCGGCTCGACTCGAAGCCCTCGGCGATGAAACCGACGCTGAATGTCTTTTGTGGCGGCCGTCCCAGGTTCTTCCAAAGGCCGCCCTTCTGGCCCGTGGTTGCAAGGTAGTGTTCGCCGGGCCGTGCATTCCAGGCGCGCATCCCCGAGTCGCATTTGCGCACCTCCATCACCCATGGCGTGTCGTCACGGAACGCGACGTTCCAGTAGTAGCCGTTGCCACCCATGTAGACGTAACGGCCGCCGGTGGCGATGTAGTCTTCGGTGGCGTCGAGCATGCGCTCGGAGTAGTACTCCGGATGGGTGCCGCTGATGACGCATGAATAGGTTTTCAATGCGGCCAGGCCCTCGCGGTGCAGGTCTTCGTCGGTGAGCACCTCATAGTCGTAGCCCTTGTGTTCCAGCCATGCGAGGATCGACAGATCGGCCGGAAACTGCCACGTCACGCCCATGCTGGAGATACGGTGCTTGGGCCGCATGTTGACGATCGGCCGGCGGTAGGAGCTGTAGCAGACGCCGTTGCCGTCCGACCAGTGGTCGTAGGTCGAGAGGCCGAATTCGTCCTTCTTGTACATCTCGATGTCGATCTCGGTGATGATCGGCGGCTGCCCCGTCATCGGCTGGATGATCTGCGCATCGAAGCTCATGTGTTCGTTGCCGTAGGCCATGTAGCTGGCGGTCGGGATCAGCAGCGCCAGGCGCGCCTTGGCGCTTTTCGGGCGCACGAAGAAGACGATGTGCTCTTCGGCCAGACCGATGCCCGGGCCGGCGCGCAAGCGCATCGCGTACACGCCGCTCTTCATCTGCGCCGGTAGCGTGACCCGCTTCGTGCACTCCCAATTGCAGTCGATCATCGCATCGGCGTGGAACTCTACGCCGCCGTATTCCTTCGGATTCAGGCGAAAGCAATCGTTGTGGCCGCCCCAGTTCCAGCCGGTTTGGGCGCGCACCGGCCGGTTGTAGCCCTCGGCATGCAGGCCGTGCGGGCCGGCGTCGTACACCGTGTCGCCGATGCCGTGGTCGGTGTAGCCCAGCGTGGTGTCCCAGCAGGCGACCAAACCCTTTTGGTCCGGCGCGCCACCCTTCATCAGGCCGTCCAGTTCGGCGCGGGTCAGCGCGCGCTCCCACACCATCGGGCGATCGACCTTGCCCGAGTACATCTGCGAAACGAAGTGGCCGCGCGATTCGTGCCAGTCTTGCGAACCGGCGATCAGGAAGGGGGTCTCCGGCAGGTTGCGCTGCCGGAACCGGAAGGTCTCGCCGACATGCGAGCGGTAGTCGATCGGGCAGACTGCGCCGAGCAGGCTGTTGTAGCGGTTGGCCACGCTCTCGTGATGCACGCTCGCGCGGCCGCTCGCCGCGTCAAGGGTGGCGGCGACGAAATACCAGTGCTTTGCCAGCATCGGGACTTCGGTCTGGACGTAGTCGACTTCGCCGTTGCTGCCGACCCAGAATTCGAGGTGCCCCGCCGGATTCAGCCCGAGCGCATAGCCTTCGTTCTTGACGTTGTCCCAGCGGCCCATCACGGTTTGGCGCACACCCGCCAGCGGCAGGCCGGGGAAGATGAAGGCGCACAGCGTGATGCCGGCTTCGAGTGCGAGTTTGTGCTGCGGGTCGGCAACCCGCAGGAACGATCCGACCTGGGTGTACTGCTTCTTCACCGCCCACACGCCGTTGCCTTCGCAGCCCATTTCCTCGTCGAGATAACCGGGCCCGTCCGGATGCTGGTCGCCGTGAATCAGCCGCACCAGTTGCGCCTGTACCTCTGCCGTGCCGTCGGCCGTGACGTGAAAGTCGATCGGGTCACCTGGCCTTACCGAGATCTTGTCGGCATAGCCGAACAGTTTGATATCTGCCATGGGGGCTCCGTGGTTTCTCAGGACTCCATCAGGTCTTGCACGCGGCGCAGGAACACACCGTGGTAAGCCTCTTCTTGCGTGGCGTGAATCTTGTCTTCGACGATGCGCGGCGCGACGCCGCGATGGCCGGACAATGCGACGATGCGGTACGCTTTGAACTGCTCGACGGCGACGATCGCGTACTTGTCGCCCAGCGGCGCGCGGCGGAAGTACAGCAGCAGCCGTTCGAGCGGCTCGCTGTGCTGGCCGAGCGGGCAGCGGCGGTGCTCTTCCATCAGCTCGGCCGAGACCAGCTTCTTCAAATAGTCGCGCTGCATCTTGTCGTAGCGGCGCCAGTAGAGCAGGTCCTTGTCGGGGGTTTCGGTGGCTTCTTCGGGTAGCATTTCGCCTCCTTTTTCGGAACGGGTCGAGCGCTTTTCACTCTTTTTCTTGTCGCGCCAGGCGCGCCACTGCTGCTTGATGCCGAACAGGCCTTGGCGCAGGAACAGCACCACGCCGAGCATGATCAGGCCGATCAGGATCAGCCGGATCGGCCCGAGCGGCATCAGCACCTTGTCCAGGAACACGACGATCAGCGCGCCAACGACGGCGCCTTCCGCGCGCCCGATGCCGCCGATCACGAGCATGCCGAGACCGAGCAGCACGGTGTCGAAACTGAAGATCGAAAATCCCACCCCCCGGTAGTGCGCGGTGTAGAAGCCGCCGATGAAGCCAAGCGCGACCGACGAAATGACGAACACCATGATGCGGGCGCCCCGGAAGTTCACGCCCGTGGCTTCGGCAAACGCCTCGCGCTTTTCCGGTGCCATGCGCAGCACGCGGCCGAGCCGCGTGCCGTTGACGGCGCGAAACAATGCCAGCGCGAGCAGCATCAGCACCAGCGCCGCGTAGAAGGCGAGCAGCGACTGGTTGTCGGCAGTCCACGATTCCGGGATGTAGCTGTCGGCGCCGTAGAGGCCGCCCCTGGCCGAGCCGAAGGCTTTCGACTGCAGCGTGTAGACGCGGCACAGCTCGTTCAGGCCGATCGTCAGCAGGGCGTAGTAGAAGCCGTCGAGCCGTGTCGCGGGGATCGCGATGATCGCGCCGAAAACGAGTCCGATCCCCGCGCCCAGGAAGGGCAGCAGATACCACGGGACATGCAGGTGGATCGACAGCCACGCAGTGCCGAACGCAGCCGATCCGACGACGGCGTAGCTCGCCAGCGAGTAGATGCCGGCGGTGCCGATGATCAGCATCCAGCACAGGTTGATGGCGGCGTAGATAGCGAAGACCGCGCCCGCCGCGAGCAGGGAGCCGCGCAACTGCGCCGGCATGTACATCGGCATCAAAAAGAGCGCGGCCAGCCCCAGCAGCCACCAGATCGGGCGCTTGTCGACGATGGTCTTTTCGCGGCGCAAGGTCTTCGGGTTGTACTCGCCGCGGATGTGCAGAATGCGCCGGCGCGTCGGCCAATAGCGGATCTTGCTCCACAGCGCGGCGCCGTGACCGCCCCACTTGTAGTAGTAGCGCAGGCGGCCGACCGGCAGCATCGGCACCTTTGATTCGCGGGTCGAGTCCCAGGGTTCCTGCGGCGGGCGGTAGGGGTGCGCCGGGATCTCCTCTTCGGCCCGATCGACCTGCCAGCCGAACAATGGATTGCGCCAGGTGTTGCTCATGTTCAGGCCTCCCGCGCCCGGTCGACGATGCCGGCGATGCCGCGCGGGCGGATCAGCAGGATCACGATGATCAGCAGGAACTGCGTGATCAACACATACTGACCCCCGAGGACGACGCTGGTGAGCGCTTCATTGAGCCCGAGGATCACGGCCGCGATGATGGCGCCTTGCACGCTGCCGAGACCGCCGCAGAGCGCGATGCTGACGCCCTTGATCATCGGGGTGAGACCCCCGAACGGCGAGATGTAGTAGGTCTGCGAGAGCAGCACGGCGGCAAGCCCCGCCATCGCGCCGGTGATCGCCATCACGTAAAAACCGGTGCGGCGCACGCCAATGCCGACAATGGCGGCGGCGTGCGGGTTCATCATCATCGCGCGGATCTCCAGGCCGCGTCGGCTCGAACGCATCCACATCACGACCGCGGCGACGAAACCGATCGAGACCAGCACGTTGCCGATCTTGTCGGCTGTCAGCGCGGTGTCGCCGAGCATCACGCTGCCGCTGCCGAAGATCTCCGGCAGGTTTTTCGACAAGGGACCGAACACCCAGAGCAGGGTCTGCATGCCGATCAGGCTGATGGCCAGCGTGGCGATCATGCCGCGCACCGGGAAGTTGGGTTTGTCGTGTATCGGTATGAAGGCCAGTGCGCAGACGAACAGGCCGGCCAGCGCGCCGGTGAGCACGCCCGCAGCCAGCACCATGGCGCCGTTGCCGGTGATGTGTTGCGCCGTCATCCAGGCGCCGTAGCCGGCCGCTGCGTAGATGAAGCCGTAGGCCAGATTGATGAGGCCGACGCTCGACCAGGTGATCGAGATTCCGATCGCCAGCGTGCCGTAGATGCACGCCAGCACGACGGCATTGATGAGGACGAACCCCAGATCCGCGAGTCCCATGCTCACTTCTCCCGCGTGGTCTGAAAACCGAGGTGCGCCGAGGCTTCACCTTTGAGTTTGCCGGCGTGCATGCCGATGACCCGATCGACGCGGCCTTCGAGGAGCGCCAGGTTCTGCTCGGCGATCACCATCGCCGACAGGCCCAGATCGACCGACATCAGCGCATCCATCACCCCCTTGCCGATCTTCGGCGCGAGGCCGAGAGACGGTTCGTCGACCAGGAACAGCGAGGCCTCGGCCATCAATCCGCGGCCAATCGCGACCATGCGCCGCTCACCGCCCGAGAGGCGGCCGACCGCAATGCGCATCAGTTTCACCAGGGGTGGAAAGATCGCGAGCACGCGCTCCTTGCGCTGCGCCCGTTCACGCCATGCGCGGGGCGTGAAGGCGCCCGAATCGAGATGCTCTTCGACCGTCAGCCCGTGGAAGATTTCGTCGCCCTGCGGGATCAGCGCGAGTCCGCGGCGAACGATCAGGTGCGTGTAGCGGCCCGGCCCCTGGCTGCGCGTGCGGCCGACTTCGTGGCCGTTCAGGCGGACCGAGCCACGCTGCCAGCCGGTCAAACCGGCGATGGCATAAAAGAGCGTGGACTTGCCGTGGCCGTTCAGACCCACGAGGCCGACCCGCTCGCCCGCCTGGACGCTCAAGTCCAGGTCATGCAGCACGCGCATCGGGCCGTAGCCGGCGGACAGGCCCTTGACATCGAGCACTTCGCTGCGCGGCAGCGCCGCCGCCGCTGCGCCCGCTGGAGTGCCTGCGCCTTCGGCTACTACGGTATGAGCGCCTTCGGGCGGCCGCGCGGCGCTCATGTCAGCGCTCCTTCGACCACGTTCTCGAAATAGGCGGCGTGAACCTTCGCGTCCGCCAGCACATGGGCGAGCGAACCTTCGGAGATGGTCGCACCGGCATCCATCACCATCACCCGGTCCGCGATGGCCTCGAGCAGTTCGATGCGGTGCTCGACGATGATGACCGCGATGTTCATGTCTTTGGACAGGAGCCGGATGTGCTGGTCGATCTCGTCGACCTCGGAGTTGATCAGACCGGCCGCCGGCTCGTCCATCAGCAAGATCTTCGGGCGCCGCATCAGCAGGCACGCCAACAGCAGCTTGCGCCGGTCCAGCGCGTCGAGCTTCGCGGTCGGCACATCGGCGGCGAACTTGAAACCGACCACCTCGGCGCCATACTCGGCGTCGAAGCGCGTCAGGTAGGGCTTGCAGGCTTGGCGCGCGGCCTTGAAGGTCTCGCCGACCGTCAGTTCGTCGGGCACGACCGGCGTCTGGAAAGTGCGGCCGATGCCAAGGCGCGCCCTTTCGTACAGCGGCAACGCGGTCACGTCGCGGCCCTCGAACTCGACCCGGCCGTGCTTGGGCCGAATGCGCCCTGAAAGCACCTCCAACAGGCTGGTCTTGCCCGCCCCATTCGGGCCGATGATGCCCAGCACTTCGCCGCGACGGACCTGCAGGCCGATGCCGTGCAGGATCTGTCGGCCGCCCAGGTCGAGTGCGATGTCGCGGCAGCCAAACAGGGCTGCGGGCGCAGTAGTGCCGGCATGCATCACGCTCTCAGCTCCACCAGGGCGCCTTTTGCAGCGCGGACTCCTTGAGCTCGTAAGGGAACACGATCTTGTGCTCCTTGCCCTGCACCTGCACGTAGAGCTGGCCCATGCCCGCCTCCAGCGTCTTTGCCGAAACCTCGTAGCCGTTGTCGGGGAAATGCGCTGCCTCCTGGTACGGGTTGCGCATGTCCATGTAGCCGCAGACGCCGCGGTACGGGTTGGCACGTATCCAGTCGCAGACCGCCTTGAAGTCCTCGGGGTTCTTGGTCGCTTCCCAGGCCGCCTTCAGGTAATGGACGATGTCGTAGCCGTTGCCGGTATAGACGAGGCCCATGATCCCGGGGAAACGCTTCTTGTACTTGGCCCGGAAGTCGCTGCCCCTCTTGTCGGCATAGACGCCAAGCACCGTGCTCCAACAAAAGCCGTTGGCAGCGTCACCGGCGAGTGTCAGGAACTCGGGTTGCGAGGGCCCGTACTGCAGGTAGACCAGCGAGTTCTTCACCGGGTTGGCGCGGAACTGTTTGCAAAACGCCGCGTATTCGGCCGCCACCCAGTGGTCGATCATGATCGCACCGGCGTCGACTTCCTTCAGTTTGCGGATGACCGGGGCCCAGTCCTGCACCGGAAACTGGATGTCCGTCACGGCGGCGAGCTGGAAACTGCTTTTCTTCAACGCCTCCTGGCAGGTCTTCGAGATCGTCTGGCAATAGCCGACCTGCTCCTGAACGATGTGCACCTTGCGATTCTTCGGCTTCCACGCGCCGGATTTTTCCATCGCTTCCAGCCACAGCGGGTAGGTGTAGCCGTAGTGCACTTCCGAGGGATCGGTCTGGAACACATGGCTGTACTTGGCCGGGTTGGCCTTGAACGCATCGGTCGCGGCGCGCTGCGTGTTGCCCTGCAGGTACGGGGCCTTGTACTTGGCGGACTCGTCCATCGCCGGGACCACCGCGAACAGGAATGCGTTGGAAATGGCGTGCACCTTCGCGTCTATGCATGTGGCGATCGCCTGCTTGCAACTTTCGGGCGAGAGCTTGTCGACATCGGTCTTGAAGAGCTTCAGCGGTCGACCGAGGATGCCGCCGGCGGCGTTGATCTCTTCCATCGCGAGCGTCGTGCCCTGCCAATGGTCATTGTCATCCGCCACGCCCGCCGCAGCGGTCTGGCAGGTCGGCACACCCAGCAAAACGGGCTTGCCGGATTGCGCGAACGCCGATCCGATCAAACCCGGTGAGAACTCCGCCGCAGCAACACCAGCCACTGTGGCCGCAAGAACGCGGCGACGAGTGCGAGGCAATTCATTGACCATGGCCACTCCTTCAGTTCAAGCCGTTGAGGCACATACACGCCTTTCGATCCGATGGACTGACTTGCCATCGTGATCGTCCCTTCACCCGGGACGATGGCTGCCGTCAGACGGGGCAAGCCGCTGCCCGGGGAGCCATTGGGCGCCGGCCGTGCTGCCGAGCGCGTTGTCGTCGGCTTCGCAGGCCGGGTCGTCGTCGCCGGGCGCAACCGGCGCCGCAGTGCCGGTCGCGACCGCATCGGCAGCAGGCGCCAGGGCCTTGGCGACATCCGCGCCGTTGCGGATGCCGCCGGAGACGATCGGTTGCACCTTGCGGCGCATGTTCAGGCCCTGCAACACCGGCACTGCCGGCCGGATGGCCGTGAGGATCGGAATGCCGGCATGACCGATGAAGACCTCCCGGGTCGCCGCCATGCCACCTTGCATGCCGTCGAGCGCATGTGCTTGACCGGGTTGTCACTGAAAAACTGCTGGGCCTCGTCGGGAGTCATTTCAGAGCCTTTCCTTGGTCGGTCAGGGAGCGGGGCACGGGCTGCGTGAGGTGCAGCCGAGCCGTCCTCCGAGGCGATGGTCTGATGGAACAGCGTAGGCGATAGTTTTACTCAAGTCAACAATTGATCTTTATCGGAAACATGTTCACACCAACCACCATGGGGTGTCGGCGGATGGGGGCCGGGTGTCCGATCACCGATCACCGATCACCGATCACCGATCACCGATCGCTGGCGGTGGCGGTGGCGGTGGCGGTGGCGATGGCGGGCCATCGGCAAAGGGCAGCGCAACCTGCTTTCAAGTCGGCCATCGCGCGCAGCGGGCGCAACACCTCGCCTTGCGCAGGCACGGCGCCCCATGCTTCGGAGAACAGCGGCCGCTGCGCGATGCGCGAATCCCCAAGTGAAGTCTGTGATCCGGTTGTTTCACGAACGGCAACTCATTCGCCCGTTCGCGCCTTGAGCGAGTCGATCTGCCCGACTGGCACCTCGCCAAGGTTCTTGACCTTGCCATCCACGATTTGCCATTTGATGAACGGCCCTGTGATGTCGCCGTGCTTGTCAAACTGGACCGGCCCGATCAGGCCGTTGTAGCGAATCGGCTTGCGCTCCTCGATGAGCGCCAGACCCCGCTTGAACTCGTCGGGCCCGGCGCCGATCATTGTGCCCTGCGGGTCGAGCACCCGTCGAATGCCGTCGCGAATGGACGCTGAATCCGCCTTTCCTGCCCAGGCGATTGCCAGGCCGATCAATGCCGCAGCGTCATAGGCCCGATCGGCCCCCGGCGCGTTCGCGCTGAAGTTGCTGAAGGCCGGGTACGCGGCAGCGAAGTACCTGGTCGACGCCGACGGCGGCGTGCCGGACGAGGTTCCATAGGCCTGGGCCAGGTACCTGGGGCCGACGGCCTTGATGAACTCGTCGCTGTTGAGCCCGTCGTTGAGCAGGAACTTCTGCGCTCCGCCCAGCGAGATCCAGGTGCGCACGATGGTGGCGCCATCGGTCGGATAGCCGATCAGGTAGAGCGCCTCGGGTTTGCTGGCGAGCGCTTTCGTCACTTCGGGCTGGTAGGACGCTTGTCTTTCGTTATAGGGCGTGGCGCTGACGATGGTGCCGCCCAGCGCGGTGAAGGCACGGGCGAACTCCTTGTTGAGATTGACGCCGTAGTCGTTGTTGACATAGATCACGGCAACCTTTTTGAGCTTCAGGTCGGCGGCAAACTGGCCGGTCGCCAGGCTTTGCAGCGCATCACTGGTGATCGTGCGAAAGAACAGTCCCCGGGTCTTGCCCTCGCGCGCCATCGTCGTCAATGTGGGCGTGGTCGAAGCGGGTGAGATCTGCACCACACCCGCCGGCACGGTGACCGAGGTGAGCACCGGCAGCGTGACCGATGAAATGATGGAGCCGATGATCGCCGGGACATGCCGGATGTCGACCAGTTGCCGGGCCGCGTCCACGCCGACCGAGCCTTGGGACTGGTCGTCACGAATCTCCGTGTCGAGCGGGCAGCCGATCACACCGCCGGCCTGGTTGAGATCGCGAAAGGCCATTTGAATCGCCTTGGCGGCAGTCTGTCCATATTGGCCGGCCGGGCCGGTCATCGGGACTACCACGCCGATGGTGGTGGGGCAGGCGGCCTGGGCCGTTGCGCCGCAGGCGAATGCGATGGCGCTCGCCGCGAACTTGAACCGTTGCTTCATTCGGGATTTCCTCCAGGGTTGCGTGTGCTCGATCGCATGTCGCTAACGCGATGCCACTGCGCGCGCTGCGCTGCGCCATGGAGCATGGATTCGGCCGCCCCGGTCGCTTCCCGGCCTGTGACCGCAAGCGCTGCGCTGAACCACCGCGCCAGACCGGGAAACGGCGTGGGCCGGTGCCGGCCATCCGGCGGTTCCATCCCGACCCGGCTCAGTCCGACCCGGCTCAGCCCGACAAGTCGCGCGCCAGCAGGTAGCCCGAGGCCGCGCCGGTTCCGGCGCCCGGCCAGGTGCTCGCGCCGATGTGGAACAAGCCCCCTACGCCGGTGCGCCAGCGCGAGCGGCCGAAGGCGGGGCGGAATAGGAAGAACTGGTCCAGGTGATGGCTGCCCGAGAGGCTGTCGCCGCCGACCAGATTCGGGTTGTCGCGCTCCAGGTCGGCTGGCGACAGCACGCAGCGGCCCAGCACCGAGCCGCGCAGGCCGGGGGCGTAGCGTTCGAGGATGTCGAGCACACGCTCGGCATAGGCGTCTTTGATGTCGTCCCAGTGCGCCGCCGCCATCTGGCCGGCGGCGTCGCCGCATGGCTTGGCCGGCAGCACCCGCACCTGCACCCACAGCACATGCTTGCCCGCTGGCGCGCGCGAGGGGTCGAACACGGTGGGTTGGCCGACCACCAGCACTGGCTCGTGCGGCAGCAGCCCGGCCATTGCCTGCGTGTAGGCCTGCGCCATTTGTTGCAGCGAGGGCGCCAGGTGGACGTAGGCGAAGGTTTGCAGTTCCGTGCTTGCGCGCCACGCCGGCAGGGCGTCCAGCGCCAAGTGGATCATCATCGTCGCAGGGCCGGGGCGCAGGTCGCGGGCCTGTGCGCTGCCGGGCGGCGCCGCAGCGCCGAGCAAAGCGCCATAGAGGGCGCCTGGATGCACGTTTGCGATGACTGCGCGGCGCGCCTCGATGCGCTGCCCGTCGTCGAGTTCCACCGACTGCGCCCGCCCGCCGGCCACATGGATGCGGCGCACGCGCGCGCCGGTGCGCAGTTCGCCGCCGGCTGCGCGCAAGGCCGCCACCATGGCGCGCACGATCACGTCGGCGCCGCCCTGCCCCAGTGCCATGCCGAAGCGCTGGCCGGCCATCGCCTCCAGGTACGGGAACAGCGCGCCGCCGGCCACGTCGGGGGCAAAGTCCAGATGCAGGCCCCAGGCGGCGAGCAGGCAGCGCACGGCCTCGCTCTCGAAGGTGTCCGACAGCCAGTCCCTGGGGGAACTCAGCAGCAAGCGGGCGCTGTCGGCCATGCCGGCCAAACCCAGCGAGCGCCCCATGCGCCACAGCGCGCGGGCGGCCTGCCAGGATGGCAGCGGCGCGCCCAGCAGCGCGAACAGGTGCGGCGCTTCGCGTTCGAAGCGCGCATCCAGCGCGCGCCAGGCCTGCGCATCGCGCGCGCTGACGCGCCCGATCCGGGCCAGCGTTGCCTCCAGTCCTTGCTCCAGACCGAGCCAGGTGGGGCTGCTGCCTTCGGCAAAGGCCGAGGCAAAGGGCCGTGCCGCCGCGATGAAGGCCAGCCCATGCCGTGCCAGCGTTGCGCCATGCTCCGCATGGAAGGCCGAGCCGGCGAACAGGCTCAGGTTCATCGCATACAGGTCGTGCCGAAACCCGGGCAAGGTCACTTGCGCAGTCTTGACTGCCCCGCCGGGGGTGTCCGAGGACTCCAGCACCAGCACCTTCCACCCCCTGGATGCGAGGTGCAGCGCGCAGGCCAGGCCGTTGTGGCCTGCGCCAATGATGATGGCGTCAGCGGACATTCGGCGTCAGTGCGGGCGCAGTGTCTCGGACGGGCTGCAGGCGAACTGCTCCCGGTACTGTGCCGCGAACCGGCCCATGTGCAAAAAGCCGTAGGACAGCGCGACCTCGGTCACATTCACCGCCCGGCCCTCGTGCCGGGCCAGGCGCAGCGCTTCATGCACGGCTTGCAGCCGGCAACGCCGCGCATAGGCCAGCGGCGACACCTCGCCGCAGCGCTTGAACACCGCCTCCAATGTGCGCGGCGACACGCAGGCATGGCTTGCAATGTCGGCGCAGCGCAGCGCGCGCTCCGGATTGGCATGGATGTATTCCTTGGCACGGCGCAGGCAGCGCGCATCCCCCGGATTCGCAAGGCAGCGCGCGGCGTCAGGCGGGCTCAGCAGGGCCGTGAAGGCGGACAGCAGGAATTCTTCCAGCGCCGCATACGCTGCGGGGTGCCGCAGCCACTGGTCGCCGAAGCGGTCGATGTTGCGCGTCAGGCCCAGCACGGCCTGCCACCAGGCGGCCACTTCGGGTACCTGGCGCGAATGCGCGAGTGCGAATCTTGGCGTCCCGTCGATGCCCCATGCCATCGTGCGCTCGTGCACCACGCTGCGCGGCACCTGGAGCAGGAGCATCGTGCAATCCCCGCTCCACACCATGCGGCTCTCGATATGGGGTTGCAGCACACTCAGGACGCCGGGGTCGACAGACACGCTTTCCGTGCCGCAGGCCAACTGCGCGCTGCCGCTCAACGGCAGTTGCACCATGTAGAAGTCACCGCGCTCGCCGGGGTCGATGAGCACCTGCGCACCATAGTGCAGCACGTTCAGCGATACCCGCGCCAGGCGCACCTGGTTGTGGGCCACATCCAGTTGCCCGGGCTTGCCGTGCAGTTCCAGCCGGTGCGGCGAAAAAAACCGCCCGATGCGCTCTCTGGCGTCCTCGACGTTTTGCGAACGCACCAAGGGAAAGGTATCGAGCAATTGCGTATGCGCGGCGATGGTCATCGTGGTAATGGGTGGTGGAATACGGAAATTGAACCTGAACCAAATCTTCGAGCATTTGCCCTACTCTCACGGACAGTTGCGTAAGCAATAGCGCGACAGACAACACCAAAACTATGATCCAACTACTACGAATACAATAATTCCAGAAGACTATTGCAAAACAGATCCGGGTCTTCCAGCATCATCATATGCCCACATCCAGCCAGTACCAAACTGCTGGCAGCGCCTTGTCGAACCCATTCAGGTACATTCCAATTTCCTGCGGATCGGCTACCAGCAACAAGGTGCAAAGGGGTGCCGTACTGCATCAATTTGCGTACCGTATTCAAATAGGCTCGATCGGCGGTTTCTTTCACCACCGCGCGCGCCATTGCCTGCAGCGTAGCAGCCGATTGGTTATGCAGGATGCAGTTGGCCATTTGCAATCGCTCCGTAGTGACGGCGATCTCCCCCTTGGCCAGCCAGTCCGCCGGTTGGTTCTGAATGCGCTGTAATTCTGCTTGCCACTCTGCGGCTGGCAGCGGAGCGATGCGGCGACACATGAATGCATCATCCAGCGTGAAATTACCTTCAACACTGATGATGCTTTTGACCAGTTGCGGTGCGAGCTCCGCCGACAGCATCGCTACAGCTGCACCCACACTATGTCCGAGCAGATGGCATGGGCCAGAGTCGAGCGCATGCAAAAAGCGCACGATTTCATTGGCTTGTACCGCCAAGCTCAGTTCGATAGGTGCGGCGCGTCCACCATAGCCCAGCAGGTCTGGTGTGTGCACTGCGACACCGGACATTCGTATAGTCGGTTGAAAGAAATGCAGCGGGCCGAAGAGGCCATGCACCATCACCAATGGTATGTCTCGTTGCATGCACTTACCCTTATGAGAAGTGTCAGATTTTGGCATCACCAAGATCCAACCATGTTGAATGGCTCAACTTTGCTTAACCTGTCGATGCAGCTTGATCTGCGGTCTGTTTAGCATGTAGCGCGTCAAGTGGCATCAAAATCAGGTATAGCAACGCAAATCAGATGCTTGGGGCGCAACAACGGAGACCGCCGTCGGGCCGTTGGCCTGACACAGGAACAACTCGCCGAGTACCTCGATATCGACACCCTGACCGTGTCGCGCCACGGAACGGGCAACATCCTCCTTCCATTGACAGTGGTGGAACAGTGTAGTGTCGAAGCGAAGTAAAGCATCCGGCCCTGCATCAGGGCTTTCCCTGTCGCCCCGATTCTTCGGGAATCGGACAGTCAGGCGCGGTAACCGGATAGCACTCGGCAGTGGATTCGTGCAGGATTCGCGCCATGCGTACTGCCCGAATTCGCCAGGATGACGCGCTCATCGTCGGCAGCGGCATCAACTCGCTGGTGTGCGCGGCGCTGCTTGCGCGCAGTGGCCGCCGGGTGCGGGTTCTGGAGCGCGAGCGCGTGCTCGGCGGCTGCATCCGCACCGATGAACTGACGCTGCCCGGGCTGCGCCACGACACCTTGTCCACCGCGCATCCGCTGTTCGTGGCGGGGCCGGCCTACGCCTTGCTGGGCAAGGCCCTGCACGAGGCTGGATTGGCGTACTGCAACACCGATTCGCCCACCGGCGTTTTATTGCCGGATGGCCGCCATCTGGTGCTGTCGACCGCGCGTGCCGCCAACTGCCAGCGCTTCGATCAGGCCCACCCCGGCGACGGCGCCGCCTACGGCGCGGCGCTCGGCGAGGTCGAGGCCCGGGCGCCGCTGCTGTTCCCGCTGCTGGGCAATGAGCTATGGCGCATCGGCACGGCCCGGGCGCTGGCCACTGCGGCCTGCCAGCAGGGGCCGCATGCCCTGTGCGGCTTCTTCGGCCAGGCGCTCACGCCCGCGCGGGCCTGGCTGTCGCAGGCGTTTGGCTCGGACTTGGTCGGCGCGCTGCTCGCCCCGTGGGTGTTGCACTGCGGTCTGGGGCCGGACGCCCCTTTGTCGGCGCTGATGGCCAAGGTCGTGGCGTTCACGCTCGAAGCCGTCGGCATGCCGCTGGTGCAGGGCGGCAACGCGAACACGGTGCGCGCTTTCGAGCGGCTGATTCGCGCCGCCGGCGGCGAATTGGAAACCGGGGCCGATGTCGAGCGCGTGCTGGTCGAGCGCGGCTGCGCCGCCGGTGTGCGCCTGGCCGATGGCCGCGAGTACCGCGCCCGCGACGTGATCTGCAACGTCACGCCGACCCAGCTCTACCAGCGCCTGCTCGATCCCGCGCAGGTGCCGGCCGGGATCGCCGCCCAGGCGCGCCAATGGCGCTACGGCAAGGGCAACCTGCAAATCCATTTGGCGCTGTCGCAGCCGCCGCGATGGCCCGATGCGGCGCTGGATCGCGTCGGCTACCTGCACCTGACGAGCGGCGCCGACGCCGTCTCGCGCGCGGTCAACGAGGCCGAGCGCGGCCTGCTGCCGGCCGAGCCTACGATCTGCGTGGCCCAGCCCACCGCGCTGGACCCGAGCCGCGCGCCCGAGGGCCGCCACATCCTGTGGATACAGCTACCCGAATGCCCGCGCGAACCCGTTGGCGACGCGGCGGGCCTCATCGCGGTGCCCGCAGGCGCGCGCTGGACGACCCCGTTGCGCGAAGCCTATGCCGAGCGCGTCATCGAGCGCCTCGCGCGCCAGGTGCCGAATTTGCGGGACAGCCTGCTCGCCCGCGCCGTGCTGTCGCCGACCGACCTGGAGGGCCTGAACATGAACCTGGTCGGCGGCGACCCCTACGGCGGCGATTGCAGCCTGGACCAGTCCTTCCTCTGGCGCCCCTTGCGCGCAACGCGCAACCACGAGACACACTTGGCACACTTGTGGCACATTGGCGCATCCACCCACCCCGGCCCGGGCCTGGGCGGCGGCTCCGGCTTGCACTTGGCCAAGGCGCTGGGCGCCGCCTGAGCCGCTGCGCCGCGCCTGCGCGCCGAGCTTTCTCGATGAATTACGCGCCCGTTCACGACCCACGACATCCGCAGGAGAACACCATGACCACCTCGCTCGCCCAGTTCGCGCAAGACATCGCCTCCGGCGCCCTGCGCGTCATCGACCTGACCCACACCCTTTCCAGCGACTTCCCGGCCCTGCAACTGCCGCCGCAGTTCGGCCAGGTCTGGGCCTTCAAATCCGAGCGCATCTCGCACTACGACGAAGCCGGCCCCGGCTGGTACTGGAACAACTTTTCCTGCGGCGAGCACACCGGCACGCACTTCGACGCCCCGGCGCACTGGATCACCGGCAAAGACCACCCCGACAACACCGTCGACACCATGGACACGCGCAACTTCATCGGCCCGGCCGCCGTGGTCGACGCCAGCGCCGAGGTGGCCGGCAACGACGACTGGCTGCTCACCGTGGACTTCCTCAAAGCCTGGGAAGACCGGCATGGCCGCATTCCCGCCGGCGCCTGGCTGCTGTTTCGCACCGGCTGGGCGAATCGGCTGAGCGACCCCGCCGCTTTCGCCAACCTGCGCGCGGACGGCGCCCACACCCCCGGGCCGACCCAGGAGACCGTGCAATGGCTCATCGGGGAGCGCGACGTGCGCGGCTTCGGCGTGGAGACCATCAACACCGACGCCGGCCAGTCCTACGCCTGGAGCCTGGCCTACCCTTGCCACACCCTCATGCACGGGGCCAACAAATTCGGCTTGCAGTGCCTGCGCAACCTCGACCAGCTCCCGCCCACCGGCGCCGTCATCGTCGCCGCCCCGCTGAAGATCCAGGCCGGCTCCGGCAGTCCGCTGCGCGTGCTGGCCCTGGTGGCGTAAGACATGCCAGCGACAAGCGCTGCGCAGCACCGGTTTCAGGGAGCCTGACATGGCCGAGCGATCATTTGCCAAAGAAGTCCAGCAGTTGCGCGTGCCGGCCGGCACCGAGTTCCGTGGCGAGGGCATCCTCGCCGTCACCAAGGCGCTGCTCGAATCCGGGGTGAGCTACGTCACCGGCTACCAAGGCTCGCCGATTTCGCACCTGATGGATGTGCTGGCCGACGCCCAGCCCATCCTGAACGCGCTGGGCGTGTACTTCGAGCCTGCCGCGAGCGAGGCCGCCGCCGCCGCCGCCCTGTCCGCGTCGGTGAACTACCCGGTGCGCGGCGCGGTGACCTGGAAGTCCACCGTCGGCACCAACGTCGCCTCCGATGCGCTGGCCAACCTGGCCTCCGGCGGCGTCACCGGCGGCGCGCTGATCATCGTCGGCGAGGACTACGGCGAAGGCTCCTCCATCATGCAAGAGCGCACCCACGCCTTTGCGATGAAGTCGCAGATGTGGCTGCTCGACCCCCGGCCGCATTTGCCGTCCATCGTGCAGGCGGTGCACGACGGCTTTGCGCTGTCGGAAGCCACGCACACGCCGGTGATGCTGGAGTTGCGCATCCGCTCATGCCACCTGCACGGCAGCTTCATCACGCGCGAGAACCGCCGGCCTGCGTTCACACTCAAGGACGCGCTGGAGAACCCGCGCCGCGACATCGATCGCATCGTGCTGCCGCCCGCATCCTTTCTGCACGAGCGCGAGAAACTGGAGCAGCGCTGGCCCGCGGCGGTGAAATTCATCACTGAGCGCAAGCTCAACGAATGGGTCGAGGGCGACCTCGAGCACATCGGCATCGTGACCCTGGGCGGCCTGGCCAACAGCGTATTGCGCGCGCTCAAGCTGCTGGGCCAGGCCGACCTGTTCGGCGCCAGCCGCGTGCCGCTGTACATCCTGAACGTCGCCTACCCGCTGATCGAGGACGAGGTGGACCGGTTTTGCCGTGGCAAGCGGGCCGTGCTGATGGTCGAGGAAGGCCAACCCGACTACCTGGAGCAGAACCTCAACACCCTGCTGCGGCGGCGCGGCCTGGACACTGCGGTGCACGGCAAGGATCTGCTGCCCAGGGGCGGCGACTACACCGTGGCGGCCTTGCAAAAGGGCATACAGGGCTTCTTGCAGCGCCACCATCCGGCCGCCTTCGCCGCGCCGGTGGCGCTGTCGCTGGCGGCGCGCAAAGGCGCCGTGGACGATGGCGTGCCGCGCGCGCCTGTGTCCGCAGCGGCGGCGCTGGCGCCGCTGCTGCCGCCGCGTCCGCCCGGGCTGTGCGTGGGCTGCCCCGAGCGGCCGATTTTCTCCTCGCTGAAACTGGTCGAACGCGAACTGGGCATGCACCATGTCTCGGCCGACATCGGCTGCCACCTGTTTTCCATCATGCCGCCGTTCCACCTGGGCGCCACCACCATGGGCTACGGCCTGGGCGGCTCCAGCGCCTCGGCCTTCGCGGCCGGCGCGCAACTGGGCGCCTCCAAGCCGGCGCTGGCCTTCATGGGCGACGGCGGTTTTTGGCACAACGGCCTGACCTCGGGCATCGCCAACGCGGTGTTCAACAAGCAGCGCAACGTGTTCGTGATCGTCGACAACAACTACTCGGCGGCCACCGGCGGCCAGGACCTGCCCTCCTCGCGCGCCGTCAACCCGAACCGCAGCACCATGCACCCCATCGAGCGCGCAGTGCGCGGGGTCGGCGTCGAATGGGTGCGCACCATCACCCGCACCTACGACGTGAAAAGCATGCGCGCGGCCTTGCGCGCGGCCTTGAGCAGCAAGGAGCCTGGCCCCAAGGTGGTGATCGCCCAGAGCGAGTGCATGCTCAACCGCCAGCGGCGCGACAAGCCCGCCACCGCCAAGGCGATCGAGGCCGGCGCGCGCGTCGTCAAGGAACGCTTCGGTGTCGATGCCGCCGTCTGCTCGGGCGACCACGCCTGCATGCGCATCTCGGGCTGCCCGAGCCTGACGCTGGCGCCCAGCGGCGATGCGCTCAAACCCGACCCGGTGGCCAGCGTGGACGAGCACTGCGTGGCCTGCGGCCATTGCGGCGAGGTGGCCGACGCCGCCGTGCTCTGCCCCTCTTTCTACAAGGCCCACAAGGTGCACAACCCGGGCGCTGCCGAGCGCTGGCTGGACCGCTGGCGCCGGCGTGCGCTGGCCTGGCTGCAGGCGCGCCAATGGCGCGCGCGCGCGCACCGGGCGCTGTTCCCGCTGGAGGCGCCGCGATGAGCCAGCTCAGCACCCTGAAGCCGCACAGCATCCACATCGCGATCATGGCCCTCGGAGGCCAGGGCGGCGGGGTTTTGGTGGACTGGATCGTGCGCCTGGCCGAACATGCCGGCTGGACCGCGCAGGCCACGTCGGTGGCCGGGGTCGCCCAGCGCACCGGGGCCACCATCTACTACATCGAACTGGTCGAGCCGACGCCAGGCCAGGCGCCGGTGCTGGCGCTGATGGCCGTGCCCGGCGATGTGGACGTGCTGATCGCCGCCGAACTGATGGAAGCCGGCCGCGCCGTCGAGCGCGGCTTGGTGACCCCCGGGCGCACCACGGTGATCGCCAGCAGCCACCGGGTCTTTGCGATCCAGGAAAAGATGGTGTCGGGCAACGGCATTGCCGATAGCGCCCAGGTGCTGGACATCGTGCGGCGCGAGGCCCGTCATCTGGTCATGGCCGACATGCAGGCGCTGGCGGCGGGGCAGGGCAGCGTGATCTCGGCAAGCCTGTTCGGCGCGCTGGCCGGCAGCGGCGCGCTGCCCTTCGCGCTGGCCGAATTCGAAGCGGTGGTCGAACGCAGCGGCGTCGGCGTCAAGCCAAGCCTCGCCGCGCTGCGCGCCGGCGCCGCCGTGGCGCGCAGCGCGGCACCGCCCGATCCGCCCGCCGACCCGATGCACACGGCGCCGCGCCCGCTGCCTGCAACGGCCGCCAGCGCGCAACTGCAACCGCTGCTGGAGCGCATCCGCGCCGCGTTCCCCCGGCCGGCGTGGGACTGGCTCGGCGAAGGTCTGGCGCGGGTCGTGGACTACCAGGACGCGGCCTACGGCGGCGAGTACCTCGACCATGTGGCCCGCCTGCTGGCCGCCGACCCCGACGCCGACGCCGCAGACGGCCAGGTGGCCATCGAGGCCGCGCGCTGGGTCGCGGTGGCCATGAGTTACGACGACGTGATCCGTGTCGCCGATTTGAAAACGCGCGCGGAGCGTTCGGCGCGCCTGCGGCGCGAGGTGGCGGCAGGGGCCGACGACGTGGTCGGCAGCGAGGAGTACTTCCACCCCCGGATGGAGGAAGTCATGGGCCTGCTGCCGCGCCGCCTGGCCGACTGGCTGGACGGCTCGCCCCGGCTCAGGGACTGGCTCGCCTCGCGCCTGAGCCGGGGCCGGCGCATCCGCACGCACACGCTGCGCGGCCATCTGCAGTTGCACCTGGTGGCCGGCCTGCGGCGCTGGCGCCGCAGCAGCCGTCGCCACGCCGAGGAACTGGGCCATCTCCAGGCCTGGCTGGCCGAGGTGCAGCAGGTGCTGCCGCACGACCGCGCGCTGGCCCTCGAATTGCTGCGCTGTCGCCGTTTGGTCAAAGGCTACAGCGATACGCATGCGCGCGGCAGCAGCCGCTTCGACCGCCTGCTGCGCGCCGCGCGCGAACTGCGCGGCCGCGCAGATGCCGGCCCGGCGCTTGGCGCGCTGCGCGAGGCCGCACTGCGCGACGCCGAGGGCCAGGCACTGAGCCAGAGGTTGCAGACACTGGGGCTGGCGCCATGAACCGCAGCCGGCCGATGGCGTTCCCTGGCCTTCCGGCCCTGTTCGCGGCACCACGGCACGCGGACGCGATCGGGGGCCATCGAGCGCCGGTTTCCCCCCCTGACCGCCGGCCGGCCGCCCTGTCGATCGCCGCGCCGATGCCCGGCGCGGCGCTGGCCGGGATCGAAGCCACGGCCGTCGCCGCAGATGACGGCTGAGGCCGCCCACCCCCACCCCCACCCCTTTGCCAGGAGACTGCGCATGTACCAACGCCCCCGCCGCCGCGCCATCGCGATGCTGGCCGCTTCATTGACCGGATGGAGCACTCTTTTCGGCATCACGGGCGTTGCCGCCCAGACCCCGTCGTGGCCGACGAAGCCGGTGCGCCTGGTCGTGGCCTTCCCCTCGGGAGGGCTGGCCGACGTCATGGCGCGATTGCTCCAGCAGCCACTGGGCCAAGCGCTCGGCCAGCCGGTCGTCATCGACAACCGGGGCGGAGCAGGCGGCAACGTGGCCGGCGCAGAGGTCGTGCACAACGGCGGCGATGGCCACACCTTCCTGGTCACCGTCTCGACCACCGAGTCCGTGAACCCTGTGCTGTTCGCGCGCATGCCCTTCGACCCGCACAAAGACCTGCAACCCGTGGCATTGCTGGCCAACAGCCAGCTCTTTCTGATCACGCGCCCAAGCCTTGCGCCCAACTCCCTGAAAGAGTTTGTCGCCTATGCCCGGGCCCACCCCGGCACACTGAGCTACGGTTCGGCCGGCAACGGCACGACGCCGCACCTGGGCGTCGAGCTTTTCAAGCAAAGCGCAGGCATCAGCGCCACGCATGTGCCCTACCGTGGCGCAGCCCCCGCGATCCAGGACGTGATGGCCGGGCAGATCGACTTCTCGTTGGCCCCCGGCACGGTGTTTGCCGCCGTCAAGGCCGCAAAGCTCAAGATATTGGCGGTGGCAAGCCGCAACCGCAGCGCCAGCGCGCCCGATATCCCGACCTTCTCCGAACTGGGCCTCCAGGATGTCTACGCCGACACCTTGTTCGGCGTCTACGCGCCAAGCCATGTCGCGCCCGAAGTGATCGCGCGCATGAACCGGGAGATCAACCATCTGCTGGCACTGCCGGCCATCGCGGCCCGCTTCCTGGAGTTGGGCGCCGAGGCCGTGCCCCTGCAGGCGAGCGAATACAAGGCCATGGTGCGGGCCGAAACGCGGCTGTTCACGGACATACTCAAATCGCGTGCGATCACTGCCGATTGAGCGCCAGCAAAGCATCCCGCATCCCGCATCCCCAAGCCCTTCCCCCATCGGACGCCCAGGAGAAACCATGCACGACCACATCCACCACCCTTGTACCGGGCGCAGGCATTTCCTGCGCCACAGCGGCCTCGCGCTGGCCGCCCTTGGCAGCGCCGCCGGCCCGCTGCAAGTGCTGGCGCAAACGCAAAGCACCCTGACCATCGCCTACAACGTGGATCTGCCGTCCTGGGACCCGACCGTGGGCCCCTCGGCCGTCAACCCGACGATACAGTCGCTCTACAAGGCTGTTTTCTCCCAGTTCATCGACCAGAACCCGGACCTGAGCCTGAAGCCGGACCTGCTGTCCGAATGGGGCTGGAACGCCGACAAGACCCAGATCGGCATGACCGTGCGGCGCGGCGCGAAATGGCACGACGGCAGCGCGGTGAGCGCCGAGGACGTGGCCTGGTCGCTGCGCCGCGCGGGCGACCCCAAGACCGGCAACCCGATCCAGTTCGTCTGGAGCAAGGTGGGCAACGTCCGCGCCCAGGGCGACAAGGTGATCGCCGATGTCAAGGAGTTCGAGCCGGCCTTCTTCAAGTGGATGGCCTTCCTGACCGGCTATGTGCTGCCGCGCGCTCACTACGAGAAGGTGGGCGCGGCCGGCTTCGAGCGCAAGCCCGTGGGCAGCGGCCCCTACCAGGTCGAGGAGTTCGTGCAAGGCTCGCACATGCGGCTGCGCGCGTTCAAGGGCTACTTCGGCCCCCAGCCCGCCTTCGAGACGGTGGTGGTGAAGTTCACGACCGACCCGTCGGCCCGCGTGGCCGAGTTGGAGTCCGGCCGCTCGGACCTGACGCTGGAGATACCCTACGAAGAGGCCGAGCGGCTGCGCGGACGGGGCTTCAACGCCAGCATCGCCCCGGTGTCGGACATCGGCATGATTTTCCTGACCAACGTCGAGCCGATGACCAACGACAAGGTGCGCCAGGCGCTCACGCTGGCCGTGGACAAGAAGGGCCTGGCCGAGCGGCTGCTCAAGGGCCATGTGACCCCCATAGACACGTTGCAGGCGAAGGACTACGCCGCCTTCGACGCCGGCATCGGGGTGCCCTTCGATGCCAGGCGCGCCGCCGCGCTGATGGCCGAGGCCGGCTACAGCCGCAGCAAGCCGCTGAAGTTCAAGGTGCAGACCACGCGCGGCTTCAAGCCCAAGGACTTCGAGGTCATGCAGGCCATTGCCGGCATGTGGAAGGCCATCGGCGCCGATGTGGAACTGGAGGTCTACGAGGTCGCCAAGCATTACGAGCTGCGCGCCCAGCACAAACTGGCACCGGCGGCGTTCTACAACTGGGGCAACTCGATCGGCGACCCGTCCACCTCGACGGGCTTCGCCATGTTCAGCCATTCGCCCCACTCGGCCTGGAAGGACCCCAAGACCTTGGACGCGCTGATCGCCCCGCTGTGGGGCGAGAAGGACGAGGCCAAGCGCATCGCCGGCTACAAGGCGGTGGACCGGTACATCGCCGACAACGCGCTGGTGATCCCGCTGTTCCAGTACAGCCAGACGGTGGTCTACCGCAAGGGCCTGCGCTTTGCGCCGCACGGCGCCGGCTTCGTGCTGCCGCAGACGGTTGGCCGGGCCTGAATCGGCCCGAATCGGCCCGAATCGGCAGGAAGGCACTGACGGGGAGCACGATTGCGTCACGCCGTCCACCTCCTGCTGACGCTGCTGGGCGTGAGTCTCGTGGTCTTCGTGCTGATCCGCGTGGTGCCCGGCGACCCGGTGGCGATGATGATCCCGCCAGGCGCAGGCCCCGGGGACATCGCGCGCCTGCGCGCCTTCTACGGCCTGGAGCGCTCCATCCCCGAGCAGTACGGGCTGTGGCTCGTGCGCGCCGTGCAGGGCGAGTTCGGCACCTCCATCAGCCTGCGCCAGGACGTGCTGCGGCTGATCGGCCAGCGCCTGCCGGCGACGCTGGAACTGGGCCTGACGGCGCTGCTGTTCGCCGTGCTCGCCGGGGGCTTGGCCGGCATCGTCTCGGCGGCGGCGCATGGGCGCTGGGCCGCCGCGCTGATCGACGGCGCGGCGGCGCTGGTGCAGGCCGTGCCCGATTTCCTGTGGGGCCTGGTCTTCATCTTGCTGTTCGGCGTGGTGTGGATGTGGCTGCCCATCTCCGGGCGCGTCGATCCGCTGCTGCAATTTTCGGCCGCCAGCGGCTTCATTTTCTTCGAGAGCCTGCTGCGCGGCCGCTGGGATGTCACGGCCTCGGTCTTCCAGCACTCGGCGGCCCCGGCGCTGGCGCTGGCGCTGCCGGTGGCGGCGATCATCGCGCGCGTGCTCAAGGCCTCGATGCGCGAGGCCCTGGCCGCCGATTACGTGCTGCTGGCCCGCCTGAAGGGCCTGTCGCTGCCCCGCGTGCTGCTGACCGAGGCGCTGCCGAATGCGCTGACGCCGGCCTTGCAGATCACCGGCGTGCAGTTCGCCTTTCTGCTCGGCGGCACCGTGCTGATCGAACGGCTGTTCAGCTATCCCGGCATCGGCAGCCTGGCGATCAACGCCGTGATCGCGCGCGACCTGCCGCTGATCCAGGGCGTGGTGCTGACCTTCGCCGTGCTGTTCATCGCCATCAACCTGGGCGTGGATGCGCTGACGCTGGCGCTCAACCCCCGGCTGCGGGGGGCGCGGCGATGAGCCGCAGCGCCCCGGCGCTGGCCGAGCGGCTGCTGCGCAACCCCCGGGTCGTGTCGGGCGCCCTGGTTTTGCTGTTGCTGCTGGCCTGCGCGCTGTTTGCGCCCTGGCTCGCCCCGCACGATCCGCTGGAGCAGGATTTCCTCGCTCCGCTGCAAGCACCCGCCTGGTCCGCGCAGGCCGCGCCGCCCGAGACCGGCCGCACGCCGTACTGGCTGGGCACCGACAACCTCGGGCGCGACGTGCTGTCGCGGCTGATCTGGGGCGCGCGCACGGCGGCCATCGTCGCCATGGCCGCCACATTGCTGGCCGCGCTGGCCGGCACGGCGCTGGGCGCCGCCGCCGGCTACTTCGGCGGCCGCGTCGATGCCGTCGTCTCCCGCCTGGTGGATGTGTGGATGGCCTTTCCGCCGGTGCTGCTGGCCGTGGTGCTGGTGGCGCTGCTGGGCACCGGGCTGCTGTCGGTGATCGCGGCCATCGCCGTCGTCGACTGGACGCGCTTCGCGCGCGTGGTGCGCGCCGAGACACAGGCGCAGCAGGCGCTGGACTACGTCACCTCGGCGCGCATGCTGGGGCTGTCGCCGCTGCGCATCCTCGCCACCGAGGTGCTGCCCAATGTCGCGCCGCTGCTCATCACGCTGGTGACGCTGGAGATGGGCATTGCCATCGTCGTCGAGGCCATTCTCAGCTTCGTCGGCCTGTCCGTGGCCTCCGGCGCCTCGACCTGGGGCGGCATGCTCGGCGAAGGCCGGCTGTACGTCCACCAGGCGCCGTCCCTGATGGTGCTGCCCGTCGCCGCCACGATGCTGGCGGTGCTCGGCCTGAACGCCCTGGGCGACGGCCTGCGCCAGGAACTCGACCCGGTGCTGCGCGCATGAACCACAGCGCTGCGGTCCTGGAGATCGAAGACCTGCACGTAGTGATCTGCAGCGCCGGGCGCACGAGCCACATCCTGCGCGGCGTGAACCTGTCCGTGCCCGCCGCCGGCGTGCATGCGCTGGTCGGCGAATCGGGCGGCGGCAAAACCATGGTGACACGCGCTGCCACCGGGCTGCTGCCGCGCGGCGCGCGCATCGTGCGCGGGCGCATCCGCCTGGCCGGCCAGGACGTGACCCGCTGGAGCGAAGCGCAGTGGCGCCGTGTGCGCGGCCCGGTGGTCAACATGGTGTTGCAAGACCCGCTGAGCGCGCTCAACCCGGTGCGCCGCATCGGGGCGCAGATCGCCGACGTGCTGCGCCTGCACCGCGGGCTGGGCGGCAGCGACCTGGCCGGCGCGCTGCTGGCGCTGCTCGAGCGCGTGCACCTGCGCGACCCGCAGCGCGTGCTCGGGCAATACCCGCACGAACTGTCCGGCGGCATGCGCCAGCGCGTGGTCATCGCAATGGCCTGGGCCTGCCGGCCGCAGCTGATTCTGTGCGACGAACCGACCACCGCCCTGGATGTCACGGTCCAGAAAGAAGTGCTGCGCCTGATCCACGAACTCGCGCGCGACGGCCAAGGCGTGCTGCTGGTCACGCACGACCTGGGCGTGGTCGCCAAACTGGCGCGCAGCATGAGCGTGATCCACTCCGGCCGCATCCTCGAAGCAGGGCCGGTGGCCGAGGTCTACGCGCAGCCGCGCCACGCCTACACCCGCGCGCTGCTGGCGGCCACGCCCCGCTTCGACCGGCCCGGCCAGACCCTGCAACCGGTGGACGACGCGCTGATCGCCCGGCTGGAGGCCGAAGCCTTGGCGCTGGATGGGGCGCAGGACGCGCGATGAGCGCAAGCCTGCTGCAAGCCGACGGCCTGGGCCTCGATGTGCCCGATCACAACGCGCCCCGAGGCAAAGCCCGGCCCGCGCGGCGCACCCTCTTGCGCGCTGTCGGCTTCGCGCTCCGGCGCGGTGGCGCACTCGGCGTGATCGGCGAATCGGGCAGCGGCAAGAGCACCCTGGCGCGGGCGCTCACCCTGCTGATGCCGCCCCAGCGCGGCCGCATCGTCTTTGACGGGCAAGATGTCACGGCGCTCACCGGCCCGGCGCTCACCGCCTACCGGGCACAGGTCCAACTCGTGTTCCAGGACCCGATGTCGGCACTGAACCCCCGGCGGCGCGTCGGCTCCAGCATCGTTCGCCCGCTGCAAGCCCTTGGCCGCCTGGGCGGGCGGCGCCCCGAAGCGCTGGCGGCCGAACTGCTCGATCGCGTAGGGCTTGCGCCCGCTCTGGCCAACCGCTGGCCGCACGAACTCTCCGGCGGCCAGCGCCAGCGCGTCAACATCGCGCGCGCGCTCGCACTCGCGCCCCGGGTGCTGATCGCCGACGAAGTCACCAGCGGGCTGGACGTGTCGGCCCAGGCCCGCATCGTGGCGCTGCTGGAATCGCTGCGCCGCGATACCGGCCTGTCGCTGATCTTCATCAGCCACGACCTGTCGCTGGTGCGCAGCCTGTGCGACGACCTGCTGATCCTGCGCGCCGGCGAAGTGGTCGAAGCCGCCCCGGCCGACCAAGTGTTCGCCGCACCCGCGCATGACTACACCCGCGCCCTGCTGGCCGCCATTGCGCTGCCAGACCCGGACAGCACATGGATAGAACGCCGATGAGCGCGGCGGCAACGGATGGATGACCGTTCAACCCCGGGCGCCATCACTACTGCGGCATGAACTGCCGGCCTGCGCGCCAACCTTTTCGGGCCTGGAGCGCCGCCGTGGCCTGACGCCATTGCCAAAGCGTTCGTGAAAGCGAAGGCGGGGCGCAGACAGCACTGTCGCGTCACCGATCAGATGTCGCAGGCTGCGCGCCGCCATCGGAGCGCAGCGCAAGGCGCATCGCGCAGCTAATACCAATACACCAATACCGACCAATACCGACCAATACCGAGCGTATTGGCAAGCGATGCAACGCCGCGATGCGCTCCGATGGCCAGCGCAGACCGACAGATGATCGGTGACGCGACAGCACGGATATGCGGCAAGCGACGCCGGCAAAGTGCACGGGTGCTTCAGGAATGGAATGACCTGTTCGGGGCCAGCCGCGATCGGGGCCTGGTCGGCCACCACCTGGTGGCCGCCGACACGCAGGGCCACATCGGGCGCCATTGGGGACCTGCGCAGAAACCCCCGCCGGCAGCGCGCTGGCCGTGATCTTCGGCACCCGGCCCGTGGTGCCCAATTTTGCGCAAGTCCCATCCCATATGCTGGGGTTATGGGTTTCCATTGATCCATAGCCTGTTGTACCTGATTTGGGCAAATACCGACCAACACATTAGGTTGATTGGTTTCCAATGAGCTATATTTCGGCGTATCGGATTTGTTCCGTGGATGTCAACAGTGCAAGTTGTTGTTACCCCACCGGGTGGGTGACCGGCATCGCTGACACCCGCGCCTCTTGCTGGCCGCAAAAGGCGAACGAGACCAGATCAAGCCTTTGCATCCCTTCCGTCAAAAGGAAAGCGCCGTGACCGCCGCCCGCCTGCCTGAATGCGGCGCACCAGCGCAATCCACGTCCCATTGAAAGGAAAGCCCCATGGCCACCATCACGCTTGACAAGACAACCATCAAAGCCGGCGAGACCGCCGTAGTCACCTTTACGGTCGAGAAGACCCACTTCATGGGCACCCTCAATAGGTCTGGCGTCAGGACAGTCGTTGACGTGACCATCATTGGCGGCACCATATCCGCCGGCTACGACTTCCGATACGTCGAGGCCCTCAGCACCCCCACCACCCAGGTCTATCAAGGCGACTTCACGCCTACCCCGAACCTGGACAGAACCGAGTGCCGCATCAGCTACAACCCTCCCGGCACCGCCAACGACGCCACCAGTGCCACCTTCATCGTCGACACCCGGGCGCCCACTCTGACGGGCACCCCGACGATCGGCAACCGCAACCTGATCCACGCCAACCAAGTAACCACCATCTCCTTTGTCTTCTCCGAGCAGTTGGATCAGGCCAGCTTCACGACGGCTGACCTGACGATACCGGCGGGCATGGGCAGGCTGGAGAACCTGCGCACCACCGACGGCGGCAGGTCTTGGCAGGTAGACCTGAGGCCGCCGGCCAACCTGGCGGCCAACACCGAAGCGAAGAACCTGCAGATCGGCATCAACATGGCCGGCATCACCGATATCGCGGGCAACCCGGGCACGGGCAACGTCAACCTCGTCACCTACAACATCGACAACAAGCCGCCCAGCATCGTCTCTGTGGTGGGCCCCAGCTCCATCGTCTTGCGGGACACCGACGTCACCATCACCTTCACCTTCAGCGAGGCAGTCACCGGTTTCACGTTGGCCAACATCAATTTGGACGACTCCAGTGCCTCTCCCTACTGGACCTACCGCCCGAGAGAGCCGGTCAGCGCAGATGGTGGCCGCACCTGGACCATCAGCTACCGTGCCAGTCCGCATGTCGCGACTGATTCCACCAACACCGTCAGCATCCGCAACCTCGATGGCGTGCGTGACCTCGCAGGCCACGCCGCAGTGCCTAACTCCAGCGCCAGCACCAACAACTACGAGGTCGACGCCCAGTATCCCTATCCCACCAGCGCCACGTTTGACAAAACCCGCCTTACCGCTGGCGAAACCGCCACCGTCACCGTCACTTTCAACGAAAGCGTCAGCAACGTCACCCGAAGCACCTTTCAAATCGCCAACGGTTCTGTCAGCGACCCGACGCCGGTCGCCGGCTCCAACGGCACAGTCTGGACAGCCACCTTCACACCCACCGCCAACCTGGATCGCACCACCAGCTCGATCAGAATAAGTCTGGACGGCCTCAGGGATAGCGCCGGCAACACCAGCTCTGGTGGCATGCCGTTCTACAGATCCACCATCGTCATCGACACCAAGCGCCCCGAAGTCACGGTGACGATCAGCGACAACCACCTGAGCGCTGGCGAAACCGCCACCGTCACCTTCACCTTCAGCGAGAGCGTCACCGGCTTCGATCTCAACGACGTTCAGTACGACACCAGCAAAGGCACGCTGGGCGCTCTGACGGCGGTGGGCTCCGACGGCAGGGTCTGGAGCGCCACCTACACGCCCCACAGCGGCACCGAGAGCGCCGACAACACCATCCGCGTGAACCTCGCCGGCGTGCTGAATGCGCAGGGCAACGCCGGAACGGGCACCGGCAGCAGCGGCAACTTCAGCATCGACACCAGGCCGCCCGAAGTCACGGTGACGATCAGCGACGAGCGCCTGAGCGCTGGCGAAACCGCCACCGTCCTCTTCACCTTCAGCAAGAGCGTCACCGGCTTTGATATCGAGGACATCCAGTACGACATCAGCAAAGGCACGCTGGGCGCTCTGACGGCGGTGGGCGCCGATGGCAGGGTCTGGAGCGCCACCTACACGCCCCGCATCGGCATCGAAAGCGCCGACAACACCATCCGCGTGAACCTCGGTGGCGTCCAGGACGTGCAGGGCAACGCCGGAACGGGCACCGGCAGCAGCGGCAACTTCCGCATCGACACCAGGCCGCCCGAGGCCGACGGGCCGCCCAGCGCCACCATTGCCGTGACCCCCAACCCCGTCACGAACAGCAATGACAGACTGGTCACCGTCACCATCACCTTCGACGAAGCAGTCACCGGCTTCACGCCAGACAACATCGATTTCAGCAACGCCCATGTCACGCCCTATGGCAGCAACCAGATAGGAGCGCTGAACCGCTCAGTCGACGGCCGCACCTACACCATCACCTACACGGCAGAGCCGGACGTCGAGGATGCCACCAACACCATCAGCCTGCGCAACCTCCATACCATCCGTGACGCCACAGGCATCGCCGCAACGGCCAGCCCCACCAGCAACAACTTCGCGATCGACACCAAGGACCCCGGTCCCATCAGCGCCACGTTTGACAAAACCCACCTTGCCGCCGGAGAAACCGCCACCGTCACCGTCACCTTCAACGAGATCGTCAACAACGTCACCGAAGATACCTTTCAAATCCCCAACGGTTCGGTAAGCAACCTGAGGCAGGACACGACCGACGGCAGAATCTGGCGGGCCACCTTCACCCCCACGGCCAACCTGCAGAGCGCCAGCAGCTCGATCAGCATCGATCTGAACGGCCTCAGGGACAGCGCCGGCAACGTCAACAATGGCAGCCAGTCGTTCGACCAATCCACCATCAGCATCGACACCAAGCGCCCCGAAGTCACGGTGGGGATCAGCGACAACCGCCTGATCGCTGGCCAAACCGCCACCATCATCTTCACCTTCAGCGAGCGCGTCACCGGCTTTGGTACCGAGGACATCCAGTACGACACCAGCAAAGGCACGCTGAGCGCGCTGACGGCGGTGGGCGCCGACGGCATGGTCTGGACAGCCACCTACACGCCCCGCAGCGGCATCCAGAGCGCCGACAACACCATCCGCGTGAACCTCGCCGG
The DNA here is from genome assembly GCF_000015565.1 of Verminephrobacter eiseniae EF01-2. Classification (NCBI taxonomy): domain Bacteria; kingdom Pseudomonadati; phylum Pseudomonadota; class Betaproteobacteria; order Burkholderiales; family Comamonadaceae; genus Verminephrobacter; species Verminephrobacter eiseniae. The sequence continues at coordinate 2,223,386 of NC_008786.1, forward strand.
CGTCCTGGACGCGCAGGGCAACGCCGGAGCGGGCACCGGCAGCAGCGGCAACTTCAGCATCGACACCAAGACCACCGAGGGCGACGGGCCGCCCGAGGTCACGATGACGATCAGCGACACCCGCCTGACCGCTGGCGAAACCGCCACCATCACCTTCACCTTCAGCGAGAGCGTCACCGGCTTCGATCTCGACGACGTTCAGTACGACACCAGCAAAGGCACGCTGGACGCTCTGACGCCGGTCGGCACCGACGGCAGGGTCTGGAGCGCCACCTACACGCCCCGGCCCGACACCGAAAGCGCCAACAACACCATCCGCGTGAACCTGGCCGGCGTCCAGGACGCGCAGGGCAACGCCGGAGAGGGCAGCGTCAGCAGCGGCAACTTCAGCATCGACACCAGGCCCACCGAGGTCGACAGGCCGCCCGAGGTCACGGTGACGATCAGCGACAACCACCTGACTGCTGGCGAAACCGCCACCGTCACCTTCACCTTCAGCGAGCGCGTCACCGGCTTTGGCACCGAGGACATCCAGTACGACACCAGCAAAGGCACGCTGGGCGCGCTGACGGCGGTGGGCACCGACGGCAAGGTCTGGAGCGCCACCTACACGCCCCGGCCCAACACCGAGAGCGCCGAAAACACCATCGGCGTGAACCTCGCCGGCGTCCGGGACGCAACGGACAACGCCGGAGTGGGCACCAGCGCCAGCGGCAACTTCAGCATCGACACCAGGCCGCCCGTGGTCGACGGGCGGCCCAGCATCGTCTCTGTGGTGGGCCCCACCTCCATCGTCACGGGGGACACCGACGTCACCATTACCTTCACCTTCAGCGAGGCAGTCACCGGCTTCACGTTGGCCAACATCAATTTGGACAACTCCAGTGCCTCTCCCTACGTCACCTACAGCCCGAAAGAGCCGGTCAGCGCAGATGGTGGCCGCACCTGGACCATCACCTTCCGTGCCAGTCCGCATGTCACGGGTGATTCCACCAACACCGTCAGCATCCGCAACCTCGATGGCGTGCGTGACCTCGCAGGCAACGCCGCAGTGCCTAACTCCAGCGCCAGCACCGAGAACTACGAGGTCGACGCCGTGGCTCCCTATCCCACCAGCGCCACGTTTGACAAAACCCACCTTGCCGCCGGAGAAACCGCCACCGTCACCGTCACCTTCAACGAGATCGTCGATAACGTCACCGAAGATACCTTCGAAATCCCCAATGGTTCAGTGAGCAACGTGAGGCAGGACACGACCGACGGCAGAATCTGGAGGGCCACCTTCACCCCCACGGCCAACCTGCAGAGCGCCAGCAGCTCGATCAGCATCAGTCAGGACGGCCTCAAGGACAGCGCCGGCAACGTCAACAATGGCACCCAGTCGTTCGACGACTCCACCATCAGCATCGACACCAAGCGCCCCGAAGTCACGGTGGGGATCAGCGACGAGCGCCTGAGCGCTGGCGAAACCGCCACCGTCACCTTCGCCTTCAGCGAGCGCGTCACCGGCTTCGATCTCAACGACGTTCAGTACGACACCAGCAAAGGCACGCTGGGCGCTCTGACGGCGGTGGGCACCGACGGCAGGGTCTGGACAGCCACCTACACGCCCAGCAGCGGCATCGAAAGCGCCAAGAACACCATCCGCGTGAACCTCGCCGGCGTGCTGGATGCGCAGGGCAACGCCGGAGAGGGCAGCGTCAGCAGCGGCAACTTCAGCATCGACACCAGGCCGACCGTGGTCGACGGGCGGCCCGAGGTCACGGTGACGATCAGCGACGAGCGCCTGACCGCTGGAGAAACCGCCACCGTCACCTTCACCTTCAGCGAGCGCGTCACCGGCTTTGATACCGCGGACATCCAGTACGACACCAGCAAAGGCACGCTGGGCGCGCTGACGGCGGTGGGCACCGACGGCAGGGTCTGGACAGCCACCTACACACCCAACAGCGGCATCGAAAGCGCCACCAACACCATCCGCGTGAACCTCGCCGGCGTCCAGGACGCGCAGGGCAACGCCGGAGTGGGCACCAGCGCCAGCGGCAACTTCAGCATCGACACCAGGCCCACCGAGGTCGACGGGCGGCCCAGCATCGTCTCTGTGGTGGGCCCCACCTCCATCGTCTTGCTGAGCACCGACGTCACCATTACCTTCACCTTCAGCGAGGCAGTCACCGGCTTCACGTTGGCCAACATCAATTTGGACAACTCCAGTGCCTCTCCCTACATCACCTACCGCCCGAGAGAGCCGGTCAGCGCAGATGGTGGCCGCACCTGGACCATCACCTTCCGTGCCAGTCCGCATGTCACGGGTGATTCCACCAACACCGTCAGCATCCGCAACCTCGATGGCGTGCGTGACCTCGCAGGCAACGCCGCAGTGCCTAACTCCAGCGCCAGCACCGAGAACTACGAGGTCGACGCCGTGGCTCCCTATCCCACCAGCGCCACGTTTGACAAAACCCACCTTGCCGCCGGAGAAACCGCCACCGTCACCGTCACCTTCAACGAGATCGTCAACAACGTCACCGCAGATACCTTCGAAATCCCCAACGGTTCGGTGAGCAACGTGAGGCAGGACACGACCGACGGCAGAATCTGGAGGGCCACCTTCACCCCCACGGCCAACCTGCAGAGCACCAGCAGCTCGATCAGCATCAGTCAGGACGGCCTCAGGGACAGCGCCGGCAACGTCAACAATGGCACCCAGTCGTTCGACGACTCCACCATCAGCATCGACACCAAGCGCCCCGAAGTCACGGTGGCGATCAGCGACGAGCGCCTGAGCGCTGGCGAAAGCGCCACCGTCACCTTCACCTTCAGCGAGCGCGTCACCGGCTTTGATACCGCGGACATCCAGTACGACACCAGCAAAGGCACGCTGGGCGCGCTGACGGCGGTCGGCACCGACGGCAAGGTCTGGACAGCCACCTACACACCCAACAGCGGCATCGAAAGCGCCACCAACACCATCCGCGTGAACCTCGCCGGCGTCCTGGACGCGCAGGGCAACGCCGGAGTGGGCACCAGCGCCAGCGGCAACTTCAGCATCGACACCAGGCCCACCGAGGTCGACGGGCGGCCCAGCATCGTCTCGGTGGTGGGCCCCACCTCCATCGTCACGGGGGACACCGACGTCACCATTACCTTCACCTTCAGCGAGGCAGTCACCGGCTTCACGTTGGCCAACATCAATTTGGACAACTCCAGTGCCTCTCCCTACATCACCTACAGCCCGAAAGAGCCAGTCAGCGCAGATGGTGGCCGCACCTGGACCATCACCTTCGGTGCCAGTCCGCATGTCACGGGTGATTCCACCAACACCGTCAGCATCCGCAACCTCGATGGCGTGCGTGACCTCGCAGGCAACCCCGCAGTGCCTAACTCCAGCGCCAGCACCGAGAACTACGAGGTCGACGCCGTGGCTCCCTATCCCACCAGCGCCACGTTTGACAAAACCCACCTTGCCGCCGGAGAAACCGCCACCGTCACCGTCACCTTCAACGAGATCGTCAACAACGTCACCGCAGATACCTTCGAAATCCCCAACGGTTCGGTGAGCAACGTGAGGCAGGACACGACCGACGGCAGAATCTGGAGGGCCACCTTCACCCCCACGGCCAACCTGCAGAGCGCCAGCAGCTCGATCAGCATCAGTCAGGACGGCCTCAGGGACAGCGCCGGCAACGTCAACAATGGCACCCAGCCGTTCCACGACTCCACCATCAGCATCGACACCAAGCGCCCCGAAGTCACGGTGGCGATCAACGACACCCGCCTGACCGTTGGCCAAACCGCCACCATCACCTTCACCTTCAGCGAGCGCGTCACCGGCTTTGATACCGGGGACATCCAGTACGACACCAGCAAAGGCACGCTGGGCGCTCTGACGGCGGTGGGCACCGACGGCAGGGTCTGGAGCGCCACCTACACGCCTCGGCCCGACATCGAGAGCGCCGACAACACCATCCGCGTGAACCTGGCCGGCGTGCTGGACGCGCAGGGCAACGCCGGAACGGGCACCGGCAGCAGCGACAACTTCAGCATCGACACCAGGCCGCCCGGGGTCGACAGGCTGCCCGAAGTCACGGTGACGATCAGCGACAGCAGCCTGAGCGCTGGCCAAACCGCCACCGTCACCTTCACCTTCAGAGAGAGCGTCACCGGCTTTGGCACCGAGGACATCCAGTACGACACCAGCAAAGGCACGCTGAGCGCTCTGATGGCGGTCGGCACCGACGGCAAGGTCTGGACAGCCACCTACACGCCCCGGCCCGACACCGAGAGCGCCGACAACACCATCCGCGTGAACCTCGCCGGCGTGCTGGACGCGCAGGGCAACGCCGGGGTGGGCACCGGCAGCAGCGGCAACTTCAGCATCGACACCAAGCCGCCCGAAGTCACGGTGACGATCAGCGACGAGCGCCTCACCGCTGGAGAAACCGCCACCGTCACCTTCACCTTCAGAGAGAGCGTCACCGGCTTTGATACCGGGGACATCCAGTACGACACCAGCAAAGGCACGCTGGGCGCGCTGACGGCAGTCGGCACCGACGGCAGGGTCTGGAGCGCCACCTACACGCCCCGGCCCAACACCGAGAGCGCCGACAACACCATCCGCGTGAACCTGGCCGGCGTGCTGGACGCGCAGGGCAACGTCGGAGCGGGCACCGGCAGCAGCGGCAACTTCAGCATCGACACCAGGCCCACCGAGGTCGACGGGCGGCCCAGCATCGTCTCTGTGGTGGGCCCCACCTCCATCGTCACGGGGGACACCGACGTCACCATTACCTTCACCTTCAGCGAGGCAGTCACCGGCTTCACGTTGGCCAACATCAATTTGGACAACTCCAGTGCCTCTCCCTACATCACCTACAGCCCGAAAGAGCCAGTCAGCGCAGATGGTGGCCGCACCTGGACCATCACCTTCGGTGCCAGTCCGCATGTCACGGGTGATTCCACCAACACCGTCAGCATCCGCAACCTCGATGGCGTGCGTGACCTCGCAGGCAACGCCGCAGTGCCCAACTCCAGCGCCAGCACCGAGAACTACGAGGTCGACGCCGTGGCTCCCTATCCCACCAGCGCCACGTTTGACAAAACCCACCTTGCCGCCGGAGAAACCGCCACCGTCACCGTCACCTTCAACGAGATCGTCAACAACGTCACCGCAGATACCTTCGAAATCCCCAACGGTTCAGTGAGCAACGTGAGGCAGGACACGACCGACGGCAGAATCTGGAGGGCCACCTTCACCCCCACGGCCAACCTGCAGAGCACCAGCAGCTCGATCAGCATCAGTCAGGACGGCCTCAGGGACAGCGCCGGCAACGTCAACAATGGCACCCAGCCGTTCCACGACTCCACCATCAGCATCGACACCAAGCGCCCCGAAGTCACGGTGACGATCAGCGACGAGCGCCTGACCGCTGGCGAAACCGCCACCGTCACCTTCACCTTCAGCGAGCGCGTCACCGGCTTTGGTACCGAGGACATCCAGTACGACACCAGCAAAGGCACGCTGAGCGTGCTGACGGCGGTCGGCACCGACGGCATGGTCTGGACAGCCACCTACACGCCCAGCAGAGGCATCCAGAGCGCCGACAACACCATCCGCGTGAACCTCAGCGGCGTGCTGGACGCGCAGGGCAACGCCGGAGAGGGCACCGGCAGCAGCGGCAACTTCAGCATCGACACCAAGACCACCGAGGGCGACGGGCCGCCCGAGGTCACGATGACGATCAGCGACGAGCGCCTGACCGCTGGCGAAACCGCCACCATCACCTTCACCTTCAGCGAGGGCGTCACCGGCTTTGGCACCGAGGACATCCAGTACGACACCAGCAAAGGCACGCTGGGCGCTCTGACGGCGGTCGGCACCGACGGCAGGGTCTGGAGCGCCACCTATACGCCCCGGCCCGACACCGAGAGCGCCAACAACACCATCCGCGTGAACCTCGCCGGCGTCCAGGACGCGCAGGGCAACGCCGGAGAGGGCAGCGTCAGCAGCGGCAACTTCAGCATCGACACCAGGCCGCCCGAGGTCGACAGGCCGCCCGAGGTCACGGTGACGATCAGCGACGAGCGCCTGACCGCTGGCGAAACCGCCACCGTCACCTTCGCCTTCAGCGAGCGCGTCACCGGCTTTGGTACCGAGGACATCCAGTACGACACCAGCAAAGGCACGCTGGGCGCGCTGACGGCGGTGGGCACCGACGGCAAGGTCTGGAGCGCCACCTACACGCCCCGGCCCAACACCGAGAGCGCCGAAAACACCATCGGCGTGAACCTCGCCGGCGTCCGGGACGCAACGGACAACGCCGGAACGGGCACCGGCAGCAGCGGCAACTTCACTATCGACACCAGGCCGCCCGTGGTCGACGGGCGGCCCAGCATCGTCTCTGTGGTGGGCCCCACCTCCATCGTCACGGGGGACACCGACGTCACCATTACCTTCACCTTCAGCGAGGCAGTCACCGGCTTCACGTTGGCCAACATCAATTTGGACAACTCCAGTGCCTCTCCCTACATCACCTTCAGCCCGAAAGAGCCGGTCAGCGCAGATGGTGGCCGCACCTGGACCATCACCTTCCGTGCCAGTCCGCATGTCACGGGTGATTCCACCAACACCGTCAGCATCCGCAACCTCGATGGCGTGCGTGACCTCGCAGGCAACGCCGCAGTGCCCAACTCCAGCGCCAGCACCGAGAACTACGAGGTCGACGCCGTGGCTCCCTATCCCACCAGCGCCACGTTTGACAAAACCCACCTTGCCGCCGGAGAAACCGCCACCGTCACCGTCACCTTCAACGAGATCGTCGATAACGTCACCGAAGATACCTTCGAAATCCCCAACGGTTCGGTGAGCAACCTGAGGCAGGACACGACCGACGGCAGAATCTGGAGGGCCACCTTCACCCCCACAGCCAACCTGCAGAGCACCAGCAGCTCGATCAGCATCAGTCAGGACGGCCTCAAGGACAGCGCCGGCAACGTCAACAATGGCACCCAGTCGTTCGACGACTCCACCATCACCATCGACACCAAGCGCCCCGAAGTCACGGTGGCGATCAGCGACGAGCGCCTGACCGCTGGCGAAACCGCCACCATCACCTTCACCTTCAGCGAGCGCGTCACCGGCTTTGATACTGCGGACATCCAGTACGACACCAGCAAAGGCGCGCTGAGCGCTCTGACGGCGGTCGGCGCCGACGGCAGGGTCTGGACAGCCACCTACACGCCCAGCAGCGGCATCGAGAGCGCCAAAAACACCATCCGCGTGAACCTCGCCGGCGTCCAGGACGCGCAGGGCAACGCCGGAGAGGGCAGCGTCAGCAGCGGCAACTTCAGCATCGACACCAGGCCGACCGTGGTCGACAGGCCGCCCGAGGTCACGGTGACGATCAGCGACAACCGCCTGACCGCTGGCGAAAGCGCCACCGTCACCTTCACCTTCAGCGAGCGCGTCACCGGCTTTGATACCGCAGACATCCAGTACGACACCAGCAAAGGCACGCTGGGCGCGCTGACGGCGGTCGGCACCGACGGCAGGGTCTGGACAGCCACCTACACGCCCAGCAGCGGCATCGAGAGCGCCAACAACACCATCCGCGTGAACCTCAGCGGCGTCCAGGACGCGCAGGGCAACGCCGGAGTGGGCACCAGCGCCAGCGGCAACTTCAGCATCGACACCAGGCCCACCGAGGTCGACGGGCGGCCCAGCATCGTCTCGGTGGTGGGCCCCACCTCCATCGTCACGGGGGACACCGAAGTCACCATTACCTTCACCTTCAGCGAGGCAGTCACCGGCTTCACGTTGGCCAACATCAATTTGGACAACTCCAGTGCCTCTCCCTACATCACCTACAGCCCGAAAGAGCCAGTCAGCGCAGATGGTGGCCGCACCTGGACCATCACCTTCGGTGCCAGTCCGCATGTCACGGGTGATTCCACCAACACCGTCAGCATCCGCAACCTCGATGGCGTGCGTGACCTCGCAGGCAACCCCGCAGTGCCTAACTCCAGCGCCAGCACCGAGAACTACGAGGTCGACGCCGTGGCTCCCTATCCCACCAGCGCCACGTTTGACAAAACCCACCTTGCCGCCGGAGAAACCGCCACCGTCACCGTCACCTTCAACGAGATCGTCAACAACGTCACCGCAGATACCTTCGAAATCCCCAACGGTTCGGTGAGCAACGTGAGGCAGGACACGACCGACGGCAGAATCTGGAGGGCCACCTTCACCCCCACGGCCAACCTGCAGAGCGCCAGCAGCTCGATCAGCATCAGTCAGGACGGCCTCAGGGACAGCGCCGGCAACGTCAACAATGGCTCCCAGCCGTTCCACGACTCCACCATCAGCATCGACACCAAGCGCCCCGAAGTCACGGTGACGATCAACGACAGCCGCCTGACCGTTGGCGAAACCGCCACCGTCACCTTCACCTTCAGCGAGCGCGTCACCGGCTTCGATCTCAACGACGTTCAGTACGACACCAGCAAAGGCACGCTGGGCGCGCTGACGGCGGTCGGCACCGACGGCAGGATCTGGACAGCCACCTACACGCCCAGCAGCGGCATCGAGAGCGCCACCAACACCATCCGCGTGAACCTCGCCGGCGTCCTGGACGCGCAGGGCAACGCCGGAACGGGCAGCGCCAGCAGCGGCAACTTCAGCATCGACACCAGGCCGACCGTGGTCGACAGGCCGCCCGAGGTCACGGTGACGATCAGCGACAACCACCTGACTGCTGGCGAAACCGCCACCGTCACCTTCACCTTCAGCGAGCGCGTCACCGGCTTTGATACCGGGGACATCCAGTACGACAGCAGCAAAGGCACGCTGGGCGCGCTGACGGCGGTCGGCACCGACGGCAGGATCTGGACAGCCACCTACACGCCCAGCAGCGGCATCGAGAGCGCCAACAACACCATCCGCGTGAACCTCGCCGGCGTGCTGGACGCGCAGGGCAACGCCGGAACGGGCAGCGCCAGCAGCGGCAACTTCAGCATCGACACCAGGCCGACCGTGGTCGACAGGCCGCCCGAGGTCACGGTGACGATCAGCGACAACCACCTGACCGCTGGCGAAACCGCCACCGTCACCTTCACCTTCAGCGAGCGCGTCACCGGCTTTGATACCGCGGACATCCAGTACGACACCAGCAAAGGCACGCTGGGCGCTCTGATGGCGGTCGGCACCGACGGCAAGGTCTGGACAGCCACCTACACGCCCAGCAGCGGCATCGAGAGCGCCGACAACACCATCCGCGTGAACCTGGCCGGCGTGCTGGACGCGCAGAGCAACGCCGGAACGGGCACCGGCAGCAGCGGCAACTTCAGCATCGACACCAGGCCGACCGTGGTCGACAGGCCGCCCGAGGTCACGGTGACGATCAGCGACAACCACCTGAGCGCTGGCGAAACCGCCACCGTCACCTTCACCTTCAGCGAGAGCGTCACCGGCTTCGATCTCAACGACGTTCAGTACGACACCAGCAAAGGCACGCTGAGCGCTCTGATGGCGGTCGGCACCGACGGCAAGGTCTGGACAGCCAGCTACACGCCCCGGCCCAACACCGAAAGCGCCAACAACACCATCCGCGTGAACCTCGCCGGCGTGCTGGACGCGCAGGGCAATGCCGGAACGGGCACCGGCAGCAGCGGCAACTTCAGCATCGACACCAGGCCGACCGTGGTCGACAGGCCGCCCGAAGTCACGGTGACGATCAGCGACAACCACCTGAGCGCTGGCGAAACCGCCACCGTCACCTTCACCTTCAGCGAGCGCGTCACCGGCTTTGATACCGGGGACATCCAGTACGACACCAGCAAAGGCACGCTGGGCGCGCTGACGGCAGTCGGCACCGACGGCAGGGTCTGGACAGCCACCTACACGCCCAGCAGCGGCATCGAGAGCGCCAACAACACCATCCGCGTGAACCTGGCCGGCGTCCAGGACGCGCAGGGCAACGCCGGAGCGGGCAGCGCCAGCAGCGGCAACTTCAGCATCGACACCAGGCCGACCGTGGTCGACAGGCCGCCCGAGGTCACGGTGACGATCAGCGACGAGCGCCTGACCGCTGGCGAAACCGCCACCGTCACCTTCGCCTTCAGCGAGCGTGTCACCGGCTTTGATACCGAGGACATCCAGTACGACACCAGCAAAGGCACGCTGGGCGCTCTGACGGCGGTCGGCACCGACGGCAAGGTCTGGAGCGCCACCTACACGCCCAGCAGCGGCATCGAGAGCGCCAACAACACCATCCGCGTAAACCTCGCCGGCGTCCTGGACGCGCAGGGCAACGCCGGAGTGGGCAGCGCCAGCAGCGGCAACTTCAGCATCGACACCAGGCCCACCGAGGTCGACGGGCGGCCCAGCATCGTCTCTGTGGTGGGCCCCACCTCCATCGTCACGGGGGACACCGACGTCACCATTACCTTCACCTTCAGCGAGGCAGTCACCGGCTTCACGTTGGCCAACATCAATTTGGACAACTCCAGTGCCTCTCCCTACATCACCTTCAGCCCGAAAGAGCCAGTCAGCGCAGATGGTGGCCGCACCTGGACCATCACCTACCGTGCCAGTCCGCATGTCGCGAGTGATTCCACCAACACCGTCAGCATCCGCAACCTCGATGGCGTGCGTGACCTCGCAGGCAACGCCGCAGTGCCTAACTCCAGCGCCAGCACCAACAACTACGAGGTCGACGCCCAGTATCCCTATCCCACCAGCGCCACGTTTGACAAAGCGCGCCTTACCGCCGGAGAAACCGCCACCGTCACGGTCACCTTCAACGAGATCGTCAACAACGTCACCGCAGATACCTTCGAAATCCCCAACGGTTCAGTGAGCAACCTGAGGCAGGACACGACCGACGGCAGAATCTGGAGGGCCACCTTCACACCCACGGCCAACCTGCAGAGCGCCAGCAGCTCGATCAGCATCATTCAGGACGGCATCAGGGACAGCGCCGGCAACGTCAGCAATGGCTCCCAGCCGTTCCGCGAATCCACCATCAGCATCGACACCAAGCGCCCCGAAGTCACGGTGGCGATCAGCGACAACCGCTTGACCGTTGGCGAAACCGCCACCGTCACCTTCACCTTCAGCGAGCGCGTCACCGGCTTCGATCTCAACGACGTTCAGTACGACACCAGCAAAGGCACGCTGGGCGCGCTGACGGCGGTCGGCACCGACGGCAGGATCTGGACAGCCACCTACACGCCCAGCAGCGGCATCGAGAGCGCCACCAACACCATCCGCGTGAACCTCGCCGGCGTCCTGGACGCGCAGGGCAACGCCGGAACGGGCAGCGCCAGCAGCGGCAACTTCAGCATCGACACCAGGCCGACCGTGGTCGACAGGCCGCCCGAGGTCACGGTGACGATCAGCGACAACCACCTGACTGCTGGCGAAACCGCCACCGTCACCTTCACCTTCAGCGAGCGCGTCACCGGCTTTGATACCGGGGACATCCAGTACGACAGCAGCAAAGGCACGCTGGGCGCGCTGACGGCGGTCGGCACCGACGGCAGGATCTGGACAGCCACCTACACGCCCAGCAGCGGCATCGAGAGCGCCAACAACACCATCCGCGTGAACCTCGCCGGCGTGCTGGACGCGCAGGGCAACGCCGGAACGGGCAGCGCCAGCAGCGGCAACTTCAGCATCGACACCAAGCCGCCCGAAGTCACGGTGACGATCAGCGACGAGCGCCTGAGTGCGGGAGAAACCGCCACCGTCACCTTCACCTTCAGAGAGAGCGTCACCGGCTTTGGCACCGAGGACATCCAGTACGACACCAGCAAAGGCACGCTGGGCGCGCTGACGGCGGTCGGCACCGACGGCAGGGTCTGGACAGCCACCTACACGCCCAGCAGCGGCATCGAGAGCGCCGACAACACCATCCGCGTGAACCTGGCCGGCGTGCTGGACGCGCAGGGCAACGTCGGAGCGGGCAGCGCCAGCAGCGGCAACTTCAGCATCGACACCAGGCCGACCGAAGTCACGGTGACGATCAGCGACGAGCGCCTGAGTGCGGGAGAAACCGCCACCTTCACCTTCACCTTCAGAGAGAGCGTCACCGGCTTTGGCACCGAGGACATCCAGTACGACACCAGCAAAGGCACGCTGGGTGCGCTGACGGCGGTGGGCACCGACGGCAGGATCTGGACAGCCACCTACACGCCCAGCAGCGGCATCGAGAGCGCCGACAACACCATCCGCGTGAACCTCGCCGGCGTGCTGGACGCGCAGGGCAACGCCGGAACGGGCAGCGCCAGCAGCGGCAACTTCAGCATCGACACCAGGCCGACCGTGGTCGACAGGCCGCCCGAGGTCACGGTGACGATCAGCGACAACCACCTGACCGCTGGCGAAACCGCCACCGTCACCTTCACCTTCAGCGAGCGCGTCACCGGCTTTGATACCGCGGACATCCAGTACGACACCAGCAAAGGCACGCTGGGTGCGCTGACGGCGGTCGGCACCGACGGCAGGATCTGGACAGCCACCTACACGCCCAGCAGCGGCATCGAGAGCGCCAACAACACCATCCGCGTGAACCTGGCCGGCGTCCAGGACGCGCAGGGCAACGCCGGAACGGGCAGCGCCAGCAGCGGCAACTTCAGCATCGACACCAGGCCGACCGTGGTCGACAGGCCGCCCGAGGTCACGGTGACGATCAGCGACAACCACCTGACCGCTGGCGAAACCGCCACCGTCACCTTCACCTTCAGCGAGCGCGTCACCGGCTTTGATACCGCGGACATCCAGTACGACACCAGCAAAGGCACGCTGGGCGCTCTGATGGCGGTCGGCACCGACGGCAAGGTCTGGACAGCCACCTACACGCCCAGCAGCGGCATCGAGAGCGCCGACAACACCATCCGCGTGAACCTCAGCGGCGTGCTGGACGCGCAAGGCAACGCCGGAACGGGCACCGGCAGCAGCGGCAACTTCAGCATCGACACCAGGCCGACCGTGGTCGACAGGCCGCCCGAGGTCACGGTGACGATCAGCGACAACCGCCTGAGCGCTGGCGAAACCGCCACCGTCACCTTCACCTTCAGCGAGCGCGTCACCGGCTTTGATACCGCGGATATCCAGTACGACACCAGCAAAGGCACGCTGGGCGCGCTGACGGCGGTCGGCACCGACGGCAAGGTCTGGAGCGCCACCTACACGCCCAACAGCGACACCGAAAGCGCCACCAACACCATCCGCGTGAACCTCGCCGGCGTCCAGGACGCGCAGGGCAACGCCGGAGCGGGCAGCGTCAGCAGCGGCAACTTCAGCATCGACACCAAGCGCCCCGAAGTCACGGTGACGATCAGCGACAACCACCTGAGCGCAGGAGAAACCGCCACCGTCACCTTCACCTTCAGAGAGAGCGTCACCGGCTTTGGCACCGAGGACATCCAGTACGACACCAGCAAAGGCACGCTGGGCGCGCTGACGGCGGTGGGCACCGACGGCAAGGTCTGGAGCGCCACCTACACGCCCCGGCCCGACACCGAGAGCGCCGACAACACCATCCGCGTGAACCTCAGCGGCGTGCTGGACGCGCAGGGCAATGCCGGAACGGGCACCAGCACCAGCGGCAACTTCAGCATCGACACCAGGCCGACCGTGGTCGACAGGCCGCCCGAGGTCACGGTGACGATCAGCGACAACCACCTGACCGCTGGCGAAACCGCCACCGTCACCTTCACCTTCAGCGAGCGCGTCACCGGCTTTGATACTGCGGACATCCAGTACGACACCAGCAAAGGCACGCTGGGCGCGCTGACGGCAGTCGGCACCGACGGCAGGGTCTGGACAGCCACCTACACGCCCAGCAGCGGCATCGAGAGCGCCAACAACACCATCCGCGTGAACCTGGCCGGCGTCCAGGACGCGCAGGGCAACGCCGGAACGGGCAGCGCCAGCAGCGGCAACTTCAGCATCGACACCAGGCCGACCGTGGTCGACAGGCCGCCCGAGGTCACGGTGACGATCAGCGACAACCACCTGACCGCTGGCGAAACCGCCATCGTCACCTTCACCTTCAGCGAGCGCGTCACCGGCTTTGATACCGCGGACATCCAGTACGACACCAGCAAAGGCACGCTGGGCGCTCTGATGGCGGTCGGCACCGACGGCAAGGTCTGGACAGCCACCTACACGCCCAGCAGCGGCATCGAGAGCGCCGACAACACCATCCGCGTGAACCTGGCCGGCGTGCTGGACGCGCAGAGCAACGCCGGAACGGGCACCGGCAGCAGCGGCAACTTCAGCATCGACACCAGGCCGCCCGGGGTCACGGTGACGATCAGCGACAGCAGCCTCGCCGCAGGAGAAACCGCCACCGTCACCGTCACCTTCAGCGAGCGCGTCACCGGCTTCGATCTCAACGACGTTCAATACGACACCAGCAAAGGCACGCTGAGCGCGCTGACGGCGGTGGGCACCGACGGCAAGGTCTGGACAGCCACCTACACGCCCCGGCCCGACACCGAGAGCGCCGACAACACCATCCGCGTGAACCTCGCCGGCGTGCTGGACGCGCAGGGCAACGCCGGAACGGGCAGCGTCAGCAGCGGCAACTTCAGCATCGACACCAAGCGCCCCGAGGTCACGGTGACGATCAGCGACGAGCGCCTCGCCGCAGGAGAAACCGCCACTGTCACCTTCACCTTCAGAGAGAGCGTCACCGGCTTTGGCACCGAGGACATCCAGTACGACACCAGCAAAGGCACGCTGGGCGCGCTGACGGCGGTGGGCACCGACGGCAGGATCTGGACAGCCACCTACACGCCCAGCAGCGGCATCGAGAGCGCCAACAACACCATCCGCGTGAACCTCGCCGGCGTGCTGGACGCGCAGGGCAACGCCGGGGTGGGCACCGGCAGCAGCGGCAACTTCAGCATCGACACCAAGCCGCCCGAAGTCACGGTGACGATCAGCGACGAGCGCCTGACCGCTGGAGAAACCGCCACCGTCACCTTCACCTTCAACGAGCGCGTCACCGGCTTCGATCTCAACGACATCCAGTACGACACCAGCAAAGGCACGCTGAGCGCTCTGACGGCAGTCGGCACCGACGGCAAGGTCTGGAGCGCCACCTACACGCCCCGGCCCAACATCGAGAGCGCCGACAACACCATCCGCGTGAACCTCAGCGGCGTGCTGGACGCGCAGGGCAACGCCGGAACGGGCACCGGCAGCAGCGGCAACTTCAGCATCGACACCAGGCCGCCCGAAGTCACGGTGACGATCAGCGACGAGCGCCTGAGTGCTGGAGAAACCGCCACCGTCACCTTCACCTTCAGAGAGAGCGTCACCGGCTTTGGCACCGAGGACATCCAGTACGACACCAGCAAAGGCACGCTGAGCGCTCTGACGGCGGTGGGCACCGACGGCAAGGTCTGGACAGCCACCTACACGCCCCGGCCCAACATCGAGAGCGCCGACAACACCATCCGCGTGAACCTGGCCGGCGTCCAGGACGCGCAGGGCAACGCCGGAACGGGCAGCGTCAGCAGCGGCAACTTCAGCATCGACACCAAACGCCCCGAGGTCACGGTGGCGATCAGCGACGAGCGCCTGAGTGCGGGAGAAACCGCCACCGTCACCTTCACCTTCAGAGAGAGCGTCACCGGCTTTGGCACCGAGGACATCCAGTACGACACCAGCAAAGGCACGCTGGGCGCGCTGACGGCAGTCGGCACCGACGGCAGGGTCTGGACAGCCACCTACACGCCCCGCAGCGACATCGAGAGCGTCAACAACACCATCCGCGTGAACCTCAGCGGCGTCCTGGACGCGCAGGGCAACGCCGGAACGGGCAGCGTCAGCAGCGGCAACTTCAGCATCGACACCCGGCCGCCCGGGGTCACGGTGACGATCAGCGACGAGCGCCTGAGCGCAGGAGAAACCGCCACCGTCACCTTCACCTTCAACGAGCGCGTCACCGGCTTCGATCTCAACGACGTTCAGTACGACACCAGCAAAGGCACGCTGGGCGCGCTGACGGCGGTGGGCACCGACGGCAAGGTCTGGACAGCCACCTACACGCCCCGCAGCGACATCGAGAGCGCCGACAACACCATCCGCGTGAACCTGGCCGGCGTCCTGGACGCGCAGGGCAACGCCGGAACGGGCAGCGTCAGCAGCGGCAACTTCAGCATCGACACCAGGCCGCCCGGGGTCACGGTGACGATCAGCGACGAGCGCCTGAGCGCAGGAGAAACCGCCACCGTCACCTTCACCTTCAGAGAGAGCGTCACCGGCTTCGATCTCAACGACGTTCAGTACGACACCAGCAAAGGCACGCTGGGCGCTCTGACGGCAGTCGGCACCGACGGCAAGGTCTGGAGCGCCACCTACACGCCCCGGCCCGACACCGAGAGCGCCGACAACACCATCCGCGTGAACCTCAGCGGCGTGCTGGACGCGCAGGGCAACGCCGGAACGGGCAGCGTCAGCAGCGGCAACTTCAGCATCGACACCAAGCGCCCCGAAGTCACGGTGACGATCAGCGACGAGCGCCTGAGCGCAGGAGAAACCGCCACCGTCACCGTCACCTTCAGAGAGAGCGTCACCGGCTTCGATCTCAACGACGTTCAGTACGACACCAGCAAAGGCACGCTGGGCGCGCTGACGGCAGTCGGCACCGACGGCAAGGTCTGGACAGCCACCTACACGCCCCGGCCCGGCACCGAGAGCGCCGACAACACCATCCGCGTGAACCTCGCCGGCGTGCTGGACGCGCAGGGCAACGCCGGAACGGGCAGCGTCAGCAGCGGCAACTTCAGCATCGACACCAAGCGCCCCGAAGTCACGGTGACGATCAGCGACGAGCGCCTGAGCGCTGGCCAAACCGCCACCGTCACCTTCACCTTCAGAGAGAGCGTCACCGGCTTTGCTGCCGAGGACATCCAGTACGACACCAGCAAAGGCACGCTGGGCGCTCTGACGGCGGTCGGCACCGACGGCAAGGTCTGGACAGCCAGCTACACGCCCCGGCCCGACACCGAGAGCGCCGACAACACCATCCGCGTGAACCTGGCCGGCGTGCTGGACGCGCAGGGCAACGCCGGAACGGGCAGCGTCAGCAGCGGCAACTTCAGCATCGACACCAAACGCCCCGAGGTCACGGTGGCGATCAGCGACGAGCGCCTGAGTGCGGGAGAAACCGCCACCGTCACCTTCACCTTCAGAGAGAGCGTCACCGGCTTTGCTGCCGAGGACATCCAGTACGACACCAGCAAAGGCACGCTGGGCGCTCTGACGGCGGTCGGCACCGACGGCAAGGTCTGGACAGCCAGCTACACGCCCCGGCCCGACACCGAGAGCGCCGACAACACCATCCGCGTGAACCTGGCCGGCGTGCTGGACGCGCAGGGCAACGCCGGAACGGGCAGCGGCAGCAGCGGCAACTTCAGCATCGACACCAAGCGCCCCGAGGTCACGGTGACGATCAGCGACGAGCGCCTGGCCGCTGGCCAAACCGCCACCTTCACCTTCACCTTCAGAGAGAGCGTCACCGGCTTTGGCACCGAGGACATCCAGTACGACACCAGCAAAGGCACGCTGGGCGCTCTGACGGCGGTCGGCACCGATGGCAAGGTCTGGACAGCCACCTACACGCCCCGGCCCGACACCGAGAGCGCCGACAACACCATCCGCGTGAACCTCGCCGGCGTGCTGGACGCGCAAGGCAACGCCGGAACGGGCAGCGCCAGCAGCGGCAACTTCAGCATCGACACCAGGCCGCCCGGGGTCACGGTGACGATCAGCGACGAGCGCCTGAGCGCTGGAGAAACCGCCACCGTCACCTTCACCTTCAGAGAGAGCGTCACCGGCTTTGGCACCGAGGACATCCAGTACGACACCAGCAAAGGCACGCTGGGCGCGCTGACGGCAGTCGGCACCGACGGCAAGGTCTGGAGCGCCACCTACACGCCCCGTAGCGACATCGAGAGCGCCGACAACACCATCCGCGTGAACCTCGCCGGCGTGCTGGACGCGCAGGGCAACGCCGGAACGGGCAGCGTCAGCAGCGGCAACTTCAGCATCGACACCAAGCGCCCCGAGGTCACGGTGACGATCAGCGACGAGCGCCTGAGCGCTGGAGAAACCGCCACCGTCACCTTCACCTTCAACGAGCGCGTCACCGGCTTCACGAAAGAGGCCATCGACCTGTCCCAGGCCAACGGCACGCTCGGCGACCTGGTGCCGGTCGGCACCGACGGCAAAGCCTGGACAGCCACTTTCACGCCCACGGCCAGCCTGGCGCGCACCACCAACCACCGGCTCACCCTGAACCTGGCCAATGTCAGGGATGCCGCAGGCAACGCCCCGGCGGTGAACACTTACTCGTTCAACCAGTACACCGTAGACACCATGGTCTTTGCGCTCAGCAGCGCCACGGTGAACCGCGACCAGTTGGTGCTGAGCTACGGCCACGAAACGGCGCTGGACGGGAACGCGGACCGTGCCCCGACCAACGAGTCCTTTACCGTGCTGGTCGATGGCACGCGCATCGATGTCAGCCGGGTGACGGTGGATGCAGCGGCCAGGACGGTCACGCTGACCTTGGCCCGCGCCGTGGCTGCCGGCCAGACGGTGACCGTCGCCTACCAGGACACCGATACCAGCGACAACAAAGCGCTACAGGAAGCCGGCACCGCCGCCAATGGCGGCGATGACGCGGCCAGTTTTGCGGCCAGGGCGGTGACCAACCTCACCCGGTCCCCGGTTGCACCCGCCACACCGGAGGCGCCGGGGGCGTCTGGAGGGTCTGGGGGGTCCGGAGGGTCCGGGTCGTCTGGGGCGCCGGACTCCGACTACGACAGTGTGCCCAACGCCCAGGAAAACCAGGCCCCCGGCCTGCTGCGCCCCGATGGCTCGGCCGGCCTGGATGGCGACGGCAACGGCGACGGTATCCGGGACAGCGAGCAGGTCGCCGTCGGCTCGACCCGCGACCTGACCTTGGTGGCCGGCAGCCAGAACGGCAAGGTGATCCCCGGCAGCAATGCGCGCATTACCGAACTGGTGCGCAACGAAGCCCCCGCCAGCCTGCCCAAGGGCATGGAAATGCCGATCGGCCTGACGCAATTCAGGGTCGGCCTGTCCGTAGGCCGCTACACCGAGAGCTTCAGCCTGTATGTGGACCCGGCCACCGGCGTCAACGGCTACTGGGTCAAGGACAGCGCCGGCACCTGGGTGAACCTGGCCAGCGAACCCTACGGCGGCAAAGTGACCAGCGAAGGCGGGCGCACGCGGCTGGACTTCCAGATCCAGGACGGCGGCCAGTACGATGCCGACGGGCTGGCCGATGGCAACATCACCGCCCTTGGCGCGGCAGCGAAGATGCCGCTGTCCATCGTCGGGCAAGCGCCGCCCCAGGTCAATTCGCATGGCTTTTGGTTCTAGGCTCAAGCCCCCTGCTGCGGCCTGAGCGCCAGGCAGCAGCGGATGGCGCAGTCATCAGGCCAGCCTTGCCAGCGCCGGGTTGGCCGCCCGGCCCAGGCCGGCCAACGGCCGTCTTTCGGCCTGCGCGCCGACCTTTTCGGGCCTGGAGCGCTCCGCCGTGGCCTGACGCCATTGCCAAAGCATTCGTGAACGCGAAGGCGGAGCGCAGACAGTACCAATGCACGGCAAGCGACGCCGGCAAAGTGCATGGATGCTTCAGGAACGGAATGACCTGTTCGGGGCCAGCCGCGACGGGGGCCTGGTCGGCCACCGCCTGGTGGCCGCCGACACGCAGGGCCACATCGGGCGCTATCGGGACTTGCGCAGAAACCCCCGCCGGCAGCGTGCTGGCCGTGATTTTCGGCACCCGGCCCGTGGTGCCGAATTTGCGCAAGTCCCGGCCCACACATCGGATTGATGGGTTTCCATTGCGCTATATTCCGCGCAGCGGGGTTTGTTTCAACATTGTCACCCATGCAAGCCGTTGCACCCCCACCGGGCGGGCAACGAACATCGTTGACACCCTCGTCCGCCGTGGCCCTGGCCGCGAGCGGCGAACGAAACCCGACCAAGCTCTTGTGCATCCATTGTGTCAAAAGGAAAGCGACGTGACCGCCGCCCTCCTGCCTGAATTCAGCGCACCAGCGCAATCCACATCCCATTGAAAGGAAAGCCCATGGCCACCATCACGCTTGACAAGACAACCATCAAAGCCGGCGAGACCGCCGTAGTCACCTTTACTGTCGAGCCATCCCACATGATGGGCGTCACCAATAGGGGAGGCGTCAGGACAGTCAATGACGTGACCATCACTGGCGGCACCATATCCGCCGGCTACGACTTCCGATACGTCGCGGCCCTCAGCACCCCCACCACCAAGGTCTATCAAGGCACCTTCACGCCTACTCCGGATCTGGACAGAACCGAGTGCCGCATCAGCTACAACCCTTCCGGCACCGACAATGACGCCACCAGCGCCACCTTCATCGTCGACACCCGGGCGCCCACTCTCACGGGCACCCCGACGATCGGCAACCCCAACCTGACCCGCGCCAACCAAGTAACCACCATCACCTTTGTCTTCTCCGAGCAGTTGGATCAGGCCAGCTTCACGACGGCTGACCTGACGATACCGGCGGGCATGGGCACGCTGGAGAACCTGCGCACCACCGACGGCGGCAGGTCTTGGCAGGTAGACCTGAGGGCGTCGGCCAACCTGGCGGCCAACACCGAAGCGAAGGACCTGCAGATCGGCATCAACATGACCGGCATCACCGATGTCGCGGGCAACGCGGGCACGGGCAACGTCAACCTCGTCACCTACACCATCGACAACAAGCCGCCCAGCGCCACCATCGCCGTGACCCCCAACCCCGTCACGAGCAGCAATGACAGACTGGTCACCGTCACCATCACCTTCGACGAAGCAGTCACCGGCTTCACGGCAGACAACATCGATTTCAGCAACGCCAATGTCACGCCCTATGGCACCAACCGGATAGGAACGCTGAACCGCTCAGCCGACGGCCGCACCTACACCATCACCTACACGGCAGGGCCGGACGTCGAGGATGCCACCAACACCGTCAGCCTGCGCAACCTCGATACCATCCGTGACGCCGCAGGCAACGCCGCAACGGTCAGCCCGACCAGCAACAACTTCGCGATCGACACCAAGGCTCCCGTTCCCACCAGCGCCACGTTTGACAAAACCCACCTTGCCGCCGGAGAAACCGCCACCGTCACCGTCACCTTCAACGAGATCGTCAACAACGTCACCGAAGATACCTTTGAAATCCCCAACGGTTCAGTGAGCAACCTGAGGCAGGACACGACCGACGGCAGAATCTGGAGGGCCACCTTCACACCCACGGCGAACCTGCCGAGCACCAGCAGCTCGATTAGCATCAATCTGAACGGCCTCAGGGACAGCGTCGGCAACGTCAACAATGGCTCCCTGCCGTTCCGTGACTCCACCATCACCATCGACACCAAGCGCCCCGAGGTCACGGTGACGATCAGCGACGAGCGCCTGAGCGCTGGCGAAACCGCCACCGTCACCTTCACCTTCAGCGAGCGCGTCACCGGCTTTGCTGCCGAGGACATCCAGTACGACACCAGCAAAGGCACGCTGGGCGCTCTGACGGCGGTGGGCACCGACGGCAGGGTCTGGACAGCCACCTACACGCCCAGCAGCAGCATCGAGAGCGCCGACAACACCATCCGCGTGAACCTCGCCGGCGTCCAGGACGCGCAGGGCAACGCCGGAACGGGCACCGGCAGCAGCGGCAACTTCAGCATCGACACCAAGCGCCCCACGGTCGACGTGACGATCAGCGACAACCGCCTCACCGTTGGCGAAACCGCCACCATCACCTTCACCTTCAGCGAGCGCGTCACCGGCTTCGTCGGTTCCGACGGCATGGGTTTCGAATACGCTCAGGCTCAGTACGACGCCAGCAAAGGCACGCTGGGCGCTCCGACGGCGGTCGGCACCGACGGCAAGGTCTGGACCGCCACCTACACGCCCCGGACCGACATCGAGAGCGCCGAAAACACCATCAGCGTGAACCTCAGCGACGTCCGGGACGCGCAGGGCAACGCCGGAGAGGGCACCGGCACCAGCGGCAACTTCAGCATCGACACCAAGCCGCCCGAGGTCACGGTGACGATCAGCGACAACCGCCTGACCGCTGGCGAAAGCGCCACCTTCACCTTCACCTTCAGCGAGAGCGTCACCGGCTTTGGTACCGAGGACATCCAGTACGACACCAGCAAAGGCACGCTGGGCGCTCTGACGGCGGTCGGCACCGACGGCAAGGTCTGGACCGCCAGCTACACGCCCCGGCCCGACACCGAGAGCGCCAACAACACCATCCGCGTGAACCTCGCCGGCGTCCGGGACGCGCAGGGCAACGCCGGAACGGGCATCCCCAGCAGCGGCAACTTCAGCATCGACACCGTGCGCCCCACGGTCAACGTGACGATCAGCGATAACCGCCTCACCGCTGGCGAAAGCGCCACCATCACCATCACCTTCAACGAGCGCGTCACCGGCTTCACGAAAGAGGCCATCGACCTGTCCCAGGCCAACGGCACGCTCGGCGACCTGACGCCGGTCGGCACCGACGGCAGAGTCTGGACAGCCACCTTCACACCCACGGCCAACCTGGCGCGCACCACCAACCACCGGCTCACCCTGAACCTGGCCAATGTCAGGAATGCCGCAGGCAACACCGTCGCCAACAACACCTACGCGTTCAACCAGTACACCGTAGACACCATGGTCTTTGCGCTCAGCAGCGCCACGGCGAACCGCGACCAGTTGGTGCTGAGCTACAGCGACGCAACGGCGCTCGACGGGAACGCGGACCATGCCCCGACCAACGAGTCCTTTACCGTGCTGGTCGATGGCACGCGCATCGATGTCAGCCGGGTGACGGTGGATGCAGCGGCCAGGACGGTCACGCTGACCCTGGCCCGCGCGGTGACCACCGGCCAGACGGTGACCGTCGCCTACCAGGACACCGACACCAGCGACAACAAGGCGGTACAGGAAGCCGGCACCGGCGACGACGCGGCCAGTTTCGCGGCCAGGCCGGTGACCCACCTCCCCCCCCCCCCCCCCCCCCCCCCCCCCGCACCGGATGCGTCGGGCTCACCGGACGCACCGGACTCCGATCGCGACGGCCTGTCCAACGACCAGGAGGATCAGGCCACCGGCCTGTTGCGCCCCGACGGCTCGGCCGGCCTGTCTGGTGACGGCAACGGCGACGGCGTCAAAGACAGCCAGCAGATCGCCGTCGCTTCGACCCGCGATCAGACCCTGGTGGCCGGCAGCCAGGACGGCAAGCTGATCCCCGGCAGCAACGCGCGCATTACCGAACTGGTGCGCAGCGATGCCCCGACCAACCTGCCCAAGGGCATGGAGATGCCGATCGGTCTGACCTCATTCAAGGTATCGCTGGCCGAAGGCCGCAGCACCGAGAGCTTCAGCCTGTATGTGGACCCGGCCACCGGCGCCACTGGCTACTGGGTCAAGAACGGCGCCGGCACCTGGGTGAACCTGGCCAGCGAACCCTACGGCGGCAAGGTGAGCAGCGAAGGCGGGCGCACGCGGCTGGACTTTCAGATCCAGGACGGCGGCGAGTACGACGCCGACGGCCAGGTCAACGGCAGCATCAGCACGCCCGGCGCCGTGGCGAAGATGCCGCTGTCCATCGTCGGGCAGTCGGCCCAGGTCGAGTCGCATGGCTTTTGGTTCTAAGGTTCAAGCCCCCTGCTGCGGCCTGAGCGCCAGGCAGCAGCGGATGGCGCAATAGATCAGGCCGGCCTTGCCAGCGCCGGGCTGGCCGCCCGGCGCCCGGCCGGCCAACGGCCGTCTTTCGGCCTGCGCGCCAATCTTTTCGGGCCTGGAGCGCTCCGCCGTGGCCTGACCCCATCTCCCAATCGTTCGTGAACGCGAAGGCGGAGCGCAGACAGCACCAATGCACGGCAAGCGACGCCGGCAAAGTGCATGGGTGCTTCAGGAACGGAATGACCTGCTCGGGGCCCGCCGCGACGGGGGGTCTGGTCGGCCACCGCCTGGTGGCCGCCGACACGCAGGGCCACATCGGGCGCCATCGGGACTTGCGCAGAAACCCCCGCCGGCAGCGTGCTGGCCGTGATTTTCAGCACCCTGCGGTGCCAAATTCTTCGCAGGTCATGGACCACATGCTGGAGTGATGGTGTTCCATTACGCTATGTACTGTGGTGCCTGATTTGATAAATAGCAGACCAAAAACCCATGTTATGGATTCCATGGTGCTATATTCCGGCGCAGTTGGATCTGTTTCTCTGATGTCAGTAGTGCAAGTCATTGTTACTCACCGTCGGGTGAGCAACGGGCATCGCTGACCCCCCTCGTCCGCCGTGGACCTGGCCACGAGGGGCAAACGAGACCGGATCAAGCTCTCGCATCCATCCCTTCCATCAAAAAAGGAACGCACCGTGACCGCCTCCCTGCATCAGCCCATCGGCGCAATCCTCGTCTCGTGAAAAGGAAAGCGCCATGGCCACCACCCTCACCATCAACGAAGAAGTCATCAAAGCCGGCGAGACCGCCGAGGTCAAGTTTGCTTTCGAGCCCAATACCGACTACTCCCTCGCCATCGGAAGTGACGGTCTGATCCAGGGTCTGACCTCCACTGGCGGCTCCGTCCGCAACGTCATCGATCGTGGAGTCATCTACGGTCGCCGCGTCTATACCGCCACATTCACGCCTGACGCGAACCTGGACAGAACCGAGTGCAGCCTCGTCTACGACGTTGCTGGCACCGGCAATGACGCCACCAGCGCCACCTTCATCGTCGACACCCGGGCGCCCACTCTCACGGGCACCCCGACGATCAGCAACCCCAACCTGACCCGCGCCAACCAAGTAAGCACCATCACCTTTGCCTTCTCCGAGCGGATAGCTCAGACCTCCTTCACGGCTCAGACCTCCTTCACGACGGCTGACCTGACGATACCGGCGGGCATGGGCACGCTGGAGAACCTGCGCACCACCGACGGCGGCAGGTCTTGGCAGGTAGACCTGAGGGCGCCGGCCAACCTGGCGGCCAACACCGAAGCGAAGGACCTGCAGATCGGCATCAACATGGCCGGCATCACCGATGTCGCGGGCAACCCGGGCACAGGCAACGTCAACCTCGTCACCTACCACATCGACAACAAGCCGCCCAGCGCCACCATCGACGTTACGCTCTTCCCCGGCACGATCGACAACGGCAGACTGATCACCATTACCATCACCTTCGACGAGGAAGTCACCGGCTTTACGGCAGACAACATCGATTTCAGCAACGTCGATGTCGGTGCCCGTCCCGGCGCCGACCAGACAGGAGCGCTGAACCGCTCACCCGACGGCCGCACCTACACCATCACCTACCCGGTCGCTTCGGGCATCGAGGATGCCACCAACACCGTCCGCCTGCTCAACCTCCATACCATTCGTGACACCGCAGGCAACGCCGTAGCGGTCAACCCCACCAGCAACAACTTCGAGATCGACACCCGGGCGCCCACGGTCACGGTCACGATGGACAAAGAGCGCCTGACCGCTGGCGAAACCGCCACCGTCACGTTCACCTTCAGCGAGACCGTCCCCGGCTTCAGCGACATTTCCATCGTTATGGGTGGCGCCAACGGCTCTCTGAGCAACCTGAGGCAGACCACAGCCGACGGCAGAACCTGGACAGCCACCTTCACCCCCACGGCCAGCCTGTCCAACGCCCGCAGCCAGATCAGCGTGAATTACGAGGGCATCAGAGACCGCTACGGCAACGGCGGCAGTGGTACGAGCGCAGCCCACAACTACACCGTAGACACCGCCGTTTTTGCCATCATCAGCGCCACGGTGAACGGCAGGCAGTTGGTATTGCAGTACAGCGATGAAACCGCGCTGGACCCGGAGCAGACCCATAACGCGCCCAACGATGCGTTTGTGGTGCTGGTCGATGGCGTGCGCAACAACGTCACCGGCGTGCTCGTGGATGCAGCGGCCAAGACCATCACGCTGACGCTGGCCAACGCCGTGACCTGGGGCCAGCAGGTGAGCGTCGCCTACAACGATCCCAGCACCGGCAACGACCCGCAAGCGGTGCAGGAGGCCACCACCGGCAACGACGCGGCCAGTTTCGCGGCCAAGCCGGTGACCAACCTCGCCCCGTCCCCGGTCGCACCCGCCACACCGGGGGCGTCTGGAGGGTCTGGAGGGTCTGGGGCGCTGGACTCCGACTACGACAATGTGCCCAACGCCCAGGAAAACCAGGCCCCCGGCCTGCTGCGCCCCGATGGCTCGGCCGGCACGGATGGCGACGGCAACGGCGACGGTATCCGGGACAGTGAGCAGGTCGCCGTCAGTTCGACCCGCGACCAGACCCTGGTGGCCGGCAGCCAGGACGGCAAGGTGATCCCCGGCAGCAACGCGCGCATTACCGAACTGGTGCGCAGCGATGCCCCGACCAAGCTGCCCAAGGGCATGGAAATGCCGCTCGGTCTGACGCAATTCAGGGTCGGCCTGTCCGAAGGCCGCAGCACCGAGAGCTTCAGCCTGTATGTGGACCCGGCCACCGGCGCCACCGGCTACTGGGTCAAGAACAGCGCCGGCACCTGGGTGAACCTGGCCAGCGAACCCTACGGCGGCAAGGTGAGCAGCGAAGGCGGGCGCACGCGGCTGGACTTTCAGATTCAGGACGGCGGCCAGTACGACGCCGACGGACTGGCCGATGGCAACATCACCGCCCTTGGCGCCGCAGCGAAAATGCCGCTGTCCATCGTCGGGCAGTCGGCCCAGGTCGAGTCGCATGGCTTTTGGTTCTAAGGTTCAAACCCCCTGCTGCGGCCTGAGCGCCAGGCAGCAGCGGATGGCGCAATAGATCAGGCCAGCGCCGGGTTGGCCGCCCGGCGCCCGGCCGGCCAACGGCCGTCTTTCGGCCTGCGCGCCGACCTTTTCGGGCCTGGAGCGCCCCGCCGTGGCCTGACCCCATCTCCACATCGTTCGTGAACGCGAAGGCGGAGCGCAGACAGCACAGATATGCGGCAAGCGACGCCGGCAAAGTGCATGGGTGCTTCAGGAATGGAATGACCTGTTCGGGGCCCGCCGCGACGGAGGGTCTGGTCGGCCACCGCCTGGTGGCCACCAACACGCAGGGCCACATCGGGCGCCATCGGGACTTGCGCAGAAACCCCCGCCGGCAGCGTGCTGGCCGTGATTTTCAACACCCTGCGGTGCCCCATTTTTCGCAGGTCATGGACCACATGCTGGAGTGATGGTGTTCCATTGCGCTATGTACTGTGGTGCCTGATTTGATAAATAGCAGACCAAAAATCCATGTCCTGGATTCCATGATGCTATATTACGGCGCAGTTAGATTCGTTTCTCTGATGTCAGTAGTGCAAGTCATTGTTACTCACCGCCGGGTGAGCAACGGGCATCGCTGACCCCCCCTCGTCCGCCGTGGACCTGGCCACGAGGGGCGAACGAGACCGGATCAAGCTCTCGCATCCATCCCTTCCATCAAAAGGAACGCACCGTGACCGCAGCCCTCCTGCCTGAATTCGGCGCCCCAGCGCAATCCACATCCCATTGAAAAGGAAAGCCCCATGGCCACCATCACGCTTGACAAAACAACCATCAAAGCCGGCGAGACCGCCGTAGTCACCTTTACTGTCGGGAAGACCCACACCATGAGCACCCTCAATAGGGATGGCGTCAGGACAGTCATGAACGTGACCATCACTGGCGGCACCATAGGCGGCTACGACTTCCGATACGTCGATGCCCTCAGCACAGCCACCACCCAGGCCTATCAAGGCATCTTCACGCCTACCGCGAACCTGGACAGAACCGAGTGCACCATCCGCTACGACGCTCCCGGCACCGCCAACGACGCCACCAGCGCCACCTTCATCGTCGACACCCGGGCGCCCACTCTCACGGGCACCCCGACGATCGGCAACCGCAACCTGATCCACGCCAACCAAGTAACCACCATCTCCTTTGTCTTCTCCGAGCAGTTGAATCAGGCCAGCTTCACGATGTCTGACCTGACGATACCGGCGGGCATGGGCAGGCTGCAGAATCTGCGCACCACCGACGGCGGCAGGTCTTGGCAGGTAGACCTGAGGGCGCCGGCCAACCTGGCGGCCAACACCGAAGTGAAGGACCTGCAGATCGGCATCAACATGGCCGGCATCACCGATGTCGCGGGCAACCCGGGCACGGGCAACGTCAACCTCGTCACCTACAACATCGACAACAAGCCGCCCAGCGCCACCATCGTCGTTTCACTCATCCCCACCACGAGCGACAATGACAGACTGATCTCCATTGCCATCACCTTCGACGAGGAAGTCACCGGCTTTACGGCAGACAACATCGATTTCAGCAACGTCCATGTCGGTGCCCGTCCCGGCGCCGACCGGACAGGAGCGCTGAACCGCTCACCCGACGGCCGCACCTACACCCTCACCTACACGGTCGCTGCGGACACCGAGGGTGCCACCAACACCGTCCGCCTGTTCAACCTCAATACCATTCGTGACACCGCAGGCAACGCCGTTGCGGTCAACCCCACCAGCAACAACTTCGAGATCGACGCCCGGGCGCCCACGGTCACGGTCACGATGGACAAAGAGCGCCTGACCGCTGGCGAAACCGCCACCGTCACGTTCACCTTCAGCGAGACCGTCCCCGGCTTCGGCGACACTTCCATCGTTATGCATGGTGCCAACGGCGCTCTGAGCAACCTGAGGCAGACCACAGCCGACGGCAGAGTCTGGACCGCCACCTTCACCCCCACGGCCAGCCTGTCCAACGCCCGCAGCCAGATCAGCGTGAATTACGAGGGCATCAGAGATCGCTACGGCAACGGCAGAAGTGGTCTGAGCGCAGCCCACAACTACACCGTAGACACCGCCGTTTTTGCCATCATCAGCGCCACGGTGAACGGCAGGCAGTTGGTATTGCAGTACAGCGATGAAACCGCGCTGGACCCGGACCAGACCCATAACGCGCCCAACGATGCGTTTGTGGTGCTGGTCGATGGCGTGCGCAACAACGTCACCGGCGTGCTCGTGGATGCAGCGGCCAAGACCATCACGCTGACGCTCGACAGCGCCGTGACCCGGGGCCAGCAGGTGAGCGTCGCCTACGACGACCCCAGCACCGGCGACGACCCGCAAGCGGTGCAAGAAGCCACCACCGGCAACGACGCGGCCAGCTTCGCGGCCAAACCGGCGACCAACGTTATCCCATCCCCCTCCGCACCGGATGCGTCGAATGGATCGAATGGATCGAATGCGTCAGACGCACTGGACTCCGACTACGACAGTGTGCCCAACGCCCAGGAAAACCAGGCCCCCGGCCTGCTGCGCCCCGATGGCTCGGCCGGCCTGGATGGCGACGGCAACGGCGACGGTATCCGGGACAGCGAGCAGGTCGCCGTCGGCTCGACCCGCGACCTGACCTTGGTGGCCGGCAGCCAGGACGGCAAGCTGATCCCCGGCAGCAACGCGCGCATTACCGAACTGGTGCGTAGCGATGCCCCCGCCAGCCTGCCCAAGGGCATGGAAATGCCGCTCGGTCTGACGCAATTCAGGGTCGGCCTGTCCGAAGGACGCTACACCGAGAGCTTCAGCCTGTATGTGGACCCGGCCACCGGCGCCACCGGCTACTGGGTCAAGAACAGCGCCGGCACCTGGGTGAACCTGGCCAGCGCACCCTACGGCGGCAAAATGAGCACCGAAGGCGGGCGCACGCGGCTGGACTTTCAGATCCAGGACGGCGGCCAGTACGATGCCGACGGACTGGCCGATGGCAACATCACCGCCCTTGGCGCCGCAGCGAAAATGCCGCTGTCCATCGTCGGGCAGTCGCCCCAGGTCGAGTCGCATGGGTACTGGTTCTAGTGTCGCGTCACCGATCAGATGTCGTAGGCTGCGCGCAGCCATCGGAGCGCAGCGCAAGGCGCATCGCGCAGCCCATACCGATCTGTATTGGCAAGCGATGCAACGCCGCGATGCGCTTCGATGGCCAGCGCAGACCGACAGATGATCGGTGACGCGACACCAGGGTTTCGAGCACCCGACCCGGCACGAAGAAGGTCGCGGGCATGCGGTATTCCCGGAGCATGTCCAGCAGGTCACCGAGCGCGCGCCAGGGGCCGCAGGCGCCCAGCGTGAACAGCCAGGGATTGCGCCCAATCGAGCCGTCGAGCATGGCCGCGCCGGTGGGGCCATCGACATCGAACGCGGGCGCAACGCTCGACGGAGCGCCGTTCGGCCACAGGCTTTGCGGCACCTGTTGCGGCGCTCGTTGCGCCAGCTCTTGCACCATTCCTTGCGCCATCATCGGCACGGGCGCGCCCGTCAGTCGGCACTGTCGAGAATCAGCTTCGACACCGTGTAATCGGCCAGCCCCCACTTGGCGGCGATCTTCGCATACGAGCCATCGGCGATCAGTTGGTCCATCGCGCCGGCCAGTTCTGTCGATAGCGCTTCGTCCTTGCGCCCGATCGCCAGACCGACGTACTGGAAGGCGAAGGGTTTGCCCACCAGCGCATAGGTGTTCGGCTCCTGCCCGAAGATGTAGTTCAGCGTTTCGCCGCCCTGCACGGCGGCATCGAGACGGCCTTGGCGCAACTGCGTGCGCGCGTCCGCCGATCCGTCGGTGCCGGCGACGATGATGGCCGGCTTGCCGGCCTTCACGCAGTGCGCGTCGCTCCACTTGGCGATCTCGGCCAGAAACGATGTGCGGCGGCTGGCGCCCACCTTCTTGCCGCACAGCGCCTCGGTGCTGGCAAACTCGGTGGCACGGGCGCCGAGCACATAAAACTGCGGCCCGGTCTTCAGGTAGTCGATGAACCGCACCGCATCGCGGCGTGCCGGGATGTCGGTCATGCCGGACAGGATGATGTCCACGCGCCCGGTGGCGAGCGAGCTCATCATCTGGTCGAAGCTGGTTTCCTCCCATTTGATCGTGCTGCCCAGGCGCGCCGCGAGCGCTTCGCCCAGGTCGATGTCGAAGCCGACCAGTTTGCCGCTCGCCGGATCCTTGTATTCGAGCGGGGGATAGTTCGACACGACGGCCGCCCGGATCGGCGCGCCCTTGGCGCGCATTCCTTGCGCCTGGGCTGCGGGCGCGGCCAGGCCGAGCGCCACGGCCAGGAGGCCGATGCCGGTGAGTGTGTTGCGCGCCATGTGCGTACTCCAGTCAGTGAGGCAAAGGAAAGGGGTCAAAGGAAAGGGGTCAGCCGCGCACTGCGGAAATGAATTCGCGCGTGCGCGGGTGCCGGGGTTGCAGCAAGATCTGGCCGGGGGAGCCGGTCTCGACGATCCGGCCCTGGTCCATGAATATGACGCGGCTGGACACGTCGCGTGCAAAGCCCAGTTCGTGGGTCACGACCACCATCGTCATGCCCGAGGCGGCCAGGTCGCGCATGACCGAGAGCACCTCGCCCACCAGTTCCGGATCGAGCGCCGAGGTCGGCTCGTCGAACAGCATCAGTTGCGGACGCATCGCCAGCGCGCGCGCAATGGCCACGCGCTGCTGCTGCCCGCCCGACAGCTCGATCGGGAACGCATCGCTCTTGTGCGCCAGGCCGACACGCGCCAACAACGCCTGCGCCTCGGCAATGACCTGGTCGCGTGCGCGGCGCTGCACCCGCAGCGGGCCTTCGGTCACGTTCTCCAGCGCCGTCATATGCGGGAACAGGTTCAGGCGCTGGAACACCATGCCGGTCTTGCGCCGCTGGCGGGCGATTTCCGATTCCGACAGCGCGTACAGCTTGTTGCCGACGCGCCGGTAACCGACCAGTTCACCGCCCACCCAAAGCGCGCCGGCGGTCACGGTTTCGAGCTGGTTGATGCAGCGCAGAAAGGTGCTCTTGCCCGAACCCGACGGGCCGATGACGCACAGCACCTCGCCGGCGGGGATATCGACCGTGATGCCCTCGAGCGCCTGGAACGCGCCGAAGCTCTTGCACACATCGACGGCGCGCACGATGGGTTCGCTGTGGGGGCCGCCCATGCTCACTGCCTCGCGCTGGCGCGGCCGGCGCCGCGCGCGAAATGGGACTCGACGCGCGACTGCAGCAGCGCCAGCACGGTGACCACCGCGATGTACCAGATGCCCGCCACGATCAGCAACTCGATCACGCGGGCGTTGGCGTAGTAGATGTTCTGCGCGTTGTGCAGGATCTCGGCGTACTGGATCACGCTCGCCAGCGAGGTGAGTTTGATCATGCCGACGAACTCGTTGCCGATGGGTGGAATGATCACGCGCATGGCCTGCGGCAGGATCACACGGCGCAGTGCCAGCATGCGCGGCATGCCGATCGACTTGGCGGCCTCGTACTGACCGGCATCGACCGACAGCAGCCCGGCGCGCACCACTTCGGAGGTATAGGCACCCTGGTTGATGCCCAGGCCCAGTAGCGCGGCAAGAAAGGGGCTCATCACGTCGACGGTGCGCACCTCCCACACCCCGGGAATGCCCAGGGTCGGAAGCACCAGCGCGAGGTTGAACCACAGCAGCAGTTGCAGGATTACGGGCGTGCCGCGAAAGAGCCAGACATAGGTGCGCGCAACCCAGCCCAGCACCGGGTTGCTCGACACCCGCATCACCGCCGTGACCACGCCCAGCACGACACCCAGCGCCATCGCCAGGATGCTCATGACGACGGTATTGACCAGGCCGCTGCGGATCGATTCGGCCGTAAGGAAGCGGCCGACATACTGCCATTCGATCTGGCCGCGCGCGAATGCATCGAGGATGAACAGCACTGCGGCGAGGATCAGCGCGGTCGCAATGTAGCGGCCCCAGTAGCGCCGAGGCACATGCTGCAAATGGGAGATGTCCGCCAGCGCGCAAGCGTCCACGGCCTGGCGGCTGCCGGCGGTCAGCATCGCGGACCTGCGTAGGCGCCATGGGTCCATTCGCCCTGCCGCGCCAAGGCGGCCTGCGCGCGTGCGATCTGCTCGCTCACCCGCTGCGGCGCAGTGCCGCCATACCCGGTGCGCGCGCCAATCGCGGCATCGAGCGTCAGGTGCTGCAACACCTCGGGCGTGAGGCGCGCATCGACCTGCGCCAGCAGGGCCTGGGACACAGCGCTCAATTCGATGCCCTTGGCCTCGCATGCCTGCACCAGTGCGCCGGTGATTTCATGCGCTTCGCTGAAGGGCACACCCGAGAGCGCCAGCCAGTCCGCCACCTCGGTCGCCAGCGTGAAGCCCAGCGGCGCCTGGCGCCTGAGCCGTTCGACATCGATGCGCATGGTGCGGATCATTGCGGCCAGCGCCGGCAGCACCAGCGACAAGGTATCGATGCTGTCGAAGGCCGCGCTCTTGTCTTCGGCCAGGTCGCGGTTGTAGGCCAGCGGCAAGGACTTCAGTGCCGACAGCATGCCCACCAGGTTGCCGATCAGGCGGCCCGCCTTGCCGCGGCTCAATTCCGCGATGTCGGGGTTTTTCTTCTGCGGCATGATCGAACTGCCGGTGCAGTAGCCGTCGTCGAGTTCCACCCACTGGAACTGCCGCGACGACCACAGCACCACCTCTTCCGAGAGCCGCGAGAGTTCGACGGCGAGCATGCTGCAGACAAAGAGGAACTCGCACACATGGTCCCTGGCCGCCACTGCGTCGATCGAGTTCTCGCACGGCGCGTCGTAGCCCAGTTCGGCGGCCGATAGTTCAGGCGAGCGGCAGATCGCCGAGCCTGCCAGGGCCGCAGCGCCCAGCGGCGAACGCGCGCTGCGCCGATCCCAGTCGATCAACCTGTCGATATTGCGGCCAACCGCCTGCACATGCGCCATCAGATGGTGCGCGAACACGATGGGCTGCGCGGGCTGCAAGTGTGTGAACCCGGCCGACAGCGTGCCGATGTGCTGCTGCGCTTGCGCAATGAGCGCGCTCTGCAGATCATGCACTGCGGCGGCGATGACGCGCGCCTTGTCGCGCAAATAGAGCTTCAGGTCGTTCGCCGCCTGGTCGTTGCGCGAACGGCCCGCGCGCAGCTTGCCGCCGAGGGGGCCGAGCCGCTCGGTCAGCACCCGTTCGAGGAAGGTGTGGACATCTTCGTCGGCCTCGCAGGCACGCACCGCGCCGGTCAGGTAGTCTTGCTCCAGCGCATCGACGCAAGCCAGCAGTTTTTCCAGCTCGTCGCTCTTGAGGATACCTGCGCGGTGCAGCTCGCGTGCATGTGCCCGCGAGCCTGCGAGGTCATAAGGCACCAGTCGGAAAAAACCAGGCTCCGACCGCGACAGCGCCTTCAATGCGGCCGATGGCTCGGACCTGAAACGTGCGCCCCACAGACGTTGGGTTGGACCTGCTGCTTGCGTTTGCATGGACATGCCTCGAACAATCGAGCCGGCATCGTAGTAAGGACATCCATCGATGAAAACTGAAATTAAAGCCGCGCCTGGCTGCAAAAAATCTCAGCACTCGATTTCAAGCCACGCGAAGAAATGCCGAAAGCATAGGCAAGACAGGTTGTGGCATGAATTTTGCCGCCAGCCATTTCGCATTCGGAATCGGAAAAAGATCAAATGCACGACCCCGCGAAACGCATCCTGCCCAGAAGCCG
Source organism: Verminephrobacter eiseniae EF01-2 (assembly GCF_000015565.1). Classification (NCBI taxonomy): domain Bacteria; kingdom Pseudomonadati; phylum Pseudomonadota; class Betaproteobacteria; order Burkholderiales; family Comamonadaceae; genus Verminephrobacter; species Verminephrobacter eiseniae. The sequence continues at coordinate 2,257,975 of NC_008786.1, forward strand.
TCTGCCTCCTTTGAATGCGTTGCGCGCCTTTGACGCGACCGCGCGCCACCTGACGGTGGCGAAGGCAGCGGACGAACTGAACGTGACCCCGAGCGCAGTGAGCCATCAACTGCGCGCGCTCGAAAATGCGCTCGGCGTGCAACTCTTTCGCCGCAACAAGACCCGCTTGAAATTGACCTCGCATGGCGAGACGCTGTTGCCCTCGGTGCGCTCGGCCTTCCAGATGATTGCGAACGCAGCCGCGAAGCTCGGCGACCCGGCAATGGTCGGCAACCTCGTCGTGTCGGCGCCGGTGGGTTTGAGCTCCAGGGTGTTGACGCGCCACATCGGCGAATTCCTGTCCGCATGCCCGGATGTCCAGTTCCGGTTGATCGCCTCGAACGAAGACAAGGAGGTCTACTCGCCCGCAGTCGATCTGTGCCTGCGCTATGGCACCGGCATATGGCCGGACCGCCAAGTTCGCCTGCTGACGCATGTGGAGCTTTTCCCGGTCTGCAACCCGGCCATGATCAACGGTCAGCCGGGCCTGCGTTCCGTCGACGAACTGAGGAACCATCAGTTGCTGTGCGAGGACAACGGCACGGAGTGGACCCGCTGGCTCCTGGACGCCGGCATGCCGGTGGCCGGTTTCCGGATGGCCGAAATGGGCAACGCGCATATCGCCATGGAAGCCGCTGTGCATGGGCAGGGCGCCGCACTGGGCGACAGCTTGCTCGTTGGCGACGACCTCGCCGAGGGCCGGCTGGTGCGCCTGTTCGAGCGCAGCGTGCCGGCCAAGCACGCCTATTACATGGTGTGCCGCCACGAAATGTCTGCCAACCCGCTCGTGGCGGCCTTCACCGAATGGCTGCTGACCTGGGTCCGCAGCTATGGCTGAAACGCCGTGTCGCCGGGCGCTTTGCGGACACTGCCGCCCTGCGCACCTGGGGCCCACCCGATGGGGCATCCCACTTTGCCCCCACTTTGCGCAATGGAGTCGAGGCAAGGCTGAACGAGCCCGCGCGCGTCTAATCCATCTTGCAATTGACCGCATAAGGGTCGCTGTAATCCTTGGCGATCATGCCGACGGTGCGGTTGCTGATGCGCCCCTGTTTGTCGCGCTCGACCACGCGCATATGGATGTTGTGAATCGGGTAGTGATTTCTATTGAATTTGAAATCGCCGCGCACCGATTTGAAGTTGGCAGCGCGCAGCGCCTTGCGGAAGGCCGTCTTGTCTTCGATATGGCCTTTGACATCGCGCACTGCGCCATCGAGCAGCAGCGCGGCGTCGTAGCCTTGCGCGGCATACATGGTCGGGATGCGGCCATATTGCTTTTCGAACGCGCGCACGAATTTGGCATTTTCCGCATTGTCCAGATCGCTGGCCCATTGCGAGGCGTTGTACATGCCCAGCATGGGTTCGCCGACGGCCTTGATGGAGTCCTGGTCGCCTGAAAATCCTGGCGCATATATCCGCATGGTTTTGTTCAGGCCGCCGCTATCCATTTGCTTGAGAAAGGCCGAACCCATGGCGCCCGGCAGGAAGAAGAACACGGAATCCGCTTTCGACACCCTGGCTTGCGCCAATTCCGCCGAGAAGTCGAGTTGCCCCAGTTTGACATACACCTCGTCGGCAATCTTGCCCTTGTAGTGGCGTTTGAAGCCGGCGATGCTTTCACGCCCGCCGGGATAATTGGCGCCGATCAGGAACACGTTCTGTTCGTTTTGCTGCGTGACATATTTGCCCATCGCGCCCGGCAAATCCTCGTTCTGCCAGGAGATGACGAAGAAGTTTTTGTTGCATTTTTCCCCGGCATAGTCGGCCGGCCCGGTATTGGTTGAGATGTAGACGGTATCGCTTTCCAGAATGGCGGGCAGCAGGGGCAGCAATACGTTGGAGAACACCATGCCGGTCATGACATCGACATGATCGCGCTTGATCAGGCGCTCGCTGGCCTGGCGCCCGATGTCGGGATTCATCTGGTCGTCGAGCACGCTCAGCTCGACCGGCAGCCCGCCCAGTTTGTTGTTGCCGTTCGTGAGCGCCAACTGAAAGCCGTCGCGGATGTCCACACCGAGCGCGCCGCCGGAACCGGAGAGGGAGGAAATGAACCCGATTTTGATCTTGTCGGCGGCAAATACCGAGCTGCAACAGAGTAGCGCAATCAGCATGGGGTGCCTGAAATGACATTTCATGAGCTTCTCCTGGTTTGATTTCTCTGACCAACCCGCCGGGCGTATGTCAGTGTGGGGCGCTGCCAGCGTTGCCACTATCCGATAGCAGCATCTTTAGGCCGATTTTTGAATTTATTTCAGCCTCGCCCGCTGCACCTATACCCCGACATAACGCTGCCAGATATCAGGAGCGGCGCGCAGTTGCCCGCTGCTGCCGGACCAGGCCACGCGCCCTCGCTCGATGACGGTGTGGTGGTCGGCCAGGGACAGCAGGCGCTCGACGTATTTGTCGATGACCAGGATGGTCTGGCCGTGCTCGCGCAAACGCCCAAGGCAGCGCCATATTTCCTCGCGCATGTGCGGCGACAATCCTTCGCTGGCTTCGTCCAGGATCAGCAGGCGCGGGTTGGTCATCAGTGCGCGCCCAATGGCCAGCATTTGCTGCTCGCCGCCGGATAGCTGGTTTCCCATGTGGTTGCTGCGTTGCTGTAGCGGCTGGAATAATGCGTGGATGCGTTGCAGGGTCCAGGGATTCTGGCTTTTGCTGCGGTTGCCGGCAAAGGCGAGCAGGTTTTCGCGCACCGTCAGGTTGGGGAAAATGCGGCGGCCTTCGGGCACGATGGCCATCCCGAGGCGGGCGATGTGGTCGGTCGCCATCGCCTCGATGCGCTGGCCGCAAAAATGCACTGCGCCGCGCTGGACCGGGGTCAGGCCCAGAATCGAACGCAAGGTGGTGGTTTTACCGACGCCGTTGCGCCCCAGCAGGGTTGCGGTTTCGCCTTCCCTGATCTCGAAGCTGAGGCCAAACAGCACCTGGCTGCTGCCATAGGCCGTTTCGATATCCTGGACGCTCAACAGGGTGTTCATGCCATCGCCTCGTCGCCCAGGTAGGCTTTTCTGACTTGCGCGTCGCTGCGTATCTGCTCTGCCGTGCCGGTGGCGATGATGCGCCCCGACACCAGCACCGAGATGCGGTCGGCCAGTTGGAAGACGGCATGCATGTCGTGTTCGATGAGCACGATGCCCAGTTGATTGCGCAGGCTGTCGAGCAAGGCAATCATGCCGGTGGAGTCGCCCATGCCGGCCATCGGTTCGTCGAGCAGCAACAAGGCGGGCGAGGTCGCCAGTGCCAGGCCGACTTCCAGTTGCCGCTGTTCGCCGTGGGCGAGATGGCCGGCGCGCATATCGAGGCGCGCTGCCAGCCCGATGCGGCAGCCGATGGCGCGTGCTTCTTCAAACAGCGCGCCATCGGCCAGCGCCGGCTTCCAGAAACGCATGCTGCTGCCGCGCCTGGCCTGCACTGCCAGCGCGATATTGTCGAGCACCGAGCAAGCGGGGAAAACGCTGGTGATCTGGTAGGAGCGGGCCAGGCCGAGTCGCACCCGCTGGTGCATCGTCGTGCGGGTGATGTCCTGGCCGTGGAAGCAGATGCGGCCTCGATCGGGGGCGATGGCGCCGGAAATTTGCTGAATCAGCGTCGTCTTGCCAGCCCCGTTGGGGCCGATGATGGCGTGTATCTCGCCGTGCCTGATGTTCAGATCCAGGTGGTCGGTGGCGACCAGGCCGCCGTAGCGTTTTACCAGTTGGTGCAGGCTGAGCACATCGGCATTCATGCCTTGCTCCCGCGCTGGAGGCAGCTCGCCAGGCCGTTGGGCAACAGCAGCACCACGCCCAGCAGGATGGCGCCGAGGATGAGTTGCCAGTGGATGGTGTAGGCCGACAGAATCTCCTCCAGCATCAGCACCGCGATGGCACCGATGATGCCGCCGGAAAAATACCCGGCGCCGCCCAAAATCACCATCACCAGCAGGCTGCCGGATTGCGTCCAGTGCAACAGGCCGGGGCTGACGAACTGGTTCTGATTGGCCAGCAAGGCGCCGGCAAAGCTGGCCAGCGCACCGGCAATCACAAAGCAGACCAGTTTGTAGCGCAATACCGGGTAGCCGATGGCCTCCATGCGGGTTTCGTTTTCGCGTATCGCTTGCAGCACCCGGCCAAAGCGGGAATTGATCAGGCGATGGATCAGCAGCAGAAATATGCTGACCAGCACCAGCACCACATAATGGAAAGTGGTGTCGGAGGACAGGTTCAGGCCAATGGACGAACGCTGTGGCAGGCGTATGCTTTCGTCGCCGCCCTTCACCTCGAGACCGATCACGATGTAATAAATCATTTGCGCAAAAGCCAGCGTGATCATGATGAAATACACGCCCTTGGTGCGCAGCGAAATGAGGCCGACGAGACAGGCCAGCAGCGCGCCCACCAGCATGGCGAGCGGCCAACTGAGCCAGCCCGACAGGACGCCGTTTTGCATCAGGATGCCCACCGTGTAGGCGCCGGCGCCGAAGTAGGCGGCGTGCCCCAGGCTCACCATGCCGCCAAATCCGAGAATCAGATTCAGGCTGCTGGCCGCCAGCGCAAAGATCAGCATACGGCTGACCACGCCGATGTAATACTCTTGCCCGAATGCCTGCGCGACCAGCGGCAAGAGCAGCATCAGGGCCAGCAAGAGCGCCATGCGCAGCGCCGGCAGGGGATGGTGCAGATGGCTCGTCATGGTTTGGCATATTCCTTGGCTGCGTCTCAACCGCGTGCCGGAAACAGTCCCCGAGGTTTGAAAAACAGGACCGCCGCCATGAGCACATAAATCAGGATGGATGCCAGCGAGGGGCCGACACCAGCGGCCGCCTCCGGCGCCATGATGGCGCGCAAGGCCGCTGGCAACAGGCTGCGGCTGAGGGTATCGACCATGCCGACCAGCAGGGCGCCGACCAAGGCGCCGCGAATCGAGCCAACGCCGCCGATCACGATCACCACGAAGGCCAGTATCAGGATGCTCTCGCCCATGCCAACCTGCACCTCCAGTATCGCGCCGAGCAGGGTGCCGGCCAGCGCGCACAAGGCGGCGCCGAAGGCAAACAGCAGCGTGAACACGCGCGCGATGTCAATGCCCATGGTGATCGCCATTTCGCGGTCGGATGCGCCTGCGCGCACCAGCATGCCGAGCCGGGTCTTGACCACGATCAGATACATCAGCGCGGCCACGGCCAGGCCGGTGCCGATGATGAACAGGCGGAAGGAAGAATAGGAGAAGCCGGGAAGCAACTCGACGGGCCGGGAAAAAACCGGCGGCGTGTTGAGCGTCAAGGCTTGCGCGCCCCAGATCATGCGCGCCAGTTCATTGAAGATCAGGATGAGGGCGAAGGTGGCGAGCAATTGCGACAGATGGCTGCGTTGATAAAGACGGCGGAAGACGGCCATCTCCAGCAAGACGCCGACTGCCGCAGTGGCCGCGACCGAGAGCAGCAGACCGGCCCAGAACGAGCCGCACAGCGAGGTAAAGGTGGCGGCGAAATAAGCCCCCGCCATATACAGCGAGCCATGCGCCAGATTGACCACATCCATGATGCCAAATACCAGGGTCAAGCCTGCCGCCAGCAGAAACAGCATCAGGCCGAACTGCAAGCCGTTGAGCAGATTTTCAATCGCAAAAGCAAGGTCCATGCCACTCTCCCACAGCGCGGATTTCAAGGCAAGGCAGCAAAACCAGTCAGCCGATGCTGCGCTCAAACCAGGCACGCGGTGCAATGCCGCGGTCAGGGCCGAGCACCGAGAAGCCGCCATCCACCGGAATATCGACGCCAGTAATCCACGATGCGGCGTCGGAAGCAAGAAAGGCGACCGCATGGCCAACCTCGCTGCCATCGCCCACGCGCCCCAGCGGATGGAATGGCGCAGCGACGGCATCGGCGGCGGCACGCGAACCCTGGCTCAAGGTCTCGATGGCCGGCGACCAGGTCCAGGCCGGCGAGACGGCGACGGCGCGAATGCCGCGCGGGGCAAGCGTGACGGCCAGGTTTTTCGTCATTTGCAGCAGCGCCGCCTTGGCCGCAGGATAGAGTGCGCGGCCAGCGGCGCCGAACTTGCCGCCGGTGCTGCCGAGATTGACGATGACGCTGCCGCGCCGCATGTGCACGACGGCCTTCTGGGTGAAAATTGCCGCCGACACCAGATTCACATTCAAGCTCTGAAGCCATTCGGCGCGGCCCGCGTCGAAGCCGCGATCGGCATAAGTGCAGGCATTGTTGACCAGGATATCCAGTCGGCCGAAGCTGTCGATGGTGCGTGCCACGCACTTGTCGATCTCCTCATCGCGCTCGATATCGGTGGCGCAATACAGTGCCCGGACACCATGCTGCTGCAATTGCGCCGCCACTGCGCCACCAGCCACGGCATTGCGGCCCACCACCACCAGGTGGGCGCCACAGGCCGACAGCACGCGGGCAATCTCCAGGCCCAGGCCCTGGGTGCTGCCGGTAACGATGGCCACCTTGCCGTCCAGCGGCCGGTTCATCCCCGCGCTCACAGGGGTACCTTCGCCTGCGGCATGAGCGCCTTCAGGCGGCCGGCCCATCCCTGCGCTCATGAGGCCCCCGCATCGAGACGCCACAAACTCGCCGGGCCGTCGCACACCTCGGCAATCAGGCGCATGTTCTCCAGCGAGGCTGCGTGTGCTCCGGGGCTTCCTGCGGCACAGGCATCGGCGTTGACGACGACCTCATAGCCCATATCCACCGCGTGGCGCACCGTGCTCTCGACCACGGAGTGCGTGGCCACGCCAGCGACAATCAGGCGCCGGGTGGCGAGGATGCGCAATATGCCCTCCAGCGGCGAGTCGTGAAAGGCATTCACGCGCGTGTGTTTGACGATGAATTCACGCGGACTGTCTTGCAGCGGCGCCAGGTCGGCATGAAACCCGGCGCCCCAACTGCCTTCGCAGACCGCGCCAAGGCTGGCGACCTGGCGAAAAATCGGGGCATTGGTCAACAGGTCGGCATAGTCGGGACGATAGGCGATGCGCACATGCACGACAGGAATCGCACAAGCCCTGGCCTTGCTCAGCAGGGCCTGTGCCGCCGCGATGACATGCTGGCGCTGTGCGCTATCGGCGTGGAAGCCGACCCGGATTTTCCCGTGCGGGTGCAGCACATCGTTCTGATAATGCAGCGCCAGCACGGCGCTCTGGTGCGTGCCCACCTGCGTGCCCGCAGCCATCAGAAGAAAGCCTGCAACATGCCATGCACCGCATCGCAGTTGACCAGATCGACCCGCTTCAAACGAATGCGCCAGGTATCGCCATGGCTTGCCAGTTTGTGGGTGATGCGGCCTGCCACCTGGTGCAATGGCATGTCCCTTATGTTGCGCCATTCGCTCATTTGAAAGACGGAATGCGCCACCAGATTATCAGCGCCATCCAGGCCGGCAGCGCTGATATTGCCGACCATCCGGGTGGTATGCGTGGCCGGCTGCTGCGACCAGTTGCGCGCATCGCTCAAGCGGCGCACGCGAATTTCGCGCAGCATCCTGTCTTCCCAGGCCAGGGAGATATGGTCATAGGGATTGTCCTGCTGCTGCGCTTGCGGCACCCAATACATGCCATCGTCCGTCCACAGGTTCAGCCAGTCCGTCAGGCGGCGCTCATCCAGCAAGCGCGCTTCGGCAAACAGAAACTGTTGCAGCCGGTGCTGTTGTTCCAGCGACCAGGCAACGGGCCGCAGATCGGCGGTCGATACATCGAAGTCTGTTTCAAGCAGCATCGCAGTTCTCCTCGACGAGGTGGCCAAGCATGTATTGCTTCCATGCCTGGAACTGGTTGCGCATCGGCAGTTCGCTGGTTCCATTGCTGGAGACCATCCCGCCCGGCACGGCGCGGTCGGTGCCGAGATGGCGATGCAGGCTGGTCCAGTCGCCGCCCCGGGAGAGATTGCCCTGTTGACAGCGGGCATAAAGCTCAACATCGTCGGCCATGACATTGGACGAGGGGGCATTGATGATATTGGCATACATCAAGGTGCGCTTGAACACCGCCTCCGGCGCGCCCTTGAGCCGGAAAAGCTGAATTTCTATCATGGTGCGATCGACCGCCAGCGGCCGTATGACGCGAAATTGCTGAAACACGGTGTGCGGCGAACCGCTGCCATAAATGATCGTGTTATGCCGATTCATCCCGAGAATTTCGCTCGCCCGCGCATGACCGTAGGCTTGTTCCAGCACGGCGAAATGGGCGCGCGTGACCGGGTCGCGCGAGGCGGCGCCGGGGTCGAAAATGCCTTCCATATAACCATGCCCATGGGCGTATGCGCATAGTTCCAGGTTTTCCCAAAAGCGGTAAGGCTCGCCGTTGCCAACCATGATGTGCAGTTCCAGCGGCATCGCGCCCATTTTTTGGGCCTGCTCGCGGGCGGCCACCACCGAAGATTCGTGGGTCACCGGCGCGTGCATGGTGTCATGCAGATTTTCATAGAACACCTTCCAGTTGGATGTCTGCAAGACGCGAAACATCCCGCCGGCGACTTCCACCTCGCCGACCGGCGAGCGGTCGCACAGATTGTCGATCGAGGAGATGACGCCGCCCAGAAAGGACTTCAGCCCAATGCCTTGCGCCGCCTGGCTGGCAAAGACGAAACCGCGATGAGACTCGACGCGGGCGACTGGCCGCACCGAGAAATCCGGGTGCTGCGGGTCGAAGCAGCTGCCCTCGAAAGCGGCTTTCAGCGGCGCGGCAAGATGGCTGCCATCCAGTTGGAAGGTCCAGGCATGATACGGGCAGCGGAAAAATTTTCCGGCATGGCCGCAACCATCGGCCACCAGTTTGGCGCCGCGGTGCGGGCAGCGGTTGTACAGGACGTGGACCTTGCCGTCGGTGGCGCGCACCAGAATGACATCCTGATCGCCAATGCGGGTAGCGCAAAAATCGCCCGCATTGGGCACCTGGCTTTCATGGCCCACATAAATCCAGGCGCAGCCATAGATGCGCTCCATCTCCAACTGGAACAACGCACTGTCTGTATACACCGACTTGTGAACACTATCGGCGCGCACCAGCGCGGCAATCTGCTCATTCGTGTAGGGCATGCAAGCTCCTTTCGATGACGGCATGGGCAACGTCCCGTGCATCGGGTGCTCACTGTATGGCGCAGGCAGCGGCGGCGCTATCCGATTGCAGCATCTTTAGGCCGATTTTTGAATCGGCGCGCAGATTATTCCGGAAATGATGAGGGCAAGGCCGCATCGGCGCAGCCATCGCTTGCGTCAGCGCCGCAAGGTTTGCAGAGGCGTTTCTCCATAACGCGCACGATAGCTGAGGGAAAAGCGCCCCAGGTGGGAAAAACCGCAGCGCAGGGCAATATCCGTGACATGCGCGCCCGGTGCGGCATTCATCAGTTCGCTGCGCGCTGCGGCCAGCCGCTTTTGTCTCACATAGGCCATCGGCGCGCACTGATAATGCTCGCGAAAGGCAGCGCACAGGCTGCGCACACCGGTGCCGCAGGCATTGGCAATCGCCTCCAGCGTCAGCGGCTCATGCAGATGGCTGGTGATGTAGTCTTCGGCGACGCGCAGTTTGCGCTGCGGCGCCGTGCCTGGCCGCCGCAATAACTGGTCGCTGTAATTATTCGGCTGGCACAGCAGAAGATGGTGAATCAGCGTCTGCACCTGCGCATGGACGAGCGGCTCCGAATGCGGCTGGTCGGAAAATTCGTGATTGCACAGCAGGCTGCCGAGATGATATTGCCAGCTTCGCCCGCTGGCCGCATGCAGGGGCATTTCCGGATGAAACTCGATGGCCCCTTTTTTCAGATCATTGCCAATCAAGGCCCGGCAGGCATGCTCGACCCGCTCGCGTGGAAATTTCACCAGCACCTGCTCGCATCCCTCGCTCCAGTCCAGTTGCAGCGCCAGCTTGGGCGAAATGATCGCGCCCATCTGCGGCGATGCGGCAACCGTATGCCTGCCGACCCGGATTTGCGCGTTCCCGCTCAGCGGCGCCTGGAACAGCATGAAGCCGTTCAATTCCCCCGGATTGATATGCACTGCGGCGCCATAGCGCAGGATGAAGAACGACAGCGTGCCCAGTTGCGCCCCGTACAAGGCAGAATCGACCTTGCCGCCGCCCCAGGTCAACTCATGTTCCTTGAACGCCTTCACGGTGTGCTGCTTGACCTCGTTGGGGTCGCAGGAATGGAACAGCGGCGTCTTGTACATCTGTTGCAATTCCTGCTTGAGCGATGCCTCCATTGCGCCCTCCTTTGCTGGGTAGTGCAAAACGCAGTGCGGTGAACTGCTTGCAGGCTCTTTGCCTGTGATGCAGGAAAGCCATGATAGCCATCGGCCCCTGCTTTAGCCACGGCTTCGTTGGCGCTGATGCCGTTGGCTCCCGGTCGGTGATCGATCACCACCGATTCTCCCCAGGCTTGGCGGAGCGCGATGGGCGGCAGTCAGGCCGTGCACGCATTCCGGCAGGGCCTCCAGCCGTCATGCACCAGCGTGCCGGTGAACTGCGCCGGGCCTCTAGTGTCGCGTCACCGATCATCTGTCGGTCTGCGCTGGCCATCGAAGCGCATCGCGGCGTTGCATCGCTTGCCAATACAGCTCGGTATGGGCTGCGCGATGCGCCTTGCGCTGCGCTCCGATGGCTGCGCGCAGCCTACGACATCTGATCCGTGACGCGACACTAGCCCCGATACGACGCCGCATGGCTTCTTCTCATTGCCCGGTTTTCCTCCTGTCGGAAAACCTGGGCTTGTTGCGAATTTGAATTCCTCGTACACTGAAAAAGTGACCCATCAGTCACATGCGTGGTGCGTGCCATAGGGTCGTGTTATGGCCGCGTCGTGGTCGTGTCGTGGCCGCGTTTCTTGCGGCTTCGATCCACAAGGATGTCGAGCATGACGATAGCCATTGCTGCAAGTGGATCCCGGGCAGGAGCGGCCGTGCGCGATGCGGTGCTGGGCGCCGAGCTGCTTGGCCGTGGCGCGATTGGCGGATTTGCGGTTCTGGCGCTGCTCAGTGGCGATGGCCAACTCCACCACTGCATGACCCAGCGCGGCGGCGCCTCCTGTCTGGACATGCCCGATGCCTGGCTCGCCGCTCCCACGGCTGCCGCCATCTCGAGTGGCCCCGACCGGCCCGAGCCGCTCGTTCAATTTCTGCCGGGCGCAGCCGGCATCGGCTTGGTGACGGGCCATCGGCACCCGAGCCGTCCGGGCCGGGATGGCGCGGCGCTGAATGCGGCGGTGCTCGCGTTGCTTGGGCAGGGTGCGGCGCCGCAGCCTGCCGTTGCATCGGTGCTCGCAGCCAACGCCGAAGCCGATGCGGGCCTGATTGCGATCGATGCCCAAGGCGTCCTCGGCTGGGGCAACAGCGAGCGTGTGCTGCGCCGCAGCGACCTGGGGCAGTTCCAGCGTGATGACGGCTCGGCGCGCGTGGCCATCTTGCACAACTCCATCTTTTCCTGCGCTCCGCTTGCCGAGCAGGTCGGGGCCTTGGCCTGGGCGCAATTGACGGGGCTTGCCGGCCCCATCGGATGGGTCCGTCTGGCTGCGGCAGTGCCGCGTCGCATCGCGCATCGGGATCGCGTCCACATCGACCCGTCCGACGCGATCACGGCCATCGACAGCGCCAACCCTTATGTGCCAACGAACCTGCACCGTGCCACGGTGGCATATCTGGGCAGCGAAGTGTGGCGGCACGGTGTTTGCGTTGGCCGTGTCATGACGGAGCTGGTTGCTGACGTGGCCGATGGCATGGTGATGCCGTTCGGCGATGCGGCGCACGATGCCTTTCTCATGAGGACGGATCATGTCGCGTCGTGAGCAGACCGAAGCGCGGATTCTCCAGGCGCTGGGCGAGCAGATCCGCGCAACCGGCATGGCTGGCGTTGGCATCAATGCCGTGGCCAAGCGCGCCAAGGTCAGCAAGGAACTGATCTATCGATACTTCGAAGGCTTTCCCGGACTGATGTCTGCATGGATGCAAAAGCAGGATTTCTGGTCCAGTCACCCTGACCTGCTCGGGGACGACGAGTCGAGCCAACGCCCGCCGGTCGATCTCATCCTTTCGATGTTGCACGCGCAGATCGGTGCGCTTGCCGGGAACGAGACGTTGATGGAAGTGCGGCGCTGGGAGCTCATCGAACGCAACGAGGTGACGGCGCACCTGGCCGAGCGCCGCGAGCGCGCTGCGCGCTCCTTCGTCGACCGGGTCGATGGCTTGACGGATGAGGCCGATGTCCCGGCGATGATAAGCATCATGCTCGCCGGGGTGCTCTATCTGATGTTGCGCTCAAAGACGGAGGGCCAATTTCTTGGCGTTCCATTGCGCACCAACGAAGGCTGGGCCCGTTTCTACGCTGCCATCGAACACCTTGCCCGGGCGTTTCCCGAGGACTTGCAGCGCGAGTCGCTGGCGACGCTCGAAGCGTTGCGCAAGCCGGCATGCGACAAGAAAGACGCAGCATGAAGCGCGCCGCCGACAGGTTGATCGAGACCCTGGTGTCGCGTCACCGATCATCTGTCGGTCCGCGCTGGCCATCGAAGCGCATCGCGGCGTTGCATCGCTTGCCAATACGCTCGGTATTGGCTGCGCGATGCGCCTTGCGCTGCGCTCCGATGGCTGCGCGCAGCCTACGACATCTGATCGGTGACGCGACACTAGTTCGACACGGCGTCGAGCGGATCTTCCATGTCCCCGGTGAAAGCTGTCTCAGCGTGCTGGATGGCTTGGCTGATGGTTCGCCGCCTGTAACGGCGGACATGTCTGCCGCGACCTGTCGCCATGAAAGCGCTGCTGGCGTCCTGGCGCTCGCCGATGCGTGTCTGACCGAAGGCGCGCTGCGCCAGGCACTGGCCTGTGGCCGGGCGGCCGTGCTTGCGGTGCGCGCGCGTCTGGAACATGTTTCGGCCGCAGCCACCATGGACGAACTGCGGCTTCGCCGGCCCCCGGTGCCGCAAGAGGCTTGAGGGCCTGAGCGTATGCACATCGTCGTGATTGGCGCCGGCATCATCGGCATGACCACCGCCTACGCTCTTCGGCGCGACGGCCACAAGGTCAGTGTGCTCGATGCGCGCTGTGGCCCCGGGCGCCTGACCAGCAAGGCCAATGGCGCGCAGCTCAGCTACAGCTACGTGGCGCCGCTTGCAGAGCCGGCGGTGTTGCCCAGGCTGCTGTCGTGGCTGGTGCGCAAAGACTCGCCGCTGCGCCTGCGTCTGCGCGCCGATCCGGCGCAATGGCGCTGGGGCTTGCGCTTTCTTGCGGCCTGCACCCGCACCTGCAGCCAGAAAAGTACCGGGGAACTGCTGGCCCTGGGCACGCGCAGCCGGGAGCGTATGCACCTGCTGGTCGCCCAAGAGCGCCTGGCCTTCCATTTCGCATCCAGCGGCAAGCTGCTGATCTACCAGGACCCGCAAGCGTACCGGGCCGCCTTGGTGCAATTGGCCTACCTGGCGACGCTGGGCTGCCAACAGCACGCGCTGGACCGCGCGGCTTGCCTGAAGCACGAGCCTGCCCTGGCGGACATCGGAGCGCGCATCGCCGGCGGCATCTTCACGCCCACCGAGGATGTCGGCGATTGCCTTGCGCTGTGCCGCGAATTGCAGCGCGTGCTGTCTTCCGAGGCCATGCCGGTGCAGTTCCATTTCGGCACCGAGGCGCACCGGCTACGGGTCGAAAAGGCCCGGGTCGTTGCGCTGGAGACATCGGCGGGCACGCTGGACGCCGACGCATACGTCATCGCGAACGGGGTCGGCGCCCAGACGCTGGCCCGCCGGATCGGCATCGATCCGCTCATCTATCCGCTCAAGGGCTATAGCCTGACGTACCAATTGACGGAACGCAGCAGTGCGCCGGTCACCAGCATCAGCGATGTCCAGAACAAAGTGGTTTACGCGCGCCTGGGCAACCGTCTGCGTGTGGCGGGCATGGTGGAGATCGGCGCTCGATCGCTGGACATGGATCCGCAGTCCGTCGCCGCCCTCCGGCAACAGGTTCGGGACTATCTGCCCAGGCTCCACGCCGCAGCAGCGCCCGAGGCGTGGACGGGGCTGCGCCCGGCGCGTCCCGACGGCAAGCCCCTCATTGGCGCGACGCCCTACGGCAACCTGTGGCTCAACGTAGGCCACGGCGCCCTGGGCTTCACCCTGGCGGCCGGTAGTGCGGAGTTGCTGGCCGACCGAATCGCCGGCCGGCCGTCGGCACATATACCGGCAGAAATGTTCACTTTGTAGCCAAGGCGGTCCAAGGGCAGATGTCCCGAGGCCACGTTCATCCACCACACCACGGTATCCACGAACGCCATGAAACCCATCTGCTTTTCCCGCACCCTGCGGACATTCGCGTTGTCGGCCGCGCTGGCGGCTCCGGTGCTCTGGGCGCAGGCCCAGACGCTCACTGTCGTGATGCAAGGCGGCTTGCGGGTGATGGATCCGATCACCAGCACCGCGTTTTTGACGCGGGACCACGGCTACATGATCTACGACACGCTGCTCGGCACAGACGCCCACTTCAAGATACAGCCGCAGATGGCCGACTGGAAGGCGTCCGCAGATGGCCTGCGCTACCGCTTCACCCTGCGCAGCGGACTCAAATGGCACGATGGGGCGCCCGTGACCAGCGCCGATTGCATCGCGTCGATCAAGCGCTGGGCCGAGGTCGATTCGAGCGGCCAGGTGCTGCTGCCGATGATCGACAGCATCGAGGCTGTCGACGACAAGGTATTCGAGGTGGTGCTGAAAGAGCGCACCACGCTGTTGCTCGAGGGCCTGGCCAAGCTCAGTTCGCGCCCGGCCTTCATGATGCCCAAACGCATCGCCGCCACTGCCGCCGCCACGCCGTTGACCGAATACATCGGTTCGGGCCCGTTCCGTCTGGTCCGGGCGGAATTCAAGCCCGGCCTGAAGGTGGTGTACGAGAAGAACAAGGACTATGTGGCGCGCAGCGAGCCGGCAAGCTGGACTGCGGGCGCGAAGCTCGTGGGCGTCGAGCGGGTCGAATGGATCGCCATGCCCGATGCGATGACCTCGATCAATGCGCTGAAAAATGGCGAGGTGGACTTCATCCAGCAGGTTCCCTATGACCTGGTGCCGATGCTGGAGCATCAGAAAAACGTGACGGTGCAGGTGCTCGACAAGCTCGGATCGTGGACTTACTTCCGCTTCAATCATCTTCATCCGCCGTTCGACAACAAGCTCGTGCGCCAGGCCGCCATGGCTGCGGTGGGCCAGGAGGACGTGCTCAAGGCGCTCGTGGGCAACCCGAAGTTCTACCGGACATGCGCCGCAGTGTTTGGTTGCGGCCATCCGAACGGCAGCAGCTACGGCGCCGAATGGGTGATCCCCTCGGACATCGACAAGGCCAAGGCCCTTTTGAAAGAGGGCCGCTACGACGGCATGGCGATCGTAGTGCTGCAACCGACGGATGTTGCCATCGTGGCGGCCCAGCCGATCGTGATTGGCGCGGCCTTGCGCAAGGCGGGCTTCAAGGTCCAGATGAAGACCATGGACTGGCAAACCGTGGTGACGCAGCAGGGCAATCAGAAATCGCCGCAGGAGGGCGGCTGGAACATCTTCGCCACCGCCGGCCTGTTGGCCACGAGCGGCGATCCAATGACCAACACGACCGTAGGATCGAACGGCAGGAAAGCCTGGGCCGGCTGGCCCGACGTTCCGGCGATCGAGGTTTTGCGGCAGCGCTACGTTCGCTCCACCGACCTGGCCGAACGCCAATCCATTGCTGTGGAACTCCAGAAACTGGTGATCGACAACGGCGTGGTCGCGCCACTGGGCCAGTTTCTGATTCCAGCGGCATACAGCACGGCGATCAGCGGCGTGCTGGAGTCTCCGGTGACTGTGTTTTGGAACATCAAGAAATCTGCCAAATGACATGGGCACGCTAAGCTACATCGGGCGCCGGTTGCTGGCAACGCTGCCGGTGATGCTCATGGTGGCCGTCGTGGTGTTCGCCATGCTGCGGCTCACGCCGGGCGATCCGGCGGCCATTTTGGCCGGCGACGATGCCACCGGGGCCCAGCTCGAAAAAGTCCGCCAGACCATGGGGCTGGACAAATCCATTCCGGCCCAGTTCGCGTCCTGGATGGGGCAGTTGATGCGCGGCGATCTCGGCGTGTCCCTGCTGTCGGGCACGCCGGTGCGGCAAATGATCGGCATCCGCATGGGGCCGACCCTGGCGCTGGCGCTGTGCACCATTGCGCTGACCATCATGGTGGCGCTTCCACTGGGGGTGATCGCCGCGTCGCAGCGTGGAAGGTGGCTCGACCGGCTGGTCATGACCCTGTCGGCGCTGGGCTTTTCGGTGCCCACCTTCGTTGTCGCTTATCTGCTGATTTATCTGTTCTCGATGAAGATGGGCTGGTTTCCCGTGCAGGGCTACAAGCCGCTGGCCGAAGGCATCTGGCCGTTCGCGCAGCGCCTGGTGCTGCCGGCGCTGGCGCTGAGCGGCATTTATATCGCGCTGGTGGCCCGCATCACGCGCAGCAGCATCCTCGAAGTGATGGGCGAGGACTTCATCCGCACCGTCCGGGCCAAGGGCGCGAAAGACAGCACGATCTTGCTGCGCCACGCCTTACGCAATGCGGCGGTGTCGATCGTCACGATCATCGGCATAGGGGTCGCCTCGCTGATCACCGGCGTAGTGGTGACGGAGTCGGTGTTCAATCTGCCCGGGCTCGGCCGCCTGGTCGTCGAGGCGGTGCTGGCGCGCGACTACCCCGTGATTCAAGGCTTGATCCTGCTGTTTTCCTTCAGCTACATCCTGATCAACCTGCTCGTCGATGTGCTCTACACCGTGTTGGATCCCCGCATCCGATATTGAGGACTGCATGAAAACGGATTTCTTCAATCTCCCGATGCCGGCGACCGCGCCGAACACGGCGCCGTCACCCAAAGGCCCGGGGCAGTTCAGGGCGCAACTGACCCGCGGACCGGCGGCGGTCGCCTTGGCGATTTTTGCCACGGTCGTGCTGCTGGCCCTGTTTGCCCCGCTACTGGGCACGGTGGACCCGGTGGCGATCGATCCGTCGCAACGGCTGGCACCGATCTCGGCCGACCATTGGCTTGGCACCGATGTTTTCGGGCGTGACACCTATTCGCGTGTGCTGTATGGCGCGCGGGTGTCGCTGATCATTGGCCTGGGCGCCATGGTTGCGAGCATCGCGCTGGGCCTGGTGATCGGGGTGGTGGCGGGCTACTTTCGCGTGGCCGATGCGATCGTGATGCGGGTCATGGATGGCGTGATGGCCATTCCGGGCATCCTTTTGGCCATCGCGCTGGTCTCGCTGACCGGCAGCACGTTGCTGACGGTGCTGGTGGCGATCACCGTGCCCGAGGTGCCACGGGTGGTCCGGCTGGTGCGCGGCGTGATTCTGGGCGTGCGCTCGGAGCCGTATGTGGAGGCCGCCATCGCGCTGGGCGCGCGCGCCCCCCGGTTGCTGTTGCGCCATATGGTGCCGGCCACCGTGGCCCCGCTGATCGTCCAGGGTACGTACATCTTCGCCTCGGCCATCCTGACCGAGGCCACGCTGAGTTTTCTGGGCGCGGGCCTGCCCTCGGAGACGCCGTCGTGGGGCAACATCACGGCCGATGGCCGGGCCTATTTCCTGCTCTTTCCGGGCCTGATCCTGTATCCCGGCATCATTTTGGCGTTGACGTTGCTGAGCGTGAACGTTCTTGGCGACATGCTGCGTGACATGCTCGATCCACGCAGCGGAAAGCGGTGACCATGGGCCATGCCGTACTCGCGATCGAGCAGCTACAGGTCAACGTTGCAGGCCCGGGCGGGCGCGCCATCGTCAAGGGCGTGAGCTTGCAGGTCATGGCGGGCGAGACCGTCTGCGTGGTGGGGGAGTCGGGTTCGGGAAAGTCCGTCATGGCCTTTTCCGCCATGGGCCTGCTCGCTCCCGACGAACTGCGCTGCGTCGCCGGGCGCATCCTGCTGGATGGCGAGAACCTCCTCGATGCCAGCCCCGCGCGCCAGCGCGAGCTGCGCGGCACGCAGTTGGCAATGGTGTTCCAGGAGCCGATGACGGCGCTCAATCCGGTCGAGAAGATAGGCTGGCAGATCGACGAGGTGCTGCGCCTTCACGGCTGCGCCAGCAAGGCGCATCGGCGCGCGCAGGTGCTGGAGATGCTGCGCTCGGTGCACATGCCCGATCCGGTGCGGATATATGAGGCCTACCCGCACCAATTGTCCGGCGGCCAGCGCCAACGGGTGGTGATCTCGATGGCCCTGATTCTCAAGCCCAAGCTGCTGATCGCCGATGAGCCGACCACGGCGCTCGATGTGACGACGCAAAAGCAGATACTGGCACTCGTGCGCGAACTCCAGCAGCAGCATGGCACGGCGGTGCTCTTCATCACGCACGATTTCGGCGTCGTTGCCGAGATCGCAAACCGGGTGGTCGTCATGAACCATGGCCAGGTGGTCGAAACCGGCACGCGCGACGACATCCTGATGCGCCCCGCGACGGCCTACACGCGAACGCTGGTGTCGTCGGTGCCCAGCCTCGTGCCCGAAGCGCGGCCGCCGAGTCAGGGCGCGATCGTCCTGCAAGCCTCGGGCCTGGGCAAGACCTACAGCCAGAGGCGGTGGTTCGGCCGCGCCCAATGTGTAGCCGCAGCGCAGGACATCCATTTCACGCTGCGGCGCGGCGAAATTTTGGGCATCGTTGGCGAATCCGGCTGCGGTAAATCGACGGTGGCCCGTTGCATCGTCCGATTGCAAGAACCCAGTTCGGGCGCTATCCATATCCATGGCGTGGACATCGCCCGAACGCGCGGCCGTGCCCTGCGCGCGCTGCGCCAGCGCGTGCAGATCGTGTTTCAGGATCCATACCGATCGCTGAATCCGCGTGTGCGCGTGGGCGAGTCGATGATCGAAGGGCTGATCAGCCACGGCATGCCTCGCCCCCAAGCCATGCACAGGGCGCGCGCGCTGTGCGCCTCCGTCGGCGTCGATGCCGGGTTGCTGGAGCGTTATCCGCACCAGTTCTCGGGCGGGCAGCGCCAGCGCATCTGCATTGCGCGCGCGCTTGCGCTGGAGCCGGACATCCTGGTGGCCGACGAAGCCGTCTCGGCGCTCGATGTCTCGGTGCAAGCGCAGGTGCTCGCGCTGCTGCAAGACATCCGCCAGCGGACCGGCGTGGCGATTTTGTTCATCACCCATGACCTGCGCGTCGCCGCGCAGATCTGCGACAACATCATGGTCATGCAACACGGCCGAACGATCGAGCAGGGGCCGGCCGCGCAGGTGCTGACCGCCCCGAGCCAGCCCTACACCAACGCGCTGATCGAGGCCGCACCCGGGCGTGACTGGGACTTCAAGAATTTCAGGCCGCTCGCGCGCAGCGCAGTGCGCCAGCGCCACGGGGCGCCATCGTGACCCTGCCTGCCTGCGGCATCCTGATCCGCAACGCGGGCATCGCTGACGGCGCGGGCGCTGCGTGCGTCGATGGCGGCATCGCCATCTGCGGCGCCCGCATGGCGCGCAGCGCAGCGCCATGCGCGCAGCGCGTGCGGCGTGGAATCGACGCGGCGGGGCTGGTCGTCGCTCGCGCCAGGCGTCATCGACGCCCACACGCATGACGGCTGCATGCCATTGTCTGGCGCAGACATGGGCGGCCAAGGCCAGCCAGCGCGTGACCCCGTGATCGCCGGCCACTGCGGAATCGCACCCGGGCCTGGTGTCGCGTCACCGATCATCTGTCGGTCTGCGCTGGCCATCGAAGCGCATCGCGGCGTTGCATCGCTTGCCAATACGCTCGGTATGGGCTGCGCGATGCGCCTTGCGCTGCGCTCCGATGGCTGCGCGCAGCCTACGACATCTGATCCGTGACGCGACACTAGTGTGCCGCCGCGCTGCCGGCAGCAGCCGCTCAGTCGGCCTCGATTCCCTTGGCCGCCAGCGCCCAGAGCTTGCGGTCTGCCTGGCCCTTGGCGGCCAGCGTCTCGGCCGTGCCGGCCCAGACATCGTAGCCCTGGTCGAGCAGGCGCGCGGCCACGTCTTCGCGTGCCAGCATCTTGCGCACTGCGGCCGTGATGCGCGCCGCCAGCGCCTTGTCCATGCCGGCCGGGCCGTACAGGCCATACCAGCCGCCGACATCGTAGTCGGCCACGCCGGACTCGATCATGGTCGGCACGCCGGGCAACATGCGATTGCGCTGGCGCGAGGTGACGGCCAGCGCGCGCACCTTGCCGGACGTGATGTAGGCGCGCGCGCTGGCGACGATGTCGAACATCATCGCGATATTGCCCGCCATCACGTCGGACATTGCCGGCGCATTGCCCTTGTACGGCACATGCGACAGCGGCGCGCCGGTCATGCGCTCCAGCAGCGCGGCGCTCATGTGGTTGGAGGCGCCAATGCCGGCCGAGCCGTAGAACAGCTTGCCGGGGTTGGCGCGGGCATAGGCCAGCAGTTCGCCGACATTGCGCACCGGCAGTTCCGGGTTGACCACCAGCACATTGGTGTAGGTCAGCAGCGGCGCGATCGGCAGCAGGTCCTTGCCCGGGTCGAACGACATCTTGCGCTGGATGTTGGGGTTGATGGTGATGGTCGGGCTGGCGCCGAAGTAGATCATCGCGCCATCGGGCGGCGCCTTGGCCACCGCGTCGCCGCCGAGCGAGCCGCTCGCGCCGGGCCGGTTCTCGACGATGACCTGGGTGCCGAGTTCGGCCGCCAGGGCCGGCGCCAGCAGCCGCGCACAGCCGTCCACCGGGCCGCCCGCGCTGTAGCCGACGACGAGCTTGATGATGCCCGGCAGGTGCGCGCCGGCCTGCGCGCCAGCGCCTGCGGACCAGCCGAGCAGCGGACCGGCGGCGGCCAGCGCCAGCAGGCGGCGGCGCCCCCCGTCCAGGCGGTCGAAATGATCCCAATGGTCCCAATGGTACAGGCCGTTCAGATTCTTTTTCATGCATCATTTCCTTGGTGGATGGAGCTTGCGCAACCCGAACCCGGGCCGTGCGCCGTTCCGTCGATGGCTGCACATAATGAAATCGCTGCGCGCCGGCCGATCTGCATTGGCATTTTCATTACCTGAACATGCGTTGGCGAACCCGGATCAGGCACGACGATGGGCTCCCGCGAATGTTTTCCAGCATAAAAACATTCCGGCAAAACATAATGGCACCATCATCATGTTGGTGCCCATCCAGCCAAAGCCGGCCAGCAGCGGAGCAGGCAGAAACGCGCCCAGCGTGGCACACCCGGCGATCAGGGTGTCGTTGATTCCTTGCCAGCGATGGCGTTCCTGGTCGCTGACCTTTTGGGTGAGCAATGCGCCACCGCCCACATAAACGAGATTCCAACCCAAGCCAACCAGAATCAACCCGATGAATACGGCATGGTAACTGATATCCATCATGCCAAATCCCGCCGCACCGAGCAGCAGCATGAATCCGGTGATCAGGACTTGCCGCAGGCCGATGGCGCCGATCAGTGAGCCGGTAAAGAATGAGGGAACGAACATTGCCAGCACATGAACTTGAATGGCGCGTGAAGAGGCATCGAAAGAACAGATGTTTTTCATGACCAGCGAGGCTTGCACCATCAGCAAATTCATCACGAAGTAGCCGCCAGCCGACGCGACGATGGCGGCGACGATGGCAATGTTCCATTGCCCGGATTGCACTGCCGGCACCGGATTTGCGCCGGCTTCATGCATTCGGGCAGTCTTTGGCGGAGTCCATAATGCCATCAGCAACAAGGTCAGCATGCCCAAAGCAGAAAACGCAGCATAGCACAGGGAAAAATCGGTATGGCCGACGACATTGCGCAATGAACTGGCAATGGCCGGCCCAATGATTGCCGCCAGCACGCCACCGGCCACAACCCATGAGATGGCGCGCGCCTTGGTTTCAGGGGGAAGATCGTCAACGGCGGCAAATCGATAGAAATTGGCGCAGGCGATATAAATGCCCAGTAGCCCATGCGCGACGATCAAAAGCAGGAAGCTCTCTTGCGTGACGGCGATATAGCCAACCAAACCGGCGCTGATCAGAAAGACTGCGCCCAGGGAAAATACGATGCGCCGCCCATGGCGCCGCATCAGCATCGATGCCGGGTAAGTAAACAGCATGACGGCGGCAAATTGAATACCATAGGGTATCGTGCCGAGGGCTGCGGTCGCGGCCAGTTTCGTTCCGACCAGGGCCGCAATGGTGACGGAGATGACCGCTGCGGTCAGATTGAATGCCTGGGCCAGTGTCAGCAAATAAATCGACCAAGGCAGGCGGCCTGGAGATGGGGTGGTTGTCATTGAATATCTGATGCCGATTTGCGCAAGTCCTCGTGAAATGTCCGGGCCACGGGCCGCTACCACCGTGCAGCGCCGGCTGCACCGGGCCACGGTGCAGCGAATCCCCGGGCAACGGCGGGCATGGATGGCCGGGCCGCCTATCCAGGCAGGTGCAGCACCTGGCGTGCCAGGATGTTGCGCTGTATCTCGTTGGTGCCGCCGTAGATCATGGCGCTGCTGGCGCCGATCAGCGGCGCCAGCGCGTTGAATGTCTGGCCGTCGAGTTCCTGGTCGCCGGCGATTGCGCCTTGCTCCTCGCTGGCCTCGACCAGCAGGGCGCCGATGCGGTGATAGGTTTCGCTGGCCCAGATTTTGAGCAGCGAGACCGATGCCGGCAGTGGCTTGCCGGCTTTGACGATGTTCGCGAATCCGGCGTAGGCCGCCGACAGATCGGCCACGTCCAGGCGCAGCGCGGTGTAGCGCTGCACGAATACCGGGTCGGCAAACAGCCGGCGCGCCTGCGCCAGGCGCTCGAGTTGGCCCAGCGCGTATTGCGACTGTTTCGGGCTGCCGAGAAAGATGCGCTCGAAGCCGAGCAGCGCCTTGGCGATGCTCCAGCCCGCATGGAGCTGGCCCACCAGGTTCTCGGCGGGCACGCGCACGTCGTCGAAAAACAGTTCACAAAATTCGGGCTCGCCGGCCAGCGTCTGGATGGGGCGGATCGTGATGCCGGGCGTGCGCAGGTCGCACAGCAAAAAGCTGATGCCGGCCTGCTTTTTGGCGTTTTTGTCGGTGCGCACCAGCATGAAGATATGGTTGGCGTCCTGTGCCAGCGTGGTCCAGATTTTTTGGCCGTTGACGATGAAGTGCTCGCCCTGGGCATCTTGCGCCCGGACGGCCTCGGTGCGCAGACCCGCCAGGTCGGAGCCGGCATTCGGCTCGGAGTAGCCCTGGCACCACACATGCTCGCCGCTGAGGATCTTCGGCAAGAAGCGCTGCTGCTGCCCGGGCGTGCCGTGCTGTATCAGCAGCGGGCCGATCATCACGATGCCCTGGTCCGGCGCGCGGGCCACGCCGTACTGCTCCAATTCTTCGATCCAGGCGATCAGCTTGTCGGCGGGCAGGCCCATGCCGCCATGCGCCTGCGGCCAGGCCGGCGCGATCCAGCCCTGCGCCGATAGCCTGAGGTACCAGGCGCGCATCTCGCTCCAGCGCGCACGGTGCGACAGGTAGCGCAGTGGCGCCGGATAGTGCTGGCGCAGGAACGCGCGCAACATGCGCCGGAATGGCGCCTCGGGCATCGCGGCCCAGTCGGCCGTGCGGGGAAAGCCCTGTTCCCATGCGGCGTCGTCCGGGGCTGGCCCGGCGCCGGTCGGCGCGGCTGCGGCGAGCGCCGCATAGTGGCGCTGGTGCGCCGAGGCATTGCCCAGCCAGGCCGACAGGCGCAGCGTGCGCTTGTAGAACAGGCTCAGCGCGCATTCCTGCGTGTAGCCGATCGCGCCGTGCAATTGCAGCGCCGAACGCGAGATCAGCAGCGCCGCCGCGCTGCAACGCGCATTGACGCGGCTGGCCTGCGCTTCCAGCCGCTCCAGGGCCAGTGTCGTCTCCGCCAGCATCGCATCCGCCAGCGCCAGCACCTCGGCCAGCGTGGCGCGGGCGACTTCCAGGTGGATGTACATGTCCACGCAGCGGTGCTGCAGGGCCTGAAAGCTGCCAATGGGCACGCCGAACTGCGAGCGGCTGCGCAGATGGGCCAGGGTCTGCTCCAGCATCGCCTGGCCAACGCCGAGCAGTTCTGCCGATTGCAGAATCCGGGCGCAGGCGAGCGCCTGGCGCAACGCATCCTGCGCGGCGTTGCCCTGGGCCAGCAAGGCGCTGGCGGGCAGCGCCACCTGCTCCAGGCGCAGCGCCGCCGCCTGCGTGCCGTCGACCAGGGTGGTGAGGGTCTCGCTCACGCCCGGCGTGCCACGGGGAACCCACAGCAGCACGGTGTCGCCATCGCCATCGCCGCGCGCCGACACCAGCCAGCCGCTGGCGGCGGCGCCAGGCAGCACCATCAGTTTTTCGCCTTGCAGCAGCACGCCGCCTTCAGGCCCGGTGCGCGGCTCGCAGCCGCAGTTCAGCGGCACGGCGCTGAGGTCGCCGGGGCTTTCCTGCCAGGCCAGCGCGGGCAGGCTGCGGCCTGCCACCAACTCGGCCAGCAGCGCACGCGCGCCGGTCCGCTCTAGTGTCGCGTCACCGATCATCTGTCGGTCTGCGCTGGCCATCGAAGCGCATCGCGGCGTTGCATCGCTTGCCAATACGCTCGGTATTGGCTGCGCGCAGCCTACGACATCTGATCCGTGACGCGACACTAGGCGCGCCAGCAATACGGCGCTCAGGCCGGCAACCGCCAGCAGCGGCTCTGGCGCCACATGCGTGCCGGCGGCGCACAGGATTTCGGCCGCGCCGGTCAGGCCCAGCGCCAGGCCGCCGACCGACTCGGGCGCCAACATGCCGGGCCAGCCGAGCTCGGCCAAAGCGGCCCAGCCCGGGCTTGCAGCGCCTGCGGCAATGCCGGGCGGCGGCTCGACCCACGCGCGGCAGCGCCCGATGCTGTCGCTGCGGGTGAAGTAGTCGAGCGCCGCCTCGCGGATCGCTGCCTGTGATTCGTGGTCCATGGGCTGTGCGCCTTTGTCTCGGCAATCGTGCCATCGCGTGCCATCAATCAGTGTGCCGGCGAGCGTGCCAGAAGACGGCCTGGCCCGGCATTCGCTTTTGCCAAAGGAAGGGTTTGGCAATCACTGAACGGCGCGTCCTGCCGGGGGGATAGATTCATCGCACCGTCCCTTTCGTCCCTCTTGTCCCTTTCCACCTTCAGGCCCGCGATGAGCAAAATCAAGAAGTCCCTGCATACCGAACTCGGCCACAGCACGCCGGACAAGATCACCGTGCGCGGGCGGGATCTGCCTTCGGAGATCCTCGGCCACTTCAATCTGGGCGACATGGCCTTCCTGGAACTGACCGGCCGCGCCCCGACGCCGCAGCAGTCCGTGACCTTCAACGCCATCCTGGTGACGCTGGTCGAGCATGGCATCACCCCCAGTGCGCTGGTGGCGCGCCTGACCTACGCCGGCGCTCCCGAATCATTGCAGGCAGCGGTGGCCGCCGGGCTGTGCGGGCTTGGCAGCGTCTTCGTCGGCAGCACCGAGGGCGCGGCGCGCATGTTGTACCAGGCCATCGCCGCCGGCAGCGCGCCGACGCAGGCGCCCGATGTGCTGGCGCGCGCGATCGTGGCGGACCATCGCAGCCGCAAGGAGATCGTGCCCGGCCTGGGCCATCCGCTGCACAAGCCGATAGACCCGCGCACGCCGCGCCTGTTCCAGATCGCGGCCGAGAACGGCCTGTCGGGCCACTATGTGGCGCTGATGCAGGCGGTGCAGTCCGAGGCTGAGCGCGTGTCGGGCAAATCTTTGCCGATCAATGCCACCGGCGCCATCGGCGCGATTGCCTGCGAGTTCGGTTTTCCGTGGCGCATCATCCGTGGCCTGGGCGTGATGGCGCGCGCGGTCGGCCTGGTGGGCCATATCCTGGAGGAGATCGACGACCCGATGGGCGTCGAGATCTGGCAGCGCGTCGAGCGCGAGGCGGGCGGCCCGCGCCAGGATGGGTGAGCCGCCCCGGCCCCCAAGCCCCCAAGCCCCCAAGCCCCCTGAACCATCGAGCCCCGGCAGCGCCGGAACGATAGCCCCGTCGCTTGGCGCGTGGCGGCGGTGGCGGGCAGATCGGGCAGCGTCTGGCGGGTGACTGCCCCACTGCCCCAGCTCGCCGGCCAATTCGTCGACTCGCGCGCGCGCCGGGCGGCTGACGGAGCCTAAGGGTAATCACCATTTCGATGCGGCGTTCACATGCGCATACTCTTGAACAAATGAATAGACAAAGAACAATTATTCGCAACCTGCTGCCCGTGCTGCCCGGGGCCGGTCATGGACGCTGAGCGCGGCCTGGCGATTCGTGCCGCCTGGCTGGCCTATGTCGGCGGCTACACGCAGGAGGTGATTGCCGAGCGCCTGGCGATTTCCCGCGTCAAGGTGCAGCGCTTGGTGGCCTCGGCGATGGAAAACGGGCTGGTGAAGTTCTTCGTCGAGGGCGTGCCCGCCGAGTGCATGGCGCTCGAAGACGAACTGATGCGTCGTTGCGGCCTCAGGCGCTGCGTGGTCGTGCCCGACATGGGCGGCCCGGAGCAACCGGAATCGACCATCGCCGCCCTGGCCGTGGCCGCTGCGCGCTACCTGCACCGCCTGCTCGGCAAGGGCGACCTGCACACGGTCGGCATCGGCCATGGCCGCACGCTGGCCGCGATGGTCGAGCGGCTGCCGAGCCTGCAACTGCCCGGCACGCGCTTCGTCTCGGTGCTCGGCAGCCTGACGCGGCGCTCGTCGGCCAACCCCTACGACGTGATCGCCAAACTGGCCGAGCGCACCGGCGGCGAATGCTACTTCTTGCCCGTGCCCGTCGTCGCCGACAGCATGGCCGACGCCGAGGTGCTGCGCGCCCAGCGCGGTGTGCAGGACGTGTTCCGGCTGGCGCGTGAATGCCAGCTGTGCGTGGTCGGCATCGCCAGCCTGACATCCGACACGCAGTTGCTGCGCAGCCAGACGCTGACCGCCGAGGAGTTCCGGTCGGTGCGCGCTGCGGGCGCCGTGGGCGAATTGCTGGGCCGCTTCATCGCCGTCGATGGCAGCCCGATCACGCATGAGATGAACGAACGCGCGGTCGGCGTTGCGCTCGATGACCTGCGCGGCCGCGATGTGCTGGCCGTGGCGGGTGGCAAGGACAAGGCGGATGCGATCCGGGCGGTATTGCGCACCGGCGTGCTGACGGCCTTGATCGTGGACGAGGCGACGGCCAAGGCCGTGCTTCGTACCCCGGGGGGCGGCGGCAAGGCGCAGACCACAGCCGCTGGCCGACCCCGTTCGCATGGTTTGAAAACAGGAGACTCACCCAATGTCTGAAGCACTCAAAGCCCTCGCACGGGCATGCCACGATCGGCGGCTGGAGCGTCGCGAGTTTCTGGCGCGCGCCAGCGCCCTCGGTTTTGGCAGCAGCGCCGCCGGCCTGATGCTCAATGCCGTGTCGACCCGGGCCCTCGCCCAGGACGGCGGCGTCGACTTCATGAAGCACAAGGGCAAGACCGTCAAACTGCTGCTGAACAAGCATCCGTATGTGGATGCGATGGTCAAGAACATCGAGAACTTCAAGGCCCTGACCGGCTTGAATGTCAGCTACGACATCTTTCCGGAAGATGTCTACTTCGACAAGGTGACCGCAGCCCTGGCCAGCAAGAGCAGCCAGTACGACGCTTTCATGACCGGCGCCTACCAGACCTGGAAGTACGGCCCGGCGCGCCAGATCGTCGACCTGAACCAGTACCTGCAAGACCCCAAGCTCACCTCGGCCAACTACGCCTGGGAGGATATCTACCAGAACCTGCGCGCCGCCACGTCCTGGGACGGCAAGGCCGGCTCCGCACTCGGCGGCCCGGGCGCCAAGCAATGGGCCTTGCCCTGGGGCTTCGAGCTCAACAGCCTGGCCTACAACAAGCGCCTGTTCGATGCGCTGAAACTGGGCGTGCCGACCCACCTGGCGGACCTGGCGGACAAGGCCGCCAGCATCAGCAAGAGCGGCAAGGGCTACGGCATCGGCGTGCGCGGCTCGCGCAGTTGGGCCACGATCCATGCCGGCTTTTTGTCGGCGTACACCAACTTCGGCAACAAGGACTTCCACAGCGCGGGCGGCAAGCTGACGCCGGCAATGAACACGCCGCAGAGCAAGCAGTTTCACCAGCAGTGGATCGACATGATCAAGAACGGCGGGCCGAAGAACTGGACCAACTACACCTGGTATGAGGTCGGCAACGATCTGGGCGCGGGCAATAGCGCGATGATCTACGACGCCGACATCATGGGCTACTTCTTCAACAGCGGCAGCAACAAGGAAGCCGGCAACCTGGCCTACGCCGCGTTCACGCCGAACCCGGCCGCCAAGGCGCCCACGCCCAATATCTGGATCTGGTCGCTGGCGATGAGCGAGTTCTCCAAACAAAAGGAGGCCGCCTGGTTCCTGCTGCAATGGGCCACCGGCACGCAGAACACCACCTTCGGCGCCACCCAGGGCGACTTGGTGAACCCGGTGCGCAAATCGGTCTGGGAAAACGCCCAGTTCAAGGAGCGGCTGGACAAGTCCTACCCCGGCTACCTGCGGCAATACCAGGCCAGCGTGGAGGGCGCGAAGATCTACTTCACGCCGCAGCAGTTGTTTCCCGAATTCACCACCGAGTGGGCGTCGATGCTGCAACAGATGTACGGCGGCACGGTGCCGGTCGGCGAGGGGCTGGACAAACTGGCCGAGACGCTGACCCGCAAGCTCAAGGGCGTGGGCCTGGCCTGAAGCCCCCAGGGCGCCAGCGGCCCCGGCGCGACCGCTCGCGGCCGTGCTGCGGGCCGCAAAGCCCGGCGCGCCGCGCACACTGGCATCGAACCTCATCCCCCCCGGAGTCACCGTGATGACCGCCACCACCAGGCTCGCCTTGCCGCAGCGGCCGCGCCGGCGCCTGCGTTTTCAGACGCTGCTGCCGTACCTGCTCAGCCTCCCGGCCCTGCTGGTGTGCATTGGCATCCTGATCCCGTTTTTCGTTGCGGTCGGCTACTCATTGCAGCGCTACAACCTGTCCTTTCCCGACCAGCGCGAGTACATCTGGTTTGACAACTACATCGACCTGCTCACCGATGGCGCGTTCTGGAACACCGTGCGCGTGTCGCTGGTCTACATGCTGGCCACGGTGGGCGTGCAACTGCTGCTGGGCATGGGCATTGCGCTGCTGCTCAAGGAGCGCAACCGCGTCAACAACGCGTTGAGCGTGCTGCTGATCCTGCCGCTGATGGTGGCGCCGGCCATCGCCAGCCTGATGTGGAAGCTGATGACCAACCCCGGCTTCGGCGTGCTCAACTACCTGCTCGGCCTGCTCGGCATCCGCGACTTCGGCTGGTCCTCGCACCCCGATACCGCGATGTTCACCGTGGTGCTGGTCGACACCTGGGTCTACACGCCCTTCATCGTCGTGCTGCTGCTGGCCGGTCTGCGCGCGCTGCCGCCGCAGCCCTTCGAGGCCGCGCAGCTCGACGGCGTGCCGGCCAGCTTCGTGTTCTTTCGCATCACGCTGCCGATGCTCACGCCCTACATCCTGACGGCCTGCATGTTCCGCATGCTCGACAGCATGCAGCAGTTCGACATCATCTACTCGATGACGCAGGGCGGCCCCGGCGACGCGCTCACCGTGTTCCAGGTGCAGGCGTACCTGGAGGCGTTCAGCTTCTCGAACATCGGCAAATCGGCGGCGCTGGTGCTGATCCTGTGGGTCATCACCTACGCGCTGTCGACCCTGTTCATCCGGCATTGGCTCAAACTGCGGCAACGCGCCCGGGGCGGCCAAGTCTGAGCTGAGGCGAGACGCACACACCATGAGATCTGCCACCTTCTGGCGCGTCGCGCGCCCCGTTTTGCTGACGGCCGTCGGGCTGTTCTTTTTGTTCCCGTTCGTCTGGGTGCTGCTGATGTCCTTCATGTCCAACCAGGACATCCTGCGCAGCACGCCGACGCTGGCCTTCACGCCGACGCTGGACAACTACGCCTCGCTGATGGCCGGCCAGCTCAAGACCGATGTCGGCGCGCCGCTGCCGAGCGACTACATGCACAACCTGTGGAACAGCCTGCTGCTGTCGAGCGCGTCGGTGGCGCTGTCGCTGCTGCTGGGCGTGCCGGCGGCCTATGCGTTTGCGCGCTTCAAGTTCAGGCTCGGCGAGGACATTGCGTTCACGCTGCTGAGCTTTCGTTTCGCGCCGCCGATTCTGGTGCTGCTGCCGCTGCAACTGTACTTTCAGGAGATCGGCCTGTATGACACCTACGTCGGCCTGATCTGGGTCTACCAACTGATCACGCTGCCACTGATCCTGTGGATCGTGCGCGGCTATTTCGAGGACATCAGCCCCGACATCGAGCATGCCTACCGGCTCGACGGCCACAGTTGGCTGCGCAGCTTCGTCAAGATCGCGATTCCGCTGGCCCGCCCCGGCATTGCCGCCGCCGGCCTGCTGGCGTTCATCTTCGCGTGGAACAACTTCGTCTTTGCGCTGATCCTGGGCTCGTCGAGCGTGCAGCCGGTCACCGTGGGCGCGCTGGCGTTCATCACCGCCTCGGGCATCCAATACGGCCAGATCGCCGCAGCGCTGATGCTCAGCGTGCTGCCCACGGCCACCATCGCGATGTTCGCGCAGCGCTACCTCGTCGAAGGCCTGAGCCTCGGCGCGGTCAAGGGCTGAATCGAGGAACCACGCATGCCCCATCTGAGCATCAGCGGCCTGTGCAAGGCTTTCGGCAAGAAAAAGCTGCTCGACGGGCTCGACCTGGCGGTCGAGCGCGGCGAATGTCTGGTGGTGTTCGGCGGCTCCGGCTCCGGCAAGACCACCTTGCTGCGCCATATCGCCGGGCTGCTGGAGCCTGACGCCGGGACGGTCCTGATCGACGGCCAGCGGGCCGGCGACGTCAGCGCACAGCAGCGCGGCGTGGCCATGGCTTTCCAGAACTTCGCGCTCTACCCGCATATGACGGCTTTCGAGAACATCGCCAGCCCGCTGCGCGCGCGCGCCATCGACGAGGCCCGGATCGCCAGGCAGGTGCAGGAGGTGGCCGAACTGCTGCGCATCGCGCATGTGCTCGACCACAGCCCCCGGCAGTTGTCCAACGGGCAAAAGCAGCGCACCTCGCTGGCGCGCAGCCTGGTGCACAAGCCGCAGATGATTTTGCTCGACGACCCGCTGCGCAATGTGGACGCGAAGATCCGCTTCGAGATGCGGCTGGAGTTTCCCAAGCTGTTCAAGGCCTTCGGCTCCACCGTGCTGTACGTGACGCAGGACTACCGGGAAGCGCTGGCACTGGGCGACCGCATCGGCGTGCTGGTGGACGGGTGCTTCGCGCAGATCGACTCGCCCGCCGGGGTGTACCGCAATCCGCAAAGCCGCGAGGTGGCGCGCCTGTTTGGCGACCCGCCGATCAACCTGTTCGAGGTCACGCCGCAGCGCGGCCCCGGCGGGGCGATGCAGGTGCAGATCGGCGGCCAGACGCTGGTGCTGCCCGACCCCTGCACCGGGTTGCAGGGGCGCGCCTGCGTGCTCGGCGTGCGCCCTGAAGACCTGCTGTTTTCCACCGAAGCGCAGCCGGGCGCGCTGCCCGTGACCATGGAAGCGGCGATGCCGATCAACGTGCGCACCGTGGCGCTGCTCAAGGCCGGCGATGGCGCCGAACTGCTGGCCAGCCGGCCCGAAGACCCGGTGCTGGCCGCGCGGCGCGAGCGCCTGGGCGGCTTTGCCACGCTGGTGCCGGGCCGCTGCATGTTCTTCGACCGCGCCAGCGGCGCCCGCATCTGAACCCGGAGTCGCCATGGCATCGCTGAGCCTGCAAGACGTGAGCAAGATCTACACGCGCAAAGGCCGCGCGGACAACTGGGCCGTGAAGTCGGTCAGCATGGCCATCGATGACGGCGAAATCATCGCCCTGCTCGGCTCCTCCGGTTGCGGCAAGACCTCGACGCTGCGCATGATCGCCGGCTTCGAGTCGGTCAGCCAGGGCAGCATCCGCATCGGCGACAAGACCGTCAACGCGCTCGCCCCGGCCGAGCGCAACGTGGCCATGGCCTTCGAGGGCTATGCGCTGTACCCGCCGCTGACGGTCTACGACAACATCGCCTTTGGCCTGCTGCGCGGCAAGGTGGCGCGCGACGAAGTGCGCCGCCGCGTGCGCCATGTGGCCGAACTGCTGGAGATCGCCGACATCCTCGAGCGCTACCCGCCCATGCTGTCCGGCGGCCAGCAGCAGCGCGTGAGCCTGGCGCGCGCGCTGGTGCGCCCGGCCGACCTGTACCTGCTCGACGAGCCGATGTCGCAGTTGGAGCCGCAACTGCGCTCGCTGCTGCGCGGGCGCATCAAGGACTACCTGATCGCGCACCGGATGACCTCGGTGTTCGTGACCCATGACCAGACCGAGGCCGTGGCGCTGGCCGACCGCATCGCCGTGATGTCGGACGGCGTGCTGCAGCAGTTCGCCTCGCCCGAAGCGCTCAAGGAGCGGCCGGCCAACCTGTTCGTCGCCGGCTTCATCGGCGAGCCGGCGATGAACCTGCTCCCGGCCGTGGTGGCGCACCGCGCAGGCCGGCTGGAGGTGCTGCTCGGCGGCCGGCAAGGGCACGAGGCGCTGCGCGTGGGCTTTGGCCCCGCCGCGCGCATTGCGGCTGCCGCCGGCCTGCAAGACGGGCAGGCGGTGCAACTCGGCGTGCGGCCGCACAAGGTGCGCCTGGACACACAGCCGCCGGGCGGCGACATGCCTGCAGCCGGCGGCAACGCACAGCCGGCGGGCGATAACATCGTGCAAGGCCCATTGGCCTTCAACCAATGGCAGGGCGACCAGAGCCATATCGGCGTCGAACTCGGCGGGCACACGCTGCTGGTGGTGACCGACGGCGCGCTCGACCTGGCGCCGCACAGCCGCGTCACGCTGGAGCTGCCGCTGGCGGCGCTGCACCTGTTCGACAGCCACACGCAGCAGGCCGTGCTGCACGGCGCCGATCTCTGACGCCCCCCGCGCAGCACCACACACACCACACCACATCGCACCATGCACCAGGACCTGATCATCGGCATCGACGCCGGCACCTCGGTCATCAAGGCCGTGGCTTTCGACCTCGCAGGCCGGCAAATCGCCGCCGCCAGCACCCCGAACCAAGTGCTGTTTGGCGCGCATGGCGCGGCCGAGCAGGACATGGAGCGCACCTGGCACGACACCGCCGCCACGCTGCAAGCGCTGGCGCAACGGCTGCCGAACCTGGCCGCGCGCACCGTGGCGCTGGCCGCCACGGCGCAGGGCGACGGCACCTGGCTGATCGATGCCGCAGGCCAGCCGGTAGGGCCTGCGATGCTGTGGCTGGACGCGCGCGCCGCCAGCGCCATTGGCGCACTGCGCGCCAGCCCGGCCGCAGAGTCGATCACGCAACGCACCGGCGCGGCGCTGGTGCCGTCGATGCAAAGCGGCCAACTGCTGTGGCTGCGCAGCCACCAGCCCGAGCGCCTGGCGCAGGCCAGCACCGCGCTGCATTGCAAGGACTGGCTGTACTTCAAAGCCACCGGCGAGCGCAGCACCTGCCATGCCGAGAGCGTCTTTACCTTCGGCAACTACCACAGCGGCGCCTATGACGACGAGGTGCTGGCCTTGCTCGGACTGTCGTCGCTCAAGCGGCTGCTGCCCCCCATCGTCGAGCCGGGCCAAGCCCGGGCGCCGCTGTTGCGCGCTGCGGCGCAGGCCACCGGCTTGCGCGAGGGCACGCCGGTGGTGCTGGCGCCGATGGACGTGCCCGCCACCTTGCTCGGCGGCGGCGGCGTGGCCTACGGGCCGGCGGGCCTGCGCCGCGTCGGCTGCTCGGTGCTGGGCAGCACCGGCATGCACGGCTGGGCCAGCGAAGGCACACAGGGCCTGCGGCCGAATGCCCAGTCCGGCTACATCATGCTGATGCCGCTGCCGGCGGTGCGCATGCAACTGATGTCGCACATGGCGGCCACGCTCAACATCGACTGGCTGCTGGGCTTGCTGGCCCAGGCCGTGGAACTGGCCGGTGGCGCCGCGCCGCCGGGCGCCCGGCTGCTGGAGCGGCTCGACGCAGCGGTGCTGGCCGCCGCGCCGGGCCAGGCGATCTACCACCCCTATGTGGCCGAGAGCGGCGAACGCGGCCCCTTCGTCGATGTCACCGCGCGGGCGCAACTGAGCGGCTTCAGCGCCGGCCTCGGCCTGCCCGGGCTGGCGCGCGCGGTGTTCGAGGGCATTGCGCTGGCCGCGCGCGACTGCTATGCGGCGCTGGGCGGCCCGCTGCCCGAGGAGATCCGCCTGCTCGGCGGCGCGGCGCGCAGCCCTGCGCTGCGGCAACTGCTGGCCAGCGTCACCGGCCGGCCGGTGCGCGTCAGCCAGCGCCAGGAATGCGGCGCGGCCGGCGCGGCCATGGTGGCCAGCGTGGCCATGGGCCACTACGCCAGCCTGCGCGCCGCGCTGCCGGACTGGACCGAATCCTGCCTCGACGAGCACTGCACCATGCCCGATCCGGCCGAAGTCGCGCTGTACGACGAGCTGTTTGCGCTGTACCGGCAGGCCGCCGCCAGCAACCGCCCGATCTGGGCCGCATTGGGCGCGCTGCGCAGCCGCGCATGGAGCGCATCACCAAGCAAAGAAAGCATCGCATGAGAGCACTCAAAGTGGCCGTGATCGGCGACCAGTTCATGAAAGCGCGCTACTTCACCGAGGCGCTACAGGCCGCGCTGCCGCAAACGGCGCTGGACATCCGCACGCTGGAGCTCGACTGGCCCGACACGCCGATGGCGCATGGCTACGGCGCCGATGCCGGCGACCCGCAGTTGCAGGGCCTCAAGGAATACATGGGCGCGCCCGGCGCGATGGCCGCCTTCATCGCTGACGCCGAGGTGCTGGTGAACCATCTCGCGCCGGTCACCGACGGCATGTTGCAGCGCTGCGCGCAGTTGAAACTGGTGGCCGTGTCGCGCGGCGGGCCGGTCAACATCGACATGCAGGCCGCGCGGCGGCGCGGCGTGCAAGTGGTCAACGCGCCGGGCCGCAATGCCAGCGCGGTGGCCGAGTTCACCATCGGCATGATCCTGGCGCAGACGCGGCTCATCACCCTGGGCCATGTGGCGCTGATGCGCGGCCAGTGGCGCGGCGACCTGTACCGCGCCGACCGCACCGGCGAAGAACTGTGCAACCAGAGCGTGGGCCTGATCGGCTACGGCCATATCGGCAGCCGTGTCACCAAGCTGCTGCGGCCCTTTGGCTGCCGCATCCTGGTCAGCGACCCGTATGCGCAACTGGACGCCGCCGACCGCGCCGCAGGCGTCGCGCAGGTCGGCCTGGCCGCCTTGCTGGCGCAGTCCGACGTGGTGTCGCTGCACGCGCGCGTGACGCCCGAGACCACCGGCTTCATCGACGCCGCCGCGTTCGCGCAAATGAAGGACGGCGCTCATTTCATCAACACCGCGCGCGGCCCGATGGTCGACTACGCCGCGCTGTACGCCGCGCTGCAAAGCGGGCGGCTGCGCGGCGCCGCGCTGGAGACCTTCGGCGTCGAGCCTTGCGACCCTGCCGACCCGCTGCTGCGCCACCCGAACGTGACGCTGACACCGCATATCGCCGGCGCGTCGATCAAGACCGTCAGGTACGCCGCCGGCCTGTGCGCCGAAGAAGTCCGCCGCTACCTGCAAGGCCAGGCCTTTGCCAACCCCTGCTGACCCCTGTCGAGAGACGCCAGCGCCACCTGCCGAAAAAGCGCCATGACCGAGCCTGTTCGCCCGCGCGCGCCCGGCGCCGAAGAAGCCGCCGACCCGACCTGGCTGAACCCCGCCCAGCGCAGCCGCGATCTGGCCGCAGCCAGCGCCGCGCCGGTCGACCTGGTGGTGATCGGCGCCGGCGTCACCGGGGCCGGCGCGGCGCTCGATGCCGCCACGCGCGGCCTGGCGGTGCTGCTGGTGGAGGCGGGCGACATTGCCGTGGGCACCTCCTCGCGCTCGGGCAAGACCTTCCACGGCGGCCTGCGCTACCTGGAGCAACTGAACTTCCGGCTGGTCGCGCATGCGATCGCGGAGCGCGACCTGATGGTCAAGACCCTGTGCCCGCACATGGCGCGGCCCGAGGCGTTCGTCTACCCGCTGACGCACCCGTGGTGGGAGCGCCCCTATGTCGGCGCGGGCGTGCTGCTGTACGACCTGTTCGGCCTCAAGGGCGGGGCCATGCCGCGCCAGCGTCATTTCAGCCGCAAGGGGCTCAAGGCATGCATCGCCTCGATCGACGCGCAGCGCGTGGTCGGCGGCATACAGTATTACGACGCGCTGATGGACGATGCGCGCCACACCTTGGCCGTGGTGCGCAGCGCCGCAGGCCATGGCGTCAAGGTCGTGACGCGCGCGCCGGTGGTCGAATTCATCAAGGACGGCGCCCAGGTGGCCGGCGTCGTGCTGCGCGACACCTGGAGCGGCAGCCAGCACCGCATCGGCGCGCGCGCGGTGATCAACGCCACCGGCATCTGGGCCGACGAAGTGCAACAGCTCGCCGGCGCCAACAGCTTCAGCGTGCAGCCGGCCAAGGGCGTGCATCTGCTGCTGCGGCCCGAAGCGCTGCAGTCGGACAGCGGCATCCTGGCGCGCGCCACCGACTCGGTGATCATCGCCCGGCGCTGGTACGGCTACTGGCTGGTGGGCACCACCGACTCGCTGTGGAGCGGCGGCAAAGCGCAGCCGGTGGCCGAAGCCGCCGATGTCGATTACCTGCTGGACAACCTGAACCGCTACCTGGCGCGCAAGGTCGGCCGCGCCGACGTGCTCGGCGTCTACGCCGGCCTGCGGCCGCTGCTCAAGCCGGTGGGCGACAACGCCGACAGCACCAGCGCGCTGTCGCGCGACCACGCGGTGATCGCCGGCCCGCCGGGGCTGACCACCATCGTCGGCGGCAAATACACCACCTACCGCCGCATGGCCCGCGACGCAGTCGATGCCGCAGTGCGGCCGCTGGGCGTCAGCCGGCCCTCGGGCACCGCCACCTTGCCGCTGGTGGGCGCCGGGCAATGGGCCGCCGTGCGCGACAGCGGCGCGGCGCTGGCGCAGCGCCTGCGCATCACGCCCGCCGCTGCCGGGCTGCTGCTGCAACGCCACGGCGACCGCGTGCGCGACCTGCTGGCGCTGACCGAAGCGCAGCCCGAGCTGGCGCGCGCGCTGCCGGGCGCCGCGCAGTACCTGGCCGCCGAACTGGTCTATGCGGTGCAGGCCGAAGGCGCGCAGACATTGATCGACGTGCTGGTGCGGCGCACCCACCTGTCGATCGAACTGGCCGACGGCGCGCTGGCCCTGGCGCCGTTCGTCGCCGAACTGATCGCGCCGCATCTGGGCTGGTCGGCGCAGCGCGAGCAGGCCGAGTTGCATGCGTATGAGCGGCTGATCCAGCGCGAGCGCGCCGCGTTGCAGGCCCTGCACAGCCAGCCACCGACCCCGGCAGCGCCCGCTGCCGGAACACCCGCCACCCGCTGAACCACAGGACATATATCCATGACATCCATGACATCCACGCCACCCACGTCATCTACCGACGAGAACCGGCTGCGCGCCGCCATCGTGCAGCACTGCCAGCGGCTGTCTGGCGCCGGCTTGTCCGCCGGCACGTCGGGCAATATCAGCGCGCGCTGCGCGCAAGGCGCCAGCGCCGGCCTGCTGATCAGCCCGAGCGGCGTGGACTATGCCGATCTGCGCCCCGAGTCGCTGGTCTGGATGGACCTGGACGGGCGCTGGAGCGGGCCGCTCAAGCCCAGTTCGGAATGGCGCTTTCACCGCGACATCTACGTCGCCCGGCCCGAGGCCGGCGCCATCGTCCATGCCCACCCGACACATGCCACCGCGCTGGCCGTGCAGCGCCTGGCGATACCGGCCTTTCACTACATGGTGGCCGCCGCCGGCGGGCATGACATCCGCTGCGCGCGCTATGCCACCTACGGCACCGAGGAGTTGTCGCAGCACGCGCTGGCCGCGCTCGAAGGCCGCCGCGCCTGCCTGCTGGCCAACCACGGGATGATCGCCTTCGGCGCCGACCTGCGGCGCGCATTCGCGCTGGCCATCGAGGTCGAGACGCTGGCGCACCAATATCTGCTGGCGCGCGCCACCGGCACGCCGGTGATCCTGGAGGCGCAGGAAATGGACCGGGTGCTGGAAAAGTTCAAGTCCTACGGCGTCAACGCCCAAACTGCCCCCTCAGCCGCCGCGTGAACCACCGCGTCGACCGCCCCGTGAACCAGCCCGCCGGTCACCCCGTGAACCCCGTGACCGATCCCGTGAACGCCCCCGTGGCCGATCCCGTGGCCGACACCGGCGCAGCGCTGTTCGTCGGCATCGACATCGGCACCTCGGGCGTGCGCGCAGTGGCCATCGACGCCGCCGGCAGGCAGCAGGGCCAGGGCAGCGCGCCGCTGGAGCCGCCGCGCTCGGACGGCGCAGCGCGGCGGCAATCGCCCGCGCTGTGGTGGACGGCGGTGCACACGGCGCTGGCCGCCTTGTTCGCGCAAGTCGCTGCGCGCCGCGTGCAAGCGCTGGCGGTGGATGGCACCTCGGGCACGCTGCTGGCCACCGATGCCGGCGGCCAACCGGTTTCCGACGGCTGGATGTACCACGACGCCAGTTGCGCCGACGAAGCCCGGCTGCTGCAACGCCATGCGCCGGCCGAATCGGCCGCGCAGGGCGGCAGTTCCCCGCTGGCGCGCATGCTGCGGTTGCAGCACCTCCATCCCCGGGCTGCGCGGGTGCTGCACCAGGCCGACTGGATCGCCGGCCGGCTGGCCGGCCGCTTCGGCGCCAGCGACACGCACAACGCGCTGAAACTCGGCTTCGATCCGGTCAGCGAAACCTGGCCCGACTGGATGGACGCGCTCGGCGTGCGCCGCGACTGGCTGCCGCGCGTGCAGCGCCCGGGCACGCCGATAGGCCCAGTGGCGCCGCAACTGGCCGCCGCTTTCGGCCTGCCGCCGCAGGCGTGCATCGTCGCCGGCACCACCGACGGCGTGGCCGCCTTTTTGGCCACCGGCGCGCAGCACCCGGGCGACGCCGTCACCTCGCTCGGCACCACGCTGGTGGTCAAGGTGCTGAGCAGCGCGCCGGTCTTTGCGCCGGCCTACGGCATCTACAGCCACCGCCTGGGCGACCTGTGGCTCGCCGGCGGCGCCTCCAACAGCGGCGGCGGCGCATTGCTGCGGCATTTCAGCGCCGAGCAGATGGCGCAGCTGACCCCCCGGCTGCGGCCCGACGAACCCACCGGCCTGGGCTACTACCCGTTGCCCGCGCCCGGCGAAAGGTTTCCGGTGCACGACCCGCACTGGCCTTCGCGCACCACACCGCGCCCGGCGGACGACGCGGTGTTTTTCCAGGCGCTGCTCGAAGGCGTGGCCGATGTCGAACGCATGGCTTTCGAGCGCATCGCCGAACTGGGCGCACCGTACCCGCAGCGGCTGTTCACGGTCGGCGGCGGCGCTGGCAACAGCGCCTGGAGCCGCCTGCGCGCGCGCAGGCTCGGTTGCGCCATGGCCACGCCGGCGCATGAACAAGCGGCCTGCGGCGCGGCGCGGCTGGCGCGTGAGGCCATGGCGCGGCGCGCGTGTGGGCAGGCCGAGCCGCCGGCGCAGTCGGCGCGTGGAGATGAAGATCGGGCGCGGCGGGCGCGCGACGATGCGGCGCCGGCGCGCCGGGGAGCGCCGGCATGACGCGCTGGGCCGCAGGCTTGGCGGAACTGGCCCCGCATTTCGACGGCTTCGTGCTCGACCAGTTCGGCGTGCTCCATGACGGCCAGGCGCCATACCCCGGCGTTGCCGACGCGCTGCGCCAACTGCGCGCCCATGCCAAGCGCGTGCTGGTGCTGAGCAACTCCGGCAAGCGCGCCGCGTACAACCGCCAGCGGCTGGCAGGCTTTGGCATCACGCCCGGGCTGTACGACGACCTCATCAGTTCCGGCGAACTATGCCGGCAGATGCTCGCGCGCCGCGACCGCGCGCCCTGGGCCACGCTGGGCCGGCGCGTGCTGCTGCTCGACCCCGGGCAGGACCGGCCGCTGATCGACGCGCTGGCGCTCGATGCCGTCGATAGCGTCGAGCAGGCCGA
The DNA here is from genome assembly GCF_000015565.1 of Verminephrobacter eiseniae EF01-2. NCBI lineage: Bacteria > Pseudomonadati > Pseudomonadota > Betaproteobacteria > Burkholderiales > Comamonadaceae > Verminephrobacter > Verminephrobacter eiseniae. Next base: position 2,297,979 of record NC_008786.1, read on the forward strand.
CTTCATCCTGCTGGCCAGCCTGGCCGACGGCATGCAGCCGGCCAGCCTGCAAGCGCTGCTCGACGCGGCCGCAGCGCGCCGCCTGCCGCTGGTCTGCGCCAACCCCGACCGGCAGCGCCTGACGCTGCATGGCATAGCCCCCGGCAGTGGCAGCGTGGCCGCGCATTACGAACAAATGGGCGGCATGGTGGTCTGGGTGGGCAAGCCGTATCCGCTGATTTACGCCGCCTGCCGCGAGCGGCTGGCCGGTCTCGGCGCCGAGCGCATCTGCGCGCTCGGCGACTCGATCGAGCATGACCTGCTCGGCGGCAGCCGCGCCGGGCTGGCCACCTGCTTTGTCGCCGGCGGCCTGCATGCGCAGGACTTCGAGCGCGCCGGCGCCGCGAACCGCGCTGCCGAACTGCAACGCCTGCTCGCGCTGCCCGCTGCCCATGGCGCGCCCGCGCCGGCCTGGGCGCTGCCGCGCCTGCAATGGAGCTAGTGTCGCGTCACCGATCAGATGTCGTAGGCTGCGCGCAGCCATCGGAGCGCAGCGCAAGGCGCATCGCGCAGCCCATACCGAGCTGTATTGGCAAGCGATGCAACGCCGCGATGCGCTTCGATGGCCAGCGCGGACCGACAGATGATCGGTGACGCGACACTAGTGGTAGTCAAGCCCATGGGCGGCTACAACGCATTGCGGGGGCAACTGCCGTTGCGAACATCCGGCTGCAAGCACCACTTCTTCCCCCAAGCGCACGCCGGCGAGGACGCATCCAGGCTCAGTGCTCTTCCTGGGCAGGGCCTCCTTCATGGGACGCAAAGGCCTGCGCGACGATGGCCTCGATCCGGCTCAGCTCCTTTGCGGAGAGGACATAGGCCACTTCTTTGGCCGTCTTGCGCTGCTCCGGCATTCTGTTGTTGTTCCGGTGGATCCATTGGATCAGCAGATTGATCGTCCGGTTCGGCAGGTCGAACTGCTTGTCGATACGCTCATAGGCCAGATCGTAGGCCTGAAGGTACTGCGCCTCATCGACAAGGGACTGCTGCAATGCGACACGCGCGCATCGGGTCACGAAGGCCGCGGCATGGGCCCCCGACCAGTGGGCATAGACCATCGGCGTAGAGCGGAAGTCGAAGACGAAGTCTCCGTCGCCGATGAACTGCACGTCCCACAGCGCACGCGCCGGTGTGCTGAAGCGCTCCAACGCAGCCAGGTACCTCCGCTCCTCTTGCTTCATGGCCACCGACAGCGGCAGGATGGCCGGGCTGCCCTTCACGTCCGGCAGCGCCCCCTTCATGTGCAGGCAGTGGTGCGCCAGCAGCCGCGAGAGCCGGCCATTGCCGTCCATGAAGGGGTGGACGAAGACGAAGCCGAAACTCACCAGCGCCGCCTTGATCAGCGGAGGAACGTCGTCCTTGGCGTTCGCCATGCGCATCAGCCCGTCGATCAAGGGCAGCATGTGCTCCGGCGAAGGTGGAACATAGCGGACGGCCAACGCGCCGCGCCCGCCACGCTGCAGCCAGTTCTGGGTACCGCGCAAGCCCCTCTCTGCCCGCAGAGGCGAGCTGATGACGGCGTTCTGCAGTCCGACCAGGTAGCCTTCCGTCAGCGGCGCGCGGTCGCGAAGATGCGCCATCGCCTGCAGAAACGCCTTTTCCTTCTCCGGGCTCGGCACTTCGTTCTCTATGGCATAGGAGTCGCGGGTCTCGCTGAGGTAGGCCCAGTCCATCACCCGGTCCATCAGCGGCTCGTTCTCCGGCGCCGTCGCCCATTCGCGCAACGAGCGCAGGATGGACTCGCCCTCCTGCTCGAGCTCGTCATCGCGCCGAACGACTGGACAGAACTCGTAGGGCCCGATGCCGTTGAAATTGATCCGGTACTTCTGGCTGCGCTCCCAGACCTGGCCGGTGAAGTACACCTTCGAATCGAAGAAGTCGACATAGTTGCCCGCAGGCCCCGCCAGCGGCAGATCCAGTTCGACGCCATGGACCTTTTCCCATAGGTAGGCCGCGCGGCGCACGTAGGCGCCCGCCGGCGCGTCGACGATGGCGTCGACGATGTCCTGGGCCGGCAGCAGCCGCAGCGCCTCATGCAGGATTGCCAATTTCACCGACTCGTGCTTCAGCGCGAAGAGCAGGTGCGGGAGAATGGAGTCGGTGGCGGGCGCGATCGCCTTGGGTATCGCGATCAGGTCGGCCATCTCCTCCACACGGGTCACTGGCTTGATCCGGGCGGGCTTGTCCAGTTCCGGCATGCGCAACGGGATCTTTGACAGCAAGAATTCGTACCCGACCATCGATCACCTCGAAAAATCTGTAGGGAGCCATGTTTTTTTTGTATTTTAGGCTTTCCGAAGAGGATTTTTTATATGTCGTCGTTCACTGGCACCAGCAGCGGACGTCCCCGGCGGGAGATGCGACTTCTAGTGTCGTGTCACCGATCAGATGTCGCAGGCTGCGCGCAGCCATCGGAGCGCAGCGCAAGGCGCATCGCGCAGCCCATACCGAGCTGTATTGGCCAGCGATGCAACGCCGCGATGCGCTTCGATGGCCAGCGCAGACCGACAGATGATCGGTGACGCGACACTACGCTGGGGTAATGGGTTTCAATCATGCGAAGAGAGATGAAGTCGTTCAGTGCACTGCGGCCCCGCGCCGCGTCAGCTTGGCCTGCAGCACCACCACGGCCAGCAGAAACGCCCCGCGCACGATGGTCTGCCAGTAAGAACCCAGCGTCAGGTGCGGCCCGTCGGTGTAGCCGTTTTCGAAATTGATCATGTTCAGGATCACGGCCAGTAGCAGTACGCCGGTGAGAGTGTTGAGGATCGAACCTTCGCCGCCGGTGAGCAGCGTGCCGCCGACGACCACTGCTGCAATGGCAATCAACTCCCAGCCCGCGCCTTCGGTCGGGGAACCCGAGGTTTGCGCGGCCAACAGGACGCCGGCCAAGCCGGCCAAGGCACCCGACAGTGCGTAGACCGAGACCTTGATCCGCTCTACCGGCAAGCCCATCAGACGCGCGGCTTCCTCGTTGCCACCGACCGCCAGCACACCGCGGCCGAACCGCGAAAAACGCAAGGCCAACGCGCCCAGAGCGAAGGCCAGACCGGCAATCCACACGGGCACTGGCACACCCAGCAGCACGCCGTCTGCCAACTGGTCAAAGCCGGTCTCATAACTGATGGCGACGGTTTCTCGATTGGAGATGGCCAAAGCCAAGCCGCGCGCCGCAATGAAGGTGCACAGCGTGACGACGAAAGGCATCAGCTTGAATCGTGCAATCGCGATGCCGTTGAACAGGCCCGCCAGCAAGCCTGCGGCCACGCCGCCCACCATCGCCGGTATGACACCGTGGTGTGACAGTTGGGCAGCGACCACGCTCGCCAGCACCGCCACCGTTCCCACCGATAGATCGATGCCGCCGCTCATGATCACAAATGCCATGCCGATGGCGATCAGGCCGAACTTGGACGTGCTGGCCGACAAGAACGCGATGTTCTGTGTCCCCAGAAATTCGTCGTAGCGAAGACCGCCGAACAGAAGGAGCAACGCCAAGGCTGCCAGCGCACCCTGCGACTGGATGCGTCGCTTCCAGACGGAGGGCTCCTGTGTCGGCCTTGCAACGGGCGACACACAGGCTCCCTCTTGTGACGTGCTGCTGGAAGACTGCAAATTCATCGTGAGTTCTCGATCGTCCGGCGTCTACTTGCCGCGCCGCTGCAGAATCACTGCCAACAGGATGATCGTCGCCTTGGCGATCAGTGCGTACTCATCGGCCACCCCGTGAGCAAGCAGGGTGTAGTCGAGTAATTGGATGGTCAGTGCTCCCAGCAGCGTGCCGAAGATGTCGACCCTTCCGCCGGAAAGCAGCGTGCCGCCGACGGCCACCGCCGCAATGGCGTCCAGCTCGATGTTCAGACCGATCTTGGCGGGGTCGGCGGCCGAAATCATGGCTACGTTCATCAGGCCAGCCAGTCCGGCCAACGCTGCGCAGGCACCATAGGCGATCAGCTTCACGCGGGCCACCGGCACGCCGGCAAGATGCGCTGCCCGCGGATTGCCCCCCACGGCCAACAAGCGACGCGCGAACAGCGTTCGGCGCACCACCCAGGCCGTGACAGCGACCACTGCCGCCATCACCCAAGCCTGGGTCGGCAGGCCGAGCAGATTGCTGCGCAGCCATTCCAGCCGCTCGGGCGCAAAGGTCCGCAGGTTACTGTTCGTGAGCATTTCTGCGAGGCCGCGGCCGGCGATGAATAACACCAGGGTGGCCACGATGGGTTGCACCCCGTAACGTGTGATCAGCAGACCGTTCATTCCGCCGAACGACGCCGCAGCCAGCAAAGGCAATGTAAGTGCCGCCAGCAGTGCCACGCCGGGCTGCGCGAGTGCGCCCGAGTCTTGGGTCAGCAGAACTGCGGCCAGCGTGCCCGCGAACGCCGCTACGGCGCCCACCGAGAGGTCGATACCTGCGGTGGCGATCACCAGTGCCATGCCCATCGCCACCACGACAACCTGCGCCACCTGCGAGAGATTGATGGTCAGGGTTTGCAGTGTCAGGAAGTCGCGTGTGAACAGTGCGTTGAACGCAAGCAGCGCCACCAGCGCAATCAGGGTGCGCCCACCCTTCAACCAGGCCCGGCCGCGACGCTCGGCGCCGTTCGTAGCCAGCGGGGCTGTTGCGGGTGCCGATTCAGCCATGTGCCACCTCCTGAATTCCCGCCTGCGCCGGCGCAGCCGCGTTAGCCGTTCCGTTGGCCATCGCTGCCATCACGGCACTTTCGTTGATGTCGTCGCCGGTCAGCTCGGCCACTGTGTGGCCATCGCGCAGCACCGCCACGCGGTCGCTGGCAGCGACGAGTTCTTCCAGTTCGCTGGCAATGATCAAGACCGACAGCCCTTGCGAATCGGCCAGCCCGCGAATCAGTTCGAGGATCTCAGCCTTGGCGCCGACGTCGATGCCTCGCGTGGGCTCGTCCAGCAGCAGCAGATCGATGCCGGCGGCCAGCCAACGCGCCAGCAGCACCTTTTGCTGATTGCCGCCAGATAATTCCCGAATCGGCTGGTCCGGCCCAGCGCAGCGGATGCCCAGCTTGCGGATGAATTCTTCCGTGATCTCGTGCTGCTTGCGGTTATCAACGATGCCCAGTCGCGCCAGGCGGGGCGACAGAACAAGGCAAAGGTTTTCGCGGATCGACAGGTCGGCGATGATGCCCTCGGTCTTGCGGTCTTCCGACAAGAAGGCCACGCCGCGGGCAATGGCGTCGGCCGGCTCGTCCAGCTTGACCAGCTTGCCCTTGATTCGGATCTGCCCCGCATCGACCGCATCGGCGCCGAACACCGCGCGCGCGAGCTCGGTGCGGCCCGAGCCGAGTAGCCCCCCCAAGCCAACAATCTCGCCGCGCCGCACGGTGACACTGGCATCCTTCACACGCGTGCCGCTGCGCAAGTGCTGGACGCCCAGCACCTCAGGCATCGATGCATCGGGACCGGCTCGGCGCGTGCCCTGCAACACCGACAGCTCTTTGCCAAGCATGGCGGCGACCAGATCCAGCTTTGGAAAGCCCGCCATCTCGCGCTCGGCCACTGTCTGTCCATCACGCATGACGGTGATGCGGTCGCACACGGCGTAGAGCTCATCCAGCCGGTGGCTGACGAACACGACCGAAACGCCATCGGCCTTGAGTTTTCGGATCACGCCAAACAAGGTGCTCACCTCGGTTTCGTCCAGCGACGAGGTGGGCTCGTCCATGATGACCAGCTTGGCGCGCATGCTGACGGCGCGGGCAATGGCCGTCATCTGCTGGGTGGCGGTGTTGCACGACCGCAGCGGCCGGCTGACATCGACCGACATGCCAAAGCCCGCCAGGATGCGTGCACTCTCGACTTCCACATGGCGCCAATCGATCAGGCCGAAGCGGGTGGGCTCGCGACCGAGAAAAATGTTTTCGGCGACCGAGCGTTGCGGCACCAGATTGAGCTCCTGGTAGATCGTGCTCAATCCAGCGCGCTGCGCCGCAATGGGAACTTTGAAATCGACCCCCTTGCCATCGAACACGATGGTCCCGGCGTCGCGCGCGTAGGCACCTGTCAGGATCTTGATCAGCGTGGACTTGCCGGCGCCGTTCTGTCCTATCAGGGCATGCACCTCGCCACGGCCTACGCACAGCCGGCTCTGGCGCAGAGCCGGCACGCCGCCGAAGGCCTTATCGATGCCGCGCATCTCCAGCAGCGGCGTCCGGGGGGCGTTCATGCTCACTAGAAATGATCGATCAGTAGCCGTCGGCCATGTTGGCTTGAGCGTTGCTCTTGTCGTAGAACTTGTCTTCCACCTTGACCCAGCCCGGAATTTTTTCGCCCCTGGCGTACTTCCTTGCGGTCTCACAAGCGATGGGGCCGAAGAACGGGCTGGACTGGACGGTGGCGCCCATCTTGCCGGACGCGATCGCAGTCAGCGCGTCCCGGGTGCCGTCGATCGACACCACCACCACATCCTGACCCGGCTTCTTGCCGGCCGCTTCGAGCGCCGAAATCGCACCGATGGCCATCTCGTCGTTGTGCGCGTAGACGGCGGTGACGTCCGGATGGGCCTGGAGCAGGGTCTGCATCACCTGGCGGCCCTTGTCCCGGGAAAAATCACCGGACTGGGAAGCGACAATCTTCAGCCCCGTGTTTTTGGCGATCACGTCGTCGAAGCCCTTCTTGCGGTTGTTGGCCGGCGATGAGCCGGTGGAACCTTCAAGCTCGACGATCTTCCCTTGGCCCTTCGACGCCTTGACCAACCATTCCGCGGCGCGGCGGCCCTGGTCGACGAAGTCGGAACCGATGAACGTGACATAGTCGACGCCTACCTTGGCGAGCTTGGGATCGACATCGCGGTCGATCAGGATCACCGGGATGCCTGCCTTCTTCGCCTTCCTCACAGCGGGGATCAGTGGCTTTTCCTCGCGCGGGGCGAGCACGATCAAATCCACCTTCTGGGCGATCATGCTTTCCACGTCGGCCACCTGTTTGGCCGCCGAGCCGGCCGCATCGGTGTAGACAAGGTTCCAGCCGCAGGTCTTGGCTACATCCTGCATCGACTTGCTCTCCGCAATGCGCCAGGGATTGTTGCTTTCGGTCTGGGCAAAGCCGACCTTGTAGGTGTCCTTCTGCTTCAACTTGGGCAATTCGGCGTAAGCGGAGACTCCGAAAGTGGCGGCCAAAGCAATTGCGGTCAACGAAGCGAAACGCATGACGACTCCAGTGAGATAAACAAAAGGGACAAAAGGGGGGAACCGTCCCCACAACCGGCCGGCTCATATTTCCGGATTCAGCCAAGTTTACTCATTGAATATTAATAATAAACAAGGGAAATCACTTAGTTATGAATCTCCGCGTTCGGAGACTGACTGGCGCTGGACCAACGGACAGTCCATCTTGATATGCCGCAATCCGGCAGCGCCATCGGTCCCGTTGGCTTCCTCGATCAGCCGCTCGACCGCCCACTGACCCATCGCGAAGTTCGGAAGCAGCACCGTGGTCAGCGGTGGGTGCGCGTGACTGGCGGCCTCCTGGTCGTCGTAACCGAGCACCGACACATCGCCCGGCACCGCCAAACCCAAGGCTTTGATGGCCTCCAGCGCACCCAGCGCCATCGGATCGTTGGCGCAGAAAATGGCCGTCGGCGGGCGCTTGAGCTGCATCAGCGCGGTGGCGTGCTCGAAGCCGGAGCCGCTCATCCAGTCGCCGTCGCGCACCAAATCGGGGTCGAATGGCAGGTCGGCCGTGGCCAGCGCTTGGCGGTAGCCACGCAGGCGATCGCGCGCTGCATCCATCCAGGGTTCACCGTTGATAAAGCCGATCCGGGTATGGCCGCTTGCGATCAGGTGCTCGGCTCCCGCGAATCCGCCGCCCACTTCGCCGGGAACCACGCTGGACCGGCGGCGCAGGCGAGTCGTGCAGTTCAGCAGGACGCACGCCAGGGGTCCGGTCTGCAATGCGCGCGGCAGCTCAACCTCGCGCGTGAAGATCGTGGCGTACACCACACCCAAGACCGCCGGATTGCCCAAAGTCGCCTCCACGATGGCGTCCTCCAACTCGTGGTCGCCGCCGGTCACCTGCACCGACAGCAGGCAGTTGTGCTCCCAAGCCGCGGTACGCGCGCCGTCGATGCTCAGCGCCGGATGGGGCGATGTGGAAATTTCATCGGCGATATAGACCACCATGTTGCGACGCGCCCCGCCGGCTGAAGGCGGCGCAGCAGGCAGGCGGGTCTTGCGCCGCGGCAACTCGTAACCAAGCTCGGCCGCAACGGCAAACACTTTGTCGCGGGTCGCCTGCGCCACCTTGGCGCCGGTCATCTGGTTGAGAACCAACGAGACCGTGGATTGCGACACGCCAATTTTTTGGGCGATATCGGTCATCGTCGGGCGCTGTTTGGGTCTGGCGGTAGTGCTGTCGTTTTTATTCACGACGCCATTATTCATGCTGCCGATGCATCCATCTAGGTAATAACCCGATGGTGCACAAGAAATATGAATCATAAAGTTGAGGGTCTGAGCTAATATCAATTCGGAGTTCGCATGCGCTATACTTCTGCCCAACACGACGCCTTTGCGCGCGATTTCAATCGCGACAGCCTCGTCATCCTGCGCAACCATATCCCGCGAGACAAGCTTCAGCGTTGGCGGGAAGCCTTCCAGCCTCTGCTGGACGCGGGCATCGAGGCCGAACGCGGCAAGCCCAACCGAGGCGCAGAGCGCTACTACGTCACCTTGCCATTTGTCCCGCCGTTTGCCGACCCTGAGATTTACGAGGACCGCGACATCCTGTCCATCATCGAGCGCGTGGCCGGTCCGGAGCCGGTGCTGTGCCAACTGGCAACCGACACGCCACTCAAAGGATCCGACTACCAGCTCTGGCATTCCGATACGCCACCGCTGTTCCCGGAACTCAATGACAACGACACGCCCTCGTTCCAGTTGGCGGTCAACTTTCCCTTGTGCGATGTCACCGACGACAACGGTCCGTTCGAAACCACCTTCGGAACACACCGGATGAACAAGACGGAAGTGATGGCAGGGTTGAATGACGGTTCGCTGCCAGTGCATTCGCTGAAGATGGCGCTGGGCGATGTGATGATCCGCGACGTGCGCGCCATCCACCGCGGCACGCCCAATCGCACCGAGACACCACGACCGATGGTGGTACTGGGCTACAGCCGCCGCTGGCTGCATCGTCCAGAGGTGCACATCCGCGTGCCGCGCGAGGCGTGGAACATGCTGTCGCCGATTGGTAAACAATTGCTGCGCAACAACCCGATCGTGGATGAGGCGAACCTGCGCCAGGAAAGCGAAAGCTACCGCACGTTCGCATACTGAACCAACGGCGCACCGTGGCGCAAGACTTCATTGAACTGACGGCCGGCGAACTGCGCCTGGGCCTGAGTCCGACGGTGGGCGGCTCCATTGCGCACTTCAGCCGCGAATGGCGCGAGGCGGGTGCGCTTCGCCGGACGCACTGGCTGCGTCCGGCCACAGTGCAGAGCATGCTGAGCGGAGAGCCGCTGGGCATGGGCAGCTTCCCGCTGGTGCCATTTTGCAATCGCATCCGCAATGGCTCGGCGATGTTCGCCGGTCGGGAGATCCGCATGCGCCCGAACCATCCGGGCAGTGATTCGCCGCATCCACTGCACGGCATCGGTTGGCAGCGCCCCTGGCGCACGGCTGCGGCTTCGAACACGCAGGCGACCTTGCAATTGGCAGTCGAAGCCGATGCCCAATGGCCGTGGTCGTTCAGTGCGTCGCAGACTTTCAATCTCTCCACCAACGCGCTGACGGTGTCGATGGCAGTGACAAACCGGGACACCGTGCCTATGCCGGCCGGCATCGGGCATCACCCTTACTTTCCGCGCGACGACCGGACCCGCATCACAGTGCGCACCAGAGCGATGTGGGAAGGCGACCAGGACGTCCTGCCGGTCGCATTGTCAACCCATGAGGCAGTTGCCCGCTTGGCAGGTGGCACTGCCGTGGCGGATCTCGTGCTGGACAACAACTTCACCGGCTGGGGCCGCGAGGCGTACATCGAATGGAGTGACGATGCGAACGGGCCAGCGCGGTCGCTGGTGATGCGAGCGCAGGCCCCCTTGGACTTTTTCGTGCTGTACAGCCCGTCGCGTGCGGACCACTTCTGCGCAGAGCCGGTCAGTCAGTGCACCGATTGGGTCAACCTGCGCGCCGAGCATTCTGCAGCGGACCTGGGCGGCGCCAGTTTGGCGCCGGGCGAAACGCTGGTCGCCGAGTTCGCTTTGCTGCCTCGCTGGAGTTGAGCATGTCCTTCCTCTATTCAGCTCTGGACGCGCGCTTCCACCGACTGGTCTTGCCGAACGCCGAACTGGAGTGCCTGTATGAAGGCGGCCGCTGGCTGGAAGGCCCGCTGTGGCTTCCCGACAGCGGGCAACTCCTGTTTTCCGACATCCCGAACGATCAAGTCCTGCGAAGGGTGCTAGTGTCGCGTCACCGATCATCTGTCGGTCTGCGCTGGCCATCGAAGCGCATCGCGGCGTTGCATCGCTTGCCAATACAGCTCGGTATGGGCTGCGCGATGCGCCTTGCGCTGCGCTCCGATGGCTGCGCGCAGCCTACGACATCTGATCGGTGACGCGACACTAGTGGATCATAACGTTTAAATAGATAGTAAATTACCTCCTTGGAGGACACGATGAACTTGACCGAAGCCGAAATCATGGAACTGCGCCAGCAAGCCAATGGAAGGGCCGTTCGAGCGGATTTGGCGCGTCGTGCGCGTCTGATCTTGCTGCTTGCCGAGGGACTGACCTGGAGCGCCATCAGGGCCAAGCTCGATTGCAATGACAGCTACATTGCTCTCTGGAGCAAGCGCTTTGCCGCAGACCGTTTGGCAGGCTTGTTTTCTCGCCTGCCGGTCGCCAGCGCTACAAGGTCACCGACCGCCTTGAGGCGCGTGTGCTGGCGCGCACGACCAAGCACAAGCCCGCCGATGGTTCCACGCACTGGTCCACGCGCAAGCTCGCTGCCGAACTTGGTGGCGACATTTCGCACATGATCGTGTCATGGCCCAACCAGGTTGAGCTGTGGTTCGCCAAGATCGAGCGCGACGTGATCGCTCGCGGCGTATTCACCTCGGTACCCGATCTCAAGAGAAAGCCCATGCGCTACATCCGCAAGTACAACGAGCAAGCCAAGTCCGTGCAGTGGAAGTACTTCGACCCCACTCGGAGGATTACTCCTTATTCAATCATTACAGACAACTAGCCATGCGATTCCTGACAGACCCGCCGGCCGTCCGGCGGCTGGCCCAAGCCTCGCAGCGCCTGGGCAGCGATCCGCTGCTGATACAGGCAGCAGGCGGCAACAGCTCCATCAAGGAGCAAGACTGCCTGTGGGTCAAAGCCTCCGGGCTGTGGCTGCGCGATGCGCTGCAGCGGCCGATGTTCGTGCCGGTGTCGCTGTCGCGGGTGCGCGCGCTGGTGGCCGCCGGCGCAGCCGACCCGGTGGGGCCGGCGCTATTGCACGCGCAAACCGCCGCCGGCCTGCGCCCCTCGATAGAAACCACGCTGCATGCGCTGATGCCGCACCGGGTGGTGCTGCATGTGCATTCGGTCGATGCCATCGCCTGGGCCGTGCAACCCGGCGCGCAGACCGCGCTGGCCGCGCTGTTGGACGGCATCCGCTGGGGTTGGGTCGACTACCACCGGCCCGGACTGCCGCTCACGCGCGCGGTGGCGCAACGGCTGGCGCAGCCGCCGATGGATGCGTCGTCGGCACAGCCGCCGGAGGATGGGCTGCCCGTGCCGCCGCCAGTGGATGGGCTGCCGGCGCAGCGGTCGGTGGATGCGCCGCCGTCGATCGATGTGCTGCTGCTGGGCAACCACGGCCTGGTGGTGGGCGGCGCTTCGGTGCTGCACGCCGAGCAACGACTGGCCGAGGTCGCAAGCCGCCTGCGCCGGCCCGTGCGCGCCGCGCCCGCTGCCGATGGCGCCGGCCTGGCGCTCGATGCCGCAGCCACCGGCTGGCGGCTGCCCGGCAACGCGCGCGGCCATGCGGTGGCGACCGACCCCGTGAACCTGGAGCGCGCCGTGCGCGGCGTGCTCTATCCCGACCATGTGGTGTTCCTCGGGCACCAGATGAGCGTCGCCCCCGCTGCGCTGGCGCGTGGCGGGCCGGCGCTGAGCGACTGGCTGCGCGCGCAACGCCGCAGCGCGGGGCCGGCACCGCTGATCGCCGTGCCCGGGCGCGGCGTTCTGCTGCGCGACGACCTGTCCGAAGCCGCGTGCGAAATGCTCACCTGCCTGGCCGATGTGTTGCAGCGCCTGCCGCCGTCCGGCGCGCCGGTCTACCTGCCGGACGAGGAAGCCCAGGCCCTGGCCCACTGGGAAGCCGAGCAATTTCGCCAGGCGCAGGCGCGCTGATCCTGCATCGGGCCAAGCCCCCCGCCCGCCGGATGCCGGGGTGCCCGAACCCGCCTGCGCAAGCCCATCGGCGCAGCGCATGGCACATCCCCCGGCCGCCGCCGAGGCCGGTTTCCGCGTGCCGCGCCGGAGCAGTGCGCGCAAATGCCCAGAGCGTGTAGCGGCCCGCTCCGGGCGGCGCCACGGCCTCGCCGGGGGTGGTCCGGCCATGCCTGCGGGCGGCGCCGGCTTGCTTGCCGGCGCTGCCGCGCCCGGTTTTGGGCGTCCGGTTTTGGCCTTTGCCATCTGATCCGTTCAGCGCTGCGCTGCTTGGCCGGGCTGCTGCTGCGTCGTTGCTGGCACGTTGGCCCGGCGGCTTTTGCTCGAAGGGTCAGGGTCGAACGGATCGGGCGCTGCCGCTGGCAGATCGGGCACTGCCGTTGGCAGTGGTCTGCGCTGACCGGATTTCTGACGAATGGTGGTAGTTTTCCTAATGGTTGGATATCAAATTGATACAAATTGGTGACACAGAAAATAGTCTTACGGACTACGTAACATCTACACTTTGGACATTTCCAGTTGTCAAAGATGTCACGCCGCTGCCGAGCAGAAAAGGGACATCACCGACACGCTTGCGCTGTGGTGCCGACCACGGCGGATGACCGGAACCCCATCAATCCCCTCATCCTGACGAAAGGAAAACACCATGCCTGCCAGCACGACTACCGACACAACAGCACCCAGTGTCACGATCGAAATCGACAAAGAGCGCCTCACCGCTGGCGAAACCGCCACCGTCACCATCACCTTTAGCGAGATTGTCACCGGCTTCAATACCAGCGCCACGAGCGGTTCCGTCATACTCGCCGACGCCAACGGCACTCTGAGCAACCTGACGCAGGACGCAACCGACGGCAGAATCTGGAGAGCCACCTTCACGCCCACGGTCAACCTGTCCAACACCCGCAGCCAACTTCGGCTGAAGTTGGACGGCATCACAGATAGCCGCGGCAACGCCGCCAGTGGTCTGAGCGCAGCCCGCAGCTACATCGTCGACACCGCAGCCTTTGTCATCAACAAAGCCACGGTGGAGGACAAGCAGTTGATCTTGCGCTACAGCGATGAAACCACGCTGGACCCGGACCAGGCACATAACGCGCCCAACGATGCCTTTGTGGTGATGGTCGATGGTGTGCGCAACGATGTCGCCGGCGTGGCCGTGGATGCAGCGGCCAAGACCATCACGCTGACGCTGGTCAACGCCGTGCGCGGGGGCCAGCGGGTGACCGTCGCCTACAACGACCCCAGCACCGGCAACGACCAGCAAGCGGTGCAGGAAGCCGGCACCGGCAGCACCAGCGGCAAAGACGCGGCCAGTTTCGCGGCCATGCCGGTGGTCAACCTCCTCGGCGAGCCTCCACCCGAGCCTCCGCCCGAGACGGAGTCCAGCAGCAAAGGCGCCACGACGAATACGTCGGACTCCGGTCGCAACAGCGGCGCGTCGAATACGTCGGACTTCGACAGCGACGGCCTGTCCAACGCCCAGGAGGACCTGGCCCCCGGCCTGCTGCGCTCTGATGGCTCGGCCGGCATGGCTGGCGACGGCAACGGCGACGGCATCAAAGACAGCCAGCAGATCGCCGTCGCTTCGACCCGCGACCAGACCCTGGTGGCCGGCAGCCAGGACGGCAAGCTGATCCCCGGCAGCAACGCGCGCATTACCGAACTGGTGCGCAGCGATGCCCCGACCAAGCTGCCCAAGGGCATGGAGATGCCGCTCGGCCTGACCTCATTCAAGGTATCGCTGGCCGAAGGCCGCAGCACCGAGAGCTTCAGCCTGTACGTAGATTCGGCGCTCGGCGCCAACGGCTACTGGGTCAAGAACAGCGCCGGCACCTGGGTGAACCTGGCCAGCGAACCCTACGGCGGCAAGGTGAGCAGCGAAGGCGGGCGCACGCGGCTGGACTTTCAGATCCAGGACGGCGGCCAGTACGATGCCGACGGCCAGGTCAACGGCAGCATCAGCGCGCCCGGCGCCGTGGCGAAGATGCCGCTGTCCATCATCGGGCAGACGGCGCCCCAGGGCGATTCGCTTTGGTTCTGATTCCGTTGCCAAATCATTCGTGAGCGCGAAGGCGGAGCGCAGACAGTACGAATGCACGGCAAGCGGCGCCGACAAAGTGCACAAGTGCACGGATGATTCAGGAATGGAATGAGGGTTCTGCGGGTTGCGCAGGCGCCCAATGCCGATGCGCGGCAACCCGCCTGGAAAGTCCGGCGCAATGCGCTGCGCGGGGATAGGCCCGATCGCGTTGCGCTGGCAGACCCGACGGGCGATGACGGCGGCACCGCGCCTGCGTTGCCGCCGTTCGATCGTTGGCGCTGCCAAGCCAGTGTCGCGCCACCGATCATCTGTCGGTCTGCGCTGGCCATCGAAGCGCAGCGCGGCGTTGCATCGCTTGCCAATACGCTCGGTATGGGCCGCGTGCTGCGCCTCGCGCTGTGCTCCGATGGCTGCGCGCAGGCTACGACATCTGACCGGCGATGCGACATTGGCGCCCAATCGCCTGTGCCGCCGCCATTGCACGCTCGATCGGCCCATGCCGTTGCATATTCCATCGATCGCCGTGCCCGGGCGCGGCGTTCTGCTGCGCGACGAGCCGTCCGAAGCCGCGTGCGAGATGCTCACCTGCCTGGCCGATGTGTTGCAGCGCCTGCCGCTGTCCGGCGCGCCGGTCTGCCTGCCAGACGAGCAAGCCCAGGCCCACCGGGAAGCCGGGCAATTTCGCCAGGCGCAGCCGCGCTGACCCTGCATCGGGCCAAGCCCCCGCCACCGGATGCCGGCGCCCAAGCCTGAACCCGAACCCGCGTGCGCAAGCCCGTCCGCGCAGCGCACACCACCTCCCCACCTAGGCCGCTGCCCTGCCGGTTTCCGCGTGCCGCGCGGACCGGCGCACGCAAATGCCAAGAAGCCAAGAAGCCAAGAGGCCAAGAGGCCAAGAGGCCAAGAGCGTGCTGCGGCCCGTTCCGGTCGGCGCCACGGCCTCGCCGCAGGTGACCCGGCCATGCCCGCAGACGGCGCCGGCTTGCTTGCGGGCGCTACCGCGTCCGGTTTTGGGCGTCCGGTTTTGGCTTTTGTCATCTGATCCGTTCAGCGGTGCGCTGGGCCGGGCTGCTGCTGCGTCGTTGCTGGCGCGTTGGCCCGGCGGCTTCTGCTCAGAGGTCAGGGTCGAACGGATCGGGTGCTGGCAGACCGGGCGCTGCCGCTGGCAGATCGGGTAACTGCCGCTGGCAGTGGCCTGCGCTGGCCGGTCTGCTGCCGGGCCGGTGCGGGCCGGGCGGGGGGTGTTTTTTCCCCTGGGTCGATGGAGATCAAATTGATGTAACATGTGATCCAAATTGCTGTATTTTGGAATTCGTTTTCGCTAATCTTTGGCCGTTCCTGATGGTCAAAGCCGTTGCATTGCAACCGGGCAGAAAAGGGACAGCACCGACACGCTTGCGCCGTGGTGCCGACCACGGCGCATGACCGGAACCCGATCGATCTCCTCATCCTGACTCCTGACGAAAGAGGGCACCATGGCCTTGACTGACCGCATCAGACTGATTGACGACCGCACGCTGACAATCGGCGAAACAATGGAAATCCGCTTCACATTCGACATTTCCGTCGATGACAAGCGCGAAAACGCTGTGGGGGTAGAGAGATATCAGGCCAATGGCCACATCAGGGACGATTGGCGGTACACGCGCAGTGAAGGCCAGTGGTGTGCCACCTTCATCCCCGACCGGGAAACAGAGGTCACCGGCAACCGAATCCGCTACAAAGTCACCACCGCCTTTACTGACAGCAACGGGCGCCGTTATGAGGCCAAGGAGGTGCTCAGCGACACCTTCGACATTGACACCAAGCGGCCCACTCTCGTGGGCACCCCCACGATCGATAACCCCAACTTAACCAGCGCCAACCAAGTAACCACCATCACCTTTGCCTTCCACGAGCGGATAAATCAGACCACCTTCACAACGGATGACCTGACGATAGCGCCGGGCAGGGGCACGCTGGAGAACCTGCGCACCACCGACAACGGCATGACCTGGCGGGTCGATCTGAGGGCCCCGGTGAACCTGGCGCCAAACACCGACGCGAAGGGCCTGCAGATCGGGGTCAACATGTCCGGCCTCAGCGATATCGCGGGCAACGCGGGCGCGTTCGGCGACGCAATCCACCTCGTCACCTACAACATCGACACCAAGCCGCCCGATTCCACCATTGTCGTTACACCCAACCCCGTCACGAAAAACAACCGCCAGGTCACCGTCACCATCACCTTCGACGAGGCAGTCACCGGCTTCACGGTAGACAACATCGATTTCAGCAACGCCAATGTCACGCCCTATGGCAGCAACCGGATAGGAGCGCTGAACAGCTCAGCCGACGGCCGCTGCGGGCATCGAGGATGCCACCAACACCATCAGCCTGCGCAACCTCGATACCATCCGTGACGCCACAGGGCACGCCGCAACGGGCAACCACACCAGCGGCAACTACGAGATCGACACCCAGGAGGCCTATCTCACCAGCGCCATGTTTGACAAACAGCGCCTCACCGCTGGCGAAACCGCCACCGTCACCCTCACCTTCAACGAGAGCGTCAGTAACGTCACCCAAGGCACCTTTCAAATCCCCAACGGTTCTGTGAGCGACCCGACGCCGGTTGCCGGCTCCAACAGCCGCATCTGGACAGCCACCTTCACCCCCACGGCCAACCTGTCGCGCACCAGCAGCTCGATCAGAATAAATCTGGACGGCATCGGAGATCGCGTCGGCAACATCAGCACGGGTGCCGTGTCATTCAACAACTCCATCGTCATCGACACCAAGGTCTTTGCCGTCAACGACGCCACGGTGAACGGCAGGCAATTGGTATTGCGCTACAGCGATGAAACCACGCTGGACCCGGAGCAGGCACATAACGCGCCCAACGATGCCTTTGTGGTGCTGGTCGGTGGCGTGCGCAACGCTGTCACCGGCGTGGTCGTGGATGTAGCGTCCAAGACCGTCACGCTGACGCTGGCCAACGCCGTGTTCCGGGACCAGCCGGTGACCGTCGCCTACAACGACCCCAGCACCGGCGACGACCTGCAAGCGGTGCAGGAGGCCGGCAGCGGCCACGACGCGGCCAGTTTCGCAGCCAGACCGGTGACCAACCTCAGCCCGGCTCCGGCGGAAACGGGGACGGGAACTGGCACGGGGACAGGGACTGGTACGGGCACGGGTACTGGGACGGAGACGGGTACGGGCACGGGCACGGAGACTGGCACGGGTACGGGTACGGGTACGGGCACGGGCACGGGTACGGGCACGAACAGAACGAACCCCGACCGTCGTAAATCACCCAAGTACTTTGACGACGATGCGTCGACGCGGGACTCCGACCACGACAGTGTGCTCAACGTCCAGGAGGAACTGGCCCCCGGTCTGCTGCGCCCCGATGGTTCGGCCGGCCGGGACGGCGACGGCAACGGCGACGATGTCCAGGACAGCCAGCAGATCGCCATCGCTTCAACCCGCGACCAGACCCTGGTGGCCGGCAGCCGGGACGGCAAACTGATCCCCGACAGCAACGCGCGCATCAGCGAAATGGCGTTCAACGAACCCCCCGCCAGTCAGCCCAAGGGCATGGAGACGCCGCTCGGCCTGACGCAATTCAAGGTCGGCCTGACCGAAGGCCGCAGCACCGAGAGCTTCAGCCTGTACGTAGACACGGCGCTTGGCGTCAACGGCTTCTGGGCCAAGGACGGCACCGGCACCTGGGTGAACCTGGCCAGCGAACCCTACGGCGGCAAGGTGGCCAGCGAAGGCGGGCGCACGCGGCTGGACTTTCAGATCGAGGACGGCGGCCAGTACGATGCCGACGGACTGGCCAATGGCAGCATCACCGCCTTTGGCGCCGCAGCGAAGATGCCGCTGTCCATCGTCGGGCAGGCGCAGCCGCAGGCCGAGTCCAATGGCTTTTGGTACTGAGGGCACTGAGGGTTGCGCAGGCGCCAATGGCTGATGCATGTCAACCCGCTGGAAAGTCCGGCGCAACGCGCCGCGCGGGATGAACCCCATCGCGTTGCGCCGGCAGATCCGGCGGGCGATGACGGCGCCGCGCCTGCGTTGCAGCCGTTCGTTCGTTGGCGATTGCCAGGAGGCCAGCGCCCGATCGCCTGTGCCCACGTATTGCACGCTCGATCGGCCCATACCGTCTCGCATATGCTGGCAGTGATCTGTCCAGCAGCCAATGGCCTGAGCGTAGCTTTGCGCAGGTATGGACGAACGTGTGCTGCCTTGCGGGGGCCAAAACGGAAAACGGTTTGCCAAGATGACTCGGCAGTCAGTAACTTGGAGGACACCATAAGTCGATGGGCTGTTCCATTTTGTTCCATTGCTCCCCCGAAGCTGCCAAGAAAAGACCAGCCCGGGATCGCGTCAGAAAACGGAATTCAAAGCACGCCAAGCCGAAATCAGTGCTGTGCCCATTCCATTCCTGAATCGTCCGTGCAATTTGCCGGCGTCGCTTGCCATACATTCGTACTGTCTGCGCTTCGCGTGCACGAACGATTTGGAAATGAAATCAGCCATTCCAGGGGTTGAGGACGATCACGCCTGTGAATCTGAAATCGCCCACATTGCGGGTGACCACCGTCATGCCATGCACAAGGGCCGTTGCCGCGATGAGTGCATCGCGCTCGCCGCGCTTGTCGGGCACATGCAGCCGGGCGCAGCGCCGTGCCACGGCGGTATCGACAGGCAGGGTGCGGTCGGAAAATTCGGGCAGCACCTGCTGCTCCAGCCACGAGCGCAGCATGGCGCCCTGGGTCGCGTCCTTGCGCTCGATCGACGAAACGCCAAGCGCCAATTCCATGATGGTGATGGCCGACACAAAGAGGTCGGCGGCATCGACGCTTTGCGCCCATGCCGTCACGCCCGCATCCGCCTTGCCAAGCCGCACCTTGCGTAGTTCGGACACTACGTTGGTGTCGAGCACGTACATCATGAGAAATCGACCGGACGGCTTTGGATGGCTGCACGCGGTGGCCCAAACCCGATGGTGGCGCTGCCCGGCATGGCCAGCGCGTCGGCGATATTGCGCCGCTGCTTCGTGAGTTGCTGATAGTCGGCAAAGCTCAACAGCACATGGGCGGGTTTGCCCCGGTCCGTGATGAACACCGGCCCCCGGTCTGTGGCCCGTTTCGCCTCGCTCGCCCCCTGGTTGAACTCGCGGCTGGATAGGGTAGTGATGGTCATGGCGCGCCTCGCATGTCCGAATGGGGTAGAAACGTTACTACAACTCTCGGGCAGGGGCAAGAATTTTCGTTGCACGCGGGCATACCTGTTCAAGCCCCCGCGCTGCGCGCATCAGCCCCCGCGCTGCGTGGTCGCGTCGTTCAGGTGCAGCACGGCGATGGCGTTGCTGGCGGTGGTCGCCAGCGTGTCGATGGTGCCGGTGCGCAGCGCGCCGAGCATGGCCGTGACCTTGCTCGATTCGGCGGCGATCGCGATCACGTTCGGGATGCGGCGCAGGTCGTTGGCGCTCAGGCCGATCACGCGGTCCTGTATCGGTGTTTTTGCCGGCTGGCCGTGGATGTCGATGAAGTCGTAGCCCATCATGTCGCCGACGGTGCCGGCGCGCTTGGCCTGGCTGATTTCCTGCGCGCTGAACCAGCCCATGCGCACCATGTTGCTGTCTTCGCTCATGTCGCCGATGCCGACCAGCGCCACATCGGCCCGGCGCGCCTTGTCCAGGCTCTGGCGCACGGTGTCGTTTTCCAGCAGCGCGCTGCGCACCGCCGCGTCGTCGATCATGGCCGGCGCGTACAGGGTCTGGCTTTCACCGCCGAAGCGCGCGGCCAGCCGGCGGCAGATATGGTCGGGGTTCATGGTCTCGCCGCCCCGGTAGCTGCCGCCGATGGCGCAGACGAAGGTGGCCGCGCGGCGCGTGGCGCTCATCGCGTGCTCGCTGACCGCGCTGACGTTGCGCCCCATGCCCACTGCGACGATGGCGCCGTCGCTGAGGTTGCGGTCCAGCCAGGTCGCCACCAGGCCGGCCAGCAATGCGCGGCATTTGTCGGGGTTGGCGTGGTCTACCGACAGCAGCGCGCGGCTGATGCCGAAGTGGTCGATCAGTTCGCGCTCCAGGTCGACCGTGAGCGTCGGGTGGTGCCTGACGCGGATCTCGACGATGCCCAGGTCCTGTGCCCGCTTGATCATGCGGCCCACGGTCGCGCGGCTGATGCCCAGGCGGCGCGACAACTCGTCCTGGGTTTGCCCGTCGATGAAGTAGAGCGTGGCCAGGCGCGTCAACTCCTCGGTCGACATGCTCGGGGCGGCGCTGCGGGAACGGGTGGCATCGGTCGTCATATACGCCGCATGGCGCGGTCACACAGGTCGTGCCGGCCCCGGCGGGGGCCGTGCCGGGGGGTCAGCCGCTGTCTCCGGCCTGCCGCAGCCGCTGCTCATGCGCTGCCAGCGCGTCGAGCTTGGGTTGCGAGCGCGGCCCGGCAACATACTGCGCGGCCAGGAAGGTCTGCACGATGCTCTTGGCCAGTTCGATGCCGATCACGCGCGCGCCGATGGTGATGATGTGCGCGTCGTTGCTGAGCGCGGCGCGCTCGGCGCTGTAGGTGTCGTGCGCCTGCGCGGCGCGGATGCCCGGCACCTTGTTCGCTGCAATCGCCATGCCGATGCCGGTGCCGCACAGCAGCAGGCCGCGCTCGGCCTGGCCGCGCGCGATGGCCTGCGCCACCGCGATGCCGATGTCCGGGTACAGCACCGGCTGGTGGTCATGGGTGCCGAAGTCCGTCACCTGGTGGCCCTGGGCCAGCAATGCGGCCTTCAGGCAGTCTTTCATGGCGTTGGCGGCCTCGTCGCAGCCGATGGCGATTTTCATGGGGGTTTTCATTGCACGGTGTAGCCGCCGTCGATCAGCAGGTTGGCGCCGGTGACCATGCCGGCGTGGCCGCTGACCAGGTACAAAATGGCGGCGGCAATTTCATCGGGCTGCGCGAAGCGGCCGACGGGGATTTTTTTCTTCATCGCCTCGCCCACCGCGCCGGACCAGGCCTGCTTGCCCAGCGCGGTCTCGACCACGGTCGGCGAGACGGCGTTGACGGTGATGCCGTAGGGCGCCCATTCGATGGCCAGCACCTGGCCCATGGCCACCAGCGCGGCCTTGCTGGCGCAATAGGCCGCATGGCGCTCCAGCGCCACCACGCTGGCCTGCGAGGCCAGGTTGACGATGCGGCCACGGCCTTGGCGTTGCATCACGCGGGCTGCGGCACGCGCGAGCAGGAAAGGCGCCTTGAGGTTGATGGCCATGGTCTTGTCCCAGTCGGCCTCGGTCGCTTCCAGCGCCGGCGCGAGCAGGCCCACGCCGGCGTTGTTGACCAGGATGTCCAGGCGGCCGCTGACCGCGACGGCCTGCGCCACGGCCGCCTCGATCGCGTCGGAGCAGGTCACGTCGCAGACCAGGCCGACAGACTGCGCGCCGGCCCCGGACGACAGGCGCTGCGCCACCTGCTGCACCGTCGCGTCGCGGTCGAGCAGCACCAGCGTGGCGCCTTGGCGCGCAAAGAGTTCGGCCACCGCCAGGCCGATGCCTGCGGCGGCGCCGGTGATGACGGCGGTTTGGCCGTCGAGCTTGAATGCCTGTTCGAAATGCATGTGCGTCGCCTCCGTTGGGCCGTTATTTGCCGTTATTTGCCGTCATTTGCGTTGCGCCAGCAGCGCGTCGGCGTTTTGCAGCGTGATCGGGGTCCACGGGATGTTGTAGGCCCGGGCCGCGCCGTCGTCCCATTGCAGGCCGGCCGCGCCGTACTGCGCCCACATGGCCGAGCGCGGCTTGTAGCTGGCGCCGATCAGCTTGCGCAGCAGCACGTCGAGCGCCCCCTGGGACTGCGCGCTGGCGTCTTGCAGCACGCTGGCCATGATGCCGGCCTTGACCGCGCGCACTGCATCACTGACGCCGTCGATGCCGGCGGTCGGAATGGTCTTGGGGTCCAGCCCCTTGGCCTTGACCGCCTCGATTGCGCCGAGCGCCATCTCGTCGTTTTGGCCGATGATGCCGTTGATCTTGCCGGCATGCGCGGTGAGCCAGTTCTCGGTCAGCGACAGCGCCTCGGCGCGCGACCAGTTCGCGGTTTTCATTTCCAGCACCTTCACGTTCGGGTATTTGGCCAGCACGCTCAGGTTGCCCTGGCGCCGCTCGACCTGCCCCGACTGCCCGATCGGGCCTTCGAGGATCACCACGTTGCCCTTGCCGCCCATCGCATCGACGACCGCCTGCGCCTGCATGGCGCCGGCGATCACGTCGTTCGAGCCGACATACGACAGCAGTTTGTCGCTGTTGACGCGGCCGTTGGAGCCGACCACCGGGATGTTCGCCTCGGCCGCCTTGGACACCGCATCGGCGCCGGCCTGCAGGTCGATCGGCACGAACAGGATGCCGTCGTACTTTTGCGTGATCATGGTCTCGAACTGGTTGTTCTGCGTCAGCGCGTCGTACTTGCCGTCGAACACCGTGAGCTTGACGGTGCCGTCCTTGACCAGCGGGTGCTTTTTCAGCGCATTCACCCATAGCTGCGCGAATTCGGCCTTCAGGCCGTACACCGCAGCGCCGACCTTCCAGGTTTTCTTGGCCTGCTGGGCCAGCGCAGGCCCGGTGGCGGACAGGGACAGCGCCAGCGCCAGCGCGGCCAGTCGGATGATGGTTTTCAACTCGTGCTCCTTGGGTTGGGGGATGGTTTTTCGGGGGGGGTATTGCCGGGGGCCTTGCCGGGACACTGACGGGGCAATGCCGGGACAGTGCCGGGGCAATGCCGGGTCTCAGCCCTGCTGCTTGCGCGACACATCGAGCAGCACGGCCACCACGATGATCACGCCCTTGATGACCTGCTGGTAGTACGAAGACACGCCCAGCAGATCCAAGCCGTTGTTGATGACGCCGATGATCAAGGCCCCGACCAGCGTGCCGCTGAGCGTGCCGACGCCGCCGCTCAGACTGGTGCCGCCGATGACGACGGCGGCGATCGCGTCCAGCTCGTAGGCCACGCCGGCCTGCGGCAGCGCCGACGTGGTGCGCGCAGCCAGAATGATCCCGGCCAGCGCCGACAGCAGGCCCGAGATCGCATACACCCAGAAGATCACCCACTTGGTGCGGATGCCGCTGGTGCGCGCGCTTTTCTCGTTGCCGCCAACGGCGTAGATGTAGCGGCCAAAGGCCGTGTACTTGAGCACGAACCAGAACAGCCCGAAGGTGGCGGCCAGAATCAGCACCGGCACCGGCAGACCGCCGATCATGCCCTGGCCGATGAAGCGAAACGATGGCGCCAGGCCCGCGATCGGCATGCCGTCGTTGTAGATGAAGGTCAGGCCGCGGGCCACGCTCAACATGCCCAGCGTGACCACGAAGGGCTGCACCGACAGCCTTGCCACCAGCGCGCCGTTGAGCATGCCGAGCAGCAGCCCGGCGCCCAGTCCGCCAGCCAGCGCCAGCGCCAGGCTGACGTTGTCGCCGCTGACGAAGCTGGCCGCCACCAGCCCCGAGAACGCCAGCAGCGAGCCTACCGACAGGTCTATGCCCCGGGTCAGGATGACGCAGGTCATGCCGATCGCGAGGATGGCGTTGATCGAGGTCTGGCGCAGCACGTTGACCCAGTTGCCCCAGGTCAGGAAGCTCTCTTGCGCGATGCCAAGAACCACGCACAGCACGGCAAAGGCGATGAAGATGCCGTAGTCGGCCAGCAGATGGCGCCAGCGGCGCGCTGGCCTGGCGCTGACCGCCGGCGCCTGCGTGGCCTGTGATGCAGCCAGTGGCGTGGCCGGCGGCGAGGTGGGCGGCGTGGACATGGACATGGTGGGGCGTAGGCATCTCAGGATGCCAGGTGCAGCAATTGTTCTTGCGTGGCGTCTGCGACCGCAACGACTTGTGCCAGCCGGCCTTTATTGAAGATGGCGATGCGGTCGCTCAGGGTCAGCAGTTCGGGCGCTTCGGACGAGACCACGATCGCCGCGCCACCCTGGGCGGTGAACTGCCCGATCAGCGCATAGACCTCGCGTTTGGCGCCTTCATCGATGCCGCGCGTAGGCTCGTCGCACAGCAGGCACAGCGGATCGGTCGCCAGGCAGCGCGCCAGCACCACCTTTTGCTGGTTGCCCCCCGACAGGCCCGAGACGGCCATGCGCGGCGTCGCCAGTTTGATGCGCAGGCGCTCCACCATGCGGGCCACCAGCGCGCGCTCGCGGCCGCGCCGCACCACGCCGGCGCGGGTCAGCGCCGGCAATGCCGCCAGGCTCACGTTGTCGGCCACCGACGCGGTCAGCACCAGGCCGGTGGCCTTGCGGTCCTCGGTCACCAGCGCCAGGCCCCGGCGGATGGCCTGGTGCGGCCGGCCGGCCGGCAGGATCCGGCCCTCGAGCCGAACCGAACCGCTGTCGGGCGCGGTGATGCCGTAGACGCAGTGCAGAAACTCGCTGCGACCCGAACCCATCAGCCCGTAAATGCCGAGCACTTCGCCGGGCGCGACCTGCAAACTGATGTCGTCGAACTCGCCGGCGCGGCCCAGGCCCTGGACCGAGAGCAGCGCCGGCGCGCTGCTGCCCGTTGGCTGGTGCGCGCTGGCGTGCAACTCGCGCCCGACGATCTGGCGCACGAGGTGGCGCCGGTCGATGTCGGCCAGCCTGCCGGTTTCGACGAAGTCGCCGTCGCGCAGCACCGTGTAGCTGTCGGCGATGGCGAAAATCTCCGACAGCCGGTGCGAGACATAGATCACGCCCGCGCCCTGGGCCGTGACCCCACGGATGGCCTGGAACAGCGTTTGCGCCTCCTGCTCGCCAATGGCCGAGGTAGGCTCGTCCATGATCAGCACGCGGCTGGCATGGCTGAAGGCTTTGGCGATCTCCACCAATTGGGTCTGCGCCAGGCTCAGCCGGTGCATCGGCGCGCGCGGATCGATGCCAAAGCGCAGCCGCTGCAACAGCGCGCCGGCCACGGCGAACAGCCGCTTGTAGTCGATCATGACGCCGGCCTTGCGCGGCTCGCGGCCGAGAAAGATGTTCTCGGCCACGGTCATGCCCGGAATCGGCGAAAGCTCCTGCGTGATGATGGAAATCCTGGCCGCCAGCGCCTCGGCCGGGCTGGCGAAATCGACCGCAACGCCGTCCACCTGCAGCGTGCCCGCGTCGCGGCGCAGCAAGCCCATCAGGATGTTCAAAAAGGTCGACTTGCCCGCGCCGTTGCCGCCGCACAGCGCATGCACCGAACCGGCCCGCAACGCCAGACGCCCGTCGCGCAGGGCCGCAACGCCGTTGAAGCTCTTGGCGATGCCCTGGGCGTGGAGCAACAGCGGGGCGGCGGGGGAGGCAGGCATCGGAATCGGGGTCGGGGTCGGAAATCGGGGTCGAAATTCGCTCTTTGTGTGAGCAATTACGCGACTGGTGAGCGAATGCGTCAACCTGGGGAAAACCCATGGGAGCAGCGCCAGCCCACCATGTGCCGGAAAAATCCCCATGAAATCAACGATCTTCAGGCCGGCACCGCTCTTTCAGCGCGCTCAGGCCGGGCATTTTCAGGCATTGGCCGCTTGGCAGCCGATCGACAAGCCATTACATTCAACCAAACTTTGAACAAATGAAACAGACAACCAACAGACAACCCATAGGAGACCTGCCGTGCCGTTGAATCGTGTCATCAACAACCCCGACCATGTGGTCGAAGACATGCTGGCCGGGTGGTTGCTCGCCCATGCCGACACGGTGGTCGCCACCGACAACCCGCGCGTGCTCCGGCGCCGCGCGGCGCCGCAGGCCGGCAAGGTGGGCGTGGTCACCGGCGGCGGCTCCGGGCATGAGCCTGCGTTCCTGGGCTATCTGGGCGATGGCCTGTTGGACGCGGTGGCCATCGGCGAGATTTTTTCCTCCCCCACCGCTCGCAGTTTCATGGACGCGATACGCGCGGCCGACGGCGGCGCCGGCGTGGCCTGCCTGTACGGCAATTACGCCGGCGACAACATGAACGTGCAGTTGGCCACCCGGATGGCCGAACGCGAGGGCATCACGGTGCAGACCGTGGTTGCCAACGACGATGTGGCCTCCGCCCCCCGGGGCGACGAAGGCCGCCGCCGTGGCGTGGCCGGCGAGATACTGATGTGGAAGGTGGGGGCGGCCAAGGCGGCGCAGGGCGGCTCGCTGGCCGAGGTGATCGCCGTCGCGCGCAAGGCCATCGAGCACACGCGCAGCGTCGGCATCGGCCTGTCGGCCTGCGTCATCCCGGCGGTGGGCAAGGCCAACTTCACGATCGAAGCCGGCAGCATGGAAATGGGCATCGGCCACCACGGGGAACCCGGCGTCGCCGTGTGCGCCACGGCCAGCGCGGCGCAGATGGCGCAGCAGATGCTCGACATGGTGCTGCCCGACCTGCCCTTTGGCGCCGGCGACCGCGTGGCGGTGCTGGTCTCGGGGCTGGGCGCCACGCCGCTGATGGAGCAATACATCCTCTATGCTGAAGTCACCCGGCGCCTGCAGGCCGCCGGCATCACGGTCGCGTTCAACAGGGTCGGCAACCTTTTCACGTCGCTGGAGATGATGGGCGTGACGCTGACGTTGATGAAGCTCGACGATGAATTGCAGGCTTGCCTTGGCGCTGCGTGCCAATCGGTGGGTCTCGCCCTGCGCCCATCAGGTTCGGCACCGTACCCATCGGCAGGTTTCGCGCCGCAGCCATCGGCCGCCTTGGCGCCGCACCCGCCGGCAGGCTTGCCGGTGGCGGGCGCCGCCATGCGGCAGCAGGCGGGCCTGGCGGCGGCCACCGGGCCAGCCGCCAGGCCCCAGCCCGGCACCGCCCGCAGCGTGCAGGGGCCGGCGCTGGACATGGCCCGCTGCGGCGCTCTGGTGCGCGAACTGATAGATACCATCTGCGCCCATCGCCAGTACCTGAGCGAGATCGACGGGTTGATCGGCGATGGCGACCACGGCATCAACATGAGCAAGGGCTTTGCCGGGTGCGGCGAGCGGCTCGACCGGTTGGGCGAGGCCGAGGCGCTGCAATTGCCCAAGGCGCTGGAGCAGTTGTCGCAGGCGCTGATGGACGACATCGGCGGCTCCATGGGCCCGCTGTACGGCCGCTTTTTCATGGGCTTCGTCAGCACGCTGGAGCACCATGCGCAGCTCGACGCCGCCCTGTTCGGCCAGGCGCTGGCCGCCGCAGTGGCGAACGTGCAGGCCATGGGCAACGCGCAGCCGGGCGACAAGACGCTGATCGACACGCTGGTGCCGGCCTGCGCCGCCTACCGCCAGGCGCTCGAAGAAGGCCGGGACTTCGCGCAAGCGCTCGATGCCATGCGCGACGCGGCCGAAGCCGGCAAGGAATCCACGCGCGCGCTACAGGCGCGCGTAGGCCGCTCGGCCCGGCTCGGAGCGCGCTCGATCGGCGTGCTCGACGCGGGCGCGAGCTCCTGCTTTTTGATCCTGCAATCGATGGCGCGCTCGCTGCAGCGCCAACTGTCGGCGTGATGCTGCCGGCGTGCTGCCGAGCCAGCCTCGTCCACCGGAAGGAACCCCATGCCTGCCATTGAAATGGAAGCCGTCGTCTTCGACATGGACGGCGTCCTGATCGACTCCGAAGTCATCTGGCGCCAGGTGCGCACCGAGTTTTGCGCCGAAAACGGCATGTGCTGGAGCGCCGCAGACCAGGAATCGACGATGGGCTGCAACACCGCGATGTGGTCGCGCATCATGGTGCAGCGCCTGCAACTGCGCGCCAGACTGGGAATGGACGAGGCCGCCATCGCGCGCGAAATCAAGGCGCGCCTGCTGAGCAAGTACCAGGCCAGGCTGCCCGAGCGCGAGGGTGCGATTGCCGCAGTGCAGCGCGTTGCGACGCGCTACAAGGTGGCGCTGGCCTCGGGCTCGCCGAACGACATCGCGGCCCATGTGATGCGGGTGACGGGCCTGGACCGGGTGTTCCTGGCCGCCACCTACGGCGACGATGTGGCGCAGGGCAAGCCCGCGCCCGACATTTACCTGGACGTGCTCAGGAAAATCGGCGTTGCACCGCAGCACGCGCTGGGCGTGGAAGATTCAGGCAACGGCATCCGCTCGCTGCACGCCGCCGGCATGGGCATCATTGCCGCGCCCGGCCCCGAGTTTGCGCTGACCGACGAGTTGCTCGCGCTGGCCGACGGGTGCATTGGATCGATGACCGAATTGAGCCTGGACATGGTCCGGGACATAGGGCATCGGCGCGCCGGGCGCCTGCGCAGTCGCACGCCCGGATAGCGCGGGCTTTTCGGCCTTCAGTACACCAGCCGCTCGGGCCGAAGCTCCTGCAAGATGGTGGTGGCGATTTCTTCGATCGATTTGGTGGTGGTCGACAGCCAGCGGATGCTCGATCGGCGCATCATGGCCTCGGCCCCGGCGATTTCTGCGCGGCAGTTGTCCAGGCTGGCATAGCGGGAGTTCGGGCGGCGCTCGTTGCGGATTTCCGCCAGCCGCTCGGCCTGGATCGTCAGGCCGAAGATCTTCTTGCGGTGCGGCTCCAGCGCCGGCGGCAGTTGGCGGCGCTCGAAGTCCTCCGGAATCAGCGGGTAGTTGGCGGTCTTCAGGCCGCATTGCATCGCCAGGTACAGGCTGGTCGGGGTCTTGCCGCTGCGGCTGACGCCGACCAGGATCACGTCGGCGCCGGCCAGGTCGTGGTGGCTCTGGCCATCGTCATGCGCCAGGCTGAAGTTGATGGCCGCGATGCGGTCGCTGTATTCCTTGCTGTGGCTGGCGTCGCTGAAACGGCCCACACGGTGGTGCGACTTGATGCCCAGTTCCTGCTCCAGCGGGTGCACGAAGGTGCCGAACATGTCCAGCAGCATGCCTTGGCAGCCGTCTTGCAGGGTCTTGAGCACTTCCATGTTCACCAGCGTGGTAAAGACGATGGGCTTTTTGCCTTCCACTTCGCCGCAGTGGTTGATCTGCCGCACGGCCTGGTGGGCCTTGTCCACGGTGTCGACGAAGGGCAGGCGCACATGGCGCGGTTTCATCTCGAACTGGGCGAGGATGGCGTTGCCGAAGGTCTCGGCGGTGATGCCGGTGCCGTCGGAGACGAAAAATACGGTGCGCGAGTGCATGCAATTCCTTGGGTTCAAAGCCTTGGCCGATGCCCCGGCCCGGCGCCGGCCGCCGATGGCGGAGCCTACAATCGGCACGAATTATCCCTGCCCCGCATTCTCGCCATGCACCCCCGCATTCTCACCATGCACTGCGCCACACCAGCACAACGACAAAGCCGCAGCCCGTGCATGGCCGCCCGCCCCCGGTGTGCCAGGGGGCGGCGCGCAGACCCGGTTTCAACTTCTGGAGTTTTTCCATGTCTGCACTTTTCAGCCCGACCGCCCTGGTCGTACCGTTTGAAAACCTGAGAATGACCGATGTCGAGGCCGTGGGCGGGAAAAACGCCAGCCTCGGCGAGATGATCTCGCAGCTACCGCAGGGCGTGCGTGTGCCGACGGGCTTTGCCACCACGGCCCATGCGTTTCGCGAATTCCTCAAGCACGGCGCGCTGGCCGAGCGCATCGATGCCAGGCTCAGCCGCCTCGACACCGAGGACATGCGCGCCCTTGCGGCTGCGGGGGCCGAGATTCGCGCGCTGGTGCAAGCCCAGCCCTTCCCGGACGAACTGCGGCAGGCGCTGGCCAGCGAATTTGCCCGGCTCAGCGCCGGCAACCCCGGCGCATCGTTTGCCGTGCGCTCGTCCGCCACCGCCGAGGACCTGCCCGATGCCTCATTTGCCGGCCAGCAGGAGAGCTTTCTGAATGTGCTCGGCCTGGACGAAGTCATGCACAGGATGAAGCAGGTGTTTGCTTCGCTGTACAACGACCGCGCCATCTCCTACCGCGTGCACAAGGGCTTTGCACATGCCGGCGTGGCCCTGTCGGCCGGTGTGCAGCGCATGGTGCGCTCCGACCTGGGCGCGGCCGGCGTGATGTTCACGATCGACACCGAATCCGGCTTTTCCGACGTGGTGTTCATCACCAGCAGCTACGGCCTGGGCGAGACGGTGGTGCAGGGCGCCGTGAACCCCGACGAGTTCTACGTGCACAAGCCCATGCTGCGCGCCGGCAAGCAGGCGCTGATCCGGCGCAACCTGGGCAGCAAACTGGTGCAGATGGTGTATGCCCAAGAGCAGACCCGGGGCGGCCAGCGGGTCCGGACCGTGGAGGTGCCCGCCGAGCAGCGCAACCGTTATTCGCTGACCGACGCCGAGGTCGGGCAACTGGCGCACTACGCGCTGGTGATCGAGCAGCACTATGGCCGCGCGATGGACATCGAATGGGGCAAGGACGGCAGCGACGGCCTGCTGTACATCCTTCAGGCCAGGCCCGAGACCGTCAAAAGCCAGGCCAAGGGCCAGGCCGAACTGCGCTACCAGCTCAAGGGCCGGGGCGCCGTGCTGGCCGAAGGCCGCGCGATTGGCCAGAAGATCGGCACCGGCCCGGTGCGCCTGGTGCACAGCATTGCCGACATCGGCCAGGTCCAGCCCGGCGATGTGCTGGTGACCGACATGACCGACCCGAACTGGGAGCCTGTAATGCAGCGCGCCAGCGCCATCGTCACCAACCGGGGCGGGCGCACCTGCCACGCGGCGATCATTGCGCGTGAACTGGGCATCCCCGCCGTGGTCGGCTGCGGCGACGCGACCGGGCGCCTGAAAGACGGCATGCTGGTCACCGTCAGTTGCGCCGAGGGCGACACCGGCCGCATCTACGACGGCCTGCTCGACACCGAAGTGACCGAGGTGCCGCGTGGCGCGATGCCGGCCGTGGCGACCAAGATCATGATGAACGTCGGCAACCCCCAACTGGCGTTCGACTTTGCCCAGTTGCCCAACGACGGCGTGGGCCTGGCGCGCCTGGAGTTCATCATCAACAACAACATCGGCGTGCACCCGAAGGCCATTTTGGACTACCCGCTGATCGACGCCGACCTCAAGCAAGCCGTCGAATCCGTGGCCCGTGGCCATGCCAGCCCGCGCGCGTTCTACGTCGACAAGGTCGCCGAAGGCGTGGCCACGATTGCGGCGGCGTTTTATCCCAAGCCGGTGATCGTGCGCCTGTCGGACTTCAAGAGCAACGAGTACCGCAAGCTCATCGGCGGCAGCCGCTACGAGCCCGAGGAAGAAAACCCGATGCTCGGCTTTCGCGGCGCGGCGCGCTACCTCAGCGAGGACTTCGGCGCCGCCTTTGCGATGGAATGCGAGGCGCTCAAGCGCGTGCGCAACGACATGGGCCTGAGCAATGTGCAACTGATGGTGCCCTTTGTGCGCACGCTGGCGCAGGCCGAGCGCGTCACCTCTTTGCTGGCCAGCCACGG
The DNA here is from genome assembly GCF_000015565.1 of Verminephrobacter eiseniae EF01-2. Lineage (NCBI taxonomy): Bacteria > Pseudomonadati > Pseudomonadota > Betaproteobacteria > Burkholderiales > Comamonadaceae > Verminephrobacter > Verminephrobacter eiseniae. The sequence continues at coordinate 2,329,775 of NC_008786.1, forward strand.
CCTGCAGCGCGGGCAGGACGGGCTCAAACTGATCATGATGTGCGAAGTGCCGAGCAACGCCATCCTGGCCGAGCGGTTTTTGGCGTTCTTCGACGGCTTTTCCATCGGCTCGAACGACCTGACCCAGCTCACGCTGGGCCTGGACCGCGACTCGGGCCTGGAACTGCTGGCGCAGGACTTCGACGAGCGCGACCCGGCCGTGCAAGCGCTGATCCACCAAGTCATCCAGGCCTGCCTGGCGCAGGGCAAGTACATCGGCATTTGCGGCCAAGGCCCCAGTGACCACCCGGACTTTGCGCAGTGGCTGGCCGACGAGGGCATCTCGTCGATCTCGCTCAACCCGGACAGCGTGATCGCCACCTGGCACCAGCTTGCAAGCCGCGCGCAGCCACGGGCAAGCTAAGCACTGGCCCAAGCCCCGCCACTGGCCCGCTCAGGCAACCCCCGATGATGCTGCCCCCGCCCGCAGACCAGCCCGACAGACCCATGGCAAGCCCGTTCCCGCCCGAACTGCACGATGTGCGCCATCTCTGGCTCAAGGCCGGATTGCTGCTGCTGTGGGCGCTGGTGTCGTTTGGCGCCAGCTACTTCGCCCGGGATTTGCAGACCCTGGTGCTCGGTGTCTGGCCGCTGGGCTACTGGATCGTCGCCCAGGGCGCGGTGCTGGTGTTCATCGCCATCGTCGTGGTTTACGCTTGGGCCATGAACCGCTTCGAGCGCCAGGATCAGCAGCGCCAGGACCATCGGCGCCAGATGCCGGAGCCAGCGCCCGGCAACGCCGATCACCCCCATGGCTGGTGAGCACGGCTCCGGTAGCGTGGCGGGCGACCGCGCCTACCTGTGGCGGCTGCACCGCATCCTGGCGCTGTATGTGGCCGGGGTGCTGGGCTTTCTGGCGCTGATGGTCTGGGCCGAGCGCCAGGGCCTGTCGCGCCACTGGATCGGCCCGATCTTCCTGTTCGTCACGGTGATGGTCTACGCCGCCATCGGCGTGTATGGCCGCACGACCGACCCGCAGGACTACTACGTCGCCGGGCGGCGCATTCCGCCGATGTACAACGGCATGGCCACCGCCGCCGACTGGATGAGCGCCGCCTCCTTCATCAGCCTGTCCGGGGCGCTGTACCTGCAGGGCTTTTCGGGCACGCCGGGACATGCGGGCGGGCTGGCCTATCTGCTCGGCTGGACCGGCGGCTTTTGCCTGGTGGCGATGCTCATCGCGCCGCAGTTGCGGGCCATGGGGCTGTACACCGTGCCCGACTTCTTTGCGGTGCGCTTCGGCGGGCGCTGGCCCCGCATCATCGCCGCGCTGGCGGCCGTGCTGTGCTCCTTCACCTATGTGGTCGCGCAAATCCATGGCGTCGGGCTGATCGCCTCGCGCCTGACCGGAGTGCAATTCGAGATCGGGATCATGCTCGGCCTCGGGGGCGTGCTGCTGTGCTCGTTTCTCGGCGGCATGCGCGCGATCACCTGGACGCAGGTGGCGCAATACGTGGTGCTATTGCTGGCGTTCATGATCCCGGTATCGTGGCTCGCCTACAAGCAATTGGGCAACCCGCTGGCGTTTCTGGTCTATGGCCAGCAGATCAGCAAGATTGCCGGCCTGGAGGCGCAGCTGATGGACTCTGCGGCCGAGCACCAAGTGGTGCAAACCTATCTGCAGCGCGCCGAGGATCACCGGCAGCGGCTGCAGGACGTGCCGGCCGCGCTGGCGCTCGAGCGCGAAAAGCTGCATCAGCGCATCCGCGCGCTGCGCGCCCAGAACGCAGATGTGGGCCTGATCATCGCGGCCAACCGCGAACTGGCGGCGCTGCCCCGCGACGCTGACGCGGCACGCGCGCGCTGGAGCCGCGAGATGCAGGAAAACTACGAGCGCGCGCGCCCGTTGGGCGGCCTGCCGGCGCACAGCCAGGCCTATCCGGGCGACCCCGATGGCACGCCGCAGGAGCAGCGCGACTACGAACTGGCGCGGCGCAACTTTCTGGCGCTGATGTTCTGCCTGATGGTGGGCACGGCGGGCTTGCCGCATCTGCTCACCCGCTACTACACCGTGCCCTCGGTGGCGGCGGCACGCGCATCCGTGGGCTGGTCGCTGTTCTTCATTGCGCTGCTGTACCTGAGCGCCCCGGCCCTGGCCGTGCTGGTCAAGTTCGAGGTCATGCAAAACCTGGTGGGCAGCAGCTTCGCGACGCTGCCGAACTGGATCGCGCAATGGGCGCGGATGGACAGTTCCTTGCTGTCGGTGCAAGATGTCAATCGCGATGGGCTGATCCAGTTGGGCGAAATCCGGCTCGGCACCGACTTGATCATGCTGGCCACCCCGGAACTGGGCGGTCTGCCCTATGTGGTGTCGGGCATGGTGGCGGCCGGCGGCTTGGCGGCGGCGCTGTCCACGGCCGACGGCCTGCTGCTGACCATCAGCAATGCGCTGGTGCGGGACCTGTATTTTCAGGGCCAGCAGCGGCAGGCCTCGCCCGAGCAGCGGGTGATCCTGACCAAGTTCACGCTGCTGCTGGTGGCCTTGACGGCGGCCTTCGTCGCGGCGCTCAAACCCTCGGCGATACTGACCATGGTGTCGGCCTCGTTTTCGCTGGCGGCATCGGCCTTCGTGCCGGTGATGGTGTTGGGCATCTTCTGGCGCGGCACCACCCGGCAAGGGGCGGTGGCGGGCATGTTGGGCGGGCTGGGTGTTACGGTGTACTACATGTTGTCACTATTGTCGCACTTGCCTATGATGCGGGTCTTGCCCGATGGGCTGTTGCCCGACGGACTCTGGTTCGGGATCGAGCCGATTTCTGCGGGCGTGTTCGGTGTTCCTTGTGGACTGCTGCTGACCGTGCTCGTGAGCTGGATCACGCGGCCGGCTGAGGCGCCGCCGCGTATCCGCTGCAAGACGTAAACCGGCACCGGACCGGGCTGTTGGAACGACTGGCAGCCCCGCCAATGTCCAGCCCCATTCGGTCGGGGGCGGAACAGGAGACTCGTGTTTTCCGGAAGGCATGAAACGATGCCTGAGCGTGTTGCGATGTCCGGCGCAGGGGCGGGTGTTTCAATCCCGTACATCAGTGCTTCTGATGCATCCCTTGCGCGGGTACTCAACGGTTGTTTTGCGAGGGGGTACCATGGTTCTCATCAAAACCCAGGCCGGGCAAGAGGCGCTCAAGAACCGGCACGGCAGTTTGAGTTCGCGCCAGCGGTCGGCCTTCATTTTGTTTGACGGCAAGCGCAGCATCGATGAAGTTCTGGGCGCGACCGTCGCCATGGGCATCACGCAGGGCGATGTCCAGGCCATGATGGACGCGGGACTGCTGGTGCCGCTGCCGGAGCAACCGCCGGCGGCGGTGCCTGCCACCGCGCCACCGGAGCAAGACCCGGGGCGCTCGCCGCCGCAGCGCTACCAGGCGGCCTACCCGATCGCCGCCGAGTTGACGGCGCGTCTGGGGTTGCGCGGTTTTCGCCTGAACCTGGCGGTCGAGGGGGCCAGGAGCTTTGACGATCTGGCGGCGCTGGCCCCGAAAATCCGGGAGGCCGTAGGCGCTGCCCAGTACGAACCGCTGGACAAGGCGCTGTTTGACTGAACCGCCTCCGGTTTCAGCGCAGACCCATGCCAACGGGCACCGCCCCGAAGCCGGGCAGGCCACGGAACCGGCCTTGCCAAGCCGCCGGCCACATGCAGGCGCCGCCGGCGGCGCGCAGGGGCAGGGGGCGTTTCACATCAACCTGCTTCCACCTTCTTGGCCTGGCTGGCCACCCAGCGGGTGGCGAAGGCTTGCACATCGTTCAGCCGCTTGAGCAGATCGGCGCCCGAGGGGGTGATGGTGTAGCCGTCGCTGCCATGGTCGACAAAGCCTGCGGCGCGCAGTTCCTTGAGGCGGGTGTTGAGCGTATTGGGGGTGATGCTGCCCACGCTGTCTTGCAGCAGACGAAAGGTTTGGGGATGACCGTCCTTCAAGGCCCACAGCACGCGCAGCGCATAGCGGCATTCGAGCTTTGCGAACAACTGGTTGATGGCGGTATTTTCTTTGGAGCTCATGGACGCTTCTCCTGGCGCAAGTATCAGGGTCGGTGCTCAGTGCGGGTGGTCGCCTGCACGGCACTGCCGGACACGCTGCCACTTTGCAGCGCGAAACCTATTTTGCTACAAGTTTGGTAGCTCAAAATGCATGATACATATACGCTGGCACGATATTATGTATCAGACTGTTGTGGGCGTTTCATGGTTTGGGATGGCATGCAGACAGCGGCGTGCGGCGCTGGCGGCAACGGTGCAACCCATCGGGCACGGCCCCGGGCATTTGGAAAATAAGCCGGTCAAAATCTTCCGTACAGTGCGCGATGAGCGCCGCGCGGCCGCCCGAAGGCGAAGCTGCTCCACCAGTGGGCCACGAATCCGTCATTTCATGCTGCCTTGCGCTTCTCATCGCTTCCATCGTCCCGGCGATGCTTTGGGCTTTGGCCACCGGGGCCAATGATTTCATTCCTGAAACATCCGTGCACTTTGTCGGCTTCGCGTTCACGAACGATTTGAAAATGGAATAAGGGATGGCTGGCGTGCGGTATCGCAGGGATCGGCAATGCCATCGCCTCGACGGTTCAGGCCATCATTGCCTGGTTGGTGATTTCCGAAAGCGGCATGGCTTCAGCGACCGCCTGGCTGGCCAACCAATATCCCGGTGCCGCCTGCACCATGTATCCGGGAGTGACGCTGCTGCGCGTCAGGCATTCTGGTGCGCTCGGCGGTAATGGCAATGCAAGCGATATGGCCCCCTGACCCATTTGCAAGAGGGCTTCATGTTTGCCCCCTTCAACCCGAAAGCCCTGTTGTTTTTTGCCGCGCGGTTGCCGCAATTCATCGATCGGCGCCAAATCGGGATGCAAAATCTGCTGCTGATTTTCAACCCGATAGGGCAGATTGCCAGCGCCTGTTTCATGGCGTATGCGCTGGCCGGTGTCGCCATCAGGAAAATCCTCGGCAAATCAAGGCATGGCGGCAAGGTATTGGGTTTGTCGATCGCCATGGCCGGTGTGGCACTGCTGTCGGGTCGCCCCCTTTTGCGGTGTAAGCCCGCAGCGCAGTGCCCCAAGGTGGCAAGGATGGAAATGAAGCTAGTGTCGCGTCACCGATCATCTGTCGGTCTGCGCTGGCCATCGAAGCGCATCGCGGCGTTGCATCGCTTGCCAATACAGATCGGTATGGGCTGCGCGATGCGCCTTGCGCTGCGCTCCGATGGCTGCGCGCAGCCTACGACATCTGATCCGTGACGCGACACTAGGAATGTCCGGCCCACAGCGCGCAAAATCCCGTATCGTTGCCCCATGACTTGCACACCCATCGCGCCCACTGCTGCGTCTGGCGCAGCGCAGGCTGACCGCCGTCCTTTGCCCCTCGATGGCCTGCGGGTCGTGGAATTCACGCACATGGTGATGGGGCCTACCTGCGGCATGGTGCTGGCCGATCTTGGTGCCGAGGTCATCAAGGTCGAGCCGGTCGATGGTGATCGCACGCGCCATCTGCTGGGGTCGGGGGCGGGCTTTTTTTCGATGTTCAACCGCAACAAGAAAAGCATCGCGCTCGATCTGCGCAGCCCCGAGGGGCTGGAAGTGGCGCACAAACTGGCGGCATCGGCCGATGTGGTGGTGCAGAACTTCAAACCCGGGGTGATGGCGAAATACAGGCTCGACTACGCTGCGCTGAGTCCGCGCAATCCGCGCCTGATCCTTGTGAACCACAGCGGCTTTTTACCCGGGCCTTACGAGCACCGCACTGCGCTCGACGAAGTGGTGCAGATGATGGGGGGCCTGGCCTACATGACGGGCCGCCCGGGCGATCCGCTGCGGGCCGGCGCCAGCGTGAACGACATCATGGGCGGCATGTTCGGCGCCCTCGGGGCCATCGCGGCGCTGATGCAGCGCGGCATCACCGGGCGCGGGCAGGAGGTGGATTCGGCATTGTTCGAGAACAACGTCTTTCTGGTCGGCCAGCATATGCTGCAGTACGCCGTGACCGGCCAGCCGGCGGCCCCGATGCCCGAGCGTATTTCGTCCTGGGCGCTGTACGACGTGTTCAGCGTGAAAGACGGCGAGCAGATATTTTTGGCGGCGGTCAGCGATGCACAGTGGCTGGCGTTTTGCGATGCGCTGGGCTTTGCGGACCTGAAGGCCGATCCGCAATTGCTGAGCAACAACGATCGCGTGCGCGCCCGTGCCAGGCTGCTGCCCGAACTGCGCCAGCGCCTGGCCGAATACAGCGCCGGCGAACTGGCGGCCATCTTCGAGCAACGAGGACTGCCGTTTGCGCCGATCGCGCGGCCCGAGCAACTGTTCGACGACCCGCACCTGAACGCGACCGGGGGCCTGGCCGACATCACCTTGCCCGATGGCGAACGGGCAGGGCAGACGGTGCGCACTGCGCTGCTGCCGCTGCGCATGGCCGGGCAGCGGCTCGGTGTGCGCTCGCCGCCGCCGGTTCTGGGTCAGCACACCGCTGCCCTGATGGCAGAGCTGGGCTACACACCGGAGCAGGTGCAGGCCCTGCAAGGCAAGCAGGCCGTGGCCTGAGCCATGCATCAGGGATGGCGGCCCCCGGCGGCAGGGCCGTCGTAGCGGGGCCGAGCCTGCGTGTTTTTCACCGTTTGCGCGGCGTGCGTCCGCAGGGGTGCGTGCTATATCGAGTCGATGAAGCTGCGCAACTTGTCCGAACGGCTCGGGTGCTTGAGCTTGCGCAGCGCCTTGGCTTCTATCTGGCGGATGCGCTCGCGCGTCACGTCAAATTGCTTGCCCACTTCTTCCAGCGTGTGGTCGCTGGTCATCTCGATGCCGAAGCGCATCCGCAGCACCTTGGCTTCGCGCGGCGTCAGGCCGTCGAGGATGTCCTTGACCACGTCGCGCAGGCCGGCCTGCATCGCGGCTTCTATCGGGGCGGTGTTGCTCGCGTCCTCGATGAAATCGCCCAGGTGGCTGTCGTCGTCGTCCCCGATCGGGGTTTCCATCGAGATCGGTTCTTTGGCGATCTTCATGATCTTGCGGATCTTGTCCTCGGGTATCTCCATTTTGGCGGCCAGCAGCGAGGCATCGGGCTCGAAGCCGAACTCCTGCAAGTGCTGGCGGCTGATGCGGTTCATCTTGTTGATGGTCTCTATCATGTGCACCGGGATGCGGATGGTGCGCGCCTGGTCGGCGATCGAGCGCGTGATGGCCTGGCGGATCCACCAGGTGGCATAGGTCGAGAATTTGTAGCCGCGGCGGTATTCGAATTTGTCCACGGCCTTCATCAGGCCGATGTTGCCCTCCTGTATCAGGTCCAGGAATTGCAGGCCACGGTTGGTGTACTTCTTGGCAATCGAGATCACCAGGCGCAGGTTGGCCTCGATCATTTCCTTTTTGGCATCGCGCGAGGTGGCCTCGCCTTCATTCATGCGCTTGTTGATGACCTTGAGCTCGGTCAGCGGCACCACCACGCGCGACTGCAAGTCCATCAGCTTTTGCTGCAAATCCTGGATCGGCGGGATGTTGCGCGCAATGATCGAAGACCAGGGCTTGCCCATGGCCGCCTGCTTTTCCACCCATTGCAGGTTCAGCAGGTTGGGCGGGAAATCCTTGATGAAGGTTTCCTGCGGCATGCCGCATTTGTCCACGATGATGCGGCGCAGCTCGCGTTCTTTCCGGCGCACATCATCGACCTGGCCGCGCACCATGTCGCACAGTTTTTCGATGGTCTTGGCGGTAAAGCGTATGGTCATCAGCTCGGCCGACAGGGCTTGCTGGGCCTGCACGTAGGCCAGCGTGCCGTAGCCGTCCTTGTCGTAGACCTTGTGCATTTTCTCGAACAGATCGCGCAGTTTGTCAAAGCGTTCCAGGGCCTGCTTTTTGAGTTCTTCGAGCTTTTTGGTCAGCGCCTTGGAGCCGCCCTTGCCGTCGTCGTCATCGGCTTCGTCAAATTCGTCGAAGTCTTCTTCGGCCACGTAGTCGTCGGCCTCGTTGGGGTTGGAAAAGCCATCGACGATGGTCGAGATCACGACCTTGCCTGCGCGGATTTCCTCGCCCATGTTCAGTATTTCGGCGATGGTGGCTGGCGACGCGCTGATCGCCTCCATCATCGCCATCAGGCCGCCTTCGATGCGTTTGGCGATTTCGATCTCGCCTTCGCGCGTGAGCAGTTCCACGGTGCCCATCTCGCGCATGTACATGCGCACCGGGTCGGTGGTGCGGCCGAACTCGCTGTCGACGGTAGACAGGGCCGCTTCGGCGGCCTCTTCGGCCTCTTCTTCGCTGGCGCCGGTGGGGGCATTGTCGGTAATGATCAGCGCTTCGGCATCGGGCGTTTGCTCGTAGACGGCCACGCCCAGGTCGTTCAGCGTGGTGATGACGGCTTCCAGCGTTTCGGCATCGACCAGTTTGTCGGGCAAGTGGTCGGAAATCTCGACATGGGTCAGGTAGCCGCGCGTCTTGCCCAGTTTGATCAGGGTCTTCAGGCGCGAACGGCGCCGGGCCAGGTCTTCCTCGGACAGAACGGTCTCGTCCAGGCCGAACTCCTTCATCAGCGCGCGTTCCTTGGCCTTGCTGATCTTCATGCGCAGCGGCTTGACCTTCTCGACCGCAACCGCCGCTTCGGGAACCTCCTCGACCTCGCCTTCCAGGTCTGCTTCTACATCGGACAGGTCGGTGTCGTCACTGCGCGCGGGCGCCACCACGGTGCTGCCCGGATCGGCACTCTGGTTGCCGGCAGGCTTTGGCTTGGGGTCGCGCTTGGCGGGGGGTGTCCTGGTTGCAGCCGCCGCAGTAGTAGTAGCGGCGGTGGCAGCCGGGGCCGGGGTTTTTTTCGGGGGGGTGCTTCCGGCCGGGGCGGCCGGTTTGCTGGCGCTGGCGGGCTTGCTTTTGGGCAAGTCGCTGGCGGGTTTGGCCGCAGCGACTTTTGTCTGCTCGGCAGTGTTTTTCACGGGCATGGCTTTGGCGGTCTTGGCGGCCGGTGCCGTCGGGGCGGGGGCGGGCTTTTTGCTTGCGGCCTTCGCGGGCGCCGCGGGCGTCTTGGCAGCCGGGGCGGCAGGCGCCTTCGTGGCGGGGCCTGGAGCAGATTTGGGCGGCTTTGCAGACTTTTCAGCGGGCATGGAACAACCTCGAAATCAAAAACGGACACATGGAAAACATCAGCCGGACACCGCCGGCGCCACCGCTACCGGCGCGGCTGGCAACGCGCAGCTTCAAGGTCTGCGCGCTTTGCGGGCGGGCCGGCAAGGGGCCTGGGCGATCATTGGGTGTGCAGTCCTTGCGCTGGGCGGGGGTCGGTGGTGAGCCAGTGGTGGGCATTCGTGCGTCGTTTTTCACGGCGGCCCGGCGTGGGTGCTGCCAGCGTCGCTCTCGCCGATGACAAACCGCGCATTGTACCTTCGAGTACCTTGGGTGTGCTTTCGGATGGCGGGACACTGGTGTCGCGTCACCGATCAGATGTCGTAGGCTGCGCGCAGCCATCGGAGCGCAGCGCAAGGCGCATCGCGCAGCCAATACTGAGCGTATTGGCAAGCGATGCAACGCCGCGATGCGCTTCGATGGCCAGCGCAGACCGACAGATGATCGGTGACGCGACACCAGCCGGCCCCGGGCGGGTCCCCGGCAGGCGCCAGGGGCGCAGCAAACTGCAAGCCAGGCCCATCCCTCAGGCATTGTGCAGCCACTCGCGCTGGCGCACGGCCGCGCCGGAACGCACCAGATCGTCGACCAGGCTGCTGAGCCATTCGGCGGCGGTCTGGTCGGCGAAATGGCGCGCGTGCAACATGTCGAAGTACGGTGTGGCCTGCGCCCAACGGCTGAGCTCGGCCATGGTGATCTGCTGCCACGCCAGCAACTTGTATTTGAGCAGCACCTTGGCCGCATACAGCGCGTGCTTGGTCGGGTTGCGCACAAAGCCGTCGAGGCGGCGGCGCGCGCCTTCCAGCGCGCGCGGGGCATCGGCAAACACCGGGCCGTGGCCCGGAATCACCACCCGGGGGGCCAGGGCCTCGATCAGATCGAGCGTGGCGGCCACTTCGGCAAATGCCGCGCCGCCGCCGGCCAGTTCGGGGAACACCACGCCAAAGCCGTTTTCCCAGAGCGCATCGGCCGACAGCAGGATGCGCTGCTGCGGCTCGAACAGCACCACCGAGTGCGGGTCATGCCCGGGGGCGGCATGTATCTGCCAGGGCCGGTTGCCCAGCAGCACGCAGGAGTCGGGCGTGAGCAGCGTGTCGAAGTGGAACGGCGGGCATTCCTGGCCGGTGGGCGTGTAGCTCAGCGCCTGGGGGTCCCAGTGGCGCACATGGAGCGCCTGCCCCGGTGGAATGGCCGTGCGCAGCGCTGGCCAGGCGCGTTGCAGCGCGGCATTGCCGCCGCAGTGGTCGCTGTGCAGGTGGGTGTTGAGGATGCGGTCCAGCGGGCGCTCGCCCAGGCTGGCTTGCACCAGGGACAGGGTTTGTTCGGCATGGCCGCAGTAGCCGGTGTCCACCAGGGCCGTGTCCTGCGGGCCGATGAACAGGATGTTGTTGGCCGACAACCAGCCGCGTTCGAGGACGGTGATCTCTGGTGTCAAAAGCGCGCGCGGGTCGGTGGGCATGGCCGGGAATGCGGGTGTTCGCGGGGGCGGTTGCGGTTGCGGGGGCAGGCGTCCGGACTGTCCAGCGTACCGCAGACTGCTGCGGCCCGAAGCGCTCCAAAACCCGCATCGGCGCTGCCAGCGCTGCCGATGGCCGGCACGCTGCGGCCTGCGCTTTGCCGCAGGCGGTGCACGGCCCGGGGGGTGCCATCGAGGTATCGTCGGGCCGCAGCTTGCTGCGTTCCGGCATCCCGATGGCCGGTGCGCCTATCGATGGGCATCGATGCAGCACAATGGAGAGAAGCACCATGGCGCCCCAATTTGCCGATCTCGATTTGCGGCTGATCCGCGTCTTCCTGGCCATCGTCGACGCGGGCGGGCTGTCGGCCGCGCAAAGGACGCTCAACGTGGGCCAGCCGACCCTGAGCAGCCAACTGGCGACACTGGAAACCCGGTTGGGCTTTTCCTTGTGCGCGCGCGGCCGTGGCGGCTTTCAGCTCACGCCCAAGGGCGAGCGTTTCACCCCGATCGCCCGGCGGTTGATCGACACCTTGAGCGACTTCAGCGCGCAGGCGCACCATCTGGAGCGCCAGTTGGTCGGCAGCCTGAACATCGGCCTGATCGGGTATGCGCCGATCGAGCAAAACCGGCGCATCGCCCAGGCCATCGCGCGTTTTCGCCAGCGCGACGAAGCGGTGCGCTTCGTCATCATCGTGCGCTCGCCCAGCCATCTGGAGGAGCAACTGGTCAGCGGGCAAATCCAGGTGGCGGTCGGCTATTTCTGGCGCCATATGCCGACGCTGGAATACACCCCGCTGTTCTCGGAGCGGCAACTGGCCTATTGCGGCCGGGAGCACCCGCTGTTCGACCGGGCCGGCCAACTGATGCCAGACGAGCTCTCGGGCTGCGACTGGGTCTGGCGCAGCTACCCGCTGCCCGAAGCGCAGCAATGGCTGCCCGCGCTGCAAATCACGGCGGTGACCGACAACATGGAGGCGACGGCGGTGCTGGTGCTGTCTGGGCGGCACCTGGGCTATCTGCCGGAGCACTTTGCCGCGTCCTATGTCGAGGCCGGTTTGCTGGCGCCGGTGAATCCGGCGGTGATGTATTACGACGTGCAGTTCCACATGGTTTCGCGCCGGCGCGAGCGTCTGAACGACATCACGCTGGCGTTTCTGGAGGATCTCGGGCAGGCGCATCCGTTGGCGCAAGGCGGTCGTTCCAAGCCCGGAACATAGCCGCATCGCGGCACCGGCCCTGGCCGCAGCGCGCCGCTGCGCTGCGCTCGGCCAAGGCGATCGATGACCGGTTCGACCCCGCCGGCCCGGGCGGCGACAAGCCCGGCGGCGCGCGGTGCCAGCGGCATCGATGACGCGCGCACCACCGGACAACCGGACAGCCCGTCAGTCCGTCAGTCCGGCAATGTGGCGGCATCCGTATGGATGCAGCGCAGGCGACGATTCGGTGCGATTTCGACCATCGGCGGCGGCGCGGCGTGGCAGGCCGCGCGCGCGAGCGCGCAGCGCTCGGCAAAGGCGCAGCCGGGCGGCAGCGCGCACAGGTCGGGCGGCGCGCCGGCGATGGTCGCAAGCCGCGTGCCGCGTGCCAGCGCGCCGTGCGCGCTGCTCTTGAGCAGTGCGATGGTGTATGGATGGCGCGGCGCGCCGAGCAGTTCGCGGACCGTGCCTTCCTCGACGATGCGGCCCGCATACATCACGGCGATGCGGTCGGCGATCTCGACGGCGGCGCCGATGTCGTGCGTGACGAAGATCACCGACAGGCCGAGGTCGCGCTGCAACTGGCGCAGCAGCAACAAAATCTGGATTTGCACCGTCGCGTCGAGCGCGGTGGTCGGCTCGTCGGCCAGCAGCAACTGCGGCTGGCAGGCCAGCGCGAGCGCAATCATCGCGCGCTGGCGCATGCCGCCGGACAGCTCATGCGGGTAGGCGGCCAGGCGCCGCTCGGGACTTGGAATCTGCACGCGCTCGAACAGCGCGAGCGCGCGTTGCCGGGCCTCGGCCCGGGTGACGGATTCGTGGCGGCGGATCGATTCGACGATCTGCGCGCCGATCGGATAGACCGGGTCGAGCGCCAGCAGCGGCTCCTGGAAGATCATCGACGCGACCTTGCCGCGAAAGTCGGCCAATTCGCGCTGCGACAGCGCGAGCACGGCGCGACCGGCCACCTCCACCAGGCCGTCGATGCGCGTGCGCCGCTCCGGGTGCAGGCGCAGCAAGGTGCGCATGGTCACGCTCTTGCCCGAGCCCGACTCGCCGATCAGCGCGAGCACCTCGCCGCGCTGCACTTGCAGGCTCACGCCGCTGATGGCGCGCACGGGTTTGCCGCCGCCGCTGCCGCTGAAGGTGACGCCAAGGTCGCGCAGCCGGACCATGGGTTCGGCTGAAGCGCCGTTTGCTGCGCTCGCTGGAGTACCTTCGCCTTCGGCTGCGGTATGAACGCCCTCGGGCGGCCGGGCGGCGTTCATGCGGCCGGCCTTTGCCGGCGCTGTTGCGCCATCGGGTGCCCGCTGTCCGGTTCATGGACCAGGCAACTTGCCGCATGTTGCGCCCCGGCGGCGATGGGCTTGGGCGCGCGCCGGGCGCACACCGGCGCGGCAAGCGCGCAGCGCGGGTGAAAGCGGCAGCCCGTGGGCGGGTCGATCGGATTCGGCGGATCGCCCGAGAGCGCTGCTTTCTCGCTGCGCTGCTCCGGGTCCAGCGACGGTATCGACGACAGCAGCGCGCGCGTGTACGGATGCGCCGGCGCTGCGTACAGCGCATCGACCGGGCCGATCTCGACCACCTGGCCCAGGTACATCACCATGACGCGGTCGCTCATGTAGCGCACCACGTTCAGGTCGTGGCTGATGAACAGATAGGTCAGGCCGAACTCCGTTTTCAGATCCAGCAGCAGGTTGATGACCTGCGCCTGGACCGATCTGTCCAGCGCCGACACCGCCTCGTCGAGGATGACCATGCGCGGCTGCAGCGCCAGCGCCCGCGCAATGTTCACGCGCTGGCGCTGGCCGCCCGACAACTCGTGCGGATAACGCTCGGCCAAGCGCTGCGGCGGCAGCCCCACGCGCGCGAGCAGGTCGCGCGCGTTCGAGCGCGCCGCGCGCCGGGGCATGCCGTGCACCTGCGGGCCGAAGGCCACCGTGTCCTCGATGCTCAGGCGCGGGTTCAGCGAGGCATAGCTGTCCTGGAACACCATCTGCACCTGGCGGCGGAATTCCTTGAGCGGCAGGTCGCGGCCGCCGATCGCGCGGCCGTCGAACACCATCTGGCCGCGCGTCGGTTTCAGCAACTGCATCAGCAGGCGCGCGGTCGTGGACTTGCCGCAGCCCGATTCGCCGACCACGCCGAGCGTCTCGCCCTTCATGACCTGAAAGTCCACGCCGTCCACGGCGCGCACCACGGTGCCGGCGCCGAACGCGGTTTTCTTGAGCGGAAAATGCTTGACCATGCCGCTGATGGTCAGCAGCGGTTGCGCCGGTCCGCCGATATCGATGGGTTGCTCCATCGTTTAGCCCTTGGTTTAGCCCTTGTTGTCCATCGCCGAACGCAGGCCGTCGGACAGGAGGTTGAAAGAGATCGAGGTGATGAAGATCATCACGCCCGGCAGCGCTGCCACCCAGGGCTGCACGTAGATCGCGGTGCGCAGCGTGTTGAGCATCAGGCCCCATTCGGGCTCCGGCGGCTTGACGCCCAGGCCCAGGAACGACAGGCCCGAGGCCAGGATCATCGAGACCGCGATCAGGCCGGTCGCATAGACGAAGATCGGCCCGAGCACATTGCCCAGCACATGCACCCGCACGATGGTCAAGGGGCCGGCGCCCGAGGCGCGCGCCGCTTGCACGTAATCGCGGGTGCGCACCTGCGTGGTCACGCTTTCGGCCACGCGCGCGATCTGCGGAATGAACACGATGGTCAGCGAGATCAGCGAATTGACCACGCCCGCGCCCAGCGTGCCCGACAGCGCGATGGCCAGCAGCACCGATGGGAAGGCGTAGAACACGTCGATGGTGCGCATGATCAGCGTGTTCACCAGGCCGCCGGCATAGCCGGCAACGATGCCGATGGCCGTGCCCAGCACGAAGGCGCAGAGCACCGGCGTGATGCCAATGAAAAGGGACAAGCGCGCGCCGATGATCAGCCGCGTGAGCATGTCGCGGCCCAGTTCATCGCTGCCCAGCGGCAAGCCTGCGGTGCCTATCGGTTTGAGCCGCTGGAGCATCGACGACTGGTACGGGTCTGCCGGTGCGAGCCACGGGCCGAACAGCGCCAGCAGCAGCAACAGCAACACGACGCTGGCCGCGCCGACCGCGACCGGGTCGCGGCGCAGGCGCAGCCAGACGCTGGCCCAGTAGCCGCGCTGGCGCCGGGCCGGCAAGGCCGGGGCGGCGCCAGCAGTGGCCGGGCGGGTGGGCATGGTGTGCATGATGGGCATGGCTTGGCGGCGGGCCGCTTCAGGAACGCGCGATGCGCGGGTCGAGCAGCGTTTGCAGCACATCGACCAACAGATTGAGCACGACGAAGAACAGCGCCAGCACCAGGATCGTTCCTTGCAGCAGCGGCAGGTCGCGCTGGAAGATGGCGCTGTTGAGCAACAAGCCGGCGCCTGGCCACGAGAACACCGTCTCGATCAGGATCGAGCCGCCCAGCAGGTAACCCAGTTGCAGGCCGAGCACCGCCAGCGCCGTGGGCGCCGCGTTCTTTACCATGTGGCGCAGCACACCGGTGTGCGTAAGCCCCTTGGCGCGCAAGCCGACGATGAATTCCTGCTCCAGAATGTCGGCCACCAGCGCACGCACGGTGCGCGCGATGATGCCCATCGGAATCACCGACATCGTGAGCGCCGGCAGCAGCAGGAATTGCAGGTGCGCCCAGTCCCAGGCCCAGTCGTTCGAGCCGCTCGGGCCTGCGCCGGTGGCCGGCAGCCACATCAGCTGCGACGAGAACAGGATCACCATGACCATGCCGAGCCAGTAGTGCGGCACGCTGACGCCGAGCACCGAGCATATCGATGCCAGGCGGTCGATCCATGTGCCGCGAAAGTAGCCGGCCAGCAAGCCGAACAGGCAGCCGAACGCGAAGCCGATGAAGGCGGCCACCAGCGCGATCCGCAGCGTGTTGCCCACGGCGCGGAGCACCTCGCCGGCCACGGCCCGGTTGCTGGCGATGGACACGCCCAGGTCGCCGTGCAGTGCGCGCCAGACCCACATCGCGAACTGCTCGGGCAGCGAGCGGTTCAGGCCGTAGAGCTCGCGCAACTGCGCCTGCAACTCCGCCGAGGCGTCGGGCGGCAAGATGGCCACCAGCGGGTCGCCGGGCGCGATGTGCATGAGCACGAAGCACACCAGGGCCACGCCGAGCATGGTCGGCACGGCGTAGATCACGCGGCGCAGGCAGTAGGCGAGCATGTGGCCTCGGGGCTGTCGTGGTGCAGGCCCGGGTGCTCAGTCCATGGTCATCGTTGCGATGTCGATGAACCAACTCCTGGGCTGCACCACGTTCTTGATCTTGGGCGATAGCGCGCGCGGACCCACATCGTGCGCGATCCAGACGAAGGGCGCGTCGTCCACGATATGTGTGTGCAGCCTGGCCAGCGCGGCATCGCGCGCCTTGTCGTCGAAACTGGTGCGCGCATCGGCCACCAACTGGTCGACCTCGGCGTTGCCGTAATAGCCCCAGTTGTTCGACAGCGGCGGGAAAGCCTTGGTGCTGACGAAGCGTGCCATCGCAAAGAACGGGTCCATCGCCGAGAAACTGACGTTGACCGCGCTGGCGCCGTTGGCTGACGCATCCTTGGCGCCCTTGCGCCAGTTGGTCGAGAGCGTGTTCCATTCGATGACGTCGAACTGCACGTCGAAAAAGCACTGCTTGAGCGACTGCTGCGCGAACTCGTTCATCGGCAGCGGCTGCATCTGGCCCGATCCCGAGGCCGATATCTGCACCTTCACCTTGAGCGGCTTGGCGGCCGAATGGCCGGCCTGCTCCATCAGCGCCTGCCCGGCCTTCGGGTCGTACCGGATGTCGAAGCCGGGCTTGCCGAACCACGGATGGCCCGGCGACACCGTGCCCTTGGGCTCGGCCATCATGCCGCCGAGCAACTGCTTCATGCCGCTGCGGTCGATGCACAGGTTGGCAGCCTGGCGCACACGCTTGTCGAGCCAGGGCGAGCCTGCGATGAACGACAACTGCCACGGCCAGACATGCGGCTGCGCGTTCGCGTAGATCTTGAAGCCGCGCTGCGTGATTTGCGCGCTGGCGTCGGGCGCCGGCGCCTCGATCCAGTCGACCTGCCCGCCCAGCAGCGCAGCGGTGCGCGCGTTGGCTTCGGGCATCGGCAGCAGCACCACCTTGCCGATCTTCGGCACGCGCCTGGCATCCCAATAGGTTTTGCTGGCGGCCAACTCCAGCCGCTCGCGCGCCACGAAGCGCGTGACCTTGAACGGACCCGTGCCGGCAGGGTCGGCGGCAAAGGCGGTCCAGGCGGCTTTGGCCTTGTCGGCCGGCGTTGCACCGGCTGCGGCGTCGAACTTCTTGCGCCACTGCGCGGGCGAGGCCATGAACAGGTTCGTCAGGTTGATCGGCAGGAAGGCGTCAGGCTCGCTGGTGCCGAGTTCGACCGTGAGGTCGTCGATTTTGCGCGCGCTGCGCAGCGTGGGGATGCGCGATGTGGTCACGCCGACCTGGCTGGCGTCGAACTGCGGCGCGTTCTTGTCGAGCACCTTTTGCACGTTCCACACCACTGCGTCGGCGTCGAAGGCCGAGCCGTCGTGGAACTTGACGCCGGGGCGCAGTGTGAAGACCCACCGGGTCTTGTCTTTCGCGTCGACGGCCCACGAGGTGGCCAGGCCGGGAATCAGCACGCTGGGGGCATCGGCTTGCGACAAATCCCACTGCGTGAGCGAGTCGTAGATCGGGATGCCGGTGAAGCGGTTGCCCTCGAAGCCTTGGTCGGGCTGGCCGAGGGTGCGCGGAATGTCGGCTGCGGTCATCGCGATGCGCAGCGTCTTTTCCTGCGCCAGCGCGGCCGGCGCGGCCAGTGCCAGGGCGGCCAGCGCGGCCAGCGCGGCGCAGGCGGCCAGGGGTTGTTTCAGGGACGAGGCGGGGGCGGCATGCTGCACATGGAACTCCGGGGTGTGGGATGACGAAAAACGGGACAGGAACGGGATGCGCGACGCAGGCGAACGGGGGACGACGGGACAAACGGCTCCGAGCATGATATGTGCCAGCCATAGAGAATGGCCCTCGGCCCGCCGGGCTGCCATGGGGTATTTCCCGACCCCGAAAAGGCGGCTGGCAAAATCTGCGGCCATGACCTCGCCCGCCAGCACCTCTTGCGCCTGCGTCCCCGCAGCGGCCCGTCCGGCCCCCCAGGCGCGCAGCGCCTACCGCGTGTTTCGCTGCATCGCCACCCGCTGGGCGGACAACGACATGTACGGCCATGTGAACAATGTCGTGTACTACGGCTGGTTCGATACGGCGGTGAATGCGCACTTGATCGAGCAGGGTGTGCTCGACATCCATGCCGGCCAGACCATTGGTCTGGTCGTCGAAACCCGGTGCAATTATTTTGCCCCGCTGGCCTTTCCGCAGACCGTGGAGGCGGGCATCCGCGTGGCGCGCCTGGGCGGCTCCAGCGTCTGCTACGAGTTGGGCCTGTTCGCGCAGGGCGCGCCGCTCACGGCGGCGGCAGGCCATTTCATCCATGTGTATGTCGATCGCGCAAGCCGCCGGCCGGTGCCGCTGCCGCCGGCTTTGCGCGCTGTGCTGCAGGCCCTGGTGATGCCGGGCTGAAGCGCCTGCGCCGGATGGGCCGCCGATCGGCCCCCTCGATGATGCCCTACACTGTGCCGCTTCGTCGTCCGGTCTGCGCTCTTGCTCCCCGAGGGGCCGCCCTGCCCATGATCATCACCAGCTTGCTCGACACCGATCTGTACAAGTTCACCATGATGCAGGTGGTGCTGCACCAGTTTCCGGGCGCGCAGGTCGAATACCGCTTCAAGTGCCGCAACCCGGGCGTGCAACTGGCGCCATACGTTGCCGAGATCCGGGGCGAGATCCGGTCGCTGTGCAGCCTGCAGTTTCAGGACGCCGAGCTCGACTACCTGCGCTCGATGCGCTTCATCAAGAGCGATTTCGTCGATTTCCTCGGTCTGTTCAGGCTCAACGAGAAATACATCAGCGTCGCCCCCCGGCCTGGCGGCGAGATCGATATCTGCATTCGCGGGCCGTGGCTGCACACCATCTTGTTCGAGATTCCGGTGCTGGCCATCGTCAACGAGGTGTACTTTCGCAACACGCAAAAGGTGCCCGATTTTCCCGAAGGGCGCAGACGGCTCGATGCCAAGATCGCGCTGTTGCAGGCCGAGGGCCTGGAGGAGTTGAAGATCGCCGATTACGGCACGCGCCGGCGCTTTAGCCGCGCCTGGCATGAGGAGGTCTTGCGCGTGCTGGTGGCCCGCCTGGGCACGGGCGACCAGTGTGCCGAAGCGCCCGCTGGCCCGGGGCAGTTTGCCGGCACCAGCAATGTGCTGTATGCGATGAAACTGGGCGTGACGCCGCTGGGCACGATGGCGCATGAGTATCTGCAAGCCTGCCAGGCCCTGGGCCCGCGGTTGCGCGACAGCCAGGTGTTCGGCTTCGAGATATGGGCCAGGGAATACCGGGGGGACCTGGGCATCGCGCTGTCCGATGTGTACGGCATGAGTGCGTTCCTGCGCGACTTCGACCTGTACTTCTGCAAGCTCTTCGATGGCGCGCGCCAGGACAGCGGCGACCCGTTTGCCTGGGGCGAGCGCCTGCTGGCCCATTACCGCAAGCTGCGCGTGGACCCGCAGAGCAAGACGCTGATCTTCAGCGATGCGCTGACGGTGACGCGCACCATCGAGTTGTACCGGCAGTTCCGGGGCCGCTGCCAGTTGGCCTTCGGCATCGGCACCCACCTGACCAACGACCTGGGCAGCCCGCCTGCGCATGAGCCGCTGCAAGTGGTCATCAAGATGACGCGCTGCAACGGGCAGCCGGTGGCCAAACTGGCCGACTCGCCGGGCAAGGGCATGTGCGACGACGAGAAGTACCTGGCCTATCTGCGCCAGGTGTTTGACATCCCGGCGCAGGCATGAGCGCCGCCCGGCCGCCCGAAGGCGCTCATACCGCAGCCGAAGGCGAAGGCACCCCAGTGCGCGCCGCCCGGCCGCCCGAAGGCGCTCATACCGCAGCCGGAGGCGCAGGTGCTCCAGTGCGCGCTGCATGTGTCAATGGGTGGCCCGGCGGAGTGCGCCGTTGCCGACCCGGCGATGGCTGCGCCCTCTGCACCCTTTTGCACCCCTTTGCACCCCTCTGATGGAGACCAGGAAACCATGACCCTCCCGCGCGGCCCGCTGGTTGCCGTTTTTCTTGCGCTGCTGCCGGGCATGGGCCGGGCGGCCGATATCGACGGCGCCACGCTGTCCTTGCTGTGGGGCCTGCCCTTTGCCGGCATTTTGCTGTCGATTGCGCTGCTGCCGTTGTTCGCGCCGATCTTCTGGCACCACCATTTCGGCAAAGTGGCTGCGGCTTGGGCGCTGGCGTTTTTGCTGCCTTTTGCGCTCTGCTTCGGGCCTGCGGCGGCGGGCACGAGTCTGGTGCACGCGGCCCTGGCCGAGTACATCCCGTTCGTGCTTTTGCTGACCGCGCTGTTCACCGTGGCGGGGGGCATCTACGTCCGGGGCAATCTGCATGGCAGCCCGGGGCTGAACACGGCCATTTTGGCCATCGGGGCGGTGCTGGCCAGTTTCATGGGCACCACGGGCGCGTCGATGCTGATGATCCGCCCGCTGCTGCGCGCCAACGACAACCGCAAGCATGTCGCGCATGTGGTGGTGTTCTTCATCTTCATCGTCTCCAACGCCGGGGGGTCGCTGACACCGCTGGGCGATCCGCCGCTGTTCCTGGGCTTTCTCAATGGCATCGATTTCTTCTGGACGGCGCGGCATATCCTGCCCGAGACGCTGTTCCTGGTGGGCGCGCTGCTGCTCATCTTCTTCGCGCTCGACACATGGTTCTACCACCGCCGTGAAGAACTGCTGCCGGCCGACCCCACGCCGGACGACCGGGCCATCGGCTTTGACGGCAAGGCCAACTTTGCGCTGCTGGGCCTGGTGGTGGCGCTGGTGCTGCTCAGCGGCATCTGGAAGTCGCCGCTGTCCTGGCACATTGCCGGCGCGCAGGTCGGTCTGCCCGGCCTGGTGCGCGATCTGGGCCTGGTCCTGGTGACGCTGCTGTCGCTGCGCATCACCCCCGCGCAGGTGCATGCGGACAACCGCTTCGGCTGGGCGCCGATGCAGGAGGTGGCCAAGCTGTTCGCGGGCATCTTCCTGACCATCATCCCGGTGATCGCGATGCTCAGGGCCGGCATCGACGGCCCGTTTGGCGCCATCGTCGCGGCCGTCACGCGCCCCGATGGCCAGCCCGATCCGGCCATGTACTTCTGGGCCTCGGGCCTGCTCAGTTCGTTTCTGGACAACGCGCCCACCTATTTGGTCTTTTTCAACATCGCCGGCGGCGACCCTGCGGTGCTGATGACCCGGCTGGCGCCGACGCTGGCGGCGATCTCGGCCGGCGCGGTGTTCATGGGGGCCAACTCCTACATCGGCAATGCGCCGAATCTGATGGTCAAGGCCATCGCCGAGGACCGGGGTGTGAAAATGCCCGGGTTTTTTGCTTACATGCTGTGGGCGGGCGCCATTTTGGTGCCGCTGTTCATCGCCATGACTTTCATCTGGTTCCGTTGACAGGAGATTCCTTGCCATGAGCAACAAGCCCCGCATCCTGGTCGCGCGCGCGATCTTTCCCGACATCGTCGACCTGCTGCGCCAGCACTTCGAGGTCGAAGACAACCCCGATGACATCCTCTGGAACCCGGCCGAACTGGCTGCCAGGCTGGCCGACAAGGACGGCGCCTTCACCACCGGCAGCCAGCGCATCGACGCGGCGCTGATGGCCGCCGCGCCGCGGCTGAGGGTCGTGGCCAACATGGCCGTGGGCTACAACAACTTCGATGTCGAGGCGATGAGCGCCGCAGGCGTGCAGGGCACGAACGCGCCCGACGTGCTGACCGAGACCACGGCCGACTTCGGCTTTGCGTTGCTGATGGCCACCGCCCGCCGCATCACCGAGAGCGAGCATTACCTGCGCGCCGGCCGATGGACCGAATGGCGCTACGACCTGTTTGCCGGCGCCGACATCCACGGCAGCACGCTGGGCATCATCGGCATGGGCCGCATCGGCCAGGGCATTGCCCGGCGTGGCGCGCATGGCTTTGGCATGCAGGTGCTCTATCACAACCGCTCACGCCTGGCGCCCGAGTTGGAGGCGCGATGCAAGGCCCGCTACCTGGGCAAGCAAGAGCTGCTGCGCACGGCCGACCATGTGGTGCTGGTGCTGCCATACACGCCCGAAGCGCGGCACCTGATTGCTGCGGCCGAACTGGCGCTGATGAAGCCCACGGCCACGCTGGTCAATATTGCGCGCGGCGGCATCGTCGATGACGCGGCGCTGGCGGCGGCGCTGCGCGAGCGGCGCATCGCAGCGGCGGGCCTGGATGTGTTCGAGGGCGAACCCCGGGTGCACCCGGACCTGCTCACGCTGCCCAACGTGGTGCTCACGCCCCACATCGCCAGTTCCACCGTGCCCACGCGCCGGGCCATGGCGCGCCTGGCTGCCGACAACCTGATCGCCTTCTTCGACGGGCGCGGCCCGCTCACCCCGGTGAATACGCCGCAGGCCCGGGCCGCAGCCGCGCGCTCGAGCCAGGGCCTGGAATGAAACGGCCCGCAGGCGCGTGGTTTCATTTCCCCTGTGGCGGCAAAACCGATGGCAAACGGAGTAACCCTTGACGACTGACATGCTCATCGTGCTGGCCGCGCTGGCCCTGGCGTTGCTGCTGCTCGTGGTGTGGCTGCTGCTGCGCCGTCTGCTGCTTGCCCAATGGCAGGCGGGCCTGCAAGCGCTGGACGACAAGGCGCTGGCCACGCAACTGGTGTTCACGAACAAACTGGAGCAGATCGCGTCGGCGCTGGACGGCAGGGCGTTGGCCACGCATCTGGCGGTGGTCAAGAACGATGGCACGATCGACGCGCTGGCGCGGCAACTGGACGGCTTGACCCAGGCCACGCAGCAGACGCTGGAGGGCCTGCGCCAGGTCGTGGATGAGCGTCTGGCGCAGGCCGTGGCCGAATCGCGCAGCGGCCGGACCGAACTGCTCGCCGCCTTCGGCACGTTCGAGGCCAGCCTGGGGCAGCGGCAGATGGCGCTGGGCGCCACGCTGGAGCAACGCTTCGATGGCCAGCAACAAGCCGTGGCGGGCCGGCTGGAAGAAAGCAACAAGGCGCTGCTGGCGCATCTGGCCCAGGGCCAGGCGGATTCGGCCACGGCACGCAAGGAACTGTCGGACACGCTCACCGGCTTTCGCACCGAACTGACCACCACCACCGCCGCGCTGGTGAAACAGAGCGGCGAATCGCGCCAGGCCATGGGCGAGAGCGCGGCGCTGTTCGAGCAACGCATCCAGGAGCGCTTCGAGGCCCTGACTGCCGGCACGCGCCAGACGCTCGACTCGCTCAAGGGCGATGTCCAGGCCCAATTGGGCAGCATGGCGAATGCGCTGAAGAATCAGTTGGAGGCCAACGGCTTGCAGATCACCAACCAGTTCTCGGTGTTGCAGGACGCCGTCTCGCAGCAACTCGCCGGCCTGGTGCAAGGCAGCGGGCACAACGCCGAGCAGTTGCGCAATACGCTCAACGAGCGCCTGGCCGCGATACAGGCCGACAACGCCAGCAAGCTCGAAGCCATGCGCCGCACGGTGGACGAAAAGCTCCACGCCACGCTGGAGCAGCGCCTGGGCGAATCCTTCAAGCTCGTCAGCGAACGGCTGGAACAGGTGCACAAAGGCCTGGGCGAAATGCAGACCCTGGCGGGCAGCGTGGGCGACTTGAAGCGCGTGATGACCAACGTCAAGTCGCGCGGCACCTGGGGCGAGATGCAGTTGGGCGCCATCATCGAGAACGTGCTCACGCCCGAGCAATTCGCCCGCAACGTCAAGACCGTGCCGGGCAGCGACGAACTGGTGGAGTTCGCCATCCGCCTGCCAGGCAAGAGCGACGAACACCCGGTGTGGCTGCCGATCGATGCCAAGTACCCGGTGGAGCAATACCAGCGCCTGCTGGATGCGCAGGACGCTGCCGACAAGGCCGCCATCGCCTCGGCCGGCAACGCCTTCGAGACCTCGGTCCGGCTCGAAGCCAGGAAAATCTTCGCCAAATATGTCTCGCCGCCCCACACCACGGACTTTGCCGTGCTCTACCTGCCCACCGAAAGCCTGTTTGCCGAGGTGATGCGCCGCCCCGGCCTGGTCGAAGCCGTGCAAAACGAATGCCGCGTGATGATCACCGGCCCGGCCAACCTGGCGGCCATGCTCAACAGCCTGCAAATGGGCTTCAGGACGCTGGCGATCGAAAAGCGCTCGTCCGAAGTGTGGAGCCTGCTGGGCAGCGTGAAAACCGAGTTCGCCAAATTTGGCGAGGCGGTCGAGGCCACGAAGAAATCGATAGACACCGCCGCCAAGAAGTTTGACGAGGTGGGCGTGCGCACGCGCGCGATACAGCGCCGGCTGCGCGCCGTGCAGGACCTGCCCGCACCCGGCGCCGACCTGGCGCTGGCCACGGCAGCCCTGCCCGTGCCCGAGGACGAACTGCCGTGAACCGGGCGCTGGCCCGGTTGATCGCCGGCCAGATCTGCGTGCACGCATGCATGACGGGGATGCGCATGGCCGCCCCGCTGCTGGCGCTGCGCCAGGGCCACAGCGCGGCGGCGGTGGGGCTGCTGCTGGCGCTGTTCGCGCTCATGCAGGTGGTCCTGGCGCTGCCCGCAGGGCGCTATGTCGACCGCCATGGCCTCAAGCGCCCGATCGGCTATGCCGTGGTGGTGGCCTGCCTGGGGGCCTGGCTGGCGCTGCTGTGGCCGATCTTTGCGGTGCTGTGCCTGGCGGCGCTGATGACCGGCGGCGCCACCGGAGCCGCCATCATTGCATTGCAGCGCCATGTGGGCCGCACCGCCGCCCATGACGCGACGCAGCTCAAGCAGGTCTTCAGTTGGCTGGCCATCGGGCCGGCGGTGTCCAACTTCGTCGGCCCCTTCCTGGCCGGACAGTTGATAGACCACGCCGGCAGCGCCGGCATCGATGGCTTCCGCGCCGCCTTCGCGCTGATGGCCGTGCTGCCGCTGCTCACCTGGTTCTGGGTGCGCAACGCGGTGGAACTGCCGCCGGTGATTGCCGCCGCAGGCCCGCCGCAGCGCGCCTGGGACCTGATGAACGAGCTGCCGTTTCGCCGCCTGCTGCTGGTCAACTGGATACTGGCCTCCTGCTGGGACGTGCACACCTTCGCGGTGCCGCTGCTCGGGCATGAGCGGGGCATGTCGGCATCGGTCATCGGCAGCATCCTCGGGGCCTTTGCGATTGCCGCCGCCGTGATCCGGCTGCTGATGCTGCTGGTGGCCGAGCGCTTGCGCGAGCGGGTGGTGGTGGCCGGCGCGATGCTGGTCACGGCGCTGCTGTTTGCCGTCTACCCCCTGCTGGGCACCGCGCTGGGCATGGGGCTGTGCTCGGTGCTGCTGGGCTTTGCGCTGGGCTCGGTGCAGCCGATGGTGATGAGCCTGCTGCACCAGATCACGCCGGCGCACCGCCATGGCGAGGCGCTGGGCCTGCGCCTGATGGTCATCAACGCCTCCAGCGTGTTCATGCCCATGCTGTTTGGCTCGGCGGGCACGGTGATCGGCGTCGGCGGCCTCTTTTGGGTGATCGGGGCCGCCGTGGGCGGGGGTGCGTGGCTGGCCGGGCGCATGGATGAACGCGAGCCGGGCAAGCCGGTGTAGATCGTATCGATCGCGCAGATCGGGCCGCCCTGGCACAGTGCACAATCTGCGCGAGCCCCCGCAACCGTTCATGACCGTCAAGCACGAGGAACAAGGAGCAACACATGGCGCACACCCTGCACGCTTTGGCCGGATCGGGCCGATCAGCCCCCCGCCCGGAACCATCGGCATCGAACCTGGACAGCGACGCCGTGGCGCAGACCAGAATCGAGCTGGCCGCCTGCTTTCAGGCCGCCGCGCGCCACGGCTTCGACGAGGGCATCTGCAACCACTTCTCGGCGCTGCTGCCCGGGCGCGACGACCTGTTTCTGGTCAACCCCTACGGCTACGCATTCAGCGAAATCACGGCCGAGCGGCTGCTGATCTGCGACCTCGACGGCCATGTCCTGGCCGGACAGGGACAGCCCGAAGCCACGGCCTTTTTCATCCATGCCAGGCTGCACCGGGCGCGCCCTGCGCTGCGTGCCGCCTTCCATACCCACATGCCGCACGCCACGGCGCTGAGCATGCTGGAAGGCGCGCCACTGCTCTGGGCCGGGCAAACCGCATTGAAGTTCTATGGCCGTATTGCGGTCGACGAGGACTACAACGGCCTGGCGCTCGATGCGGCCGAAGGCGACCGCATCGCCGCAGCACTGGGAACGGCGGATGTGCTGTTCCTGAAGAACCACGGCGTGATGGTCACCGGCCCCGACATTGCCCAAGCCTGGGACGACCTGTATTACCTGGAGCGCGCCGCCCAAGTGCAGCTCAAGGCCATGGCCAGCGGCCGGGCGCTCAAACCCGTCGCCCCGGACGTGGCGCAGCGCACCTGCGAGCAAATGCGCGCCGGCGACGCACAAAGCGCACGCGCGCATCTGGACAGCCTGCTGCGGACATTGCGCGGGCACAGCTAGTGTCGCGTCACCGGTCATCTGTCGGTCTGCGCTGGCCGTCGAAGCGCATCGCGGCGTTGCATCGCTTGCCAATACGCTCGGTATTGGCTGCGCGATGCGCCTTGCGCTGCGCTCCGATGGCTGCGCGCAGCCTGCGACATCTGACCGGTGACGCGACACTAGCCTTTGGCGCAATAGTTGCACGGCTCATCTTGGCCCGCAGCGACCGCCGCACACCCCGATCATCTGTAATCGGTTGTCATCGGGCCATCCGGCCATCAGTCCTCCCGGCACGGTGCCTGGAGACCTTCTTTTCGTCAGAGGACGCCCGTGTCGACCGCCCCTGTCTCCCCCACGCGCGTCAGCGCCGCCGCCCGGCTCGAACGCCTGCCGTTTTCCGGGTACCACAAGCTGATTTTCTTCATCATCGCGATCGCGTTTTTCTTCGACTCGGTGGACCTGGGCATGATGACCTTCGTGCTGGGGTCGATCAAAGCAGAGTTCGGCTTGTCGAATGCGGCGACCGGCCTCGTTGCCAGCGCGAGCTTCTTCGGAATGGCGCTTGGCGCGGCGGCTGCGGGCCTGCTTGCCGACCGGTTCGGACGCCGGCCGGTGTTCCAATGGAGCATGGTGCTGTGGGGCGCAGCCTCGTATCTTTGCTCGACCGCGCAAAGCGTCGATGCGCTGATCGCCTACCGCGTGCTGCTCGGCATCGGCATGGGCATGGAGTTTCCGATCGCGCAGACCTTGCTGTCCGAGTTCGTTCCCACCGCAAAACGCGGCCGCCTGATTGCGCTGATGGACGGTTTTTGGCCGCTCGGCTTCATCACCGCAGGGATTTTTGCCTACTTCGTGTTGCCGCAATTTGGCTGGCGCACGGTGTTCGCGTTGCTCGCGATTCCGGCGGTGTTCGTGCTGGCCGTGCGGCGCTTCGTGCCGGAGTCGCCGCGCTGGCTCGAACACGCCGGTCGGCTTGCGCAGGCGGACGCGGTGATGCAGCGCATCGAGGCCAAGGTCATGCACTCGGCGGGCGTCACGACGCTGCCGCCCCCATCGGCGCTGGTCGGCGCCATGCCGGCGCGCCGGCAAGATGCACTGCGCGAGATCTGCAGTGGCGTGTATCGGCGCCGCACGACGATGGTCTGGCTGCTGTGGTTCTTTGCCCTGCTCGGCTTCTACGGTCTGACATCGTGGCTCGGCGCCTTGCTGCAACAGGCCGGCTTTGCCCTCACGCAATCGGTGCTCTACACCGTGCTGATCTCGCTCGGCGGCGTGCCGGGTTTCCTGTGCGCGGCATGGCTCGTCGAAAGCTGGGGGCGCAAGCCCACCTGTATCGCGGCGCTGATTGGCGGCGCCGTGATGGCCTATGCGTATGGCCAGAGCGCGCTGTACGGCGGCAGCATCGGGTTGCTGATCGGCACCGGCCTGGCGATGCAGTTTTTCCTGTTCGGCATGTGGGCGGTGCTGTACACCTACACGCCGGAGTTGTACGGCACCGGCGTGCGCGCCACCGGCTCCGGCCTTGCGTCGGCGGTGGGCCGGGTCGGCTCGCTGATCGGCCCCTACGCGGTCGGCGTCGTACTGCCGACATTCGGCCAAGGCGGCGTCTTCACGCTGGGCGCAATGTCGTTCGGGGTGGCCGCATTCGCGGTGTGGCTGCTCGGAATCGAGACCAAGGGCGTCACGCTGGAAGCACTGTCTTCGGCCGCAGAGCCGGACGCTGCGGCACCATGAGGCGCGGCCGTGATCGCGGCTGCAACCCGCATCGGCAGCCGGTGGCGGCGATCCCGTTCACGGCCGGCGACCGTTCGGAGGACATGGCCGGCCGGCGGCCCTACCAACAGACGTAGCCGCCATCGGCCAGCACGATAGCGCCGGTCATCAGGCTGGAGGCATCGCTGGCCAGAAACAGCACCACGGCGGCCACTTCGTCCGGGCGGCCCATGCGGTTCATCGGCGTGCCGCCTATCCAGTGGCGCAGCAATTGCGGGTCGTCGCTGGCGTAGCGGTTCATCTGCGTTTGAATGTAAGTGGGCGCGACCGCATTCACGCGCACGCCGCGTGCCCCCCACTCGGCGGCCAGTGAGCGTGTCAGGTGGTGCACCGCAGCTTTGGAGGCGTTGTAATTGGCCTGCTCCTGCGGGCGGTTCACGATGAAGCCCGACATCGAGCCGATGTTCACGATGCTGCCGCGGCCTTGCCGGAGCATCGCAGCGCCGAACGCACGGCAGCACCGGAAGGTGCCGTTCAGGTTGACATCGATCACTTTGTTCCAGACCTCGTCGGACATGGTCTCGGCCGGATGGTTGGAGATGGCAATGCCGGCGTTGTTGACCAGGATGTCGACCGTGCCGTGGCGCTCGATGATGGCGGCGTGGGCGGCCTCGACTTGCCCGGCATCGCTCACGTCGAGCAGTTGCTGGTCCACAGGGTGGCCTTGCGCGCGCAAGAGCCGGGTGGCGGCGCCGAGGGGCTCTGCTTGCATGTCGGTCAGCACCACGCTGGCACCGGCCTCGGCCAGGGCCTGCGCGCAGGCCTGGCCTATGCCTTGTGCTGCGCCGGTGACCACGGCGGTTTTTCCATGGAGTTTGAATCGGTCGAGAATCATCGCAAGTCCTGGTCTTTACACTTGATCGAGCTGGCTTTTGAGTGCCGGCCACAGCGCATGGCTGTCGGCGCGGCAAACCCCTTCGGGAAACTGCATGCGGCCCGTGGCCGCATGCGGCCAGCCAATGACGCGCATGCCGGCACGCAGGCCCGCGCTGGCCCCGGCGTGGCTGTCTTCCACCACCACGCAGTGCTCGGCGTGCCGCCTCAGCAACCAGGCGGCGCGCAGATAGGGTTCGGGCTCGGGCTTGCCCTCGCGCACGTCGTTGCGTGACACGGTGATCAGGTCGGGTCGGCTGATGCCCAGGGCGCGCAGGCTGGCATCGAGCACGATCCGGTCGGAGTTGGTGACTACCGCGATCTGGTGGCCGCTGTCCTGCGCCGCCTGCATGGCTTCGCGCGCGCCTGCGCGCCAGTGCAGTTCGTCGATACGGGCCAGAAAGGCCTGGTGTTTCGCGGCCGACAGTTGCGTGTAGCTCAGGGCCAGCGTGGTTTGCTGCCGCAGGGCCTCGAACGTGGCGCGCATGGTCAGGCCCATCACCTGCTGGTCGAAACCCGCAGGCTTTTCGATTCCAAGTGCGCGCAGCACATCATCGATGGCCCGTTGGTGGGTTTCTTCACTGACGGCCAGTGTTCCATCCAGATCAAACAAAACGGCTGCTGTGCTCATGGTGTCAGGGTATCCAGATCGTCGTACATGGCCTGCGCATGCACCAGGAGTTTCTCGAAGACCGGTTGCATGCGGCGGTAAATGTCTTGCCAGCGGGGGTCCGGCAGCATGTCGGCCTGGTATTTCACAAGGGCTTGCGCCGCGTCTTGCACCGAAGAAAAACGCCCGAGCGCGGTTTGCGCCATCGCTGCACAGCCTACCAGACCGCACTCGGCCTCGCGCGGCACGGCGATCGGCAAGCCGTAGACGCTGGCCTTGATGCGCAGCCACAGCGCGGTGCGCGCGCCGCCGCCGGAGGCCACCAGGCGCTCCAACGTGCGGCCCTGCGCGGTTTGCAGTTGCGTGATGTGGCGCTGCACCGCGAAGGCCACACCTTCCAACACCGCGCGATCCATGTCGGCCGATCCATGCGCTGCGCCCAGGCCAAAGAACTGCGCCCGGGCGTTGCGGTGCCGTCCCAGGCGTTGGCCCGTCAGATACGGCACAAAGAACAGCCCTTGGCTGCCTGCGGCCGCAGTGGCGGCGTGCGCGACCAGTTCGGCGTAACCGAGGCGCGAGCCGTGCAGGGCGCGGCGCGCCCAGCGCATCGCGTCGCCGCCCGATTCCAGCAGCATGAAAGCACCCCAGTGGCCTTCCACCGTGCCGAGGTTGCAGACCTGGCCGTGCAGCGTGGGTTGGCGCGCGACCAGTGTCACGATGCACGACGAGCCAATCATCTCCGAGCCCATGCCGGGCTGGCACACGCCCGAGCCGAGCAAGGCCGTGGCAAAGTCGCTGGCGCCGACCAGCACCGGGGTGCCGGCTGCCAGCCCGGTCTCTGCGGCGGCCGCTTGCGTGACCGCGCCCAGAATGTCCAGCGGCTGGCGGATCGGGGGCAGTTTGCCGATGTCCAGCCCCATCTCGTCACAGGTTTGCGCAGACCAGTGGCCCGTTGCCGGGTCCATCAAGAAGCTGCAGGCGGCCTCGGTGCGGTCGATGGCCGCCACGCCCGTGAGCTTGAAGTTGATGAAGTCCTTGGGGACCAGCATTTTCCAGGCCGATTGGTAGGCTTGCGCGTCGTTGTCGCGCAGCCACTGCAGTTTGAACGCCGGCCAGGCCGGTGTGGCCGGGTTCGCGGTGCGGGGCAAAAAGTCGCTGTCTGCATGTGCTGCCTCATAGGCGGCGACATGGGCGCTGGTGCGCTTGTCATTCCAGAGCGGCGCGGTGTCGCGGGTCAGTGCGCCAGCGGCATCGAGCAGCACCGTGCCGTGCATCTGCCCGCAGGCCAGCACCATGGCGATGCGGCCCCTGGCATCCGGCACCTGCGCCAGCAGGTCGTGAACCGATGCCACGACACCGCTCCACCAGGCCAGCGGCTGTTGTTCGGACCAGCCGAATTGGCGCACTGTCTGCGTCAGTTCACGCGCCGCGACGGCGACGATGGCGCCATCGGCGTTCATCAGTGCCGCCCGGGCGCTGCCGGTGCCGACATCGATGGCCAGGGTCAGTTCGGGGCGCATCGCCGGATCCCGCTTCTAACGCCGCGTGGCGACGGTGCCGCGTTGCACGAGGATGGCCGCCAAAATGATGACGCCCATCACCACCTGCTGGTGGTAGCCCGGTACGCTGGCCAGGTTCATGATGTTGGCAATCACCCCCAGGATCACCACGCCGACCAAGGTGTTGAGCACGTTGCCACGGCCACCGGCCAGGCTGGCGCCGCCAATCACCACGGCAGCAATCACGGTCAGTTCGTCGCCCACACCCACGGTGGGTGCTCCCACCCCCGCACGCGCCGTCGAAATGATGCCGGCCACCGAGGCCAGGGCGCCAGAGACCAGATAGGTCAGCAGCACATGGCGGCCGACCGGCACGCCGGACAGCCGCACCGCCTCTTCGTTGGAGCCGACTGCGCGCACGATCCGGCCAGGGCGTGTCCAGCCCAGGAACAGGGCGCCCGCGCAAAACACAAGCAGCATCAGCGCCGTAGGCAGCGGAATATGCAGCAGCGTCGCGCGGCCAAAGTCCAGCAGCAGGGCGCCGGTCTCATCCACCAGAATCGGGGCGCCATGGGAGACCATCAGTGCCAGGCCCCGGGCCACGGTCATCATCGCCAGGGTGACGACAAACGGGCTGAGGCGGTAGTTGGCAATCAGCAGGCCGTTGATCAAGCCGCAGGCCAGTCCGGTGCCCAGACCGGCCATCAGGCCCATGCCCAGACCATGCCCGGGTATCAGCATGGCGGTCACGACACTGGAAAATGCCGCCACCGAGCCTATCGACAGGTCGATGCCGCCGGTCAGAACCACCAGCAGCATGCCCATCGACATGATGCCGAAGCCGGCAATCTGGCGCGAGATGTTCGACAGGTTGGGCGCGGTGAAGAAATCTGCGGACACCATCGACGCGGCCAGCACCAAGCCGGCCAGGATGAACAGCGTGGCGTATTCCCGCAGGCGCCGGCCGGTGCGGGCGGCCATGCCCTGCCGGGTGTCGACGGTGGCCGTGGCCGATGTGCCGGTGCAGGTCGGGTCCATGCGCTACGCTCCTGCGCTGCCGGGTGCCTGGCCTGGCGGCATCAGGCCCAACGACATGGCAACGATGTTTTCTTCGCTGTACTGCGCGGGCGCCAGGTAGCCACGGATACGGCCGTCGCCCATCACCATGATGCGGTCGCACATGCCGATGAGTTCCTGGTGATCGCAGGAAACCAGCACGATCGCCTTGCCCTCGGCGGCCAGGGCGTTGACCAGGGTGTAAATCTCGGCCTTGGCGCCCACGTCGACGCCCCGCGTCGGCTCGTCGAAGATGAGGACCTGGCCCTGGGCATGGAACCACTTTGCCAGCACCACCTTTTGTTGGTTGCCCCCGGACAAGGAGGACACATCGGCGTCGATGCTGCGGGCTTTGACGCCGAGCCTGGCGCACAACGCCGAGACGGTAGCGCGTTCATGCCGGCGTTTGATCAGGCCCAGGCGGTGGCTCACGGCACGCAGATTGGCCAGCGTGGAGTTGATCTGGATCGACATGCTCAAAATCACGCCCTGTGTTTTGCGGTCTTCGGGCACCAGTCCGATGCCGGCGGCCACGGCTTGCCGGGTGTTTTGCGGGGTGACGTCGATACCGTCGATCTCCACGCGGCCGCTGGCGCGCGCATCGGCGCCGAAGATCAGGCGCACCAGTTCGGTTCTGCCGGAGCCGATCAGCCCGCCAATGCCGAGCACCTCGCCGGCACGCACCTCGAAAGACGCGCCCTGCGTGTGCCCCGGCCGTGTCATGCCGGTCACGCGCAATTTGACCGCGCCCAGTGTGACCCGGTGCTCTCCTCGACGGGGCGGGAACATGGCGGCCAGCGGGCGACCCACCATGAGTTTGATCAGTCCGTCGATGTTCACGTCGGACGGTTTGACCGTGCCTGCCGTCTGTCCGTCCTTGAGCACCGTGATGCGGTCGGCAATGTCGAACACCTCATCGAGACGGTGCGAGATGTAGACCACGCCGACACCGCGTTTTTGCAAGCCGCGAACGATGTCGAGCAGGCGCCTGGCATCCGCAGGGGAGAGCAAGGCGGTCGGCTCATCGAGCACCAGCAGCTTGGCGTTCAGGCTCAGCGCCTTGGCAATTTCCACCACCTGGCGCTGGGCTGCGGACAACTGCGCTACGGGCTGGCCGGGGGCGATGTGAAAGCCCAGTCCTTCGATCAACCGTGCGGCACGCCGGTGGATGTCGGCCCGGCGCAGGAACCAGGGCAACTGGCACAAGAATACGTTTTCGGCCACCGACAGATCGGGGGCCAGCGCGGTTTCCTGGTGGATCAGCGCAATGCCGCGCCGGATTGCGTCTTGCGGTGTGGCCAGGCAGATGGCCTCATCGCCCATCCGCATGGTGCCGGCGTCCGGCGGGTAGTTGCCGGCGATGATTTTCATCATGGTCGACTTGCCCGCGCCGTTTTCGCCCACCAAGGCATGCACTTGACCGGCCTCGACGGAAAAGTCCACACCCCGCAGCGCATGGATGCCGCCAAATCTCTTGTGAATGCCGTGCAGGGCCATGAGCGCAGCCCGGCCGCCCGAAGGCGCTCGCACCGCAGCCGAAGGCGAAGGTCCTCCAGTGAGCGCCGCCCGGCCGCCCGAAGGCGCGCGCACCGCAGCCGAAGGCGCAGGTATTCCAGTGAGCGCAGCCAAGCGGATTCTCCTGATGGTCTCTTGCGGGGTCGTCCGGGGCGGGTCCGCCAGCGCCAGTCCGTCGGTTGCTCAGAACACTGCCTTGGGGTTGTAGAACTTGTCCACATTGCCCTTGGTGATGGCCGCCGGGGTGGTCAGGGTTTGCTTGGGCACATCCTTGACTTCACCCTTGACCACTTTCACACCCAGGTCGATCGCCGTGCGTGCCACCAGGGCCGGGTCATTCAGACCGGTGACGCCATACTTGCCTTGCTTGATCAAGGCCAGGGCTTCTTTCTGCGCGTCGGCTGCGGCGACCAGCAAAATGCCGGTGCGGCCAGCGCTTTCGATGGCGCGGCGCGCGCCCAGCACCATGCTGTCGTTTTCGCCCAAGACCATGTTGATGTCCTTGTTGGCCACCAGCAAATCTTCCATCGCCTTGAGGCCGCCTTCGTCATTCCAGTGGCCCCAGCCCTGACCGACCACGGTCAGATCGGCCTTGCCGAACTTGCGCAACTGCGCTTCGATGATTCCGCTGAGCACACCCAGGCGACGCTCCTGGCCCACGGGGTTGCCCTTTTCGCCCGACAGCAGCGCAATCTTCAGCGACTTGTTGCCCACTTCCTCGATGACCCAGTGGCCCACCAAGGCGCCATTGATGCTGTTGGAGGACTGCACTTGCGTGACGAAGTTGGCCCGGGGGTTCAGCGTGCTGTCGATGACGACCACCTTGACGCCGTTGGCGCTGGCGTTGTTGACGGCATTGACCAAGCCTTCGGAGTCGGCCGGGTTGATGATCAACAGCTTGACGCCCCGGGTGACCAGGTCTTCCACGTCGGAGATTTGTTTTTGCAGCTTGCCCTGGGCATCGGTGGCCAGCACTTCGTAGCCCAACTCTTTGCCGCGCGCCTTGGCCGCTTCCATTTGCGCGGCGAAGTACGGCGCCGACAAGGTTTTCATTGATACGCCGATCTTGAAGGCCCCGGTCTGGGCCATCGCGGCGGCACTGGCGGCCAGGGCGGCTGCGGCAAGCGCGGCGCTGGCGGCTGCGCTGATGGCGAATGCGCGGCGTTGGATGTTCATAATCTTTGTCTCCTTGTCTGACTGGGGGGCGAATGACGGGCCTGCGGGCCAGGGATCATGGCGGCGCCGGTTGCCCGGCCTGCTGCGCAATGCGGCACAGTTGCCGGAACCCCGGGCCGCTGACCGGAACCTCGATGTGGAAGACTTCGGCAAGCACCCGGCTCCAGCCGTAGATGAAGTAAAGCCAGCCGTCTTCGACCTGCAAGCGGCGCTCTTGCGCCTGGCGCCTGGCTTGCTGCAAAAAAGACAGCTCGCCACGGTAATTGAGCTCCCACACCAAGGCCGCCTCGGGAAACGGGCAGGCATCCGTCAGCGGCGAGCCTGGCCGGTCCTTGCCCATGCCGCTGGCGTTGACCACCAGCGCGGCGGGGCGCAGACCTTGCAGCACGGCGTCGTTGTCGGCGGCGGTCTGCGCCAGCATGTATTCGCAGCGAATGCCGGTGGCCCAAGACCGGTGCAGGCGCTCGATGTCATGCAGACGGCGCGCGCAGCGGTCGGTCACCAGCACCCGCGCCGGGCGGTCCGCGCCGCGACTGGCCTGCATCAAATGCCAGGTCAGCGCAAGCGTCGATCCGCCGGCGCCGATGGCAAATACCTCGGCCCCTGTCCTGGCAAAGTGGCCGGCAGGAATGAAGTGGTCCAGCGCCAGGCCCGCAGTGACAGGGTCTTTGGCGTGGCAGACGAACTGGCCGCCGGATTTGGACAGGCAACTGGTCTCGGCCAGGCGCCGGGCATGCGCATCCACCACATCGAACAGATCCGCGCAGGCGGCGTACAGATCGATCTTGTGCGTGGTCACCAGCGCGCCCAGCGAGAGCGGGTCATCCTTGATGAAGCGCACCACGGCGCGGTAGTCCGCAGGCGGTGCATGCAAAGGAAAATCGATGCCCGCGATGGCCACATTGCGCAGACCCAGGTGCGCAGCCCAGTCCGGAAACACCTTCATGATCGAGCTTTGCCGGGTGCTCACGCCAATGAAGTACAGGGTCGGGCAGGTTGCCGCAGCCAGGTTCATACGCGCGCCCGCCCCGAGGATTGCGCGCGCGGCTGGTAACCAGCGTTGGCGATGGTTTCCCAGCCAGCGCCGGCGGTCTTCATCACCCGCAGGCGCATGCCGTTGGAGCGGGCAATGATGTCGTAGTCCTGACCGGAATCTGCGGGGTAGCAAAACAGGGTGACGAAGTCCGTCGGGCCGACGTTGACCGAGCGGTGAATCCAGCAGGGCGGCACGTAGCAGATGGTGTTGGCCGTCATTTCCAGCACCCGGGTTTGCCCATCGGGGGCCTCCATCAGCATTACGCCTTTGCCGGCCAGGCAGAAGTACATTTCGGGCCGGTCTGCGACACCGTGGAGGTGGCCCCGGGTCATGAAGTACTCGCCGGCGACATCGCCCGGCGACATCCGCGTCACACCCGTGATCAGGTCGCCCGCGCGCTGGCTCGGCCTATGGTCGGTGACCTCGTAGACGACGGCATCGGCGGATGCCGCCGCCATCTGGGCAAACACAGCCGCATTCGCGTATTGCCCGGCCATGTCTTTGAGCCTTTTTTGGTAGCAGGACCCGCCCCCGCGCATCGAACCGGCCGGGACATCGACGGCAAAAGATCTTGGTTCCATCCACTCCATCCGACACCTGTTCTTTCAATGAACGTTAGTTGTGCAAATGATAAATACAACGTTCTGCCGAAAAATTGGGGAATACCCTTGAATCATCGTTCCTTATGCTATCTACAGTCATTTGCTAGACTAACGTTACCGGCAACCAGTCGTTTCCTTGGCTTTCACCCCCATGACCCCTGCCATCACCCCCGGGCACCCTCGGGCCGTTCAAGCCTTGCTGCATGCCTTGGGTGCGCAAGTCGTGCAACTTCCGGCCGACTTCGGCAACCGCCAGCATGCCGACGCCAGTCGCATGGCCTGCGCAGAACCGATTGCGCTGCTGCGCCCTGTGTCCACGGCGCAGATTGCGCAGGCGCTGCGCATTTGCAGTGAGCACCGGCAGCCGATCGTCACGCAAGGCGGTTTGACCGGACTGTCTGGCGGCGCCTGTCTCAGGGGCGGCGAGATTGCCCTGTCGATGGAGCGCATGCGCGGGATCGAATCCATCGACATGCAGGCGTCGACGATGACGGTGCTGGCCGGCACGCCGTTGCAAATGGTTCAGCAGGCCGCAGAGGCGGCGGGCGCGATGTTCCCGCTGGATTTGGGCGCGCGCGGCAGTTGCAGCATAGGCGGCAACCTTGCCACCAACGCGGGCGGCAACCGCGTCATCAAGTACGGCATGGCCCGCGACCAGGTACTGGACATCGAGGTGGTGCTACCCGGCGGGCAGGTGCTGGGCGGCCGCCACCGGATGATCAAGAACAACACCGGCTATGACTTGCGCCACCTGTTCATCGGCAGCGAAGGCACGCTGGGCGTGATTACCAAGGCGGTGCTGAAACTGCGTCCCAAGCCGACGGCGGTCTCCACCGCGTTTTGCGGCGTCCCCGACTTTGCCGCCGTCATTCAACTGCTGACCCGGGCCCAGTCGGAGCTTCCTGCCGGGGTCTCGGCCTTCGAGGTCATGTGGCCGGGCTACTACCACTTTGTGCTCGAGCGCCTGCCGCATCTGCGTGCGCCACTGGCGCGGCGCCACGCCTTTTATCTGCTGCTGGAAAGCAGCGGGGCCGATGCAGAGCGGCAAAACCAGGCGTTCGAGTGTTTTCTGGCCAAATGCATGGCAGACGGATTGCTGCAAGATGCCGCCATTGCCGGATCTGATGCCGATGCACTGGCATTTTGGGCCATCCGTGACGCGCCGGGAGAATACCAGCGCATCCTCCCGGGGCGCGTCTCATTCGATATCAGCTTTGCCATCTCTGATGTCGAGGCCGCGATCGCGCACTGCGAAGCGGCGCTGCGCGAGCGCTGGCCCAAGGCCACCGTGCTGATATATGGGCATTTGGGCGATGGCAATATCCATATCGTGGTGCAGGAGCCGGACTGGCCCGCCGGCAGCATGGCCGAAGTGCAGTCCGTGGTGTATGGCATCACGGGCCAATGGGCAGGATCGGTGTCTGCAGAGCATGGAATCGGCTTGAAGCGCAAGCCGGTGCTGGGTCTGACCCGCTCGGCGATTGAAATCGACGTGATGCGGGCCATCAAACGCGCCATCGATCCGGACAATCTGCTCAACCCCGGCAAACTGCTGGATTGCTAGTGTCGCGTCACCGGTCAGATGTCGTAGGCTGCGCGCAGCCATCGGAGCGCAGCGCTTGCCCATACCGAGCTGTATTGGCAAGCGATGCAACGCCGCGATGCGCTTCGATGGCCAGCGCAGACCGACAGATGATCGGTGACGCGACACTAGCCTTTCTTTGCGCACCATGCGGCGCCACCAGGCCGCGACCAGACCACTATCATCCAAACCATCCCATCATCCCATCGAGCCAAGCGCCACCCCATGGCAGAAGAAAACATCCTGGCACTGATAGAGCGCATCCGGCCAACGCTCAAGCGCGGCAGTCTGAACGTGGCGCAAGCCGTTTTGCACGACCCCGCCGCGATAGCGCAAGCGAGCCTGGCCGATTTGAGCGCCCGTGCCGGCGTCAGCGAACCGACGGTTTTGCGGTTTTGCAATACCGTCGGTTGTGATGGATTTACCCAGCTCAAGCTGCGCCTCGTCCAGAGCCTGGCCTTGGGGGCGCCACTGGCGCATTCCGAATTGCGTGAAAAGGACTCTCCGCAAACCGTCGCCACCAAGATTTTTGACCACACCATTACCAGTCTGGACTGGACGCGGAAAAAGCTGGACCAGGACGCCATTGCAAAAGCGGTCGCGCTTTTGCTCAAGGCCAGGCGCATCGAATTTTTTGGCTTCGGCGCATCGGGCATCGTGGCACTGGATGCGCAGCAAAAATTCCCCCTGTTCGGCGTTCCCTGCATCGCACACCAGGACTCGCACCAGCAACTGATTGCGGCCTCGATGCTGAACCCTGAAGATGCCGTGGTTGCCATCTCCAACACCGGATCGACCCGCTCATTGATCGAAGTCGTGCGCACCGTGAAGGAGCGGGGGGCGTCGGTGGTGGTCATCACCGGCTCCAGGAGTCCGATCACCCGGTATGCCGATATTTCGATCATTGCCGAAACCTTGGAGAACACCAATATCTACACCCCCACGATATCCCGACTGGCGGCGCTGGTGGTGATGGACATACTCGCGATCAGTGTCGCAATCCAACGCGGCGCCGGGCATTTGCGTGACGTGCAAGACATGAAGCGGCACCTGGCAGAAGTCAGGATGACCGGGGTTATTTGAATAGCCATCTGCCAATCCTTTCCGGCCGGGCTGGCGGGCAGCACCGGCCTGCGCCATCTGCCGGCAAAATGGCCTGCTGAATTTTCAAGCTGCGACCCGCGATGGAATTGCGTCAATTGCGTTACTTCGTGCGCATCGTGGAGTTGGGCTCCATGGGCCGTGCGGCACTCGATCTGGATATGGTCCAGTCAGCCTTGAGCCAGCAGGTCAGTCGGCTGGAGGGCGAACTGAGCACGCGCCTGCTGCGGCGCACATCGCGCGGCGTCGTCGCCACCGAGGCCGGGGTGGCATTTTTTCGGGAAGCCCAGCTCACGTTGAGGCATGCAGATCAAGCGGTTCGCGTGGCCCGGCAGGCGAGACTTTCCGGGACGGTCAGCGTGGGCCTGGCCCCCACGACGGCCGCAATGCTGGGGCTGCCGCTGATGCGGGCCATGCGCGAGCGCTATCCGGACGTTCGACTGCATTTGGTCGAAGGACTGTCGGGCCACCTTGCGGCCATGCTCAATTCAAGAACCCTGGATATGGCCATTTTGTTTGACCGTCGCACACCGGCTGGCCCCGGTGAACCAGGTCGCCGGCTCTGGCAGATAC
Organism: Verminephrobacter eiseniae EF01-2; assembly: GCF_000015565.1. NCBI lineage: Bacteria > Pseudomonadati > Pseudomonadota > Betaproteobacteria > Burkholderiales > Comamonadaceae > Verminephrobacter > Verminephrobacter eiseniae. The sequence goes on from NC_008786.1 coordinate 2,369,528, forward strand.
AGCCGCTGATGGATGAGGATATCTTTCTCATTTGCGCCCGCGAGCGGTATATGCGTCCGGGGAAAATACCTTCCACGCCGACCCTGAACGACATTGCGCAGGAGCCGTTGATATTGCCCACAGGCCCCCATGGTTTGCGCAGCACCCTGGATGCGGCTTTTGCCCGATCCGGGGTCGTTCCCAACGTGGTTCTCGAGGTCGATTCACTGTCCATGCTCATGGCCGCTGTCGATGCCGGCTTGGGCTGCACACTTCAGCCGCGCGCAGCCGTCGGCCGTTTTCCCGATGCCGATCAGCGCTTTCAGTGGGCCCGGATCGACGAAAATGAAGTGCGCCGCACCAATACCCTGTGCAGCCTTCCCGAGGCAGAACTGTCTTCGGCTGCGATCGCGACACGGATGGTGATCAGCGATGCCGTCAGGGCATTGATCGAAAACGGCAGTTGGCCAGGGGTTACCCCTCGTATGCCGTCCCGCAAATAGCTGTGCAAAATGAAATCGATGTGTTTCGTGCCAGGGTCGCGTCACGGATCAGATGTCGTAGGCTGCGCGCAGCCATCGGAGCGCAGCGCAAGGCGCATCGCTTGCCCATACCGAGCTGTATTGGCAAGCGATGCAACGCCGCGATGCGCTTCGATGGCCAGCGCAGACCGACAGATGATCGGTGACGCGACACTAGGGCCGGGTGAAAACCGCAGTGATGCCTGTAGTCATCGTGAGGCATACGAGGCATCACGATAAATGATGTCCCCATGCCATTCGTGGGCTGGGCTGCAACCATGCTTGTCACTACATTGGCACCGGCGGGGGCTTGGCCCGGGCGTGCCAAAGTACCGCAGGAGAGCTTGTTTTGGAGCATGACGTTGTGGTCATCGGTGGCGGAAATGCGGCGCTGTGTGCCGCTTTGATGGCGCGCGAAGCGGGCGCTGGTGTTTTGCTGCTGGAGGCTGCGCCAAAGGAATGGCGCGGAGGAAATTCAGGGCACACGCGCAACCTGCGCTGCATGCATGATGCGCCGCAGGATGTTCTCGTCGATGCATACCCGCAAGAGGAATACTGGCAGGATCTCCTGAAAGTCACCGGCGGGTCGACCGATGAGCGCCTGGCACGTCTGACCATTCGGGCATCCGCCACCTGCCGGGATTGGATGCGCGCGCATGGCGTTCATTTCCAGCCCCCGCTCTCGGGCGCCCTGCATGTGGCCCGCACGAACGCCTTTTTCATGGGGGGTGGCAAAGCCTTGCTGAATGCCTATTACCGCAGCGCGCAGCGCCTGGGTGTCACCATCCGCTACGGGGCGCCGGTCGATCGGCTGGAAATCGGGCAGCAGGGCCGGTTTGTCGCGGCCCATGTCAACGGCGAACGCATTACCGCCAAGGCCTGTGTCCTTGCCGCCGGTGGATTCGAGTCGAACCGGGAATGGTTGCGCCAAGCCTGGGGGCAAAATGAACGCGGAGAATGGCCGACGGACAATTTCCTGATCCGGGGCACGAGGTACAACCAAGGCGTGCTGCTGCGGCACATGCTCGATGAGCATGGCGCCGATCGCATCGGGGATCCGACGCAAGCGCATATGGTGGCCATCGACGCGCGGGCCCCTTTGTATGACGGCGGAATATGCACACGCATCGACTGCGTTTCGCTCGGTGTCGTGCTGAACCGGGATGCGCAACGGTTTCATGACGAGGGCGAGGATTTCTGGCCCAAGCGCTACGCCATTTGGGGGCGGCTGGTGGCCCGGCAGCCTGGACAAATGGGCTACGCGATCATCGATGCCAAGGCCGTCGGGCATTTCATGCCGGCGGTCTTTCCCGGCGTCGTCGCAAACACATTGCGGGAATTGGCGCAAAAGCTCGGGCTGGACGCCGCTGCCTTCATGCGCACCCTCGATGACTACAACGCGGCTTGCCGAGCGGGCAACTTTGACCACACCGTGCTTGACGATTGCCATACCGAGGGCATCAGCCCGGCCAAAACACATTGGGCGCGGCCCATCACTGACGCGCCTTTTTTCGGTTATGCGCTCAAGCCGGGGGTGACCTTTACCTATCTGGGCCTGCGCACGGATGAAACCGCAGCGGTTCGTTTTGCCAACAGGCCCAGCGAAAACTTGTTCGTGGCCGGCGAAATGATGGCCGGAAACGTACTCGGCAAAGGGTATACGGCGGGCGTTGGCATGTCGATCGGCACGGCATTTGGCCGGATCGCCGGCGCCAATGCAGCACGCGCGTCACTGAAAAAGGGCTTCGGCCATGCAGGTGCTTGATGCGCTGACGCGCACGGCGCGGGATTTGGCGAACGGGAATATCGTGCCGAGCCTGGCTGAAACCGAAGTGGCGCGTCAGATGCAGATTTGCAACGCCTGCCGCTATTGCGAAGGATTTTGTGCCGTATTCCCGGCGATGACCCGCCGGCTGGAATTCGGAAAAGCCGATATCCACTTCCTGGCCAACCTGTGCCACGACTGTGGCGCTTGCCTGCATGCATGCCAGTACGCACCGCCGCACGAGTTTGCCATCAACGTGCCCCGGGCCATGGCGCGCGTGCGGGTCCAGACCTATGCGGACTATGCCTGGCCATCGGCGCTGGGCAAGCTCTACCAGCACAACGGTCTGGGCATTTCTTTGGTGCTGGTATTTTTCTTGGCCTTTTTTCTGTTTCTGGCAGTGCTCGCCAACGGCGCTCCATGGAAGATGAGCATGGGCGCTGATTTTTACGACATTTTCCCGCACGGCATCCTGGTGCTGCTGTTTGTTCCGGTGTTCTTGTTTGCGAGCCTGGCCTTGGCTATCGGGGTGCGCAGATTTTTGCGCGACATCACCGTTGCCACCAGTGGCGCGCCGCTGACGCGCCCGGCGGCAGCACAGGCCGCCGATGCCGTTTTACGCCTGAAATACCTCGATGGCGGCCATGGCGCTGGCTGTCACGATGAAGATGACGCGCATACGCTGGCGCGCCGGCGCTTTCATCATTGCACTTTCTACGGGTTTTTGCTGTGTTTTGCCGCCACCAGCGTCGCAACGATATACCACTATTTCCTCGGCCTGGCAGCCCCCTACGATTGGCCGAGCCTGCCAAAAATTCTCGGGGTCGCAGGCGGTTTCGGTTTGCTCATTGGCACGACCGGTTTGTGCTGGTTGAAACTCAGGCGCCACCCGCTGCATGGCGACCAGGCCCAGAAACCGATGGACCAAGGATTCATTGCCCTGCTGTTCCTGGTCAGTGCCAGTGGTTTTGCGCTCTGGCTGTGTCGCGGGACTCAGGCGCTGCCCATGGTGTTGTGCCTGCACTTGGCCGCTGTCATGGCTTTGTTTGCCACCTTGCCCTATGGAAAATTCGCGCATGGCGTTTTCCGCAGCGCTGCCTTGTTGCGCTACTGTGTCGAGCGGCGGCAGCCAGGCCGGCTCGACCATTGCGGCTGACCAGGCGGCCATCGTTACATGAAGATCGGCGGAGAAAATGAAAATGCCGGAACCCAAACCAATGCTGATTGCCGGCGCCGACGTTCCGTGCGAAGCCGGAATCGCGCCTTTGCTATCGATCAACCCTGCGACGGGGCAGACGAATTACGAAGTGGCCGCAGCAGGTCCTGAAACGGTGGATTTTGCGGTGCGCAACGCCGCCTCGGCCTGCGCGGACCGTGGATGGCGCGAAATGCTGCCGATGCAGCGTGCCCGTATTTTGCTCGGCATTGCGGATGGCATCGAGCGCGACGGCGCCATGCTCGCAAGGCTGCAAATGCAGGAAAACGGCAAGGTTTGGAGTGAGTGCCGCCGGCAGGTACAGAGTGCGGCTGCGACGTTCCGTTATTACGCTGGCGTGTGCGAGGTCACCGGCTCCGAAGTAACGCCGGCACGCGGTAATTACCTGTCGATGACGCTCCACGAACCCTATGGGGTCGTGGCGGCCATTACACCGTGGAATTCGCCGATGACCATGGAGGCGCAAAAAATGGCGCCCGCCCTGGCGGCCGGCAACGCCGTCATCCTCAAGCCATCCGAGGTCACGCCTTCCACCGGACTGGCGGTTGCGCGCATTGCGTTGCAAGCGGGGTTGCCCGAGGGAATCCTGAATGTCCTGCCGGGCACCGGGCAGGGTGCGGGTGCTGCGCTGGTCGCCCATCCTTTGGTGCGGATGGTGTCCTTTACCGGGGGAACCGAAAGTGGCAGGCGGATCGGTGAAATAGCCGCCAGAAAACTGATGCCGGTGGCGCTGGAGTTGGGCGGTAAATCACCCCATATCCTGTTCGAGGATGCCGATGTCGATGCCGCAGTGGCGGCTGTCGCGGAAGGCATTTTTGAAGGAAGCGGGCAATCATGTGTGGCCGGCTCCCGGTTATTCGTGCATGCATCCATTCATCACGTCGTGCTCAAGAAACTGCTGGAGCGGGCGCGCTCGCTGCGCGTTGATTTGCCCGACGCGCCTGGCGCCGAAATGGGCCCCTTGGCCACCTTCGCGCAGCGTGACAAGGTGCAGGCAATGGTCGACGAGGCCCGGGCCGCAGGAGCCAGCATTCTTGCCGGCGGCACGCGCCCGGATGCCTGTGCGCTTGCCAACGGGGCTTATTACCTGCCGACCATCATTGCTGGAATCGACAACCGCGCGCGGATTGCCCAGCAGGAAATCTTTGGCCCGGTTTTGTGTGTGCTGACGTTCGGGAACGAAGAAGACCTGATCGCACAGGCCAATGGCACGGCCTTTGGCCTTGCCGCCGGCATCTGGACTGCCGATTATCAGCGGGCATGGCGTGTTGCGCGGGCGCTTGACGCGGGGACGGTCTGGATCAATACCTACAAACAGCTATCGGTTGCAAGCCCGTTCGGCGGTTTCAAGGACAGCGGCATCGGCAGGGAAAAGGGCATTGCCGGCATGAGGCTTTATCAGCAGCCCAAGAGCATTTACTTCGGCATGGCTTGAAAACGCAATGGAGTGAAAAATGGGCAGCAAAAAGGCACAAGTGATCGGATTCATCGGTTTGGGCGTCATGGGCGAGCCCATTTGCCGCAATCTCGCGCGCAAATCCGGCGCACAGGTTTTGGCGTTTGATCTCGACGCCGCGCCATTGCAGCGTTTGGCGGCCGATGGCGTGCAAGGGCAGGGCAGTGCCTCGGCCGTGATGGCCCAATCTGACACGGTATTTCTCTCGCTGCCCTCCGGCGCGATCGTTGCGCAACTTTGTCGCCAGCAAGACGGTTTGCTTGCGTCCGCCCGCCCCGGGCATATCGTGGTCGATCTGGGTACTTCGTCGGTGGATGGCACCAGGCAACTCGCGGCCGAATTTGCCGCCAGGCAAGCGAAATTCGCTGATGCCCCGGTGGCGCGAACCCGGGCCGCTGCGCAAGCGGGCACGTTGGCCGTCATGGTCGGGGCCGACCCCGAGCTGTTCGGGGTGATCGAGCCGCTGATCGCAACTTTCGCCTCCGACATCGCTTTATGCGGCCCCGTCGGATGTGGTCAGGTGCTGAAGATACTGAACAACATGATTCTTTTCGAGACGGTGGTGGCCATCAGCGAGGCAAAAGCCATCGGCGAAAAGGCGGGCGTCGATGCGAGCGTTTTGTTCGATACCTTGGCCAATGGTTCGGCAGACAGCTTTGCGCTGAGAAACCACGGCATGAAAGCGGTGCTTCCCGGTGAGTTTCCCGAGCGTGCTTTCTCGGTGCACTACGCCCGCAAGGATTTGCAATATGCGCTTCAACTGGCCGATGACACCGGGGTCGATGCGCGCTCGGCCCGTGTCGTCGATCGGTGGTTCGCGCAAGCGATCGAGGCGGGCCTGGGGGAAAAATACCACCCGGTGATCAGTCGTTTGATTGCCCGGGGTCTTTGAGCAGCGGGAATAAAGGTATGGGGCAACGCATGATGAATGGCCGGCGCATATTTTTGCAAACCATCATTTCGGAAAACCGCTGCCTGCGCCCAGCGCCGCGAACCGTTCGCCGGGTTTGCGGGCGGGGGTGGTTCACATCAAGCGGGCGCGGGCGGCGGCATATTCGCGGCGCAGTCGGGCCACCAGGTCGGCGGCGCTGGTGACGGCATCGATGCCGCCAATGCCTTGTCCGCAGCCCCAGATGTCCTTCCAGGCTTTTCTGGCGCCGCCGCTGAAATTCATCTTGCTCGGGTCGGCCTCGGGCAGGTGCTCCGGGTCCAGGCCCGCAGCACGGATCGATGGCGCCAGGTAGTTGCCATGCACGCCGGTGAACAGGTTGCTGTAGATGATGTCGTCGGAGCTGCAAGCCACGATGGCCTGCTTGTAGTCATCGCTGGCGCGCGCTTCGTGGGTGGCGATGAAGGCCGAGCCGATGTAGGCCAGATCGGCCCCCATGGCCTGCGCGGCCAGCACCGCCCCGCCCGAGGCGATTGCGCCCGAGAGTGCGAGCGGGCCGTCGAACCACTGGCGGATTTCCTGGATCAGCGCAAACGGGCTCTTGGTGCCCGCATGGCCGCCGGCGCCGGCGGCCACGGCGATCAGGCCGTCGGCGCCTTTTTCGATCGCCTTGTGCGCAAACCGGTTGTTGATGATGTCGTGCAGCACGATGCCGCCCCAGCCGTGCACGGCCTGGTTCACGTCTTCGCGCGCTCCCAGGCTGGTGATGACGATCGGCACCCGGTATTTGGCGCAGACCTGCATGTCGTGCTCCAGCCGGTCATTGCTCTTGTGCACGATCTGGTTGATGGCAAAGGGTGCGGCTGGCCGGTCGGGGTGGGCACGGTCGTAGGCGGCCAGGGTTTCGGTGATCTCGGCCAGCCACTCATCGAGTTGCTCGACCGGGCGGGCATTGAGCGCGGGCATGGCGCCGACGATGCCGGCCTGGCATTGCTCGATCACGAGCCGTGGGTTGCTGATGATGAACAGCGGCGCGCCGATGAGGGGTAGCGACAGGTTTTGCAGCACGGCAGGCAAGGTGGACATGGCAAGGGCTTTCAGAGAACGGGAACATCGGTAAACAGCCTCTGGCGCTTGTCTTGCCTGCGCCATCAGCTATCGTTTTCATGGTGCGTTGCGGTTGGCTATCGGCCCCGCAGAATCTCGCAGAGGGCGCCGCCGAATGGTCAAAAGTCTTCCGGCGCCAGCCCGGTCACGCTGTCTGCGCCTTCGACGACGCTGTCGCGCAGGCCCGCAGCCTTGACCAGGATATGTTCGGCATGGAATTGCGCGGTGCTGATTTTTGCGCGCATGAAGGCCGGCTCCTGCCCGCTGCGCAATAGCTCTTGCGCCACCAGCAGGCTGCGCGCCAACTGCCAGCCGGTCAGCACATGGCCGGCCAGCATCAGGTAGGAGTAGCTGCCGGCAAACACCGCCCGGGGCTGCGTCTGGCTGCCGGCGACGACAAAGTCCACCACGTCCAGCAGGGCCTGGCGTGCCGCCGTCAGGCGGCGGGCCATGGAACGGGCAGCGGGGGTGCCGCTGGCCAGCAATTCGGCCTCGGTGCTTTCGATCTGCGCGGCGATGTCCCGGGCCGTCCGGCCGCCGTCGCGCGCTGTCTTGCGGCCCACCAGATCGTTGGCCTGGATGGCGGTGGTGCCTTCGTAGATGGTCAGTATCCTGGCATCGCGGTAATACTGGGCCGCCCCGGTCTCTTCGATGAAGCCCATGCCGCCATGCACCTGCAATGCCAGGCAGGTGAGCTCCAGGCTGGTTTCGGTGCAGTAGCCCTTGACCAGGGGCACCATGAACTCGTAGCAGGCCCGGTTGTGCTGGCGTATCTGCGCGTCGGGATGGTGCTGCGCAGTGTCGAACGCAGCGGCCGCCACGGTGGCCAGCGCGCGGCAGCCTTCGATGCCGGCGCGCATGGTCATCAGCATGCGCTGGACATCGGGGTGCCCGATGATCGCGATGCTGGCATTGCCACTGCCGTCCACAGGGCGGCTTTGCACGCGCTCCCGGGCGTATTGCACGGCCTTTTGGTAGGCGCGCTCGGAGATCGCGATGCCCTGCATGCCCACGGCGTAGCGGGCGGCGTTCATCATGATGAACATGTATTCGAGGCCCCGGTTTTCCTGGCCGACGAGGTGGCTCACAGCGCCGGGGCCGGTGCTGTCTCCAGCTACACCGGGGCCGGCGCCAAACTGCAGCACCGCCGTGGGGCTGGCCTTGATGCCCAGTTTGTGCTCGATGCTGACGCAGTGCACATCGTTGCGCGCGCCCAGGCTGCCGTCCTGGCGCACCAGGAATTTCGGGCAAACGAACAGACTCAGCCCCTTGACGCCCTCGGGCGCGCCCGGCACCCGGGCCAGCACCAGGTGCACGATGTTCTCGGCCATGTCGTGCTCGCCGTAGGTGATGAAAATCTTGGTGCCAAAGAGCTTGTAGCTGCCGTCGGCTTGGGGCTCGGCGCGTGTGCGCACCAAGGCCAGGTCGGAGCCGGCCTGGGGCTCGGTCAGGTTCATGGTGCCGGTCCATTGGCCGCTGACCAGTTTTTCCAGGTAGCACGTCTTCAGATCATCGCTGCCGGCGATCAGCAGCGCCTCGATGGCGGCATCGGTCAGCAGCGGGCACAGCGCAAAGCTCAGGTTGGCGCCGTTGCTCATCTCGATGCAGGCCGCGCCAATGGTTTTGGGCAGGCCCTGGCCGCCAAACTCGGCCGGGTGTTGCAGGCCCTGCCAGCCGCCTGCGGCGTACTGGCGCCAGGCGGATTTGAAGCCGGGGCTGGTGCTGACCTGGCCGTCTTGCCAGCGCGCAGGGTGCTTGTCGCCTTCGGCGTTCAGCGCCGACAGAACGCCCTGGCTGAATCTGGCGCACTCTTGCAGCACGGCCCGGGCCGTGCCCAGGCCCGCATCGGCCAGGCCCGGCAGTCGTGCGATCTGCTCGATCCGGGCCAGGTGCTCGATGGCGAACAGCATGTCCTTGACAGGGGCGATGTAGCTCATGGCTGTCTCCGGGAGCCAACGAGTCGGCGCTGGCGAGGCTTCGGGGGAAAGGGCCGCCGTTACAGCGCCTCGACCAGTTCCGGCACGGCGGTGAACAGGTCGGCTTGCAGGCCATAGTCGGCCACGCTGAAGATCGGCGCCTCGGGGTCTTTGTTGATCGCCACGATCACCTTGGAGTCCTTCATGCCGGCCAGATGCTGGATGGCGCCCGAGATGCCGACCGCCACATACAGTTCGGGCGCGACGATCTTGCCCGTCTGGCCCACCTGCCAGTCGTTCGGCGCGTAGCCCGCATCCACTGCGGCGCGGCTGGCGCCCAGTGCGGCACCGAGCTTGTCGGCCAGGGGGGTTATCACGCTGTCGAACTGCTCCTTGCTGCCCAGCGCGCGGCCGCCGGAGACGATGATCTTCGCGGCGGTCAGTTCGGGGCGCTCGCTCTTGGCGATTTCACTGCCGACAAAGCGGCTCTTGCCAGAGTCGGCCGCAGCGGCAATGGTTTGCACCGCCGCCGTGCCGCCGCTGGCCGCAGCAGCGTCGAACCCTGTCGTGCGCACGGTGATGATCTTGACGCTGTCGGCGCTTTGCACGGTGGCCATCGCGTTGCCGGCGTAGATCGGGCGCTCGAAGGTGTCGGCGCTCAGCACCTGGGTGATGTCGCTGATCTGGGCCACATCGAGCTTGGCCGCGACGCGCGGCGCGATGTTCTTGCCGCTGGCGGTGGCGGGAAACAGGATATGGCTGTAGTTGCCCGCCCCACCGCCTTGCAAGGCCAGCACCTGCGCGGCCATGTTCTCGGCCAGGCCATGCGCCAGACCGGGGGCATCCGCGTGCAGGACCTTGGCCACACCGGCGATTTGCGCCGCAGCGGCAGCGGCAGCGCCGGCGTTGTGGCCGGCCACCAGCACATGCACATCACCGGCAGCGCAGGCCCGCGCGGCCGTCACGGTGTTGAGCGTTGCGCCCCTGATCGACGCGTTGTCATGTTCAGCAATCACGAGTACCGACATTCAGATCACCTTCGCTTCGTTCCTGAGTTTTTCGACCAGGGCGGCCACATCGGCCACCTTGACACCGGCGCCGCGCTTGGCAGGCTCGCTCACCTTCAGCGTCGTCAGGCGCGGCGCCACATCCACCCCCAGGTCATCGGGCGTGACGGTATCGAGCGGCTTCTTCTTGGCCTTCATGATGTTGGGCAAGGTAATGTAGCGCGGCTCGTTCAGGCGCAGGTCGGTGGTGATGACCGCAGGCAGCGTCAACGCCAGGGTCTCCAGGCCGCCGTCGACTTCGCGGGTCACCTCCAGCCTGTCGGGCGCCAGTTCGACCTTGCTGGCGCAGGTGGCCTGCGGCAGATCGGCCAGGGCCGCCAGCATCTGGCCGGTCTGGTTGGCATCGTCATCGATGGCCTGCTTGCCCAGGATGATCAGCGCCGGCTGTTCCCTGGCGACCAGGGCCTGCAACAGCTTGGCCACGGCCAAGGGCTGCAACGGCACATCGGTCTGAACCAGAATGGCCCGATCGGCGCCGATGGCCATCGCGGTGCGCAGGGTCTCCTGGCACTGGGCGACACCGCAGGAGACCGCGATGATCTCGGTCACCAAGCCCTTTTCCTTCAGGCGCACGGCCTCTTCAACGGCGATTTCGTCAAAGGGATTCATGCTCATCTTCACATTGGCGATGTCCACACCCGTGTGGTCCGATTTGACGCGGACCTTCACGTTGTAGTCGACGACCCGTTTGACAGGGACCATGACCTTCATTGCTGTGACTCCTGGAGAGGGTGGGTTGAACGGACGCAAACCAGGGGCATTCTATGCCGATGCCGCGCCGCAGCTTGACGCCACAGGGCCGGGAGGCCGGAAGGATGGAAGGCGCCGGAAAGCCGCGATCGGTGGCCCAGCGCGACGACCCCGGCGTGTTGCCCCGGCGCCGATGTGGCCTTGCACCAAGCGCCACCGGAACCTACTTGGCCGCGCCACGCCCGATGCGCCCGATACACCTATTGCCTGTGCTTATGGCCACCCGGCCTGTGCCTCTATGTATGACACCCGCCAAGCCACGCACCGTGTTCCGGGGGATTGTGGCGGCATCAGGCGCGTGCGTGGTGCGGCGCGTGCTGCGTTTTGGCGCCGGCGCTCGGCACTGGCGCGGGCTGTTGCGGCAATGGCCGCTGGCCGCGCCGGAGGAACGGGTGCGTGTCTTGGTGCCCGTCGTGGCGCGCGTCAAATGTCGGCCAGCACGCGCAGATGCGCCGCCACGCTGCGCGCCAGCGGGCCCATGGCGTAGCCGCCTTCCAGGCAGGAGACGATGCGGCCCCGGGCGTGGCGGTGTGCGATGTCTTTGATGTGTCGGGTGATCCAGGCGTAGTCTGGCTCGCTCAGGCCGAGCTGGCCCATGTCGTCTTCGCGGTGGCCGTCGAAGCCTGCGCTGACAAAGATCATTTCGGGTTGAAAGGCTTCCAGCCGGGGCAGCCAGAGTCTCTCGATCAGCTCGCGGATGGCCATGCCGCGTGTGTACGCCGGCACCGGCAGGTTCAGCATGTTCGGCGCCGGGGACTGCACGCCGCTGTAGGGGTACAACGGGTGCTGGAAGATGCCGACCATCAGCGCCCGGGGGTCGCCGGCCAGGATGTCCTCGGTGCCGTTGCCGTGGTGCACATCGAAATCGACCACCGCCACGCGCTGCATCTGGTGGCGCTGCATTGCATGTCTGGCCGCCACGGCGATGTTGTTGAAAAAGCAAAAGCCCATGGCCTTGTCACGGCAGGCGTGGTGGCCCGGGGGGCGCACGGCGCAAAAGGCGTTGTCGATCTCGCCCGCGATGACGGCGTCGGTGGCGGCCAGCGCGGCGCCGGCGGCGCGCAGGGCGGCCTGCCAAGTGTGGGCGTTCAGGGCGGTGTCGGGGTCGATGCGCGCGTAATCAGGCCCGCCCGCCTGCTGCTCTTGGCGCAGCCGCTCGGACATGCCGCGCAACGCGGCGACATGTCCGTGGTCGTGGGCGCGTTCGATGTCGGCCAGCGCGGCCTCGGGGGCCTCGTAGTGCGCGAGCACGTCGGCCACGCCGGTGACCAGCAAGTGGTCTGCGATGGCGTCGAGCCGTTCCGGGCATTCCGGGTGGCCGGGGCCCATTTCGTGTTTGCTGCAATCGCGGTGGGTGAAGTAGCCCGTTTTGCTCACAGTCGGTTTCCGTGGTCCGGTATTTTTTCGGATATGGTCGCGCCTTATGAATGCACAGCACAAGATCACATCGCTTCTGGATCAGCTTAACACGGTGATTGTCGGCAAGAGGGCCCAAGTACAGGACTGCGTAGCTTGTTTGTTGGCGGGCGGCCATTTGCTCATCGAAGATATGCCGGGCGTGGGCAAGACGACGCTGGCGCATGCGCTGTCGCATACTTTTGGCTTGCAGTTTTCGCGTGTGCAGTTCACGGCCGACCTGATGCCCAGCGATTTGACCGGCGTTTCGGTGTACGAGCGTGGCAAGCAGGCTTTTGTGTTCCACCCGGGGCCGGTGTTTGCCCAGGTGCTGCTGGCCGACGAAATCAACCGCGCCAGCCCCAGGACGCAAAGCGCCTTGCTCGAAGCGATGGAGGAAAAACAGGTGTCGGTGGAGGGCGAGACCCGGGCCTTGCCGCAGCCCTTTTTCGTGATCGCGACCCAGAATCCGAATGACCAGTTGGGCACGTTTGCGCTGCCCGAGTCGCAGTTGGACCGTTTTTTGATGCGCATTTCGCTCGGCTACCCGGACCGCACGGCCGAGCGCATTTTGCTGGCCGGCACTGACCGGCGCGATCTGGTGACCCGCTTGCTGCCGCTGTTGTCGGGCCAGGAGTTGCTCGAGTTGCAGCGCCAGGTGCAGGCCGTGCACACGGCCGGGCCGCTGCTGGACTATGTGCAGGATTTGGTTGCGGCCACCCGTTCGGGCCGCTGGTTTCTGCAAGGGCTGTCGCCGCGCGCCGGGATTGCGCTGCTGCGCGCCGCCAAGGCGCAGGCCCTGATCAGCGGGCGCGACTATGTGGCGCCGGACGATGTGCAGGCCATCGTGCCCCAGACCATCGCCCACCGCCTGGTGCCCGTGGGCGATGCCGGGCGCGGCGTGGTCGAGCAGGTGCGCGCGATGGTGGACGCAACGGCGCTGCCCTGAGCCGATGGCGCTCATGGACTCTGTGGCTTCACCCCTTTTGCCGCCGACGGATACGGCCCCTCTGCTGCCGCCAGCCGATAAGGCCCACCTGCCGCCGCCAGCGGCGCGGGCCCCGACCCCCGGTCATCGCGCCCTCGACCGGCTCGACCCGCTGGCGTCGGTGCGCCGCCGTTTCCAGCGCTGGTGGCAGGAGCGGCTGCCGTTTTGCGACAGCTTGCTGCTGACGCAGCGCAATGTCTACATCCTGCCCACCGGCGCGGGTTGGATGTTGGCGCTGACGCTGCTCGTGCTGCTGATCGCGTCGATCAACTTCCAGCTCAACCTGGGCTATCTGCTGACCTTTTTGCTGGCCGGCAGCGCCGTGGTGGGCATGCATGTCTGCCACGCCAACCTGCGCGGCATCACCTTGCAGTTGCAGGCGCCCGAGCCGCATTTTCTGGGCAGCAGCATGGCTTTCAAGGTGCAGTTGTCGAGCGCGCGCAGGTCGCCGCGCCATGGCATTGCGCTGTCCGTGCATGGCGCGGGCGGGGCGGGGCCGCAGTGGGTCTGGACCGATGTGCCCGCCCAGGGCCAGGCCCGCGTGCAACTGGCGTTCAAGCCCGCGCGCCGCGGCCTGCAGCGCCTGCCGACGCTGACGGCAGAGACGCGCTTTCCGCTCGGCAGCTTTCGCGTCTGGACCTACTGGCGCCCCGCCGCGCAGGTGCTGGTGTACCCGGCGCCCGAAGTGCCGGCGCCGCCCTTGCCCCCGAGCGCGCCGCTGGCCGACGGCAGCGGCAGCGCAGTGGCGCAGGGCAGCGGCGAGTTTGACGGCGTGCGCGCTTACCGGCGCGGCGACCCGCTCAAACTGGTGGTCTGGAAGAAGGCGGCCAAGTCGCTGGCCAGCGGCAGTGGCGATCTGCTCAGCCGCGATGCCCCACAGATCCGGCGCCACGAGCTATGGCTGGACCTGGCCCAGGCCGCGTTGCCCGACCCCGAAGCCCGCATTGCGCGCCTGACGGCCTGGGTGTTGCAGGCCGACCGGATGGGTTTGAACTACGGCCTGCGCCTGCCCGGCGGGCAGATCGCGCCCGGCGCCGGCGCCGCGCACCGCAGGCGCTGCCTGGAGGCTTTGGCATTGTGCTGAATTTTTGTCGTGAAAAGCCGTGCAGTGCATATTTTCATTGTGCATACAGCTATATTTTGAATAGCAATTCGCAGGCTGCGCGCATGACTGCAACCCCGACCCGATGCGTTGCGCGATGACGCCGTACCAGCGCCTCGATGCCCTGCCCCGCGACGCCCGGGACACGCTCTTTTTGCTGTGCGTGATCGCCTGGGTCATCGCACCGCAGGTCGGCGTCTTGCCAGTGTGGGTCAGCCTGCTGGCCGGCGGCCTGCTGCTGTGGCGCGGCGTGCTGGCCTGGACGGGCCGCCCGTTGCCCGGGCGCTGGACACTGGCCGTCGCGCTGCTCGGGTCCATGGCCGGCACATGGCTGACCCATGGCACCTTGCTCGGTCGCGATGCCGGGGTGACGCTGATCGTGCTGCTGCTGGTGCTCAAGACGCTGGAACTGCGCGCGCGGCGCGATGCGATGGTGGTGTTCTTCCTGGGCTTTTTCGCGCTGCTGAGCAATTTTCTTTTCTCGCAGTCGCTGCTCACCGCCGCAGCCATGTTGCTGGCGCTGCTCGGGCTGTTGACGGCCCTGGTCAACGCCCATATGCCGGTGGGCCGCCCGCCGCTTGCGCAGGTGTTGCGCATCGCCGTCGGCATGGCTGCGCTGGGCGCGCCCATCATGGCCGCGCTGTTCATGCTGTTTCCGCGCGTGGCGCCGCTGTGGGGCCTGCCCGGCGACAACATGAGCGGGCGCAGCGGGCTGTCCGATTCGATGCAACTGGGCCAGATCACCAAGCTGGTGCTCGACGAAAGCGTGGCACTGCGGGTGCGCTTTGACGGCCCCGACGGGGTTGTCCCGCCGCAAAGCGATTTGTACTTTCGCGGCCCGGTGTTCGGCTTCTTCGACGGGAGCCAGTGGCAGCCGCTGTTGCGGCATTTCGGCGACGAGCGCCTGGCGCAGACCGACAGCGCCGTCCACCTGCGGGTGCAGGGCACGCCGCTGCGCTACGAAGTGACCCTGGCGCCGCACCAGCGCCCATGGCTGCTGCTGCTCGATGCGGCGCTGGAGCCGCCGGTCGTGGCGGGCATGCAAACCTTCATGACGCCCGACCTGCAATGGCGCACCAGCCGGCCCATCACCAATGTGCTGCGCTACCAGGCCCGCAGCTACACCCGGTTCAGCTATGGCCTGGATGCCGTGGCCGCCGACCTGCGCGTCTACACCGCGCTGCCACCGGGCCTGAATCCGCGCACCCTGGCGCTGGCCCGGCAGATGCGCAGCCAGCCGCAGATGGGCCCGGACCACCCCGGCAGCGCCGAGGCGCTGGTCCGGGCCACGCTGGCGCGCCTGCGCAGCGGCGGCTATACCTACACGCTGGAGCCCGGCCCGTATGGGCCAGACAGCGCCGACGAGTTCTGGTTCGACCACAAGCAAGGCTTTTGCGAACATATCGCCTCGGCTTTCGTGCTGCTGATGCGCGCGCTGGACATTCCGGCGCGCATCGTCACCGGCTACCAGGGCGGCGAGCGCAACCCGATCGATGGCCTTTGGACGGTGCGCCAGAGCGACGCCCATGCCTGGGCCGAGGTCTGGATCGCCCGGCGCGGCTGGGTGCGCGTGGACCCCACCGGCGCCGTTGCGCCCAGTCGCACCGGCGCCTTCCAGCGGCTGCGGGTGCCCCCGGGCGCGTTGGCTGCGGCGATGGAGCAGGTCATCAGCCCGGACCTGACGCAAAGCCTGCGCGCCCTCTGGGAGGCGGCGAACAACCGCTGGAACCAGTGGGTGCTGAACTACACGCAAAGCCGCCAGCTCGACCTGCTCAAATCGCTGGGTTTTGCGACACCGGACTGGCCGGACCTGATCGTGCTGCTGGGCCTGCTGGTGCTGCTGGCCGCGCTGGCCGGCATCGCCTGGAGCCTGTGGGAGCGCAACCGGCATGACCCCTGGCTGCGGCTGCTGGCGCGCGCGCGCCAGCGCCTGGCGCGCGCCGGCCTGGCGCTGCCCGAGACGCTGCCGCCGCGTGCGCTGGCCGAGCGGGCCTTGGCCCGATTCGGGGCGCCCGCTGCGGCGCTGGCCGAATGGCTGCTGCGCCTGGAGCAACTGCGCTACGCGGCCCGGCCCGACACCGGACTGGCCCGGCTGCGGCGCGAGTTCGGCGCGCTGCCCTGGTCTGCGCTGGCCAGGCACTGAATGCCGCAGGCGAACATGGCCAAGCCCCTGCGCCCGCTGGCGATGGTGATGGTGATGGTGATGGCGATGCTCTCGATGGCAGCCTGCGCCATCCCTGCCGGCGCCGCAACGGCGCTGAAATCCGCAGCTTCATGCCAAGCCAGCCAGGCCAGCGGCACCGATGCCGACCCGGCGCCGCTGCTCTACGCAGCGCGGCCCGAAGCCCTGCAATGGGCCGACGATCTGGCTGCGCGCCGGGACCTGGAGCGCCAATGGCTGCGCCAGATCATCGGCCAAGCGCGCTTTCTGCCCTCCGTGCAACGGCTGATGCAGCCGCCACCGGCAGCAGACCGGGCCAGCAAGAACTGGCACCTGTATCGCAGCCGCTTCATCACCCCGGCGCGCATCCGCGCCGGCCTGCGCTTTTGGCAAGCGCAGCGCAGCGCGCTGGCGCGGGCCGAGCGGGAATACGGCGTGCCGGCCGAGATCATCGTCGGCATCATCGGCGTGGAAACCCTGTACGGCCAGCAACAGGGCCGCTGGCGCGTGCTCGACGCGCTGGCCACGCTGGCTTTCGACTTCCCCGCAGCCCATCCCCGCGCCCAGGAGCGCACCGAGTTCTTCCGCCGTGAGCTGGAACAGTTCCTGAGCCTTGCGCAGCGCAGCGGCATGGCCCCGACGGAGCCTTGCGGCAGTTATGCCGGCGCGATGGGCCTGGGCCAGTTCATGCCGTCGAGCTGGGTGCGCTACGCGGTGGACTTTGACGGCAACGGCCGGATCGACCTGTTCAACGACCCCGCCGACGCCATCGGCTCCGTGGCCCACTACCTGCGCGGCCACGGCTGGACACCCGGCATGGCCACGCATTTCGGTGTGCATTTCGATACGGCGCGCCTGCAACTGGCGCCGCTGCTCGCCCCCGACATCCTGCCCACCTTCAGCGCGGCCGAGATGCAGGCCCAAGGCGCCATGCCCGACGCCGCAGGCGCGCAACACGCCGGTCCGCTGGCCCTGGTGGAACTACAAAACGGCGGCGCCGCGCCGAGCTATATCGCGGGCACCGAAAACTTCTACGCCATCACGCGCTACAACCGATCGAGCTACTACGCGCTGGCGGTGATCGAACTGGGCCGCGCGGTGGCCATGGCCCGGGCAGCGCAGGCAACCCGGTGACAGGGCGGGCTGCCCCGGTGCGACCAGACGAGCCGGATAGCGCAGGCCGCGCAGGCCCGGCGACAGGGCCTGATGGCGCAGACCGGGCCGGCCTCACTGGCGGCGCCAAATGGCCGCGAAGAACCCGTCTGTCTGGTGCAGATGGGGCCACAGGCGCAAATAGGCGCTGCCTGAGGCGCCGCCGCTGCACAGCCCCTTGGCCCCG
Source organism: Verminephrobacter eiseniae EF01-2 (assembly GCF_000015565.1). Classification (NCBI taxonomy): domain Bacteria; kingdom Pseudomonadati; phylum Pseudomonadota; class Betaproteobacteria; order Burkholderiales; family Comamonadaceae; genus Verminephrobacter; species Verminephrobacter eiseniae. The sequence continues at coordinate 2,387,179 of NC_008786.1, forward strand.
GCGACCTTGAGTCGTTCGAGCAGCGCGCCGGCATCGAGCGGCTCGAAGTCCGGGTGCGCCGCGCCAAAGGCCGCAGCAACCGCCTCGTTTTCTTGCGCCAGCAGGCTGCAAGTGGCATACACCAAGCGCCCTCCCGGCTTGGGCAGGCGCGCCGCGCTGTGCAAAATGGCGCTTTGCCTGGCCGCCAATTCCTGCACCGTCCGGTCCGACTGGCGCCACTTGAGGTCGGGATTGCGCCGCAAGGTGCCCAGGCCCGAACAGGGCGCATCCACCAGCACCCGGTCGATCTTGCCCGCCAGGCGCCCGATGCGCTCATCGCGCTCATGCGCAATGGCGGCCGGGTGCACATTCGACAGGCCACTGCGGGCCAGGCGGGGCTTGAGCGCATCCAGGCGGTGCGCGGAAACATCGAATGCGTACAGGCGCCCGGTGCTGCGCATGCAAGCGCCGATGGCCAAGGTCTTGCCACCGGCACCGGCGCACAAGTCCAGCACCATCTCGCCGCGCTTGGCATCGAGCAGCAGCGCCAGCAGTTGTGAACCCTCGTCCTGCACCTCGATCGCGCCCCGGGTGAAAACCTCCAGCCGGGCCAGCGCCGGCTTGCCATCGATGCGCAGCCCCCAGGGTGAATACGGCGTGGCGCGGGCCTGGATGCCGGCCTGGGCCAGTTCTTTTTGCACCACGGCGCGCTTGTCCTTGAGCGTATTCACGCGCAGGTCCAGCGGCGCAGCCTGCGCCAGACTGGCCACCAGCGGCCAAAAACCGGCGCCCAGTTGCGCCTTCAGCGGCGGCACCAGCCATTCGGGCAGATGGTGGCGGTGGCGCTCGGGCAAATCCTCGGGCCTGACGGCGTCGCACTGCGCCAGCCAGTCTTTTTCCTGCCCGGTCAGCGCGCCGTGGAGAAAATCGCGCGTGCCGGCAAAGCCCAGAATCGCCAGACACCGCTCCCTGGAGCCCGAGCCGGACGGGGCCATATGCTCGAACAGCAGCTTTTTGCGCAGCACGGTGTAGACCGTCTCGGCCAAGGTGGCGCGCTCGCGCGGCCCCAGCCCCCGGTGGTCGCGAAAGAAGCGCGACACCACCGCGTCGGCCGGATGTTCCAGCCGGAGCGTGAGCCGCACCAGTTCAGCGCAGGCGTCGAGAAGGGCTTCGGGGTGCATCGCCGGATTGTCCCACCCGCTGCGCTCCGGCCCGGAGCAGTCTGGTGCCGGCAGCCTGTCGTTGCCCCATGCGGCGTGTGGCATGCCGTCTCGTTCTGCCCCGGCGCCATCTGCTCCCGGCCTGCCTGGAAAGCCCGGCACGGCCGCCGGGATCGCGTGCCGGGCCGGCCGTCGCTCGGCAGCGCTGGCGACCGGCTGATTCCCAAGCTCCCAAGCAGATCGCGGCAGGCCAGGAGCGGCAGAACCACCCCGGGTGGCCCACGCCGGGCGACGACCCGCAGCGACCGTTGTCAGCCCGCCGTTGGCGGCTTCGGGGGGGCGTCCGACAAGGCGGCGAGACGCTGCAGGCAGGCCCGCACGGCACGCGGGTACATCAGATGCTCTTGGGTCAGCACGCGGGCCGCCAGGCTGTCTGCGGTGTCGCCGGGCAGCACTGGCACCACGGCCTGGTCCAGGATGGGGCCGGCATCCAGGTCGGCCGTTACCTGGTGCACCGTGGCACCGGCAAACCGGCAGCCGGCATCGATGGCGCGCTGGTGCGTGTGCCGCCCGGTGAACGCGGGCAGCAGCGAGGGATGGATATTGATCAGGCGCCCGGCATAGCGCGCCACAAAGCCGGGTGTGAGGATGCGCATGAACCCGGCCAGCACCACCAGCGCGGGTTGCTGGCGGTCGATGGCGGCGGCCAGTTCGGCGTCAAAGGCTGCGCGGCTGGCATAGGCCCGGTGGTCCAGCGCCAGCGCGGCAATGCCCTGCGCACGCGCAAACGCCAGCCCCGCCGCATCGGGCCGGTGGCTGATCACGGCTGCCACCCGGGCGCCATCGCGCTGCGCCCAGTCTTCCTGCTGCGCGGCGCGCACGATGGCCGCCATGTTGGAGCCGGCGCCAGAGATCAAAATAACGATGTTCTTCATTTGCACCGGATTATCCCTGCCATGCCATTTGACCCCGCCGCCAGCCCCTTGAGTCCGAGCCAGGCCCGCGTGCTCGCCACGCTGATGGAAAAAGCCCGCACCGTGCCCGACAGCTACCCCATGTCGCTCAACGGCCTGCTGACGGGCTGCAACCAAAAGACCAGCCGTGACCCCGTGATGGCCCTGAGCGAGGCCCAGGTGCAGGAGGCGCTGGCCGCGCTCGAGCGGCTGGCACTGGTGTTCGAGAACAGCGGCTATCGCAGCCCGCGCTGGGAGCACAATTTTCAGCGCGGCGCAGGCGTGCCAGAGCAATCGGCCGTGCTGCTGGGCCTGCTGATGCTGCGCGGCCCGCAGACCGCAGCCGAGTTGCGCACCAACGCCGAGCGCTGGTACCGGTTTGCCGACATCTCCTCGGTCGAGGCCTTTCTCGACGAGTTGCAGCAGCGCAGTGCCGACAAAGGCGGCCCGCTGGCCGTGCCGCTGCCCCGCTCGCCCGGCACGCGCGAGCAGCGCTGGGCGCATCTGCTGTGCGGGCCGGTAGATGCCGGCCGCAGCAATGCCGGCGTCGAGCCCGTGCCGGCGGGCGTCGAGACCTTGCAAGAGCGCATCGGGACGCTGGAATCCGAACTGGCCAGCCTGCGGGCCACGGTGCAGTGGCTGTGCCAGGAGCTGGGCATCACGCCCGCTCCGGCGTCCATGCCACAGCCCGGACTGCCGGCAGGCAATGGGTCGCCCGGTTCTTAGCCGGTCATCTGTCCGGCGCTTGGCGCAGCGATCGTCGTCTCGGTCGTCTCGGACATCGGCCCGTCGAACCCAGCGTCCATCAGGCGGACGGTGCGCCTGGGGCGCCAGCACCCGGTGTTGGTTCGGGTGCACGGCGGTGGCTAGTGTCGCGTCACCGATCATCTGTCGGTCTGCGCTGGCCATCGAAGCGCATCGCGGCGTTGCATCGCTTGCCAATACGCTCGGTATTGGCTGCGCGATGCGCCTTGCGCTGCGCTCCGATGGCTGCGCGCAGCCTACGACATCTGATCCGTGACGCGACACCAGTGCGCGCTGGCCGCATGGCACCGACGCCGTGACCCCGGGCGGAAAGACGCCACGCCACGCCTTGCCGCAGGTGCACCGCGCTGGGCTCACCACGGCCCCGCCCAAGCCAGGCCAGGTGCTCCGGGGACTTTTTTTGGGGGGAGGGGGGAAGATGCCAGGGCCGCAGCCCCGGGCTTGGGAGGGCAGGGCGCTGACACCCGGTTTGCAGCAATCACCGGCTGCAGCGCCGCCTGGTATGCCGGCAAGAGGGTGGTCTGGCCCATCCGCAGCGGGGCGAGCGCGGCCATGGCGGACACCAGCGCGTCGAAGGGGCTGTTCAGCAGCGCATTGCCCGCCGAGGTCCTGAACTGCCCGATCCGGCTCTGGCACAGACGAGACGGAAACGAACGATCGTGCTACAAATACGGTGCCACACAAAGGAGACACACCGTATGGATCTTGCATTCACTTCCGAAGAGCAGGCCTTTCGCGAACAGGTTCGCGCCTGGGTTCAGGCCCATCTACCCAAGGAGCTTTCCCGCAAGGTGCACAACGCCCTGCGCTTGAGCCGCGCAGACCTGCAGGGCTGGGCCAAGATACTGGGCCAAAAAGGCTGGTTGGGCTACGGCTGGCCCAAGGAATTTGGCGGCCCCGGCTGGAACGCCGTGCAAAAGCACCTGTTCGAGGAGGAGTGCGCGCTGGCCGGTGCGCCCCGCATCATCCCGTTCGGCCCGGTGATGGTGGCCCCGGTGATCATGGCCTTTGGCAGCGCCGAGCAACAAAGGCGCTTTCTGCCCGGCATCGCCAGCGGCGAGGTTTGGTGGAGCCAGGGCTACAGCGAGCCGGGCGCGGGCTCGGACCTGGCCTCGCTCAAGACGCGCGCCGAGCGCGTGGGCGACAAGTACATCGTGAATGGCCAAAAGACCTGGACCACGCTGGGCCAGCATGGCGACTGGATGTTCAACCTGGTGCGCACCAGCACCGAGGGCAAGCCCCAGACCGGCATCTCGTTTCTGCTGCTGGACATGAAGTCGCCCGGCGTCAGCGTGCGCCCCATCAAACTGCTCGATGGCGAGTGTGAAGTCAACGAAGTGTTCTTCGACAATGTGGCGGTGCCCGCCGAGAACCTGATCGGCGAAGAGAACAAGGGCTGGACCTACGCCAAGCACCTGCTCTCGCACGAGCGCACCAACATTGCCGATGTGAACCGCGCCAAGCGCGAGCTCGAGCGCGTCAAGCGCATTGCCAAGACCGAAGGCTTGTGGGAGCAGCCCCGTTTTCGCGACCAGATCGCGCTGCTCGAAGTGGACATCGTGGCCCTGGAAATGCTGGTGCTGCGCGTGCTCTCGGCCGAGAAATCCGGCAAAAACCCGCTGGACATCGCCGGCTTGCTGAAAATCCGTGGCAGCGAGATCCAGCAGCGCTACGCCGAACTGATGATGCTGGCCGCAGGCCCGTTTGCCATGCCCCTCATCCAGGAGGCGATGGATGCCGGCTGGCAAGGCGACTTTCCGGGGGGCGTCACGGCCAATGCCCCGCTGGCATCTTCTTACTTCAACCTGCGCAAGACCACCATCTACGGCGGCTCCAACGAGGTGCAGCGCAACATCGTCGCGCAAACCGTCCTGGGCTGAGCTGCGCCACAAAAGCGCGCCCCATCCAGGCCCATTCAAACATTTCGCCAGGAACAAACACCATGGATTTCGATTTTTCCGACAACCAGGAGCAACTGCGCGATGCTGTGCGCAAGTGGGTCGACAGGGGTTACAGCTTCGAGCGCTACCGCGCCGGCGTGGCCGCTGGCGGCTTTGCGCGCCAGGCATGGAGCGAACTGGCCGGACTGGGCCTGACGGCTCTGACCGTGCCCGAAGAGTATGGCGGCCTGGGCCAGGGCGCGATAGACGCCATGGTGGTGGCCGAGGAACTCGGCCGTGGCTTGGTGCTGGAGCCGATCGCGCAGGCATTCATCGCCAGCGCCGTGCTGACCCGCAGCGCCCCGGCCGCCGTGCAATCGGCCTGGTTGCCCCGTGTGGCCAGCGGCCAAGCGCTGGTGGTGCTGGCCCAGCAGGAACGCAAAGCCCGCTACCACCTCGATGTCTGCGAGGCCAAAGCGGCGCTGGCGCAATCAGGGTATTTGCTGAGTGCCATGAAAAGCATGGTGCCAGCAGGCGACCAGGCAGACGCCTGCATCGTGCCGGCGCAGCTCGCCGGCAAGATCGCCCTGTTCCTGGTGGAGCGCACGGCCAGCGGTCTGAGCACGCAAGGCTACATCACGCAGGACGGCAGCCGCGCCGCCGAGCTACGGCTGACCCATGCCCCCGCCACCTTGATCACCACCGATGGCCTGGCCGCGCTGGAACTGGCGCTGGACACCGGCATTGCCGCCACCTGCGCCGAAGCCGTGGGCGTGATGGACAAGACCCTGGCCGCCACCGTCGCCTACATGAACCAGCGCCGGCAGTTCGGCGTGCCGATCGCCAACTTCCAGGCGCTACGCCACCGCGTGGCCGATATGAAGATGCACATGGAGTTGGCACGCTCGATGAGCTATTACGCCAGCCTCAAACTGGGCGCCCCTGCCGCCGAGCGCCGCGCCGCCATGGCCCGCGCCAAGGTGCAACTGGGCCAGTCCATGCGCTTCGTGGGTCAGCAGGCCGTGCAACTGCATGGCGGCATTGGCGTGACGGACGAATACATCGTGAGCCACTATTTCAAAAAGCTCACGCAGTTGGAGATCCGCTTTGGCGATACGCTGCACCACCTGGGCGAGGTGTCAGGCCGCATGCAGGACACGGCAGGGGTGTTTGCCTGAATGCGCGTGGCAAGGGTTTTCTGGCGAAAACCAGGATAATCCGCCACCCGCTTCGGGCCGCCAGCCGCCATCACTTGGCCAGGCCGCCTGATCTTTGCACTTGCCCACCTTCCTGCCCATGAGCGCCATCGCCCGCGACCCCAATATCAAGCACCTGATCAAAGCCCGTGGGCAGATCGCCAAGGGCGACCTGAAGAACGCCGCGCTGACGCTGAACCAGGCCAATGCACGGTGGCCGCAGGATCCGCGCGTGTTCATGCTCGGTGGCCTGATGGCAGAGAAAGCCGGCCATCTGCAAGGCGCTTTCGAGTCCTTGCGCAAGGCCGTTGCGTTGGCGCCGGACTGGGGCCCCGGTCTGCTGGAACTGGCCTTGCTGCTGGCGCGCCAGAACCAGTTTCAGGAAGCGGTGGAGATCGCCGAAAGGCTGGCCTTGCTCGAACCCGGGAACCTGCAGGTGTTGGCCGGCGTGGTGGATATCGCCCACCGCTCGGGGCACACCGCGATGGCCGTGCGCCACCTGCGCCGGGGCCTGGCGCTGGTGCCCGGCGATGTTGAACTGCGACGCCTGTTGGCGCGCGATCTGAGCGAGCAGGGCCAGCATGACGAAGCCCTGGCGCTCTGGAGCGCCTTGGTGGCAGAAAATCCGGCCGATTCCGGCTTCCTGCGGGGGCATGTGCAAGCCTGTATCGCCGCCGGCAAGCCCGCACAGGCCCAAGAGAGCTGCACCGCCCTGCTGGCACAGGCCCCCGAAGACCCGGTCTGCCAGTACTACGCCCAACTCGCAGGCGGTCAAACCCCGGACCGGCAGCCCGCAGAACTGGTGCGCCCGCTGTTCGACGAGCTGGCCGAGTCTTACGACCAGCACATGGTGCGCAGTCTGAAATACCAACTGCCCCGGCAGGTCGCCGACAAGATCATCACCCGCCATCCCGACAAGAAGATCAATGTGCTCGATCTCGGATGTGGCACCGGTCTGCTGGGGGTTTGCCTCGGACGCCTGGACGGCTTCCTCATTGGTGTCGATCTGTCGATGAAGATGCTCGAACAGGCGGCCCGGCATCAGTTGTACGACCGTTTTCATACCGTCAACCTGCACGACGCGTTGCGTGCCACGCCGCCGGGGCTGTACCAGGTGATCGCGGCGCTGGATGTGTTCATCTACGCCGGCGAACTGTCCTTGGCGATTGCCGACGCGCACCGCATTCTGACGGCCGATGGGCTGCTGATACTCTCTTGCGAGACCGCCAGCGAAACCGGGCCTGATCTGGTGCTGCTGCCCGCCGGGCGTTATGCGCACAAGCGCAGCCATGTCCAGGCGCTGTGCCAGGCCGCAGGCTTTGATGCGGTGGAGATCGAAGACAGCGTGCTGCGCTACGAGAACCACCAGCCGGTGGCAGGCTTCGTGGTGACGGCGCATAAACCGGCGTGATCGGCGGGCCACCCCTCGATGGGCCGCAGGCAGTCAGCCCAAGCCAGCGGGCGCCGAGGGGTGGCGCAGGTTCAGAGCCTTCAGGCTGCGTCGATGCCGGCACGCAAGGCCGCAGCCAGAATGGTCTGGCGCAAGCTGTCGTCGTGAGCGGGCGGGCCGGCAATGCGCGTCCCGCCAAGTGCCCCCTTTGACGCGATCGCCAAACAGCATGACCGAGCTTGGCCTCAGGCCAGCAAGCGCGATGATTTGGGCACATGGGCCATCAGGAACTCCATCTGATCGGCCAGGATGCGCCGGTTGCGCAGGATGAAATCCTCCCACAGGCTGGGCACGTAAGGCGCGTACAGCAACGGCATCCGCGCCTGCTCGGGTGTGCGCGGCCCCTTGCGGTGGTTGCAGGGGCGGCAGGCGGTGACCACGTTCATCCAGTGGTCCTGCCCGTTGCGGGCAAAGGGCACGATATGTTCGCGCGTCAGGTCTTGTTCATCGAAATGTCCGCCGCAATAGGCGCAGACATTGCGGTCGCGGGCAAAGAGCTTGCCGTTGGTCAGGCCCGGCTTCAGGTCGAACGGGTTGATGCCGGGCACGCCCTTGGTGCCGATGATGCTGTTGATGGCGATCACCGATTGCGCGCCCGTGATGGCGTTGTGGCCGCCGCGGAACCGGGCGATCTGGCCGCCCGATTCCCAGCGCACCTCGTCAGCGGCGTAATGAATCACCGCCTGCTCGAGCGAAATCCACGATTGGGGCAGTCCCTGGGAGGACAGCTTCAAGACCTTCAAAACACGCCTCCTGGAGCGCAGGGATGCAAGGGTTTGGAACGGCGGGTGTTGCGCGCACGGCCTGCGCCGACCGTGCGTGGGTCGCAATATACTCCGTTTTCATTACAAACTGGCGTCTGCGCTTGATGCACCTTCGCATTCTGCTATCAAAAAGATAACAAACCGATGAAAATCTTCCGTGGATTCCACCACCCGGGCATCGCTGGCGCCTGTGCGCTGACCATAGGCAACTTCGATGGCGTGCACCGGGGCCACCAGGCCATGCTGGCCCTGCTGAACAACGAGGCTGCGCACCGGGGGGTGGACAGTTGCGTGCTCACGTTCGAGCCCCACCCCCGCGACTACTTTGCCGGCGTCCGGCACAAGCCCGAACTGGCCCCGGCCCGCATCGGCGCCCTGCGCGACAAACTCACCGAGCTCGAGCGCTGCGGCGTGCAGCAGACCGTGGTGCTGCCTTTTGACGCAGCGCTGGCCGCGCAATCACCCGAGGACTTCATCGAAGAAGTGCTGGTGCGCGGTCTGGGCGTCCGCTATGTCCTGGTGGGCGACGACTTCCGCTTTGGCCGCCAACGCGCCGGCGACTACGCCATGCTCGACGCCGCCGGACAGGCCCGGGGCTTTGACGTGGCGCGCATGAACAGCTACGAGGTGCATGGCCTGCGCGTATCGAGTTCCGCCGTGCGGCAGGCCCTGGCCCAGGGCGACATGCCAGCGGCAGCGCGCCTGCTCGGGCGCCCTTACGCCATCTCCGGCCATGTGGTGCATGGCCGCAAGCTCGGGCGCGAACTGGGCGCCGCCCGAGCCGGTGCCGGCAACGGCTTTCGCACCCTGAACCTGCGCTTTTCCCACTGGAAGCCCGCTGCCAGCGGCATTTTTGCGGTGCTGGTGCACGGGCTCGGTGGCGCCCCCCTGCCGGGAGTGGCCAACCTGGGCGTGCGCCCATCGCTGGACCCGCAGGACGTGAACGGCGGTCGCGTGCTGCTGGAAACCCATTGCCTGCAATGGCCCGCCGACCTCGGGCTGGAAGGGGCCTACGGTAAAATCGTGCGCGTGGAACTACTGCACAAACTGCACGACGAATTGAAGTACGACGGCCTCGATGCCTTGACGGCGGGCATTGCCAAAGACTGCGCCGATGCACGCGCCTGGTTTGCGGCGGGCCAGGCCCCGGCACACACCGCCACCCGGCGCCCAGCCGCGCGCGACCGAATTTGAGGCGGTGGCCCAGCCACCGCGCCCCGAATGCGTACTCCGTTCCGGGCGCGCGCCCGGATTGCCCCGTTTCCAAGGTCCTTCCCATGTCTGACAACGCCAGCGCCACCGACTACCGCAGCACCCTGAACCTGCCCGACACCCCTTTCCCGATGCGCGGCGATCTGCCCCGGCGCGAGCCGGGCTGGGTCGAGGAGTGGAACGAAAAAGGCATCTACCAGCGCCTGCGCGACGCCCGCCGGGGCGCACCCAAGTTCATCTTGCACGACGGCCCGCCCTACGCCAACGGCCAGATCCACATGGGCCACGCGGTCAACAAAATCCTGAAAGACATGATCACCAAAGCGCGCCAGCTCGAAGGCTTCGACGCGCTCTATGTGCCCGGCTGGGACTGCCATGGCCTGCCGATCGAAAACGCCATCGAAAAAATGCACGGCCGCCAGCTCTCGCGCGACGACATGCAGACCAAGAGCCGCGCCTACGCCACCGTGCAGATCGCGCAGCAAATGGCCGACTTTCAGCGCCTGGGCGTGCTCGGCGCATGGGACAACCCCTACAAGACCATGAACTACGCCAACGAAGCCGGCGAGATCCGCGCCTTCAAGCGCGTGATCGAGCGCGGCTTCTTGTACCGGGGCCTCAAGCCCGTGCACTGGTGCTTCGACTGTGGCAGTTCGCTGGCCGAATTCGAGATCGAATATGCCGACAAGCACAGCAGCACGCTCGACGTGGCCTTCAAGGCGCACGAGAGCGCCAGGCTGGCGGCGGCGTTCGGCCTGCCGGCTTTGGCCAAGGATGCCTTCGCGCTCGTCTGGACCACCACCGCCTGGACCATCCCCGCCAACCAGGCGCTGAACCTGAACCCCGCGATCAGCTACGCGCTGGTCGATGCCGGCGAACGCATCTTGCTCGTGGCCGAGTCGCTGGTGGCCGGGTGCCTCGAACGCTATGGCCTGGCCGGCAGCGTGATCGCCACCACCCTGGGCAAAAACCTCGCCGGCCTGCCATTCGAGCACCCGCTGCATGACGTGGACGCGGGCTACCGGCGCCTGGCACCGGTGTACCTGGCGGACTACGCCACGGCCGACGACGGCACCGGCATCGTGCACTGTGCGCCGGCCTATGGCCTGGAAGACTTCCACTCCTGCCGCGCGCAGGGCATGGCGCTCGCCGACATCCTGAACCCCGTGCAGGGCAACGGCAGCTACGCAGCCGAGTTCCCGCTGTTCGGCGGCCAGCCGATCTGGCAGGCCGTGCCGCTGATCATCGAGGCGCTGCGCGGCGCCGGCCGCCTGCTGGCCACCTGCGACATCAGCCACAGCTACCCGCATTGCTGGCGCCACAAGACGCCCGTGATCTACCGCGCCGCAGCGCAATGGTTTGTGCGCATGGACGAAGGCGAGGGCGTGTTCACCAAGGACAAGGCCGACAAGACACTGCGCCAGATCGCGCTCCAGGCCATAGAGCACACCCGCTTCTACCCCGAAAACGGCAAAGCCCGGCTGCACGACATGATTGCCAGCCGGCCCGACTGGTGCATCTCGCGCCAGCGCAGTTGGGGCGTGCCGATCCCGTTCTTTCTGCACCAGGACTCGGGCGAACTGCACCCGCGCACGATGGAAATCCTGGACCAGGCCGCCAGCATCGTCGAGCAAGGCGGCATCGAAGCCTGGAGCCGCGTGACGGCGCAAGACATCCTGGGCGCCGAGGACGCGCAGCACTACACCAAGAGCACCGACATCCTCGAAGTGTGGTTCGACTCGGGCTCGTCCTTCAGCCATGTGCTGCGCGGCACGCACCCGGATGTGCGCCACGACAGCGGCCCGGAGGCCGACCTGTACCTGGAAGGCCATGACCAACACCGTGGCTGGTTCCACAGCTCGCTGCTGCTGGCCAGCGCCCTGCAAGGCCGCGCGCCTTACCGCGGTCTGCTCACGCACGGATTCACCGTCGACAGCCAAGGCCGCAAGATGAGCAAATCGCTGGGCAACGGCATCGAGCCGCAGGAGATCAACCAGCGGCTGGGCGCAGAAATCATCCGCCTGTGGGTGGCCGCCAGCGACTACTCGGGCGACATCGCGGGCGACGAGAAAATCCTCGCGCGCGTGGTCGACGCCTACCGCCGAATCCGCAACACGCTGCGCTTTTTGCTCGCCAACGTCAGCGACTTCGAGCCGGCCCAAGACAGCGTGCCGTTCGGGCAGATGCTGGAGATCGACCGCTACGCGCTCACCCGCGCCGCCGAACTCCAGGCCGAGGTGCTGGCGCACTACGAAATCTACGAATTCCACCCCGTGGTCGCCAAACTGCAACTGTATTGCTCGGAAGACCTGGGCGGCTTTTATCTCGACGCGCTCAAGGACCGCCTGTACACCACGGCGCCCAAGAGCCTGGCGCGCCGCAGCGCCCAGACCGCGCTGCACCGGATCACACACGCCATGCTGCGCTGGATGGCGCCATTCCTGTCCTTCACGGCCGAAGAAGCCTGGAAACTGTTCGGCGGCTCCGACTCCATCTTCCTGGAAACCTACGGCACCATCGCCGCAGCCGATGCAGGGCTGCTGGCCAAATGGGCGCGCATCCGCCAGATCCGCGATGCAGTGAACAAGGAAATCGAAGTCCTGCGCGCCAACGGCCAGGTCGGCTCATCGCTGCAAGCCAGGCTCAGACTGAGCGCAGCACCCGAAGACCACGCGCTGCTGGCCAGCCTGGGCGCAGACCTCCAGTTCGTATTCATCACATCCGCCGTCGAACTGCTCGCCGGAGACGATTTGCAGATCAGCGTCCGGCCCAGCACAGACAGCAAATGCGCACGCTGCTGGCATTACCGCAGCGACATCGGCCAAGACAGCGCCCACCCCAGGCTCTGCGGCCGCTGCATCAGCAACCTGTACGGCTCCGGCGAGCATCGGGAGCATGCCTGATGCCGCGCACATCGCTGGCCGGGCGTAGCGGCGCAAGCATGCGGCCTTGGCTGATCTGGGCGCTGCTCATCCTGATCGCCGACCAGACCACCAAGGCGCTGATCCTGGGCAACTACCAACTGGGCGACGCCAGCACCGTCACCGGCTTCTTCAACATCGTGCGGGCGCACAACACCGGGGCCGCGTTCTCGTTCCTGTCGAACGCAGGCGGCTGGCAGCGCTGGCTGTTCACCGGCATCGGCGTTGCCGCCGCGATCTTCATCCTGTGGCAACTGCACGCCCATCCGGGACAAAAGCTGTTCAGCCTCGCGCTGTCGAGCATCCTCGGCGGCGCCGTCGGAAACGTGATCGACCGGCTCATGCGCGGCTACGTGGTCGATTTTCTGCAATGGCACTACGCCGGCTGGTATTTCCCCTCCTTCAACCTCGCCGACGCCGCCATCACCATGGGGGCCGCCTGCCTTGTCCTGGATGAGTTGCTGAGGGTGCGGGGCCAGCGCTGATCTGCTGCGGGCAGTGGTTGGATGGATGGTGGGGTGGTGGGGTGGTGGGGTGGTGGG